>DATGZN010000105.1:0-89343 GCA_035297145.1 Bryobacteraceae bacterium
GACTCACCCGGAACGCTTCGTCCGCCGCCCTCCCAAGCCGCCTTCTCTCCCTACTGCCGTCTGGATCAACAAGCCTCCGGACCAGGAGAAAGCTCCTTAAACTTTCACGCTGTGTGTCTCATTTTCATTGACACGCACCGCCGTTGTTCGACTTCATCTTTGTTCCAAGTCAACCGCTTACAGTCGGACGCAATAATGGCGAAGCACAACGCAGCAGATGTCTTCGACCCGGATGAGTATTCGTTCGAGGTTGTTCATAAGAGCTAGTGCTGCAGTCTCCATCTCGGTCACGACAACTGTCTCGAAGTGATGGGTGCCAACGTCGGCCTGACAGGAGTCAACTCCCGGCCGGGCAGGCCAGGTACCGCGCTGTAATTTCAGCTTTCGCCGATATTTCAGCCTTCTAGTCCTGGCCAAGTCCAGTAAGCCATTATCCTGCATGCGTTTACGCGCCTGGCGCTCAGTCTGCTATTCTGTTTCCGCACACTAGTCATAAAGGTTCGGTGCTCCTTCAATTCACCCGCCGAAATCAAATTGGATAATGGCTGCCGCAAAATCAAAGCCGAGAACGCCTCTGACTGCCGCCGAGGCCTACAGGTCAGTGGATCGACCACCCGAAGACGGCAACGCACTCGCGCAACTCGGTTCGGCTCAAAATCCGGACGATGCATACGACGGCTCGAACAGCTCCGGGACCAGCCTCCTTCGGCGCATCATCGACACCATACCGGCGCTCGCCTGGTGCGCGATGCCAGATGGATCGATACAGTTTCTCAACAAGCAATGGCTGGAATACACGGGCCTGTCGCCCGCGGAAGCCAGGGATTTTGGCTATCAGGCCGCCTTTCATCCTGACGATCGCGAGAACGGAAGAGAAAAATGCCGGAACCTGTTCAGTGGGAACGGACCCGCTGAAAGCGAGATCCGGCTCCGGCGCCATGACGGAATATACCGATGGTTCCTCGTTCGGGTTGAGCCGTTCCGCGATGAAGCGGGGAACATTATCCGCTGGTACGGAACAAGCACCGACATCGAAGCCCTCAAGCAAACCGAAGAGAAATTAAGAGAAGACGAGCGCGACCTTCGCCGGATCACCGATTCCATTCCCCAGGCAATCGTGGTTCAAGACCCTGCTGGCGCTACCTTATACGCGAACCGCGCGGCGCTCGACTATACCGGCCTTGCCATGGAAGACGTTTTGAAGCCAAATTTTCGCGAGCGCATCTTTCACCCGGACGACATCCAGCGATTGAGTGAATATCGAGAATCCGCACTCGCCAGAGGCGTTCCGTTTGAAATTGAACAGCGTGCTTTGAGGAAGGACGGGCAATATCGATGGTTCCTCATTCGCTACAACCCATTTCGCGACGAGCAGGGACGCATTGTACGTTGGTATGCGACAGGTACCGACATCGACGATCGCAAAAGGAATGAGGAGCGAACGCGGAATGAAAATATCGCTCTCCGCGAATCGTTCGACCAGTCCCTGATGTTCGAAGAGATCGTCGGCTCCTCGCAGTCTCTACGGAAGGTTCTGAAGGCTGTGGACAAAGTTGCCTCAACGGATTCCACGGTATTGATTCTCGGCGAAACAGGAACCGGGAAGGAGTTGATCGCGAGAGCAATTCACAAGCGGTCCCCGCGGTCCTCGCGCGCGTTTATTCGCGTCAACTGCGCTGCTATGCCATCCGAACTCATAGCCTCGGAACTCTTCGGGCATGAAAAAGGCGCTTTCACAGGCGCCGTCGAACGCCGCATCGACCGCTTCGAAGCCGCCGACGGCGGCACGCTTTTTCTCGACGAGATCGGCGATCTGCCGCCCGAAACGCAAATTACGTTGCTTCGCGTACTTCAGGAGCGCGAATTCGAGCGAATCGGAAGCACAAAACCTGTTCAGGTCGACGTGCGCGTACTGGCGGCGACCAATCGCGACCTTGCTGCGGACGTGGAAGATGGCGACTTCCGCCGCGACCTCTACTACCGTCTCAACGTGTTTCCGGTAGAGGTTCCGCCCCTCAGGGAACGCATCGAAGACATCCCGCTGCTCGCCGAATACCTGCTGGAACGCTATGCGAAGAAGGCCGGCAAGAGAATTACCGCGATTGATAGACCGACCCTTGAAGAGTTGCAGAACTACGATTGGCCGGGCAATGTTCGGGAACTGCAAAACGTCATCGAGCGAGCCGTGATTCTTTGTGAGACACCCGTCCTCTCCATGGACGAGAGCTGGTTCCGGCGCGAGTCGGCGTCACGAACGGACCCGCCCATTTCTTTCAACGCTGCCGTGACCACCAACGAGCGTGAATTGATCGAGCGGGCATTGGCGGAATGCGCAGGCCGGGTGGGCGGTCCGAAAGGTGCAGCCGCGAAGCTGGGCCTGCCTCGCCAGACCTTGGAATCCAAAATCAAACTCCTTGGAATAAATAAATTCCGCTATCGAAGGCCGTGAGTTCCGGCCATCGGGAACGCCGCGACGCCGTTCAATGCTTGACGCCCCGCGCCGAACTCCATAATGCGCCAGGGTTCACACGATTGGGGTATAGAGTGAGCATCCGGTTGTAGAGATCCTGTGCGGACTGCGCCTCAGTAGCGATCCTGTCGAAATCGCGAATATATCGTCTTGTCTCGCCAATCGTGTTCGGGGTGTCTGTCGCATCCGGCCTCTTGTGTCCTGCGACGATAGAACTCGGCTTCAATGATTCGATGGTGTCTAGTGCGGCGAGCCACTCCTTCCTTGAATCGGAATTCGACTCGCCCAGGAACACATGAACATCGTTGTACACGGCGTCGCCAGCGACGACGAGGCCGATCGACGGGACGTGCAGGCAAGTGGTATTGTCCGTGTCGGTGTGCCCAAGGGGAACACTCACGAGTTCCTGTTCTTCGAGTTCGATGGTCCCCATGAGCTCGTCCGCGATCACGAGGGTCGGGTCGATTTGCCCCGGAAACCGCGACTTCCAAAACGACTCAAGTACAGAAGACGAGGCCTGCACTCGCATGATAGCGATCACATCTGGCGTTGTCACGAACCGTGCCTTCGGAAATTGCTCTCGAATCGTGTTTACACCAAAGAAATGGCTCCATGGCCATGTGTCGCGTAAATCGTTGTCAGGTTCTTGCCGGTTGCCGCGATCCATTCGACCAGCGTCCGGTTTTGCTCGACGGTGATGAACGTATCGACTAATACAGCATCCCGCTCACCTGAAATGAGCGTTGACGATATCGGCGACCATCTCCGTTCAGACACACCCGGCGGAAGGTCGTTCGTGACGACCGGGATCTGAGCGCTGACAAGGACGTCGAACCGCAACGGATTATTCATAACGTCCTCCTCCCCAGCCAACCAGCGACGTTTGCGACGGTGTCCTGATAGAACACGAGATAGAGGTCACGTGATACGTACCCGATGTGCGGGGTTGCGATCACGTTGTCCAATCGGCGAAACGGGTGGTCCGGCGGCAGCGGCTCGATGTCAAAAACATCGATGGCGGCGCCGGCCAGGCGCCCTTCGCGCAGAATTTCCACGAGTGCGATTTCGTCAACAATCGGTCCCCTCGATGTGTTGACGAGCCGCGCGAATCGTTTCATCAAGGCGAGATCAGGCTGGCCTACGAGCGCCCGCGTACTGGGGCTCAGGACGAGATGGATCGTAAGAATATCTGCCCGTTCAAACAGCTCGCTCTTGGAAACCAGTCTGGCTCCTGCGGCGGCAGCCCTTTCTGGCGTCAGGTTCTCGCTCCACGCGATGACCTCCATCCCAAACGCCCCCGCAATCCGAGCAACTTGGCTCCCGATATTGCCGAGGCCAAGTACGCTGAGCACCTTGCCTCGAATGCCGTCCCCAACGGTTCGCTGCCAGCCGCCGGACCGAACGGAGGCGCTTTCGGTGGTCAGGTTTCGCGCGCTCGCCAGAATGAGTGCCCACGTCAGCTCTATCGTCGGACTGGAGTCGTAGTTGGTATGCATCACTTCGATACCACAGCCCGCCGCCGCTTCGATATCGATTGACGCATTTCGCGGCCCTGTTGAGGCGATGAGTTTCAGACGGGGCAAGCTCTCGAGAATGTCGCGGGTCAATGGCGTTCGTTCGCGCATGACACAAACAGCGTCGAATTCAAGGAGCCGCTCGACGATGTCCTTCGCCTCCGAAAGATGATCATTAAAGACGGTCACTGTTGCGCGTTCCGTGACTGGCGACCAGTCGGCCAGTTCCAAGGCACCATTTTGGTAATCGTCGAGGATCGCGATCCGAGGCATATTGTTCGTCCCTTGTTTCACGGTCATACTCCATGATCGACCTTCTATAGCAGCCATCAACTCAGTACGGAGCGAACGGTGAATTGGAAGCCAGGAAGGCCTTCGCCTGTTGCGTGAAGGACTCGTGAAATTGGAACAGTGAGCCGTGGCCGGAATCGGGATAGGCCAGCAAGACGGCGTTGGGCAAGTTTTCAACAAGGGCGTAGGAATCTGAGATGGGAATCATCTCATCATGAATACCGTTTACGACAAGCGTCGGCTGGTGAATGGCCGCAAGATCCGAGAAGCGTTCGCCTGTGAACTTCTCCCACTCCCGGAACGCCGTCATCTGCGCTTTGGCCACCTCAGGTCCTGAGACTGGTTCCCGGTCCTCCTTACGTTCCAACAACCGATTGACGAAGGCCGCGCCGGCAGCCTGGCTGGATGCGGTTGGAGCGAAAAAGATTTTCTGCAGCACGCTGTATCCTTTGAGGCTGGGATCGTTCAAGAACTTGGACAGGCTGGGTTTTTCCAGATGCATGATGTCCCCGCCACCTCGTGGCGCCGTTCCGACAAGGATCATTCTTCGGAAGATGGCGGGACGATCGAGCGCCATTTGTTGTGCGACCATGCCACCCAAAGAAAACCCTAGAACGTCGCACGCGCTCAGGCCGAGGCCGTCGAGAAAAGCGAGCGCATGCGTGGCCATACCGGCCATCGTTTCTGGCACCTCGCCGCTCGACCGTCCGAGACCTGCGCTTTCAAACAGAATAACCTCGCCCCGCTCCGCCAGCGGATCGGTGACGGCGGAATCCCAATTGTCGAGTGTACCCGTGAAGTGCTGCAGAAGCAGGAGAGGAAGCGCCGGCCCGCTTCCGAAGCGACGGTAGGCGTATTTTTCGTTCCCCACTGCGAGGAATTTCGTTGCTGCGGTAACGTTGCTTGCTCTATCGACAGCTTCCATCTAGATACTCTCCTTTATTCGGCTCAAACGAAGTCCCTCTCTCCACGCGAGTACGGGCCAAAGAGTGGGCCGCTATCCCATCGTGAGCACAACGCGGTAATGAGCATCTCCGCTCATCATGCGAGCGTATGCTTCCGAGGCTTTTTCCAGAGGCAGTTTTTCAATCATTGGACGCACACCGGCAGCCTCGGCGAAGCGCAGGGTGTCTTCAGAATCTGCGGGTGTGCCGGCCGACCAGCCCTTGATGCTTCGTTTGCCAAGGATCAACAACGTGGTGGACACTTCAATCGGGTCCGGCGAGGCGCCAATAACAACGAGGATGCCGTTGGGTCCCAATCCCGCCACGAGAGACGACATCGCCTTTCCGCTCGGAGCCGTGGCGAGAACCACTCGTGCTCCGCCTAGATTCTGGAGCTCGGCCGCCGCATCTGTGGCGGCGCTATCAATATAAAGATCCGCTCCCAGTTTCTTGGCGATCGCGTCAGTCTGAGCGCCCCGGCCTAAAGCCGCGACGCGATACCCGCTCTTCCTCGCGAATTGAATGCCAAGATGACCGAGTCCGCCGACTCCCTGGACGGCGACAAGATCGCCCGGCATCGCCCCGCTGTGGCGAAGTGCGTTGAACGTTGTAAGGCCTGCGCACATGAGCGGCGCGGCTTCGGCAGGATCAAGCGAGTCCGGCATACGCCACACACCAGCCCGTTCGCGCAATTGACGAAATCTCCTCTCCTGCAGGCGATGCAAGTGCCGTCCTGCCCGCCGTGCCAACCTACGCCGACACGGTCGCCCCTGCTCCAGCCGTTCACGCCGGGTCCGACCTCGTCGATTATCCCGGCGACTTCGTGTCCAGGTACGCGAGGGTACGATATGCCGGGAAAGAGGCCTTCTTTTGTGATCACATCACTATGGCAAACACCGCACGCTTGGACGCGAATCCTGACTTGCCCTGATCCCAGCTCAGGGATGTCACGCTCGACGACTTCGAGATCTCGCCCGGCTTTAGGTACTTGCACAGCTTTCATCTTTGGCATTCGGCTCCGATCTATGGCTTAACCGCGCGGGCTGAACTCCAAAGCGCCCAGCCAGGATTGACCCGGTTCGGATAGAGCTCCAGCATCCTGTCGTAGAGCTCCTGAGCGGTTCTTGTCGTTTCCGCCAGGCGATCAAAATCCCGGATGTATTGCCGCGTCTCTTCGATAATTCTGGGATTGTCGTCGCGGTCCGGCCGCTTATGTGAAGCGATAACCGCGCGTGGCTTGAGCGCCTCGATCTTGTCGAGCGCGGCGATCCACTCCTGCCGCTTCTGCGCATTCGACTCGGCAAGATAAAGGTGGACGTCGTTGTAGGCAGCGTCGCCGGCGATCACCAGCCCGATCGAAGGGACATTTAAACAGGTCGTATGCTCCGTATCAGTATGACCAAGTTCCACGGCGACTAGGTCATTCCCTTCCAGGTCGATTACATTTCCTTCGAGCTCGTCGGCGATCACGAGGTTGTCCGGAATCTGGCCCGGAAATCCTGGCTTCCAGGCCCCATCGAGCGCCTCCGGGGAGGCGTTCTGGCGCATAACCTTAACCGTATTGGGCGTTGCGACCACCCGGGCGTTTGGGAATCGCTCAAGAAGAGTGCCCACGCCAAACCAATGGTCCCCATGGCCATGCGTGATGTAGATGGTCGTCAGGTTTTTGTCTTTTGACGGCCACCCATTCTGCCAGAGCCGTGGACTGCTTGACCGTCATAAAGGCGTCCACGAGGACAGCGTCCCTCACGCCATAGATGAGGGTCGCAGCCATGGCCTGAAAATAGGTTTGCTTTATGGCCGCAGGCCGGTCGGGTGTGACGATGGGTATGCCCGGCGTCACGAAGACTTCCCACGTAAGAACATGCCCCTCTTTTGAATCCGGAGCTCGTGTCTGCTCATTAGCGGGCGATCCTTTGACTTTTTCCATGCCAGCCTATTCTCCTCAGGAGCTGTTTCAGGGAGGCGCCGCCCAAGAGAAACTACTCCTACTCGTCGTGACCGGAAAGTGCGCCCTCATGAGTGCAAATCAGTCGCCATCTCTCCCCTGACGCTCGGGCGCGTTGACAGTCAGCGATTCTGCACCTCATGGCCTTTACGGCGAACAACCAATCGCTGAAATTTCGGCGAACGCTGAGCGATCGTTTCGGGCCACGAGCGCAAAGTAGGGCGTCGTCTCGTTCCTTCATTCCGATCAGATTTCCCCGGTCCTCTTAAAGGCGGGCGTATCGGCTTTCCTGCCTTCCGAACGCCCGGCATATGAGGTCTTACTGACAGCGGTTTAGTACGCGCGTCGCGTATGCCACGCGGTGCGTCAGGCCGCCAAATTGCATACGCGAAATGCTCTGTGATGAGTATCTGGCGCCTCGATGCTTCGAATTGAAACAGAAACCGACGGTGCGCGGACGATCCTGCGTCTGATCGGGCGCATCAGCGCCAGTTGCGTCGGGGAACTCCGGGAGCGCGTCGAGAATCCAAAGTGCGTCACGATCCTCGATTTGACCGAAGTACACCTTGTCGATTTGGATTCCGTTCGGTTCCTGCGCGATTGCCAGGATCAGAGGATCGAGTTGCGCAATTGCCCGCCGTACGTTCTCGAGTGGATTCGACGCGAGAGAGTTGAAGGGTAACAACGATGGTTGTACCGCCGAAAGTTCAGCGATCGCTGAGCACCGCGACGGTTGTTTTCCGCGAGCCTTTGCGCAGCCGAGCTGTTTTCACGGTGGTCCTCCACCTGCATTGGCCCAATGAAGCAAAACAATAAAAGGAGAATCATACGGAGAAAACGATCCAGCAGAAAAACAAAGACCTTGTGCTGAATGCGTTTGACACGCTGTTCAACAAGCGCGACTACGCAAGGGCTGAGACCTTCTGGTCGCCGCGGTACATTCAGCACAGCGCCCACATCGAGCCTGGGCGCGAGGGACTGTTCAACCTTATAAAAAGCATTCCGGCGACGCTGAAATACGAACCCGGACTGATCGTCGCCGATGGCGACTTTGTCATCGTCCATGGGCGCTTCAGCGGCATCGGTCTGCCTGTGAACTGGATTGCGGCCGACATCCTGCGTATCGAGAACGGCATTCTCGTCGAGCACTGGGACGTTATTCAGGACGAGGCGACTGAAGGGCAATCGAAGAGCAAAGCGCCGATGTTCGGCTCAACATTTCCCGTCTATTCCGCACCGGAGAGAACAATTGGATAGCCTGCTCAAGCTTGCGATAGAAGCGCAGGGCGGCTTAAACGCCTGGAACAAGCTGGAGAGTCTGCAGGCGAATGTCTCGATCGGGGGAGCACTCTGGGACCAGAAACAACTCTCCGGCCTTTTCAAAAACGTTCGCGTCGAGCTGAAACTCCGTCACCAACATGTCGTGACGCACCTCGTTGACCTTGCCGAGCGGATCGTATTCACCCCGAATCAAATATCACTGGAGACCGAGTCGGGAAGTTTCCTCGACACGCGCATCGACCCGCGGTCAGCCGTCGCCGGGCAGTCCGCCGATTCCAAATGGGACAAATTGCATGCCGGGTATTTCTGCAGCTACGCGCTCTGGGGTTACCTCACAACGCCGTTCCTCTACACCTACCCCGGCTTCCAGGTCCAGGAGATTGAACCCTGGCATGAGGATGGAGAGCGTTGGCGGGCGCTGCAAGTCAGTTTCCCTGGCGAGTACGCCGCGCATACGCGCACGCAATATTCCTACTTCGGTGAGGATGGCCTTCTTAGAAGGCATCTCTACACCGTCGATGTTTTAGGCGGGGCTCAAGGCGCAAATTACGCCTCCGAGTATCGCGCCGTGGGCGGCGTGATGCTCGCTACTCGCCGGCGGGTTGTTGCCTACGACACTGCTCGCCAAAAAGTGCCCGAGCCCGTACTCATTTCCATTGATCTCACCGAGATCCATTTCGAATGACCCGGACCGGCTCGAACAACTCGTCAAAAGCCCTCCTTGCGCCTTACACGCTGGGCGATTTGAAACTCAAGAACCGCATCGTGATGGCTCCGCTCACGCGCACCCGAGCCGAGAACGAAGGGAAAGTGCCGAATGAACTGATGGCTGAATATTACGCTCAACGTGCCGGCGCCGGGCTGATCATCACCGAAGGCACCTTCGTAAGCGAGCAGGGACAAGGTTGGTACGGAGCCCCCGGAGTCTACAGCGAAGAACAGCGGGCCGGATGGAAGTGTGTTACGGATGCCGTTCATGGCGCAGGCGGGCTGATCTTCGTCCAGCTCTGGCATCAGGGCTCCGTGTCGCATCGGTCCCTCTATGCCGACGGGCGGCTACCTCTTGGACCGTCCGCCGTCAATCCCGAACAACTGATTCACGTCAAGGGCGGCAGGATCATGAGCGAAACCCCGCGCGAAATGGCACTTCACGAGATCAAGCAGGCCGTGAAGGACTTCAGACATGCTTCCCAAGTCGCCCGAGACGCAGGTTTTGACGGCGTCCAGATTCAGGGCGGATATGTCTACCTTTTCCAGCAGTTCCTGCATGAAGTCACCAACCGGCGAACCGACCAATACGGCGGACTGGTAGAGAACCGCGCTCGCATCCTTTTCGAAGCACTGGAGGCGGTCCTAGAGGTCTGGCCGAGCGGCCGGGTCGGCGTAAAGGCTGGGCCGATGATGAGCGAGATCGGTGCCTTCCGGGCTACAGACGAAACGCTCCGGACCAGCGAATATGTGTACCGGAAAATAGCTGCCTACAAGCTATCGCACGTGCTTCTGATGCGCCAGATGGCAGACCTTACCGGCTCGCCAATTGAGCATATGAGCGGAGATGCCGTCGTACATCACTTCCGTCGGCTTTACACCGGAACGCTCATCCTGAACGCCGGGATCAACGCCATACATGGCGCCCGCCTGATCGCTGAAGAAGCCGGTGATCTGGTCGCCTTTGGTCGAGAGCATATCGCAAATCCGGATCTTGCCGAACGCATACGCCTTGACGCACCTCTCAATGAACCGCGGCCGGAATATTTTTACGGCTCGTCCGCAACCGGTTATACGGACTATCCGGCACTCACGCAGAGCGAGCTGGTTCAGGAGAAAAGCCATGCCGAGTAGCGCCGCTTCCGGTTCCCTGGAGTTCTACAAGACGCGTTTCGACATTGAAAACGCTCTGACCAGGAACGTCCTGAAAGTACTCCCGCCCGACAAACTCGACTATCGGCCGCATGAGCGGTCTCCTTCCACCGGGCAAATTGCCTGGACCATCCTGCGAGGACTCTTCATCCGCATCGATATGGCCTCGCGGGGCGCGAGCGACGTGCTGCTTGAGTCTCATCCAGGCTTCCAAGAAATACTTGATCGTTTCGAGGATGCCTCGCGTCGCCATGCTGGGCAACTGGAGACGTGGCCGGAAGCAGCCTGGGAGAAAATCGGCCAGTTGCGCTCCGGCGGCCATGTCGCCCTGGAGCGGCCTGCTGGTGACATCGTATGGCTGTTCCACTTCGACGAGATCCATCATCGCGGCCAGCTTTCCACCTATCTGCGACCGATGGGCGCCAAGGTCCCATCGATTTATGGAGCGTCGGGCGACTCAGTACCTTAAATGACCACGAGCTGAAAGGAAAGAATGATATGCCGATGATCGATGTTTACGCCGACAGCACTCTGTTCCCGAAGGAATCCCGCAAGGCGCTTGGGCTGGATCTGACGAAAGCCCGTGCTCCGCGCCGAGGGAGTAGTCCAGCCGGGGACGTTTCATCTTCGAAACACCGCGGCCTTTCTACACTTGACGGACGAAGGAACGATAACGACGGCGGCCGGCGACGACCTGCGCAACGTTCGCGTTCAGATCATCACCCCACCTAACGCACTAAGCCGCCCAGGTCAAAATTCAACTGGTGCGGGAGATTTCCGTGATCATCGCAAAGCACGCCGGAGACCCATCGCAGGCCGAACGAACCTGGGTGGTGCTGACTGAAGCCGCCGAAGGGGGATGGGGCATCGCGGGGAATGCCTACGGCCAGAGCGAGTTTATCGCTTTGGCAAAGAAAGCAGCCGAGGCCTCCGCGGCAAATACGGCCCCGAATCCATGAGATCATCAGCCTGAGCGTGAACAGAGTCGAAAAGGGTTTAGAGGAATTGAATATGCAAACTCGCCAAGTAAGCGTGCAACGCTGGACCATCATCTCCCACAAGCCGTTTGACGCCGTTGTAGCCGCGGTGGAAGCGGCAATCGGTAGGCCGAATATGAGCGAATTCGCCGCAAGAACGGCCGCCGCAACGACATACCAGGACCTGCAGACGGTCGTTAATGAAAGCATCAGCGACATCGGTCTCATGGAGTTCATGCGGCTCGATCACGGCGGGGTTCTCGCGAAAGCTGGAGTAGAAGGCGGCCCGAAGATGATCCGCCTGATTATGGGCAATCCGCTCATCATGCAATCAATGGCGAGGCTTGTTCCGGACGCCGGCTCCTATGCCCCCGTAACGGTGCTGATTGATCAGCGGGCGGACGGCATATATCTCAGCTACGACGAGATGGCCGGTTTCCTGAGTCCTTACGGAAATGCAGAAGCTCTAATAATCGCGCGGGATCTTGATACGAAGATAAAAAAGCTGCTTGAAAGCGCAAGTTAGCATTGCCTGGTTGCGCGGTCCTAAATAACGGTGATCGGCCGATTTGGGATCCCAACGAGAGGAACAATCACACATGGCCGAGAAATACGAAACGTGAGAATACGAGGCGATACCCACACAGCCTGAGACACATGAAAGCCCTGCGAAACGTGTGGAGCGCCACACCCGGATTCGATCTCGCGCCTTCGAGCTCTACCTTGAACGTGGCCAGGAAACAGGCCATGAGCTCGATGACTGGCTGCGCGCCGAACAGGAGATCGACGGACGCTCGGCTGACGGCTCTTCGATCAAGACTTCGCTCGGAGAAGCACCCCAAAAGATCAACATCGGCGCGTTGTCCTTGAATATTTAGCAAAGCGGTGCCGGCGAACCTGTGTTGCTGTTCCTACATTATTGGGGCGGTTCGGCCCGCACCTGGGCGCGCGTGATCGCTCCGCTTTGCTCCAGATTTCACTGCATTGCCTACGACCAACGCGGCTGGGGGTAGTCGGATGCTCCGGGGGATGGCTTGCACTCTCCGATCCAGCGGGTGACGCCGCAGCGTTGATTCGCACGTTAGATCTGAAGCGCTACGTTCTCGTGGGCCATTCGATGGGAGGCAAGGCAGCCCAGTTCCTGGCGGCGCAACGGCCGAAAGGATTGGAAGCTCTCATCTTAGTGGCACCCGCATCTCCGTAACCTCAACACATTTCCGAAGCGGCGCGACAAGCTCAGTTGCACGCCTACGACAACCGGGAAACGGTGCTGGAGACAATTGCGTTTCTTACGGCTCGCCCGCCCGATGAAGCCACAGTGGAACAGATCGTCGAAGACAGCCTTGGGGGCTCCGCTGCAGCAAAACAAGCATGGCCTACTTCGACCGCCTATGAGGACATCTCCGAGCGGGTTGCCGAAATCGACGTCCCCACGTTGATCCCAGCAGGCGACCAAGACCGCCAGGACCCGCTCCATCAGCAACAGTCCGAGGTGCTACCACGGATTCCAGGAGCCCTGCTGGAAGTGGTGCATGACAGCGGACATCTGTCACCGATTGACCAGCCCGGACACCTCGCAGACGCCATGGTTGCTTTCTTGTCCAAGAGCGCAGCTATCGGAAACCGCAAATAGAGTCGGGATATTTCCCGCTAATTCCGGAGCACATATCCCGAAACAGCGAACGAGCAATGACTGACGCACTATTTTCCATAGGCCTTGGCGACTTGACCCACAAGCACGGCCCAGCCCATGTCCATGGCTCCGTAGACCTCGCCGGCCTCCGGCCGCGCATTATCCTTGAGGATTTCCACCATCAAGGTCGCGTAGTCCGAGAGAATGACGCCCGCCCGGAGCATGCGCAGCAGCCCCACTTGCCGCTTGGTCTCGCTGAACGTCCCCGAGGCATCGACGGCCACGTAGGCGTCCAACCCTTTTCCTACGGCAGTTATAGCCGGAAATGCCGCGCAGACTTCGAGCGAGATGCCGGCAAAGATCAGCTTCTTGCGGCCAGTGGCCTCGATGGCGCTCGCCACGTGCGCGTCGTCGAAGGCGTTGACCGACGAGCGGTCGATGATCTCGATGCCCGGCAACGCTTCGACGAGTTCCGGAAACGTCGGACCCCACATGCTCTCGCGCGCCGTCGTGGTAACGACGATGGGTAGCTTCAGCGCATTCGCCGCTCTCGCCAGGGCCACAACGTTGTGTTTCAGCTCACCTGTCGAATAGTCGCGGACGCCTGTCATCAGGCCCACCTGATGATCCACGAGGACGAGCGCAGCATTCTCGGAAGTGAGGGGCTCGTAGGGGCGGATTTGATTCGTCATTGGATTCTCCTTTTTGAGGTGAAACTGCCTTCAGGACCGTAGCTATAGCTAGGCTGGTGGCATTTGTATTTCCTTTACGTTCCGTTTTCATAATAGAATGGAGGAGCTACGATGTCAATTGACTTTACGCTACGTTCCGTTAAAACTTGAAAGCATGAAGAAAGAAGCTCTTCCTGCTGTGCGCAAAGGCCGGCCTCCGAGCGAAATGGCGGCGTCGCATGCCGTCATCATGGATGCGGTCTACGCCCTGCTTCAGGAAAAGTCGGTGCGCGACCTGACCATTGAAGCGGTGGCCAAACGGGCCGGGGTCGGCAAACCCACCCTCTACAAATGGTGGCCGACCAAAGCGACTTTGGTGTTGGCGATGCTAGTTGAGCGGATGGCCCCCAAACTGGAGAAGCCGACCGCCCTCACCGCGGAACAGTCCCTGAGGTTTCGAGTACGGAGCTTGATCGACGCGTTCAACGGACCGTTCGGCAAGATCGTGGCCGCGCTGATCGCCGAGGGCCAGAGCGAACCGGCCGTTCTCCAGGAGTTCTTTGACCGATGGGTTAGTCCACGACGGAATGCTACGATTGCGGATCTGCAGCGCGGCAAGGATGCCGGGCAACTCCGATCGGAGACGGAACCTGAACTGCTGAACGATGCGATTTTTGGCGCGATTTACTACCGCATGTTATTGCGCTCCGGTCCATTGACCAGGCGGTTCGGCGAGGAATTGGTCGACCAAGTCATCCGCGGGCATCGCTCGGGAAGCCCCCGCAGTTGATGGACCCTGGCCCGACGCGAATTGCGCAACCTCTCACCCCCAAGGGCCGCCCGGCTTCCAGAGAGCTTTGAATGGGTTCCCCGCGGCTATCGCTGAAAGCATCGGCAGAGCGAATTGTCTGATTTCGGTGACGAGTCGCACCAGTTCGCCAGACTCTTCACTGAACCGGCTCCGGTGCACGAACGCGCGCCATTGGATAGCACGGGCGGGATCATCGCAGTACGCCTGCGTAAGTCCAATCGGTTCGGCTTCAATAGTGGTTGCTCTGTGACGGAAGGTCGCGGAGACCGCCTTCACCAGACGCTCTCCCTCAAAAGGATACATGCGGGAGAGGAGGGCGAGATCGTAGAAGTCTTTCATTCGGCTGTTGAGGAGACCGAGCGCCGTCAGCGCTTCCAGCTTCTCGGCAACGACCGTCTCTTTCGGATAGGCGCGGAGCACAGGCGCAGGGAAATCCAGCAAGCTTGGCTATTCTATGTCCGTGGGTTCCGGAGTAATGACATCGCCGAAGCCGATATCGAGTTGCATCGGAATTCGCGCTCCCGCGAGCGTTGCGTGGAATTGGACTCGGACACCCTCGTAATCCGCGTCTTCTTTGATCCGGCTGACCTCGATTGAAGTCCGATTGAACGCGATGCCATCGGGTTCAACCTCGACTCCGCATACTGTGGCGACCACATCTTTAATGTGATCGAGCTGATTGTTCACTCGTCCTTCGAGGTCGATGTCAATGGTAGGCCGGGATTGAGGTGCCCGCCAGGCGGTCAGCAACAAGGCTCCCTTCAAAACGAACCGATCCGAGTATGGCGATTTTGCGAGCCGATACAGGAAACGCTCCATCGCGAAGTACTGAAGCAGTTCCTGAAACGGGCGGCCTTGCGTGCGCGACTTGTTGAGCAGGCGTTGCCTGACGGAGGCGCCGATATCGCGTCCGCTCACAGTACAGCCTCAAGGTACGGTCGCATGACTTTCTGGACGCGATTGATTTGGGCGAATTTTGCCAGACCTGCCCTGTTCGGCTTTCGTGTGCGTTCGCGGTAAGCGCGCAGCGCCTCGATGGCAATGTCCAGGCCAATCTTGTTCCGGTACTTGAAGCAGTCGGCGATCGTTTTTTCCGGAGAATAGATCTTCATAGGAACATCGTCAACCGTGATCACATCGACGCCGGCGCGAAAAGAAAACTCCGGATACCAGAAGACCCGGAGAGGGACACTATCGATCTTCGGAACCTGCGCGTGACTGGGCAGCGCGATGTCGACAGCGTGTGGAACCTGGGTGGTTAGACCGTGGTATGCCAGCGCTGAAACAAGGCAAACGACGGCCCGTGGAATCCGGATCGCGATTGGCACCAGGTCCGGACTGGAGAGCGGTGGTGCGGTGGAGAGTCTGTAGAGTCCGCGCCCGACCTGTTCTATGTCGCCAGCATCGCGGAGAGTGTACAGGGTACGCGGGTGAATCCCAAGGCGCATCGCCTTCGAGGTTCGAAGCATGCCTCCGTGTTTGGAGAATACTTGCCGGGCTTTTGCGAGTGCTGTGTCGGCTGCGGCCATGGATAGGACCTGCGGATAGTGTACATGATATCCGAGTATTTTATCCAGTGGCTTTTCGACGCGGCTGTGCCGAGATCCGCAGTTCATCACGGAAGTTCTGCACCAGGCGGTTGCGCCAAGCGGTGCCGAGAACACCAAAACAACCCACCCAACTGCCCACCTACGAGTGTACTTTTGGTACTTAAATTGAAGTTTTACACGAAAAGATTTGCTTTGTACTCTGGGAAGGCCGCAAGCTTCGGGAACAGGCGGTCAATTGCGTGGTCTCAACGGCGGGGAATCGTCGAAGTCTCCTGATGTCCTTTTTCAAAACAGGCGGCGCGGATTTCTTGCGCTTCGTCTTTTAGAATGAATAGAAGTACATCCGGCGTTAGAATCTTGGATTCTACCCACCTGCTTTCTTCTTCTATCAGTTCCTTTTGTTTGCTGTCTTTCATGCTGTCCGATTGGTGCCTGAATGCAGGAATGCCGAGTCGCACGCCGACCGATCAACTCCCAATCCCCAATGTGTCAGGATAAATTCGCACAACATTCACCACCCTTTCAATCAGACCCTTCACCCAAGGATCTGTGACTGCCAACTGGTCAAGCTGGACGTCATAGTTTGAGCCTCCCAGAATCAATAGCTTGCAAAGCTCCAGCCGCAACCTTTTAATAGCATCGGAGGGTGTAGGCCACGCCTGGTCAGTGCTAAGTGGACAGAATCGGCCGCAAATGCCTAAAAATCAAGTTCTTACAGGTAAACGGAGGGTTTTGGAGGGTGCGCGAAATCCTCGTAAGTGATTGAAAATATGGAGCGGGAGACGGGACTCGAACCCGCGACGTCCAGCTTGGGAAAATGGGCAATGTTTTGTTTTCAGTAACATAACTGCGCACGGCGTTGATTCAGGGTATGGAAAACGCCAATAAAACAAGGGTCCGTTTCGGCTGGTGTGCTAATGGAGGGTTTTTGGAGGGTGTGGGGCTGGTGCCATTTCCCCACTATCGGCTTGGTGACCGCCATCGGCGGCACTTGTCAATATATTTCTAATGTGGAAACGTATTGACCGCGCCTCAATTGTACGGATACGACCAAAACCACAGCAAAGCGCTACAAACCAAAACCACTGCAGACCATGGCAAGTGCCGAAGGTCAGCCACACGGCCTCCCTTGTCGCCTTTAGGAATTTTGAAGAACACAAAATGTTAGAGTGTTTCCAGGGGCACGTGACTGTATGGAGATTACCGTAACCATCCCGGACGAACTCGCCCGTCAGATTATTCCTGAGGGCCTCGACCCGTCGCGCCAGGCGCTAGAAGATATCGCCGTCGAAGCGTACCGCGCACACCGTCTGACGGGATCGCAGCTCCGCCGTCTTCTCGGCATCCCCTCTCGCTACGAACTAGACGGATTTCTCAAGAAGCGCGGCGTATGGTTGGAGTACACAGTGGATGATTTCCGGCGCGAGGGTGAAATCACCGCGCCTTTGCTGGCACAACGAGGAAAGGAAGACGAGCAAGAACCGCGGAGCTGGTGACGGGTTGAATGATCGTCGTTGCCGATACTAGTCCGCTCCGGTACCTGGTGGTGATTGAGCGTGAGCACCTGTTGCCGGCGCTTTACGGTCGCGTCTTGATTCCTGCCGCTGTGGCGGACGAACTCAATCACGAAAGCACACCTGAGGTGGTACGCGCTTGGCTGTCAGGGTGTCCGAGCTGGCTCGAAATACGCCAGCCCACCCAGACCCTGGAACCCAAAGTGGATCTGGACAGAGGAGAGCAAGAAGCAATCGCTCTAGCAGAGGAAGTTGCTGCCGACTTGTTGTTGGTAGACGAATGGGATGCCAGGATCGAAGCTGAACGAAGGCACCTTCGCGTCGTCGGCACGCTGCGCGTCCTGGCCGATGGCGCAAGCCGCGGCCTCACTGATCTCGAAGAAGCTTTTGAACGCTTGCGTCACACCAACTTTCGCGTGAATTCAGAATTGCTCGAATCCTTGTTGGAAGAATACAGGCGAGCCAAGCACGAATGATTGTCAAATCATGCCCCCGACCGATGTCACCGGGTATAGTGCTGGCAAGCAGAGATCCATTTCCGTGTATTCCCTGTCCTTAGACAAAATTGTCAACCGGCTTGAACGCCTTTGAAATCAGCGACATTCAAGGGGAAAAACTGACGCCTGGCTAGCCGGACGATCCCGGATGTAACAAAGTTACATTGCGCCGAAAAACCGCCGGACGGAGTTTCTGCGGACAACAGGCATTTGCTCGACAAGGAGCCCATCTCTAAGCTCTGCGATGAACTTGGACTCCAGTCCACGGTCTTCCACCGCTGGCAGAAGGATAAAGGAGAAGTACCCGGAGGCGCGACCCCGGATCATCTCCGACAACGGGCCACAGTTCATTGCCAAAGACTTCAAGGAGTTCATTCGGATCTCGGGCATGACTCACGTCAGAACGTCGCCGTACTATCCCCAATCGAACGGGAAAATCGTACGATGGCACAAATCGCTCAAAGGGGAGTGCATCCGGCCGGGAACGCCGCTGTCGCTGGAAGACGCGCGGCGACTGGTGCAGGGCTACGTCGAACATTACAACAACGTTCGCCTGAACAGCGCGGTTGGCTACATCACGCCAAAGGACATGCTCGCCGGGCGTCAGCAGGAGATCCATGCCGAGCGGGATCGGAAGCTGGAGGAGGCGCGGAAACAGCGCCAGGTTCGCCGGCAGAACGCCGCTTGAAGAACGAAGAGAACACGTTCAGAGTCGGGTAAAGTGGATAACTTCCGGTTAGCCGACATAGGGGAGTTATCTCGCCAACGCTCCAACAAAAGCGGGACCGGCGCTGGAAAGCCCCTCTGCCATCGCAGTGTAGGCATTTGCCTCGGCTCTTGATACCGTTTCGGCGCGACGCGGCCTCCTGAGACGCATTTAGTATCGACACGCCACAAAAACTTCTTGGACCTTAACGTGCACTCACAGACACGGCTGGTCACAGGTTCTCGACTGGAGGGCGGCAATGATTCGAACAAATGGATTTCTCGGCTCAAAGGCTCGATCGGGTAGACAGATCTTAATCTACCTGCTGCTACCGGCTCTGTTGTCTCCGGCTTGGCCCCAAGCCGCGCCGCCGCCCCCGTACACGCAAGAAACTCCCGAACAATTGCAGCAGTTGGTAGCCCCGATTGCGTTGTATCCGGATTCGCTTGTGGCGCAGATCCTGGCCGCATCCACGTTTCCCGAGCAGGTCGTCGAGGCCGACAGGTGGCTGCAGGCGCACCTTGATTTGAAGGGCGACGCCCTGGGCCACGCCGTGGACCAACAACCCTGGGATCCAAGTGTCAAGGCGCTCACCGCATTTCCGTCCGTCCTGGGGAACATGGACAAGAACCTCTCCTGGACGTCCTCTTTAGGCGATGCCTACTACAACCAACAGCCAGAAGTAATGGATGCGATACAGGTGATGCGCCAACGAGCCCAACAGGCCGGCAATCTGAAGAGCACGCCGCAACAAACGGTAGAGACGCAAGGCTCAACGATCGTCATTCAGCCTGCTGCTCCGGAGGTGGTCTACGTCCCGGCGTACGACCCGTGGTTGGTTTACGGAGATCCCATCGTGGCGTGGCCGGGGTGGTACCCGTATCCCGGCATCTGGTGGGACGGGCCATACCTTTCGTGGGGAATCGGCTTCGAGATCGGTTGGTTCTGGGGTTTCGGGTGGGGCTGGGGTCATTGGGGATTCGATTGGCATAACCACTGGGCAACCTATGACCACAACCGGTACTACTCCCACAGCCGGACCTTTTACAACCGGAACAATTTCTACCAGGGTGGAGGTGAGCGGGGTGGAGGCGCGCGCGGCGAGGGTTTCAACCGCGGTGGCGTGCCATCCAGGTCCTTCAACGGAGACAGCCGGGCTGCTCGCGGATACGCGGAACCCCGCGGCCAGAGCGGCGTCCGTTCGGGAGCCTTCAGCGGCAATGAGCGCGGCGGAGAGGCACGGGAATTTTCGTCGCGTGGCAGCTCCAGCTTCGGCGGCGGCGAACGTGGCGGTGGCTTCGGGGGAGGCGGTTTCGGCGGGCATGGCGGTGGCGGGCATCGGTAGGAGAGGAAGTCATATGCGGCAAACGAACTTCGGCATTTCCAGAGTAGCGGTAGCCGCTATTCTTTGGGCGGCGTGTCTTCCCAGCGGCTCCATGGCGCAGCAGTCGGGCCAGAAGACATTTCCATCGCCGCAAGACGCGAGCACAGCGCTCTCCGATGCAGCACAGAGCAACAACGAAAAAGCGTTGCTCGAAATCCTTGGACCGGACGGTCAGCAAATCGTCTCGTCGGGAGACAAAACCGAGGACGCCCAGGACCGCGCTGATTTCGTGCGGAGATATCACGAAATGCACCGCCTGGTGAAAGAACCGGACGGATTCACCCTGTACATCGGCGCCGAGAACTGGCCCGTGCCCATACCGCTCGTGGAGAGAGATCGCTCCTGGTATTTCGACACCGAGGCGGGCAGGAGAGAAATTCTGTACCGCCGAATTGGGCGGAATGAAATCTCGACCATTCGCGTGTTCCAGGAACTGGTGGCCGCGGAAAAGGAATACTACTCCACACAGCACGAGTACGCCCAGAAAATCATCAGCGATGACGGGCAGCATAACGGCCTCTATTGGAAAGCCGGCGAAGGCGAATCCCAGAGCCCGATTGGTCCCCTGATCGCCTCGGCCGTTGCCGAGGGCTATGCGAAAAGCCCGAACGGCGCTCCGACTCCTTACCGCGGTTACTATTACCGTGTGCTGACACGTCAGGGGAAAAATAGCCCAGGCGGGCCGAAGAGTTACATCGCCGGCGGCAAGATGACTGCGGGCTTTGCGTTCATAGCCTACCCGGCGGAATACCGGTCGTCGGGCGTTATGACGTTCGTCGTGAACGATGATGGCGTCGTGTATCAAAAGGATCTCGGCTGGAAGACCGATATCCTCGCCAAAGCCATGAAGGAATACAACCCCGGTTCCGGTTGGCAAAAGGCTGAAGATCAGCAGTGGGGGAGCGCTGCTGTGAGGCGGAAGGCGTCGAGTGCGGGTTCGCGCTGGTTTTGTCGGGTCATAAAAAAGGACCAAAGCCCCCACATTTGAGCTCGGCGCAGGTTCTTCGATCAGGCTGTGCGAACGTGTGGCCCGTAGCGGGATTCAACTCGACGAGTCGGGTCCACCTGGACGGGATTGGTTAGCGCTGCCCAAGCCGGACCGAGGCCGAAGACTTGGGCTCGTGTTGGGCAATAAGTGTGACCGACCGGTGAGGGCTGAAATGTTGCAGCCCACGATGTTTGCTTGGCGGAGTTTCCATGCGTTCATTTTCACTCCCCTTTCTTCCCCGCGGCCTTCGGCGCCAGTGGCTCGGTGTAGTCGCAGCCATCTACGGGACACACGTATGTGAAACCATCTCCGTGCGCCTGGACGATCATCGGTTCCTTGTGGCTTGTGCAGCGCCGCGGTCTCCCTGGGCGGTACGTTGATGCAGCATCGTAATAGCCCCTGCCGCCATGGAACGTCTGCCGACATCCCTCCACCGGGCACTGCCATATTACGATCGTTGTGACTGCCCCGCTAACCTTTTCCCTTGCAGTTCCGAAATGCTTGATCATGCTTCGATCGGCGTGAACGTCACAGCGGGGCACTAGGTCCGGTTTTGTTGCCATTGGTGCTTCACTCCCCCTTCCGCGCGGCCAGCATTCTGCTTACTTCACCGTCATCAATCGGATTGGACATCACCGGCCTTTCTCCTTCCCTCCGTACTTCTTCGACCCGGGCCCACGGGCAGTTGATCCGGCTGGATTATCGCCCCCTTCGATATACGCTTTGAGCACCCCGGCCTTCGGCGCCAGCTTCTTGTCGAGCGCGGCCTGGATGAGCCAGCGGATGGCCTCGGCGCGCGCCGGGAACCTGTGCTCATGCCAGAATTCATTAACCCGGTCGAGCAACTCCTTGTCGATGTAGAAATTCAGTAGTGGTTTGGGCGATGACATGTAGGTAATATAGCCAAAATATCCTGTGTTGATAAGATGTGTTGGCTATGCTAGGCATATTAGTATAACATCTGAACCTCATTTCAGGGCTGAAATGTTCCAGCGTGAACTCGCCTAGAATGCCGTTTTCTGGGCGCAGAAACGGCCCTCGGTTGCGTTTCTGGGCTCGGGATGGGAGGATTTTCCCACGGTTTGCCGACAAGGCCCAAAATGGGCGAGTTCCGGGCCCGTGTTCGATAAGGGAACTCGGGGTTACCGGGCTTCTGCGTGCTGCTTCAGGATTCGCGCCACGTGCTCCAGCCGCCAGGCGGGAGCCATGGCGGGTCCGCAGCGCCCGATGGTTTAGCGCGGCAGCGATCCCGCGCAAGGTCTGCCCGCTCTGGCGCAGGTTCTGGACTTCGGTCAGCAGGGCCTGTTCGCCGGGGTCTGGCTCGACGTGCCGTCGGTCGGTGCAGAGGCGATATCCGAACTGAATATTGCCCACCCGCTCGCCGTTGGTGCGTTTGTGCCTGAGTGCATCGCGGGTGCGCTCCCTTCCCGCTCCCATTGCGAAACAGCCGCCATGATATTTAACACGAGCCTCCCAGCCGCGGAGCCGGTATCGAGCGATTCGGCAACCGATATCAGGGCCACACGCGCCGCTCGAATCGCTCCAGCAGCTCGCACAGGTCCTTCCCGCTGCGCGTCAGCCGGTCGAGTTTGGCCACAAAGATGGCCTGCACTTTCCAGTAATCGCTGTCTCGCACCTGCACCTCGCATGCCACGATTTTTGGATGCTGCCAGCGAATCGCCCTGCGCGCTTCCTGTACGTCGGCACAAGAAAAGACGGATTGAGAGAGCGAGCCCGCCACTTCCCGCAGTGTGCAGCATGCGGTTTCGCTTTTCGAAACAAATGCAATCACCGCGTTCCCCCTCGAACGGACATCCCCAGCCGCAAGGCTCGAATCGGTTGAGGCTGTAAGTCCGTCTCGTCAACTGTCGGGGCAAGTGTCGAGACAGATGTCGAAGCCGGCTCGGCCCTACGGCGCCGTGCCTCTGATATTTCGGAGCGATAACTCAACTTGCTATCACCTCGACTCATCGGCATTGGTTTACTCACAACTGCGTGTCCTCGGCAGGTGGTCTGGCTGAATCGACTGAACAATGTAGGAGTTATAGATCCCCGAAGCTTTCAGGCCAACACCTCTCGTAGCGAGGTGGGTCAGCAGTGCATGGCCATCATCGCCGATTACTGAGACATCCCGCAAAAAAAGGCAGATCGGTTTTCCTTTTGAGCGTGCCTGATCACAACTCGCCTCCACCGCTTGGATATCGTCGCCCACGAGCTGTCCGTCGACCGTGATCATCGTGAGTGCGGGCTCATCAGCCGTCATGATCCGAATCATTCTGCGGATCCCTCTAGCAAGTCCCCAATGCACGCCGGTGTCCAAGCCGCGCCGGTAGCATGATGCAAATACCCACGGCGCCGGATTGGTGCGCCGAATGCATTCACCTTGTGTGTTCGTTCATCGGGATTGACGATGGCCGCGAGCATCAATCGTGCCGAAGGGTTCAGTCGATTTCGCATATTTCCGATCCACCGGCACGCGCAGAAAAGTGGAGGTCGACATGGCCGCTCGGATTCAAGGTCGACGGGCAAGAACAGACTGGCACTCGGAATTGGTGTTTTGGGTCCTTACAGTCGGAACCTGGATCGTGCTGTTTTGGCTGCTATGGCCGCGGCACTAACATTTCGCGCCGGCGGCTCGTCCCCCAGCAGGGGCGGCACAAGCTGATGCTGAATGGCGGCACTCGTATTCACGCCGTACGCCCGGCCGGAGAGAGCGGATATTAGCCATGCTCAAATGCAACAGTAAGTCCTCGGGAAACTCACATCGGGCATTCGCGCCGAAGCGACGGAACACGAAACTGCTATCATTGCGCTGTGGGTGCCTCCTCGAGCGACATCTATGAGGCGGTCCTGGCGTTATCCCGGTCGATTGCCGGCCGCAACGATCTCAGCAGCTTGCTCTCCGGGGTAGCCGAATCCCTTCAGCGAATCGTCGCCTTTGATTTCGCGGCATTGATCCTCCACGACCGCGAGGCAAACAGCATGTGTTCCTACGTGCTCGATGCCGCAGCGCCGGCGGACATGGGCCCCGCCAGGTGCTTTCCGGTAGAGCAAGACCCTGCTGGCTGGGTTTGGACCCATCAGGAGCCTGTGGTCATTCCGCGGCTGGAGGGTGGGTCGCGTTGGCCGGAGTTCACCGCGTGGGTAAGTGCTGCTGGCCTGCGCTCGCTTACGCTGGTGCCTTTAACCGTGGGCGACAATCGCTTGGGAGCATTTGGTTTTGGCTGCCTTGCGCCGTTTGCTCCAAGCCGCGAGCAACTTGCGTTCTTGGAGAGAGTTGCCAGCGAGTTCGCGGTTGCCGTCGAGTCTTTCCTCGCCAAGCGGGATCTGTTACGAGAACGCGACCGTCTGCGTACGCTCTTCGACGTCACCAAAGTCCTTGTCTCGAAACTCTCGCCAGACGAGTTGTTCGCCGAGATTTCGGCGCAGCTCTCGAGGGTGGTCCGGCACGATTTCGCGGTGCTGACCTTGTGGAATGAGAAAACGAGAGATCTGGATACCTTTGCGCTTCATTTTACAGGCCCTCCGCTGTTCAACAGAGAGCAGTCGCACGTCGCCCCGGAGGGCATGCCTTCCGCTGAGGCGCTCGCGACCGGGAAGCCGGTGGTCGCATACGACACCGATGTGGACCGTTATCCATCTCCGCACTATCGCCGGTTTATAGCAATGGGGTGCAAGTCCGACTGTTCAGTTCCATTGATTACAGGCAACGGCACCCTCGGTACGCTCGAGATTGCTCGGACCACCGATGATGTCTGGACGGATAGCGATGTCGAGTTCCTCGTGGAGGTGGCGGGCCAGGTCGCCATCGCGGTGGAAAACGCTCTCTCTTATCGGGAGTTGTCCGAGATAAAGGAGCGCCTCGCTACCGAAAAACTCTATCTCGAAGACGAGATTCGCCTGGACCACAACATCGGAGACATGGTCGGCAAGGGGCCGGCTTTTCAGTCCGTACTGAAAGGTGTTCAGACGGTGGCGCCAAGCGATAGCACTGTCCTCATCCTGGGCGAAACGGGAACAGGAAAGGAACTGGTCGCCCGCGCGATTCACGAGTCCAGCCATCGGAGCAAGGGCAGTTTTGTAAAAGTCAACTGCGCTGCAATCCCCGCCAGCCTTCTGGAGAGCGAGTTGTTCGGCCATGAAAAAGGCGCATTCACGGGTGCGGCAGGGCAGCGGATTGGACGATTTGAATTAGCGCATCAAGGTACGCTCTTTCTTGATGAAATCGGAGAAATGCCGCTCGAACTGCAGCCCAAGTTGCTTCGGGCTATCCAGGACCATGAGTTCGAGAGGGTGGGCGGGAATCGAACGATCCGCACTGACGCCCGGTTCGTGGCCGCCACCAATCGCGACCTGAAGCAAATGGTCGAGGAGAATCGATTCCGCGCCGATCTCTACTACAGGTTGCACGTCTTTCCAATCCATGTCCCGCCCCTTCGCGAGCGGCCCGAAGACATTCCGCTGCTTACCCGGTTCTTCGTGCAAAAGTACGCCGGCCGCATGAATCGCAGGATTGAGAGGATTCCTGCGGCAGTTATGGAGGCGCTTGCCCGCTACGATTGGCCTGGCAATATCCGGGAACTGCAGAATGTCATTGAAAGATCGGTGCTGCTAACGACTGGGAGCGCATTGAGTTTGGCGATGCCGGAAGTGATCAGCAAACATCAGCCGCCGGCGTCACCCGCGAATACGGCTGAGCGGTCCGAGGCGGCTGAGCGGGAAGCGATCATCCGTGCGTTGCAGGATGCCCACGGTATCGTTGGAGGGCCGAACGGCGCAGCAGCCCGGCTCGGGCTCAAACGAACGACGCTGTATTCACGGATGCAGAAACTCAACATTTCCCGGCAGTTTCAGTATCGCTGAGGGCAGCCGACTCTTCCCATAGAAGCCCTTCGTCACGTGTCAGACGGGTGACGAGACACATGTCGAAGTAGCCATAACTGTGGAGCTGCGTTGCATGTCCGCCCGGAGCAACGCCGGACGGGCTTTCCCTTCGAGACTGCCCTGGTGCGGCAGGTCCGAACCGCGTCACGGCATTCGCGCGAGAGGATCCATTCGCAGAACTTATCATTCGCCGTCATATCCGATCCGTAGTATGTGCTCCGTTCTAAACGTTTCCTCAACCAAGCGCACTTCCCTCTGGTTCCGCACTGGCCCGCGATCCCGCCGGTTGGAGGTCGACTTGCATTTGCTGTTCGTGTTCGTTGTTGCAAGGCTCGATCGGCGCGGACCTTCAGACGGCACGAACTGT
This sequence comes from Bryobacteraceae bacterium, assembly GCA_035297145.1. Lineage (GTDB taxonomy): Bacteria > Acidobacteriota > Terriglobia > Bryobacterales > Bryobacteraceae > QHXW01. The sequence goes on from DATGZN010000105.1 coordinate 26,291, forward strand.
GCACGTACTTGAAAGCGTGACCTATCGAGCTCAGAAAGGAGCTAAAGAACATGTCACAACTCACATACTATCCCCTGGACGCCGGAATCGAAAAGGTCCGCAAATCCTGGGGCTGGTTTTTCGTTCTGGGAGTCGCGCTTGCCGTGCTCGGCGTCGGATGCATTGCGTTTGACGTAACTGCGACTTTTGCCAGCGTGTTAGTGTTCGGATGGCTACTGCTCATCAGCGGCGTCTTCCAGTTGGTCCATGCATTCCGGACCGGAACGTGGAGCGGGACCCTCCTCAATCTGCTCAGTGCGCTCTTTCGAGGCTTCACCGGGTTGCTGCTGATCCGCTATCCGATCATGGGCGCGGAGACGCTCACCGCAGTGCTTGCCTCGTTCTTCATCGTGGCCGGCCTGTTCCGCGCGATCGCCTCGGCGATGGTGAAATTGCCGCGCTGGGGCTGGGTCGTCTTCTCCGGCGCGATTACTACCGTGTTGGGGTTCCTCTTGCTGGCGCAGATGCCGATTTCGGGCATCTGGTTCATCGGGTTCGCCATTGGCGTGGATTTGATTTTCGACGGCATCGCGACGATCGCGTTTGCAGCCGCCATACACCGTGTTCCCAAACCCGCCGCTTTCGCTGCGGCGTAACTTTCAAACATCGCAAAAGGAGAATGCAAATGGAAAAAATGCTGGTAGTTGTTTTCGACAGTGAGTCGAAGGCCTATGAGGCGTCGCGTGCGCTCGTGCAGCTCGACGTGGAAGGAAGCATCGCGATTCATGCTGAGTCCGTCATCAAGAAGAACGACGACGGCACGGTTACGGTAGAAAAAGTGGACGGCGATTTCCCCGTCCGCACAGTGGGCGGTACAGCCATCGGGAGTCTGATCGGACTTCTCGGTGGCCCCGTCGGCTTCGGGGTGGGCGCAGCCGCCGGAGCGCTTGCGGGCAGCATCGCAGATTTGCACGTGGCCGGCGTGGGCGCGGAATTTCTGGATCAGGTGACCGCCGCGCTGGCGCCGGGCAAGTGCGCGGTGCTGGCGGACATCAGCGAGGAGTGGGTTACGCCCATCGACACCAGAATGGACCCGCTGGGCGGCGCCGTCTTCCGCACACCGAAGAAAAGTTTCGAGGATGAGCAGCGGGCCAGGGACGTCGCGGCGCTTCGTGCCGATCGACGAGCTCAAAGCCGAACATGCGCGTGCTCGCGCCGACCAGAAAGCCAAAATCCAGGCTCGCATCGACGAACTGACTGCCAAGCTGCAGGGCAAGTTCGACGAAGGGAAGCTGAGATCGGACGAGATCAAGAGCGAAGCCGAAGCCAAGGTCAAAGCGCTTCAAATGAAGGCCCAAAACTCGCAGTTGGAGATGAAGGCCACCCTGGAGGCACGCGTCGCTCAAATCCGGGAGAACTACGAGCAAACGCAGGGCAAGCTGAAGCACCTGGTCGCCGAACAACTGAAGCAGGCGGCCGCGCGGTTGGAGAAGTGAAGGCGCGACACGTCGTGGATCCGCGGGATGCCGTCTCTTTCGGCCGGCATCCGGCGGACCCCGCGCGGCAACGCAAGCAGCGCGCCTGGGGAGGTGCAGATTGAACGACATTGTCGCGATACACGGACGCGTGACGGTCGACAATTCCGGCGAGATGCGCGCCGCGTTGCGGTCGGCATTGCGCAAGAAGCCGGCCGAGCTTCGGGTGGATCTTTCCGGCCTGTCATATACAGATACCTCCGGGGTGGCCACGCTGCTCGAGGCGTTCCGGACGGCGAACAAACAGGCGACGCGGCTGGTGCTGGTGGGCATCCATGGCCAGCCCCGATATTTTCTGGAAATCACGCGTCTCGATCGATTGTTCGGTATCGCGACATAAGGGTGAAACGATGAATCCACTTGAACGTGTCGGAAGCAGCGTTATTGACGGACTCGGGTATGTCGGGGGGCTCAGCACGCAGCTTTGGTCCGCCCTGTGCGCCTCGCCTCGTGTGCTTCCGATTGTCGGCAAGCGCGGCCGCTGGCGAGCCGTCATCGGACAGATGGCGGCCATCGGAGTGGATGCCCTCCCGATGATCGCGGTTATGTCCGTCTGTACCGGATTCATTGTGGCCATGCAAGTCGGAGCTGAACTCAGACGATTCGGCGCGCTTCAGTATGTCATGGACACCGTGGCAATCGGCTTCACGCGCGAACTGGGTGCATTGCTGACGGCCATTGTCGTGAGCGGCCGGTCCGGGTCGGCGTTTTCGGCCGAGATCGGAACCATGGTGGTGACCAGCGAAATCGATGCGCTCCGAACTATGGCCATAGATCCGATCGAGTTCGTCATCGCGCCGAAATACGTCGCGGCGTTGCTCGTGGTCCCGTGCCTCAGCGTGATGAGCAATGCGTTCGGCATTCTGGCGGGCGCCGGCTTTATGTACGTCAGCAGCAAAATTACGCTCGCCATGTCTCTCAACTATGTGGCTGATTCCATCGAGCTGCGCGATGTCTTGACGGGTCTGCTAAAGAGCTCGGTGTTCGCGATCATCGTGGTGAGCGTCGGCTGCATGGAGGGGTTCCGGACACGCGGAGGCCCCGATGCGGTGGGGCGGTCGGCCACTTCAGCCGTGGTCAAATCCACGTTTTTGGTGATTCTCGCGGACGTGTTTTTCACGGCCATTTACTACATGGTCCGAAAGGACTAGCACATGGCGGAGCCAATCATTTCAGTCGCCGGCTTGACGGTAATGTACGGGGGGCGCTGCGTGCTCGATGGCGTGAGTCTCGATATTCAGCGTGGCGAAATCATGGTGCTGCTCGGCAGCAGCGGCTGCGGCAAGAGCACGATGCTGCGGCATATCATCGCGCTCGAGCGGCCCGCCTCGGGAACCGTTTGCGTGCGCGGCGTGGACATTAATCGCTGCTCCGCGAAGGAACTGGAGCAGATCCGCCGCGCCATGGGCGTGGCTTTTCAGGAGGCTGCCTTGTTCAACTCGATGTCCGTTAAGGATAACGTCAGCCTGCCGTTGCGCGAACTGACAACGCTGGCCGATCCCGTTATCGAGATTATGACTTACTTGAAACTCTCGGCCGTGGGCTTAGGCGATGCCGAACACCGGATGCCCGGGGAATTGTCGGGAGGGATGAAAAAGCGCGCGGCCGTCGCGCGGGCCATTGCACTCGATCCCGAAATCCTCATTTTCGATGAGCCGTCCGCTGGTCTCGATCCGATTGTCGCGGCGGGATTGGACGACCTGATTCTCTTTCTGAAGCGCGCCTTTCAGATGACGATGCTGGTGGTCACTCACGAATTGGCCAGCGCTTTTCGGATTGCGGACCGCATCGCGATGCTTTACAACGGTTCGCTGGTCACAGTGGCCGATAAAGAGTCGTTCCGCGCGAGCGCCGACCCGCGCATTCGGCAGTTTCTGGATCGCGTGCCCGATCCCGTCGGTGAAAGCACGACGGTGCAGAGCCGGCTGTGCGAGCTGGCCGGCATGAAAGGAGCCTCGGCATGAAAACCGAAGCGAAAGTCGGAGCATTCGTTATCGTCTGTGTGGCGATACTGCTCGCAACCGTGTACCGCATCAGCAGCTCGCAACTGAAGGGAGCGCGCGACTCCTACAGGACCTACCTGCGCTACGCAGGGGGGTTGCAGCCCGGAACCGACGTTCTGTTCGGCGGCATCAAGGTCGGCTTGGTCACGGCTGTCCGTCCGGATGCGCAGGATCCGACCCGCATCGAGGTGACGTTGGACGTGAAACACGGCACGCCGCTGAACGCGAATTCCGTGGCGAAGCTGGGTTCGGTGACGTTGGTGACCAGTCCGGTGATTTCGATCAGCACGGGCTCGAATGACGCGCCGCGCTTGCCGCCGGGCGGGGTGATTCCTTCGCAAGAGACCATCAGTGTGGATGACACCCAACGCAAGATCGTGGCGCTCGCCGATTCGGCGCGCAGCCTGCTCGATTCCGTTCGGACGGAGGTAAATAACGTCACCGGCGACGCGCGGGTTCTGATGGCGAATATGAACCAGGTGGTGGGCCGGCCCAATCAACAGCACATCCAGAACGTCCTTGCGAATGCAGACGCCATGATCACCCGGCTATCGCCGAAGGTTGACCAAATCGGGGACGAGGTCGCGGCGTTGACCCGGAACGCAAACATCGTGGTGGGAAAAGCGGGCCCCCTGCTGGAGAACGCGAACGGAACGGTCTCGAACGCTAACAATGTGATCACAAAGCTGCGCGACCCGATTCAGACCGACCTGACCGATATTCGCACGACGCTCGAGGAGGCGCGGACATTAATCGCGACCCTTAATGCTGCAACCCGCGCGAAGGATCAGAACCTGAATGAGATCGTCGATAACGTCCGCATGGCCACCGGCAACCTGAACGAGCTCACCGACTCGTTGAAACAGCGGCCCTGGAGCTTGGTGAGGATCAAGCAACCCGCGGATCGGAAGGTTCCCAAATGAAGAAGGCAATCTGGGTTTTACTGTTGGTGCTGTGCGGGTGCGGAGGAAAGATCCGCTATCCACGTTACTACGCTTTGGAAATTCACCCGCCGGCGCCGAGTTCCGAAAACGGCGTGCGTTTTCCGGGCGTTTTGGCGGTGCGCCGGTTTGAAACGCCCGCCTATCTGCGCAGGGGTGGAATCGTTTATCGGCGGACGCCCAAAGAGATAGCCTTCTACGACTATCACCGCTGGGCTGAGAATCCCGGCGACGCCGTTACCACCACGGTAATCGATGCGCTCCGTTCCTCGCGGCTGTTCTCGGCCGTGAAGAGATATGACGGCCAGGACCGGCAGGACTATCTGATGACTGGCCGGCTGGAACGTCTGGACGAGATCGACTACGGCGGCTCCGTTCGGGTGGACGTGAGAATCTCGGCCGAACTTACCAGCTTGCGAGAGAGTGCCACGTTATGGACCGGCGAAGCGGATGCAACGCAGGGTATCGAGAACCATGATGTAAACGGGGTCGTGATGGCGATGAGCCGCGCTCTCCAGAAAGGCGTGGAACGCATGCTGGCCAGCCTAGAGGCCGGCGCGAGAGCGGGAAACGAACGCGCAGGGTTTTCAAAATGAACGGTATACGGACGCATTGGAGGCTGCAATGGACGTAGCGGCGAGCAGATCGGTAATTCCGGAAAAGAAACCGGCGGCATCGACCCTTTGCCTGTTGGCTTTGGCTGTCCTTGCGCTTTATTTCTGTTACCGGATCGCCAGTCCTTTTCGGGCGCCCATTTTTCTGGCGGTCATGATCGCAATCGTCTTCCATCCGGTCCACGAACGGATCCAACGGCACATTCGAGGGAACAATGCGGCTGCTCTAATATCTACGATTCTGGTCCTCGTCCTCGTGATCATTCCGGCGACGGGACTGGGGATTGTCGTTCTCAAAGAGATTCGCGGGCTCTACGATTTGCTGAACGCAAAAAGCGCTGAACAGGGCGGTTGGAATCCGTATGTGACCCATTGCATAGATCGCTTTCTCGGCTGGGCCGGCCGGTACGTCAACGTCTCCACGCTTGACCTGCGGGGAGCGCTACTTCGACGGCTACAGGAGATCAGCCAGTATTTGATCTCCTGGGGAGCGGAAGCGCTCAGCGACATCGTTTCGTTCTTCACCGCAACAGCCGTTGCGTTCTTCACTCTGTTCTTCTTGTTCCGGGATGGCCGATCGATGTTGGTGCGCGCGGCAGATGCCCTTCCGCTGAAGGCCGGTCAATTTGAACGTCTCTTTAACAAGGTCAGCGACTCTATTGTGGCCAATGTTTACGGCTGTCTGGCTGTGGGCGCGGCGGAGGGCACTCTCATGGGTCTGGCTTTTTGGGCGCTTGGAGTGCCATCCCCCGTCATATGGGGACTGGTAACGGCCTTGGCTTCACTGATTCCCGTGGTCGGCTCAAGCTCGGTATGGGGCTCGGCCGCAATTATCTTTTTCATTACCGGGCACCCCTGGAAGGGCTTAATGATGCTGGCCTGGGGCGTGGTAGCCATCGGGCAACTCGGTCATGTGGTCAGGTTTTATGTCATCAGCGGACGAGCCAAAATGCATCCACTGCTGGTCTTCTTCGCCCTGCTGGGCGGCGTGAAGGCGTTTGGATTACTAGGCTTATTCATCGGACCTGTCGTCGTTTCCCTCACCCTAGTGGTGTTTGAGATGCTGCGCGAGGACAACGCGCCTTATCCCACAGCCTGAGCGCCAAAGCGGGAAAGTGCTAGTCGATCGAGGCAAGGGCTACCTGGTGCTCTCTTAGATCGCTCGCTTCGCGGACGGCCGTTGGTTCCGCATTCTGACCGTGGTCGACCAGTACACGCGAGAGTGCTTATGCGCCTACGCGGATCGTTCGCAGACTGGGGAGAGAGTCGTCGAGCGAATGAAGCATCTGGTAGCGGCGCGCGGTATACCGGAGTCGATCACTACAGACAATGGCAGCGAATTCGCCGGCCAAGCCATGGATGCCTGGGCCCACAAAGCTGGCGTGAAGCTCGACTTCATCCGGCCCGGCCGGCCGGCCGGTTCAGAACGGCTACATCGAGAGTTTCAACGGCCGCTTACGGGACGAATGTTTGAATGGTGAAATCTTTTTCCATCTCGCCGACGCTCGCGAGAAACTGGAGCGCTGGCGCCGCGACTACTGTCAGGGTTCACACTGCCCCACCTTTCTATGTCCTTCGAAAATCGAAGGCTGGTTGCGAATCAAAAAGTACCGCGGGTTTCTCGCGCCGGACGCGCTGAGCGAACTGGATCGCAGCTTCAGACTCCAGTATGCGTTTGCGAAAGATCCACGGGCCGTCAGACAGAGGATGTTCGGCCCCTATTTCACCGCGATCCACAGCGAGCCGGAGGGTTCGGGAGCTCACGCCCACAAACGTAGCAGCTTTCGTGAGGTTCATCCAGCCCTCAGCAGTTGCTTTGTCGCTGCTGTAAGCCGGGATGTGATGATGACTGCGCAAGGCGGTTACTCGTTCGCGAGTCCAGCGGTTTCCTCGTCCCGTGAGCATTCCATTCCGGTTTAAGAGGCCCGCAATCAGGTTGTTTGAACAGATTCGCGCCAACGCGACCACCGCGTCGATGAGGGCCTTGGGCGCTTGAGAGTTGTTTTGGCCGCGCCTTCGCCTAGGTAGGCGCAACTCCGTGTGGACCCCGCCCTTCCAGTGAATGACGAGGATGATTTCCCCAGCCGCGCCATCCACGTCGACCACCACTTCCTCAATCAGCGTTCTCACGATCCGCTTCTTCAGGCGAGTATCGGTGCCCGAGTCGTACCAAACGGTCTCCAAGTTCGCCGCCAGTTCTTCAAACTCCTCCTGCGTGGCTGGCCGATGTTGCGCATTGCCGTCTTGATGCGCTGCGATCCTGGTTTCGATCTCCCGCACTCGTTCCAGCGCCCCGTTCCATCGGCGTTCCAGTTCGTCGGTGACCAAACGATTCTCGGGATCGGCGGCATCGAATTGCCGCTGCGCGCGCTGAGCGGTATATCGTGCCGCTTCCAGATCTCGCCGCAATGCCTCCAAGACTTCGTCTTGACGACGAGTCTCCTCCTGGCTGGCCTGTACCGCTGCCTCTACGGCCGCCGGCTGCACCGCACGAAGCACTTCTCTTCCGATTGCTTCATCCACAGGGATCCCACCAAAAGCGATACAGCGCGCTTCGCCATTATCAAGCCACCCACGATTGCATGCGTAACGCAGGACATCATGGCCGTTGCCCGTGTACCGTACCGTCTGCTTACGACCACAGCGTCGGCAACGCAACAGACCAGCGAGCATGCCGAGCCCATTCTTGATCGCGCCAGGCGATCCTGGCACGTTTTCTTTCGTGGTCCGCTGAATTCGTTCGAACTCCTCCCACAGAACATAGCCTTCGTGAGCGTTCGGAATCAATGCCAGCCATTGATGGCGGGGTTTGCGATGGCAGCAGTGACGTGCTGCGCCATTCTCATAACGCAGCAACTGTTCGGTTTTTCCGTAAGCATAGGTGCCGCCGTAAACGGGATTCGTGAGCATCCGGTGCATCGCGCGATATGCCGGTCGTCTCCACAAAACGTCACCCCGCGGCGTATGCGCCGGCACCTGTAAGCCGTGCTCCAGAAACCACAGCAACGTCTGACGCACGGTTCCCAGTTCGGAAAACTTGCTGAATACGAGATGGATCACCTGTTGTACGCGACGATCCGGATTCTTTTCCAGCCGTTGATCCTCGGTTTTTAAATATCCGACCGGTGCGGCCGGAACCAGCTCCCCGCGCCTCGCTTTCTCCATGCGGGCTTCCACCGAACGCTGGCGCAGCAAATCTAGTTCATATTCGTTCAGGCTACCCTTCAGCCCCAGCAGGAGACGATCATTGCTCTGCCGGGGTGAGTACACCGTCTCTTGATCGATTAGCACAGTGTCCACCACGCGGCATACTTCCACCAGTTGCTGCCACTCCCGGCTATTGCGCGCAAACCGGGACACTTCCCGCGCCGCGACCGCACCCACATTGCCGAGGCAGACTTCCGCCACCATGCGCTCAAACCCCGCGCGCGTGACGGTTCCGGCCGCTGATCGGCCCAGGTCCTCATCCACCACTTCAATCTCACGCCACCCCAGCTGGTGCAGACGTTCTTGACTCGCGTACTGCAGCTTCTGGCTTTCCAGGTTGTGAGTCACTTGGTAAGCGGATGACTGCCGGATTTACAGAATCGCCTTGCGGCCTAAATGTTGCGGGCGGATCTTGTCACTCATCGCTCGGCCTCGCTCTGTGGATCCTGGCCTCTTCCGGCGTGTTCCCTCAGCATTCGCGCCAGTAGACTCACCGTCTTTTGGCTCACTTCCCGCGGCAACGCCGGACTGGGGGTCTGCGCTTGGAACAGACTCACCTGACCGTCTTTCGGTTTCGACGACTTCTGCATCAGCACCTCCTGCAATCCAGGATGACTGCGGAGCCTCCGCCAAGAGTGCCCTCAGATGACGCAATGCCTCACAGCGAACTATGATTCCGCTGGACACTGCGATCCGGCAGCACTCGGCGGCCTCGAACATCCACTGCGGAATCTCGAGGACCGGGAACCCAGGTTCGATATCCATTCCATCCTTGGCATGGACCGCTGCCGAAACCGTTTGTGTGCCATCCGAACCCAGGAAAGTAGATGCCCACCGCTTGGCAGCGAGTCGTAAGACATTCCGCAGAAGCTGCCGATCATCCATCGGCTGGCCGCCGACGTGGAATACGTAGTCCTCGGGCCCAGCACCGGCTTCCTTCTTACACCGGTACTCTTCCAACAGCAACACCAACGACAGCACACGGCGGCAGCTCGCACGTCCTCTGCCACCAATTGCAGCCGTTCAACTGCCGCGCCTACTCGCTCGTTCCATAGCCGCTCACTCGAGAAGAGGGAAGCGACTTGTTTTGGCCATGCAATTGCGGCATTCAGTTTGATTGTTGCCGGAGGTCATTCAGAGTGACAAGTTGGGCCAGCCGTTTTCAGTTCCGTGCCAGCAAAATTTATCAGATGCCTGCGTCTTATGCCGAAGTTCGGCAGGAGCAGTGCCATTGCGGTGTAGGTGTACTGGTGGACGTGATTCTGAATGCGTATTGGGAACCTCTCGACTTCGAGCTTCCGATATTGCTGCCGCACGGTCGGTAGTAAAGTGCTAATCGCAGGGGAGGGGCTAATGCCGGGCATTTCAACTCCCGTCAGTTGCCATTACCATGATGGCTGGAATTGGAGCCGTGATGAACAGTGCAGTGAAATTGGCGGCGCTCTCTCCGCGGAAAGTCCCGATTTGTACGGGTTGGCCCGGCCGAGATCACAGCAACAATCCATTTTTTGTCTAGGAGATGAGTAGGAATGAGCAGTGTACTATTACAGAAACTCTCAACCGCCGGCGCGTTGGAGGAAAAGATTCGTACGCGCGACGCGAAGGTCGGAATCGTTGGTTTGGGTTACGTGGGCCTCCCTCTGGCCGTCGAGTTCGCCAAGGCAGGCTTCGACGTCACCGGTATCGATCTCAGCGATTCCAAGGTAAGGAGCATCAATGCCGGCGATTCCTATGTGGGCGACATCGCCGACGCCACTCTGGGCCCTCTGGTCAAGGCCGGTAAGCTCAAAGCTACGTGCGATTTCTCCGCGATAGCCGATCTCGATACGGTCAATATTTGTGTTCCCACGCCGCTGCGCAAAACTAAAGACCCCGACATGAGTTTCATCGTGTCGGCGTGCGCGGAAATTGCGAAGTTTCTCCACCCCGGGATGCTCGTTATCCTGGAATCTACAACATACCCCGGTACGACCGACGAACTGGTGCTGCCTATGCTCGAACAAGCCGGATTAAAAGTGGGGCAGGATTTCTTTCTGTGTTTTTCGCCCGAGCGCGTCGATCCCGGCAACCCCAAATACAATACCTCGAACATTCCAAAGGTAGTTGGTGGCGTGACGCCGGCCTGTTCAGAAGTGGGCCGGCTATTTTATTCGCAAGCATTGCTGAATGTAGTGGCGGTTAGTTCCACGCAGGTCGCCGAGATGGTCAAGCTGCTGGAAAACACGTTCAGAATGATCAATATCGGTCTGGCGAATGAGATCGCGCTCATGTGCGACCGCATGGGCATCAATGTCTGGGAAGTGATTGAAGCCGCGGCGACGAAACCCTTCGGTTTCATGCCGTTTTATCCCGGCCCGGGCCTCGGCGGGCATTGCATTCCCATCGATCCGTTCTATTTATCGTGGAAAACCAAGCAGGCGGGGATCGAAGCGCGGTTCATCGAGCTGGCCGGCTATATCAACGGGCAAATGCCCCACTTTGTGGTGGATAAGATTCAGAGTGCCCTCAACGACGTAGCCAGACCGTTGAAAGGATCCCACATCCACATCTTGGGTGTCGCGTATAAGAAGAACATCGATGATTTACGCGAATCACCCGCGCTCGATATCATGCTGCTGCTGAAGCGGCGGGGCGTACGGCTCACGTACTCCGATCCTCACGTTCCGCAACTCAATTTGGAAGGCGAGGTTTTGAAGTCGGACGACGTCGATCTAGTGGCATCAGCAGACTGCACGGTAATAGTCACAGACCACACGGTTTTCCAATATCGCGAAATCGCTGAGCAGGCGAAGCTGATCGTGGACACGCGAAACGCGCTCAAGGGAATTTCGTCGCCAAAAATCGTCCGTTTGTAGTATTCAGCATTCTGGTGGTCGACGACGAAGAAGCCATTCGGCGGATGATGAGGAAGATGCTCTGGAACAGTGGTTACTCTATTCTGAAAGGATACAGCGCGGTTGAGGCGCTGGCCATAATTCCGATACAAGCCTGGATTTGGCCGCCACAAACGGAGCCCCACCCGTTCTCCACGTTTTTCCCTAAGGAGCCTGGTGCGCCACTGGGCAACCTATCCCTAGCTCGCCTCTTTCAAGAGTTCCTCTAGTACGGAGTCGTTTGGGCGGTAGTCGCTATACTTGTAACGCGTCAACACTTCGGACTTAAACAGAAGAATTTTGGCGATTTTCAATTTCAGCGAAACCATATCAATAAGCCACGTCGAGTCAGATACCTTGGTCATAGTGATCTCGATATCGGTTCCGGGCAGAACGCTGGCCAATGCCCCATAAACCGGCACCGGCCTGATCACACTGCATTCAACACGCATGGGGTGCAGGCTGTCCTTATCTACCCACGCCGTCCCCTTCATGCCGGTCAGCACCTTAGCGGCGCGCGTGGTCGCCACAACTCCAGGCTTTGGAGTTGCAGAGAAAATGTACGCTGCGCGCCCGTCCTTAATCGCCTCGTCCTGCAAATGCAATGTGAGCGAAGTCGGGAAATCGAGCAATAGTTCACCATTCTCATCGCGTTGTTTCTTCCAAGCGGCGATGCGGGAGCGGCGATTCGTCGCGCTCTCGTTCCTGCGGTGTTCGGCTTCATCTTTCAGCTTGATGAGCTCTGCTTTGCGGCGAGCCGGCGATAAAGGCTGGCCGTCTGTGGCGAGAGGAAGACGGTAATCGGAACCGTCGATCATCACAACCTCAAATGTCTTGCTGGTCAGCTTGTCTCCTTTTTGGACCTCATCTTTTTCGATGTAGGCATACGATGGATCCGCTGCCCAGTCTGATCTAAATGCCTCTGTAGCTCGCTGAACAATTTCGTTCGGATCGGCAGCGCGGGAGCTGACAGCTCCTATGAATAAGAAGCCCGCCACGAAAGCCCTATAAGCGTGTCGACGCATAAGAGCGCCGATACCACTCGAGCGCCCGTCTTCCTTACTGACCCTCAACATGAGTCCCCCAGCCATTGTTGCCAGTGCACTTTGCTTTCCATCTCAGGCGGGCAGGCCAGAGTACTGTTTTATGCCGGTCCCCGATTGGGTTTTTCCCAGTAGACGAGAGCGGCGCACTCCATGTACGGGCCTTCATTCCGATTGCTAACGCCGTAGGCATACCCGCGGCTGCGCGCCGAATATTCGGCATTTGTTACGGCAGATGAGTCTGATCAAACGAAAATGCAGCCAAAACAATGCTCTGAGCCTGGTTACCAAAGTGCATTTCTTGATAGTTGGAGGGACTCAGATGTGGATCATGTGGGAGCTAGTGGGATTCGTCGCATTGTGCCTTTTAATGTCAATGATCAGCGCCCCTCAACCCAGTAGACCGAAGCTAATACAGCGAAGAATGTAATGTTCGGTGTTGGAGGTGATCCCCGGGGAGCGCCGTCACAACATCAGAAGCGCCGGGACCGGCGGATTCGGCATTCTCCGCAGATCACGAGAACGATAGCCATGCGGCACTTTGTCGAGAACGTCGTCCTGCTAATTGTCTAACCGACGCTACTGTTTGAGTTTGGGAAATCAGTTTGAACCCGCTCACTCTGCCCTTTTCCAAGCTTCGGTATTAAGTAGCGATCAAGTACCTCCTGAGGGCGTCAACGATTGCGCGAGGAGAAGGGTTTCCGCTGCTATCCAGTATTTGCCCACGTCAATCGCAGGTTTCGGCCCAGGTGCATTTGTAACCTTAAGAATAGCCTGGGATTCACTAAACGCTTGCTGACCTTCCTGCGCCGATTCCCAGATCGCGGAGCTGATCTTCGACCTCCTCTAGGACGTGCTGCTCCGGCAGTTCCGCAGGTTGATCCAGGTTTCCAGCGTGCGTGATCCTGATTCGGAGCATGGCTTCCGGGCGAAGGCCCTCTCGTGCATCGAGGAAGACCGTCGAGCCGAAAGAAATGACCTCGATGGAACAAGAGTTCGTGGTATGACGCGAAATCTCTTCAACGGTCTTCCGCAAGATTGCGTACGCCTGTCCATAATCCGCCGATAGCCCCGGACCGTCGCTGGTCTTCAAGCCGTAGATGTCAATATCAAAGCCAGCCTGAATTCTTCGTGTGGTGCATGCGGCCTTTCCATGCCCATCCTCGATCACCACGTTGTATGGCAATACCTCATAAAACGGACGATGTTCTTGAATCAGCTGACGAAAATTCTCAGACATTGTTCCTGCACCTCACTGACTGATGTAGCCGGAACACCTTGCGGCACAGCCATGATCCGATGCTTCTCCCAGGGAACAGCGTATTGGCGCCGGCATGAGGGGCATCGGTAATAGCCATGCGCCGGCCACATTGGAGCGGGGTGCATCAGCGAGCACCAGGCTTCTGCGACCCAAGACCAGAATGTTCCCTTCATTTTGTCTCTCCTCGGTGTCGTACCCACTCCACCTTAGTGCACAAATGTAGCCACAATGGTGTCTTCCCTAGGCTGAATGACTTCCACCCGACATGTGGCGGCTTTATGCCGCTGTTCGGGCATTTTGCCGGTTCAACCGCCGAATCTCGGCACTTGCTCACGAAAAAGACTCCAAGCTCTAGGAGTTCAAAGGTTCGACGAGGCAGGAATCGACGGTGGTTTCGTATTCAAGAAAACTGCGGCGTGCACGATCCCATATGTATGAGTTTATGCTGGCTACGACCAGGAGGGTTAAAGACGGTGAGGCTCAGGGTGGCGCGCTTCTTGAGAACTCTTACTTTTTGGCACCTTTGCTGGTGAACCTAGCCAAAATAAACTCCTGGGCCAGACTACTGACAACGTGCATACCCAGGCCAATGCCAAAATTTCCGAAGACATGATCGGCGGTACGATTCGAACCGGGCAGGTACGTAGTAGCGATGGCATTCGAAATTAAGGCACCACCCCAGGTGGAATAATTTGGCTGCAAGTGTCCGTTGTCTCCACGACAGACAAATGGAGCTGACATGGCGTGGGCAAGCCGGGATTTCTTTGTGCCGTTGCCTCGATAATAGTAACGGGGATCCTGATGCAGAAGTGATGGCAGGATAGCATTGCCAATTAGTCCTTCGGTGACTCCACCGGCGAGGTTAGCCCCTAACCGCTTGCCATAACCCACTGCCCCTTGGGGGTAATTTGGGGTGTTGGCTGCCTGCTGGATACCGGACCACGCAGCTGTCCAGCCCAAGAATACTGGCTGAGTCAGACTCTTATAGGCTAGATCGAACTTCATCTTCGTGGTAAGAGGCTCGGGATCGGTTTCATAGACCACATACATGTTTGGGATGAAACCGAGAAGGCGCTGGTTTTCCTCCGCCTTCAGCTGCTGAGTGGCCGTCTGCCGGGGTGAATATGCAACAATAACCGTTCTCTGCTTACCTTCAAACCGAAGTTTGACGCCGGCCAGAGTCTTGTTCTGCCCCGGCTCGAGTGTAATGGACGAATCCCATTCTGAAAATCCTTCAGCTGTGACGGTGATCTGATAGGAAATTCCCGGCGTGACATCCTGGAATGAAAACACTCCATCGTCCTTTGTCATAAGTGTGTGACGATTGTCGGCGATCGGTCCTTTAAGGACTACCGTGGCGTCCGGAATGGGATCGTCGTTGATATCCGTTACCGTGCCTAGGATGCGTCCTGGGTTTGTATCTGATCCCTCAGTAGACTGTGCGGACAGCGCCACGGGCAGGAGCCAACCTCCAGCCAGAACAATTAGCGATAAGACGTATGTCATTTTTAGCAATGCTCCGAGGTGCCGCTTTAGCGACGCATACGCGTTTCTGTTTAATATCGACACGTTTAGCCTCTTGATAGCGTAAAATTAATGGTGATCTGTGTATCGAACTCTACCGGTTCGCCATTCAACATGTACGGCCTGTAGCGCCACTGCTTCACGGCATCGATCGCCGCCTGCGCCAGCATTGGCAAACCGCTCTTGACTTGCAAATTCCGCACGGTGCCGTCACTGCCGATAACAGCCAGCAGCACTACCATTCCTTCAATCCGAGCTCTGCCGGCCTCCTGCGGATATTCGGGTGCGACGTCATGCAGCAGGAATCCTTCCGCTAATCGAGAAGGGACACGAATCTTTTTGGCCGGCATCGGAGCCGGTTCCTCCATGTTCGTCAGGATGGGCGGGCTGCTCAGTACCGCGCCCAGGACTCCACCGGGAACCGCGCCAACCACTCCGCCCGGCGCTTCGCCAACCACTCCGCCCGGCACTCCGTCAACCACTCCATCGGCCACCCCGGTTGCTGCGACCTGGTTCGAGTGGTCCTCGTGCGTGACAGGCTTGCTGTAGATCCTCGCAAACTTGATCGCTTTCGGCGACGCAGGCATGCTGATCTCTTTGGGCATCGTGAGCTTGGCGCTATTCCTTGCTGCGGTCGATGGTGGTGCATATAACATACTTACCAACTGCCATTTGGGCAGCTTCTCCGTATAGAAGAGCGGAGTGATAATTAGCAGCAGTACAATCAGCGATTGGACTGCAACCGCCACAACAGCAGCCCAGGGATCGCGCTTGAGTAAGCTGCCCCCCGATGCAACCAGATTATCCTCAAACAGATGCACTTCCGGTTTTTGTCCCGTAGCTCCCGAAGGAGACACGAAACTTGGTCGGTGAACCCGGCCGTACCCAAGAGTCGGAACCGTGAACCCTGAACTGCCGGTTGCGACTGGCGACAGACTGAACTTGAACGATCGTGGATTAAAAATAGCCATCGCACAAAAGCCTTGCAATAGCGTTGCCACTTATTGGCCTTCGACACAGTCTCCCGAGCCGAAGGTAAGCTTGCAACGGGAGCCTGCCCCACCTGCTAGTCTTGATACTCAATCGCGATGCGCATTATCAGCTTGAGACTGAATCCGAGGGCAATTCGCCGTCTAGCCGAGTGCGGCCCGCCCTTTTTCCCTCTAGGCAGCGAGTGGGCACTCATTCTCAAAAGGACTAAGCCAGCCCACATATCCTTGAGCGCTCGCCCCGATGCCCGGCCCTCTCACGAGACCGGCAGGTGACGAAGTCACATGCCGATATCGGCGGGGCGCTGTTGATCGTCCAGTTCGAAATTCCCCTCAGGCAACCGATGCGGCGGACGAATGCTCGCACGTTGAACCCGTCGGCAGGTTAGAGGCCCTGGATTCGGAGCAGCGTCCACACGCCCGAGGCTCGTTCTTACCAAGGAGAGGAAAGAGCAGCTCAACCAGCTCGGCCAGCCTCGCCAAGGCCGCCAAGGCACCGATGCAACGCTTCCTCGACGCGCAGTCGCTGCGTCCGCACAAAGTCACGTAATACCTGGAGCGCCGCGACCCCAACTCCCGACTAGAATGAAAGACGTGCTGCTGGTATATCAAAACGTCGCGCGACAAGAGGCGGTCAAAACGGTGCTCTGCAGCCCGGGATTAGAGGCAGCGCATCTTGAAAACGATCGTTGACCAAAGGTGCAGACTGCAACGTGTTTTGCGGAATGTGGCTGGGCAGACGTGCTCGCCTTGCGGCTTCAGCTGTCACGCTGACACTTTGTTCCAAATGCCGAATACGAAGCTGAAACTTATGCTCCATCGTTCGGTCGGCGAGGTCAATCGCGTCGATCCGCTCCTCAAAGTCGTGGGGCGATCTTAATCTCAGCTTAGTCGGGAACTAGGTCAGCTAATAGGAATAACCCGTTTTCATCGGTAATCGTGTTATCGGCGTGCACTAGAAGCCCCTTGAGCTGGTGTTTCAGGGGCATTCATAATCAGGAACAGAACCTAATGCAATCAATGTGTTATATATCTAATCCTTTGCTTTACTCATCGTCTGTCCGATTCATGGTTTTTCCCGAGATGAAACCAGCGTCACCATCGGAGTTCGTGTAATCTGGTAGTCCCGATACGTGATATTTAGAACCGCAGTGCCAAAGACCCGAACCTTCGTCACGCTTTCGTTTGATTCGGGCAGCCAAAAATCTCCGACTTTTTGGTACGTGCGGGTAAAATGAGTTTGCGGAGTCCACCACGACGGGTTGACAGCCGGCTCGCCTTCCACACGAGTGATCACGAAATCCTTGGCGTCAACCCAAATGCGTCCCCGGAACAGGAATTTGTTCTTGCCCCGCGGCTGTGCTTCCAGCACATAAAATTCATCTTTATCGGTTTTTTGATAATTCAAAAAACGAAACGTGTAGTTTTCCGAAGTGATGGCGGACCGTTGCTGGTTTTCTTCCTGCATCGACTCTACTTCTGCTTCCAAAAGGCGTCGAAAGACCTTATTCCGTATTGTGCCGGATCCGCTCTCCGACACTATGGCGAACTCCTTCTTATTTGGCTGGTTGTAGTCGGCGCGAACGATCATATCTGCCGTTTTGGAAACTATGCAGTGGCATTCCAGGTGGTAGCTGCGAAAACTCGAATAGCTATACAAGGTCTTGGCGCGCGAATCATTCATCACCACGATGCGGCCCACGATCTCGTCAGCCGTCAAAGGCGCGGATGCCGGTGTGTGCTGCGCGACTGCCGGTGAGCAAAAGGTCAGAAAGGCAAATGTGAACAGTAAACGACAATTACGAATGCTGATCGATTCGAAAACGCAACTCATGGTTGCCTCCTCAGTAGGGTCTGCCACAGCCCGGTGCCCAGCGACGTTGCCCAGTTGGAATTAGGGGCATCTGCCTGTAACAATGTCTGCGGTTTTCGCGGCCTGATGAGCACAGCATTTTCGACGGCTTCCGTAGTCGGAAATTGCTGGAAGAGGTAGATCGTGCTTGCCACAACGGGTCCAACCTGGATTTCATGGTGAGACATTCGGGATTTCCCGAGTAGCTTGAAAAATCGCTCTGTCTCCAAGAATCGGCGCGACGGCTCAAGAATGACTAGATCCCGCTCTCGAGGCACGTATGAAGGATCATAGAGAGGAACAACCTGAATATCCGGGCGCCCAAAGGCCTTAAGATAGTACGTCACGCTCATCGGTCTTGCCGTCGCCACCCTCACGGATGCCGGAGCCATTCGACAAACCTGTTGCACGACCTCACGAGTGTCAAATTCTGATGTTTCATCGGGCCCAAAGTATCGGGCGATATGCGTTGCCCCGCCGCCAATGGAGTTCAGGTAAAACGGGTAGAATGGCGCCCAGGCGTGTAGTTCCAAGAGCGGCCACACAAATACAACACCGGCTGCCATAGCAACTACGGCCATCGACACGCGTCTGTTCGCTAACCACTTGCACGTCTGTTGAACCGCATAGCCGCCGGCCAGAAAAAGAAAAGGAAGGAAGAGAAGCGAGTACCGGATCCACTTCGCGCCGCAAACCGACAAGGCCGTCAGTTGCACCAGCCCGAGAGCGACGAAGAAACATGAGGCGAGCGTGCGGCGGTCGCGCAAGAGCAACACGCTCCCCAGGACGACTGTCACGAGGATTGGAATCGGCAACTTTACGAAGAGCAACCAGAGGTAGAAGTACCAGGGCATGCCCGAGAAGATCAGTGATGGGAAGTTCAGATAGAGCTTGCCAGCGAAGTCATAGCCGGTGTGACGAACACCATCATGGTGCAACCATTGCGTGATGGCGCTCAGGTTATTCGGCGAGAGAACCACTGGATTGACCAATACGAACGTCAGCACTATGACCAGTAAAAATCGTGTGTACCTTGAACCTATAGGCTTCCGGTCAAGGCCGGTTCGCCCCGCCAAATACCAAGCAAGTCCGTTCAGGGCAAATATCTGAATGGCGTACTGCGAGGCGAAGGCTAGCCCAAATCCGATTCCACTAAGGTCGTACCACCGACGCGTACGCGACTCCGTGTCCGCCTGTTTTGCACGGCAGTAGAGGTAACAGGCTGCCAGGCCAAAAAAAGTCACCGGTGTTTCTTCTTTAACGAGACGGTTCAAGGCAACCGCCAGTGGAGCGACGGCCCAGAAGAAACTCGCAACGAAAGAACCTAACACACCCATCAATCGACGACAGAGCAAGTAGAGAATTAAAGCTGTGGCCGCACCCAGGAACACATTAGGAAGCCGGAGCCAGCACTCTGGGCTCACCGTAGGCCATCCGTGTGAAGACGCGAATTCGTTCCAGCGGTCGCCCGCAATCAGGCTCGCCCAGGCCATCACTTTAAGGATCATGGGGTGCTCACTATTCACACCCGCGAAGTGTCCATGACGATATTCCTGGACGGCGAGCCACTTCGCCGTTTCGTCTTCCGACAAGCTGTTGAATCCGACGCGGTCGATGCGAATGACAAACGCCAGCAGCAACAGCAGGATTGCAATCGCCGCATCCAGACGCCAATTAGAGGAACGATCTTGAGCTTCAGTCAATGCAGCCATTTCTTGCACTAAGTCATCGCATTTCGATCACCAAACGTTATAAACTGGATTGCTGCCCACGACATTGATTCTTGTCAGCTAATAAGAGTTCCCGCGTTTTCGTAGAGTTAGTGGACGCCGGCGCCGGCTAGAGAAAAGCAGAAGGTCGCTTGAAAGAGTTTTGCATCAGATCTGATCTGTCCGCCCGAGCTCTGGTCTCTGCCATTCTGCAGGCGTTTGACGAGGCACGTGCCGACATCGGCACTTTTAATAATGTATCGGCTAAGCAGCTCAGTACAAACGTGTTGTATGCGTAGAACCAATCGATATTCACGTCGATGCTCGCTGGATTTCGGCGCTGCATCGAGGTGGCGTGGGCGGGAATGGCGGCCTGATCTTAGAAAGTACCTTGCTGAGCTGCACGTTTCGTTATACGGCCTTCGATAAGCGGTGCGCCCGAGGGCCGCCGCACCCGCATCCGAGCGCGATGCAAGCGCGTCTTAAAATTGCTGCGAGTCAAGTGGAGCGCTTCTGCGGCGCGCCTGTGATCCGCATCCGCAAGCACTAACACCTCCCGGAGCTTCGCAGGTATGACTTTTAGAATGCGGCGGAGTTCGGCTCTCGCGCTAAGTTCGCGATCAACCGCAATCCCGCAGTCGGCGAGATTCCTGGTGTGTATCTCATCGAGCTGCACCCGCTCTCGCCGGTACACGTTCCTGCGCATGTACATGAACGCCTCATTCTTTACCGATGCAGAGAGCCAGGTCATCGCTGTCGATTCCCCGCGGAACTGGTGCCGCCGTGCCCACGTCTTGAGCAGAACGGACTGCACGACGTCCTCGGCATCATTGTGGTTATGCACCAGGTGGTACGCGATCTTCACGAGCCGGGCCCTCTCCTGCTCGCCAATGACTTCTTCGCCTAACTTGTATTCACTCATTTTCTTTGCGTAGGCTCGGATGCATCACAGGCGGCCCCAAGCTTCCTTGCCTTGCTCTTGCAATCTGCCATCCAAGCTCCGCATTGGCTTGGATTAGTACGCTAACTAGAAATTCGCAATGCTTTCAGGACCCGCAGCGCCCAGAGCCTTCGCCCGTTGACACGTGGCATTGCAGGCGGCTTGTTTAAAAATCGGAGGAGGTCTTCACATCCCAGCGCGCGTGCCGCGATGATCTGGGCCCCTGATTCCCGCATTCGAGTCAGCAGTTTAACGCCAGTAGCGTCCACCTTTGTAATTCCGGAGGCCTCAATAATGAGATCTTTGCCGTTCAGTATCGATTTTGCGGTCTCCCATGCGCATTGCAGTCGTTGCACTTCGATCTTCGCCAATTCTCTCTTTTGGACGAAACGGAATGTGTCAGCGCTGTCGTGTTGGTAGATGTCCATACCGATGTGGCTATTTCAGAGGAAGTTTTGCAATCCTTCGTCCAATCCCGGCCGCACATGCATTGGTGCTCTACAAGACCGCACCTGACGACAGCTCTGTGTACCAATTGCGCGGGTCCTTCAGAAAAGTCGTTAGTAAGGGAGGCAACGCAGGTTCACTAGACTCGCACGAATATCGGTTCGACGCCCCAATTTTAGAAATACCTCCCGCTGGTACTGTCAGACCGTTTCAGGCACTACGAATGGGGCCCGGTACCCGCGGCTCGCGTCCCGCAGCAGGCTGTTGGCCTCGTCATCTCCAACCACGCGCTCGGTCTCAGGATCAAAGCGGAGCGTCCGCCCCAGTCGATAAGACGCATTTGCCAGATGCACCAAGGCACACGAAATGTGTCCTTCTTGTATCGGCGCTGTCAGGTCCTCTTTCTTCCGGCTGCGCACGCAGTCAATGAAATTGGCGAAATGGTTGCCACCGCCATGACCGTGCGCCCCAGACTTCTGATCGCGGCCCAGCAAAACTTCATAGCTCGACGCATCTTCGTCGCCCGTGGCGAGGTACCCTTTCGAGCCATAAAACACGTTGCCGATGCTGTCGTGATGACCGACAAAGCGCTTTACCCCAGCGCTTAGGTTGGCGCGTCCGATGCCGGCCTCGTTGTTGGTGATCCAATGCCGGACCCCAAATTCCATCATCTTGCGCTTGCCGTCCGGCAGATCGAATTCAAAAGCACAGTTCAGGGTGTTCGGTGTCTGCTGATCGTCATCAAACATGAAGTGTCCACCAATGGCGGAGATACGGCTGGGGAACTTGACACCTAATCCCCAGCGGGCAACATCGATCTGGTGGACACCCTGATTACCAAGATCCCCATTGCCTGTGTCCCAATTCCAGTGCCACTGGTAATGAAAGCGATTGCGGGTGAAAGGCTTCAGAGGAGCCGGTCCTGTCCAGAGATCGTAGTGAACGCCGGCCGGCACGGCTTCCTCGGGTGCGTGCCCGATCGTATCGCGCCATTTGAAACACAACCCGCGAGCCAGATAGACCTCACCGAGGGTATCGTCCCGAAGACTTTTCATCGCCTCCTGGATCGCGGGCGCAGAACGGATCTGCGTGCCGTGCTGAACAATTCGATTGTATTTTTCGGCAGCACGGACGAGCTGGCTTCCTTCCCAGAAGTTGTGGGAGCAGGGCTTCTCCACATAAACGTCTTTGCCGGCCTGGCACGCCCAGATGGCCATCAGCGAGTGCCAGTGATTTGGCGTAGCGATGGAGATGGCATCGATCGACCGGTCTTCCAGCAGCTTACGGACGTCCACATACGTCTGCGGTTTTCCATCGAGTTCGGCGCGGCGCTTCCTCAACAGGTTTTCGTCCACGTCACACAGCGCCGCAATTTCGACGTTCGGTACCCGTGAGAATCCATTGATGTGGTCTTTGCCGCGACCGTTGAGGCCACAGATCGCCACTCTCACGCGATCGTTCGCGCCCAACACCGCGATTCCACTCCCCATGCTTAAGCCAACAGTTGTGCTCGCGACGGTCTTCAGGACGTCGCGGCGAGTCATATCCGATTCCATCGTCATAATCCCTACTCTCTTCCGGCATACTGCTGGTAAGCTTCCGCTACACCTGCCTCGCGGAAATCGCCATGATGGATGAACACCCGGTAACGTAGAGTGAGTGATCCATCGTCCGCGATCACATAACTGCCGTCCTGCCGCCGGTCATGGAGGAACTCTTTCAGGCCGAAAGGATTGGCAGATAAAAGGCCGTACTGCCGGGCGTGCCAGTAAGTTGGATGGCGCAGATTCGCGGGATGATCAAAAATAGCCACGCCAACGCTCTCACCCGCGACCTCCCCATAGTAATCCACCCAATCTGCACGCCGGCCCCAAACCCCCTTCTCACCGACACCATCTTGCGAATTGACCATGTGACCTGCAGGTGGTTCCAGCGCTTTGACCAAACGAATCGCAAAGATTCCTTCCTTCGTGTCGCCGATCTTCAAAAGACCGTGGTTGGCGTGGACGGTAAAATTACAATCGATGATCCTCACGCGCTCGTCCCCTCTGAAACTGTAGGCCTGGGTCTCCGCGGCGATCTTCTCTCCTTTGGACGTTACTAAGTCAAACTCCGCCTGGAGAGCGCCTGAATCAGGAGCACTACGTATCTCGTCAAACTCCCGAAAGACGGTTCGACCGAACGTCGACGCCGAGTGACGGCTCCATCGGGGAAACTCCGCCTCACCCCAGAAGTCGTAACCGTTGACGTCGCCGTGAGCAAAGTACATGGCGCGCTGGTGTGGTTCGTCATGGTCTTCACCAGGTATTTCCGCCATGGGAAAGCCGCGCGTGACCACAGTTCCCTGGGCACTTCGCAAGGCAAAGAGATACGGCTTTGCGCTGCCGCTACCAACGTAGTAGGTGGCGAAAGGATGACCGCCGATCACAATATCGATTTGGTCTTGGGCGCGGCGAAGCTCTACGGCAGCCGCAGTGGCCACTGAATGCCACCCACCGGCTAGCAGCGGGAGCAGGATGAGAGCCGCCACGCTGTTTTGCTGCACGGTTTATCCCGCAGACCGCAAGTTGGAACCTAAGATCTCATTGTCCTTAGGTTCATCGATACGCCGCGGTCTCTGGCGCACGAGAATGGCTGGTTGCGAGTCGCCGCCCAGCGCCTTTCTCACGGCATAAATAGGCTTTCCCTGAGACTCGTAATATGTACGAGATAAAATCTCAGCCGCCAAGCCCAGGCAAAGGATCTGGATACCAACCAGAATCAGCAGGGTCGCAGCAAACAGCAGCGGCCCGTGCTGCAACATGACGGCATTGTGAAGAACCAACCTGTTAAAGGCCAAGCAGCAGCCAATGAATGTTCCAGCTGCAGTCGCCAGTAACCCGATGGGGCCAAAGAAATGCAGCGGCCGGGTCGAGTAATCGAGCAAGAACTTCGTACTAAGCAGGTCGAGAAACACGTGGAGGGTTCGGGAAATACCGTAGTGCGATTTGCCGTTCCCGCGCGGGGGGTTGTTGATCGGGATCTCCGTGATTCGCGCACCGGACCAAGCGGCCAAGGCGGGAATGAAACGATGAAGCTCGCCGTAGAGCGGAAGGTTCTTGATAGTCTCGCGGCGATAGGCCTTGAAGGTCGTGCCAAAATCGTGGACTGAGACCCCCGAGAGCTTAGCCATCATCCAGTTCGCAATACGGCTTGGCAGCCGGCGTGACCACCACCCATCCCTCCGTTGGGCTCGCCATCCGCTGACAATGTCGTAGCCTTCCTCCAGTTTCGCCACGAAAGCAGGGATCTCCTCTGGATCGTGCTGTAGGTCGCCGTCCATCGAAATGATGATGTCGCCCTGTGCTGCATCGAATCCTGCCTTCAGAGCGGGGGTTTGACCGAAGTTCCGGCGTAGTGTGATGACTCTGACACGAGAATCGCTTTCCGAGATTTCATAGAGTCTCTGTGGGGTTTCGTCTGAGCAGCCATCGTCAATCAAGATAATCTCGTAACCTTCGTCAAAACCCTCCATGACCTCAGTCAATCGCACGTAAAGTGGAGTGACATTCGCCGCCTCATTGTAGAGCGGCACCACAATCGAATATTTCACTTTATTATTCATCCGACAAGTCTCCTAGTTTTAAGCCCGCGCCCGGACCCAATTGATACTGTTTCGAGCTGCGACACTGGCTCCTGCGCATGCATCACGAACTGCCCATAGCTAACAAGCTGAATGCCACCGCCGGCCACGAGTTTCTTGACTACGGGCGCAGTCAGCGCCCGGAATTCGACCTCGCGTTGGACCAGCAGCCGGGTGCCGCTGTCCACAAGATCGCCGTCGAGATACCCCGGATGGCACATCAACTCACTGACACCTTCAGGCAAGCTTTCCAGGATCTCAATGACGTCCTGCACGTTCAGAAACCCGGTCTGGCTTAGACCGTAAAAGTGCTCGGCATACAGTAGCCCGGCCTTTGCCAGCCTTTCTGCAAAGGGCCTGGCGAAGCCGGCAACGGCCCGTCCTACCAGATATTGCTTGGCCACTGCCATTCGGGAACTCTTGACGCAAAGCAAAGTTGCCAGATTGGTCACAGCCTCCTGCGGGCAGCGTACGGTTCGAATCGAGAACTCTTGGGCCAGTCGTATGACGATCTCTGACAGGCCTGGCATCACGTGCACGTGCTTATGCCCATCGAGGTGAGTCGGCCGAATGCCGGCTCTAAAAACCTTAGTGATTTGCTCTCGGAGCTCAGTTTCTACTTCCGCGAGATTCACCTGCCGCGCCACGAGCGCCTTGAGCAAACGGCCTGGATTCAGATGCAGCCGCCCATCGCGACTGACGAGAGTGGTAATGCTCCGCGCGGGCGAAACCGGCTTGCCCGTCGTGAGATTCAAATGCACTCCGATCCCCAGTCCTGGCGTGCGCCGGCTGATCGATACGGCAGTTTCGAACGCTGCGCCGTTAGCCATAAGGGTTGTGCTACTGACAATGCCCTCCCTGTGGGCATCGACGATGCCTTTGCTCACCCCCAAGGTGAATCCAAAATCGTCAGCGTTGACAATGAGCTGCTTCATAGCTAGCTGCGCTCCTCTCTGCCACAGGTGAGAGAATTGAATACTTGGTCCAGAAAAACAAGCCAATTGCTGCCCAGAAAAGAGTACGAATCTTGCGGATGACGGCTAACGAAACGCCCTCGCTCGCAGCATAGCCAACCGCCTGCAATGTGGCGGCCGCCGCTCCTTCCTGAACCCCTAGCCCGAGAGGGACGAAAGAAAAGGCCAATTGAGCGGCTCTGCTGGCTGACTCCACAAGATATGCAGCGAACAGCGATGTATGCGCCGTCGTGACGTTCAGGATCAGATAGGCTTCTCCGACACCCGTAAAATTGGTTGCGATCTCAATCGCCAAGACCGCAAGAAAGGTGCGCCGGCTCTTCAGAAAGAATTCGTAGATCGTGTGCTCGACATCGCGCACGGATTGCTCATGGCGCTCCAGGAAAGCCCAATGCAATCCTAATCGCTTCAGGAAATCGAGCATTCTTCCGAGCAGCAAGATCCGCCGGGTGAGAGTCCAGCCGACCAGCGCTATGCAAGCGAGAGAGCCAATTACCAGCCCGCCACCAATCCACCACAAGCCACGCAGTGCAGCCACTTCGACCAGTGCAAACACAAGCCCACTCAACATGAATAAAACCGCGGCGAGGGCATAGATGAGGTTTTCGATTACGACTGATGATGCCCCGGCTTCTACAGGAATCAGGTGCGAAACTGCGACCACCTTGGCCGGTTCACCGAGCAGCGGCCCGGCAGGCGTGAGGTCACTCAGCGCTTCACCGATCAGTCTGGGCCCTAGGAGATCGAGCGCAACTGGACGCCGTCCGTTCGTCTGAACGCAATAGCTCCATCCCAGTGCCCGCAAGACATGTCTTGCGCCCGAAAGCAGAATCAGGGCAACCGCACCCCACCCGACGACCCGGATGTTCTCGAGAACGGCCATGGGGCCGGTCCGATGTAACAAATAGACAAAAAGCGCGATGCTGGCCACCGAGGCCACTGGGCGAAGATAACGGCTGACAGCATTCATTGGCAGCTCCTCAGCTCAGCAACGTTAACCGATTGGACCGGCTTCATCACAATTCACCTGTCGGCGATCGAGACCTTATGCTTCCTCGATAGCTTCCGCTGGAAATCAGGCCAAAACTCCTTGACGATGTTCGCGGCCATATCAACAGCAATTTGGGTCTCTAGCTTCGATATCGCATTCCCCGCTGTTCGATTGTCTGGATAGTAAGCCTCAGAAATCGCGACAGCGGTAGAATTGCCCACCCACTCCGAAAAGTTAAACTGCATTCCGCCCGAATCCTTGTGAGTCCAGAAAATCTGGCCGACAGCATATGCCAGCCTTGACCATCCGCTGCCGGATAACTTGGGGAAATATCGCGGGTCCTGATGGAGGATGGTTGGGAAGATACCTTCCGTCATATAATTACCGATCACAAAGTCGGCGTAGGCCGTCCCAAAGTACCGTGAATAGCCCGCGACCCCCTGCCCAAACGATTTCGTCGCGTTGGTCATTTGTGCCTCGCCCGCAAAGGCGGCTGCCAGGGCGACGGTACCGCGATCAAAGGAATCCTCCGCGGCCAGCTTGAACTTCTCTTCGGGGTTAATAGGCGAATATTCCTCCAGGGGCGGCGATGTCCGAAAGTTCGGAATAACCCACAGAACATGCTTAGAAGGCTGTTGCACCACGTCGGCAGAAGGTGATGTTTCGGCGCTTTTGGCAGACTCCGACGGTGCCGTGAGATTCGAGTCCACGTTCTGGGATACGGCTAGTGCCGGCCAAAACAGGATTGCTAGGAGCGTTGCGCTGAGCCAGTGAGAGATCGAGCTTCGAAGTATGTTCGTCCGTGATGAAGCAGCAGGAATCAGATCTGGTCCTGCGCCAATTAGATCTGGCTGATGCTGCCACTCTGGGCGAATGCCGTTCCGGCACCAAAGCTTTGGGACAAAATGAGAGATTATGAACCCGTACTTGACTTCATTGTTGGCATGCTGTGCAATCTCCGCCGGGAGATACGCTACTCGTTCACTGCTTCTTAGCGCTATCACAAATACCTCTTTCAGTTCCTTGCGTTCGTTCGGGAAACTTATAAGCACGGAGTCTGCCATAAAGGAGTAGTAGTCGGGCATCAGTTATTCCACGTTCCGCAATTCAGCAGGATCCGCGCCATAAGGTGGTTGTTGCAGAGACTTTACTTAAGGACGCAGAGCCCCTCCGGACTAGCACAAACAAGTCGGCGATAGTTCGAGAAGATGTCACACTTATGGCAGTTGCCGAGGCAGATGCCGAGAGGTCCGCATTGGAGGACACGATCTGCCCTGTTTTGTGGGATGCCCAGGGCCAGTCGTTCGCGCCTGTGGCCGTAAAGACCGAGTGAAAACAGCTATACCGCCGCGAAGCAATATCCATGGGATTCTAGTACTGAACGCCAACGGCCGTGGAGGAGACTCTGGACCCCGCCGAATCATCCACCGAGTATCCGCATTTCCGTCGGAGTTTTACGGCCCGGTCGCACTGCGTTTCGACCCCCGCTCGCCCTTGATCCAGCGAGCAAACCGCCACTAGCGGCCAATTCGGTTATTAAGTTCGGAGTCCGATGTCGTGCGCGATGGGCTTGCCCTTTTTAAGCCCATCGCAGCTCATGCGTGGCCTGGCCCCAGGAATGCCTGCAGGCAATTGCCGAGTGATTCGAAAATTCCCGTGATCGCCGCAGGTGCAAGAACGTGTGATACGAGAACGGATAAGTTGGCCCAGGAGCGAGTCACTATGCGAGGCACATCGGCGCCTGACCTCAGTAGAGACGGACCGCGTTCTCAAGCAGGAATGTCAGCCGCGTCTCCGAAGGAATCCGGACGCGCTGGCCCTTGGTAACAATTTCCGCGCCAGTGCCAGCGGCGGCACCAGCGCCCAACCCGATCGCGGCACCCCGCCCACCGCCCGCGGCTGCGCCAATAATTGTTCCCAACAGCGCTGTACCTCCGACGACTTTACCGGTGCGGGCACCCCGCGAGGAACTTTGCTCCGTAACGGTCTCCGTGTTGACGTCCACCATCCGCCCATTTACCTTCACACTCACCAGATCGAGCGTGAGTGTGGTTCGCCCGGTGAGCTTTCCCGATTGCTGATCATCCACGAGTTTCACCATCGCGTCGGCGCCGCGCGGAATCGCAGTTTGTCCATCGATCATCACCGGCTGGTCCAAGCTGGCCGCAAAGGTCTGGCCGATGGAGTTGTGTTCCGAATCTACGGCATCGATCATCCGGATAGCCAGCTTGGTTCCAGCAGGAAGTGTGAGGGCGTCCACCGATGCTGCCGGGCGTTCTTCCTTTGTCCCGGCTGCGCCGAATTGAATGCCGGCGATGTCGGCGATCTCCAGGCTGCGGATTTGATCGCCAACGTCGACTCTCACCTCTCGTGCCGAACCTCCCAAATAAGTGCCGGTGATGACCCGACCATCACGAAGTGTCACCGTATCTGCTGCCAGAGCAGCTATTGCGAGCGTCAAAAACAATCCGATTTGTAGCAAGCGCATTTTGTCCTCCTTACCTCCCGCTTAACATTCGATTCCCGCAGCGAGGCCCCCGCGAGTACAGATCGCTTCCACAGCGCTGAACCGCGGATGTCTGCCGAAAGTTCATACAGTATTCCAGCCTTACAAGTACACGGCGCTTGCCACGGCAAGTCTTTTGATTTCAATATGGCCGTTCAGCGCTTCGGCACCCGACACCGGCAGATGCCGAACCCAGTGACCAATGCCACGTGCGCCGGTGGGAAACCGTTGATTTGTAAGACAAAGATATGGGCAGGCCGATTGCACGACCCGCGATAGAAAGTGAAATGGCCTTTGGGCTGGAGGTGAAATGAATAGGAGAACCTATGCATTCGAGGCTGCCGTCTGAAATGTGGGAATCGGAGGCAGGGCCACACGTTCATTCGAGACAAAGGCTGGCCGCTCGCGGCGTCGACTCCACTCCGCGCCTCCCGATGAATGGTCTGTTCCGGGCGTTGCAACCACGCGGCCTGAGTGGCGGTTTGATCTCGCTCGCGGCCGCGATTGCGCTGCTGTATTACGGACGGCTTTTTCTGGTGATTTTGTGCACCGCCGTCATCATCAATTTCATTCTGGAACCGTTCGTGGGTTTGCTGATCCGGGTGCGCGTGCCCCGCGCGCTGGCCAGTTTCATCGTATGCTCCTTTGCCGTCTGTGCGCTGTACTTCGCCGGACTGGGCGCGTACAGGCAGAGGACCACGCTTTTGGAGAACGTGCCTAAGTACGCGGAGCGTATCTCCGACCTCTCGGACGGGGTCATGACGAAGCTTGAGAGCACGGAGCAGGCGGCCTACGCCTTGGTGGCGCCGAAACGCCGGAGCCAGACCGCACAGAACGCACCAGCCAGGAGACGGAGAACGCCCGAGCCGCTCGTGCCGGCGACGCCAAGTATCCAGGAGGTGCGCATCCGGCCTGAGCGTCCGCCAATCGCTGATTTCGTCCATTCGCATCTTGGCTCGCTCTACAATACGCTGCTGCTCGCATCGTTCGTGCCGTTCCTCGTGTATTTCATGTTGAGCTGGCGCGACCACATCCAACCCGCCTTCCTTCAAGTGTTCGAAGGCCCCGACCGGGTTGTCGCCGCCACGAGCCTGGACGGCATCGCCTCGATGGTGCGGGCGTTCGTGGTTGGCAATTTCCTGTTGGGCCTGCTGCTGGCCGTCGCCAGCACGGCTTTTTTCTGGGCGTTTTCGCTGCCGTATCCGATTCTGATCGGGCCTTTGAGCGGCTTCCTGAGCCTCGTGCCTTTCGTCGGAGTGCCGCTGGCGCTTGCCCCGCCGCTCCTGGCGGCACTGGCCGTCTACAGCACTCCGGCGCCGTACCTGATCATCGTGGGCGTAGTGGCGCTGTTTCATCTTCTAGCGATGAACCTGCTCTACCCGAAGATCGTGGGTCCGCGCGTGCACTTGAACCCGCTGGTGGTTAGCCTGGCGCTGATGTTCTGGAGCGTGCTATGGGGTGCCGCCGGGCTGATCCTGGCAATTCCGCTGACCGCCGGCATCAAAGCGGTCTGCGACCACGTGAAGACTTTGGAACGCTACGGGCGACTGCTGGGAGATTGATTTCATTCAATGCGAACAGCGGTAGACAGATTCACTTGTCTGCTTTGCGTCCCGCGCCCTCTCGTACAGCGTCTGCGGCACGTTGCTGTGCACCCTGCACGCTTTCGTCACCACCAGGTATGGCAATCCATTTAGGATCCGATAGCCGCTTCGCGTAGCCAGAGTTTGGATCTAACAGTAGTTCCTTCGCTTTCCTGCCTTCCCACTCTCCGTGATCCAACTCGCGTAATCGCGGTGTATTGCGGATAAGCAATCCCAGTGCGGCTCCATACAACTCCGCCGTTTGGTAAGCCCGACGAGCAGTGCTACAGGCGATGCGCTGCACGCCAAGAGGGTCTGATTGCCCGCGACCATGATGATTACGCCGCCGTCTTTGTTCGTGGCCTCGGCCGAGTTGAGACGCTTCACTGCCTGATGGATGTTCTGATGCTGTGGACATCCGCCATTCGCGACCACCGTGATGTCCACAGGCTAGTGAAGCAAGAAATTCGCACCCCTTCGCATGAGCCAGGATGGTCTTGTAGGACGAAACTCCGGGGAGCACGGATTTCCGGCCACCGGAAAACCGGCGAACAAATGGAGCTCAATGAAGCGCCAGCAGCAGGTCCGCTTCGGCGGCGACCCTGTTGACGATGCACTCATCTCTGGAAGTTTTCGCGGCCTCAGCGAACCCCTTAGATCTCAACGCGGTCGGTGTCAGTAGCACAGGAACGGATGGCATTTGCCCCGTCGCCAGCCGAATCTCGGCAGTGGCCGTCTAGCGGCCCGGGGGCGAGCTAAGCGCAGGGATGCCGACTGCCTTCGGAGGAATTGTCGAGTATTCTAAGCGGGATAATATTAAGTCATACATGGACAGCGCGAGAAAAAGACACGCCGCCAGTGTATTGTGCTTGCTCGCGGCCATGTGCCCTTACGCTTCCGCGTTGAATCCCGACCTCGACATCAGCCAGTACGCCCATGCCGCGTGGACCGTCCGGGAAGGGTTCTTTAAGGGGGCCATTTACACGATTGCCCAAACGCCCGATGGGTATCTCTGGCTCGGCACGGAATTCGGCTTGTTTCGCTTCGACGGAGTTCGTAGTGTCCCCTGGGAGCCACCTGCGGGTCAGCATCTCCCTGGCACCGACATGTACGCGCTACTCGCCGCGCGCGACGGCGCGCTTTGGATTGGAACGTTTGCTGGCCTTGTAACCTGGAGTGGCGCCAGGCTGACCCCCCGCCGGGATTTTGATGGACAGTTTGTCACGTCGCTGCTCCAGGATAATGAGGGAACGGTGTGGGCCGGCATACTGGCAAGTCCCGCCGGGCGGCTCTGTGCCATGCGAAGCGGCATCGCCCAGTGCTACGGGGAGGATGGCATATTCGGCAGAGGCGTTTTCTCCCTGTATGAGGACAACTCAGGCACTCTCTGGGTCGGCGCCCAGTCCGGGCTTTGGCGATGGAAACCCGGCCCTCCAAAGCGATATGTGACGCCGCCAACGGAGATCAATGATTTAAAAACAGCCGATGACGGACGGCTGCTGATCTCCATGCACGAAGTAGGACTCAGACAGCTCGCTGGCGAGAATCTCAAGGAGTATCCGATACCCGGCGCAGTCCACCCCAATAAACTGCTCCGGGACCGCGATGGAGCCCTCTGGATCGGAACAGTGGATCGCGGCATCATCCATGTACATCACGGCCGGACAGATACTTTCTCGCGATCGGATGGCCTCTCAGGTGATGTCATCTTCAGGCTTTTCGAGGATCGTGAGGGCAACGTCTGGGCTGCCACCAGTGGAGGACTCGACAGGTTTCGAGAACTCCCCTTCACGACTATTTCCGAGAAAGAGGGCTTGTCCAGCAATGCTACTCAGTCCGTGGTCGCAGCCACGGATGGGAGCGTTTGGATTGGTGCTCAACGTGGTCTGACCAGGTGGAAGAATGGACAGACTACAGTCTTCCGTAAGGCAACTGGACTTCCCGATGACATGCTGCAGTCTCTATATCAGGATGATGGTGGGCGAATTTGGGCGTCCACGCCTCACGGACTTGCTTATTTCCAGAACGGCAGGTTTGTTCCCGTAACCGGCGTAGGTAGCGGAGAAGTTCATTTCATGGCTGGGGACAAGGCGGGTAACCTTTGGCTTTCAGAGGATCACAGTCTCTGGCACTTGCGGGAGGGACGTTTGGTCGAACAGATCCCTTGGTCGGAGTTGGGACACCACGGAAATGCTTCCGTCATCGCCGCTGATCGTGAGCAAGTCGGGCTCTGGCTTGGATTCTGGGGCGGCGGCGTGTCGTATTTCAAGGATCGCCAACTGCGAGCGTCGTACACAGCCAGTAATGGGCTGGCCGAGGGCAATGTGGCCGGTCTTCAACTCGATGGGGAAGGGGCGCTGTGGGCTGCAACCGAGGGGGGCGGTGTCAGCCGGCTCAAAGACGGCCACATCGCTACGCTCACTAGCAGGAATGGACTGCCTTGCGACAAGATTCACTGGACGATAGAGGACGACGATAGTTCGTTCTGGTTGTACACAGCCTGCGGCTTGGTGCGCATTATGCGAACCGAACTGGACGCGTGGATCGCCGACCCGAAGCATAGGGTTGAAGTGACGGTTTGGGATGCGTCGGACGGCGTCAGGCTCCGCTCTGGCGCCGCGACCGGCCACGGTCCTCGCGTCGTGAAGTCCACCGGCGGCAAGCTGTGGTACGTGACCGGAGACGGCGTCCAAGTCGTCGATCCCCGTCATCTTGTTTTGAATAAACTCCCGCCGCCGGTGCACATCGAGCGGATCGCCGCTGACGACAGACCATACGACCTCAGGCCCGGGATGCGCCTGCCCGCCAACGTCCGCAACCTCCGAATCGATTACACCGCCCTATGCCTGGTTGCGCCGGAAAAAATCCATTTCAAGTACAAGCTTGAGGGACAGAACCGGAACTGGCACGAAGTCATCAACGAGCGCCAGGTGTCCTA
The DNA here is from genome assembly GCA_035297145.1 of Bryobacteraceae bacterium. Taxonomy (GTDB): domain Bacteria; phylum Acidobacteriota; class Terriglobia; order Bryobacterales; family Bryobacteraceae; genus QHXW01. Next base: position 59,822 of record DATGZN010000105.1, read on the forward strand.
TACGAATCTTCCGCCTCGCAATTACCGCTTCCGCGTTATCGCCTCCAACAATAACGGGGTGTGGAACGAGACCGGCGATACGCTGGAGTTCTCCATAGCTCCGGCGTACTATCAGACCACGTGGTTCGGCGCGCTCTGCGTGGCGGCCTTTCTGGCTGGCATCTGGGGATTGTACCGGCTTCGCCTATACCAGATCGCGCGGGAGTTCGCGGCGCAAACGGAGGAGCGGACGCGCATCGCCCGCGAGTTGCATGACACGCTTTTGCAGGGTTTTCAGGCTTCGCTGATTCAGATGCAGGCCGCACGGAATATGTTTGACCGGCGCCCGGAAAAGGCCGTGCAAAGCCTCGACGACGCCATTACCATGGCCGCCGGGTCCGTCGCCGAGGGGCGCAGCGCGATCCAGGACTTGCGCGCCCAGCCGGCCGGCGGGGCCGATCTCGTGCAACTGCTCACCGCGGCCGGTCAGGAGCTGGCACACTCCGATGAAGCGCCGGAGAATCCACCGGCCTTCCGCCTTACGGTGGAAGGGGAGCGGCGGGATCTGGAGCCGCTGCTCCAGGACGAGGTCTATCGGATCGCACGGGAATTGCTGCGAAACTCGTTCCGGCACGCCCAGGCCAGCCGGATCGAGGCGGAGATCCGCTACGAGAGCCGCCAGCTTCGCGTGCACATCCGCGACGACGGAAAAGGCATCGATCCCGAGATTCTCAAGGCGGGCGGCCGCGCAGGACACTGGGGAATGTCGGGGATGCGGGAACGGGCGGATCGATTCGGCGGCAAATTGGAGTTCTGGAGCGAAGCGGGAGCCGGCACCGAAGCGGTGTTGACCTTGCCGGCCGCGGCTGCGTACGGTGCATCTAATGGTGGCTCTTTTTCGTTCCTCCGGAGAAAGAATACGGATTCATGAACACCGAAACCAAGACAATCCGAATCCTCACCGCCGATGACCATGCGCTTCTGCGCAATGGCATCGCCGCGCTGGTCGACCTCGAGCCGGACATGGAGCTGGTGGCGCAGGCCTCGACGGGACGCGAGGCCATCGAGCAGTTCCGCCACCACAGACCGGACATCACCCTCATGGATCTGCAGATGCCCGATGTCAGCGGCATCGAGGCGATCATCGCCATTCGCAGCGAATTCCCAGATGCCCGGATTATCGTTCTGACGACTTACTCTGGCGACGTACAGGTGGTGCGCGCTTTGAGCGCTGGCGCGCGCGGTTACCTGCTGAAGGGAAATGTGCATAAGGATCTGCTGGCGACCATCCGCACGGTGCACTCGGGACAAAAACGAGTTCCGTCGGAGGTCGCGGTCGAGCTGGCCGGGCACACCGGCGAGGACCAGTTGTCGGCGCGCGAACTGGAGGTTCTAAAGCTGATCGCCAAGGGAAACGCGAACAAGGAGATCGCGGCGCAGCTTGCGGTTGCAGAGGATACGGTGAAGAAACATGTCACCAGCATCCTCGAGAAGCTGGGAGCGAACGACCGCACGCACGCCGTCACCATCGGGCTCAAGCGCGGCATCATCGAGCTGTAAATCCCCCAAAAGTGGAGTTGGGCGTTTACTCTTTGTAATCTTTTCAAAACCGTTGCGATTTCCGTAAGCTGAAAACGGGATAGATGTGCAACGGCTTTTCTCCCACTTCGCGGACGGCTGGCCTGGTGCCGGGCTTTTGATGCAGCGGTTGCTGGTCGGCGCGGCTCTGCTGTACCGCGTGGCCGCGACACCCAGTGGCACGGTTGCGGCGCCGCAAGTGATCGGAGCGCTGTCCGGGCTCCTGCTCATTGCCGGCTTGTGGACGCCCGTCGGCGGAGTTGTGACGGCGTGCGCCGAGGCGTGGGTTGCGTTCTCCTCGCCGGGCCATGCGGGCATTCCCGTCGCATTGGCGGTGCTTGGCGTGACGTTGGCGCTGATCGGGCCCGGCGAGTGGTCCGTCGATGCCCGGCTTTACGGCCGGAAGCATTTCGTCCCTCCCCCGCGGTAGCACCGCTGGGCTGCCCGCCGGTCCCCGCCATGAGGTTTTTCCCAGACGTTCTTATGACGCATGTGCGAGCCGGGTCTAGGCGGACGCGCGTATGAGAGGTAGGCGTTTCCCCTGAAAGTGGTACTGCCAGCTTGAACCATCCGACCACTTCCACCCCCAACTAAATAAGGTTTTCGGTGAGCAGTAAAAAGCTCACAATCAGTCGTCAAGGAAGGACAATATGGCAACCGCAGCAGTAATCGACTTCGGGTCTTTTTCGAGCCTCTCGGGCGCCGAGCGGGTTCAGTCACGGTTGGGATCGCGGATCGAACTCAGCGAATTCGTGGACTCCGGGTGTGACGGGTCCTCGAACGAATTCGAGGGGATTGTAGGCTCAAGCCCGGCCCTGCGCGGAGTTTTGGATCAAGTTCGGATCGTGGCGCCCACCGGCTCCACGGTACTCATTGAAGGCGAAACCGGTACGGGCAAGGAAGTCATCGCCCGCGCCATCCACATGCACAGCGAACGCGGGAATCGGCCATTTGTGAAGGTGAACTGCGCGGCCATCCCGACGGAGTTGCTTGAAAGCGAGCTCTTCGGACACGAGAAAGGCGCGTTCACGGGAGCGGTAGCGCAGCGCATAGGCCGGTTCGAGGCGGCCCACGGTGGCACACTGTTCCTGGATGAGATCGGCGAGATGCCCCTGAACCTCCAGACCAAGTTGCTACGGGTTCTTCAGGAGCAGGAGTTTGAGCGGGTGGGCGGCACCCGGACTATCAGCGTCGACGTGCGGATTGTCGCCGCAACCAATCGCGACCTGAAGACGATGGTCGATGAGAACCAGTTCCGGGCGGACCTGTACTACCGGCTTGCCGTCTTCCCGCTGAATGTCCCTCCCTTGCGGAAGCGCCGGGAGGACATACCCCTATTGACACATTATTTCGTCCAGAAACATGCGCGGCGCATGGACCGGAACATTGAAAGCATTCCAACGCATGGGTTGGAGGCGCTCACAAATTACGACTGGCCGGGCAATATTCGCGAACTGCAGAATGTCATCGAGCGGTCGGTGGTTCTGAGCAAAGGGCCCGAGCTCCAGATTGCCATGCCGGAGACCATCGGCAGGTCCGCACCCATCGTGTTGCATGGCCGGACTTCGAATGTCACCGAGATAAGCGAGCGCGCCCGAATACTCCAGGCATTGAAGGAAGCCAATGGAATGGTCGGGGGAACGAACGGGGCAGCCGCTCGGCTCGGCCTGAAGCGGACGACCCTCCAATCACGCATGCGGAAATACAATGTCGCCCGCCGGTATCAGTGACCAACACGCACGCGCATGCCCAACTGTGACAAGATTTTGATACGGAATGAGTAGGCGAAGCAGCGCGTCGTTTGCCCTGTTATCCGGCTTAATCACGTCCGCGATTCCGTTCTCGGGTGTGGCAGGAATCGGACAGTTCCGCTTCTGGCGGCGGTTGAAAAAGGCGCAGCAACGCGCGGGGGAGAGGCGAATAGTGCGACGAGTCGCCATGTTACTGGGTGTTCTGATGGCAGGCTGCGGCTGCGGCTTCGCATTGAATCCCGCCCTCAACATCAGCCAGTACTCGCATACCGCTTGGACCGTCCGGGATGGCTTCTCCGCGGGCACCATTTTCGCGATGGCGCAGACGACGGATGGCTATCTCTGGCTCGGCTCCGAATTTGGCTTGTTTCGTTTCGATGGCGTTCGCAGCGTCCCCTGGCAACCACCTGCGGGCCAGCATCTCCCCAGCTCCCCTTACAGTCTGCTCGTCACGCGCGACGGTACTCTTTGGATTGGCACGTTTGCTGGGCTCGTGAGCTGGAGTGGCGGCTTGCTGACCCGTTACCCGGAGCTTGGTACACAGTTTGTGACATCGCTGCTCGAAGACCGGGAAGGAACGGTGTGGGCCGGCACGCTGGAGAATTCCGGCCGGCTCTGCGCAATCCGAGGCGGCAGGGCGCAGTGCTACGGACAGGATGGCGCCTTCGGCCCATTCGTCTGGAGTTTGGGTGAGGACAGCTCAGGCGCTCTCTGGGCCGGCGCAGAATCCGGGCTTTGGCGATGGAAACCCGGTCCTCCAAAGCGGTATGCGACGGCGGGAATGCGCATCGATGATCTAAGTAGGGCCGAAGACGGACGGCTGTTAATTGGCATGAGGGGCGCAGGACTCAGGCAGCTCGTCGGCGACAAATTCGAAGCGCACCCGATTCGCAGCGCAATCAATCCGAATGTGCTGATGGCGGACCGTGATGTAAATTCGAATAAACTGCTGCGGGACCGAGATGGAGGTCTCTGGATCGGAACCCACGAGCGGGGGCTCATCCATTTGCATTACGGCCGGACAGACGTATTCAGGAAATCAGATGGCCTGTCAGGCGACATCATCGCCGGCCTTTTCGAGGATCGTGAAGGCAATATCTGGGTCTCCACCAGTCGAGGACTCGACCGTTTTCGAGAGCTCCCCGTCACTACTATTTCTGTCAAACAAGGTTTGTCGAGCGACTTTACGCAATCCGTGGTCGCAGCCACGGACGGGAGCATCTGGGTAGCCACTCACGATGGTTTGACGAGGTGGAAAAATGGACAGACCACGATCTTCCGCCGGTCAAGTGGACTGCCAGATGATTTGGTGCAGTCCCTGTTCCAGGATGATCGTGGGCGAATCTGGGCTTTCACAGGTCATGGACTAGCTTATTTCAACGACGGCAGGTTTGTTGCGGTAAAGGGCGTGCCCAGCGACGAAGTGTATTCCATCACGGGGGACAAGGCAGGCAATCTCTGGCTTTCAGGAAATCGGGGTCTCTCGCACTTGCTGGAGGGACGTTTGGTCGAACATTTCCCCTGGTCAGTACTGGGACGTCGCCAACAAGCTAAGGTCATTCTCTCTGACCAAGGGGGGCTTTGGCTTGCATTCTGGACCGATGGGGGCGTGTTGTATTTTAAAGATGGTAAGGTCCGCGCCTCGTACACCGCGGCTGATGGGCTGGGTAAGGGCCATGTCCCCGGTCTGCGGCTCGATCGGGATGGAGCCATGTGGGCCGGAACCGAGGAGGGCGGCCTTAGCCGCATTAAGGACGGCCGCATTGCTGCGCTCACAACCAAGAATGGTTTGCCCTGCGATACGATTCACTGGACGATAGAGGATGACGATCGTTCGCTCTGGTTGTACACGGCCTGCGGCCTCGTGCGCATCGCGCGCACCGAACTGGATGCCTGGATCGCCGACCCGAAGCGCAGGATTAAAACGGCGGTTTGGGATGCGGCGGACGGCGTGACGCTCCGCTCGGTTTCGCCTGCCTACTACGGTCCTCCCGTGGCGAAGTCTACCGATGGCAAGCTGTGGTTCCTCGGGGGGGAAGGCGTCCAAGTGGTCGATCCCCGCCATTTAGCCGACAACAAACTCCCGCCGCCGGTACACATCGAGCAAGTCACCACCGACCACAAAATGCATTGGCAGAACTTAAGGGGCGCGGCAGTTTCAAACTTGCCTCTGCCTGCCTTGGTCCGCGACGTTTGGATCGACTACACCGCGCTCAGCCTAGTCGCGCCGGAGAAGGTTCATTTCAAGTACAAGCTGGAGGGCCAAGATCAGGATTGGAAAGAAGTGATCAACGACCGCCAAGCGCAGTATACGAACCTTCCTCCCCGTCATTACCGCTTCCGCGTGATCGCGAGCAATAACAGCGGAGTGTGGAACGAGGCCGGCGACTCGCTGGAATTTTCCATTGCCCCGGCGTACTACCAGACGAATTGGTTTCGCGCCCTCGGCGCGGCCGTTTTTCTGGCAATCCTGTGGATGGCTTACCAGTTCCGTATCCGGCAACTCCAGCGGGAGTTCAACATGGCCGGCGAGGCGCGCCTAAACGAGCGTATGCGTATCGCGCGCGAGTTGCACGACACCCTTTTGCAGAGCTTTCAGGGCCTGATGTTCTCGTTTCAGGCGGCGCGCAACCTCCTCCCCGGGCGCACCGAAGAGGCCATCCGCACGCTCGAAGGGGCCATCCGCGAGGGAGACGCGGCCATCGCCGAGGGCCGGGATGCCATTCAAGGCCTGCGGGCCAATCCGGCGCTGGAGAGCAATCTGGAACATCTGCTCATTGCCGCAGGAAAGGAACTCGCGAGATCTTGCAGTGCGGAGGGTGAACTTCCGGTATTCCAGGTCACTGTGGAAGGAGCGTGGCAGCCCTTGGCTCCGCTTCTTCAGGACGAGGTCTATCGGACAGCGCGCGAGATCCTGCGAAACGCTTTCCAGCACGCGCACGCTAGCCGTATCGAGGCCGAAATCGCCTATGCCCCCCAATTCTTCCGGTTGCGCATTCGTGATAATGGAAAGGGCATCGACCGCAAGGTCCTGGAGGAAGGCGCGCGCCAGGGGCACTGGGGATTGCCGGGCATCCGCGAGCGCGCGAAACGCATGGGGGCGCAGTTGAAACTCTGGAGTGAACCTGGTGCGGGCACAGAAGCGGAGTTGACGGTTCCGGCCCGAATTGCTTACCGAACTGTGCAGCGCCGCCAGGGATTGCGGCTGTTTCGTAACCGTAAGGCGGGGTAGTGACCACCGGACAATGACCTGCTCTTGCAAATCCGACGCCAAACACTTACGGATCCGAGCGGTTCAACATCTTTCGTCGCCGGTTCGATTATTTGTTGTGCTGGGCACGTGCGTTCTCGCGGTTCTAACTGGGCAGGGCTGCAGAGAATCCAGTAAATCGCCAGCCGGAGTAACACTCACTTTAATTCATCAAAGCTGGATAGACCGGGATTCCCAGCGTCTGCTGAATGAAGAATTGCAGCAGTTCACAAATCGGAGCGGCATCCGGGTTGAGGTACTTCCCGCACCGGAAACCGCCGTCGAGCAATTGGCCACTTGGCGTAAGCTGCTCGAAAGCGAGGCAAGCACCCCAGATGTATACGCTATCGACGTGATCTGGCCCGGAATCCTTGCGAACGAACTTCTGGATCTGAAATCCTACACTCCTGCGCAAGAGATCGCAGTGCACTTTCCCGACCTAATCGCCAATAACACCGTGGACGGCAGACTGGTTGCCCTGCCATATAACACTAGCGCCGGACTACTGTATTACAGAGTTGATTTGCTCCGTCAATACGGGTACCGCGCGCCACCCCAGACGTGGGAGGAACTTGGGGCGATGGCCGCCCGCATTCAGAGCGGAGAGCGTGCCAAGGGACACGCGGAGTTCTGGGGTTACGTCTGGCAGGGAGCGGCCTCTGAGGCGCTGGCCTGCAACGCTCTCGAATGGCAAGTCTCGGAGGGCGGTGGCGTCTTAATTGAAAACGGAACGGTAACCGTGGATAACCCGAGCGCAGTACGCGCATGGGAGAGGGCGCGCCGCTGGGTAGGCTCCATTTCACCGCCAGGCGTGACCGCATACAAGGAATGGGATGCATTCAATATCTGGCAAGCAGGGCAAGCAGCCTTCATGCGTAACTGGACGAATGCGTATGTTGCGGCCGTTACACCAGGATCGCCTTCGAGAGGCAGCCTCGGCATAGCGCCCCTGCCGGGCGGGCGAGCAGGCAGCGCCGCAACTTTGGGCGGCAATGGATATGGCATTTCCCGGCATTCCCGCCACCCGCATGCGGCGGCGATGCTGGTCCGATTTCTATGCGGACGCGACGAGCAGCGCAGGCGATCTTTGAATTCTAATCAGCCGCCGACCATTCCGGATCTGTACAAAGACCCTGCGGTGTTGGCCATGAACCCGTATTTTTCAACTTTTCTGGAAGTTCATCGGAAACACCTGGCGTTGCGGCCGTCGACTACCACCGGCAAGCTATATCCGGATGTTTCTCGCGCCTACTACGAGGCAGTCCACACGGTGCTTACCGGCAAAGTCACTGCGGCCGAGGCTGCCTCTGCGCTGCAGGTGAAACTGGGGCAGATTACCGGCCTTAAAGCGGCGGTTACACGCGCGAGTGCGCATCGATGAGGCGTGCGACGTATGTTGCTCAGGAATCCGTTACGGCTTGACCGCGCCACTATAGGGACGCGGTTAACAGCGTGTTTTGTGGCGATCGTCCTGTCGATGATCGCCGCTGATGCGATTGCCATGTGGCAATTCAGGCGGACATCAGCTCCTGCCCGGCGACTGACGCAGGCCGATCAGAATTCCCTGTCCGTTGCCCGTGTGCACCTCGACGTAGATACTTTCAGAGACAACCTGGCCGAATTGGCGAGCACTCATGACATTCGCCAGTTCACAACGAAAGCTGCCTTATTAAGACAGAAGTTCGGCGAGGATATTGCGCAAGCCCAGCAATTGTGCGGATCATCGATGGATACACGGCAGGACCCCACCATCCGGAGCGCACTGGAAACACTGCGGGTGACCCTGCCTTCTCAGCTGGATGCTGGGGTAGAACTGGCGTCTGTAGGCGACTGGCTTGCATTAAGCCTCCGAGTGAGGGATCAGGTGCAAGCGCTCATCCAACTGAGTTCATCGCTGGTCGAAAAGGTTGACCGGGAGATCTCACGGGAGCGGGTTGAAGCCATGGAGAGCGGGGAGCAGGCGCGTCGGCAGCTCGTTGTGGTTATGCCGGTCTCCGCATTGCTGGCATTACTGATCGCGGTCGGTCTCGGCTGGTATGCTACTCGATCCATTACGGGTCCTCTTTCCGAGCTACAGGTTGGGGCGCAGGCCCTCGCAGAGGGCGACTTTCAACAGCGAGTCGCAATTCGTGGCCCAGACGAACTTGCCCAACTCGGGAACGTGTTCAACGACACCGCCCGGCGGCTTTCGGCTCTATATGAGACCTTGCGGACTAATGAAGCGCGCCTCCGGCTCACGATCGATACCATCCCTGCATACGTGTGGAGCGCTTTACCGGACGGCTCGCTCGATTTCATCAATCAGCGGTGGCGGGAATTCAGCGGTCTATCTATGGAACAATGCCTCGGCTGGGGTTGGGAAACCGCGGTTCACCCCGAGGACAGAGCCCATTTCCTCGAAACATGGCGAGCAGCTATCGCGACTGGGCAGGAAATGGAGGCCGAAGCGCGCGTCCGCAGAGCAGACGGGACATATCGCTGGCTGTTGATCCGCAATGTACCTCTGCACGACGAAACGGGAAAGATTGTCAAATGGTACGGGAAAAGTACCGATATCACGGAGCGCAAGCTAGCCGAGGAAGACCTGCGCGAGGCCGAAAGCCGCTTCCGAACCTTTGTCGACAATGCGACCGACGCATTCTTACTGCTCGACGATCAATACAACGTTATCGACGTGAACCGCCAGGCCTCCGAGAGCCTCGGCTACACCCGTGAGGAACTGATCGGGATGAAGCCCCATGAGTTTGACCCGAATGTCGATACCGCACGATCGGGGTGGATCCAGGACCAGCTTCAGGCGGGAGTAGTGTGCGACTTCGAGACTCTTCATCGTCGAAAGGATGGGACCGTGTTCCCAGTGGAGGTTCGTGTCCGCCCGATCTGGCGGGGCGGTCATCGCCTCAGCGTGTGTTTGGCACGGGACATCACCGACCGCAAGCGTGCCGAACAAGAGCGCGTGACGCAAATGCAGCGGGCGCTGCACATGGCCAGCGAGGCGCGCCTGAACGAGCGTATGCGTATCGCCCGCGAATTGCACGATACGCTGTTGCAGAGCGTGCAGGGGCTGATGTTTTCCTTTCAGGCGGCGCGCAACCTGCTCCCCGGGCGCACCGAAGATGCCATGCGGACGCTGGACGCGGCCATCCGCAAGGGAGACCAGGCCATCGCCGAGGGCCGGGATGCCATACAAGGTCTGCGGGCCGACTCGGCGCTGGGGAGCAATCTGGAGCATCTGCTCACTGCCGCAGGAAGCGAACTCGCAGGGCCCTCCGGTGGCCAGGGTGACGCGCCGGATTTCCGGGTGATTGTAGAAGGAGCACCGCAGCCGTTGGCCCTGCTTCTTCAGGACGAGGTCTACCAGATAGCACGCGAGTTGCTGCGGAACGCCTTCCATCACGCGGAGGCCAGTCGCATTGAGGCCGGACTCGCGTACGATGCCAGCTTCTTCCGGTTGCGGATTCGGGACAATGGAAAGGGTATCAATCGCGAGGTCCTGGAGTCAGGTGCGCGCCAGGGTCACTGGGGATTGACGGGCGTCGGCGAGCGCGCAAAACGCATCGGGGCGCAGTTGAAACTCTGGAGCGAACCTGGTGCGGGCACGGAAGCGGAACTCACCGTTCCGGCCCGGATTGCTTATGGGCATCGCCCAGAGGGAAGTGCGACTGTTTCGTGAGAAAGTGGAATCGTGACCACCGAACAGAAACCGATTCGGGTCCTTACAGTAGACGATCACGCTTTGTTGCGTAACGGCATCCGCAGGTTGATTGGCGCGGAATCCGATATGCAACTGGTGGCGGAAGCATCCACCGGGCGGGAAGCCGTCGAGGCGTTCCGCGCGCACCGGCCGGATGTAACATTGATGGACTTGCAGATGCCCGATATAAACGGGATCGAAGCCATCATCGCGATTTGCAGCGAGTTTCCGGGGGCCCGAATCATCGTGCTGTCGACGTATTCCGGCGATGTGCAGGTGGTCCGCGCGATAGAGGCCGGCGCACGCGGTTATCTGCTGAAAACAAACGTCAATAAAGAACTGCTGGGGACCATCCGAGCAGTACATGCGGGACAAAAGAGGATTCCAGCCGAAGTGGCTTCCGGTTTGGCCGAACATACCGGCGAGGACGAGTTGACGGAGCGTGAAATTCACGTGCTCCGGCTGATCGCCGCGGGCAACGCAAACAAGGAGATCGCAGCGCAGCTCGATCTCGCCGAGGACACCATCAAGAGACACGTGACGAATATCCTCTCCAAGCTGGGGGCGAACGACCGTACACATGCCGTGACGATCGCGCTGAAGCGAGGAATTATCGAACTGTAGTACACGAAAGTAGGAGTGCCTGATCCCCATTTGGGACCTTCCCGTCCGGTTGCAAATTTCTTACTCTTAAGACGGGACACCTTGCAACGCCTATTTTCGACCTTCGCTGATGGCTGGCCAGGCGGAGGGATTTTACTGTTACGCGTGCTCGCTGGAGGCGCTCTTATTAACCGAGGAATCGCTGCCATGACTGGGGAGCCTCATACCGGGCTCGTCGTTCTACAAATCGTCGGTGCAGCCGCGGGTCTCCTGATTTTTGGAGGCCTGTGGACTCCCGTGGTGGGAGTACTGGCCGGACTGGTGGAGGCGTGGATCGCTTTCACCCAACCCGGAGCTCAGTCGTTGGCAATCGTTTTGGCAGCTCTGGTCATCAGCCTAGCGATGATCGGACCGGGCGCCTGGTCCATCGATGCGCGGCTCTACGGCAGAAAGCAGATTCTTCCACCGGAGCCTTGATGCGCTCGTTGCGCCGAGGCGGTGCCGAGTAGCTCGCGCTCGCCCGCTTGCGGTTCTAGAGTTCGATGAACCCCCGCTTGATCCCTATCGTCACGGCATGGGTCCGGTCATTGGCTCCCAGCTTGGCTAGGATGTGCGTGACGTGGTTCTTGACCGTTTCCTCCGTAATGGACAGCCTCGCGGCGATCTCTTTATTGGCGTTTCCGGTCGCGATCAGACGTAACACGTCGATCTCGCGGGCGCTGAGGTCGTCTTCGGTGGCATGGTCGGCCAGTTCGGCGGCAATCTCCGGCGGGATGCGCTTTTGCCCGCTATGCACGGCACGAATGATCGCCAGGAGTTCCGTGTTTACGCGCCCCTTCAACAGGTAAGCCCGCGCGCCAGCTTTCAGCGCCCGCAGGACTTGGACGTCGCCTGTATAGGTTGTCAGGACAATGATGCGGGCATTCGGGAATTCCCCCCGAATGGCGATGATTGCCTCGATGCCCCCAATGTCAGGCATCTGCAGGTCCATCAGGGTTACGTCCGGGCGCGTCAGTTTGAATTGTGAGACGGCCTCCCGGCCGTTGGCAGCTTCCGCCGCCACTGTCATGTCGGGTTCGGCGGCGATTAAGGCCGAGATTCCTTCCCGAAGCAGCGGATGGTCGTCCACTATAAGGACCCGAATCAGTTTTTCAGCGCCGTTCACGTCTTCTCCACTACAGCTTCACTCCGGAGAGCCGGTTTTTGACCTATGTATTGCAGTCGTTCTGTAATCGGGAGGGGGTCCCAACGCCGGGCGTCTGCCCGTGGTGACCGATGCCCTCTATTATCTTATTACGAAGCATTGTTAGGAAGTACACAAACGAGTGGGCACCACGCGGTAGTTCCGCTTCGACTTAGGTGCGCGACGAAAGCTCATGAGGTCTCGTTCTTCATCCGAAAGAGCCCAATTAGCGGCGGACATGAGACGCAGTGTGCGACGGAGGCGGGGACCGTCAACTCCACTGGAAACGCTTCGCAGTCCCTCGCACCAATCCGTTAGACCTTGTCCTGGAGCAAAGGAGACAGGGCCCGCGGCTCCCCCCTGGTCTCTCGAAGGACTGCTCTGTGGAAGGGCTCAGAATTCATGCTGCGCTCTTTAGGGCCGGTCGACGCACCCCAAAAAGTGGTACACGCCGCTTTCACGATTGAATCAACTGACGGCACGACGATATAGGGTTGGCTGCCGGCAGCAATCGGTCAACAATGAGCTTGTTATGAAGTACAGGGAATCCTGGAACGAGTGCTCGATAAGACGTTCGCGGCGAGTCCGGGGGTCCAAACAGGCGTCGTGGTCGGGCGCGAGATCCATGAACGTTGAACAGGAGGATTAGTCATGGAAAACGTTGATCTGCAACCCAAGATCCGGGGCAATTTTCATTTTGGCGGTCTCGTCGGCGAAAGCGAAGGAGGACCCATGCTTAAAGTCACCGCATTAGACGCCACGAGAACCGGTACAGAAGCGGAGGATCTGGCGAACAAACTTCGTCGCCGCGTAGTGGGGCAGGACGAAGCAATTCAGGATATCGTGAGGACGTACCAGGCTTACCTCGCTGGACTGTCCCCGGTTGGCCGGCCGATCGGCACTTTCCTCTTTCTCGGTCCGACCGGCTCAGGCAAAACTAGGCTCGTGGAGGCGATGGCCGAGAGTTTGCTTGGGGATCGGCGCGCGGTAATCAAGATCGACTGCGCTGAGTTCCAACACAGCCATGAGATCGCCAAGCTGATTGGGTCTCCTCCAGGATACCTGGGGCATCGCGAAACCCATCCCGCGCTGAGCCAGGAAGCCCTGAATCGACACCACACCGAGAGTGTGAAGTTGAGCGTGGTGCTGTTTGACGAGATCGAGAAGGCCAGCGACGCGCTCTGGAACCTGCTGCTCGGGATTCTCGATAAAGCGACGCTGACGCTAGGTGATAACCGCCGCGTTGATTTCTCGCAGGCCATGATTTTCATGACCAGCAACCTGGGAGCGGCAGAGATGAACGCGATGCTACGGCCCAAACTAGGTTTCGTCTCAATGGAAACCGAACGCCAGCACGCCGTAGGCGCCATCGACCCAAAGCTCAGCGATAAGATGTCGCGCGCGGGCCTCGAGGCCGCGCGCCGCAAATTCACTCCGGAATTCATGAACCGCATTGACAAAACGGTGATCTTCCACCCGCTGGGCGCGAGCGAGTTGCGTAGAATCCTGGAAATTGAGCTCGACGAAGTGCAGGAGCGCATTGAAAAGGCCCAGGCAGGCAAGCCCTTCTCGATGAATTTGACGGAGAGCGCCCGGAACTTTTTGTTGATGGAGGGCACCGATGTGAGATATGGCGCCCGCCCGTTGAAGCGTGCGATCGAGCGCTTGCTGGTCCAGCCTTTGTCCAATCTCATCGTGACCGGACAGATTCGCCACACTGACTGCATCCGAGTGACGCACAGCGCATCGGCGCCCATCCTGACATTCTTCCGAGAGGCGCGCGTGTTCCGTTCGCGCGAGGTCCATGGTGTTGCTGCATAACAGGCGGTCGGGTAACGCTGTAAATGCAGGAACTCAGCCAGGTACGTAAAAGAGCAACAGGAGAATAAGTCATGGAAAACGTGGATCTGGGATCGGGGCTCCATTCTGACGATATCATCGGCGGCACTGCAGGCGTGCGGCGCGTGATGAAAGAGATCGAGACCGTCGCACCGATGGATTCGACCGTCCGGATCGGCAACGAAAACGGCGCCGGCAAGGACAGACTTTATAAGGCTGTGATCGCGCTCTCGCGTTCGATCGCCGGCCGCACTGACCTAAGAAGTCTGCTCGAGGGCGTAGCGGAATCTCTTCGCCGAATCGTCAGCTTTGATCATGTCGGGCTAATTCTGCATGATCCGAACGGAAACGCAATGCAGGGATACATTTTGAATGAGCCCTGCAATCCCGTCATCACGAACCTCCGGCTGCCAGTCGACGAGGATCCGGCCGGTTGGGTATGGCTGAACCAGCAGCCACTCGTAGTTTCACCTGTTCAGTCTGAAACTCGATGGCCGGAGTTCGTAAGACGCACTCGCGATTTCGGGATCAGTACCCTCTTACTCGTCCCCCTCACGACGGGCAATCACCGGCTCGGGGCATTCGGCTTCAGCTCAGTAGCGCCACTCGATCCTAGTCCGGCCGAGATAGCATTCCTGGAGCGCGTGGCCAGCGAGTTTGCGGTCGCGGTCGAGTCTTTCCTCGCAAAGCAGAAAGCACTGAGGGAGCGCGACCGGTTGCGGACGCTGTTTGATGTAACGAATGCACTTGTCTCGAAGCTAGAGCCAGACGAGCTATTTACTGCCATTTCTGGCCAACTCTCAAAGGTCATTCAGCACGATTACGCGCTGCTGACGCTGCGCAATACGGAGACCGGCCTCCTCGATGTGTACGCGCTGCATTCCACAGGTCCGCAGTGCTGCGAAGCATTCAAGGGGCCTTTCAACCCCATGGGCATGCCGGCCGAAGAGGTGCTCGCCACGGGAAGGCCCGTCGTGGCTCGCGACACCGATATAGACCGCTATCCGAATGCGGATTTTCGGCGGTTTGTGGAGCTAGGGTTTAAGTCCATCTGCTCGGTTCCGTTGATCGCACGAGATCGCGTGATCGGAGCGCTGGCGCTCAATCGCAGGAGCGAGGATGATTGGTCTCCTGAGGATGTCGAGTTCCTGGTGCAGGTTTCAAGCCAAATTGCCATGACGGTGGAGAATTCACTTGCTTTTGGCGAGCTAGCAGAAATGAAGGAACGGCTCGCTACCGAGAAGCTCTACCTGGAAGACGAGATCCGCCTCGACCAGAACATCGGGAACATGGTGGGCCAAGGTCCTGGTTTTCAAGCTGTGCTAAAGAGTGTTCAAACCGTGGCGCCCACCGACTCAACCGTTCTCATTCTAGGTGAGACAGGCACAGGAAAGGAACTCGTAGCGCGGGCCATACACGAGTTGAGCAGCCGGAAGAAGGGCAGCTTCGTCAAAGTGAACTGCGCGGCGATCCCCGCCAGCCTGCTCGAAAGCGAGCTGTTCGGTCACGAAAAGGGCTCCTTCACCGGAGCGGTGGCACAGAAGATCGGACGCTTCGAACTGGCGAACCAGGGAACGCTCTTTCTCGACGAGATCGGCGAGATGCCGCTGGAGCTCCAGCCGAAGCTGCTCCGCGCCATCCAGGATCAGGAATTCGAGCGCGTTGGCGGCAATCGGACCATCCGCACCGACGTCCGATTTGTGGCCGCCACGAACAGGGACCTGAAGGCGATGGTGGAAGAGGGCAAGTTTCGCGCCGACCTCTATTATCGGCTGCACGTTTTTCCCTTGAATGTTCCGCCATTACAGGAACGCCGCGAAGACATACCGCTACTCACGCGCTACTTTGTCCAGAAACATGCGGGGCGCATGGGCCGTAACATCGATACGATTCCCACGTGCGTTATGGACGCACTCACGAACTACGACTGGCCGGGCAACATCCGCGAGCTGCAGAATGTGCTGGAGCGGTCCGTCATCCTGACCAAGGGGAGCGCGCTTCAAGTGCCGATGTCTGAGCTCATCGGCAAGGCGGCTCCGCTTGCACTTCACGGAAGATCGTCCACTGAATCGCAGAATCCCGAACGGGCGAGGATTCTAAAGGCGCTGGAGGAAGCAAACGGCCAAGTTGGAGGCCCGGACGGTGCGGCTGCTCGCCTGGGACTAAAGCGAACGACGTTGCAATCTCGAATGCGAAAATACAACATAGCACGCCAGTTTCGTTGAGCAAAACTGAACCTCCTCAGCAACACCAATCCAGGAAATCCTGCTCCGAATTGCACAACCGCATAGCAATCACGCCATCTTGTGATCTCCCACCGGTCTGTCTCATGAGAATGCCACGTCAGGCTTTGCATTGTGCCTGAAAGCTGCGCCATTCGATACACGATCGCAGTTCCTGTTGCCATCCTTTCCCGATGCAACTTAGTCTGCCAACTCGAATCAACACGACGATGATGCTGCGCCGCGCCGAAGTTCGGCAGAAGACATGGGCACTTGCTGTTGCGGAGGCGCGAATCTGACTCGCCGCAAGGCGCAAGCCTCGTTGATTTAACAGCTTGCGCTTGTATTCCGATCTCGAAGGGAATGGCTAACCAAGTGCGAATTCTAGTACGTCCGGATGCAGATCAGCATCGGCATTCATGAGTGAATCGCTATGAAGGCACGGAAACGGCTCACACGAGAAGAGAGCAAAGAGTTGACACGAACGCGCCTCATCGAAGCAGCCGAGAGACTCTTCATCCGGAAAGGCTTCGACGGTGCCTCAGTAGAGGACATCAGCGAAAGTGCGGGTTATTCCCGGGGCGCCTTCTATTCCAACTTCGACGACAAAGAGCAGCTATTCCTTGCAGTCATCGACCGCCGCCGGCCCAAAGCCCTCGACGATCTCTTTCAACAACTATCCGAACCTACGGAGCGCATTGCCGCGGTTCGGGAATGGTTCTCGAAGCAGTGGCGGCTGAAGGATTTCATCGCCTTGCGAATGGAATTTAGCCGGAGGGCGATGAGAGATCGCTCCGTCCGAAAGCACCTCGCCGGACTCCGGGAGCAAGAACTCGAAACGTACGCCGCTTCAGTGGGCCGGTTTCTCAGCGCGAGGGACGGAGTCCCGGCTGATCGGCCGGAAATCGTGGCGCTTGTGCTGTTGGCCGTTGCACACGGTCTGGCCAGCATAGCCATAGATACTGATCCCGAATCGGAACGCATGTACACGGAGGCCGCCAAGCTGGCGTTTGACCGGATGAGCGCCTCCCCAATTCCTTATTGAGGATGATTTCAATGCAGAAGAACCAGATCTTCACTTTTCTTATCGTGCTTGGCGTCACGGCGCTCACGTCGTGCAGCCTCCAAGAAACCCATGCAGCTTCCGAGCAGGCCGTGGTGCCGGTTCAGGTTCGGGCTCCAGCCGTTGTGGAGCGGGCCGAATCGGTGAGCGCCAGCGGTTCGGCTGAGGGCTCGGAAACGGCTGACGTAGCTTTCCAGGTGGGTGGCCGCGTGGTCAGGGTGCTCGTCGAAGAGGGCCAGCATGTCACCAAAGGCCAGTTACTAGCGGAAATCGAGCCCACCGACTACCGAAACGCGTTCAACGCAGCGGAGGCACAGAAGGCAGCGGCGGTCGCGGTCGAACAGAGGGCGGACGCCGGTGTCCGGAGACAGGAACTCGAACAGGCCCGCATCGAATTCGAACGCGCGGAAGACGAATACAAGCGCATGAAGTTCCTGGTGGAACGAAAGAGCCTGCCCCCGAACGACTTTCAGAAGATCGAGGCGGCGTACAAAGCCGCGAAGGAACGCTACGACATGGCTCAGGAAGGGACGCGGAAGGAAGATCGCGCCGCAGCCACTGCACAGGCGCACGCCGCCGACGCCCAGGCGAGCGAGGAAAGCAAGCGGCTCAGTGACACGCGGCTTGTCGCGCCGATCTCCGGCAACATCGGCATGCGCCGAGTCGACCCGGGGCAGACGGTGGCCGCCGGCACGCCGGTCTTCTCGATTGTCGAAATCAACCCGGTCAAAGTTCGGGTTGGAGTTCCGGAGGCGGAGATCGCAAAAGTGCACCAAGGCGCCGCAGCGGAGATCTCGGCGCCTTCGCTCGACGGACGCCGCTTCGCAGGTAAGGTGGCCATTATCGGGGTCGCGGCCGAACCGACGTCGCGCACCTACACGGTAAAGATCCTCGTTCCCAACCCCGGACCGGTGCTGCTTGCCGGCATGGTGGCGGAAGCCCGCATCTTTGGGCCCGCAAAGATCCGGTCGTTGACCATCCCCGGCGAGGCCATCGTGCCCGATCCGCAGGGCGCGGCCACGGTGTTCGTCTACTTCCCGGACCGCAAGCGTGTCTACGGCCGCAGGGTCGAGGTTGGCCCGCCAGTTGGCAATGAAGTCGAGATCCGCTCCGGCCTGAGCGGCGGCGAACAGGTTGTCGTAGCCGGCCAGCAGAAGATCCGCGAGGGCAGCCTCGTCGAGATCGCGGGAGGCGCGCGATGAATCCCGTAAAAGCCTCCTTGCGCTATCCGCAGGTCACCATAGCCCTCACGATCATGTTGGTCGTCTCCGGCGCCTACGCTCTGCTGCGGATGCCGCGTCGCGAGGATCCGAAGATCCACGTGCGCGAGGGAATCGTGGCTGCTTTTTATCCCGGCGCCTCCTCCGCG
Source organism: Bryobacteraceae bacterium (assembly GCA_035297145.1). Taxonomy (GTDB): domain Bacteria; phylum Acidobacteriota; class Terriglobia; order Bryobacterales; family Bryobacteraceae; genus QHXW01. Next base: position 78,353 of record DATGZN010000105.1, read on the forward strand.
GAGGTCGAGGAGCAGGTCACGCAGAAAGTCGAGCAGCGCATTTTCAAAATCGAGGGCGTTCGGCGCGAGAAAACGTACTCGACGAGCATGAACGGAGCGATGTTCATCAATCTCAACCTGGAAGACAACCTTCAGGACACGGAGAAGTTCTGGTCCAAGCTGCGTCTCGACCTGGCGGAGTTGAAGAAGACGGATCTTCCGGACGGCGTGCAAGGCCCAATCGTCGACTACGACTTCGGAGACACGGTCGCGGTGCTGCTGGCGATTCATAGCGATCATTACGGCTACCGCGAGCTGAAAGACTATGCCGAGCGGATCGAGTCGGCAATCCGTCGCATTCGGGCTGTCTCCAAGGTCAAGCGCATCGGCGAGCAGAAGGAGGAGATCGACGTTTCGAGTTCGCTCAGCCGCCTGGCCCAGTACTCGGTATCGGCGGAGCAGATCATGAAGGCGCTCGAAGGCCGCAATATCGTGCATTACGCCGGCGCTGTGCCGACCGAACGCGGAAAACCCCCTATCCAGGCGACGGGCGCATTCGAAACTGAGCAACAGATCCGGCGCGTGATGATCGATGTCTCGCGCACGGGACAACCCGTGTACATCGGCGACCTTGCCAATGTGGATCGCGTTTACAAGGACCCGACGCAATATGTGCGATCAAGAGGCGAGCGCGCGCTTCTGCTTTCGGTGGAGATGCAGGAAGGCAACAACATCGTGGACTTCGGCAAGGAGCTTCACGCTTCTCTAGACCGGCTGCGCCCGCTGTTGCCGCCCGATCTGAAGATCGATTTCGTTGCCGACCAGCCCACAGTGGTGGCCGAGCGCGTGCGGGGCTTCATCCGGGAATTCGGTACCGCCATCCTTTCGGTCATTCTGGTCACCGTGATTCTGCTGCCGTTTCGCGTCGCGCTAGTCTCGGCGGTTGCCATTCCGGTTACGATTTCGGCGACCTTCGGTCTGCTGAACGCCTTCGGCATCGAACTTCACCAGGTGTCAATCGCCGCGCTCATCGTGGTGCTGGGAATGGTGGTGGACGACGCCATTGTGATCGCAGACAACTATATTGAACTGCTCGATGAGGGCGTACCGCGGCCGGAAGCGGCATGGCGCAGCGCGAGCGAACTGGCGGTTCCCGTGCTTACCGCCACTCTGACCATTATCTGTTCCTTCCTGCCGTTTCTGATCCTTTCCGGGGCCACCGGCGAATTCATTCGCGCCTTGCCCTTGACGGTGGCGATCGCGCTGTCGACGTCTTTCCTTGTCGGCATGCTGCTGACGCCCATGCTGAGCCAATTCTTCATCAAGCAGGGGTTGCATACTCACGGAGCGGCTACGGAAAAGAAGCGCCGGTCGCCGCTGGAAATCATGCAGTCGATCTATAACCGGGTAATTGTGGTGGCGATGAAATGGAAGCCCGTCGCAGTGGTATCGGGAATATTTGCCGTGGCCGCGGGCGCGTTCGTACTCCATCGCCTTCCGGAGCGGTTCTTCCCGTTCGCCGAGCGCGACCAGTTTGTGGTGGACGTCTGGCTTCCGGAAGGCTGGAAAGTGGAAGCGACCGAGGCCGCCGTGAGGCGCATCGAAGACGTGCTGCGTCACGAGAAAGAAGTGGTTAACTACACCTCGTTCATAGGGTCGAGCTTTCCGCGCTTCTACTACAACGTCAACCCACAATTGCCGGACAAGAACTACGCCCAGTTGCTGGTCTCGACCAGGTCCGCGGAAGTCACGCCAGAGCTGGTCAGAGCGCTGCGCCCGCGGCTGGCGCAGGCGGCTCCTGAAGCCCGCGCGTTCCTTAGCGAGTTGCAACAGGGTCCGGTCCAGTTAGCGGCGATCGAAGTCCGACTTACCGGCGACGACGAGCGCGTCTTGCGGCATTTTGGCGACCGGGTACTCCAACTAGTCCAGCAAACGCCGGGATCACTGGACGTGCACAGTGACTGGCGCGAAGATGCGTATCGCCTCAAGGTGAATCTCCGCGAGGAGGTGGCTAACCGTCTTGGATTCACCAATGCCACCATCGGGCAGGAGCTTGCGGGTGGCTTCGAAGGGGTGCCCGTCACTACGTATTGGGAAGGCGAGCGCGATGTCGCTGTTGCCCTGCGGCTGGAACCGGCGCGTCGTCAGACCTTCAACGACGTCGCCAACACTTACGTAATCTCGCCCGTAACCGGCGCACGGGTGCCTCTGGACAGTATTGCCACGGTGTCTCCGGTGTGGGATCCCGGCCGCATTGTTCGCCGGAACGGGGTACGTACCCTGACGATCCGCTCCTGGGCGCAGGGAGGCATACTGCCGAGCCAGGTCTTGGAGCGCATTCGCCCGGTAACCGATAAACTCCCGCTGCCGCCGGGCTATCGCGTCTGGTACGGCGGCGAGTACGAGAACCAGAACGATACCTTCCCCGAGATGGTGAACGCCCTGCTCATCAGCTCGATTGCGATCTATCTCATTCTGATGTTCCAGTTCCGGTCGGTGGTCGATCCGCTGGTGGTCATGGCCGCGATCCCGCTGGGTCTGTTGGGGGCGTCGGTTGGATTAATGGTGACCAACAATCCTTTCGGTTTCACTGGATTCTTAGGCATCGTCAGTTTGGGTGGCGTCGTGGTGCGGAATTCGATCATCCTCGTGGACTACATTCGCGAGCGAATGATGGAAGGCATCCCGATCGAGGAGGCCGCCATCGAAGCCGGTGAGCGCAGGCTGAGGCCCATCTTCCTGACCACCATGGCGGCAGCAGTCGGCGTCACGCCCATGATTCTTTCGGGTTCTAGCATGTGGTCGCCGCTGGGGAGCGCAATTGCGTTCGGATTGGTTGGTTCTATGTTCTTCACTCTTGTCGTGATTCCCGTCATCTACGTTCTGATTCACCAGCGCGATTCCCGGCCCGGACCGGTTGTTCCGAGCCACGACCGCAAGGAATTGCAGCCGATTACAGCGGCGGTGCTGGTAATGATTGCGTGCGGCGCTGTCGCGCACGCGCAGTCCCCCAAGCCGGCACTCGATGAAGCTGATCGAACTGGGGCGCAGAAACTGACTGCGGCGGTACAAACGCAGCCGCGTGCGCTGACGCTCGATGAAGCCGTATCGCTGGCCACGCAACACAACTCAATGGTCAAGATCGCCGGCGACAAGGTGAAGGAAATGGACGCGCGCGTTCACGGAGCACGGGCCGGATTCTTCCCAGCCCTGACGAACGAATCAACCGCCGTGCATATGGCCGATCAGCAACACATCGATATCCCAGAAGGCACCCTGGGTGTGTACCCCCAAATCGGGCCTCTGCCGGGCAGGAACGTAGCGCTGGATCAGGGCAAGCTCGACTTCGGACTGAGCACGACAACGCTCTCGCAACCGATCACCCAGTTTTTCAAAATCCGCGCGGGGGTGGATGTGAGCCGGGCGGATGCGGCCGGGGCCCGCGCCGATATGCGCCGCACAGAAAACGAGGTTGCATACAAGGTCAAGCAGGTGTACTACGGCATTCTCGCCACTGAGCGCCGCCGTGACGCGGTGGACGCCCAGATTCGCGCTGCCGAACTGCGAATCACCGAAACACGGAATGCCGTTGTGACCGGCGTGGCACTGGAAGTGAAGGCCGCCGAAGTGCGTTCGCAGATCGCACAGGCAAGGCATGTACACGGCCAACTGCAGGATGCCGTCATGGATATGAAGGAGGAACTGGCGGACCTCTGCGGATTGCCGGTCGATACGGAGCTACAACTTTCGCTACTGGACGGCTCTGGTTCAGATCCTTCGCCAGAGCCCGAAGCCGCCGTTGATTCGGCTCTCGCGCACAATCCCGAAGTCGAAGCCGCCGCTCATCAACTCGAAAAGGCGCGCGCGGCGTTGCGGGCGGCTCGAGCCGAATACATACCCGAGGTCAGTGCGTTTGCCCAGCACATCTATCAGGACGGTGCGCCTTTCCTCACGCACAATAACGGCGCCGTCGGCCTGCACATGACGTGGACCATATTTGAGTTCGGCAAACGTCGTGGGCAGGTGTCGGAACGGTCGGCGGAGGTCGCCCAAGCCGAGGAGAATCTCGCTCGGCTGCGCAATCGGGTACGGATCGATGTGGAGAAGGCGGTTCGCAAGTTGAACCGGGCCGAAACAGGCGTAAATTCGGCACGGGAGTTGGTCGCAGCGACCGCCGAAGGACGCCGTGTGGCGAGCGATGAGGCGGAGGCCGGAACGGCGAATCGCTCCGTGTTCCTGGAATCGGAATCCTCGATGTTGAACGCACAGGCCGATCTGTTGCGTGCGGAATACGACCGCAGTGTGGCGGCGGCAGATTTAATCCGCCTCACTGGATCGCGATGACCGGAAGTCCGTGTTCACGGGGAGGTGCAAACATGCAACGATTTCTGATCGTCCTTTGTTTGGCGACATGTGCGCGGGCGGGAGGAGGCGAGAAGACGAACGAGCTCGCCGACTTTAGCGGTGCGCTGGAGCGATTGGCCGCGACGGTAGCGCCGGCTGTCGTACAGGTACAGGTTTCGGGCTGGTGTGCTTCGGCATCAGCCAACGATGAAGATGCCGCAATCTTGACATCTTGCCATGTCATTGGCTCGGGCGTCATCGTGGATCCCTCGGGATACATCATCACCAATGAGCACGTGGTACGGAATGCGCGTAGCCTCCGCGTGATGCTGACGCCGAAACCAAACTCAGAAGATGCACTGGCGCCCGCAGGAAAACAGCAAGTTTTGGATGCCGTGGTGGTGGGTGCGAATCGCGAACCGCTGGGAAAACGGCAAGTGCTGGATGCCGTCATTGTGGGCGCAAATCGCGAAACGGATATTGCGCTCCTGAAGATAGAGACCTCCGGGCTGGCGGCTATCCCGCTCAACCAGACCGGGAGAGATCCCCGTCAGGGGCAGGTTGTGCTCGCTGTCGGCAGCCCCGACGGTCTCGACAATACGATGACGATCGGAATTGTCAGCGCCGTCGGCCGCCAGCCGAATCCGGATTTTCCGATGTTATATATCCAGACCGATGCCGCCATTAATCCGGGCAACAGTGGCGGTCCATTGCTGGACGTTGGGGGTGAACTGATCGGGATTAATACGTTCATCCTCGGCGCGAACGGCCGTAATCAAGGTCTCGGCTTTGCGGTACCGGCCGGAGTTGTCCGCTATGTCTACGAACAACTGCGAAGTCACGGAGTCGTGCGACAGAGCTTGGTCGGTGTCCTGGTGCAGACTGTTACTCCCGCGCTTGCGCAGGGTCTTGGTCTGAGCCGAGGGTACGGAGTCATGATCTCCGACGTTCTGCCTGGCAGCCCTGCGGAGGATGCCGGACTCCGGTCGCAGGACATTATCACCGCGGTCGACGGCGCCGGGGTTTCCGCGCTGCCTTATTACACCGCCATGATGTATCTGCACGATCCGGCTGTTCCGGTGGATGTGACGGTGTTGCGCGGCCAGCAGACGCTTCAGTTCCATATGCCGGCAGTTGCCGGAGACGATCAGGCCTATAGAGATTTTTCTATTGACCCGCACGAGAGCCTCATTTCCGAGTTGGGCATATTCGGAAAAACCGTAAATTCCAGGCTTGCCCTTCTGAACGGCCTGCGCTCAAAGACCGGTATCTATGTTGTCGCGACAACCGCTAGCAATGAACACTCCGGCCTAGGACTGGCAACAGGGGATGTAGTCGTTTCGTTGAATGGTATGCCGATCCAAAGCATGCAGGAGTTGCGCGGGGCGATTCATGAAGTCACGGGCGGCAAACCCGCGGTCGTACAGATCGAGCGAAGCGGCCGATTACTCTACATCGAACGGGAAATGGAAGAACGGCCATCAGATTCGAGTGCGGATCGAGGTGGCAAAGCCGTTTCGACGAACTGAACCGGGCCGAGACTGGCGTTAAGTCGTCAAGGGACTGGTCGCAGCGACAACGGAAGAGCGCCGCGTCGCGGGCCATCAGGCGGTGGCGGGGACAGCAAATCCGTCCACGTTCCGGTACTTGGACGTCTCGATGTCAATCGCGTAAACCCATCTGTGGCATGGGCCTAAACGTGGCTCTCGCGTGGACGCAACTGCTTTAGGTCATAGAGAAATCGCCTGGCCATCGCTGTGCCTTTGAACAGGCATGTACCAACCAGGCTCCGTCGCGGCTTTAAATGGCCGAATCCGCAAGACTCTGCAGAAGTCGAGTTCGCGGCGCCGCATCATCGTCAATCTGGATTCGTACAATTTCGCGCGTCTCTCGACGCGCACTACACGCTAAACCCGAAGGAGAACCACAGAATGAAATACATCAATATGACAGCAATCGTGTTTCTGGGCGTAGCCGCCTTCGCCCAGGATGTGCAGTTTGATTACAATCGTTCCGCGAACTTTAACACCTACAAAACATACCAGTGGGTTGATTACAAGCCAGTACAGGTAGGTGACGAACTCCTGGATCAGGACGTCAAGCGCGCCGTGGACGAGCAGCTCGCCGGCAAAGGTCTGCGTCGAGTGGAGAGTGGTGGTGATCTGCTCGTCGGCTATCAGGCAGGGATCTCACAAGAGAAACAGTTTGATAGCTTCGGGTCGGGTGGCTGGGGTGGTCCGTTCGGATGGGGGTGGGGCAACTGGGGCGACACGCGGGTAACGTCCTCCACTATCGATATCGGCAAGCTGGTCATTGGGCTATTCGACCCTGCTACCAAACAACTTGTGTGGCGCGGCTCCGCGTCTAAGACGCTCGATATTAGAAAGGATCCCGACAAGAACTATCGCAACCTCGAGAAGGCGATGGCTAAGCTCTTCAAGAACTACCCGCCAGGCGTGGGCAAAAGGTAAGCGCCGCTCCAACGAGCGAACTGCGTGATCATTCGGCGATTCGCCTCGGAGGTGGCGAGGATGAAGCTATGAGGCAGGTCGCTCTAGCACAGGCGGGAGTGCGTTATCGTGCCGATGCTCCGGAAAATGCGTCTTGGGAGATGTGGTGGCCGTCAACGAATTCTCGTTCGGCAGTACTTAATTTTCCTCCGTCGTTGCAGGAATCATCCAATGGCTGCTCCGACATCGTCCGCGCGACGAGATCCGTCACCTGCTTCGGCAGCCGACGTGGCGCCGCCGTATTGGGCGAACAAAATGCACCAGTTGCGATGGCGGTCAACATGCACTGACCGCATCTGACACCAAGGATTCGCGTGGTCCACGGTACTTGAAATGGAGTAACTATGACGAACACTGAACTGATGAACTTGAAAGCTGCGCTCAAGGCCAAGCAGATGGAACTGGCCGCTCAACTCCGCGGCCGAGTAAGGGAGCTGGCTATCGAAGGCAGCCAGCCGGAACTAGTCGACTGGATTCAGGTCATGAGCGATCGGGACGAAACCGCTGGTGTACTCAACCGATTGTCATCGACACTGACCGATGTCAAGCGATCGCTTCGCGCCATAGACGACGATTGCTATGGCAACTGCATCGGATGTGACCGGCCAATTGCTGTTAAGCGGCTCCAAAGCATTCCCTGGGCGGCAAATTGTGTCCGATGTCAGGAGCAGCTTGAGGCAGGGGAGGAGTACGCTGCATCGGATTTCTACGAGCCGAAAGCCGCGTAGAAGGTGCCCGAGCGATCCTTCTGAGGCAGTCCGCTTGCGCCCTGTCCGATTGCCCCGATGACGCATTGGTGACTCACTTCGGCAAGTGACTTCGGCATCTGCCCAACAGATTCGGCAGAGGGCGCGTAACTCCCTGAGGGCGATGGGCTAGTTGTTGGCGACTTTGTTGCTATCCCGATGAAGAAGAGGAAATTAGACATGATCGGGGCTGTGGGAGCCTACTCAACGGAAATCTACGAGGCTGTTGTCGCGCTCTCGCGTTCAATCGCCGGCCGCACTGATCTCAGAAGTCTGCTCGAGGGCGTAGCCGAATCTCTTAGCCGAATTGTCAGTTTTGATCATGTTGGGGTGATCCTGCACGATCCCAACGGGAACGTGATGCGGGGACACATTCTGAATGCGCCAGGCAATCCCGAGATCACACACCTTGCGCTGCCGGTCGACCAAGATCCCGCCGGTTGGGTATGGCTGAACCAGCAGCCACTCACAATCTCGCGTCTCGATTCTGAAACTCGCTGGCCTCACTTTGTAGGCCGTGCTCGCCGAGAGTTCGGGATTAACACTCTCATCCTCGTTCCCCTCACTGCCGGCGAGAGTCGTCTGGGCGCGTTCGGGTTCAGTTCTGTGGCGCCATACGATCCTTGTCCGAGTGAGATAGCCTTTTTGGAGCGAGTTGCCACCGAGTTCGCCGTCGCAGTCGAGTCCTTCCTCGCCAAGCAGCAAGCAATCAGTGAGCGGGACCGGCTGGGAACGTTGTTCGATATAACGAATGCACTCGTGTCGAAGCTGCCAGCGAACGAGCTGTTCTCTGCCATATCCGCACAACTCTCAAGAGTGATTCCGCACGATTTCTCGGCGCTGACGTTACGTGACCGGACCGGCAGTCTGGAGATGGTAGCACTTCACTTCACGGGTGCTCAGCTTTTTGAGAAGGAGCAGGGCCATATTAACCCGGAGGGGATGCCCACGGCGGAGGCGTTCGCAACCGGCAAACCGGTAGTCGTACGCGACCTAAATATTGCTGGATACACTTCTCCCGAATACCGCCGGTTCGTAGATCTGGGCTGCAAGTCCGCTTGTTCGGTTCCCCTAGTCACAACCAATGGGACGCTCGGGACGCTTGAAATCGCCAGAACTACGGGTCACGTATGGACAGATGACGACGTCGAGTTCCTGGTGCAGGTGGCCAGACAAATTGCCATTGCCCTTGAGAATTCACTCTCTTATCGAGAGCTTTCAGAAATAAAGGAGCGGCTCGCTACCGAGAAGGTCTACCTCGAGGACGAGATCCGGCTCGACCATAACAACGGCAACATGGTCGGTGAGGGCGCCGCTTTCCAGTCGATTTTGAACAGCATTCAGATAGTGGCGCCCACTGATGCAACCGTTCTGATACTGGGTGAAACAGGGACGGGAAAGGAGCTCGTAGCCCGCGCCATTCACGAATTGAGCAGCCGGAAGAAGGGCAGCTTCGTCAAAGTGAACTGCGCGGCGATCCCTTCCAGTCTGCTCGAAAGCGAGTTGTTCGGGCACGAAAAGGGCTCGTTCACCGGAGCGGTGGCACAGAAGATCGGACGCTTCGAGCTGGCGCATGGAGGTACGCTCTTTCTCGACGAGATCGGCGAAATGCCGCTCGATCTCCAGCCGAAGCTGCTCCGCGCCATCCAGGACCAGGAATTCGAGCGTCTCGGCGGAAATCGGACAATCCGGACGGACGTCCGGTTCGTCGCCGCAACCAATCGGAACCTGAAGGCGATGATCGATGAGAACAGGTTCCGAATGGACCTGTATTACCGGCTGCACGTCTTTCCTTTGGAAGTTCCTTCCCTGCGGGAGCGTCGGGAGGACATCCCCTTGCTCATTCGTTACTTCGTCCAAAAGCATGCGCAAAGGATGGGCCGAAAAATCGAAAGAATCCCAACGCGAGCGTTGGAGGCCCTCACTAATTACGATTGGCCCGGTAATATTCGCGAGCTACAGAATGTTATAGAGCGGTCGGTGATTTTGAGCACCGGTTCTGAGCTCCACGTCGCGATGCCGGAGTTTAATAGCACGGGCGCCCCGGTGCGGCTGCACGACCGGCCTTCGAACATTTCCGAGGCCGCCGAGCGCGCGCGAATCCTGCAGGCGTTGAAGGAAGCCAACGGCATGGTCGGGGGGCCGAATGGCGCGGCCGCTCGGCTCGGACTGGCGCGAACTACGCTGCAATCACGCATGCGGAAATACAATATCGGACGGTTATATCAGTGAGCAGCCGCTGCAGTGAGGCGGGCCGTCTATCGGGAAATCAAGCGAGCTTCTTCCAAGGCGACCTCTGCCAATGCACTTAGGTCTTCTCCAGCTCGCCTCAGCTGAGCCGTCTCTGACTTTCGACCGCAGGATGGTCGGGCACGGCTTTATCTGAGGTCAGCGATTGGACGAGATAAGAGGTATACACGCCTCTTGCGACCAGTCGGACACCTTTAGCCGCCAGGCGACTCAGCAGCGTCTGACCCGCCTGGTCCACTGTCGTGATATCGCGCAGGAAGAGCTCTATAGGTTTTCCGTTCGACTTGGCTTGATTGCAGCAGGTCTCGACAACGGCGATGGAATCCCCCGAGAGCTGTCCATCAATGGTGACGATCGTGTGTGACTTCTCTTCTGTTTTTGTAACGCGGATCATTGCAGATTACTTCCCAATACATGAATTTGCACTCTTGTATCCACTCCGGACGAGTATTAACGTGCCTGTTATCAAAGGTCCTGTGATCCGAATGCCGGCCTACGCCGACTCAAGTGCCGACAATCGGCGCTTGGGGATCAAGCTGAACATGACGCGCACTGGCAAGCCCAAGACCATTCTCCGGTAGCTAACGTGCAGGATTCATTCCATCCATACTCGCGTGGCAGTCCTCAGCAGCACGCCGGGCAGAGAGTGATCATGTTCAGAGTACTGACAGTGGCAAGGGAATATGGCAGCGGTGGGAGCTGCATTGCGAAGAGAGTCGGCGAAGAGTTGGGATGGAATCTGCTGGACCAGGAACTCATATCGGATGTCGCATGGGCCGCTCAAGTCGATGCCGAAACAGTCGCAGAGTACGACGAGCATGTCGACTCGTGGTGGCATTGTTTTAATCGAGACGGTTTGTGGGCAGCATCCCTCACAGCAGGCGTCACGCTGGAAGATGCGCAGTTCTTCGATGCTGAAACCACGGCAGCGTTCGCGCAACGGGTCATCTCCGAGGCCGCCGCGACAGGCAACTGCGTGATCGTCGGCCGTGGCGCCGAGTGTGTGTTGCAGGGCCGCGAGGCCCTCCGTGCCAATATCGGTGAGACACTTACCGCGGCGATAATTACAGAGCAGGGCGGCAAGGAGAACCATCGTGAGCGAAGCCAAGAGCGCAGTTCCTTTTGCCGCCAGTTCGGCGGACGTTGAAGTGCCAGCCAAATC
>DATGZN010000106.1:0-121330 GCA_035297145.1 Bryobacteraceae bacterium
CAGCCCCAAGGCGGAGCTGGAGACGATCAAGCGCGTCTACAAAATGCTGGTGGCGCGTCTGCACCCGGACAACGCCGAGACGGGCGATGCGGAAGCCTTTATGCAGCTCCGCCGCGGTTTCGAAGTGCTGTCCGATCCGCAAACAAGGGCCTCGTACGACGAGGAGTACACGGCACGAGTCAAGCAACCACTGCCGTCGGTCGAGCCCGCGGAGTTCGCCACGGGCGTGGATGCGGAGCTCAGCCGTCGCGTGGGGATCCTCTGCCTGCTATATAAACAGCGTCAGACCAACCCGGCGCGGTCAGGCTTGTCGCTGCTCGAGCTGGAACAGGCCACCAAGTGCCCCCAGGAGTTCGTCACGTTCACTCTGTGGTATTTGCAGAGCAAGAACTACGTGGGCTCGGCGGATAACAGCGACTTCGTCATCACCCCGACCGGGATCGACTACTTGGAAGCCAATCTCCCCGAAGGCAAAGCTCAGGGCGCCGACGTTCTTGGCTTAGCCAGCCGCCGGGCTTAACCGGCGAAGCCCATCACCCGGCCAGCTGCGAATAGCGTTCCGTGCCGTCCACCAGGTCGAGCTCGCGCACGGGCGGTGCGGCGCTAATTCCGGAACTGGTGATCACGTCTTCCGCCAGAATGATAGCTTCCGCTAACTCGCGCATGGGGCGGCGGAGACGCCGGCTTTCCCCGCGCAACCGGAGATAAGCTTGCTCTTCGGTGAGATTGTACTTGGCTTGCAGGATGCCTTTGGCGCGCTCCACCAGCTTGCGGGCTTCCAACTGGCGGCGAATGTCCAGCGCCTCCTCCTGAAGCCTGGCATTCTCATCCATCACGCGTCCGCGCGCGATCGCGCCTCCCATCTGCTCGCCGATGAACGACAGCAACGTCACCTGCTCCGGCGTGTGGACTTGAGCGGCCTTGTGATGGACGTTGATCACCCCGATCGTATCGCCGCCGCTCACCAGCGGCACCGACAGGAACGCTTCGAAAGTGTCTTCCACCAGTGATGGAAAATTCTTGAAGCGCTTGTCCGAAGCAGCCTTGGATGAGAGCGCCACCACCGACTTATGCGCCGCCACCCAGCCGGTCACGCCTTCGCCCAACTTCAGGCGAATACTTCCGATTTCTCTGGTATGTGGCAATTGTGACGCCCGCAGCACGATGTCGCCCGAAGGCTCCACCAGGTAAACCAGGCAGGCATCGCAGCCTGTTACCTCAACCGCCAGGCGAATGAGGTCCTTCAGCATGTCATCCAGCACGAGGCCTGAGCTGACAATACGGCTGGTCCGATGCAGCACGTCGACTTGCGAGTGAATGGGTGCCATTCATTGAGCGTAAAGTGTTAAATCGGGTGGGGTCCAATCAAAAGTTTCGATGGGGCTGATACTGCTGATTGAGAGCTAATTGAGATAAGAAAAGCTTGGGCGGCCTATTTAAAGTTTCGATTTGGTTTCATGGTGAGGATCGAGTACCTTGACACAAACAGTTTGTTTCAGTGGGTAAAGGACGATGACAAGGTTCGATCGGCGATCAAGTCTTGCTGGGACAGCGACTTCCGCAACAGCCCAGTGCGCTCGTGGGTACGAGTACGGTCGATAATGTGATGAAGTTCATGCGCCAGCACGCGCCCCAGTGCGCGGCCCAGCATCCGGTCGTCTCCCGGGCCGACCGCTCCGTGCCCGGATCGCAGTTCGCTGCGGATACGGTCACATTCCACGTCGGCGAAGGGGATGATCTCGCCGTTGGATACGTGCGAATAGCCAAGAGGCGCGCCCTCGTTGGGCTGGAGCGGCTGAAACGGCCTCATCTCGCAGCTTCCATGGAATGTAACCACGACCAGGCTGGGAAACGACTCCGCCGGGGAAAGCTCTGCCGAGTTGCGCCAGCTCAACTCCGTTCCGGAATCGCGGAGAAGGTTCTGCAGCTCGTGTTTCATTTCGCTAACAGACAGCTCGGAATGGCGGCCGTCAAATTGGAGGATAAGCGTCACCGGGCCAGCCGCCGAGGCGGTGGAGGTTGACGCAACTAGAGCCAGCAATGCGCAAATCACAGGGCGCATAAAGTTGCCTCCAGACAGGGGAGACAAGTAACAACGCCCTGATTATACTCTGTGGGGCGGAAAGGGGGAATCCCCTCGGAGTACCCAAAAGAAGTTAGTTTCGAACGTTGGTAACAGTACTTAGGCGGTTTTGGCCCTCAACGGGCCCCCCGTAGGCGGTTATAACCTGCCGCTCCTCGACGAGTGGCGATTCTGCGAGCACGTTTCCTCGCCCATCCCAGTTCAAACAGGAGAATTAGAATGAGCAAGCGCGTGCGCGGTTACTGCCGCTTTGTCAGTACAGTTGTTTTGCTTCTGCCCCTTGCGGGGATTGGCTATTCGCAATCCACAACGTCGTTGCGCGGTGTCGTGACCGACGCCCAGGGTGGTGTGATTCCCGGCACTGTCATCACTCTTACCGATCGGGATAAGGGAACTGTGCGCCAGGTGGTGACGGATGCGGTCGGCGAGTACGCGTTCTTGCAGATGCCTCCCGGAACCTACGCACTGAAGGCCGAGAAGCCTGGATTCTCCACGGCCACACGCGACAGCATCAAGCTCCTGGTCAATACACCCGCTTCGCTCGATGTGCAGCTCGCCATCGGCAATGCGACCGAGACGGTGAACGTCACGGCTGAAGCGGCGGCCACAAATACGGTGGATGCGACGGTTGGCAATCCGTTTTCCGAGCGCCAGGTGCGCCAGTTGCCGCTTGAAACGCGCAATGTGGTGGAACTGCTGAGCCTGCAGCCAGGCGTTACGCCCACCGGCGAGGTGATGGGCGCGCGGCGCGACCAAAACAACATCACGCTCGACGGCGCCGATGTCAACAACAATCAGAATTCGGGACTGCAGGTGCAGAACAATGCGACGTCCACCGGCGGCTATCAGGGGTCGAACGCCAACGGTGCAGTCATCAACTCCGGCTTCAACGCGGTGCTTCCGATTCCCCTCGATTCCGTGCAGGAATTCCGCGTGACTGTGGCCGGCGAAGGTCCAAATCAGGGCCGGTCTTCCGGCGGTCAAGTGGCGCTGGTAACCAAAAGCGGCACCAACCAGCTTCACGGCTCGCTTTATGAGTTCAACCGCAACACCGACACCGCCGCCAACGACTGGTTCAACAATCGCTCCGGCGTGCCCCGCGAACCGCTGGTCCGCAACCAATTTGGTGGGTCGGTAGGCGGCAAAATCATTAAGGACCGGCTGTTTTATTTCTTCAACTATGAAGAGCGCACCGATGCCAGCGGGATTGCCACGCCACGCGCGGTGCCTTCCGACACAATGCGGCAGGGTATCCTCACCTTCAAACTGGCGGATGGCTCGACCCAGACGCTAACGCCGGCGGAAATCAAGCTGGTGGATCCGCTGCACATCGGCGTGAACCCCGACATGCTCAAAGTCATGAATTCGTACCCCGCCGGCAACGACCCGACCTTCGGCGAGGACGGCGGGCTCAATTTCAGCGGCTATCGCTTCAATGCTCCCAGCCACCGCAATGACCGGGCGATCGTTGGGAAAATCGACTATCACATCGATGGCGCCGGAAAGCATACCCTCAGCCTTCGGGGCACGCTAGCCGACGACACAGACACTCAGATTCCGGCGCAGTTTGCCGGCCAGCCGGCCGCATCCACGCTACGCGACAACAGCAAAGGCGTGTCCGCGCAGTACACGGCCATCCTAAAGCCCAACTTGATCAACGTCTTTAACCTGGGATACACGCGTTATGGCCAGGCATTTTCGGGAGTCACCGGCCCAGTCCTGTTCGAGGCCCCAGCGCTCGACTCGCTGCAAAATCCATACGCGCGCCCTTTCGGGCAGCGCCTGCCGACCCTGAATCCCACCAATGACCTCACCTGGATCAAGGGTAAGCACACCATCACCACCGGATTCAATTTCCGCTTCATCAACAACAACACGTCGTCCGACGCCAATTCTTTTGCGCGTTATGGCTACGGCGCGACCGAGTTGATCGGTCTCGGCGCCGATATCGACAACGCGGTGACAGCCTACCTCCAGAGCAACGGTCACCCGAACGCTCAGCTTTACGATCCAAACTCGGTTGCCAACGCCATGGGCGCGCTTCTAGGTATTGTCAACGACAATTTCCATACCAACTTTTTCGGCACCAATGGGCAACCGCAGCCGCAGGGCACATTGCAGGTGCGCAACTTCGTGGAACGCGACTATGCCGGTTATGTTGGCGATAGCTATCGTGTGAATCGCGCTCTCACCCTCAATTTCGGCGTGCGGTACGAGAATTTCCGGCCTCCCTATGAGTCGCACGGCATTCAAGTGGCACCCACGTTCCCGCTGACTTCGTATTTTGCCCAGCGCAATTTCTTGCAATCGCAAGGCGTGCCACAGAACCAAATGCCGAATGCGTTATTGAGCTGGGGATTGAATGGCCCGGTAAACGGCAAGCCCACCTGGTGGAGTCCGTACAACAAGGCATTTGCTCCCCGTTTCGGCATGGCCTATGCTCCGGGCGATCATGACAACTGGATGGGGAAGATTTTCGGCAAGAGCGGCGTGTTTCGCGCCGGCGCCGGCATTGCCTACGACCGGTTCGGAAGCGACCTGATCACACAATACGACCAGTACGGCTCCATCGGTCTGGCAACGCAGTCGAATTTCTCGGACTCCTACAGCTTCTCCACCAGCCCGCGGTACGCCGGAGGGGCGCCCGGGGTGCCCGTCAATGCGGCCGAGACATTCCCGTTCACACCACCCAATATCGCCTCCATTTCGGGAGCGTTCGAAGGCATCGCGCCCGATTTGAAGCCGCCCTATTCCTATCTCCTGAACGCGAGCTTCACGCGGGAGCTTCCGAAGAAGATCACGATCGAAGTCGGTTATACGGGCCGCCTATCGCACAGCCTGCTCATGGAAGGCGACGTCTACACGCCGCTCGAGTATTTCAAAGACCCGAAGTCTGGCATCACCTGGGCGCAGAATGCCGCCATCTTACGCGGACTGTACGATTCCGGTATCACGCCCGCCATGGTGCAGAAAAACCCGAGTCTGATTCCGAACCTTCCCTTTGTGCAAAACATGTGGCCGGGACTGGCGAACGTCGACTTCCCGGGAAGCGCTTCGGCTAACTACTTCAACTGCGTTTACAACGACTACGGCGGGAGCTTCCTCGATTGCCTCCACGCCGTGGACCGCAACACCACCAGCTCTTATGTGAACGGGAAGTGCCTGTCCGTTTACGGCTGCTACACGTTCTTTCCTCTTCAGGGCAGCTCGATGCCTACGTGGATGAACGTCGGCACTGCCGCTTATCACTCGCTTACGGTTGCGCTGCGGCGCGCCTATAGCAACGGCTTTTCGTTCGACTTCAACTACGCATGGTCGCACTCCATCGATCTTGGCTCGGCTGCGGAATCGGGGGCCGGACCACAAGGCGCCGCAATTCAAAACATCTATAACTTCAAGGAGTTTCGCGGCTCCTCCGACTTCGACATGCGCCACAACATCAGCGCCAACTTCCTCTACGAACTGCCATTCGGCAAGAACAAGATGCTCTTCAACAGCGTGCCGGGCTGGGCGGATCAGATCATCGGCGGCTGGCAGGTTTCAAGCGTCATCCGCTACCGCTCGGGCCTGCCGACCACCGTTGCCGGCGACTTAGCCTACAACGCCAACTACTGGCTGAACTCGTTGGCCATCGAGACCAAGCCGGTGCAGTCCGGCGTCCAGATCGATCAAAACGGGATTCCCAGTTTGTTCGCCAATACCTCAGCCGCCAGCTCGTTCGAAGACGAGTTACCCGGCCACAGTGGCACGCGCGCCGTACTCCGCTTGGCGCCTTTCTTCAACACCGACCTCACACTCTCAAAGTATTTCAAGCTGCCGTGGGAAAACCAGCGGCTTCAGTTCCGCGCCGAAGCCTTCAACGCCTTTAACAACGTAACCTTCATCAATCCGAGCCTGTCGTTGATCTCGAATTTGACCTTCGGTGAGTTCCAGGGCGTTATGCCGCCACGCACCATGCAGTTCGCGCTGCGGTATGAATTCTAACCGCTCCCTGTGGGTCGCGGGTCGGTAAACGGCTGCAAACGCGCAAACGGCTTGCTGAGCCGCGCGCGAAGCAAGCGGTTATAAACTGCCCTCGGGCGTCTGCGCATCGCGCGATTTTGCGATGGCGGGCGTTTCCTGGCTCTCCGGCGTGATGTGGTATCGCACCAGGCCATCGCGCAGGATTTCGAAAGCGCTTTTGGGATCGTCGGCGTACTGAAATAGCTCCAGATCCTCGGGCGAGATCATGCCGTGCTTCACCAGCGCCTCGAAGTTCAGGATCTCTTTCCAATATTCGGAGCCATACAGCACGATCAGAATTTTCTTCGCCAGCTTCTGGGTTTGCGCCAGCGTGAGAATCTCAAACATTTCATCCATGGTTCCGAAGCCGCCCGGGAACACCACCAGCGCCTTCGAGAGATACGCGAACCAGAATTTGCGCATGAAGAAATAATGAAACTCAAAGCTCAGCTCCGGGCTGATGTACGGATTGGGCAACTGCTCGAACGGCAGCCCGATATTCAACCCGATGGTTTTGCCGCTCGCATCCCGCGCGCCGCGATTGGCCGCCTCCATAATGCCCGGACCGCCTCCCGTGCAGACCACAAACCGGTACGTGTGGTTGGCGAACTGGTTCGACCACTCGGTCACCAGGCGCGCCAGCGTGCGCGCATCGCGATAGTATTGCGCGAGGGGCCCGTCTTCGCGCACACGCGCCGAGCCGAAGAACACGATGGTGTCGCGAATATGCTCGTGGCGGAAGTGGCCTAATGGCTCCAGGTACTCGGAAAGAATACGCAGGATCCGCGCGTCCGGGCTGTTGAGGAAAGTCTCGTTCTTGTAGGCCACCGGGCGGCGGCGATCGTTGGGTGCGTCGGTCATTTCTTCTCCAGTTCCGCGACCTTCTTCTTCAAATCGCGCACGAGCTTCACTAATTCCGGCAATTTTTGAAATGCGGTAATGGCACGCAGCCAGACGTTGGCCGCGAACGCCGGCGAGCCTGAAATCCGCGCGCCCGGCTCCACATCGCCGCCCACACCGCTCTGCGCGTAAACAATGGCGTTATCGTGAATCGTCAGGTGTCCCGAGATTCCCACCTGACCTGCCAGCAGAACATTCCGCTCCAAAATCGAGCTGCCCGCCAGGCCTGTCTGCGCACAGATGATGTTGTCTTCGCCCACCACGCACGCATGGCCCACCTGCACCAGGCTGTCGATCTTCGCGCCGCGCTTCACTCGTGTCTCACCAACAGTCGCGCGGTCGATCGATGTCAGGCTCTGAATCTCGACGTCATCCTCGATCACCGCCGGCCCCGACTGCACGATCTTGTAATGTGTGCCATCCGCCCGCTTGGCAAAACCGAAACCGTCTCCGCCGATGACTACGCCGTTCTGCAAGATCACGCGATGGCCGATGCGGCAGAACTCCCGCACCACGGCGTGCGAATGCGCCAGGAAATCATCGCCGATCTGCGCTCCTTCATAGATCACCACGTGCGGATGCAGAACTGCATTGCGGCCGATCGTGACATTCTCGCCCACCACCGCAAACGGCCCGATCGAAGCTTCCTCGCCAACGCGCGCGGATTTCGCCACCGACGCCAGCGGATGAATCCCGGGTTGCGGCTTCGGCGGTTGATAGAACAGTTCGAGCGCACGCGCGAAATCCAGATAAGGATTCGTCGAAACCAGGCTGGCAATGGGCAGATCGCGCAGCGCTTCGGCTACAAGAATCGCGCTCGCGTGCGTGTCCTTCACCTTGTGCGCATACTTCGGATTGGCGAGAAACGTCAGTTCGCCCGTCGCCGCGTGCTCCATTCCCGCTACGCCCGTGATGCTCGTTTCAGCATTCCCCACCAACTCACAACCGAGCGCGCGCGCGATGTCGCCGAGTTTCATCGTCAAGCCTCAAGATTAGCGTAGGTATCGGGTCACCGGCGGTTAAGCCTCACCAGGTTTTCTCGGCATCTCCGCGGCCCGGCGTTGTTACTGCATTTCCACTATCGCTGTTACACCAACCAGACGATGTAAAATTGTAGTAATGTTGAGCGCCCTTCGCGCCCTCGTGGTGTGCCTGTTGATCGCGGTTCCTGCCCGGCCGCAGCAGCCGAGCGAGGTGCAGCGCGCCATCGACGAGTTCAAAATCCAGACGGCGAATCTCGGGCTTCGCGCGGACAGTCCAACTGTAGCCGCCAAGATTCAAAACCCCTTGCGCGAGTGGCACGGCCGTCTTTACGAAAACTTCCGCAACGATTTTCTCGACGCCGTGCCGCACGAGATCGTCCAGAACGGTGGCGATAAGGGTTTACTGCGCCGCAATCAGTACGGCTTCAACGTCGCCGGCCCGTTCTTCATTCCCAAGCTGACGCACGGAAAGAGCAATACATACATTTCTCTGTCGTTCGAAGGTGTACGCGAGCGCATTGACCGCACGCACCTCACCACCATTCCGACGATGGAGCAGCGAACCGGGAATTACTCCGATGTGGTGGACCCGGCGGGTCATGTGCTCCCGATTTACGATCCCGCCACCACGCGGTCCAACCCCGCCTACAATCCGGCTCAGCCCGTCTCCGAAACTAACCTGCAATACCTGCGCGATCCGTTTCCTGCGAACGTGATTCCCACCAGCCGGCTGAATCCCGTGGCGCTGAGCGCTCTCGCTCTCTATCCCCAGCCCAACACCGATATCGGGCCGTTCTTCCAGAACAACTATTTCGTCAACTCACCTGAAACCAATACCGCCAACGGGATGATCGGGAAGGTCGATCATTCGATCGGCGAGCGCCAAAAGGTAAACGCTGAGGTGGCTTTCTCCAACGGCCTGTTCGAAGCGGCCGAATGGTTCCCGACCATCTCCAATCCGGGCTCTTCGAACCAGCAGTTCTCCTCGCGCCGTGGGTCCGTCCAATACATCTTCAGCGCATCCGCCGAAGCCGTGAACACCGCCGGCTTAGATGCCAGCTCGTCCACCTCGCACAGTGGCCAGGATCAGGCTCCGTTTCCGGTATATCAGTTCGGTCCGTATCTCAGCATGGGCCGCTCGTATCCAATGTCCACCAACGCCGACAACTCGTTCGTGTGGAGCGATGGGCTTTCCGTGCACTGGCGGCAGCATTCGCTGCGCCTCTCGGCCCGATATGCCTTCTACCAGGTCAACAGCTTCTGGCCGCAATACCCGGATGGTTTTTTTCAATTCGATGCCGGCCTTACGAGTCTCCCCGGCATTATCGACACTGGCGATGGCGTGGCCAGCCTCCTGATCGGCCAACCCGCATTTGCCGAGCAGAGCTTTGTGACGTCGCCGTCGTACTTCCGCCGCACCAGCGCCTCGCTCTCGCTCGCGGATCATTATGAACTACGCAAGGGGCTGGCGGTCGATCTTGGCACCTCACTGGTTCGGTACACGCCGCGTGTCGAAAAGTACAACCGCCAGTCCACCATCGACCTCGCTCTCACCAATCCCGACAACGGCCTGCCTGGGGCTCTTGTGGCGGCCGGTCAGGATGGCGAGAGCCGCGGTTTCCGTCCGGCACTGGTGCGTTTGCAGCCCAGCGCCGGCATCGCCTGGAACATTACCAGCGATTCCAAAACGGTTTTGCGTGCCGGTTACTCACGCAGCTATTCCCCCATTCCCATTTACGACGGCCAATTCGGCACCCAGGGTTTCAACAGCTACCAAACGTTTCTCTCTTCCAACACGGAATTGCAACCGGCCGTGGCGCTTACTGGCTCGCTGCCACCGCCCGCGCACTCGCTGCCCGATCTCCAGCCCGACGCCGCCAACAACACCATCGCCGACTTGATTGACGCCACCACGCGCCTTCCGACGTATCAATCCGCGTCGCTGACCATCGAACGCGAGCTGCCCGGGTCCATCGTGGTTTCCACGGGTGTTTCGTACTCCGGCGGCCACAATCTTCTGGTTGGAGACAGTGCCGCCAATCCCAACGCGATCTCGCCGGCCGCTTTAGCCTACGGCAACCAGTTATATAACCTCGATTTCAATCGCACCCTGCGCCCCTACCCGCAATACCAGGGCTTCGAGCTGTATGGCTTGTATCCTCTCGGCCGTTATCAGCGCGACGCCGGTTTCGTGCGCGTGGAGAAGCGCGCGTCCATGGGGCTCGCGCTCAGCGCTTATTACGAGTTCTCCAAGCAGATGGACGACTACTCCGCGCCCAACGGAATTCAGGATTTCTTCAACCGGCAGAACGATTGGTCCCCGACGTCTTATAACCAGCCGCAGCGGCTTCAAGTGAGCTACAACTACGAGCTGCCGCTCGGCTCCAACAAACCGTTTCTCACCTTTTCTGATTGGCGGCACTACGTTGTGGATGGCTGGTCGCTCAGCGGCACCGCCACGGTCTACTCAGGCACCCCGATCGCACTGCGCCCGGAATTCAACAACACGGGCGGCGTCATCACCGCGCTGAACGTCGACGTTGTGCCCGGCGTCAATCCGGAAGTAAGTAACCCCGGCCCGTCGCTATGGTTCAATCCCGCGGCTTTCGCCCAGCCTGCCGACTTCACCATGGGCGATGCCTCCCCCACCAACCCCACCCTGCGCAACCCGGGCAGCCAGAATTACGATCTGAGTGTCAACAAGCGGGTGGCTCTCGGCGCCGAGCGCGCAGTCGAGTTCAACGCCTCGGAATTCGACTTCCTCAATCACGCCAACTGGAACAATCCCGATCCCATGATCGGCCCGGTGAGCGCGCCCAACATCGACGCAGGCCACATCATCGGCTCGCGCGGCGGGCGTGTCATTCAACTCGGCATGAGGTTCAGCTTTTAGTGCGGTTGCGGTTGCTGCTGCTGTGCGGCACGCTGGCTGCCGCCCCACCGCCTGCCGCGCGGCCTACTCAGGTCCGGATTCCGGTTTGGCTGGACGCTGCATCGGGTGACCCGCCCGCGCAAGATTTTCATGCCACCATCGATGGCTCGGACGCGCGCGTCATCGGCGTGCAATGTCCTGACAGCGACGTCATCATCCTGTTGGTGCTCGATATCTCGTCCGGCGATTTGACCGTGATGGATCCCGCCAAGGCCACGGCCGAGGAGAGCATCCGCAAGCTGCCGCCCAACGCCTACGTGGGTCTCTTGCGCGCCCAGGACAGCCTGCAGGTCCTGGAGGACCCCATCGCCGACCGCGACGCCATCACACACCGGATCGAGGAACAGACGCTCACCGGCAGAACCGGCTTGCTCGCCACCGTCGAGTCCATCGGACGCATCGCCGACGCCATGCTGGATAAATCGACTGTGCGCGTTGCCATCCTCTATGTCACCGATGGCGACGTCCGCAACTACCGCGAGGACTTCACCAATCCGGTGATCAACTCCAGCGATTCACACGATCTCAGCCGCCGCTTTCCCGAGGCCCTTGTGCAGGAGAAAATCGCCAAGCTCGACGCGGTTCTGGCGGCGCAACAGGCGCCCCTGTTCATTGTCGATCTCAACCCGCGCACCGACCGTCTGAACAATGCCTATCACAACGGATTGAAACAACTTGCGGAAACAACCGGCGGGGCTGCGTTCTTCAGCCGCTCCACTACCGAAATTCCCGAAGCCATCCGCAAAAGCTTCGAAACCGTGCAGTCGCATTACAGTCTCACTTTGGCGCTGCCCGAGCGTGTCCCCCCGCGCTTGCTGATCCGGCTTACGGTGCCGGAGAACCATCACCTGCTCAGCTATCGCACGCGCCTTGCGCTGCGGCGGAGGTGATACGATTCTGCCTATGACGGGGCCGGCCAAAACTCGCGTCCTCCTCTGGTTCGGGATTCCCCTCTTCCTGATCACCATTATCGTCGGCGGGAGCGGGCTCGTCTGGGAAGCCCGCACGATAACGCGTTTGCAAGATAACGTCGCCGCCCTTTCGCGCGAAAACGGCCAATTGCTCCGCCGCGTCGACGATCTGACCCGCGCGCAGCCGGCTGCGGCGCCCGAGTTGCCCTCCACGCCCGCCACGCGTGCGCCGCGGCCGGTCACAGACGCAGCCGCGGCCGAGGCCCTGTCCACCGCTCAGCAGCAGGTACAGCGCCTGCACGATTCGCTTGCTCAATCCAGCGCCGAAGCCGCGCACTTGCAGGCCAAGGTTACCAGCCTGGAGTCGCGCGTCGAGACTGCGGCCGAGGAGAATCGCCGGCTTTCCGCCGCGGTCGAGGAAGGGCGCAAGAACCTCGAAGACGCCAACCAAACCATGGAGACCTTGCGCGCCCAGTTGAAAGCCGGCGGCGCGCGCATCGCCGATCTCGAGAACCTGAATGCCAAGCTGAAGGACGAAGCCGCCACCGGCAGGCAGTTGTCAACGCAAACTCAGCAAACCATATCCGATTTAGAAAGTATTTTCCATCGCCGCGAGATGTATCTGAATAATATTCTGCGGCGTTACAAAGAAATTACCGAGCAGTATCGTGCTATGTCTGGCGTTCGAGATGGCCGCGATCGCGAAGCCGGCCCCCTGAGCAGCGCCGAGATCTCCCGCATCCAGAACTCCATTGCCCTGGCCGAGGAGGATCTGAAGCAAATCTCGGCCTTAAACGTTCAGGCGGAGCGCCTGCAAAAGAAACTGCCCGTAAAATGATCTGACGTATTCTACACCTCGATAACGTGGGATAACCGCCCACGCCCTCCAATTCGCGCAATACCTGCGCGGCCAAGGCCTTCAACGGTTATCTCCGGACTATACCGTTCGGGGCCGGGACTATCGTACCGGGACCCGGCTGTTCTGATTCCGGAACAAAATCCTTGAATGGCGCGAAAAACTCTGATAAATAAGTGAGTAGCGCTTTGCAAAACACCGTTCTGTTCCGAATGTGGAACATAGAGACGGATAGAAGAAGCGCCTGCCGTTGCGCCACGGTAGTACATTTCTAAGAGACGAGACGCGCCGGCAATTGACTTAAAAACTCGGAGGGCAGATGCCGACACGGATTTTACTCATTTATCGTTACCCGCTGGTTTTTCAGGCGCTTAAGGCGCTCATGGAAGGCGAAGGCTTCCGCGTGATGGGGCACCAGGATAGCCCCGAGGCCGTTCGCGTTGCCCAGCAATTTCAACCCGATATCGTGATACTCGATTTCGAGCTGCCCGGCACTGGCATGGATTGCGTCCGGCAGATTCTGGAAGTCAGCCCATCCACTCGGATAGTCGTCCTGAGCAAGCATGCTGAGGAATTCCGTGTGCGCGAGGCCATTTCCATCGGCGTTCGCGGTTATGTGCTGAAAACCCGGACGGCCGACGAGCTCCTGCGGAGCATTGAAGAGGTCTCCCACGGTCGCACGTACTTCTCGCCGGAGATCGCTCATATCGTAGCCGACCTGGTACTAGAACCGTTCAGCTTTCGCGGGGCGGCACGGCGTGCCTCGCAGTTGACCGATCGCGAGCGCCAGGTGGTCACTTTGATCGCCGAGGGCAATTCCACCAAGGAAGTGGCCGCCCGGCTGGGCATCAGCGTGAAGACCGCCGACTGCCACCGTACGCGCATCATGGACAAGCTCAACCTGCACCAGACCGCCAACTTGGTGCGCTACGCCATCCGCCAGGGTTTCATTGAGGCCTGAGGCCGGCCCCGCCTGTTCTAACCCCAGGGGGCTCCGATCCCGCGAGAGAAATAGAATTTTTCTGACACTCAAGACTGTGCGTCTTGTGCAGATATGGGCTAGGATTTCAGGGATCGCCTACCAGTACTCAAGCATTTTCCTAGTATTCCTGCATTTGCCCTGGCGCTTATAATCTGGATATCTGGGCCCCGGAACTGCCACTTCTCCGGTCTGGAAATTCTACGCACCGAAAAATGAAATCTTCGCGTCCTGTTTGACAAGAGGCACCCATCATGAATTTAACGAAAATCCTGGAAGATCTGCGCCAGGAAAGAGAACAGATTGACGAAGCTATTTTGAGCCTCGAACGGTTGGCCGCCGGTAGCGGTCCCCGCCGTGGCCGCCCTCCCGCTTGGCTCAAGGCCCAGCAAAACCGCGCCCGTCCGGGTAAGAGCAAGGAAACCCCTGCAACCAAATCGGCTGCCGGCGCCTAACCTACGCGCCTTTGGCGTGAATCGCCATCCGCGACCAGCGCCCGCCGAGGTGCCCGCTGGTACCCTTTATAGGCGTGACACCCGACTTCTGTCGCATTAAAATCTAGGGTTTACGGAGCTATTTTAGGGCTATAATAATGAGCGCGGGAGAGTTTTGTGCTCCCTCGCACACCTAGCCCTATGATGAAAGCCGTCCTCAAGACGCTTGCGATCAGTTTCGGCGGCGGTCTCGCTCTCGGCGCCGGAATCCGCTTGACGCAAGGCGCCGCAAAATCCCGCCGGGAACCGGAAGTCGATCTCGATCCCCTGCTCTCGCGTTTGAAACATGTCGAAAGCCGAATTTCCGAGATAGAACTGGAATCCCACGCCACTGTGGAAACACCCCTTTCTTCGGCGCCCCTTCCCTCCGCAGTGCTGGGTCAAACCCTGGTGGCTTTTGAAGCCCGTCTCGCCTCCCAATTAAACGATGTCGAACAGGTCCGTGGGGATATTCGGCGCGTGGACGAGCGCCTGGCGGATCTCGATTCGCAATTGCCGGTTCTGGTTCAGTCCACCGTTGATGTCCGCTTCCAGGAAGTCGAACGGAAACTGCAGCACGAATTCGAGCAAGCCCAGACGCGCTCGATGGCGGCCTTCGTGGATACTTTGCAATCCAAGGTCGTCGACCGGATCGGCACCCTCGAAAACAACCTCGCCGAGCAATCGCAGGCCATCGGGAAATTGCGCGATGCATCGCAACGATCCGATGAGAATCTGCAAAAGATGCTGGTGGGCATCGAGCGGTTGGTGGATCAAACCAAAGCTCCGCCGCCCGCGCCGGCTCCGGTGATTGTCGCGCCTCTGGCCCCAGTAGTGGTGCCGCGCGAATCGCCGGCATCTGTTTATGAAGCCGCGTCCGCCATCGTGCGCAAAGAGCCTGTCGAGCCGCACGAAAGTGTGCGGATGCAGGCGAAGGAAGTTGCCGAACCGCCGGTGACGCGAACCGAAGCGCGGCCGGAGCCGCCTGTAGTTGTCCCTAAGCCGCGGTATGAGCTTCCGGCGGACTCGCCGGTGCTAGCCGAGGTGCCCGAGATCTCGCCGGCCGACACCCAAGAAATGGTGTATATCAAGGTTTCGGCCGCCGAGATCGAGGCATCTGAGCCCAGCACGCCCGCTCTTAACGTGCCCAGCACTCCCGTGCCCGCCGCCGAAATGCCGCAGCAGGCCGCGGCCGCATCCGTCACTGAGTTGCCGCCGGCCGAGCCGCTCAAGCCGGAAGAATCCTACGAATGGGTCAACAAGATCGGGCTCGAGCTATTGGCCCCCCGGCCCAAACCGCGGATAGGATGGCGCATCCCTCTGGTCATCGGCCTTGCCGCAGGGATTATTCTTATCGTCGGCTTGCTTTATTCGGGAATGCTGCAACATTTCTTTGAAACCGGCGCCGTTCCCCAGACCTCGACTCTTGCGTCTGCGTCGCCCGCTGCGCCGGACACTCCCGCCCCGTCGCAAATCGCAAAAACCAACGATGGTTACGCGGAATTGGAAGCGGCGCGTGAGTATCAGCGCCGCAAAGACTGGACCAAGGCGGAGAGCTCCTTCCGCACTATCTTAGAGACCAATCCCAACAACCGCGACGCGGCCATCGGCCTCTCCGACGTCCTGTACCAGGAACAGAAATACGAAGAGAGCGCCGCGGTGCTGAACAAGCTGCGGTCAGCCAAGTCGCAATAACAAGCTCGAGGTTGTAGCCGTCCGGTGGCCAGCTATCACGTATGGCAAACGAAAATGGCATAATCCGCAAGTGACCTCTCGTCGGTCGTTTCTGCTGGGGGCCTGCGGGGCGGCGGTGCTCAGCGCGGACAACGATCTTGCCCTTCACAACCTAGCTACAGCATCCGACCGCGTGCGCAGAAAGACCATCTCTCCGGTTGAGTTGACCCAAGCCTGCCTGCGTCGTATCGAGCGGCTCAATCCGTTGCTCAACGCCTACATTACGGTGACCGCCGAGGCGGCGCTCGCCCAAGCGCGCGAACTCGAAGCGGAGCTGCAGCATGGCCGTTGGCGCGGTCCACTACACGGTATCCCGGTCTCGTTAAAAGACAACATCGACACCGCGGGCATTCGGACCACCGCGGCGAGCGAGTTGTTCAAAGACCGGGTTCCGACCGAAGATGCGGAAGTCGTCCGGAGATTGAAGAATGCCGGCGCGATTCTCCTGGGTAAGACGAACCTCCACGAATTCGCACTAGGCGGAAGTTCCTCTGTCAGCTATTTCGGACCAGTGCACAATCCCTGGGCGCTGGATCGAATTTCCGGCGGATCATCGGGCGGTTCAGCCGCCGCCACCGCCGCCGGTCTGTGTTTTGGATCGTTGGGAACAGACACCGCCGGGTCCATCCGAAACCCAGCTTGCTACTGCGGGATCGTGGGATTCAAGCCCACCTATGGCCGAGTGAGCAATCGTGGAGCGATACCCGATTCGTGGACCCTGGACCACGTCGGTCCTATATGCAGGACCGTCGAGGACACCGCTCTGATGTTGGGCGTCATCGCCGGCTATGACCAACTCGACCCCGCGAGTGTGGACACGCCGGTCCCTGACTACAACCACGCGTTCAGGATGCAGGCTTCAAAGCTGCGCCTGGGTGTGGTGCGGACACCCTTCTTTGAGAGCCTGGACTCCGAAATCGCGAATGCCGTGGCCGCTGCGATCGAAGTCTTGCGCAAGATGACGGCATCTGTGGAAGACACCGTCCTTCCGTCAGGGAGCCTCCCCCTTGATGAGATTTTTGCGAGGGTGATTGGCGTCGAATCGTACACCTACCATTCGCAGTGGTTCGCCGATTCTCCGGAAAAGTATCAGCCGGCCACTCGCCAGCGGATCCAAGGTTCCGCGGAGGTTAAGGCGGCGGTTTACATGCAGGCTCGCCGTCAACTCGATCTGCTTCGCCGGCAGGTCAAGAATGTATTCGCCACCGTGGATCTTCTGATCACGCCTACGGTGCCGAGCCCACCAGTCGTGATCGCGCAGGGGGCAGACCCGAATTCCTGGAACAAGCGCAATACGTCGCCCTTTAATGTTTTAGGGCTGCCAGCGATCTCTGTTCCTTGCGGCTTCACAACGTCCGGTCTGCCTGTCGGCCTCCAGATCGTCGGAGCTCCGTTCGCGGAGTCGACAGTTCTGGCGCTGGCGCTTGCCTACGAGCAGGCAACGGAATGGCATCGGCGCAGCCCGGCGGTGTGATGTAGTTCGCGAACCCGAAAAGAATGAAAGCCCCTCAAGCGGTGCTCAGGCTTGCTGAAAACTCACAAGCATTTGTGAAGTGACACTTTCCCGACGTATATTTGTACCCAATGTTCACGGAGTCCCAAACCCTCGGTGGACGGCTTTAGTCCGTGGGAGGCACATGAAAGGTCAATCGTTCTTTGGGTGACGGCGATTCTCGCTGTGGTCGTGAGCTTGGCTTACTAAGCAGACACAGTCTGCTAAGCCAATTGAGACAGACTCTCACATCGATGAAAAGAGTGGC
Source organism: Bryobacteraceae bacterium (assembly GCA_035297145.1). Lineage (GTDB taxonomy): Bacteria > Acidobacteriota > Terriglobia > Bryobacterales > Bryobacteraceae > QHXW01. Next base: position 17,614 of record DATGZN010000106.1, read on the forward strand.
CGCATGCCGAACCATGTGACCGCGCACATTAGGCGCGTCACCAGTCCGCAAGTAACTGAACCAGCACCGGGGACATGGCCGAACTGCCTGGTCGTGAATAGCGTCGCATACATCTCCGGCATGGTTGCCCGCGGCAACAATGGCAAGGTCGTTGCGGGTGATGAGTACGAACAGGCCAAGCTGATCTTCGCCAAGATTCGGAACTTGGTCGAAGCAGCAGGCGGCACAATGGCGGACGTGGTGAAGATTACGATCTTCGTCACCGACATCACGCAGCGCGAAAAAGTTTGGCGGGCGCGCCGTGAGGTCTTCGCGGGCGATTTTCCGGCGAGCACGCTGGTGCAGGTCGCGGCGCTGGCCGAGCCTTCGGTAAAGGTGGAGATCGACGCCACGGCCCATATTGGCGCCGGAATGCGCTGACTCGCCTGGGGTGAGCGCCGAGAGGGCCCATCGCCGACCTACCCGGCAGTGACCGCCCTCTGCCCTTCGGTACGGTGCTACCAGGACGAGTTGCGGCTCAGGGGAAATAAACAATCCTTCGTGGCCGTTCGAGCTGGATTGCTCCCTACGTGCCTTCGCTCCAGCTTGAAAGGTAGTGCTCCTGCTCCACGGTGAGGCGGCCGATTTTGACGCCCACGGCCATCGGCCTCTCCGACGTCCTGTATCAGGAACAGAAGTACGAAGAGAGCGCCGCGGTGCTGAACAAGCTGCGGTCGGCCAAGTCGCAAAAAATCCCCCTCTTACGGGTTACGCCTGTCCGGCTTCAACCGCTCGGACGGCGATGAACCGGTCGAAAAGCAATGTCAGGTGACGGCCCATCGACAACCATGCAATCAACAGGGAGACGAAGATGATCGCTGACCGAACTGCCATTCGGCTCGTCGCGGAAAGCATACCATTGCGAATTCCCCAAAAGAACTGTCTTCCGATAGCCCGAGCGGGCGTCCTTGCGTCCACAACTCTCAGTAGAGCGTCTCTTGCGCCCTCACAGAGTAATGCGCATTTCGGTACTGATTTTACGGGTGGCGAGATTTTTTTAGCTGGATGTTCGCTCGATGACCGGCCCCGGTGCCGAGGAACGCCGATCGGCTCATTAGGCCGGGAGCGCGGCTGTGCCGGACAACCTGCGGCCGGCCAGCCGCGGTAAGTTTAGTGGGGCTTCTCCACCGGAGCTTTTTTCACCGCGTCTGCCGTCTTTGCGTCAAAGCCCAGGATGTTGATGACAGCGGCCATCGCCCCTCCACGGTTCGCAGGGCCGGCAATGGCGAACTGAGCCTCTTGCCCGGCTTTGAGCGAAGCTAAGCTCACCTCTAATCCGTGGAGCCGTACCTTCGTATCCCGGTTGAGCGCCACTTGCCGTTCGCCCTCTGGAGTTTGGATTTCCAGTTCCCACTTCGACAGATCCACAGCCTCGATCCGGCCGCGCAAACTGGCGTTCACGCCGCCCGGACCGTTCGGATCCACAGGTTTTGGCGAGCAGCCCCCCATCGTCAGCACCGACAGAATCAGTAGGATTCCGCGCGTTGATGACACGTAAAGACCGTGAACGCCGACGAGCACGTCCGGCATGACTCTCCTCCTCTGCCTGGTTTCTACTTGCTCTCAGGCTTTCTTGACTCCTCAGTTTTTGACGAGTCGTCCTTCTTCGATTTCTTCGATTTCTTTGCCTTCTTGGCCTTGGAAGTGCCACCCGGTTGGTTGGGGTCCACGGCCTGTGCAACCGCTTGTGTCGAAGCCATCAGCCCGCCGGCCAGCATCAACACCAACATCGTCTTATGCATATCAACTCCTCGAATTTTGCTGAGTCCCAGTTTTCGCTTGCGCTGAGTCCCACTTCGCTGCCTTTTCCTTCCAGTCGCGAATTTCTTCAAACCCGGCGTGGCCTGCCACCAATATCAGCGGGATGAAAAAGTCAAAGAACAGGCCAAAGTTTTGGAAGAAAAAGTATGCGACCGCTAACAGGCCTACGCACGTGGCGCCGACGACGCCTGCCTTCTTCCATCCGCTCTCGGGCGCCGCCAGTACAAGCGAGAGCGCAAGCACAAAGATCACTTCGATCGCTACCCCTACGCCCGGCCAAATCACCGGATACACGCGATGATTGAGAACGTCCTCTACATAGTTAGCGTGTATGTATACGCCGGGCACCTCTCCCATAGGACTGCTGTGCCCGTCGGCAAGCGGCCCCCTGTTGTAGGCGAACTGATGCCAGACGCCCCCCACCAGCGCAATCTGGTGACTCACCGCCTCGCGTGCCGCGGGTTTTCCATCCAGAATATCGCTGGCCAGCACATGCTCAAACGAGTGATAGTTGAAGTACGTTCCAAATGGCAAACGATCGTCTGTAACGCCTTCCAATTCGCTGATGGCCCGATCTTTCGTTGCCCGGACAATTGCTTCCGAAAACGAGTCCAGCTTATCCTGCTGACTTTTTACCGGGATGGCTACAGGTATTGTAGGAATCTCATAGGGCAGTTCGATATACCCTTTGAATATGCGCCCTTTGCCAAAGTCGTAACCCCTGTAAATGCTCGACTCCACCACGTAACCGCTGCCGATGGATGCTGGCAGTACGATTGCTCTCCGCGTGCTTACCTCTCGAACAGCCGCAAGAAAATCGGCCGTTTCCGCTTGGTAGTCAGGATGCTCTACCGCGGGAATTCCATCCACCGTAGGCGAGCGAAGCTGGAAGTCCAGCGCGATCACCTGGGGGTCGGCGTGGTCCAGCGCTCGCACCAGCTTCGCCAAGTAACGGCGTTTGATGGGCGACCGGCGGCCCAGTTCACCTTTCCAATAATCGTCGTCGGTAATCGCAACAACTATGGTGCGCGATGGATTTACCTCACGCCCACGGTTCGCGATCCAGGAAAATGGACGGTAGATGGCGTAGCGGAGGCCGGGCCACACATGGGCTTCGTGCAGCCAGTGCCCCAAACCAGTGCCAACAGCGGTAATTGCCAGCACTATGAACCAGTGCCAGCGCCCCTTTGCAACTGCGTTGCCCCAGAGGCCGTTCAGCCAGTTCCGCACGGTTGAAGCGGAATAGTAGCACGGCCGTTTCTACAGTTCAACATGCTGCCAATGTGGATTCGTGGCTTGCTGCGGCCTAAACCGAAACCGGAACTTCCGACTTATCGTTCTCCGCTACGTGGGATTGCAGCGAGTAGATCGAATCGAGCACGCGTTCCATCAGCTCGTCGCTCTGCGCTACCGTCGTCTTGAGCACTTCGATCGATTTCACCTGGTCGGAAAGTTTCTGATCCAGGCCCGACATGGTGCTGGAAAGCATTTCTTCCATCGTGCTGACCACTTGCGCCAGCGTGGGCAGTTCCTTCAGCTTCGCCTCGTGATCGTTTACATGTGTTTCGAGCGTCGAGAGACGGCTGTCGTAACGCGTTGTGAGCGACGCTACAGTCGCTTCGAGAGTCGCCACCGCTGCGAGTGTTTCCGCTGAGTTGTTGTGTGTTGCTTCCGTAGGCGCACGTTGCGCGCCGTGGTTCTCGATGGCCGCGAGCCGCGTTTCCAGATCCGCTACCGATTGCTTGAGAGGGCCGGAGTCTTCTCCAGGTGAGGCAGAGTTGGAGCGCGCTTTCCACAAGGCCGCGCCGATGGTTACGCCCGTCAGCACGAAGGCGGAGTGTTTCGCCAAGTTCAACAGTCTCAGCATATAGGCCAAGCATACTACAGAAAAGTCTTAGATGCTACTAAGGAATATACCTGCTTGTAAGATGTTCTCCTAATTGGCCATCCTAGAGTGTCAACCTTAGTTAACTGGGGTAACTGGAGAGTCACTTTGGATTCTGTTCCGGGCACGGGCTCGAGTGCGACCCCGTGGGAACGAATGTTCCTTGAATGCGACCGGCAAGGCCACGTGCTGTGGATGAATGAGCGCGCACGGGCGCGCTTGGGCCCGGTGGAGAGCCTGCTAAACGCCCTCCCCGCGCCGCACCTTCCGGCGGCCAACCAAATGTTGCAATCGTCCACGCCCGCGAATCATCGTGTGCTCGTTTCCACTTTTCTTTCTGCGAACCGGCGTATCCCTGTATTGCTGGTCCGCCTGCTTGCGCTGGAGCACAGGGTGGTTCTTTCCGCCGAAGTGCGGGCTCGCTCCTCGGATGCCCGTCCGCAGCGGCATGAGGTGCTCGCGGTCCTGCTGCGATGGCAGTCCAACGCGACGCGGAATTATTTTCGCCTGTTGCGCGCGCATCAGACGCTCGTCGCGCTCAGCCGTTCCTCGCGGTCAACCGGAGCGGTAGTGATGGAGGCGCTGGAGACGGAGCGTACGCGCATCGCCCGTGAGTTGCATTCGGGCACTGGGCAGACTTTAGCCGGCATCAAAGTCAACGTCGAGCTGATGACGCGGCGGGTGCCGGATGCACCTGAGCCCATCAGGATTGGCCTCGAACGCATTCGGTCGCTTGCCGACCAAGCGCTCAGTGAAATCCGAGCGGTTTCCCAGCGTCTGCATCCGCCCGATTGGCAACGCCTCGACCTGCTGCAGTCAATCGAGTGGCTTTGGATTACTTCGGGAATCCCGGAAAAATTTCATGCTACACTTGAACTCCGCCCATTGGAATCGGAGATACCTGATGCCGTCCGGTTTACCATCTACCGCGCGGCTCAGGAAGGTCTCACGAATGTATTGCGGCACTCCGGCGCCACGGAGGTGAAGTTGCAATTGGGCGGCGGGGCCAGTCAGATCCGCTTGGCTCTGGAGGATAACGGGGCGGGATTTGATGTCGAGGAACTGCTGCACGGAGCGCTGAATCCGGATCTGCGCGGCATCGGGTTGCGGGCCATGCGCGACGAAGTGGTTCTTCTCGGGGGTGAGTTTCAACTAACCAGTTCAGAGGACGGCACGCGCCTGGCGATTACGCTGCCGGTGACGGAAGACGAATGACCCAGCAGACCAAAACCATTTCCATTGTTCTCGCCGACGATCATTCCATCGTGCGCGAAGGCTTGGCGGCTTTCTGCGACGCGCAGCCGGAACTTCAGATCGCGGGCCAATGCTCGGACGGACTCGCCGCGGTGGAGATGATCAAGGCGCTCGCGCCCGATTTCGCCATCATCGACCTGCACATGCCCAAGCTGCACGGCCTGGAAGTGATCCGCAAGGTGCGGGAAGCCAACTGCCCGTCGAAACTGGTGGTGTTGTCCATCAGCCGCGACGAGAAGATGGTGATCGAGGCCCTGCGCGCTGGCGCCAACGGGTATCTGTTAAAAGACGGGCCCGCGCGGCATCTGATCGACGCCATCCGCTACATCCAGGATGGGGGCGTCTACATTTCGCCGCTGCTGCGCCGCGACTATCTGCTGGAAGCCCCGCGCAAGGCGCCCGCAGAGGACCCGCTGGCTTCACTCAGCCGGCGCGAGTACGAGGTGTTCTCGTTCCTGGTGGATGGCATGCGGCCCAAAGACATCGCCAAACTTCTCGACATCAGCCCTAAAACCGTGGACACGTACCGCTCGAACATTATGCGCAAGCTCGGGATTCACGATTTAGTCGGGCTGGTTAAGTTTGCTATTAACCGAAATCTGACGTCGGCTACCAATCCTCAAGCCTCTTAGTGATCCCGCGCCCGCTTAAGAATGGTGCTCCTTACGGGCGGCGCGCATCAGGGTGGCGTTGATGCTGTTCAACTGGTCGATCAGTCGCTGCTCATCGGCGGTCGTCCAGTTATGCCGTAACGTGGTGATCCGGTTCTCGCCGTCACGCGTGAGGAAGAAGATCCATGCCGCATAGCAGGCCAGGTTCATCACCAGTACAACGGTGTTCAGCAGGTGCATGACGTCATGGCCCACTACGTTGCGGATCAAAATCATCATGCTGATACTGAGAAAGAATACACTGTACACCACAGAGTGAATCAGGATATTCCGGCACAGCGCGACGGGATAAACCGCAAGAAATAGCAGGATCAGCAGCAGGAAGATTACCAGGCTGAACACCACGCCGCGCTCCACTGGCAGGCACCAAAATAGCAGCCGCGAGGAATCATTCCCCGCGGAAGGAATCAACGCCAGGATGGAGACCGCGACCGAAAAAAACAGCGCCCCGTAGAGGGTCCATCGGCCGAGGCTATGAATTCCAGCGTAGTTGCGCAGGACCAGCGAATACAATTCCAGCACGACCAGCACGTAAAAAAGCCAGAGGACGGGCGCCGTAATCAAATAGATGATGGCGTAGGTGTTACTCCGCACGCCCGACGGCAACACGAACAGGGTGAGTGACCGGACCGCGGCAAACGACAAATAAGCGAAAAAGAACCGGTAGACCCGATGCAAGTCGAGCTGATATAGCCGCCACGCCGCGATGCCGTTGGCGACGATGGACAGCCCCCAGAGGACGGTGAGAATGCTGGGCATGAAGACGGAATACACCTAGCGCCGGTGCTATCACTTCGTATTATACGGTAATTGCGGGTATTGACCCCACACTTTTGGGTGTAATTGTATATAAATTGGTAGCATTTTGCGGGTTGAGACTGTTAGGAGGCTGCTGCGAAGGGACACCCGTAGCTGTACCTTCGCGGCAGCCATGCTGGTGGGCCAAAGCCGGAGCGCGAATAGTAGCGGATTGGTGGTGGGCTTAGGCGGAGGCTTGTCTTGCGGAGTAAGCTTCGATGGAACGAATCACTTGATCGACGGCCGCACGGCGCATACGAAGCCGGGCCAGTTCCTGCTCAGGTACCAGCGACGACTCGTGCGATGAAGAACGCAAGGTGCCATAGCAGGGCTTCTGGAAGCGGCGATAATCTTCGAGAACCCGAATCAACGTGTTACCGCGCTCCTTTCTCTCGTAAAGCTCTCCTAGTGCGTGTGCGATAGAGTTGTCGAGCTTGGCGGTTGATTTGCGTGGCATACGTTTTTTCCGATCCTCCAGTCAGTTAATTCCGATAGTGATAAGATATACCCGATCCGATGGGTAATTGCAATAGTTTTCTTTCGTAAATACAAGAAATCACGCGACATAACTCAGCTTGCGCCGGTGCCGTACACCTCTGTTACGTGTAAGATATTCACCTGACTTGACTTAGATTGGTTTGTCCCTATGCTAATCTGAAACCCTGTGACGGCACCCAAAGCGCTCATTACGGGGATCACGGGGCAGGACGGATCGTATCTGGCCGAATTATTAGTTGAAAAAGGCTACCAGGTACATGGAATCGTGCGGCGCGTAGCCATTGAGGACCCGGAGCACCGGCTGACGCGGCTGGAAGCCATCCGCTCACGGATCAAGCTGCATGCTGCGTCGCTCGAAAGTTATGCCAGCATTCACCAGGTAGTGGCGAACGTCGGGCCGGACGAGTGCTACCACCTGGCGGCGCAGAGCTTCGTCAGTTATTCGTTTGACGACGAGTTCTCAACCCTCAACGCCAACATCAACGGAACCCATTTCATGCTCGCCGCGCTGAAAAGTCTGGCGCCGCGGTGCCGTTTCTATTTCGCCGGATCGAGCGAGATGTTCGGAAAAGCGGAGGAGGTTCCGCAAAACGAGCGCACGCGATTCCATCCGCGTTCGAGTTACGGCATCAGCAAGGTGGCGGGTTTCGAGCTGACGCGGAACTATCGCGAGGCGTACGGATTACACGCGTCGAGTGGCATCCTCTTCAACCACGAATCACCGCGGCGCGGGTTCGAATTCGTTACTCGGAAGATTACGTCGGGAGTAGCGCGCATCGCCGCCGGGCGCTCGCGGGAGCTGCGGCTGGGGAACCTGGAGGCCAAACGTGACTGGGGTCATGCGCGCGAATACGTGGAAGCCATGTGGCGGATGCTGCAGCAGGACTCACCCGACGATTACGTGATCGCTACCGGCGAGACGCATACGGTGCGCGAATTTGCGGAGGTGGCCTTCGTGCACGCCGGCCTCGACTATCGCGAATATGTAGTGCCCGATCCGGACCTGTTCCGTCCGGCGGAGGTCAATCTGCTGCAAGGTGATGCGGCGAAAGCCAGGAAGCATCTCGGGTGGACGCACCGTGTAGCGTTCCAAGTGCTGGTGCGTGAAATGGTGGAAGCCGATTGCCGCGCCCTGGGAGTCGAACCCAAGGGTGTGGCGAGCGCGTAAGCCTTACTCCTGTTGCTCAAACAACCCGATTTGTTCCTTGGGAACCTCTTTGCGCCGGCGGCGGGTCAATGGGCTGCCCACTACCCCCAGCACGTGGAACTCGCTCAGCGCCTCGCGCGGACAGAAGATACGCTGATTGTTGGAATAAGGCTCCGGGGGGATGAAAGTAAACCCGTATTGATCGAGTCGCAGGAGGTTGTTGGAAAGGATGCCATCCATGACTTCGCCGTCACGGAAGCGCATGCGGACCCAGAGGCCATCCATTTTCGGCCTGGTGTGGAAGACACGCGACTCGGGCTCGGCCTCAGCGCCCTCAAAATCTTTAACAAAACAAACGGTTTTGATCTCGCGGTAGGGTACCACGGTGACGGTTCCCTCGGGCTTCAGCAGTTCCAACCCGGCTGGTAACAGGTAGGATTGCGGATTGACGAATCCCGTGAGAGGTTCGCGGTCGAAGCGCCGGACCAGTACCTTCTTGGTTGTGGACCCTGCCAATCGTCACCTTGTAACTAAACTGTTTCAAACATTTTCGCGGATATTGTATCATTGGCACAATGTCCGACGGCTCAACAAGCGAAATGGCCAGTGTGCGCCAGGGCCCTTGGGCAAATCAGATCACGGAATTCCTCAGTTTCTGTAAGATAGAAAAGGGGTTAGCTGCGAACTCGCTGTCCGCATATGCAGCCGACCTGGAGCGCTTCAACGTTTACGGCAGCCTTCATCCGTCCGGGAATCATACGGATACGGTACACCAGTATTTGAATTCGCTATACAAGTCGAAACTGAGCAGCCGTTCCATTGCCCGGCATCTGGCTACGTTACGCAATTTTTACGGTTTTCTGCTCCGGGAAGGGCAAGTGAAGAGCGACCCGACCGAGAACGTGCGCACGCCAAAGCAGTGGAAGACGATACCTAAGTTTTTGAATCTAAGTCAAATCGACAAGATTCTGCAGGCGCCGGACGCGTCCTTGCCGACCGGGATTCGGGACAGGGCGATGCTCGAACTGCTGTATGCCTCCGGGCTGCGGGTTTCGGAGCTATGCCGGGTAGGGATTTCAGATCTGAACCTGGAGCTGGGGATTCTGCGGACCACGGGGAAGGGAAATAAGCAGCGAGTGGTACCGGTGGGCCGGTCGGCGGTGGGGGCGGTGCGGCGGTATCTGGAGTCTGCCCGAGGGCGGATTTTGAAGGGCCGAGGCAGCCGGTATCTGTTTGTGACCGCGCGGGGCGGGGCGATGACGCGCCAGGCATTCTGGAAGCTGCTCGGGGTACACGGCAAGCGGGCGGGAATTTTTCGGAATCTGAGCCCGCACGTGGTCCGGCATAGTTTCGCGACGCATCTGCTCGAAGGCGGCGCCGACCTGCGCAGCGTACAAACCATGCTCGGCCATGCGGACATTTCGACCACGCAGATCTACACACACGTCATGCGAACCCGGTTGCGCAAGACTCTGGACGAACATCATCCGCGTGCCTGACTAATTTCATGAGCGACTACATGTTCATGTTGGAGAGCCACTTGAACGCGGACCAGAACCGCGCGGTGGCGGAGGTGCAGGCGGCGGCCAGCCACGCCAACTTGAACCTGTTTCTTGCAGGCGGCGCGATGCGAGACATGCTGGGCGGTTTTCCGCTGCGTGACCTGGACTTCGTGGTGGAAGGCAACGCGTTGAAGCTCGGCAAAGCGGTGGCGGAAAAGGGCGGCGCCCGCATCCTCTCGATCGACGAGAACCGGCGCGTGGTGGATCTTTTGTTTCCGGGCGCGGTGACGGCTGAGATCGGCATGTCGCGCACGGAGAAGTTCGCGAAGCCTGGCGGCAAACCGCAGGTGACGGCGGCATTCATTCAAGACGATCTGCGCCGGCGCGACTTGACGATGAATGCGATCGCGCTGTCGCTGAACCGCGGCTCCAAGGGCTTACTGATCGATCCGACGAACGGCCTGGCGGATTTGAGCGCGCGCGAGCTGCGCGCCACGCACTCCTATGCATTCTATGAAGACCCGGCGCGATTATTGCGGCTGATCCGGTTCCGCGTGAGGTTCGGTTTCACCGTGGAGGAGCGAACGCAGCGGCAATACGACAACGCTCGCGAAGCGGAACTCGAAAAACTGATCACGGGCCGGACGTTGTACGAAGAGCTGCGCAACATTGCCGAGGAGCCGAATGCAGGCGAGATCATGAAGGAACTGGAGCAGGCGCGTCTGCTGGAGATCTTCTCAGCGGCGCTGGTAGGGCCGAAGCTCAGCGTTCCTTCGATTGCGAAACTGGAGAAGTTGCGCAAGCTGCTGCCGGCCGGTAACGGGATCCGTCCGGCGGGCACAGGGCCGTTTTTGTTCGTGCTCACGGAGAAAATGACGGCGCGCGAGAGGACCGATTTGATCCGCACGCTGGAGATGCACAGGACGGAAGTGGACCTGTGGCAGAAACTCGAGCCGCGCGCGAAGAAACTGGAGCACGCCCTGAAGTCGGCGCGATTGAAGCAGCCGTCGCAAGTTTATCAGGCGTTAGTGAAGGCGCCCGGCGATGAGCTGCTCTTTCTGCTCTATCGATCGCAACAGCGTACGGTGCAGGACCGGATACGGAACTATTTACAGAAGTATTACCCGACGGCGCTGGAAGTCACGGATGCGGATGTTGAGAAGGCCGGCGCGAAGCCGGGCACGCCGAAGTACCAGAAGTTGAAAGACGAGCTGATCACCCAGCGGCTGAACACGCGAAAGAAGCCGGCGCCGCCTCCGCCACCGGAACCAGCGGTGAGTGCCGGACCGGGACGACCGCCTGGCCCTGGACGGCCTCCTGGCCCTCCGCGGCCTGCCGGGCCTCCTCCGCCACCAATTGGACAGCCCGGTCCTGGACGGCCTGGCGGGCAAACTGGACCTGGAAGACCGGCGGGGCAGACTGGACCTGGAAGACCTGCGGGGCAGACTGCGCCGGGCCGCAAGGCTTCGTAGGGGTCTGCAACGGGCAATTCGGCGGGAGAATCTAGCGGAACCCGTGAGGGCAATTCGGGTACAGGCAACGAAATTCCGGACCGGGCAGGCAACCGTTTCCGTGAGTTTGTTCGACTGAATTTCGAAGCCAGTCCCCGAATTGCGTCGTGTGCACCCTGGGAGATCGTACTTTCAAGAAAGCCAGCAGCCGAATTGCGGCGTAACTCACGATGAAAACTTTGAAGCTCGGAATTGCCGGGGCGGGGTTCGCCGCGCGGTTCCATCTGGAGAATCTGCCTGAAGCGGGCGTCGAAGTGGTTGGTGTGACGTCGGCGCGCGAGGAGAGCCGGGACGCGTTCGCGGCGAAGCACAAGCTGCGGGCGTTTGCGTCGGTGGAAGAGATGCTGCCCGAGATCGATGTGCTGGACATCTGTACGCCGCCATCATCGCACCAGCAGTACATTCTGGCGGCGGCGCGCGCGGGTAAGCACGTGATTGTCGAGAAACCGCTGACGGGATTCTACGGCTCGCCGGAGAAAACGAGCAAGCGCGAGATGCTGGATGCGGTGGTCGCCTCGGGGCGCGAGCTGTTGGATGCGGTGCGCGGCGCGGGCATTACGCTGGGCTACGCGGAGAATTTCGTTTACGCGCCTTCGGTGCAGAAGGAGCGCGAGATCATCGAAAAATCGCGGGCGCAGATACTGCGGATGCAGGGCGAGGAGTCGCACAACGGCTCACACTCGCCGGTTTACGGGATCTGGAGCGTGCAGGGCGGCGGGTCCCTGATCGCGAAGGGGTGCCATCCGCTGGGTGCGATTCTGTATCTGAAGCGCAAGGAAGGGCTGGCGCGGATGGGACGGCCGCTGCGACCGGCGTCGGTTTCGGCGCGCACGCATTCGATCACGAGCATTCCAGGGTTTGAGGATCGCGGGTTCCTGCGGACGAAGTATCAGGACACGGAAGATTACGCGTTGCTGCATGTGACATTCGAGGATGGGACAGTGGCGGATGTGACAGCGTCAGAACTGGTGATGGGCGGGATCTACGATTACGTGGAGGTGTTCGCCAACAATCATCGGACGCGGTGCCGCATCAGCCCGGTGAGCGTGCTGGATGTCTACAATCCGCGGCACGAACAGTTCAAGGACATTTATCTCGTGGAGAAGATCAGCTCAAACGAGGGCTGGATTCCGGCGTCGCCCGAAGAGGGATGGAGCCTGGGCTACGGGCGTGAGCTGCGGAACTTCATTGAGTGCGTGCGCGAGGGCCGGACTCCGGAGAGCGATGTGGAACTGGCGCTGGATGTGACGCTGACAATTTACGCGGGATATGTTTCGGCCGAGGAGATGGGGCGGGAGGTGGAGGTGAGGCGGGTGTGAGGTCGAGGTCTGGCGATTGTCCAGGTATGCTCGCGCATCACTTGGGATCAGTGCCTGTTGCGGCACTAAGACCGAAATATTGAAGTGGGGAACAACGCGAGCCCTCACATCGAACATACATGTGAAGCGCCAGAGAGGTAGGGGTCAAGTGAGCAACGAGACTCCTATCGGTCATATCGAACCCTCCGTGCTCCAGCAGTTCAAGTGCGCGGAGGTGATCAAGTTCGCGATCGAGCCTGTGTACGTCGTCCTGCCCAGCTAACTCAACAACCTGTTGGAGCGTTGCTACGAGGTCTCGTGCGAATATGAGGCCGTTGGGAGCTGCCGCCTTCTCGGCTCGCTAACAGGCGTACCGAAGAATCTTGGCCTGCATCTTAGTCATGCCGGACAACAGATTGACGAAAAGCAAATTACTGTCGTCATCCCCGGACTCAGAACACGATGATGACAGGAGGCCGGCCCACATTTCTTGCACCTCGGAATCGTCAATCCAAGAGCCTTCACTGAGGATCGTACCTACGAGCCGCGGATGCGCGTGCACTCCCGGTGCAGCGCCACTTTCAGACAATTTCCGTTCGGTCGCTTGGACGATCACAGCCAAGTTTTGGGTCCTCCAGTGGTGCACTCGATCCCGAAACCATAGTCCGTACTCCTCAGCTGCAGGTAAACAGATGCGGCTCAGGACCGCCGCAATTCCGTCGACCGTCGCGCAAGTGGCCTTCTCGACTGCCTTACCTATTGGTTGAATGCCAAGAATATCTAGGCTTTCTTTTTCAGACATGCTGCCTGCCAGCCGAGCCGATTTACTTGATAAACGATTATAGTCTCATCATGTCCGGATCGGATCACGTTTACAATATAGTCAGACCGTATGCCGGAACTGGATCGCATTACGCGGGACGCTCAGATCATGGGAGGCAAGCCATGCCTGCGCGGGATGCGCGTGACGGTGGGGACCATTGTGGGGCTGGTGGCCACGGGCCACTCGCACGCTGAGATCCTAGCTGCCTATCCGTACCTCGAAGAGGAAGACATCCGGCAAGCGCTGGCCTATGCTGCCTGGCGAGTTGAGGAGATCGAAGTGCCACTGCCGGGCAGATGAAGCTGCTCATCGACATGAACTTGAGCCCTTTGTGGGTTCCGTTCTTGGCTGAGCATGGCATCGAAGCGGTTCACTGGTCCTTGGTTGGGCCGGTTTCCGCGCCGGACTCCGAGATTCTGCACTATGCCGACGTGCACGGTTACGTCATCTTCACCCACGATCTAGATTTCGGCGCGCTTTTGGCCAGGCGCAAAACCAGCGGACCGAGTGTGATCCAGCTGAGGTCGCAAGAAGTGCTACCTTCGAGCATCGGTGGCGCGGTATTGCGTGCGATTCGAGCTGCCGACGCTCATCTCAAACAGGGCGCGCTGGTGACCGTGGATCCTGTTCAGGAGCGGATTAGGGTGTTGCCGATCTAGCTCGCTACCCTACGCGAAGCGGCATTCGTGCCCGATGCAAAGAGTGGCGCAATCCCTTTGTCGCAGTCGAAGAAAAAAGACATTGCGCTCGGGGCTGCCCTCATATAGAATGTCTGTACGAAGATGCCGCCGTCCTCCACCTCTCTGCTGCAAGGCACGCTGGACGTCCTGATCCTGAAGGTTCTGGCACTGGAGCCGATGCACGGGCTCGGAATATCGAGGCGCATCGCGCAAGTCACTGGGGGAACGTTCCAGGTGAAGCCGGGATCGCTGTTCCCGGCGCTGCATCGCATGGAAGAAGCCGGCTGGTTGAGTTCTGCGTGGGGCGATTCGGCGAATAACCGGCGAGCCAAATTCTACCGGCTCACGAAAACGGGGCGGCGGCAGCTCAAAGAAGAGGCCGATCAGTGGGCGCGTATCTCGGCGGCGATGGCGAGCGCGCTCGAAACGCCCTAGTCCAATCGAGGAGCGACTATGCAGTTCTGGCACCGGTTGAAAACACTATGGCGCAACGTTTCGAACAGGCAGAAGGTCGAAAAAGAGCTGGATGACGAGATCCGCTCCTATCGGGAGATGCTGGAAGACGAGAAAGCGCGGACCAGCGCCGATCCGAGCGTGGCGCGCCGCGAGGCCCTGCTCGAACTGGGGGGTGCGGAGCAAATCAAAGAGGCGGTTCGCGATGTGCGCCTTGGTGTGACGCTCGACGCGATTGGAGCGGAGTTGCGGCAATCATTGCGCGGGCTGCGGCGCAACCCAGGTCTCACGGTATTAGCCACGCTCATGCTGGCGCTGGGAATGGGCGCGAGCACCGCGGTATTCAGCATTTTCTATTCGGCACTGCTGAGACCACTGCCGTTTCGCGATAGCGACCGGCTGGTGCAGATTTCCGAAACGCGCCTCGCGCGTGGCATTGACCGGGCGTCGTTTTCAGAAGCCAACTTCTGGGATGTCCGTTCGCGGAACCGTTCGTTCGTGGAGGTCGGAACGTATCACTATGGCGAGGCCAACCTGACGGGCGACGGTCCGTCGGAACGGGTGACCGCCAGTTTTGTCAGCACGGGCTTTTTCCGCGCGCTGGGAGTGTCGCCCGTACTCGGTCGCGACTTCTCATACGAGGAGAGCCGCGATGGCATGAATCACGTAGCGATCCTGGGCAACCAGTTTTGGCGGAGCCGCTTCGGCGGGGACGCAAACATCCTGGGCCGCACGATGCGGCTGAACGACCACGCGTACACAGTGATTGGCGTTCTTCCGCCCGGAGAGCCCTGGATCAACGGTCAGCTCTACATCCCGATTGTCTATCACGCCGATGCGGATCGCGGCAGTTGGGAATTCGCGGTAATCGGCCGGCTTGCGCCCCGCGTCACGGTGGAAGCGGCGCAGGCAGACCTGCGGCAGATCGCGGCGGTACTCGGACGAACCTATCCCAACGACGACAAGGGCATCGGGTTTCGGCTCGATTCGTCGAGCGGCTGGGTTGCAGCCGACAACACGCGGCGCGCACTGTGGGTGCTCTTGGGTGCAGTAACATTCCTGCTGCTGATCGGGTGCCTCAACATGGCCAATCTGCTTTTGGCGCGGGGAACGGCACGGCAGCGCGAGATTGCCGTGCGTACCGCACTGGGCGCCGGCAGAGCGCGGTTGATGCGCTTCGTGATGATGGAGTCACTGCTGTTGAGCGCCTTTGGCGCCGCCCTGGGTGTGGC
This sequence comes from Bryobacteraceae bacterium, assembly GCA_035297145.1. Classification (GTDB taxonomy): domain Bacteria; phylum Acidobacteriota; class Terriglobia; order Bryobacterales; family Bryobacteraceae; genus QHXW01. Next base: position 33,166 of record DATGZN010000106.1, read on the forward strand.
ACTAGCCTGGGCCGTGCTGAATGCCATTCGCGTGTCAGAAGTCAGCGTTGTGCCGCGATTGGCGGACGCCGATCTCAATCCGTGGGCGCTGGGATTTGCGGTAGTCATTGCGATTGTGACCGGGGTGCTATCCGGTGTTGCCCCGGCATTGCAAGCGCAGGTGAGCGGCATCGTGGCGGCGCTGCGCGATGGAGACCGGCAAACGGGCAGCCGAGGGCAGGGCAGGGTGCGCGCGGTGCTGGTTACTGGTGAAGTGGCGCTCTCGTTTCTTCTACTGGCAGGCGCGGGTCTTCTGATTCGCAGCTTCACCGAGCTGATGAAGGTGAACCGCGGATTTCAAACCGAGAACCGGCTGGTGTTCTCCGTCAGCATGCCGGGGTCTTACTACGAAAAGGGTGTAGGGAAGCAATTCCTGGACCGCTTCTTAGAGCGCCTGTCGGCGGTGCCTCAAGTAGTAGCGGCGGGCGCGGTAAGCAATCGCCCGGTGGAGGGAGGAGATCCGGGCATGGGGATCGATTCCAGTTCGGGTACGCACACAGAGGAGCACCAAACCGCGCCGTGGGCGGGATGGCGCATCGTGTCGCCGGGTTACTTCCGGGCAATCGGGCTACCGCTGCTGCGTGGAAGAAGTTTCGATGAGACCGATAAGCCAGTGTGGGCCGAGCGCGGCCAACCGGAGCCGCAGCGGCGCGTGATCATCAGCGAGCGGCTGGCGAGGCTGATCTTTCCGAGTCAAGATCCGATTGGCAAGCACGTGATTCTGTGGAAAGGACAAAGCGGTGGGGACGCGGAAGTGATTGGCGTGGTGGGAGACAGCCGCGAGCGCGGGCTGGCCGCCGATCCTACGCTCACCGTGTATCTTCCGTATGGCCGCATCGCGCTGACGAGCGAATTCGTGGTGCACACGCGGGGCAATCCGCTGGCGCTGATGCCGGCGGTGCGATCGATCATCAACAACCTGGACCCGAACCTTCCCATTGCTGATGTGCGCACATTTGACGAAGTAGTCGAAACGTCGGTTGCGCCGCAGCGCTTCAACGCCATTCTGCTGGCGGTGTTCAGCGGGTTGGCGCTACTGCTGGCGACCACCGGCATCTATGGGGTGCTCTCGTATTCCATGAGCCGGCGCACCTCCGAGATCGGCTTGCGTGTGGCGTTGGGAGCCAGCACGGGCAGCATCCTGCGGATGACGATCGGTCAGGGGATGCAGCCGGCGCTGGTGGGGATTGTGCTCGGCGGGATTGGAGCGGCGTGGTTCTCGCGCTATTTCGCTTCACTGCTGTTTGGCGTCAAGCCGTTCGACGCTCTCACGTACGCAGCGGTAGCCGTGCTGTTGCTCTTGACGGCGCTGGTTGCCTGCTACCTGCCGGGCCGGCGCGCAATGACCACCGATCCCTCGTTGGCACTGCGGATCGAATAATTGTACGTGGGGATTGAGCCGACCTGAACCACTGGGGCGCGACTCGAAGTTAAGGCGGTTCTCCGTGTTCACCCAGAGAGAAGCACAGTGGTTTTCAAGTGCTGGCAAGCGAGAAAGTAGTCAGAGCCTCGCGAGCGCGCTGGATTTCAGTTTCGATTTGGCTTTGACCTTGGTCGATGAGCGGCTCGAGAATGATTGGAACATTCTCTGGGATATACTTCGCAACCGATTGAAAAGCCTTGATAGCGTTCCATGAAATAGGATCGTGCCGGCTCGCTGTGTTCACCTCACTGATGTGCACCTCTGTCAAGCGATCACCAAATACGTTGAGCAACAGTGATGCTTCCGTCATGCTCGGGTCGACCTGCCGCGCATGACCGATGTCAAAACAAAACCGGGCCGCGGGAAGCGAATCGAAAATCTGCCGCATCTCGCTCACAGTTCTCCCGATTGGCTTGCGCTTGTCCATATTCTCGATAAGTAGCTTACCTTCAAGTTCGTTCCACATCTCGGGGGTGTAAATTACGTTGGGATGCACCACCGCCGGGTACCCGGACTCGGCTAGCAAACGGAGGTCGTTGACAACCCCCCGTTCGAGCTCGGGACTAAACCAGCTGGGTGCATGAATTGAAACGAAAGAGAAACGCCGCAGGTCCAGATTCGTTATGGCTGAAACAAGAGGCTCAAATTCATCGAGCCGGAGCGCCGAAAGCTCCACGGCATCGATTTCGTGGATGCGCAGCAGTTCGAGGGCACGTCGAAAATCTCCCCTAGCCAGGGCGCCCGTGGAAAATCCGAATCGCCGCATCAAAAAACCCCATATTTCATAGTTAATTGTTTCAGGTCTTCATCATCATCGAGAAAGAGCCTGACTAGGCCTTCATGGAAAGGAGAGCTCACTTCTCTCACTTCTTTCCAAGCCTCGGATTTGCGTAAATCGGCATGTGTTCTGGCCTGTTCGAGCTCGGACCGTTTTTCAGCGTCATCGAGAATGGTAAGGAAGCGATCATAGTTATCAAAAATGGCTCGGGCGGTTGCGGGCTTAATACTCTGTTCAAGGCAGGCTTTGGCGACCACTTCCAGGGGTGTGAATGAAAGTTGATGCTCGATGTAGGCCGTCAGCGGAGAAACATCTGGCTCGGTCACCTTCAATGCTTGTCTGGCAGGATCTGCGGCGGCGTCTAGATGACAGAAAAAGCACTGCAGCAGACCGGCGGCGAACACCAACTTACGAGACATCCGAAGTTTGGCATTTCGCAACGCCCACTTTTTGTCATTTTCCGCCCGCTGCTTATACACGAAGTCCACGGTTACGGTTCGCCAATAGCGAGTGAGGTCGTTGAGGAGAAAGCGGGGAATGCGTGTCTGCCCACTGCTGTATCTGATGCCGCGATCATCTTCAAGGTATCGTCGGAGGATTTGTTTCCGGACACGATCGTAGGCTTCACGATTGCCTATGGATAGGGATTCCAGCAGCAGAAGGACTCGGCGAGTTGTGTTTGAATTCAGGTCATCCTCACCACCGATATTGTGAACAAGATCATGACTGCCGACCATTCGGCCAAAGACTCCACTCTTGCCGGGTTCCGTGTATTTTTGGGAAGCAAGCGTGCTTTCGATTGCACGTTCTTGCTCTTTGTGTTCAGGAGTGGATTGCCCATCAATCAGTAGAATCCAGTCGAGGTCGCTACCTGACGTGACTTCCTGCCTAGCTACTGAGCCGAAAACTACGAGGCTTGTATCGGGTGAATTGCGAGGGAGAAAGAGATCGTTCAGGCGCTGACGCCTGTCGCTTGTGTCGAGGCGTGCTTTCCGGATTGCGGGCCAATTGGCGGCAATTCGAGCTTCCAGCAGGGCGACTTTCGAAGGCATGTTGTCGTGGGCCATGAATAGCAGGTCTTTCCATCTTACGATGGCGCGCAATTCCCTGGAGTTGGTAACATGGGCCGTCATTGCGGGGGCATTCGTGACACCAGAACAGGACGAGATGGCCTTGAACCACTGGGACAGCTCCGCCCAGAGTCTTGTGGTATGCGTGCAACTTAGCTCTTGATGCTACGCGAGGCGGCGTCCCAGTAGACCGGTTTCTTCCGGAAGTAGGATTCGTTGGCCATGTGGCAGGCGATGGCGGCGTGGTTGCCGAAAACGGCGTCCTCGGTGACCTGCTTGCGCGATTTCACGGCCTGGAAGAAATTCCAGAGGTGCGGGCGGACGTCGTCCCAATCGTTGCCGTGATAGACCTCGTCGGTCATGAGCGGCTCGTGGCCGGGCTGAGGGTCGTGCTCTTTGTGCCATTCGGTGACGTACTGTTCGCGCATTTTCGCCGGGAAGCCGCCGGAGTAATAGCTGGGAGCGACGTCAATGCCTCTTTGCCGCGAGAGGCGGAGATCGAACTCGCCGGCGTCGAGAATACCTTTCGGGCCCATGAAGCGCGCCAGTTCGGGCGATTCACAACCCAGGTCCAGGCGGACATAAACGGGAATGCCGTGATAGTCGAACAGCACGACGTGGAAGTCAGGCATGTTGCGGCCATCGTTGAAGCGGAAGATGCCTCCCAACGCCTGGGCCGACCGCGGCGGCTCGTTCCAGCCGAGCGTGACCTGCATGCCGCTGATTAAGTGAACCATCAGGTCGCCGCCCACGCCGGTGCCATATTCTTTCCAGCAGCGCCAGCGCGCGAAGCGGTATTTGTCGAATGGAATTTTCGGAGCGTCGTTGAGCCAGGTGTCCCAGTCGACGGTTTGCGCGGAGGCGTCGGTGGGCGGCGGGTACACCCAGGCGCCGTTGGGATCGTTGCGGCCGAGGCTGAGCTCGACCAGCTCGACATCGCCGATGGCACCGCTGTGATACATTTCGCGAGCTCTGGCGCAGAGAACCGAACTAACGCGCTGTGAACCGATTTGCACGATGCGGTTGTTTCGCTGGGCCGCTTCCACCATATCGAAGCCCTGTTCTGCGGTGTGTGACATGGGCTTCTCGCAGTAGATGTCTTTACCGGCGTTGCAGGCGTCGACGACTACTCGTTTGTGCCAATGGTCAGGAACGGCGGCGACGATGCAGTCGATGTCCTTGCGGTCGAGCAGTTCCTGGTAGCGGCGCGTGGTGGGCAGGCTGGCGTTGCCGGTGAGTTCCTTGGCGAGCGTGTGGCGGCCATCGTAGAGATCGGCCGCGGCGACGCATTCGACACCAGGCAAACTGATGGCGGCGGGAAGCAAGCCAGATCCCTGCATGCCGATACCGATCTGGCCGAAGCGGATGCGATCGCTGGCGGGCACGGGCTTGGCGCTGAGCGCGAACGGCTCAAGAAGCACGGTCTTAGCTCCGAGCAGACTGCCGGCGGCTAGGGCGGTGTTTTGGAAGAAGGTACGACGGGAAGGATTATTTTTCATGGCGATGTTTTCCTTGGAAGAAATGGGGTTCCGGACGAGATTATGGCACGTTTGGAGAAGGGGAGGAAAGAGTTCACCGCAGAGACGCAAAGACGCGGAGAAAAACCGAGCTGCGAATCAGAAGCCCTCTGCCATATAATTGGAAAAATCGACGGGCGGTGCGAGGCTGACGTCGCGACAGGCGGCATCGGCGGTGAGCGGCCACTGTAGCAGGTACAGCACTTTCTGGTGCGTGGTGCGGATGGCTTGGCGCAGGGCCTGCGCTTCCGCGGAATCGTTGTAGTAAGACTCTCCGAGAATCCATGGCTGGCGATAGCCGGTGGCTCGCAGGATTGAGCGGGCGGTCGCGAAGCGCGCGGCGGCATCTTTATAAAAGTGCAGATCGAGCTCGTGCGGCGGGCCGTGATTTCCAAACGGACTACTGCCGTACACGGTGCTGACGAGTTGCAGCCGGTCGGAACCCGGAATGATGGAGAAGCCGATGGTATCGCGCGTTCCGTAGGCGGCTGCATACTGATTCCAGAGCCTCTGGCAGTATTCCAGAACAATGGGCTGGCGAGCGCCGGGGCTGCCTTCGTTCCATAGATCGATGTGGTAGGAGACGTGGGCGGCGGTGATCAAGGGACGAAGATTGGTGATGAGCTGCCAGTTCTCTTCGTAGATGTCCGGCTGGAACGCAGTCCATCGTGCGGGGTTGTTCGACCCTTGCGGAAGAAATCCAACGATGATTTCGGAGAAGCCGATGCGGCGAATGGTTGCGAGAAGGCGGCGAAGATTCTCTCGACACTGTGGATTGAGATCTCCGCCCTTGGACTCCATGTTGGTGCCGCCGCCGATGCCGCGGCCATGATAGATGGGAATGCGCAGCCGTCTTTGCCCGTTGCGGAACATGGCTTCAAGCTGCCGGTCAATTTCCGCCGCGGCAGTGCCGTAATTTGGAATGACACCGTAGGGGTTGCGAACACAGTTGGGGTCGAGATGGTACCAGCTGTAATTGGAGCCGCCACGATGCTGGGCGGTCAGAGTCAGGGCCAGGAAGAAACCTAGAGTTAGACTGCGCACGGTTCAATTGGAATGGCACCGGTCGCAGTGGCTTGTCGGAGGCCACCCAAATCAGTGTCGGTCCCTCCGGCGGTCGCTCAACAACTTGGAAACGAGATCTCGACCCTTGCCACTGCCTCTGAGCGCGCCGATGATGTCGGCTGGAAGTGGAATGACCTGAATGCCGTGGCCGGTATCGATCCATTCCAGTGCCGTACCGCAGCTCACACCGTATCTACGGCGCAACTCGGCCGGCATGACAGTTTGACCGCGACTGGAAACCGTGCTCCTCATAAAACCTACTTGCCCAGCATCGGAAACAAGCTGCGCAGCTCTTCGTCGGTAGGGCGGCGGCCATACTCGCAGAGCTCAAAGGATTCCGCGTCTCGCACGCGGGCGGCCCTTTCGGCGCCGTACCATTTTTCGAGAGTCTTGCGGATCTCGGGTGTGATGCGGCCCTCGCGGTGGGCGGCCAGCCATTTCTTGCGCTCGACGACATCCTTAGGAACCTGATCGAGGGTGTGGGCCACCCAGGGCAACCATTCGTAGACCTGCGAGACATGCGAGTCGAGGGCATCGACTTTCTTGTCGTACACGGAACCGATGTCTATGGAGACGTCGGGACGGAAGGGATTGGGTCGCTGGAAATTGTCCTCAAAGTAAAGAAAGACGGGATTGTCGTGCAAGGGCGGTGTATCGGGACAGACGTTGGGCACGACCACCATGTAGGCGGCGTCCTGCACGAGCACGCCGGTGTAGCGATGGTCTGGGTGATAGTCGTTGGGCCGCGGCGCGAGCACGATATCGGCGTTCCACTGACGGATGCGGCGAATGATCTGCTGGCGCACTTGAAGAGTGGGCAGCAGCTCGCCATCGTGATTGTCGAGGACTTCGTAAGTGACTCCGAGACGCCGGCCGGATTCCGTGGCTTCGGCGCGGCGGCGCTTGGCCAGCATCCCGCCGCCTTCGCTCTGATGGCCGGCGTCGCCGTTGGTGACCGCGACAAACTTCACGTGGTGTCCCATTTGTGCGAAGAGGGCAGCGGTGCCGGCGGCGCGGCTGTCGCAATCATCGGGATGCGCGCCAAATGCAATGACGCGGAGTTTGCCATCGGGATCGCGGGCGGTAAGCAGGGCCGCGCAAAGTAGTGTGGAGAGGATCAGTTTGTGCATGACGGGGAGATTATAACGCGGGACTTAGGACTCGGGATTTGGGATTTGGGATTTGGTCACAGGATGATGCGCGTGATGGTGGATTTCGCGGAGGCTGGAGCCGGTCATTAAGACGGCGGCTAGCCCGGCGATCAGCAGCGGCAGGGTCATGACGACCCACATCAACACCGAGAGTTCCACGGCGACGCCAGACTCGACATTGAAAAGGATGAGCGCCTTTTTGACCATGTATTGGAACACCCCGATGTTGCCGGGAGCGCTGGGGATGGCGGTACCGATGGATTTGATCAGCATCACGGCCCAGGCGTGCCAGATGGAAAGATCCATGTCGTAGCTGAGAAACAGCGCCCAAACCGAGAGAGCTTGCAGGAACCAATAGAGCAACGTAATGCCCGAGGCGCCAGCCAAGGTGCGCCAGTTGCCAATCTCATGGATTTGATCGAGGACGTGCAGAAATTTCCGGCCCCAACTCCGACCGGCCAAGAACGAGTGCGCATGCTGCCGGTGGAACAGGACATAAACGGACAAGACAGTAAGGGCCAGCACGAGAATCGCCAGGATTTGCACGAAATCGAGCCACTCTCGCGGCATGCTGACGAACCACGTCGCGACCCAAAACGCTAAGACGAGAAAGATGCCGTCAAGAACACGCTCGATGGCCGCGGAGGTCAGCGTCAGCGAGAGCGGGATCTCGCCCCAGACCGAGAGCAGATAGCAGCGGATGACTTCTCCCGGCCGCAAGGGCAGCACGCCGCTGGCGAACAGGCCAATGAAGATGGCATGCGTCGTTTCCCAGAGGCCCAGGCGTTCGATGGGACGGAGCAGGGTAAGCCACCGCCAGGATTGCACGACATAGACGGCAAGATCGAGCACGACTGCCACCAACACCCATCCCCACTTGACGGAGAGAATGGCCGACTGGATCTGCGAAAATTCGTATCCGCGCAAGGCCCACAACAGACTGGCAATGGAGATCGCGTAGGTCAGAACCACAATCAGCCAGTGTGGGATTCTGCGGCGCGCGCGTTTCGCTGGAGTGGATTCCATGCCGGGTGGGACTTCCGAAGTGTTCATGATACCAACCGGTCGTGAGTCGCCCGGAGCCGATTGCGCCCCGTTGCGTTTTTGGTGCTGCAGGATACAGAGGCCGCCAAAATGCTTACTCCTGGCCGGGAGGTTGTGCTCATGGTAAAAATTGCAGGGTCTTTCGCGGCGCTGTTTCTGGTCTACGGTGTAGCGAGCGCGCAAACGGACGCCCAGAAGCCGAGCGCTAGCGGCGGGGTGAACGTCCAGAGCTGGCAAGGGATTCTGGTGGACGCCAATTGCGCCGGCGGCAGCGGTGCGGCGGAATCGCAGGCGACCAAGGAAAACAGCGGAGAGAACAAGGGCGCGGCCGTTGATTCAGGCCGGCCAGAGAAAGGTCACAAAAAAGACCATGGGGAAATGCAGAGCTGCCCGGTCAGTTCGTCCACCACGGCATTCGCGCTGAAGACCAAGGAAGGCCAGGTGATGAAGTTTGATGCGATCGGCAACGCCCGCGCGGCTGAAGAACTGAAGACCAAAGCGTCATGGGCGAAAGATGTCGCCGCGGGGAAACCCGTTCATGCCAAAGTTACCGGCATCCTCAATGGCGATAACATCACTGTGACATCGATCTCGGGACGTTTCGACATAGGCTAGTTCCGCGCTCAGCCCGGTTCGCGGTAAACTCCCCGTGTGAAGCCTATCCAACGAGTGGCCGTGCTGGGCGCGGGGACCATGGGTTCGCGCATTGCGGCCCACTTTGCCAATGCGGGAATTCCAGCGCTGCTGCTGGATATCGTTTTGCCGGGAAATGCGAACCGCAATGCGGCAGCTCTGGCAGGCATCGAGAACGCCACCAAGCAGAAGCCAGGCGGATTTTTCACTCCGGACGCGGCGAAACTCGTCACACCAGGTAATTTCGAAGACAATCTGAAAGACATCCGGCGATGTGACTGGGTGATCGAGGCGGTTACCGAGAACCTGGACATCAAGCGCGGGCTGATGGCCAAGGTGTCGATCCTGCGCACGCCGGGCACGGTCATCTCCACCAATACCAGTGGTATTCCGTTGGCCACCATTTCAGAAGGATTCGATCACGAGTTCCGCCAGCATTTTCTGGGCACTCACTTTTTCAATCCACCCCGATATCTGCATCTTCTGGAGGTGATTCCCGGCGCCGAGACGTTGCCGGAGGTGCTGGGCTTCGTGCGCGAGTTCGCCGACCGTCGGCTGGGTAAGGGTGTGGTGCCTTGCAAAGACACGCCTAACTTTATTGCCAACCGCATCGGGACATTCTTCGGCTCAACCATTCACAAGCTGACTGTCGAGGAAGACTACACGATCGAAGAGGTAGACGCCCTCACTGGACCGGCGATGGGGTTGCCAAGAAGCGCCAGTTACCGTTTGCTGGACATTGTCGGGCTGGATGTGTGGGCGCTGGTCACGCGCAACCTGCATGACATGGCGCCGCACGATCCCTGGCGCGACCGCTTCGTGTTGCAACCGTTTCTGGGTGAAATGGTGAAACGCGGCTGGCTGGGCGAAAAGCGAGGACAGGGCCTTTACAAGCGATTAGGCAAAGGCGCGGAGAAGGAGATTTTGACCATCGATTGGAAGGCGCTCGAATACCACCCCATGCAAAAGCCGCACTTCGCTTCGATCGACGCGGCGAAGAATATCGACGACCTGGGCGAGCGGTTACGTATGCTCGTAGCGGCGCCGGACCGCGCTGGCGATTTCTTGTGGAAGCTGCTCAGCGACCTGTTTCTTTACTCGGTAAGCGTTGTGCCGGAGATTTCCGATCGCGTGGTGGAGATCGATCGCGCCATGCGCTGGGGCTACGCCAATAAGTTGGGGCCGTTCGAGCTGTGGGATGCGCTGGGCTTCGAGACCACGGCGCGGCGCATCGAGGGCGAGGGGCGCGCGCTGCCCGAGAATGTGCAGCGCATGCTCTCGGCGGGCGCGAAATCGTTTTACCGGCCGGCGGATCCCGATGGCGCTCCGCGGACCGGGTATTTCGACCTGTGCAGCGCCGGCTACTGCCCAATGGAAGAGCGCCCGGGCATTCTGGTGCTCAGCGATCTGAAGCGCGCGCGAGGCGTGGTGAAGAAGAACGCCGGCGCATCACTTATCGATATCGGCGATGGTGTGCTGTGCCTGGAGTTTCACAGCAAGATGAATGCGATCGGTGGCGACCAGGTGGCGATGATGCATTCCGCGATCGATGAAACCGCGCGAAACTTCGAGGCAATGGTCATCGCCAACGACGGCGAAAATTTCAGCGTGGGCGCCAATCTCATGTTGGTTCTGCTGGCCGCGCAAGAAGGCGAGTGGGACGAATTGGGCGCAATGATCAGCGCTTTCCAGCAGGCCAACATGGCTCTGAAATACGCCGTGAAGCCTGTAGTGGTGGCGCCGTTCAGCATGACGCTCGGTGGCGGATGCGAGATTGCTTTGCACGGGGCGCGGGTGCAAGCGTCAGCCGAGCTCTACATGGGAATGGTCGAGACGGGCGTGGGCGTGATTCCCGGGGGCGGCGGATGCAAGGAGATGATACTGCGCCTGGGCGATGCCAGGCGGGCATTTGAGCTGATTGGCTACGCCAAAGTTTCCTCGAGCGCCGAGGATGCGCGTCATTTAGGCTTGTTGCGCGTAGGAGATGTGATTTCCATGAATCGCGAACGCCTTCTTGCGGACGCTAAATCGCTGGCACTTTTGCTGGCTGAGAATCACGCGCCGGGCGCGCCGCGTCAGGACATCAAGGTCGGTGGAGATAGCACATTCGTGCTGCTCAAGATCGGCCTTTACATGGCGCGCCAGGGGAATTACATCACCGAGTACGATACCGTGGTAGGCGAAAAACTGGCTTATGTCTTGAGCGGCGGACGCTCGACCGGCGAGCAAAGTGTCTCGGAGCAATACCTGCTCGATCTGGAGCGCGAAGCATTTTTGAGTTTGTGCGGACGGCCCGAGACGCAGCAGCGAATGCAGCACATGCTGAAAACCGGCAAGCCGCTGCGGAATTAGTGGAGTCCAAATATGCAAGAGGCTGTGGTTGTCGACTGTTTGCGAACCGCGGTTGGGAAAGCGCCTCGGGGCACGCTGCGCAATACCCGTCCCGACGATCTTGGCGCGGCGTGCATCCGCGCGCTGCTCGAAAAGTACCCCGAGGTTCCCAAGGAAGAAGTGGACGATGTGATCCTGGGATGCGCCATGCCGGAGGCGGAATCGGGCAACAACATGGCGCGACAGGCGGCGCTGCGCGCGGGCTTGCCGGACATCGTGCCGGGTGTCACGATCAATCGCTTTTGCAGCTCGGGATTGCAGGCCATTGCGATGGCGGCGGATCGCATTCGCTCGGGCGGCGCACATATCATCATTGCGGGCGGCGCCGAATCCATGAGCCTGATTCCGCGCGGCGGCAACAAGCTCGCGCCCAACCCCTGGTTCGTCGATCATCGCCCGGAGATTTACATGAACATGGGCCTGACGGCGGAGCAGTTGCAACGCAAGTACAACATCTCGCGCGAGGAGCAGGACGCCTTTTCGCTGCGCAGCCATCACAACGCTGCTCGGGCTCAGGCCGAGGGCAAGTTCGATGAAGAGATCGTTCCGTTCGTCGTTCAGACTGTCACGCCCAACGGCGCCAAGCCGCACATCACTAGCAAGATCTTCGATCGCGACGAAGGCCCGCGCGAGGATACGTCGCTCGAAGCCCTGGCCAAGCTGAAGCCGGTGTTTCATGCCAACGGAACCGTGACCGCGGGAAATTCGTCGCAAACGAGCGATGGCGCGGCGGCAGCGCTGGTGATGTCGGACCGCAAGGCGCAAGAACTGCGCTTGAAACCCATGGCGCGCTTCGTGAGCTTTGCGGCCGGAGGCGTGCCGCCGGAGATCATGGGTATTGGCCCCGTAGTGGCGATTCCCAAAGCGCTGGCTTTGGCGGGTTTGAAGCTGGACGATATCGACTTAATCGAACTCAACGAGGCCTTCGCTGTGCAAGCGCTCGCCGTGATTCGGCGTGCGGGACTCGATATGAACAAGGTCAACGTCAATGGCGGCGCGGTCGCATTGGGGCATCCCCTGGGATGCACGGGCGCGAAACTTACGGCCACTATTCTGCGCGAAATGCAGCGACGCGACGCGAAATATGGCCTAGTCACGATGTGCGTGGGCGGCGGCCAGGGCGCTGCGGGAATCTTCGAAAGGATCTAGCATATGGCAACCGCGGTAGCAGCGCTTCCCAAAACCAAGGGTGGCGCCTTTTTGATTGAAGAGCGCGCGCCGGAAGAAATCTTCACGCCGGAGGATCTCACTGAAGAGCATCGCGCCATCGCCCGCACGGCGGACGAGTTCTGGCGCAAAGAGGTTGAGCCGAACCTGGAAGACATCTGGCAGCACAAGCCCGGCGTGGCGCTCGCCGCGCTGCGCAAGTCGGCGGAGTTGGGACTGACCGCGATCGCCATCCCCGAAAAATTCGGTGGCTTGGAAATGGATTTAGCCTCGGCGATGGTGGTGGCTGAGCAACTGTCGCGCGATGGATCGTACTCGGGTTGGCACGGCGCCCACACAGGCATCGGTACGCTGCCCATCTTGTACTTCGGAACTCCAGAGCAGAAGCAGCGCTACCTGCCGCGTCTGGCGACGGCGGAGCTGCTGGCTGCGTATGCGCTGACCGAGCCGCACGCCGGGTCGGATGCGCTCGCTGCTAAAACGCGTGCGGATCTGAGTCCCGACGGCCGGCACTACCTCCTCAACGGTCAGAAGATGTGGATCACCAACGGCGGCGCGGCCGACTTGTTCACCGTGTTTGCCAAAGTCGGCGGCGAGAAGTTCACGGCGTTTCTGGTGGAGCGCGCTTTCGGCGGCGTCAGCTCCGGCCAGGAAGAAAAGAAGATGGGAATCAAGGGCAGCTCGACCACGGCCGTGTATTTCGACAACGTGCACGTGCCGGTCGAGAACGTGCTCGGCGAAATCGGGCGCGGCCACATTATCGCGTTCAACATTTTGAATATCGGCCGGCTGAAGCTGGGCCCGTTCGCCGTCGGCGGCTCGAAAAACCTGCTGGCGCTTTCCGCGCGCTATGCCAAGGAGCGGAAAGCGTTCGGCAAATCAATCGCGCAATTCGGCATGATCCGGCACAAGCTGGCGGAGATGGCGATTCGTATCTATGCCGCGGAGAGCATGACCTACCGCGTCGTTGGCCAGATCGAAGCGCAACTTACGGATTTCTCGTGGGACCAGCCGAACGCCTCGGAAACGATGCTGAAGGCCGTGGAGGAATACGCCGCCGAGTGCTCCATCATAAAAGTCTACGCGTCGGAGGTGCTCGATTACGTGGCGGATGAAGGTGTGCAGATCCACGGCGGCTACGGCTACCATCAGGACTACGCCGTGGAGCGCGCGTATCGCGACTCGCGGATTAATCGGATTTTTGAGGGAACCAACGAAATCAATCGCATGCTCGTGACAGGCATGCTGCTCAAACGTGCCGCTCGCGGGCAACTGGGTTTGGTGAAGGCGGCACAAGGCGTGCTCGGCGAAGTTCTGAGCGGCTCAAGCCTGGGCGAAGCCACGGGCGACGGCCCATTCGCCGAGGAAGTGAAGATCGTTCGCAATGCCAAGAAGGTTGCCCTGCTGCTCATGGGCGTGGCGTATCAACGATTCCTGATGGATCTTGAGAAGCAGCAGGAAGTGTTGGCCGGAATTACGGATGTAGTGATGGATGTGTTTGCGGCTGAGTCGGCGCTGCTGCGTACACAGAAGCTCGCAGCGCAGGCGAAGGGTGCGCAAGCAGCGGACATGTGCGCGGTGCTGGTGCGCGATGCCATGGCACACATCGAAGTGACGGCGCGCACCGTGCTCGCCGCATGTTCGGAAGGCGATACTCTCCGCGCCAATCTCGCCGTGCTGCGCCGCTTCAGTAAGTACGATCCGGTCAACGCAATCGAAGTGCGGCGGCGGATTGCGGGCCGGCTGATCGATGCCGAACGATATATCGTCTGAGCCGCAACGTATTGTCATACTGGTCGGATTGCCGGGGTCGGGGAAATCGACTTATCTCGAACGGCTCGGCGTAACCGCTCTTTCTTCGGACGCAATTCGTCTCCTGCTGGCCGACGACGTGACGGATCAGACCATCCACGGGCGCGTGTTCAGCACTCTCCGGCACCTGGTGCGGCAGCGGCTGGCCATCGGGCGGCCCGTGACGTATGTGGACGCGACGCACCTGACTCCCGCAGAACGGCTGCCCTATGTGAAGATCGCGCAAAAATACGGCTGCCAGATCGAAGCAATGTTTTTCGATGTGCCGCTCGAAGTGTGCCTCGCTCGCAACCGGACGCGCACGCGCGTAGTTCCGGAAGAGGCGATGCGTGTGATGGCGGCGAAGCTCGTGCCACCTAGCGTGGACGAGGGGTTCAGCCGGGTGACGGTGGTGAGATAATCTGAGAGGAATTTATGCTTGCGCTCACCGCCTTCGATAAATTCGTGGAACAGCTGTTTGAGGTAATGAAGCGATTCACGGGTGCCCTGTCACAGGCAGGAATCGAGTATCGCCTGATTGGCGGCATGGCGGCTTTCCTGCATGTGAATGTGCGCAACCCCATCGCTGCCCGCTTTACCAGCGACATCGACGCCGCCGTCAGCCGTTCTGATCTGGATTCGATCATTCGGGCAGTGGCGCCATTCGGGTTCATCTATCGGCATGCAGCCGGAGTCGATATGCTGCTGGATTCTACCAGCCCGGACAAGCGCAGCGCGGTGCATCTGATCTTCGTTGGGGAAAAGGTACGTGCCAGCGACCTCGAAGCGGTACCGGCTTTTTCGCCTGCGGCCGAAACCATTGAAGGCGCGCTTGTCGCTCCCGTCGCCGACCTGGTCCGCATGAAACTCACCAGCTTCCGCCTGAAAGACCGCGTTCACATCCAGGATATGGACGGCGTCGGCCTCATCACCCCGGAGATCGAATCAGCCTTACCCGAAGTCCTGCGCGACCGCCTCTCCCAGGTCCGCGCGACCGAGTAGCCGCGCTAGAACCCGCTCGCCTGAATCCAGAAACTCTCGCGCCACGTGCCGCCGGGCGGAATGCTCTGTAGTTCTTTGTAGACTCCCGCCTGCGCGAGATTGAACGCGTTGGTGATGGCCGACATCGGCTCGAAGCAAATGAAGTCCTTGCCGGGTGGGGCGTAGATCACGGCCACCGTGTACTTCGGCCCGTAGACTACCGAGATTTTCTTGCCGGCCGCTTGCGCCCAGAATTCGGCGCGGTTGTCTGGGCCGCGCACCAGATTGCTGAATACATCATCCAGCTGCGTTGTGGCCAACGACACCGGATCCGGTAGGGAGACCGGCGTCCGCTGGCCTGTTGGGATCAGCACCGACGAAAGTTCCAGGTGATCGCGCGCCGCTACGTGCACTTTCCATTGATCGCGCGGCGTTTCCGGAATCTGGAAATAAGGATGGTAGCCGACGCCCACGGGCATCGGATCGCTCGACTGATTCTCCACCAGCGTCTCAACCTCGAGCGTCCCGCCGACAAGCCGGTACGTCATCTCAATGGTGTGCGCGAAGGGAAACTGCGCCATCAGCTCGGGATAGCGCCAGAATTCCAGGCGGCTGGTGACGCGCGCGGATTTGTCATCAGCTTCGAGCTTCGTGACCTTCCAATACGACGAAAACAGCAGCAGCCCGTGGATGGGTTTTTGGTTCGGATCGCGCCGGATATTTCCAAGCTCGGGATTAAGCAGATACTTCTTCCCGTTGGCATGAAATGCATCCTGATCCAGGCGATTGGCCCATGGTGCGAGAAATGGCACGCCGCACAACGCGGGTTTCGATTTCATATCCGCCAGGCTCTTGAACGGCGACCACAAAACATTCTTGCCATGCACCGTCATCGCATATGCGATGTTTCCGATCGAGGGAACAACCGAAACTTCGGTGGCGTGCTCCCGGTCCGTGAGCTGCACGATTTCGACGCCATCGGCGGCGGATTTCCGGGCTGAGTAGTTGGCGGCTTCAGACATGACTGGAACGAGGAGCACCCAGGCCAGGCGCCTCATGGTTGCAAATCGAGCTCACGCAGGTCCAAATGCGTCTCGCGCTGGCAGCACCAGCACGGGCCGGGCTCGTATTGGCGAATGGAGCAGATTTCGCACCAGTACGTCACCATGAACTTCTTGCCGTCTTTCAGCACATGGACCGCGTGCGTGTACGAGGGATCCACCTGAAACCGGTCCGCGCCGTCAAAATGCCCCAGAATCTCTAATTCCATCCCGGCGAGCCGCTTGTCGTGAAGCACGTGCTCAGTGGGTCCGTCGCCTGCGAGCGCGACCAGCTTGTGATCCGCAGTCTCGATCGCCGGCGGCTGGTTTTCGCGTTGCACTAGCTTGCCGTGCAGCGTGGCCGCGGGGGGCTCGATGGCTTTGGGTGAGTCCGCCAAGCACGCGCTCGCAAAAATCAGGCAGGTAACAAGCCGAAGCATACAACCATTTTAGCTGATGCGATCCCCGCCGCTTGACCCGGTAGTGTCTGAAATGTGCGTGGAAAAATTATTCTCTCCTCGGTTACTATCTTGATCCTCCTTTCGCGCCTTCCTATACAGAGGCCAAAAAGACAGCGGCCAAATTGAAGAGGAGAAAAGACATGAGCGAACAGACGAAACCAAAAGCCACTTCGGAAGAACTGACGACAGAGCAATTGGAGGGAGTTGCGGGTGGATACAACCCAGTCGATGGCGTCGTGAAACCGATAAAGCCGGTAGTGCCGCCAGTACTTGGCGACGTAATGGTTGAATCGTAAGAGACTCTTGCCGAGTTCGAGACGGCGGATGGAGTCGCGAAGAGGCAATTCTCTTTCATCCGTCGCAGCGTTGCCTGCGCCTTCGCTGTGCGGATTTCAGACAGTACCCTTGACCCGCAGTGCGCTAATTCTGCGTTGACCAAACGGCGCGGAACGTCGATCGCAAATGTAGCGCACGGACACGCGCCGTTTGCGGGTACCTGCGGCCTTTCGGGTTCGTCTTGCCGAAAAAACCGCGGACCTTCCGCAGACAACGCGTTAGCACCGCGCTACAGGAGTGGGGTGGTTCAATCACTGCCGCTTGACCCGGAACGGGCGCACAATGCACCATTGCTGGAGATCGTGCTCGTTGATGAATCGTGAAGCCCATACGGTCCGCGTTTCCAGCTACGGCGAGTTCCCAGTGCCAGTCGCGTTGCGGGAGCACGTGTTGTGTCTTTGGACACAATCGATCGCCGGCCCACCCGGTGAACACGCACATCGCGTGCTGCCCGATGGCTGCATCGACATCGTTTTCATCAACCACGACACGCCAATTGTTGTTGGCCCGTGGACCGAATCCTTCACCACCCGTTTCCCGCCCGGTACCACGGTCGCCGGCGCGCGCTTTCATCCGGGGCGAGCGGCGGGCGTTCTCGGCTTGCCTGCTTCAACTCTGCTGAATCAATCCTTGCCGCTTCGCGATATCTGGAGCGACGCGGCGCATGCGCAATTTGCGCGGGTTGCCGATGAGCCAACGCTTCCCGCACAGCTTGCAGCGCTTGAGGCGGCACTGCACGGCTGCTTGGTGGACAAGGTGCCATTGGACCCTGAAGTACGCGCCGCCATCGACTGGCTTGCCCGCCATCCGAATGGTCGAGTGGAACAGCTCAGCCGATGGCTTGGCCTCAGCCACCGCCAGCTTCAGCGGCGCTTCTGGCTGGCCGTCGGCTACGGCCCGAAGATGTTCCAATCCGTGTTGCGTTTCCAACGCCTGTTACATCTTGCTTCGAGCGCGCGTGAGCAGCAAAGCCTGGCTAACTTGGCCGCCGCAGCGGGCTACGCGGACCAGGCGCACATGACTCGAGAGGTCGGGCGCTATACGGGTAGTCCGCCCGCTCGATTGCTTCGATCCGCGGCATGCACTTTGCAGATGTCCAATTTGTTCAAGACCGGCGCCAGCCGTCAAGCATATCCTTGAATCCTATGACTCGACGAGAGCTGTTGGCAGCCTTAGCGGCAGTCGACGCCGCGCTTATTCCTCGCCAAGGAGATGCTATGAACAAAATCGGAAATCTCAACATTCTATTTGTCGCTGGCTTCGGTCCAATCGTTGGTGACAGGGAGCCAAGCCGGAAGCTCTATCAACAGACCTTTGGCATCCCCTTCAAAGAGGAAAACGGCGGCTACCTGCATACCGACGCATTGGAAGGAGTGAAGAGCTTTGCCCTTTGGCCACTGTCCCAGGCCGCAGAGTCATGTTTTGGCAAAGATTCGTGGCCCGCGGAGGTCCCGATTCCACAAGCCTGGCTTGAGTTCGACGTGGAGAACGTGGAGAAGGCAACCGCGGAACTGGAGTCGCGCGGCTATCGCATGCTGGTCAAGGACAGGAAAGAACCGTGGGGCCAGACCGTCACCCGTTTTCTCTCACCGGAAGGACTGCTGATCGGGATTACATTCACCCCGTGGATGCGAAAATAGTTTCTCAGCTGCACTAAATAGCCGGCGCATTGCGGGCGGCAAAATGCGCCGGTGTCCAACTTGTTACAATTCTCTTTCTCCTCATGGCCGCCCGCGTTTCCCTGTTCGTCACTTGCATTGTGGACCAGTTGTTTCCCACGGTGGGGGTGGCTGCCGTTGACGTGCTGGAGCGCCTGGGCTTTCGCGTGGATTTTCCGGAACAGCAAACCTGCTGTGGGCAGCCAGCATTTAATACCGGCTACCGCGAGGAAGCACGCCAGGTGGCACGGCACTTCCTGAACGTGTTTGCCCATGCGGATTACATCGTGGTGCCATCGGGCTCGTGCACCTCGATGATCGCCCACCACTTCGCGGACATTTTCGAAAAGGAGCCGGAGAACCTGCGCCGTGCGCGAGAGCTGGAGTCGAAGGTGTACGAGTTCTCACGTTTTCTGATCGAGATTGCCCATGTCGAGGACGTGGGCGCGCGTCTCGAAGAAGTCGTCACGTATCACGATAGCTGCCATGCGCTACGTGAGTTAAACGTAAAGGACGGACCACGGCGCCTGCTCGGCCATGTACGCGGTCTGGAGTTGCGCGAGATGGACGCAGCCGAGGAATGCTGCGGATTCGGCGGCACGTTCTCGGTCAAATTCGCCGAGGTCTCGGGCGGCATGGCGCGCACCAAAATCGATTCCATCGTCCGGACCGGCGCCTCCACCGTTGTTTCGCTCGATTCCAGTTGCCTGATGCAGTTACAGGGCGCCCTTTCACGGGCCGGCCTTCCCATTCGCACCATGCATCTGGCGGAAGTGCTCGCGTCCCGCTGAGGTATGTCCTGACCTATGTCCGCCGCCTTCGACGAGAAGATTCACGAAACGCTGGCCGACCCCAAACTCCAGCTTGCGATCTATAAAGCTACCGGACGCCTGGTGGAAGAGCGGCGGAAAGCTATCGAGCCCGATCTCTGTCCCGATTATCAGGAGCTGCGGACTCACGCCAATGCCGTCAAGCGGCACACCATCGAGCACCTCGATTACTACCTCGAAGAATTCGCACGCCAGGTCGAAGCGCACGGCGGCAAGGTCATTTTCTGTAAGGACGCCGAAGAGGTCGCGGATTTTGTGCTTTCTCTCGCCAAGGAGCGGCGCGCGGAGCTGATCGTCAAGTCCAAGTCGATGACGACGGAAGAGATCGATCTGAACGAGCGGCTCGAACACCACCATCTGGAATCGGTCGAGACCGATCTCGGCGAGTACATCATTCAACTTGCGCATGAACGGCCCTACCACATCGTGGCACCGGCCTTGCACAAGACACGGGAGCAGGTCGCCGATCTCCTCACCGACCGGCTGGGTGTCCCCCGCGAGACCGTGATCGAGAAGCAGACCATGATCGCCCGCGCCGTGTTGCGTGAAAAATTTCTGGCGGCCGATATCGGCATCAGCGGGGCGAACTTTCTCGTCGCCGATTCGGGCGCCGTGGTGATTGTGGAGAATGAAGGCAACGCCCGGCTGACAACTTCCGCGCCCAAAATTCATATCGCAGTGGCAGGCATCGAGAAACTGATTCCGCGCGCGCAGGATCTCGCCGTGTTTCTCAAGCTCCTGGGCCGCAGTGCGACCGGACAGCGCCTCACGGTCTACACTTCCTTTCTTTCCGGGCCCAGGCGAGAGGACGAGATCGACGGACCCGATGAATTTTACGTTGTGCTCCTCGACAACGGGCGCACCAAGGTTCTGGCCGATCGCGACAAGCGCCAGTCGCTCTATTGCATCCGTTGTGGCGCGTGTCTGAATCATTGCCCGGTGTATCGCAAGATCGGCGGCCACAGTTTTCCGTGGGTGTATTCAGGGCCGATTGGCGCGATCCTCACGCCGCAATTCCTGGGCGTCCGGCATGAACCGGGTCTGCCTTTTGCATCGAGTCTCTGTGGAGCATGCGCGGAGGTGTGTCCGGTCAAGATCGATATCCCGCGCATCCTGCTCGAGCTGCGCGCGGAAGTGAAAAAGGCGGAAGCGCGCGATGGTGAGGGCGGGCTGGAGCGGCTGGCTTTCCGCATCTGGGCCTGGGTGATGCGCCACCCGCGCATCTACGAGATGGCGGGAATGGTTGCGGCGTCGCTCGCCCCTTCCACTGGCGGCGGTTGGGTGCGCAATGCGCCCTTCGAGGTGGGTCCGCTGCGCGCCTGGCTCAGCCAGCGGGATCTGCCGCCAGCAGCCCCCAAAAGTTTCCGGCAAATGTGGCGGGAGCGCTGATGTCGCGCGAAACCGTTCTGCACAAGGTGAGAATGGCGCTCGGCCGCAGCGCAGGGCAATCCGTCGACGAACCGCTACCCGTCCGGCTGCTTGTCCCTGAAGTCGATATCGAAGCGCGTATTCAGTCGTTTTGTGAGCGGATTGAAGCTTTGGCAGGCAAAACCTACAGGGCTGCATCCGCCGTCGATGCGCGCGATTACGTATCGAGCGTCGTCGCGGGACGCAGTGCCGTCGCTTCGAACGCCCCGATTCTGCGGGAGTGCGGAGTCACTTCGCTACCGGGCGTGCAATCCGGCTTCACGGACCGCGACGAACTGCGCGCCGTCTGCTCAACCGTGGCATGCGGCATCAGCGGTGCGGACTACGCCTTGGCCGACACCGGTACACTCGTCATGTTATCGAGCCGGCATGAAGCCCGTCTGATTTCGCTGCTGCCGCCCGTCTATATCGCGCTGGTCGCTCGTGAACGCCTGCTTACCGGTCTCGACGAACTGCTTAGCATTCTGCCGCATCCCGCCGAACAAACCAGCTCCATGGTCCTGATCACAGGCCCCAGCCGCACCGCCGACATCGAGCAGATTCTCGTGCGCGGTGTGCACGGCCCGGGCGAGATTCATGTGGTCGTGGTGTGAGGGGCGCCGCTCCCGTTTAGCCCCAACTCCTGCGCCCTCGCTTGCATCGCGCGAATGCAGAAGTCGATATGCTCGTCCAACTCCACACCCATCTCAGCGGCGCCGTTCACGATGTCCTCACGGCTCACCGAGCGCGCGAATGCTTTATCCTTCATCTTTTTTCTCACCGATTTCGTATCCACTTCATGGATGCTGCGCCCGGGTTTCACCAAAGACACTGCGGTCACAAAGCCGGCCAGCTCGTCGCAGGCGAACAACGCTTTTTCGAGAGCGGACTCACGCGGCACGCCACTATAGTTTGCGTGGGACAAGATGGCGCGGCGGATGTCCTCCGCGACGCCACGGCCCGCCAGGATGGGCTCACCCTTCATCGGGTGGTCCGGCGCGTTGGGATGCATCTCGTAGTCGAAATCATGCAGCAAGGCTGTTACCGCCCACTTGTTTTCGTCCTCACCCAGTTTTCGGGCATACGCCGCAACGCAACATTCGACTGCAAGCGCATGCTTGCGAAGGCTTTCCGATTTGGTAAACTCGTGCAGAATATCGAGGGCAGCGTCTCTGGTTAGCATGCAGTCGTCATATCACAACCAGTCGGTAAGAGGAAATTCCAAAATTGGAATCTCAAAAGGAGAGTTAACAACTGCCAAGTCTTCCAGCTAGTACCATCACTTACGATCTGGAGCTAGTATATTGTGGTACACTCGCTCAGAAGGTTCGGCTTGGCCGGTTTCCAAAACCTGTAACGTCGAGTCTGCCACTTGCGTCGAAGGCTAGTAGCGGGACAACGCGAACGCCAGTGGAATAGCAATGCCTGAACTGTTACAAAACGTACCGCCCGACGGCGACGACCATCTCGCCAGGCTTTATTCTCCTACCCTGGAAGAGCCTTGGTTCCGTTCTTTGATCCGCAACATTCGGGAGACTCTGAATCCCCCTCAACTGCCACCGTTGCAAGTGACATCTAAGCCGGTTGCCGTTAAGGACATATGGGGCCTCTACGGCAAAGACAAGAAATCCAACGTGATGTCGTTGGCAATCCACGCCACTGTGATCACACTGCTGTTTACGGTGTTTTCCAGCAAGGCTGTTCAGAATACGGTGAAGCAGGCCGTAACCAGCATCTCCATAGACATCGCGCCCTATCAGCCGAAGATGGCGCCGCAGAACCAGAAAATGCAGGGCGGTGGCGGCGGTGGCGATCGGTCGCCCACGCCAGCCAGTAAAGGCCGGCTGCCCAAACCATCCATGAAGCAGTTCACTCCGCCCATGGCGGTGGTGAATAACCCCAATCCTAAGCTGCTGATGGACCCAACGATCATCGCACCTCCCGATACTCCTCTGCCCAACGTGAATATGCCGGTTTGGGGCGATCCGCTAGCTAAGATCGGCCCTCTCTCTAACGGACCCGGTTCCGGCGGCGGCATCGGAAGCGGATCGGGTGGCGGCGTTGGCTCGGGCAAAGGCGGCGGTTTTGGTCCTGGTGAAGGCGGGGGCGTCGGCGGCGGGGTGTTCAAAGTAGGCGGCGGCGTTTCGGCTCCGCAGGTGCTCTACAAAGTCGATCCCGAGTATTCCGAAGAGGCCCGCAAGGCCAAGTATTCCGGAACCGTGGTTTTACAATTGATCGTGGATTCGAGCGGCAAAGCCCGCGACATCAAAGTAGTCCGCAGCCTCGGATTAGGCCTGGATGAGAAGGCCATCGAAGCTGTGAACAAGTGGAAGTTCCGCCCAGGCGTCAAGAACGGTCAACCAGTGGCAGTGATGGCCACGATTGAAGTAAACTTCCGGCTGTTGTAACTAGCCGCGCAAATAAGCGTCATCGCCGCGAATCCAGTCTTCCCGCACGGGAGAAAACACGTCAACTGCGAGAGAATCCTCCAGCGCTTCCACCAGGTGAGGCGCATTGGGAGGGATCGTAAGCGTTTCTCCGGCGCGCAGGATACGCTCTTCTCCCAAGATGACAAAACGCATCAGGCCGCTCTCCACCATCGAAATCTGCTCGTTTGCGTGCTGATGGAGCGGAACGATGGCGCCCTTCCGTAAGCGGATTCGCGCCACGGTCATGGTCTGGCCGTGGATCATCTGGCGGGAAATTGCGGCGCTCAAATGTTCTTCGGGAATTTCGGTCCAGTTGTAATGTTTCACGCCGAACCGGTATTCTAACATGGGGACTATGAAGGGAATTGTACTTGCTGGCGGCACGGGGAGCCGGCTATCTCCGCTCACCAAAGTCACCAATAAGCACCTGTTGCCGATCTTCGACCGGCCCATGATTTACTACCCTATCCAGACGCTGGTGGATGCGGGGATCCGCGACATTCTGATTGTGACCGGAGGGAAGAACGCCGGGCATTTTCTGCAACTGCTGGCCAATGGCAAGCACTTTGGCCTCAAGCACATTGGCTACACCTATCAGGAGGGCGAGGGCGGCATCGCCGATGCACTGGCTCTGGCCGAGCATTTCTCCGAGGGCGACAAGATCTGCGTGATTCTGGGCGACAACATCATCCAGGGCACGATTCGGAGCGCCGTTGAGCGGTTCCAGCAGCAGCCGGGCGGTGCACACATTTTGTTGAAGAAGGTTCCGGACGCCGAGCGATTTGGCGTGGCCGAGATCGAGGGTAACCGGATCGTTGGCATCGAAGAGAAACCCAAGCGCCCGAAGTCGGATTTCGCCGTCACCGGGATCTACATGTATGACGCCACTGTGTTCGACAAGATCAAAACGCTCGTGCCCTCGCGGCGTGGCGAACTGGAGATCACCGACGTCAACAACGCCTACATCGCAGAAGGGAACATGACCTTCTCCTATCTCGAGGGCTGGTGGACCGACGCCGGCACGTTCGAGTCTCTGCTGCGCGCCGGCAATCTGGTGGCGCAGAGCCGCCAGCAAAGCGAGGCTACGGCGCGGCTGGTGGAAAAAGTCAACGCATAAAATGGCGGGCGCCGCGGCAGCCATCGGCGCCAGACCAGGAATCCACCGCGGGTTGCTGAACCCATGCGCGTCGCGCTCGATGCCACTCCGCTCACGCTGACGACAGGAGGCCTCGCGCGCTATACCGTGGCGCTGAGCGCCGCTCTTGCTGAAAACTATCCGGAGGACGATTTCGCGCTCCTCAGCGGTCAGCCCTTTCAGATGCCGGCATCGCACCCTCCAAACCTGTTGCGCGGAGCGCCGCCGCGGAACGCTCTGGAACGCCGTTGGTGGATTTGGGGAGTGCAGCATGAGATGAACCGGTTGCAGTGCACACTGTTCCATGGAACGAACTTTGAAGTGCCGTATGCGCCTGTGCGGCCCAGCGTGGTTACTGTGCACGATCTGTCACCTTGGATGAATCCCGCATGGCACCATGCGGCCGATCGTGTCCGCCAGCGCACACCGTTCCTAGTGGGTCTGCGAATCGCCACCATGACGATCACTCCCACTCAAGCCGTGCGTGCCCAGGTCATGGAACAATTCCGCGCTCCACCTTCGTGCGTGGTGGCCGTGCCGCACGGCGCGTCGGAAACATTCCGGCCGGCCCACACCGAGCATCGGGCGCCCTACTTCCTTTATGCTGGCGCGCTCGAACCTCGGAAAAATCTGGATCAACTGATCGAAGCGTGGCGCGCAGTCCGCAAAACGTATCCCGTGGATCTGGTGCTGGCAGGGCGCGAGCGAGCGGACTTCTCCCGACCCACCCCGGAGCCGGGTCTGCACCTGACGGGCGAGGTGAGCGACACGGATCTGGCCCGGCTGTATTCGGGCGCCGTGGCCGTGGTTTACCCTTCGCACTACGAGGGTTTCGGCCTGCCTGTGCTCGAAGCCATGCAGTGCGGCGCGTGCGTTTTCATCTCGCAAGACGCAGCGCTCCGGGAAGTGGGCGGAGATGCCGCATTAGCCCTCGACGGACCCAGCGCGTGGGTGGAAGCGATGCGCGCCGCGGCCGGCAGTCCACAATGGTTAGAGGAGCGCCGCGAAGCGTCTCGGGCTCGGGCGCGCGAGTTCTCCTGGACGCGCACGGCTCGGCTTACCCGCGAGGTGTACCAAGAAGCCATGCGGCGTTTTGCTTTTTGATATGGCACCCGTTTGATATGACAAAAGGCCGCGCGCTGTTTCTGGTTCCCGAAGCGCCTTACCCCACCCACGGCGGAGGCGCGATGCGGTCCGCTTCAGTACTGGAATATCTGGCGCAGCGTTACGACGTGGACGTCATCGTGTTTCGCGAGCCCGGGTCGCCTGACCCGGCGCTGCTGTTTCCCGCGGCGGCGTGTCCTCGTGAAATTCTGGTGCTCGACCTGCCCCGTCATCGCAAAGATCCGATTTCCCGGGCCGTGCGCAATGCCGAGAGGATGGCGCGCGCCGTGCCGCCGCTCGTAGATCGCTTCAGAGGATTTGCCGCCCCGATTTCCGCGTTCCTGAAAGGCCGCCGATACGATGTCGCGGTGATCGAGCATTTCTGGTGCGCTGCATATATCGAACAGATCGCCCCTGTCAGCAGGAAGACCGTGCTCAATCTGCACAACATCGAATCGGTGCTGCACCAGCGATGCGCCACCACTGAAAACGGCGCGCAAGCGTTCGCCCATCACATCTTTGCTCGCGCCGCGCGTGACCTGGAAGCGCATTGGCTGCCACTGTATAATCAAGTCTTAACCGCGTCCGCTGAGGATGAAATAATCGCCAGAGCGATTGCTCCTGGGGTCGATACTTCCGTCTATCCGAATGCGATCCCCTTTGTTCCCCGACCCGCTGGCGCCGAGTGGGAGGCCGTGGCGTTCTCTGGAAACCTGGCATATCATCCGAACATTGCCGCGGTGCGCTATTTTCGCCGGGAAATTTGGCCAGCCGTGCGTGAAGAATGGCCCGCGTTGGTCTGGCGATTGATCGGCAAGAATCCCAGCGCGGTGCGGCGAGAATTGAATGGCGACCCTCGCATCGAATTCTCCGGCCCGGTGGCAAACGCTGTGGAACAACTGGCGGCGGCAAAGGTGGTGATCATTCCACTGCTTGCCGGGAGCGGTACGCGGTTCAAACTGCTGGAGGCCTGGGCAGCGGGGCGCGCTGTGGTGTCGACCACCATCGGCGCCGAAGGCCTTCCGGCCAGGCACGAAGAGAATTTGCTCGTTGCCGATGATGCGGAAACATTCGCCGAGGCGGTGTCGCGGTTGTTGACGAACTCTGGTCTCCGGGCTCGGTTGGGCGAAACCGGCCGCGCGTTATTTGAGTCAGAGTTTACATGGGCTAAAGCCTGGCAAAAACTGGATTTGTGAGAAACTGGACGGTACAAATTACGGACAGCACCGCTATATTGGTTGAAATAAATGCGTTTCGCCGTTGACGCCCACGCGATAGGCCGTCGCCTCACGGGCAATGAAGTCTACGTGCGAAGCCTCCTGAACGGCTTCGCGTGCCTGGACCGCGAGTCCGACTTCGTTACCTATTTGTCGATGGACGATGCCGAAGCCTGGGTGCCGGCGCGCTTTGCCGTGCGGCGCATCGCGGGTAATCCATTTGTGCGCCTGGGGTGCGATTTTGCGCTCAAGCTGCGCTGGGATCGTCCCGATCTTCTGCATGTACAGTACACCGCGCCGCTCGCGTGCCCGGTGCCAGTGGTTGTCAGCGTCCACGACGTGAGTTTCCTGGAACATCCCGCGTATTTTCCGTTCCATCGCGCAGCGCAATTGCGTCTCACGGTGCGCCGGACGATCCAGGCGGCCGCGCGTATCCTGACGGTCAGCGAGTTCTCGCGCGACGCCATTGCCCGCGCGTATGGCCTCGATCCGGATCGTATCGCGGTGGTGCACAACGCAGCCGCGGATTGTTTTCACCAGGTTCGCCGGGAGACCGCGCCGGCCCAGGTGCGCCAGCGGTTTGGCCTGACAGCGCCGTTCATCTTGTCGGTGGGAGACCTCCAGCCGCGCAAGAACCACATCGGACTCATCGAGGCATTCGCGCGCATGGCTCGTGCGTGTCCGCAACTGACGCATCAACTCGTGCTGGCGGGGAAGGAGACCTGGTTCGGCCATCGCGTGTACGATGCCGCAAAACGCTCGGGAGTCGCGGATCGCATCCGCTTCCTTGGCTTTGTCTCGGACGACGATTTGCTCCAACTGTATAATGCGTGCGAGCTGTTCTGCTTTCCTTCGTTCTACGAGGGCTTTGGCCTGCCTGTTTTGGAAGCCATGGCCTGTGGCGCAGCTGTGTGCTGTTCGAATACGTCGGCCGTTCCCGAGGTGGCGGATGGAGCCGCGATTCTATTCAATCCGTACAACGCCGATGAGATTGCGCGCGCGATGCTGGACCTGATTCAACTTCCCGAGTTGCGTTCGCGCATGCGGCGCCTGGGCTTGCAGCGCGCGCCGCAGTTCAGTTGGCAGAAGGCGGCGCAAAAGACGCTGGAGGTTTATTACGCCGTCGCCGGGCAGTCCAAGCCGGTCCGGCGCTCCGCGGTGGCCGCTCCGATTTCACTCAGATGATCCGGCAGATGCGAGCCCTAGCCAGAAGGCCGGACGTGTCCGGCCCCTACGCCCCCCGATTTTCGCCGGAGCCCGCGCGCTAAGCTGGATCATGCGTGTGGCGTTCTTCTCGCCGCTGCCGCCTTCCCCGAGCGGCATTGCGGATTACTCGCAGGCCCTCCTGGCACCGCTTGGCCGCCTGGCCGATGTCACGATGTTCGCCGAAGCTGCCCGCGAATTCCGCCCCCAGGATTTCGACCTCGCGCTCTACCAGATCGGCAACAATCCATGCCACGACTTCGTTTACGAGATGGCGCTGCGGCATCCAGGCGTGGTGGTGATGCACGAATCCAATCTGCACCACCTGCTGGCCGACATCACCATTCGCCGCGGAGATTGGGACGCCTACTTGCGAGAGATCGAGTATAACGGCGGCGCCACCGCGCTGGCCCATGCCCGGCGTGTGAAGGCGGGCGAAGCCGGGCCCGACTACGAGGGCCTCGCCATGACCCGGCGCCTGCTCCAATCGGCCAAGGGAATCATTGTGCACAGCGAATTCATGCGGAGCGAGATGCGGGCCGCCGGATTCACTGGACCCATCGCGCGCATCCCGCACGGCGCCTGGATTCCCGGCGTGGACCGCATGGCGTATCGCGAACGCCTCGGTGTTCATGAAGACACGCCGCTCATCGGCATCTTTGGAAACCTCAAGCCGTACAAGCGCATTGCCGAATCCCTGCGCGCCTTTCGCCGCCTGGTCGGAGTGGAGCCGCGCGCCAAAATGATTCTCGCGGGCGAACGGCATCCCGATTTTCCGGTAGACTCTCTCATCCGCACGCTCGGTCTCTCGCCCCATGTGCGCGTGCTCGGTTTTACGCCCATCGAAGATTTCGCCGGGTTCATCGCGGCGAGTGACATTGTGCTGAATCTGCGGTACCCCACTGTCGGCGAGACCTCAGGAAGTCTTCTGCGGGCTCTGGGCCTCGGACGCGCAGTGCTGGTATCCGAAGTTGGCGCATTTGCCGAGTTGCCGGATGACGTGTGCTTGAAAGTGCCCGTTGGACCCGGCGAAGAGGATTTAATCTTCGAGTTCCTCAATCTGCTGGTCTCGCGGCGCGATTTGACACAGTCCATGGGGCAGCGGGCGCGCGCATATGTGGAGCGAGCGTGCAGTTGGGATGCTGTGGCCGAACGCTATGCGTCGTTTCTGTGCGCGGTGAAAGAAGGCCGCGATTGGCTCGAGCCGGAAACCAGCCGGGCGCCACCACCTGAATCCGAGCCTGTCCCGCCGGAGTACATCGCCGGCTGGGTGGCTGAGCCATCGGCGCGGGACTACCTGGAGACGCACTCCACGCGTCTGACGCGAACGCTCGAAATCACGCCGCCCGGCGGGCCCGGCGACTGTATTTTGGAAATGGGCGCCTATCTGCAAATCACGCCCGCGCTCGGCGCCAAGCTGGGTTACGGCAACGTGCGCGGCTGCTACTACGGGCCGGCGGGGCGCGTGGACCGGCGCACGGTGATCTCCGAAGAAGGCGAACGATTCGAATGCGAGATCGATCTGTTCAACGCCGAGAAGGACCCGTTCCCGTATTCCGGCGCATGCTTCTCAACTGTGCTCTGTTGCGAGCTGATCGAGCACCTGTTTCACGATCCCATGCACCTGATGTCGGAGGTGAATCGCGTGCTGAAACCCGGCGGCCACCTGGTGCTCACTACGCCCAATCTGGCATCTCTTCGCGCCGTCTCGGCCATTTTGCAGGGTTACCATCCGGGATTCTTTCATGCTTATATCCGTCCGGCCGCGGAGGGCGAAACCGACGCCCGCCACAATCGCGAGTACACGCCGCTCGAGATCCACCAGTTGCTGGAAAATTCCGGATTCGAAATCATCCGCCTGGAGACAGGGCCGTTCCGCGATGAAGCCACGCCGGAGTACGCCTGGGTTCGCCATCTGCTGGATCGGTACAGCCTCGACACCAGCCTGCGTGGCGAGGGCATCTACGCCGTGGGGCGCAAGACCGGCGCGGTGCGCGAGCGCTATCCTTCCTGGTTGTACGCGTGACCGTCCGTGTTGAAAATGCGCAGGTCCAGGCCGGCGGCCGGTCGCTGACCGCGAGCTTCGAAATGCGCAATGTGTCGCCTGTCGCGTGGCGATCCGCGGAGGGCTTTGCCGCCGGGTACCAAGTCTTCGATCCGGAGACAGGCACGCTGGTGGTGGATGGACCGCGCACCGCTCCCGTAACCGACATCCAGCCGGGCGAAGCTCAGCGCTTCCAGGTTCAGCTCGAGCTGCCTCCCGAGCCGGGCCGCTATCGTATTTTCCTCTCCGGCATGCAGGAGGACAGCCACTGGTTCTACGAGCGCGGCGCGCAGTTCCTGCTAGTGGACGTGGTGGTTGAGGCGGGGCGCGCGACAGTGGAACGATTTCGCGTGGCCACCATGGGTTCGGTGCGCCGCGAGAGGCTCGTTCGATCGGTGCGGCGTGCGTTCACGCTGCCGTTCCAAAGCATCGTGCGCCATCGCAGCCTCATCCGCACCATGGTACGGCGTGACGTGTTGGGCCGCTATCGAGGCTCATTCGGCGGCGCATTCTGGACCGTGCTGAATCCGCTCATCCTGATGCTGACGTATTTCTTTGTGTTCGGAGTGGTGTTGCGTACGCGCTTTCCCAATGACCCGAGCCGCTCCGGCTTTGTGCTCTACTTCCTGGCGGGCATGCTGCCATGGCTCGCCGTGAGTGAAGCCGTGGGACGTGCGCCCACGGTGATGATCGAGCACCGCAATTTCGTCAAGAAGCTGGTTTTTCCCGTGGAAACTCTGCCCATCAATCTGGTCACCGCGGGACTGGTGAGCGAAGTCTTTGGCGTGGCGCTGTTCCTGCTGGCGTCGTATCTCGCGCGCGGCTACGTCCCGGCGTCTATCGTCTGGTTGCCGGTGCTCCTGGTGCCGCAAATTCTGCTGACCGCGGGGATCTGCTGGTTCCTGGCGGCGCTGGGCGTCTTCGTGCGCGATCTGGCCCAGATCAATGGATTTCTCCTGACGCTGTGGTTTTTCCTGACGCCCATCTGCTATCCCGAAACTTCGCTACCCGCGCCGGCGTTGCGTGTGTTATCGAAGAATCCGATGTTCGTCCTGGTCCGCGGCTATCGGGCGCTGCTCGAAGGCCGCGCACCGGCGTTCGGGTCATACTGGAAACTGTGCGTTGTTGCGGGCGCGGTTTTCATTCTCGGCCACGCGTGGTTTTACAAGCTGCGGAAATCGTTCGCGGATATCATATAGCGCGAGTTAGACCCACGAGATCACGCTCCATTGTTGAGAACTCAGCGTTCACGCGCAGACTCTCTCGCCGGCATCTCCGCGAAGCTTGAGCCATGCGCTCCGCCTGCCCGAGAGCTTCCTCCACTTGATTCATTCGTTCCACGGCCATTCGAATATAGGCGGCCGGAGGCAACCCCATGGCATTCGCCACCTCATGAGTCGCTTCGATGACATCCGCGGGCAAGTGTACCGAAATGCGCTTCATATTCGGCTGATATAATTTTCGCACGCCGTTATGCTCTCACTGTGCGCCCTCGGTGAAATTATCGTCTCTTGGATTCTGTGGTCTCTTGCCTTCATCAAGCCACGCAAACAAGCGGCGGGACAGACGACGGTCGCAGCGGCCTCCGTCTCCAAGTGGGGAATTGTCCTGCAAACGATTGCCTTCGCACTCACCTGCGCTTACGTCCGCCCGCTTGGATTCGAGAAATCTCCCGCGCCGTTGATCGCTTCCATGATTCTGGCTCCAGCATCGGTGGCGCTGGGGTGGGCCGCGGCGCGCCATCTTGGCAAGCAGTGGCGCTTTGAGGCAGCGCTGAGCGAGGATCACGAACTGGTGCAAACCGGCCCATACCGCTGGATCCGGCATCCCATTTACGCGTCCATGCTGGGAATGCTGCTAGCCACGGGCTTCGCCTGGACGTGGTGGCCCATGCAAGTCGCGGGACTGGTTTTCTTTCTGATCGGAACCGAGATTCGCGTTCGCGCGGAGGATCGGCTGCTGAGTGAACGCTTCCGGGAGTCCTTCGCCGCCTACCGCGCGTGCGTCCCTGCCTACATTCCGTTCATCCGGTGATTGCGCGGCGAAGGCTCCACGTGCACGAGCACGTCCGCTACCCAATCCACGTCGTGGCGAATCTGCTGGCGCACGCGTTCGGCGATATCGTGTGAGGATCGCACGGTGATGTCGGGGTCCACCTCCAGGTGCAGATCCACGTGATACTGCAACCCGGTCTTGCGGGCGAAACATTTCTCCACGCCCTCCACTCCGGAAACCTTTTGTGCCACGTCGCGAATGGTTTGCATCATGCGGCGATCCGGCATGGTGTCCATGAGTTGCAGACCCGTGTCGCGCGCCACGCGAAGGCCGGTGAAAATGACGATCAGTCCCACCGCGAAGCCGCCGTAAACGTCAGCGGCGAGAAACCGTTGGGGATCGTAGAGCGTGAGGCCGACGGCTGCCAGCGCCGCGAGGCCGGAGACGATGTCCACCGCGTCATTCCAGGCGTCGGCCGCCAACGCCGCGCTGCCGATCGCTTTTCCGACGCGATATTTCGTTGCGCTCAAAACGCTCTTGATCGCGATCGACGCGATCAGCGGCCAGATGGCGTAAGCCGCCGGCGGCAAGTGTGGCTCGCCCACCAGCATGAGGGAGTGAAAGGAGATCGCGAAACCGGCGCCGACCAGCATCAGGCCGACCAGTAAGCCGGTCAATGTTTCCGCGCGGCCGTGGCCGTAAGGATGGTCGGAATCGGCGGGTTTGGCGGCCAGCGTCAGTCCGAGAAAGACCAGTCCCGAGGCCAAGACATCGCCGGCCGATTCCAGCCCGCTGGCCACCACCGACGTCGAGCCCGCCACAAACCCAGTGACGACCTTCACCAACGCCAGGCCACTGCTGACGGCGATGCCGGCGAGCGCGACCTTTTGGCCGATGCGCATTCCCCCAGTTTAGCCAGTCGCCACTGGGTAGCGGCACCCTTGCTCATCCCCAAGATGGAAAGGGCGCCGCCTGGCGCGGATCGGCCGGAGGGGCGCCGGACGCGAAATGTTTACAACTGCCCGCCCGTCTGGCCAGCTGCCGCGGAGAGGTGAGCGCGCCGGTTCTTTTGCCAGCATTCCTCGTTATGCTCGGTGCACACCTGGCGCTCCTTGCCGTAGCTGATAGTGTTCAACTGCGCGGCCGGCACGCCGAACTCGACCAGGTAGTCCTTGGCCTCAGTCGCTCGCCGGTCACCCAGGGCGAGATTGTACTCAGCCGATCCGCGCTCATCGCAGTCTCCCTCCACCGTGATCTTGGCGCCCGGGAAATCCTTGAAAATATCTCTCAAGGCTGTAGCGTCGCCGGACAACGCGGATCTCGCGTCAGTCCGCAGATTCGACTTATCGAAATCAAAATAGGCGTCGCGGGTTTGTGTGCTCAACATGTCCTGCAACGATTTCTTCGCGGGCGCGGTCGCAACCGTAGGCGCAGGCGTCGTGACGCTCACGGCGGCAGTGGCTTCGTTGGTCCCTCCCGGCCCCTTGGCCGTCAGCGTGTACGTGGTGCTGGCGTTCGGATACACCTGCCGGCTGCCGCCGGGCTGTGCCGTGCCGACGCTGGGCTGGATCGTGACGCTCGTGGCATTTTCGACCGACCATCGCAGCGTCGACGATTGGCCGCGCTCGATCGACGCCGGTGAGGCCGTGAATGCCAAGATAACCGGTTTGAGCGGCGGCGGTGCGCTTTCTTTCGCGGTTGGTGGTGGCGGCGGAGGCGGTACGGCTGCCACTTTCTTCTTGCACGCCGTGGCGAACAGAAGAAAGCAGAAACCCACCGCGAGTAAACTGATTTTTCGCTTGGTCATGTATTCTCCTTCATTCAGATAAGTGCGCCACGCGCGCCAGGCATGCGGCGGCCGCGGTCCCCCGTGATGCTTCAACTCCTTTTGATGAGTCCAAGTGATTTTTCCAAGCGAATGTCTTCCTGGTGGACCTTGCCGAAATCGCCGAATTCGCGCATCTCATGAGACAGCTTCGACGACTGCTCATAGATTTGCTCCGAATACGCGTGGTAGGCCGAATTGAACAAATCATTGCGGTGGTCATTGAAAAACGTGATGGCCGATTGCGCTTCGTTGGCCATCTCCGTGATGAGCGGCGCGGCATCGTCGATGGCTTTCTGCTCCCACGGAGCAACTACGCGCCGGATGGCCTCCAGCCGGCACAGCTTGCTGCCCATATCGTTAACCTCGGCGCGGATGGCGTTGAGCTCATCCGCATGCTCTTGCCAAGCAATTTGTTGCGAGAAGTTTTGGAGCTGATCGGCGTGGAAACTCGCTTGCCACGCCTCGGCGCCAACGTCGTCCAGCAACCCCTCCGCCTCCTGGCGGAAGTTCCACGTGTAGGATTGCGCCGTCGGCGCGCCTGACACGCACGACTGGCTCGTCGACACCGGCGCCGCCGGCAAAATAAGGGCCCCGGAAAACAAACAGCCAAGTAATCTTGCATAGAAAGACACACTCATCATTTGACTCGCTTTCTGTAAGCGGCTGCCTACACCTAGTTAGATGGAAATGGGCCGGCCGGGGATATACAGTCCGAACTGTATTTTGCTGATGGCCGAGGCTGGAGATGGCTCCGCCGCCACAAGACCTGAAAATACAGTACGGGCGGTATTCCTGTGCTTCGGCTCGCATTCCTATCCTGAAATCAGGAAAGGAGAGAGGCATATGGCGAGAATATCGGCAAAAGCGATGGCCCTGGTGGCAGCACTGCTGTGGGGAGGGTGCCTGCTGTTGGTCGGCCTCATCAACATCGGCGCGCCTTCTTATGGCGCGGAGTTCCTGCGCATGATGAGTTCTGTCTATCCCGGCTTTCACGACACGCGAACCTGGGGTGAAGTCATCCTGGGAACAGTGTACGGACTCGTGGACGGCGCCATCGCCGGTTTGCTGTTCGCTTGGCTGTACAACTGGGCAGCCCACTGCACCACGCATGAGACCGGCACCGCGGCCCACTGATTCTCCGGCTGGCCCGCGTTCTTATAGACTGATCTCATCGCGAAAGAACTCATAAACGGCATGGGTCCGGCTGAACCCGAGGCGCAAACCAGAACCCGCCTCATCTTGCTGGCGGGTTTCGGAGGATTGCTGGGCCTGATGGCGGTGGGCGGCTTCGATGCCATCCAGGTGCTGCAGCTCATACAATCGCGAAGCGTGCAAATCCGCCAGGTGTTTCTGATACGAAATCGCGCATTGGACCATATCCGCTCGTCGCTTTACTTGTCCGGGACCGTGGTGCGGGACTACCTGCTCGATCCCGAGCCTGCCGGCGCGGCTGACGAGCTGCAGAGATTGCGCGCGCTCCGCGGCGAAATGGCGTCGGCGATGGACGCGTACGGAAAGTCTCTCAGCGCCAGCGAAGCCGAGCCAGTACGGGCGCTCGAAACCGGGCTGGATGCCTATTGGGACGTGCTCGAGCCGGCGCTGCGGTGGTCGCCTCAACAGAGGCACGAGCGCGGCTATGCATTTGTGCGGCAGGCGCTATTGCCGCGCCGCGCCGCGGTGCTTGATCTCGCGGACAAAATTGCCGCGCTCAACGAGCAGGAGCTGAATGGTGGCGACGAACGACTGGAAGAGACCTTTGGCCGGTTCCGCCGCCGGCTGCTGGTGATGCTGGCTGCCACGCTGAGCATCGGCTTGCTGCTGGCCGCCGTCGCGGCATGGCACATTCTGCGTCTGGAACGGCAGTCGGCGGCGCGATACCTGCAGGTGATGCGCGCGCAAAATGAGCTGAAGGAATTGTCGGCGCGCCTGGTGAAGGCGCAAGAAGAGGAGCGGCGCGCCATTTCCCGCGAACTGCACGATGAGGTGGGACAGTCTCTGAGTGCTCTTTTGATGGAGCTGGGCAATTTGGCGGCGGTTGCACCACGGAATCTCGAACCCTTGCAGCGGCACCTGGAATCCATTCGAAAGCTGGCCGAATCGAGCGTCCAGGTGGCGCGCAATATGGCGCTGCTCCTCCGGCCTTCCATGCTGGACGATTTCGGACTGGTGCCGGCGCTCGAGTTCCAGGCACGAGAGATTTCCAAACTCAGTGGGATGGCCGTGAGCGTGGAGGCGGGCGAGATCTTCGACCCGTTGCCGGACGATCACAATACCTGTGTGTATCGCGTCGTGCAGGAGGCGTTGCACAACTGCGCCCGCCACGCTCATGCGCGTTCGGTGCGTATCCGCGTGTGCCAGGCCGCCGATCGTATCCTGCTTTCGATTCAGGACGACGGCAGAGGCTTCGATGCCCAGCGCGTTCGCGGCCTGGGCCTGGTCGGCATGGAGGAGCGCGTGGAGCATTTGGGAGGAACATTCCAAGTGCGATCCGAACCGGGCCACGGCACGGTTCTGGATGTCGAACTGCCGCTTCCCACCGGCCAGGTGGAGCAGACCGCGGTACCAGGAGCCTAATCCCATCATGAACCCCATTCGCGTCCTACTGGCAGATGACCATACGGTAATGCGCAACGGACTGCGCCTGTTGCTCGAGCGCCAGCCCAACCTCGTGGTGGTAGGAGAAGCGTCCGACGGCCGCGAAACCGTGCGCCTGGCCGAATCCGCCGCCCCCCAGGTGGTCGTGATGGATATCGCCATGCCCAATCTGAACGGCATCGAGGCCGCGCGCCAGATCACCGCGGCCCGTCCCGAGACGGCCATCGTGATTCTCAGCATGCACTCGGATGAAAGCTATGTGATCCGCGCCCTCAAGGCTGGAGCACGGGCGTATCTGCTGAAGGATTCGGCTGAGGGCGACCTCATCGCCGCCATCCACGCCATCACTGATGGCAAATCGTTCTTCAGCCCTGCCATCAGCCGCATTCTCGTGGAAGATTACATGCGCCAGCTCGAGCAGAAGCACGTCGAGGATACTTATGAGCTGCTCACCGCCCGTGAACGCGAAATCCTGCAACTGCTCGCGGAGGGTAAAACCAACAAAGAGGCCGCCGCGATCCTCAATCTCAGTGTCTATACCATTGAGACGCACCGCACTCACATTCTGCAGAAGCTGAATCTGCACAATGTGCCGGAGTTGATCCTTTACGCCGTGAGAAAGGGCATCATCGCGTAACTACTTCGGATCTGCGGTGAGCTGCGGATCGAGAAAACTCTGGCCGCTGACCTCGCGCTCGATCTTGTCCGTTTCGGCTTGCCGCATATGGGCAGCCGTTTCGAACTCCGTCCGTCCCTCGGCTCGCCGGCCCAGCCGCACCAGGATCTGGCCCCTCAGGTAGTGAACGCTGGCGCTGGCAGTGTCGAGCTTACCCGCGGCGTCCAGCGCCGCCAGAGCCTCCGTAAACTTCCCCTGCTCGCGATAGATCTTGGCCAATCCGAATTGCGAACTGGCCATGTGCGAGTCGCGGCGCAGCGCCTCGTGGAAGTACCGCGTGGCTTCCGCGTTGGCCTGCAAGTCGGAACAAACCGCGCCCAGCTGATCGTAGTCGAAGGCGACGTCGGGCTCAATCACTGCGTCTTTCAGAAATTCCGTTTTCGCGCGTTCGAGATCGTGCCGCCGCCGGTAGGCCACGCCCAGAAAATAATGCACGAACGGCAGTTTGGGGTCGATCGCGGCCGCGCGCTCCAGTTCCGCAATCGCCCGCTCATCATCCTGCTCCTGCAAATAGCCTTTCCCCACGAACATGTGGAGCTCAGCCGAGTCTTTCCCCACATCGAGCATGTGTTGCAGCGCGCGCTTCTGTAGATCGGAGTTGCCGGACTTCTCCGCCGCAATCGCCACCACATACAAATAGTCGAGCTTTTCCGATTCCTGCCCCCAAATCGGCTCGAGAGCCTTCACCGCATCGGCGTGCCGGTCGGTAAAAAAGTAGCACAGCCCCAGCAAGTGGTGAGCTTGCACCGAGTCCGGCGTATCCCGCACCACCGACTCAAGTGGTCGAATCGCCCCCCGAAAATCGTACTGGCGAAAATGCACCAGCCCGATGTTCAGCCGAATCCCAGGCACCTGAGGCGCCAGCTTTTCCGCAGCAGTGAGTTCGCTGAGCGCGCTTTGCCATTTCTTGCGCCGCATCGCAATCACGCCCAAATTCACGTGCGCGCCTACCTCGTTTGGATTGATGGCGAGCACGTGCCGGAAAGATGCATCCGCGGCCGCCAGATCGCCGCGCGCCAAAGCCTGCTCACCCTGCTCGATGTATTCCTTGATGCCCTGCTCCGCCGCTCTGGCGGCTGTTAGCACCAGGAGAAATGACAAAATTCGGCTGGGCACTTGTCAAGTCTAGCGTGAACCATGTCCGTGTGGTGCACGGGTCGTAACCTGCTGAATTTGTAACATTTGTATCTGTCTTTACAAGAATCGAGATTAATATCTCCGGATTCTGGAATAGCGGATATCTACTACGGCCACCGAAGATGGATAAGCCTTTTGTTTCCATACAGTCATGCCCTGGCATGGAACTTGCTCCGCACACAGCGCTCGAAATCTGCCGTCAACAAGGGTGATGGATCGTCCGTTGGGTGCTGGACTGTCCAGGCGGTGGACCATGAAGAAAAAACGAGGACACAAGGAATGAAACAGCTTTGTTTCACATTGTTGGTTTTGGCGATCGCCACCGGCCTGTATGCGCAGACCACCGGCCAGATCACGGGAACGGTTCGAGACAACACTGGGGCCATCGTTCCCGGCGCGGAAGTAACGGTCACCAATGTTGCCCAGGGGACTCCTTCCAAGACAACGACGAACAACGCGGGAGATTATCTCGTCGCCGGGTTGGGCGAAGGCACCTACAACATCGAGATCAGCGCGAAGGGTTTTAAGAAAAAAGTCGTGAATGGTCTCGTTCTCCGTGTTGGCGCGAAGGAACGCGCGGATGCCAATCTTGACGTCGGTGAGATCACGACCGAAGTGACCGTCGCAGGCGAAGGCATCGCGCAGGTGGAGACGCAGTCCGCGGAGATTTCGGGCACGGTCACTGGCAGGCAGATCACCCAGATGCCGCTGAACAACCGCAACTTCACCCAGCTCATTACCCTCGTTCCCGGCGTCAGCAATCAGACTGGCCAAGATGAGCCCGGCGTCGGAGTATACGGCAGCGAAGCATATTCCGTTAACGGCGGCCGAACCGAGTACAACAACTGGGAAGTTGATGGCGGCGACATGATGGACAATGGCAGCAACGGCACCATTAATGTGTATCCCAGCGTCGATGCCATCGCCGAAGTCAAAGTGCTCACGTCGAATTACGGTGCGCAGTACGGCCGGAATAGCTCAGGAACGATTGAAAGTGTCATCAAATCGGGAGGCAAGCAATTTCACGGTGACGTGTACGAATTCCTGCGCAACGACGATTTCAATGCGCGCAACTTCTTTCAGACGACGCGTCCCGAGTACAGGAAAAACGATTGGGGCTACACCATAGGCGGTCCAGTCTTCATACCGCACATCTTACCGAAGACGGACAAGACGTTCTTCTTCTGGTCGGAAGAGTGGCGCAGAAACCTCGTTCCCGGCCAAACCTTCAACAGCCAGGAGCCGTCCGCGCAAGAGCAAACCGGGAACTTTTCCGACATCTGCCCGGGCGCGGGTTCGGCCGTCAACACGACGGCATTTCCGGACTGTCCCGTGAATCCGGCGACGCACGCCTATTTCCCGAACAACACGGTTTCCATCGATCCAGCCGCGAAAATCATGATGAATGCCATGATTCCGGCGCCTAATGCGGGCAGCGGCGCCAATTCGTTTTACAACGCCGCCCCGGCGACGCTGGAAAAGTTTCGCGAAGAGCTGGTCCGCATCGATCACAACTTCAATGACAATTGGCGCGTCTTTGGGCACTATATTCATGATTCATGGAGCACGGTTGTGCCGAACGCCCTCTGGGGCAATGGCACCAGTTTTCCGACCGTCAACACCACGTTTGTGGGACCGGGAACTTCCACGGTGTTTCACTTGGCGACCAACGCGTCACCGACCCTGCTGAACGAGTTCCAGTGGAGCTATACAGCGGACCACATCTTCCTGGGTGCAATCGGTCCCGCCGCCGCACCGCCTCCCGCGAACTTCCCCATGGGGAGCCTCTATAACAATGGTTTCGGTGGACTCCTGCCGGCACTGTCCATCAACGGCAACGCCTCCTATGGCGGCGGATTCAGCGCCGATTCCGGGTATTTCCCCTGGAACAATGCCAACCCGACCTACACGCTGCGCGATCAGGTCACCAAGATCTGGGGCAATCACAATATGTATTTCGGTGCTTACATAGTGCTCGCCGAAAAGAACGAGGAGAACAGCCCGTATCTCCAGGGCGTCCTGAACTTCAGCTCCACCGATACAGCCGTCAGCACGGGGAATGCCTTCGCCGATTTCATGCTCGGCCGTATAGCCTCGTATTCGCAGACCAACTCGAAGGTCAAATACTACAACCGCTATAAGATTGTGGAACCCTACTTCCAGGACGATTGGCATATCACCCGCAAACTCACCCTGAACCTGGGGCTGCGGGTCAGCGGATTCGGCACGTATCGAGAGAAGTACCTGCGCGCCTATAACTGGGAGCCCGGAGCTTATAACGCGGCTAACGCTCCGGAAATCGATGTCTCCGGTGCGATCACCGGGCAGGCGGGCGCGCTGGTCCCGGGTGTTGGTAATCCGTTTGACGGCCAGGTGCAGTGCGGAGCCAACGGTCGTCCCGCGGGCTGCTTGAAAGGCCACATATTCAATCCAGCGCCGCGCGTTGGCTTTGCCTATGATCCATTTGGAGACGGCAAATGGGCCATCCGCGGCGGTTACGGAGTTTTCTTCGAACACACTAACGGCAACGAAGGCAATACCGAGTCGCTCGAGGGCAGCCCTCCGCTTGTGCAGGGATCTACACAGTACAACATTATTGGCTACCAGAACATCGGCGCAGGCGGGCTAGCGTTCCCCCTCAACGTCAACTACATTCCGACGAGTGCGGTCTGGCCGTATGTGCAGCAGTGGAACGTCGGTGTCGAGCACGAGTTTTGGAAAAACATCGTCGCCGACGTTGCCTACGTGGGCAGCAAGGGAACCCATCTCACTCTCCAGAG
Organism: Bryobacteraceae bacterium; assembly: GCA_035297145.1. GTDB lineage: Bacteria > Acidobacteriota > Terriglobia > Bryobacterales > Bryobacteraceae > QHXW01. The sequence continues at coordinate 74,091 of DATGZN010000106.1, forward strand.
CGACTATAACCAGATACTCCCGTCCTCGTCGACTCCCTTCACTGCGGGGCAACCGATTACCTCGGCCATTTGCAACAGCCTGTCCGTAAACGGAACTCCGGTAACCGGCCAATCCCTAATCAACCTCAACGTCGCTTGCGGCAATGGCATTGGTCCAAACCCTTACCGCCCCTACCCGGGTTTTGGCAACATCACCCAGCTTGTGGACATGGCCAACTCGATCTACAACGCCATGCAGGTCTCCGTTCGGCGGACAGTGGGCCACTTGCAGACCAGCGTCGCGTACACCTGGAGCCACTCCCTTGACGACTCCTCGGACCGGTACGACGGCGGTTTCGTCAACTCCTACAATTTCGCGGGTAATCGCGCCAGCTCCAGTTTCGACCAGCGGCAGCTGCTGCAAATCAGCTACAACTACGATCTGCCATTCTTCAGCAAGCCAGGACTGACGAACAAGATCCTGGGCGGATGGCAGCTAAACGGCATTACCTCGTTCCAGACCGGCACGCCCTTCACCGTGACCAACGGTGTTTTCGGTGACAATGCCGGCGTCGGCAATGGCGTTGGCACCGGGTCGTATCCGGCAGTAGCAGGTAATCCCTATGCGGCTCCCCCTATCGTCAATGCCGCCGGCATCACCGGCCCGCTGCTCTACAACCCCGGCGCCTTCGTTGCGCCTACCGGCTTGACCTTCGGCACTGCGGGCCGCGACTTCCTGAATAATCCTTCGCGCACCAATTTCGATATGGGATTGTTTAAGCGTTTCGCGATCACCGAATCCCGGGCTTTTGAGTTCCGCGCCGAAGGGTTCAACGTGTTCAACCATACGCAGTGGTCCGGGATTCACTCCGGCATCAGCTGTTATGGCGGATCCGACAATTCGGCGGGCGATGCCAGCTGCCTCGACCACAGCTTCTTGCATCCCAGTGGCGCGCACAACCCCCGCATTTTGCAGCTCGGCGCGAAGTTCATTTTCTAGCTTCGCAGTTCAGAGAAGTACGAAGGGAGCATCCGCTGGATGCTCCCTTTTTTATGCTCAAGCCGGGACGTTTTTCTGCGCACGGCGTCAGACGATGCAATGCGATTCTGGTATGTTGTCCGGCGGCTCGCCCGCGCGCCGGTGTTTACAGTTGTTGCGGCGCTCACTCTGGCACTCGGAATCGGGGCCAATAGCGCGATTTTCAGCGTGATCCATGGCATTCTATTGCAGCCCCTGCCGTATCTTCACCCGGATGAGCTGATCGATTTGAATCACACTGCTCCCGGTGTGAACTTCCCCGATGCCGATCCGGCGCCGTTTCTTTATTTCACGTATCGCGAACAGGCGCGATCGTTCCAAAGCCTTGGGTTGTACGGGTGGGATTCCGTCACGGTTACGGGACTCGCTGAGCCAGAAGAAGCGCGGTGCCTCAACGTAACGGCTGAAATCCTGCCGATCCTCGGTGTGCCGCCCGCGCTGGGACGTTGGTTTTCGCAAAAAGACGACGCGCCGGGCAGCCCGCCAACCATGGTTCTGATGCATGGCTGGTGGCAGGCGCGATTCGGGGGCGACCGCTCCGTGATTGGGCGCGAGATCCGGGTCAACGGCATTTCACACCAGGTGATTGGCGTGATGCCCGCGAATTTCCGCTTTCTCGATCGCGATGCGGCGTTCCTGGCGCCGTTGCAGTTCGATCGCAACGAGGCATTTCTGGGCCAGTTCGATTACCCGGGAATCGCGCGTCTCAAGCCCGGCGTAACGCTTGCGCAAGCCAGCGCCGACATCGCGCGCATGATTCCCATCGCGCTGCACAGTTTCCCGCCGCAGGCCGGCTTGACTGTGAAGGTATTCGAAGACGTGCGGCTCGCTCCGAAGCTGCGATACCTGAAACAACTCCTGGTCGGCGATATCGGCAAAACGCTGTGGGTGCTGATGGGCACCATCGGAATCGTTCTCCTGATCGCCTGCGCGAATGTCGCGAATCTGCTCCTGGTTCGCGCCGAAGGGCGGCAACAGGAGTTGGCGATTCGCGCCGCGCTGGGCGCAAATTGGCGCGACATCGCACGGGAGCTGCTGATGGAAAGCGTCGCCCTTGCACTGCTCGGCGGCGCACTTGGTTTGGCGCTCGCCTATGCCGCCATTCGAGTGCTGATCGCGATGGCTCCGGCGAATCTGCCGCGGCTGAATGAAATTTCCATCAATCCCGAGGTGATCCTGTTTACGCTCGCGACTGCGCTGGTAACCGGAGTTTTATTCGGCATGATTCCCGTCGTCAAGTATGCCGGTCCCCAAATCGCCAACGCGCTGCGCGGCGGCGGGCGCACGTCGAGCCAGAGCCGGGAGCGGCATCGCGCGCGCAACGTTCTGGTGGTGGTGCAGGTTGCGCTCGCGCTGGTGCTGCTGGTTGGCTCCGGATTGATGATCCGGACCTTTCAGGCGCTGCGGCGTGTCGATCCGGGATTCGATCCGCGGGGCGCACTGACGCTACGCATCGCCATTCCGGAAGCGCAGGTGAAAGATCCGGATGCTGTGATGCGGTTGGAGCAGGCCATCCTGGAAAAGATCGGCGCGATTCCTGGAATTACTTCAGCCGGAATCACCACCGTCATTCCAGGCGACGACACTGGCGGCTACGATCAGGTCTATGCCCGCGACAGAACGTACCAATCCGTACCGCCGTTGCGCCGGCTAAAATTCGTCTCTCCCGGATTGCTCGCCACCATGGGCAACCGCCTGATCGCGGGCCGCGAATTTACTTGGACCGATACGTACCAGCGGCATCCAGTCGCCATGCTCTCCGAAAATCTCGCACGCGAGCTATGGCAGGAACCCAAGCGCGCCATCGGCCAACAGATTACGGCCAATCCGAAAGACCCATGGCGCGAGGTCATCGGAGTGGTTAGCGATGAGCGCGAGGACGGCGTGCAAGAGAAAGCACCCGCGATCGCGTATTATCCACTGCTGATGAATAATTTCGAGGGCAATGCGGTTTCGGTGCGGCGCTCCGTTTCCTATATCGTGCGCAGCCCGCGCGCCGGATCGAAAGGTTTGCTGGCGGACGTGCAGCAGGCCGTCTGGTCGTTGAATCGAGGTCTTCCGCTCGCCAACGTGCGCACGCTTCAGGAGATTTACGACAAATCGCTGGCGCGTACCTCATTCACGCTGGTCATGCTCGCGATCGCGGGGGCGATGGCGCTCTTGATCGGACTGGTGGGAATTTACGGCGTAATCTCCTATTCAGTTTCCCAGCGCCGGCGCGAGATCGGGATTCGCGTGGCATTGGGCGCCCGCGAGGGTGAGCTGACGCGCATGTTCATCGCCCACGGATTTGTGCTCGCCCTGATCGGCGTGGCCTGCGGATTAGCCGGCGCAGTCGCTCTGACGCGCGTGCTCGGATCGCTGCTGTTCGGCGTAAACCCGCTCGATCCGCTGACCTACGCCGCAGTCTCCCTCGGCCTGATCGCGGCCGCAATCGTGGCAAGCTACATCCCCGCTCGGCGCTCCATGGGTGTAGATCCAGTCGAAGCGCTGCGTGCGGAATAACGGTGGCTGTAGGCGGACGGCGGCCTTTTAAACCGGCGCTTGGCCCTTCCAGTGCGCTTCGTAGTCCCACATCACTTCTTTGATGGGTACGCCGCGGACGTCGATCTTGGTCAGATCTGCGGTTCCCAACCCGGCGGCTTCGCCCATCATGACGGTGTTGTCGGCGTACTGGTGATATTCTCCGGGCGGAATGAGTTGATCCGCTGGGTGGTCCTTGGGGTTCTTGTAGAGGCGGAACGGAGCTTCGTGGCGGCCTGCGCGCGGATTGTAGCCCATGGTTGCCATACCCACCGCGTCGGTGCACACGCAGTTGCGGCCGACCACTAGAATCCCAGGCTTGCCGTGCTTTGTGCCCGGCATCCCAGTGCCTTCTCCACCGATGATCGCCTCGATACCATCCAGAATTGAGAGATCGATGGGGCGCGCGCCGCAGAGGTCCGTCAGTAGACGCGGCATTCGCCAGCCTTCGTACCGGCTCGATGTGGGGTCCATTTCTTGTGGCACGCCCTCCGGCGGCTGCACCTGGCCGTAGTGGAACACGCGTTCTCGTGTCCACGGCGAGAAATTCCCAGTCGATGAAACCACCGCGCCGTCAGGTTTCGGCCGCAGCCCATAGAGCAGCTCGGGTGTAATACCGAACAGGTTCTTCATCGAAAGCGTGATGCCCAGTTCTTCGTGGTTCTTCATTTTGCCCACGCTAACGAAGAAGTCGCAGTCATCGTAAGAATGGTTGAAGCAGAAGGCGTCAAAAACGTAGGGGCGTGACTTCACCTTGAGCAGTGAATACTGCTTGGCTTGTCCGGGACCATTGGTGTCCTCGAACTCGACAATCGGCGCGGCGGTCTGGATGGCTTTCACGTCCCAGCCGTCATTCAGCAGGGTGTCTTCGAGCGGCGCGCCATACCGTTTGCGGAACGTGCTCTCCAGTATGCGAACGCGCTTGGCGCCCAGCTTGGCGAATGTGGCAGTGAGGGCGCCGACGATGTTCGGATGTACCCAAGACGTCTGCCCGGCGCTCAAGCCGACTTGCCGGCCTGTTCCCGACGCACCGCTCAAATTGACCTTCATGGCAACGGTCTTGCCGCGAACCAGATGACCGATGCCGCCAATCTGATCGAACATCAGTTGAAACTGGGCGACGAGATCCGTATCGTAGGTGACGATTTTGGCCACCGATACCGGCGACGTGGGCGGTTGCACCACGTCCGCTTTTGCGCCTCTTATCGCCAGGGCCCCCGCCGCCAGGGAGGAGAGTGCGAACCAGTCCCGGCGTGAAAAACTACCGCGAGCTTCATCCATTTGAATTTCTCCTTTGAGGAATGTCTAATTCCGTTGTTCCAAAAGCACCGCTCCCCAGGCGGCGAGATTAGGGATCAGAACCTCTGTCCGGCCCTTCTGAGTTTCCCCGGGAACCAGATCTATTGGCGCGTTTTCGGGGGTATAGAGACGCGCCTGTTTGAAAATTCCGTTGAACCGCAGCGTGATTCGCCCAACCGGACGGCCTGCATAGTTGAGCAACTGAATCAGGACGCGCTTGCCGCCATCGGTGGTGCTTGCGTAAGTGACGGCCGAGGGCACATTGAATGTGTTCAGGCCGATGACCGCGGGGTCGAGCAAATCCTGCAAGTCTTTGGCAACCGCCTCCGGATCAGGCTCTTTATAAACCACCACGCGGCCTTTACCCAAAGGACTCTCGGCATAGGGGTCGTCTTTGGGGGCATTTCCCCACGAAGGACCAGCCACCACCACACCGCCCTTTTCGGCAAAATCGCTTAGGATTGTGCGTTCCGCTTCTGTTGGTCCGGTGAAGGCGACCACGGCTCGGAAGCTGGCTAACGATGCTGCGCTCAATTCATTGCGCCGAATCAGCCGGTAGGGCACTTGCCGGCGCGCGATGAGATTCAGGTACTCATCGAGATCGGCGTTGTTTTCAACGATGATGCCCAGGTTGCCAAACGGCGCGAAGTGGCGCCATTCCGCGTGATCCTCGGCGAACTTGAGATAGGCTCCGATACGGCGCCAGACGCCCAAAGCATCCGCATTCCGGCGCAGAAGGTTCACGCGAAGATCGTCGTCGAGTGCCAACATCCATCGGCCACCAGCCACGGCTGCATCGGCTACGCAACGAATGTAATCGCCTTCTGAAATAGGATTGGGGTCCTGATTGACCCAGATCGGGCGCCATTCCGGGCTGAAGCGAAACGACCGCACCAGCCAAATGTTGGAATCGATCCATGGCTCGGCGGAGGCGCCGGCGCGGATGCCCATGTCCGCCAGGTCCCGAGCGCTGGGCCGCACACCTTGAACCGCCAGCAAAGGAGCACTTGACGTGCGCACAGACGACGCGTCGCGAGCAATCGGAACGACGAGGCCCGGATACTGCCGTGCCAGGTCTGTTGGAAAGTCTGCCGGAAACTCGCCGTCAAGCACCAGCCCGTCCAATTGCGCGTCGACAGCCGCCGCCGCAACTGAAGATGCCGAGGCCCCAGCGTAGATCACACCCAGCACAGCGATGCCGCGCTTCCGGGCGGCCTGGGCGTATTCTTTGACGACCTGGTGCTGTGCCGCTTCAGCCTCGGCCGGCGCGCCAATGCTAAAAGTCACCAGCAAGCAGTTGATGGGGGTGTTCTCCAATAGGTCCAGCGTGGAGGGCTCATACCAATTGGCGAGGACCTCTCGCACTCGATTATCAGCTTTGCTGCGGCGGGCAACTTCCAGCGGGCCTCCATCCCAGCGTGCAGGAACCCAGCGAGCGGGATCTGGGGTGGCCCAGGCCAGCGACGTCAGGCAGAATACACAAACTGCTGGAATACGGAGGTTTAGGGCCATCAAGCAGCGCTCCGCATGCTTTGGGCCAGGAGGTTATATCTGTGAAATCATATAGTTACAGCATAGTCGAAGGCCGCGCAATTGGGGCATTTCACGCGCAACGCACACCTTTCATGGGTGTAATCTTCTTACATGCGTGTTACGGCTTTGCTGGTGCTCGTTTCTTTTCAACTGTCTGCTCAGCGACCTGCTCGCGATCCTCTTCTCGCGTGGATGGACCGGATCGCCCAGGAGCAGCTCGATCGACGGGAAAAGGCCATCGCGGAGATTCACACTGTCGCAGAGGCGGAGCGGCGCAAGCAGGTGGTCCGGGGAAAGCTCCTGGAGATTATTGGCGGGCTACCGGACTACCACGGTCCGTTGAATCCCAAGATTACCGGACGCATTCAGGCTGAGTCCTACAGCATTGAGAAAGTGATTTTCGAAAGTTTGCCTGGCTTCTATGTCACGGCGAATCTTTACCGGCCCAATCAGGCTGGCCGTTATCCGGGCGTTCTTTTGCAAGCTGGGCACACCCAAGAGGGGAAGCCCGAAGGGCAGAGGCTCGCGGCCAATCTGGCTTTGAAAGGCTTCGTGGTGCTGGCTTTCGATCCCGTGGGGCAGGGCGAAAGGGAACAGACGTACGATCGGCAGGTGGACCGGGCGCTGGCGGGGTGGTCGGTACCGGAGCACATCCAGGCCGGAGCGCAAAGCCTGCTCATCGGCGAGAGCGTGGCGCGCTACTTTATTTGGGATGCCAAGCGAGCACTCGACTATCTGGCCAGCCGGCCAGAGGTGGACGCGGAACGTCTGGGTGCGGCGGGATGCTCGGGCGGTGGTGCGCTCACGACATTCATTGGCGCTTTGGACCCGAGAGTCAAGGCAGTCGCTCCCGCCTGTTTCATCAACTCGTATCGGCTGTTGTTTGGCGGTCCCGATCCTGACTCGGAAATGAGCCCGCCCAACCTTCTGAACAGCGGGCTCGATATGGCGGATTATGTCGAGTTATCGGCGCCGACACCGTGGCTGATCCTGGCGACTGAAGGCGACTATTTTACGCCCGCCGGGGCGAAGCTCGTCTACGAGGAAGCTCGCCGCTGGTTTGGACTCTATGGCGCGGAGGAAAAACTGCGCTTTTTTGTGGGGTCGGGACCTCATGGCACGCCACTCGAAACTCGGGAAGAGATCTACAAATGGATGATCCGCTGGCTCAAGGACGGGAACGGGGACTTTCCTGAACGGCCGGTGAAACTTTACACGAACAGCGAACTTCGGGTAACCCAGAGTGGCAACGTGGAGGACGAACCTGGCAGCCGGAAACTTTATCAGTTGATCCTGGACGAAGTTCGAAGCAAGAAGCGGCAGGGAACACTCGCCGAGCTGCTTGCGGAACTGCGCGCGCTAAAGATCCCGCCGGAGGAGACTCCGCCCGCGGCCAAGATATCCGATGAATCAAGCGGCACGGATTGGCGGCGCGAACGCGTCGCGTTTGAAAGTGAACCGGGGGTCGAGATCGGCGGAAGGCTTTACATTCCTCAAGCCAGCGGGCGGAAGGCTGCCGTACTGCTGGTGGCGGACAAGATGAGCAGTTATTGGATACCATCCACTGGGTCGTTGGCGGAGAGAATGGTCAAAACGGGGCGAGTGGTTCTCGAACTAGAGCCTCGCGACGCGCCGGGCGAAGGGGAACGGCCGTACGTGGGTAACTGGTTGACGAATGCGCGGGCGAACCAGATTGGGCGCAATCTGCCGGCGATGCGGGCACACGACCTTCTGCGGGGAGTGGATCTGCTTGCGGCGCGGGATGACGTTGAACCGACAGCGATTAGAGCCGCGGCCCGCGGAGTGAAAGGGATCTGGCTTCTGCTGGCGGCTGCGACTGACTCGCGAATTGGCAGAGTCTGGCTGGATCGGACACCATTCAGTCTTCGGGCGGCGCTGGAGCATTCCATGAACACTGATTTATTCGATGCGGTAATTCCCGGGTTTGCGCTGCACTGGGACCTGGAGGATCTGGTCAAAGCCATGGGAGACCGGAAGGTATTGTGGACGGATCCGTCGAACTGGATGGGACGGCCAATATTCGCTGGTCCCGCGTTTCGATATCGCTATGTGCTCGGCGACGAAACGGATCTCCACGATGAGCAGGACAACGCGTTCTTGAACGAGTTCCTGCAATGAGTTGGACCACAGCCGCCCGCGAATTGTGAGACAATGCCGCTTCAGGTCCGATCTATAGGAGCGTTGAAATGTCTTCCATGTCGAGACGAGAGTTTTTCCAGGGCACGGCGGCGGCGGGATTGCTGTCCGCGGGAGCGCTGGGGCTGAAGGGCAATCCGCTGGGTCTGCCGATTGGGTGCCAGACCTGGCCGGTGAGACAGATGATCAAGCAGGATTTTCCCGGCACGCTCAAGCAGCTTAAGGATGCGGGATTCGAGGCAATCGAGATGTGCTCACCGGTGGGCTACGTGGACGACGGCTTTGGCGGTCTCACGAAATTGAAGGGTTCGGAGGTGCGCAAGATCATCCATGACGCGGGCCTGCAGTGCGTGAGCTCGCACTTTGGGATGAAGGAGCTGCGTGACAATCAGGCGGGCAGAATCGACTGGGCCACAGGGGTGGGCATCACGCAGATGCTGGTGGCGAGCCTCGACGGGCCGCGCCACGCCAAGATGGACGATGTCAAGCGCGCGGCGGACGAATACAACAAGTTTGGCGAACAAGCCGCCAAGGCTGGGATCACGCAGGGCCTTCACGATGAGAACTTCGAAGTTTCCATGGTAGATGGCAAGCGGGTGTATGACATATTGTTCGAGTTTCTGGATCCGAAGTTGGTCAAGTTCCAATTTCAGGTCTCCGAAATCCAGCACGGACTCGATGCAGCCGAATACTTCAACAAGTACCCGGGGCGCTTCATTTCGATGCACGTGCAAGGAATGTCCGCCGACATGAAGAAGCAAGCGGCGGTGGGCCAGGACAGCCTGGATTGGAAGAAGATCTTTACGGCGGCGAAAACGGGCGGCATCAAGAATTACTTCGTGGAGATGGACCTGCCTTTGATGAAGGCCAGCGTGCCATATCTGCGCAGTCTCGAAGTCTGAAGACTTCAGCGGGCCCTTCCTGAGATCGTACGCGAACGAAGGCGAGGCGTGCCTCGCCCCTACGCTAGCAGCGACGTAGGGCCGGACACGTCCGGCCCGACAATTACAGCAACAGATACAAGGCGTCCCGAGCGACCCCCATGCTCGGGATCGGCACGCCCATTCCGTATCAGATACTCCCGTGATCTATGATCGAGTGAACAATCCTATGGAAAAGCCGACCTTTGATCCGGGCCTGACGCAAAAGTTCACCGTGCCTCTACGGCGCGCGATTAATAAAGATGGAAGCTTCAATGTGCATCGCCGCGGGACCACGTGGCGCGACACAAACGGGTACCTTTACCTGATCAACATGCACTGGACTGGTTTCTTTGCCTGCGTGCTCGTGGGCTATTGCGCGGTGAACACTCTCTTCGCGCTGGTATACTACGCGCTCGGTCCCGACCAGCTTCAGGGTGCGGATGCCCCGACTAACTTCGCGCATTTTCTGAATTCGTTCTTCTTCAGCGCGCATACGCTCACCACCGTGGGGTACGGCAGTATTTCGCCGAAGGGAACAGCGGCAAATGTGGTTGCAGCGTTTGAGGCAATGGTCGGGCTGATGGGCTTCGCGCTGGCCACGGGGCTGCTTTATGGACGTGTGTCCAGACCGTCGGCCCGGATTGGATTCAGCAGCAAGATGGTGATCGCTCCTTACCAGGACGGCGCCAGCCTGCAATTCCGAATTGTGAACCTGCGCGTCAACAATCTGATGGAACTGGAAGCCAAAGTGATGCTGATGGTGGTGGAGGGCTCGCCTGGGAATCTAAAGCGCGACTACAAGGTTTTGAAGCTCGAGCGGCCCGGCGTCTACTTCTTCCCGTTGACATGGACGATTGTCCACCCCATCGACGAGCATAGCCCCCTTCACGGAAAGACGGCTGCGGATTTGGAACGGCTCGAGGCAGAGATTCTGATTCTGATCAAAGGATTCGACGACACATTCAGCCAGACGGTACACGCGCGCTATTCGTATCGCTACGACGAGATCGTATGGGGCGCGCGGTATGCGCCGGCGTTTGATGTGGACGAGCACGGCGACATCGTGCTGGAGGTTGGGAAAGTGGGAGCGATATCGGCGGTTTCGGGGAGTCGGTGAGGGCAATTCGGGTGCAAGCAACGAAATTCCGACTCGGGCAGGCTGCCGTCTCCATGGTTGTGTTCGTCGGAGTTTCGAAGCCAGTCCTCGAATTGCGTTTTTGTGCGCCCTGGGTTATGAAACCCCGAAATAGGATGGCTTATTCTGAGCGGAGGGCGGCGATGGGGTTGATCCGAAGGGCGCGGCGGGCAGGGAGATAGCCCGCCATGGCGGCGACGGCGGCGAGTAGGAGAATGGCGGCGGCGATGCTCAGGGCGTCGTGGGGCTCCACCCCATAGAGTTGGGATTCGACGAAACGGGCAAGGGCCCAGGCGGCGAGCACCGCGATGCCGGCGCCGGCCAGTACCAGCGCGAAGACTTCGCGCATGATGGTCCAGAGCACGGTTTGATTGGGCGCGCCGAGCGCGATGCGAATGCCGATTTCGCGCGTGCGGCGGGTGACGCTATAGGCGATGAGCGCGTAGACGCCGACGGCGGCCAGCACCGTGGCGAGTAGCGCAAAAGCTGCGGCGAGGCTGGCAATCAGGCGCTCGCGGACGATGGACATGTCAGCCTGCTCGGCGAGTGTCCGCAGATCGAAGACTGGAATATTGGGGTCAACCTGCTGGACGGCGCGCCGGAGGACAGCGTACATGCCGTGGGGGTCGCCGGCGGTTTTCACGTAAAAATTGAGTTGCTGGATATCGTCGTTCTGGTCGTCATCCAGAAAAACCTGCGGGCGAACCGGGGTGCGAAGGTTGTTGTACTTGGCATCCTTCATGACGCCGATGATCTCGATGTCGGTTTTGGTTCCGGGATCGCTACCCATGCCGATGCGGTGACCGATGGGATTGAGGCCGGCAAAATACTGCTTGACGAAAAGCTGATTGACGAAGGCGACTGGCTGCTTGCTCGCTGCGTCGGCGGGGGAGAAATCGCGCCCGGCGAGCAACGGGATACCGAGGGTCGAGAAATAGCCTTGAGAAACCAGATTGAAGTTGGGAGAGAGAGCGGCACGGGACTTGGTCCCGCTGTCTACGGTGACGTCGTTATCCCACCAGTCGTCGCCTAGCAATGTAATGGCAGATGCGGCGGACGATTTGACGCCTGGGGCTTCACGCACGCCGTCAAGCAAGGCGCGATAGAGTTGGCGGCTTTTCTCCTTGCCATAGCCATTCAGACTGGGGTTGACACTGAAGGCGACGACGTTTTTGGTGTCGAGTCCGAGATCGAGCGTGCGCAGGTTCACCAGCGTTCGGAGGAATTGGCCCGCGCCGATCAACAACACCGCCGAGAGCGCCACCTGCGCCACAACCAGCACGCGGCGGAACCATCCATGCGCGGCGGCGATGCTGCGGGCGGAATCTTTGAGAGACGAAGCGACGTCGACGCGTCGCGCGGCGAACACGGGGGCTAGTCCGAACAGCAGGCCTGTAGCCAGACACACGGCCAGAGTGAAGGTGAGAATGCGGAGGTCGGGGCTGGTGGCTAGGCCCAAGGGCGTATCGCCGGTAGACAGGAAAGAGACAAGGGCCGCGTCGGTCCAGACGGCGAGTAAAAGGCCGGCGGCGCCTCCCAGTACGGCGAGCAAGACGCTTTCGGTGATCGACTGGCGGACGATGTGACTGAGTCTGGCGCCGAGAGCCAGACGGACGGCGATTTCCCGGCGGCGTCCGACGGCGCGCTCGAGAAGGAGATTGGCCACGTTGGCGCAGGCGATGATCAGAACCAGAGTTACGATGCCCATCAGGATGCGGAGCGGGGTTTCGTACTCCTCGCGCAGTGAGGTGCTTCCCTGCGATGCGGGTAGAACCTGGATAGATGACTTGAGGAATTCACTTCTGTCTTTGGCGGTAGAGTTCTCAAATCCTTTGCTCTGTAATTCAGCTTGGAGAATGGAATGAAACAGGGGCTGCAATGAGGCTTGCGCCTGTTCTTGGGTAACACCGGGCCGAAGGCGAGCGAATACTTGGAGCCAAAAGGCGCGGCGGTTCTCCAGGTTGAAGTAGTCGGCGAAAATTCCCTGCGTCATTTGCCCCTTCATGGCGACGGGAATCCAGATGCGGGGCGAATAGCCCAGTTCGACGCCATTAAAGCTACTATGCGCGACGCCGATGATGGTGAGTGGCAGGCCGTCGATGGTGATGGTGCGGCCGACGACGTTGGGGTCGCGATGAAAGCGGCTGCTCCAGTAGGCGTAGCTGAGGACGGCGAGGGGATGGCCGCCGGGAACGCGATCGTCTTGCGGGTTGAAGACGCGTCCGATAGCTGCACTGACGCGGAGAACATCGAAGTAATTTCCAGAGACTAGTTCGCCGTCGAGCAGTTCGGTTCGCCCGGGATAGGCGACGCTGAGCGGCACGCGGAAGCGGCAGATGACGCCGCTGAACACCTGGTTGCGGTCGCGAAAGTCGCGGTAGGCGGGATGGGAGAGCGAGTTGCCGCGCATGTTCATAGCGTAATGCGGGCCCTCCCAATTCAGACGCACAAGCTGCTCGGGATGCGGGACAGGCAAGGGGCGTAGGAGCACCTGATCGAGGAGGGTGAAGATGGCGGTATTGGCGCCGATTCCAAGGGCCAGAGAGAGAACGGCGGCCAGGGTGAAGCCTGGGCTCTTGCGAAGTTGGCGGAAGGCCTGACGGATGTGTTGCCAGAGCATCAAGCTGGAGAGGGCAATTCAACGACCAATTGGATGGCATAGGTCCGGTTGATTCGGAGCGAGTTGGCGGAGGGCTCGGCGACCGCCTGTCCGGGTTTGGGATTGGGGTGTCCTGATGGGAGACGGGCCCGCTTTTTCCGCGACTTGCGGGAACCGCCAAGCATCGCTAGAATCAAGGGTTCGCACACATCCAGGAGGAATCATGGCCGTTGAGCAGAAGGTCAAGCAGATCATTGTGGAGCAGCTAGGCGTGGATGAGAGCCAGGTGGACAATTCGGCTTCTTTTGTGGAAGATCTGGGCGCCGACTCGCTCGACATAGTAGAGCTGGTCATGGCCTTTGAAGAGGCGTTTGAGATCGAGATCCCCGACGAGGACGCCGAAAAGATCACCACCGTGAAGGAAGCCATCGATTACATCGAGGCACGAACTTCCAAGAAGTAGCCCCGCAGTTTACCAGGAGCATGTTTTGTCGCGCAGAGTGGTAGTAACAGGTGTGGGTTTGGTGTCTCCGCTAGGGATTGGCACGGAGGCCACGTGGCAGGCGGTGCTCCAGGGGAAGAACGGCATCGGCCGGATTACGGCATTCGATCCTACGGATTTCGCGTGCCGGATCGCGGGTGAGGTGAAGGGCTTCGATCCCTACCAATACATCGAAAAAAAAGAAGTCAAGAAAATGGGGCGGTTCATTCAGTTCGCCATTGCTGCGTCGGAATGCGCGATCTCCAGCTCAGGACTTAAGGTAGAAGCGGAGAACGAAGAGCAGGTGGGCGTCTACATCGGCAGCGGCATCGGCGGATTCGAAGTAATTGAACGCGAGCACAAAACGCTGCTGGAACATGGGCCGCGGCGCATATCGCCGTTCTTCATTCCGGCGACGATCGTGAACCTGGCTTCGGGATTTGTTTCCATCCGCACCGGGGCGAAGGGACCGAACTCGGCGACGGCCACGGCGTGCACCACCAGCGCGCACTCGATTGGCGATTCGTTCAAGATCATCCAGCGCGGGGACGCGGACGCTATGATCTGCGGGGGCACGGAAGCCTGCATTACGCCTATGGGGGTGGGCGGGTTCGCGGCCATGCGGGCTCTCTCCACCCGCAATGACGACCCGGAACACGCTTCGCGGCCGTGGGACCATGATCGGGATGGTTTCGTGGTGGGGGAAGGCGCGGGAATCCTGGTGCTGGAAGAGCTGGATTCGGCCAAGCGGCGTGGCGCGCGGATACTGGCGGAGATGGTGGGTTACGGCATGAGCGCGGATGCGTTCCACGTAACAGCGCCGTCGGAAAATGGCGATGGAGCTTACCGTGTGATGCGCAACGCTCTGCGGGATGCGGGCCTGGAACCGGTGCAGATCGACTACATCAACGCGCACGGGACATCCACGGCCATGGGCGACCGCATCGAGACCATCGCCATCAAGCGATGCTTCGGTGACCGTGCCTACCAGATAGCCGTGAGCTCAACCAAATCGATGACTGGGCATTTGCTGGGCGGTGCGGGTGGCTTGGAAGCCGGGCTGACGGTGCTGGCCATTCGCGATCAGATCGCGCCGCCGACGACGAACCACGAGGTGCCCGATCCGGAGTGCGATCTGGATTATGTTCCCAACCATGCGCGACCGCTGCCGATCGAGTATGCGCTCTCGAATTCCTTCGGATTTGGCGGCACCAACGGCGCACTCATTTTCAAACGCTACTCGGAGTAGATCCCGATGAAGATCGTGGTTTGTATCAAGCAGGTGCCCTCGCGCGATTCTGTGCTGCGTGTGAATGCGGCGGGCACGTGGATTCAGGATTCGGACCTCACCTACGAAATCAATGAGCCGGACGCGTACGCGCTCGAAGAGGGCCTGCAGTTGAAGGAAAAGCACGGCGGCGAAGTAGTGGCGCTGTGTGCTGGGCCGGCAGGCGCGGCGCAGACCATTCGCGAGGCTCTGGCGAAGGGCGCGGACCGGGCGCTGCATATCGAGGAAGCAAATCTGGGCGCTTATGATCCGCTGGCGCTAGCGCGGCTGATGGCGGCGGCGCTCAATGCGGAGAAGCCGGACCTGGTTCTGACGGGCCTGCAATCCGATGATCTGGGGTACGGGCAGACGGGCGTGATTCTGGCGCAATTACTGGGGCTGCCGCACGCCACCATCATCATGCAGGTGGAGAAGCAGGATGGCGGAATCCGCGTGAAGCGCGAACTGGAGGATGGCTGGTTTCAGCACGTAGAGATGCCGCTGCCGGCGCT
Source organism: Bryobacteraceae bacterium (assembly GCA_035297145.1). Taxonomy (GTDB): domain Bacteria; phylum Acidobacteriota; class Terriglobia; order Bryobacterales; family Bryobacteraceae; genus QHXW01. Next base: position 89,538 of record DATGZN010000106.1, read on the forward strand.
GTTGACGATCCAATCCGGCATCAACAAACTGCGCTACGCAACGCTGATGGGGATCAAGAAGGCCAAGACAAAGGAAGTAAAGCGACTGACGGCGGTGGAATTGGGCGTTACGCCGGCTCCGGCCATCCGCTTCGAGCGAGTTTATCTGCCCGAGAAGAGCAAGCACACGCAGATGCTTGAAGGCTCGCCGAAAGAGGCGGCGGCGAAGCTGGTGGAGAAACTGAAATTCGAGGCGCGCGTGCTATGAGTATTCTGGCGATTCTGGAACAGCGGGCGGGGGCGTGGCATCGGATGTCGTGGGAGACATTGGCGGCGGCGCAGCAATTGGGCGCGGAGTTGGGGCAGCCGGTTTGCGCGGCGGTGGCCGGTGACGAGGTTACGGCGCTGGCGGCGGAGCTTTCCTCGAAGCAGCTTGAGCGCGTATATGCGGTGGAACATGAGCTGCTGGCGAACTACACGCCGGATGGGTACACGACGGCGCTCGGGCAGCTCATTGCGGCGGCACAACCGCACGTGCTGCTGTTTCCGCATACGTATCAGGTGCGCGACTTCGCGCCCAAGCTGGCCACGGCGCTGGGACGCGTGCTGGTGAGTGATGTAGTGGCGCATCGCGTGAATGGCGGCGCGCCTGTGCTGGTGCGGCAGCTCTTTCAGGGCAAGATGAACGTGGACGTGCGGTTTGCAGGCGATCCGCCATTTTTCGCTTCAGTGCAGGCGGGCGCGTATCGCGCGGACAAAGTCGCCGCGGGTTCGGCGACGGTGGAAAGATTTGTGCCGGAGCTGACGGCCGCGGCGATTCGCACCAAGCCGCTCGAGCTGTTTCGGGAGTCGCAGCGGGCGGTGGATCTGACGGCGGCGGAGATCATCGTCTCGGTGGGGCGCGGGATAAAAGAGGCGGAAAACATACCGATTGTGCAGCAGCTGGCGGAGGTGCTGGGCGCGGAGCTGGCGGCCTCGCGGCCGATTTGTGACAACGGCTGGCTGCCGATGGAGCGGCAGGTGGGCAGCTCAGGGCAGACGGTTTCGCCGAAGCTGTACCTGGCGGTGGGGATTTCGGGCGCGATCCAGCACCTGGTCGGGATGAAGGGGTCGAAGACAATTGTAGCGATCAACAAAGACGCAGAGGCCCCGATTTTCGAAGTCGCGGATTACGGGATCGTGGGAGATTTGTTCCAGGTAGTGCCGGCGCTGGTGGAGGAGATTCAGAAGGCGAAGGGGTAAGAACTTACTCTTCCGTGATGTGGATAAGCACCACCAGTAGCTGGTCAAAATGATCGGCGACACGCCGAACTCGACCGGGGTCGAGGTTTTCTAAGATTCTCGCGGCATGTGCACCTTTGTGATAGCCACCCTTTGTCGATCGGAGCGAGGCAGCTTTCAGACCGCTCAGGACGTCCGCCTTTGGTATCGCTTCAACGCGTGGGTTACGGGGCAGCGCGTTCGCCTGAAGATCCGAGCCGTAGTAGGCGTGCAGAGCCTCTTGGTCGGCCAGGAACCAAGCTTCCATTATCTGCACCATCCAGCCCACTTGGCGCTCAGTCGGAACCACTTTACGAGGCCGCCAGCTTCCCTCCCGAGTTAGCTTGTCGAACAGATGTCCGTCGTCTGGGCCTTCACTGTCGATAAGCAGTACATGCCTTAAGCTTGGATCTCGATGTACGCTCAACAAGAAGTCGTAGATGGCATCGTCGCGGCCTCGACCAGGAATCGGTTTGATCCTGTTCTTCAGACGCGGATCTGCCTTTTCCAGAAAAACCTGCAGCGGCCGTTTGAGCCCCGGATTTCCTTCGAAATAGATTCGGATCTGGCTCACCAGCGATTGCCTCCAATTTCGCCCTTACGCCAGATTTCACCCAAGGAGTAACGATCCAGCCAGCCTTCCAGCCGTTCTTTGCTGAGGCGTTCAAAACGCGTTCCCGAGCCGGCGTCGTATTCGCATACGACCACCGCTTCGGGCTGGTCGGAGAGTTCGTCCACGAGAGCATCGGAGTGGGTTGTGATCACTAGCTGCGTTCTTTGCGACGCTTCGGCTATTGCCCGCGCGACTAGTCGTAGTGCTTCCGGATGAAGGCCCAGCTCCGGCTCTTCGATACAAACAAGTGGCGGGGCTTTGTCGTTGAGGAGGATGGTCAGTATACAAAGAAATTTTAGCGTTCCATCCGATAGGCGAATCGCGGGAACGGGTTCACGGATCCCCTGTTCGACAATAAACGCTCGAAAGACCCCTCCCTCTTCGCGAACACGCACTGCACGATAGCGCTCACAGAGTTCGTGCATGCGCTCTGCGACAAGATCGAGACTGCCGTTGAATTGCATTTCATGTAATACGGCCGCCAGGTTTGCACCACCATCTTCCAATAGGTCTTTAACGGCTCCGGGAGCAATGCCCCAGCGAGCCTGTGATCGAGGGCCGGTCTGAAATTCGTGATAGATTCGGATGCGCTCAAACTCACGTCCCAGACGTGTAATCGGCGTCGGATCAGCGGGATTGCGGTAGCTTCTAAGCACAGATTCCTGAACCGATAGCTGGCCTTTTCCGGCTGATTGCGGAAAGAAAACTTCTTCCGCATTTCTCGCGAAGTAGGTCGGACCGACTTGGCCAGGCGCGGGTGCAGCATTCTGAAAGCGCTCTGACTGGATCCAGAGTCCTTGCGGGTGTTCCCGAAACTCAATCTGATACAGGTACGGCGTTGCCCCTTGCATCACTGCGGTCTGAATGCTTGCCGAGGAAGCTATCTCGTCTGAGCCGCGCCAGATCCATTCGCGAACTCCCCCGCCTTGCGTGATGGCACGATTGAAATCCACCGGAGCGGCCTGCAGTAAACCGATGGCATCAATAAAGTTCGATTTCCCTGATCCATTGGGCCCGATCAGTACGTTGAGTGGCCGCAGTTCAAGAGTTGCGTTCTTGAACGAGAGCAGATTCTTCAGCGTGATCGAGCTCAGGAGCATGCTACAGCTATTCTATTTGTATTCCTGCCCCTTAGTGCGATTCTTCCTTTCCCGCGTATAACTCTTCGATGTGATCCCGGAAGTTTTCCAGCACGCGCATGCGGCGGACCTTCATTGTCGCGGTGAGTTCCCCTTCTTCGATGGAGAATTCACGGCTGATGACGCGAAACTTGCGAACCTGTTCGAATGGCGCGAGCTGCTTGTTGACACGTTGGACGATGCGAGTCAGTTCGGCGCGCACGGGAGGCGCGTCGGTAATCGCGGCTGGGCGCCCCCGGTATTCCTTCATGCCATCGAGCAACTCGGCGATTCCGGTGTTGATGGTGAACAGCGCCGTGAGGTAAGGTAAGCGGTCGCCGATGAGGATCACCTGGCTGATGAGCGGTTCGAACTTGAACAGACTCTCGACGCGCGAGGGGTAGATTTTCTTGCCGCTGGAGGTCACGATCATCTCTTTCTTACGGCCGGTGATGAAGAGATAGCCGTCGTCATCCATGGACGCGATGTCACCGGTATGCAACCAGCCGTCGCGGAGCACTTCGGCGGTGCCGGCGGGGTCTTTGTAGTAACGCGAGAACAGGCAGGGGCTTCGGACTAACAGCTCGCCGTCGTCGGCGATACGGACCTCGACTCCGGGAAGGGCCTTCCCGATACTGCCGGGCTTCGGATCGTCAAGCGGGTTCAAGGACACGACGCCGCCTTCGGTCAGACCGTAGCCCTCGACGAGCGGCATGCCGACGGCTTCATAAAACTCGGCCAGATCGGTGCCCAACGGGGCCGCGCCGGATGCGGGGATCGCCATCTTTCCGCCGAAGCGCCCACGCACTTGAGCGAAGACGATGCGGTCAACCACCGCGAGCGGAGCGCGAATTCGCACCGGAACGCGCTCGCCTTTGCGCCGATGGCGGGCCGCGGCGAGACCCAGTGCGAGGCCGGTATAGAACAGCTTCTGGATGGCCGCAGGCTTTTTCTTCAGTTCGGTGCAGATGGTGGCATAGACTCGTTCCCACAAGCGCGGCGGCGCGAGAAAGATAGTGGGCCGCACGGTTTTGATTTCTTGCGGGAGCTTCATCAGACTTTCGGTAAACGTCACCGGCATACCGAGGCGGATGGGGACCAGCTCAACGACAACGCGCTGTGCGATGTGGGCGGAGGGAAGGAAGGCGACGGTGCGGTCCTTGGGAGTCAGACCCAATGCAACCGGCCCCATATCGATGTTGGACACCAGTGCGCGATGGGAGACCATAACCATCTTGGGTTCGCCGGTCGCACCGGAGGTCAGATAGAGGACGGCGTCGTCGGAAGGCTGCACCTCGGCGCGCAGAGTACTTAGCAGAGTAGGGTCGCGTGCGATGGCGGCGCGGCCGAATTCGCGCAACTGGTAGAGCGTGATGGCGCCGGCGGCCTCGCCTGTGAGCAGAAAACGCTTCTGGATGGGCGCATCCTTGAATTGTTCGAGTGTTTTGGGGTCTTCGGCGAACAAGGCCTTGGCGTCGCAGGCCTGCACGGTCCGGACCAGCTCTTTGACCGGTAAATTGGGGTACATGGCAGCGGCGACAGAACCATTGGCCATGATGCCGAGGTCGGCAAGATAGAACTCCAGGCGAGTTTCGGAGTCAAGCGCTACGATATCGCCCTTGCGGATGCCGAGCGTGCGCAGACCGGCGGCGATCTCTTCGGCCGCGGTCTTGTACTCGACCCAGCTCAGGGTCCGCAGCTTCCGCTTACCGTCTTCCATGTACGGCTGGTGCAGGGCGGGTGCATATCCAAACACTTCGGCGGCTTCTTCGAGGACGCGGAAGACGGTGCGGTCGGCCATCGGAAAGATGCTACCACGGCGGATTGCGGCGGCTCAGCAAGTCCTACAACGGAGATACCCGGCGGGGCAGGGCTTCGAGTTCTTCGAGCGTACGCGGCCAATCTTCGCGCAGAAGGCGGGACAAGCCGCGGTCGGCAAGAAGCTTCCCGCCGGTCTGGCACCGGGCGCAATAGTTGGTTTCGTTGGACGCGTAGCGGATGCGCTGCACTTTTGCGCCGCAGACTGGGCACGGCTGGCCGTAGCGGCCGTGCACGGCCATGCCGTCGCGAAAAGCGGTGACCTTCTCCGGAAATTCACCGTGAGCATCGGAGCGCAGGCGCTCCACCCATTCCGTGAGGACGGCTTGCGTGGCATCGTAGAGGTGCTGGATCTGCTCCAGTTCGAGCTTCTGGGTGAGTGCGATCGGAGACAGCTGGGCGCGATGCAGAATCTCGTCCGAGTAGGCATTGCCAATGCCGCTGAACAGACGAGGGTCCGTGAGAGCGCGCTTCAGAGTGTGGTTGGCGGAGGTGAGGGCCGAGGAGAAAGCGTCGACGCCGCACCCGAGGACCTCGATGCCTCCAGCGTCGAGCGCGCGCAGGCCCTCGACACCGCGAACAAGATGCAAAGAGGCGCGCTTCTGCGAGCCGGCCTCGGTGAGCACGAGGGTTCCGTTAGTGAAGTCGAAAGCGGCGGGAGCATTTTTGCGCGCGAGTTTCGCGCCGTGCTCACGCCAATGCAAGCGGCCTGCGATCATCAGATGCAGGACCAGCCAGAGGTCATCCTCCAGGCCGACGGCGATGCGTTTGCCGACGCGGCGCAGCGCGCGGACTTTCTTACCGTGGGCCGAAATGAGGGGCGGGTCGACCGTGCGCACCAGGAACGGGCTCGCCAAACGCACGCGCTCGAGGGTCTGGCCGAGGATGCGTGATTCGAGGGCTTCGATGTAGACGGTGACGTCGGGAAGCTCAGGCATTCGGGCCGGCTGACGAATTCTAGCACGGAGCGGCGAACCGGCCGGGCTGGATATCGCATCTAGAAAATATGGATTTACAGCTCAGAGACAAATTAGCATTCGTGAGCGGCTCAACGGCGGGAATCGGTCTGACGATCGCGAAGGCGTTGGCGGCCGAAGGCGCACAAGTTGTTGTGAACGGACGCACGGAAGCCAGAGTTTCGCAGGCGGTGGACGAGATTCAGAAGTCTTATCCTTCGTCACGGATTTTACCGTTCGCTGGCGACCTTTCGGAACCAAGCGTGGCCGATGCCGCGTTGCGCCGTTTCGATCGCGTGGACATCCTGATCAACAATCTTGGCGCGTTCGAGCCGAAGCCGTTCGAAGAGATAACTGACGCGGACTGGAAAGCCATTATCGAAACTAACTTCATGAGCGGAGTGCGCCTTAGTCGCGGATGGCTGCCCAAGATGAAGGCTGCCGGCTGGGGCCGGGTGATTTTCATTTCGAGCGAGTCGGCAGTAAACATACCGCCCGAAATGATCCACTATGGCATTACTAAGACAATGCAAGTGGCACTGGCGCGGGGCTTAGCGGAGACGACGGCGGGAACGGGTGTGACGATAAACTCTGTGCTCGCCGGCCCAACGCGATCTGAGGGCGTTGAGAAATTTCTGAGCGATCTGGCGCGGGCTCGCGGCGTCAGCGTGGCGGCAATTGAAAAGGAATTCTTTCAAAACGTCCGGCCCAGCTCGTTGTTGCAGCGGTTCGCCACGGTCGACGAAGTGGCAGCAATGGTTGCGTTCGTGGCCAGCCCGCTTTCCTCGGCAACCAACGGAGCGGCGTTGCGCGCGGATGGCGGCGTCATTCGGTCCATTCTGTGACGGTCAAGCGGAACAGTGCCTCGAGCCCTCGATATCAAGGACGTTTGGGAACTTGATCAGCTCAGTCCAAACGGATGTGTCGACTAGTAAGGTGCCGGCGATTTCGAAACCGTAGCGAACGAAGGCGAGGCATGCGCCGCCCTTACGATGCCTGCGATGTCGGGGCCGGACACGTCGGGCCTTGCAGCTACAGAATCGCCGGGACATCTTACCAGGATCACCGAGCCCTGGAACGGTCCAACGTACTTGATTTCCGATGCTCACGCCGGGCGTGGGCTCTCCACAGTATCCAGCGCCTCTCCCGACAGTTCGGCAACCTGTCGCGAGAGGGTTTCGGTCAGTTGCCCGCGGTCCTGGAGTTTTAAGCCGGCGGTCGGAATAGGGTCGCCTATCTTCAGAGTGACCGGACCGCCACGCACATAGTTGGAGCCCATGGGCAGCACGTATCGAGTGCCCGTAAGGCCGAGCGGCACAATGGGAACGCCGGCCTTGATGGCGATATACGCGGCGCCTTCTTTGAATTCGCGCATCCCGGCGCGCGAGCGGCCGCCCTCCGGAAACAGCAGCATCGAAATCTTGCGTTGCTGAATCAGTTGCGCACCGAGCGTCATGCTCTTCACCGACGCCCGTGCATCACCGCGAACCACGGGAAGGTGGCCGGCTCGCTTGAGGTGCGTCCCGAGGAAGGGAACCAGGAACAGGCCTTTTTTCGCATAGAAGCGGAATTCGACCGGAATGGAGGCGAGGATGGCAGGAATATCCATGTAGCTGCGGTGATTGGCGACGAAGACGTAACTTTGTTGCGGATCGATTTTCTCCACGCCCTCAACCGTAAGGCGCACACGGGCCACGCGCAGCAGCCAGCGGCCCCACGGCCTGGCGAGCTTGTTGGGCAGGCGGCCCGTGGAATCAAAGAAGCTGACGATGAAGGAGACCGTGCCGAAAGCGATCGTGACCAGTATGATCAGGGGGTCCGTGAACAGGAGCGACCGCAGGTGGCCAAGCGACATTGCCGGTGAGAGTATTCTATCCATTCAGCAGGGTCATGGCCTCGCCCACCAGGAAAAGGGAACCGGTGACGAAGATGGCGCGATGGGAATCGCCGCTGCGTGCCAGCTCGAGAGCCGCTCGAAGATCCAGTGCGGTTCGCAGATTGGCGTGGGCAGCGAGCGCGCGAATGGTCTCGGGATCGACCGCGCGAGATTGCCTTGGCGCGGTAGCGATGACTTCATCGGCGTGGGGGAACAGAATGCCGGTAATCTCCTCGACGGCTTTATCACGCATGGCGCCATACACGAGGACGACTCGGCGCTCGGAGTAGAAACGCTGGATGTGCGCGGCGAGGGCACGTGCGCCGGCAGGATTGTGCGCGCCGTCCAGGATGATCTCGGGCGAAACGGAAACGCGATGCAAGCGGCCCGGCCAGCGGGTCGCAGCGATGCCGCGCTCGATAGCCGAGGTCTCGATGCCGAGGCGGTGGAGTGCGGCCACGGCCACCACGGCGTTCGCAACCTGATGTTCGCCAGCGAGAGGGCAACGGATGCGCATTTCAGAACCATCGTGCACGGTGAACGCGCTGCCCTGGGCGGAAAGCTCTACATTATCGATGTGCCATTTTTCTTGGGCGTGGATGACTTCCAGGCTCAAGTCCACGGCGCGGCGATCGAGTGTCTGCAGCGCTTCCTGCCGTTGCGCCGCGAAAACGGCTGGCACGCCAGGCTTCAAAATCCCGGCCTTTTCGCCCGCGATGGCCTCGAGACTCTTGCCGAGCAGCGCTTCGTGATCGAAATCCACCTGAGTGATTACGCACATCTCGGGGCGGACGACATTGGTCGCGTCCAACCGGCCGCCCAGACCAACTTCGAGCACGATCGCATCGGTTTTCTGGTCTTGAAACAGCAGGAAGGCCATAGCGGTGACGGTCTCGAAGTAGGTGGGGTGAAAGTCGATGGCGCCATCGTTCAGTAGCTGCTCGGCACATAGGTGGACGCGATCGAAAGCGGCGCCGAACTGGCTCGAGTTCACCGGGCAACCGGCGATGCGAATGCGTTCCGTCGGCTCGACCAGGTGTGGCGAAGTAAACAGGCCGGTGCGCAATCCAGCTGCGCGGAGGCCGGCTTCGATCATGGCGCAGACGGAACCTTTGCCGTTGGTCCCGGCAACGTGAACGATACGCGGCAGGCGCTCGGGATGTCCTAGCGCGGCCAGCAGCGTGGTGATGCGCTCCAACCCGTATTTCGCGGTTTTGACTTCGTTTCCCAGCGAATAGAGGAACCGGACAGAATCCGGGTAGGTCATTACTGCACCGGGCCACTGAAAAATGTGAGGGCTTTCGAAATGTAGGTCTTCAGTTCCAGGCGGGGCACGACGGCATCCAGCATGCCGTGTTTGAGGAGAAATTCGCTGCGTTGAAAGCCTTCGGGGAGCTTCTGCCGGATGGTCTGCTCGATGACGCGTGGGCCGGCGAAACCAATCAGCGCACCGGGTTCCGCGATGTTCAGATCTCCCAGCATGGCGAGGCTGGCGGTGACGCCGCCGGTGGTGGGATCGGTGAGGACGCTGATATAAGGTACGCGAGCCTCGTCGAGACGCATCAGGGCCGAAGAGATTTTCGCCAGTTGCATGAGGCTGATGGCGCCTTCCTGCATGCGGGCGCCGCCTGAAGCGGAAACGATGACCAGCGGTTGGCGAGTGGTCAGGGACCGCTCGATGGCCCGGGTGATTTTTTCGCCCATCACGCCACCCATGCTGCCGCCGATAAATTTGGGTTCCATGGCGCAGATCTGCACCTTGCGGCCATCCAGCGTTCCGGCGGCGGAGATGAGGGCATCGGCAAGCGAAGTGGCTTCCTGCGCGGTGGCCAGCCGCTCACGATACGAGCGCTGATCTACGAATTCCAACGGGTCGGAGGATGCCAGGTCGGTGTCAAATTGCTGATACGGGCCATCGAGAAGCAATTGCAGCCGCGCCACGGCATCGATGCGAAAGTGAGCGCCGCACTTGGTGCAGACGTTGTGGTTGTCTTCGAGATCCTTTTTCCAGATGATCTCCTTGCAACTTTCGCACTTGAGCCACAGGCCTTCGGTTTTGACCTTGCGCTCACCCTCTTCCGGTTTGGGCGGTTTCTTTTCCGGACCGCCGCTTTCCCGCTTGAACCAGGACATGAACCCACCTACCTTAGCGCGGGTACGGATGACCACGCAACGTGGTGAAGGCCCGATAGATCTGCTCGGCGATCATCGCGCGCGCCAGCTCGTGGGGAACCGTCATACGAGACAGCGAGAGCAAAAGGTCGGCGCGGGCTCTCCATTCGGCCGGCAGGCCGTCGGCGCCACCCACCAGAAACAGCAGATCGCGCCCCTCCATTTCAGCCTTTTCGATCACGGAAGTAAACTGGCGCGAATCCATTTCGCGTCCCTCGGGATCGAGCAGAATTTTGCGCGCGGACGGGTGCCGCTCCCAGGGATCAAAGCGATCAGGTCGTATTTCGCGCATCTCGCAGGGAGCATAATGCGCAATGCGCTCGACGAAATCGGCGGCGATGCGGTTGGCCTCCGCGCCCCGCGGCTTGCCGATGAAGTAGAGAAAAACCTTCACGCCGCTGGGATGTCGAGGTTCTTGGCGTTGCGCCAGAGCCGCTCGAGATCGTAGTAGGTGCGGGCGTGCGGCGAGAATACGTGAATGAGAAAGTCACCGTAGTCGAGCAGTATCCATTCAGCCTGGTTGTAACCTTCCAAGCTGATGGGGAACTCGCCGCGTTCCTTGAGCTGCAATCCAATCTCGTCGCTGATGGCCTGACTCTGGCGCGTATTGGCGCCCGTGCAGAGGACGAAATAGTCCGTGAAAGACGTGATACCGGTGAGATCCAGAACCTTGATATCGGACGCCTTTTTCGATTCGGCGGCGCGCACCGCCGTTAACCACGAGGGAATTTCGGGATGGGCTCGTTCGCTGCGGCTCAGAAACGCTCCTAACAGGTATCGTACTATAAGTGGCGGCTGAGCAATGAGCGTGCCTCGCCCCTACTATCACGCGCTTGCGTGGGCGTACGATCTGCTACAGACAGATCCGGTGGCGCCGCGCATAGACTTCATCGAAGAGGTGCTGAGCGGGCAGGGAATTGCCGCGGGAGCCCGGGTGCTGGACGCCGGATGTGGAACCGGGCGGTACGCCGTCGAGCTGGCAAAGCGCGGATTCCGGGTGTTGGGCGTTGACCGTTCGGCGGAACTCATCGCGATGGCTGAAAAACGGGAGCAGGCTGATACGAACCGCGCGGAATTCCTGATTGCGGATTTGCTCGATGTTTCATTCTCGCACCCATTCGACGCGGTTCTGTGCCGCGGCGTGCTCAATGATTTCGTGGACGATGACGCCAGGAAGTCGATTTTTCTCCAGTTTGCAAGGTGGTTACAACCGGGCGGCGTTCTGATCTTGGATGTGCGCGACTGGACAAGAACCGCCGATCGGTATGCGAAGGATTCGATCCACAGCCAGCTTGTCGAGCTGCCGGACGGCATACTGCAATTTCGTAGCGAGACCGCGATGGACATCGAATCCCATCGAATGCAGATTCGCGAGCGCTTCGATTTGCAGCGCGGCGGTGTGCGGACCACCTCCGAAAACGATTTCGTCATGCGATGCTGGACTCCGGAAGAAGTCGCCGCGTGCTTGAATGGGGCCGGCTTGCAACAGGTCGTGGCCTTTCCAGGTTATGGAACGAGCGGCAGGATCTGGCCGGACCGGCTGGTTGTAGTCGCGCGCAGGTGAGTTGGAGCTGGGACTGAGGGAGCCACTGGTACTGGTACACCTTAGTTCTCATAAGCCTTGTGGCTGTAACTTGACCGAGATATCGTAACCACAGATGCGCAGATCGTGCCGGATAGCTGTCTCATTGCTGGCTTTTCTCGCCAGCGCGCTCGTGGCGGCTGACAGTTCGCAAAATACGGTTGCGCGCAGACGGCCGTCCGCCGCGGTTCCGGATGCCGGAGGGCCGGATTTCAAGGCCAACAGCACGGTGGTGCTGGTCAATGTCACGATCACGGATGCGCGTGGCCGCCCCATCACAGGATTGCAGAAAGAGAATTTTCAGATCTTCGAAGAGAAGGCGGAGCAGGCCGTGCGCTACTTCTCAGCCGAGGAGTCGCCTGTATCGGCCGGGCTGGTGCTGGATTTCAGCCACAGCATGACCAGCAAGTTCCCCCAACTCCAGGAAGCGGTGGCCCAGTTTCTCGGCACGGCCAATCTGGAAGACGAATTTTGCCTGATTGAATTCCGGGACCGGGCGGAACTTTCGATCGGCTTTACTCCGGCGCACGAGGACATCGAGAATCGCGTGGCGCAAGCACAGCCGGCCGGACACACCGCGCTCCTGGACGCCGTCTATCTGGGGTTGCGCCAGATGAAGATGGCGCACAACCCGCGAAAGGCGCTCCTCGTTGTCTCCGACGGCGGAGACAATCACAGCCGGTTTACCGCTCGCGAAGTGGAGAATCTGGCGCGCGAATCGGATGTCGAGATTTATACCATCGGTATTCCGGATCGTGCGGGCCCGAGCCTTGGAGAGTTTGAAGCATCGCGGGGCGCGAGCCTGCTGGAGGAGATCAGCGAACGGGGAGGCGGACGCTACTACGCGATCGACAACGTTCGCGACCTGCCCGGGATTGCCGAACGGATCGGGCGGGAGTTGCGCCACCAATACGTTTTGGGCTACGTCTCGAGCAATCCGGGACGTGACGGAAAGTACCGGCGCGTGCAGGTGAAGGTGCGGCGATCACCAGGCCAGCCCAAGCTCTGGGCCTACTGGCGGCGCGGTTACTACGCCCCGATGGAGTGACTCCTGCCACGCGGATTATTCTGAAATACCGAACACGTGACTTAGGCCACGAACAATCAGCATGCCGTTGCTGAGAGCGGGCGTGGCCATCACCACCTCGTCCATCTTATTGGCTGACAGAAGCTCGAACGTGGGGCCGGCTTTGACCACGTACACGTCACCGTCTTCGCTCGCCGCATAGAGACGGCCGCCCGTTGCCACGGGCGATGAGGCAAACGCACCTCCCTCACCCAGGCGCTGTTCGTAGATGCGCTCGCCCGTCGCGGCGTTGTAGACCGTTAGAATTCCGCGATGGTTGAACGAATAGAAATAGTCGCCGTAGACAATGGGGGTGGGCAGGTACGGCGCACCTTTTTCCGTTCGCCAGGCCACGTGTTCAGCCGCCACCTCGCCGGTTGCGCCGGGCTTGAGCGCGACGATCGGCTGGATGAAACGATAGTAGCCGCTCGCCAGATAAATCAAACCGTGTGCGGCAAAAGGCGTCGGCACCGAGATCATCGAGGTGCCTTTGATTTTCCATAGCTCAGCGCCAGTCGCAGGGTCGTAGCCGCGAAAGTACTCTGCGCCATTGGTGACAAGTTCGGCGCGCTTCTCTCCCTCGTAGACCGTGGGGGTCGCCCATGACGGGATCGCGTCCCGTTGCGTGCGCCAACGAGGTTTGCCTGTAGACGCGTCGAACGCCGCAAGGAAAGAACCCTTCTGCTGGTCGCACTGCACTATAACGAGGTCCTTATAAATGATGGGTGAGCTGGCGCTGCCCCACTTGTAGTCGGGCACGTCGAAAGCGCCTTGGTCGAGCGGCCCGACCTCTTGCTGCCAGAGCATCTTTCCATCCAGATCAAATGCATACAAGCCCTCGGAGCCAAAGAAAGCCACCACTCGCTTGCCGTCAGTAGCCGGCGTTGCCGAAGCGTAGCTGTTATGCGGATGGCGGGCAACCGCCGGAGCTCGCTCCGCCGCTACCTTCTCCCAGAGGATTTTGCCCGTCCGTTTGTCGAGGCAGTAGATCTTGAACTGTTGTTTGGTGAGATCGGTACGGAGGTCCGGTTGGCCTACCAGCGGATATTGGAAGACCGCCTTCGGATCGGCTGACACTGCCGTGGTGACAAAGACGCGGTCTCCCCAGACGATGGGACTCGAGTGCCCCAGGCCAGGAATCGCTGTCCGCCAGGCAATGTTCCGATTCGCCGCGACATCCCAGGAAACTGGTGTACTGTGCGGCGTGTCGAGGACGCCGGTTGCCCCGGGACCGCGGAACGAAGGCCAGTTCTGCGCCAGGGCCGGGACAGCCAGAAGGAAAACGAAGCCGCGCTTCATAGTGCCGCGCCCTTAGGCCAGCATCTCTTGAATCACATTGCCGCCGAAGTCCGTGAGTTTCTCGTTCCGGCCGTTATGCAGGAACCACAAACGATTCTGATCGAGGCCGAGCAGTTGCAGGATCGTCGCATGGAAGTCCCGCATGTGATGTCTCGGCTCCAACGCATTTAGGCCCATCTCATCGGTGTCGCCTATCACCACTCCGGGTTTTACGCCGCCGCCTGCGAACCACATCGTGAAGCCGTGCGGATTGTGGTCGCGGCCGTTTCCGCCTTGCGACATCGGCAAGCGTCCGAATTCGGCGCCCCAGATCACCAGCGTTTCCTCCAGCAACCCGCGCTGCTTCAAGTCCTGCAACAGGCCCGCAATGGGCAGGTCCGTCATCCCGCACATCTTTTCATGGTTCGCCACCAGGTTGCTGTGCGCGTCCCACTGCACCGATACCGGGCCGCCACCGGAATAAATCTGCACAAACCGCACACCGCGTTCCACCAGGCGTCGCGCGAGCAGGCAACGTGTCCCGAACTCCGCCGTCTGCTTTTGGTCTAGTCCGTACAACGATCGCGTGGCTTGATTTTCCTTGGAAATGTCCACCGCCTCCGGAGCATGGCTCTGCATTCGGAACGCCAGCTCATACGAGCTAATGCGCGCCGCCATCTCTGTGTCGGTGTCGAGCGTATCCATCTCGTTCATGCTTTGCAGGAAGTCGAGTGTGCGGCGCTGCCGCTCCGGGGTGACGCCCGCCGGCGGCTTCAGATTGATGATGGGATTCGGACCCGGCCGGAACACAGTGCCTTGATACACGGCGGGCAAGAATCCAGCGCCCCAGCAGGGCGTGCCGCCTTCAGGCGTGCCTTCGGGCTGCGGCATCACCACGTAGGCGGGCAGGTTTTCGCTCTCGCTGCCCAGGCCGTAGGTGATCCAGGAGCCCATGCTGGGATATCCCATCAGGATGCGGCCCGTGTTCACCTGGTACATCGCCGGCGCGTGCACGGTGCTTTCCGTATAGAACGATCGCACGAAGCACAGGTCGTCCACGTGCCGAGACAAATGCGGGAAAAGCGTAGAAACTTCGCGTCCACATTGGCCGTACTTGTTGAACTTCCACGGGCTCTTCAGCAGCGGCGTGTCGCCCTTCGTGAACTCGCTGACCACGGTGCCGTAGCTCGCGGGCAGCAGTTGGCCGTCGTACTTCTCCAGCGCCGGCTTAGGATCGAACGTGTCGATATGGCTCGGTGCGCCCACCATGAAGAGAAAAATCACCGACTTCGCCCGCGGCTTGAAATGCGGCGGCTTCGCGGCGAGAGCGTTCACCCGCTCTGTGGCGCCTGCCGGCGGGTCCAGGAGAGACGCCAGCGCGATTGATCCGAAACCATGTGCGGCGCGCACCAGAACATCGCGCCGCGTGACCGCGGGGCGGAAATGCCGATTTTCAGGGGACATAAACAAACTCGTTTCTGTTGAGTAACGCCAGACACATATCCACCAGGTTTCCGCCTTTGGCGAAAAACTGCTTGGCCAATTTCTGCTCCGCGGCTGACGGGGTTCGCGCCAGCGCCAGCTTCCAGGCCGCATTCACTTCGCAGGTCGGGGTGTTCTTCTTGCATTCCTTCTGCAGCCGGTCCGCGAATGCCTGCGATTGTTCCTTCATGAAATCGCTGTTGAATAGCGACAGCGCCTGCAACGCGTGCGTACTTACGGGTCTTACCGGGCACGATGTAACCGCATCCGGCTGATCGAACGCCGTCAGCAGCGGCAGACGCACGCTCCGCTTGTCATACAAATAAATACTGCGCCGGTTCTGTACGCTCTTGTCCGGGCTCACCGGCCACAACCCGTCGCGCTCGTGCTCGGTGAAGATCAGATCGTAGACCTCAGGCTCAATTGGAATGAGTACGGGTCTCCCACCCATCTTCAGATTCAAACTTCCAGTCACAGAAAGAATCTCGTCGCGCAGCGTCTCGCCTTCCATGCGCTTGCGATTCATGCGCCAGTAGAGGCGATTGTCCGGATCGATGGTCTCACGTTCCTTGTCGGGCCCCGTGCCTTGCAGATAGACGCTCGAGGTCACGATCATCCGGTCCATCGCCTTGATGCTCCAACCCTTGGCCACAAATTCCGAAGCCAGCCAGTCGAGCAGCTCGCGATTCGACGGGCGATCGCCCATGACACCGAAATCGTTAGGCGTCCGCACGATGCCGGTTCCCATCCGGTATTGCCAAATGCGATTCACCATCACCCGCGCCACCAGCGGATTCTCCGGCGAAGTCAGCCAGTTGGCCAAAGCCGTGCGCCGTCCGATGGTTGCCCTGGGGATCTCGAACGCGGCCTTCAGCACCAGCGGCACTGCCGGTTCTACAGGATCCAGCTTGTTCTTGGGATCGCCCATGCGCAGCACATAACCCTGCGGCGCCGGCTCGTCCATATTCACGTATGCGTAGGCCTCGGGCAGCGGATCGGGCTCGGTGGCTTCGATCTGATGAAGCTGAATGCGCAGTTTCGCCCGCTTCTCCCGATCTTCCGGCGTCATGGCCGCCACCACAATGTCCCAGGTCGGCTCGATCTGACTCTTGGCGTTTTCCGCCAGAATCTTCTGTTCGTCCGTGCGCGACTTCTCCGGCGTCTTCCACGCTTCCTGGAGCTTTAGTTCCAATTTTGCCAGATGCTTGGCTTCAATCCGCTCACGATACGGTTTGGCCAGTTCCTTCAGCGCATCTGCGACGGGCTTGAGCCTTTCGTGATAGGCTTTGTCCGCTGCTTCCCACGCGGCTCTCTCTTCCGGCGTTGAGAGATCAACGCCCTTGCCCTTAGCCCCGGCGAAAATCGCCTGCAACCTGTAATAATCCGCCTGGAGAATCGGATCGAATTTATGATTGTGGCAGCGAGCGCAGTTCACCGTCATGCCCAGAAACGTCTGGCCCACCGAAGTCGCGATCTCCGTGAGCACCTCTTCGCGGCTCATCTCGGGATCGATGTTCCCCGAGACCAGATGCTCCTGGCCGGCGCGCAGGTAGCCCGTGGCAATCAGCGCGTCCTTGCTCCCCGGAAACATCTCGCCGCCGGCGATTTGCTCTTTGACGAACCGATCGTACGGCTTATCTTCATTGAAAGCATTAATCACGTAGTCACGATAACGCCAGGAGTGTGTTCGGTCCGCGTCGAGCTCGAAGCCGTTGGTATCGGCATAGCGCACAACATCGAGCCACTTCAGCGCCCACCGCTCGCCATAGTGCGGCGAGGCGAGAAGCCGGTCCACTACCTTTTGATAAGCGTCAGGAGACCGGTCGTGTACGAAGGCGTCCACTTCAGCCAGCGTTGGGGGCAGTCCGGTCAGGTCGAACGTCACAGGCCGGATCAGGTGGATGCGGTCCAGCGGTTCAAACGGATGAAGCTGCTTGGCTTGAAGCGCCTTCAGAATGAAAGCGTCGATGGGCGTGCGCACCCAGGCATCCGAAACCTCGGGCACCGGTGGCCGTGTAACCTTCTGAAACGCCCAGTACTTACCACGCGCTCCAATGAATTTTGCTTCTTTGTCAGCCGGCGCGTTATCACTCGCCAAACCGGCACCTAGAATTGCCGCGGCTATCAACGCGGCCCAAAAGAGCTTACGCAACGGCGCCCCCCGCAGCATTAGTATAAATGTTTCCGGCCGCCGCAGGCAAAGATGCCAACCCGATTAGCGTGAGCCGAGTTCCTGCAACGCTGTTTTGGCCAGATCGTTCTGCGGGTCCATCGTGAGGGCCCGGTTGAGCGCGGCTCGGGCTTGCTCGGTATGTCCGAGCGCCTTCAGGCCAAGACCGGCAAGGACGTACCGGATTACGCCCCGTGGCGGATCGGCCTCTCCGGCAAGCATTTCCTGGTCATCCGACAGGGCTGCGAGCCGCGCATATAGCGCGTGCGCCTCCGATTCTTGCTTCATATGCCCGAGTGCGACGGCTTTGAAGTAGTAGTGCTCCGACCAGGGCTCGCCCGGCTCAGTTGGCGACTTGAGCGGCTCCTCGGCGGCCCGTCTCCAGAGCGCCGCAGCTTCTTGAATCCTGCCGGCAGCCTCCCATTCCCGCGCTGCCGCCACATACTCCCGCGCCTGCGATTCCATAGCCGGGCGGCCGACGCCGAGATTGCGCGGATACTCCGTCGCGCGCAGAAACTCAGCCGCTGCCTCCGCATGCCGGCCCCGCTGCTGATGTTCCCGTGCCAGCCCCAGGTGTGCCTTACGGAACGTTTCGAGGACGCTTTTTTCTCCTTCCCCGGATACAAACTGCGTCTTGTCCATCAAGTTCACGGCGTCGGAATAACGGCCCGACTCCACCAGCGCCGCCGCCAACGCCTCCACAATCGACGAGCGTGATCGTACCTTTTCGGGCGATCCTTCAAATAGCTCAACCGCCCGGCCCGCGGGTAGAATTTCACCCAATTCGAGGTACAGGTGGAAATCCTTCGGCGCGGCTTGGATGGCACGTTTATACTCAGCGATTGCCTGCTCCTTCTCGCCGCTTCTCCGGAGCGCCAGCGCCAGGTTTCGATGTGCGACGCCGTTCCCGGGATCGAGGCGCAATGCGGCGCGCCACGCTTCCAATGCTTCAGAGATTCGCTCCTTCGATGCCAGCACGTTGCCCAGATAGAAGAACGCCCTTCCGTCTTGCGAGTTCTTCTCTAACGCGGCGCGCAGGACCGCAATCTCCTCCACGCGGTGCGGGAACACGTAAGCGGGATCGCCCTTGGCGCCGAGGTCGTACCCTTTTGCGGCCCGGGGATCGTTCTTGCGCATCCCGCAGAAATAACCCAGAGCGTAGTGCAGCATCGGGTATGTCCCGCCCCGCCGCACGGCTTCATCCAGGACGTCGATCGTTTCTGCTATGCGGCCGGCGGCAGCGTAATCGAAGGCCAGTTCCAGCACGGAATCCGGATCACGCTCCATCAGGCGCCATAGTTCCTCATGAACCCGGTTCGCCTCCAGATCCTTGCCCCGTGCTTGGCGAATGAGATGTTGCTCGCTCAGGGCCAGGTAATCGATGGGCAGTTCGCGTACTACGGCATCGACATTTTTCTCGGCGTCATCCAGCTTCCCGGCCACTCGTTCAGACATCGCCAAAACGGTGCGCGCCTTCAAATCGCGTGGATCAAGCAGCACAGCCTGCGACAGATGCTCCAAAGCTTCCGGTGTTTGGCGAAGTTCGAGAGCCATCTCGCCCAGGACATAGCGCGCCGTTCCTTCCCGATAGCCTGAGCGCACGGCCCACAGCAATTCATCCTTGGCCGCCCGATATTGCTGCTGCGCCCGCCGTGTCAGCCCCAGGTAGTAGTGCGCATCGCCGTCATCGCGGTTCCGACGCAACGCCGCGGTCAGATGATCCGCGGCTTTGTCATACTCACCGCTGCGATAGAACGACAATCCCAGCGCCACGTGCGCCGGAGCAAATCCCGGGTCGCGTCGCAATGCTTCCAGGTAGGCAGCGCGTGACGCGGTTTCATTGCCTTTTTTATCGGCCGCTAATCCCTGCACGTACGCTTGTTCCGCGCTTCCGGCAACGGCGGAATCGGGAACGGGGCGCATCGCCGGATGCCACTCCGGATTGCCGTCCAGTGGAGTATCGGTGCGATAGTCGGCCAACTCCCGTCCGCTTCCGTCCGCCAGCCGAACGGTAATCGGTTGCCCATCCACGCTAGCGGGAATGTCGAACGAAGCGTGAAACGCATCTGCCGGACCCAAACTTACTCGTTTTTCGGCGATCGTCTGTCCTTCAGCCTCCACCTTTATTTCGGCATCCTCAAATACAGCGTTGACGTTCGTCGCTACATGAAGCCGGCTTCCGTCTCGCGTTACCCGCAGCGTCGCGTCCCGAGTGGCCTCGCTGAAACCACCCCCCAGACCTTGCACCGGGTACCAATGCTCCACAAAATGTTCCACGCGGTGAGGCGCCAGAAACTCATGCTCCATCTGCGTCTCGTAGCGCCCTGCCTGGAATTCGACATACTGTCCATCTTTGTCGGTGAGCTTCTCGACCCAGATATTTCCCGCATCGTCGTTGCCCCAGGTCCAAGTCTTCTTGCCGGGTACCTCGCGATGATCGGCTACATGCACCACGCCCCAGTCCGACTTTTCGTAATAAACGCCCATGAAATCGCGTTTCGAGTTCCGAGCGAACAGCGACAGTGCATTGGGTACATCACGGTACGTGCTCACGTCGACCCCTTTTTCGACCGGGAAGGAAAAGATCGGCCAGTACGCGTGCGGGTAAGCCTCGCGCATGGGATAGACGAATCGCAGGTCATCGGTGGCATGTGCGGCGGCGGTAGCCCAGAACCAGTACCGGCCCGGGATATCGCGCCGGTTGTTCAGCGTCACCTCGGTCTCCACTACCTTCCTTCCTGGACGCAGCCGAATCGTCACCGCCCACTGCATCCGTTGCACGCGCTCGGTGTCGCCTACCGTCACCGACGCCGATCCATCCTCTTCCGTCCGCAAAGAATAATCGACCGGTGAAATCGTCGTTACCGTGTGGCCGTCGGGAAAATTCCATTCGATGCCGCCCGAAACCCAGGCCCCACGGATGCCCACAATCCCGTACTTCATCACGTGGTTGGTGTAGAGCACGTCTCGATTCGCCGTCTTGTCGAATATGGCGTAGAGGTGGCCGCCGACCTCGGGCAACACCGTCACCTTGAGATATTCATTCTCCAGATAGACGGCCTTGTACGTTTTTTCCACCCGCTGATTGGTGAGAGAGTCGAGCTTGGGGTACGGGTAGATGGGACGGCTTCCACCGCTGCCCAGCACCGCCGGATTCGGATCGGCTGGACCCAACTCGTAAGTAGGAATCACTAGCGGCGCTTCCCAAACGCGCGCCGGTTGAGCCCCAGCCGCTAGTGCGAGAGGTAATGAGAGGAAGAGAAAGGCACGTCCCGAGAGTGTTGACATCTTAGATTGCTCCTGCTTGTCACTGTTCCTCCCCCTCGATCAAGCCCTCTGCAAAGATATCAGGTGCGGTTTGCTGGTACAAACGTGTCAGGAGTTCCCCGCGGCCGTGACTACCTCTGATGTGGGGAAGATTGAGCCCCAAGAAGTCGCAAGATCCGGCCAGGATGAAGCCTACCGGCAGGCCGCCAGCGAGTATGGCACGGCTCTTGACCGGTTGGCCTACGCCTACGAAGCCGATCCGGACCGGCGCCGCGACCTCTCACAGGAGATTCATCTTGCGTTGTGGCGCAGCTTCGAAAAGTTCAACGGGCAATGCTCCATTCGAACCTGGATCTATCGGGTTGCACACAACGTGGCGACATCGCACGTCATTCGGCAAAGCCGGTGGAAAAGAAACACGGCGGCCTATCTCACTTTGGAGGAAGCTGAGGCGCAGGCCAGTCGCGAAAATGTCGAAATATCTGCGGACCGCCATCAGACGCTCACCCGTTTGTTAGCCCTGATTCAGGGGCTCGATCTCATCGATCGTCAAGTAATCCTGGCCTACCTGGAAGACCTCGACGCGGAATCGATCGGTGAGATCACGGGCCTCTCCACGGCGAACGTCTGGACTAGAGTGCACCGGATCAAGAATCTTTTGGTTCACCAGTTTCATAAAGGAGTTCGCGATGCCCGGTGACTGCTTGCCTGAAGATTTGCAAATTCTTTGGAAGGAGATGAGTATGAGTCCGTCAACGTTTTCGCCGCCGCAGCTCCGTGCCGAATTGGAAAGGCTCAACGAAGGAAAACGCAGAAAGTCCATTGTCTTTCTTGCCGCTATGGGCACACTGATTGTCTCGTTTGCTTCGTTTTTCTTCCTGTTCCCCAACACGTTGGCGCGGACTGGATCCGTCCTGTCGGTCTTCGGCTTGGTCTATTGGTTGGCTCAGACTCGCATGTCCCGTGCGCGGCCGATCTCGGAAATGGGCGACAGCAATTGTATTCAGTTTTACAGGGCGGAGTTGGTTCGCCGCCGCGATCTCTCCCGCGGTTTCCCACTCTGGTCGCGCATTCTACTGGCGATGCCACCGTGGATCGTCTTCAACTTGGGTTTTGCCCAACTCTACCCGAACCTCGCGCCCATCATGTGGTTCGACTGCGGCACCATCGTCGCAGTCATCGCGTTCATCGTCCCGATGGGTCTGCGCCAGGCCCGCATGTACCAGCGCCGAATTGATTTGTTGGATGCCTTTCAGAGTCGTTCGTAGGCGCCCTGTAGCGCGGGGATACCGCGCCGTTTGCGGGATACCCGCGGCTTCTCTCGCCCGCGCCACGCGGAGTCTACCACCCTCACTCCTGCCGCAACGCCTGCATCGGATCGATCCTCGCCGCGCGCCGGGCGGGAAGATAGCAGGCAATGAGAGAAACGACAGCTAGTAACGCGAACACGCCCAAGTAGGTCGGCCAGTCCGTCGCGGTGATCCCGTATAACAAGCTCCCGAGAGCTTTCGCGCCCGCTACGTTGAGCGCGAACCCCACAGCCAGGCCGATTGCCGTGATCAGCAGCCCCTCTCTCAACACCGCCTCGACAATCTGCCTTTGCGAAGCCCCCAGCGCAATTCGAATCCCGAAATCGCGCGTCCTCCGCGACATGTTGAACGCGATCACCGCGTACAATCCAATCGCCGCCAGCACCAAAGCGCCGCCTGCAAACACCGTAAGCAGTGTGGCGATCATGAGCACGGGCCCCGTCTCGTTACGGATCTGCGCCTCCATGCTCCGCAAGTCGAACACCGGCACGCGAGCGTCTGTCTCCCGAATGGCCGCCCGGATCGCGGGCGCAATCCTGTCGAGACTGCCCGCGTACCGCACGTGCAGTGTCGGTTCTCCAGGACTAGCCGGACTCTGCCGTTCCGCGACAAACAAGAAGTTCCGGCGCTCGCCCTCCCGCAGGTCGGAGTACTCGCCATTCGGCACAACCCCGACCACCTCCGCCATGTCCGTTCCGCTACCGAGCGTAAACGTCTGGCCAATCGCCGACTGCCCCGGCCAAAGCGCTCGCGCCAGATTCTGATTGATCACAGCGACCCGCTTTGTCCCGGTTCGATCCAGTTCCAAGATTCCGCGGCCCTGCAACGGAACCACGCCCAGCGCAGCGAGAAAATCGGGACCTACCGAGTTTCCCTCCGCGGGAACCGGTTCTAGCGCAGCGCCGCCCTTCACTGGTCCCAACGGTACGCCACCCCGCAGCGGCGGTATCCGCGCGTACGAAACCGCCAAAACTCCGGGAACCGCGCGCAGTCGTTCCCGCAGACGCTCGAGCAGCGCCACGTGTTGCTCGGGGGTCGTGGCGCTTCCCGCCGTGCCCACACCGACTAAAGCTAGATGGTCCGTCTCGTAGTGCAATTCGAGATTATTGATCAGATATTGCGAGCGGTAGGCCAACCCCGCACCCGTGATCAGCACGACGCACAAAGCGATCTGGACAATCACCAGAGCGCCGGAGAGCCGCGAACGTCCCTGCGCAACACCGTGCTGGCCGGCTTTCAACCACGCCAGAGGGTCCTGCCTCCACGCCCGGATCGCCGGCGCAATCGTGAACGCCAAAGTGCTGAAGACTGCCAACGCTAATCCATAGCCCGCCACTCGCCAGTCCGGCGTGAAATCCAAATCGATTGTGCGGCCGGCATCCTGAGCGATCAGGTGTAGCAGCCCTTGCGAGGCCCATCGCGCAAATAACCACGCTGCCACTAATGCCGTCAACGAAAGCATCAAGCCCTCGGCCAGAAGCATGCGGAAGATGCGGCTGCGCGGCGCTCCCAGTGACTTGCGCACGGCGATTTCGCGTTGCCGGAACGCCGCGCGTGAAAGCATCAAGTTGGCCACATTGGCGCAGACAATTAGCAGAGCCAGGAACGCCACCAACGTTAAGATGTCCATGAACAGGCGGACGCGTTGAATACCCGGTCCCATCGCCGAGTAGGGTTCGAGAAGCACCGTCAGCCCTTTGTTGGCCTTCGGATAGACCGCCTGTAACCGTTTCGAAATCGTCTCGAACTCCGCTCGTGCCTGGGAAAGCGATGCTCCCGGCGCCAGCCGCGCGATGAGTTCGACCCCGATCGCGTCGGCAAGCGAGTGTTCAGTTACCGCTCGCTCCATCCCATGAATGCGGGCGTAACTGAGAAGCGGCACCCAAACATCGTTGAGTTCACCCAACTGTGGGCCGTGAAATCGCTCTGCTGCCACGCCGACAATAGTGGCCGGATGGCCATTTAAGATAATCTTCCGCCCCACAATGTCCTCGGCTCCTTCCAACGCGTCCTGCCAAAAATTGTGACTGATCACCGCTACCAGCCCGGATGCGTCCAGGCGTCCCTCGGCCTCCGTGAACGGCCGGCCTTTCACGAGATGAACGCCGAGCGTTTCAAAATAGTTGGT
The DNA here is from genome assembly GCA_035297145.1 of Bryobacteraceae bacterium. GTDB lineage: Bacteria > Acidobacteriota > Terriglobia > Bryobacterales > Bryobacteraceae > QHXW01. The sequence goes on from DATGZN010000106.1 coordinate 113,613, forward strand.
CGTTACCAGCGTTCCCCGCACCCCGTAGCTGGCCTTGTCCAGCGTCACCGTGAACCGCTCCCAGCCCCGCGCCAGCATCGGTCTCAGAGTCTTGGTCTGCGCAACGTAGTCCACGTAGTTCGCATACGAGTTACCCGGATCGTCCTGGCGCCCGTCTTTCATGATTCCAAGTGAAATCAGATTGTCGGCACTAACACCTGCCATGGGCTTATGGAAAATTCCGTTGACCATCGAGTAAATCGTGGTGTTCCCGCCGATCCCCAGCGCGATCAACGCAATTGCCGCCACACTAAACCCCGGCGATTTCGTCAGAACCCGTGTCGCCAAGCGAAGGTCTTGCAGCAGTTCTTGTAACACCCGTGAAATCCAAACATCGCGAATCGCCTCCTTGACGGACATCGCGTTGCCAAGCTCGCGAACCGCGCCGTGCCGCGCCTCTTCAAGCGATTCTCCCCGCTCCACCCGATCCTGAATCGCGATCCGCAGATGCGCCTCGATCTCTTCGTTGATTTCGTCGTCACGCCTGCGACTGAAAATCGCTCTCCAGTTCATGACTTCACCTCGCTCCCGCGCGCTTGCATCAGCGCCGCCATGGCCTCCACCAGTTGCGCCCATCGCGTTTGCTCACTGGCCAGCTGCTTTTTGCCGGTGGGAGTCAACCGGTAATACTTCGCACGCTGCTTGTTCGCGGACGTCTTCCATTCCGATTTGATCCAGCCCTGCTTTTCCAACCTGTGAAGAGCCGGATAAAGCGATCCCGTTTCTACCTGCAGCACCTCGTTGGAGCCGGCGCGTATCGCCTGGCTTATCCCGTACCCGTGCTGCGCGCCCCAGCGGAGCGTTTGCAGAATCAGCATGTCGAGCGTTCCCTGCAACAGCTCGATTCGGTTTTGATCGGTCATAGACGTAGAGATTCTACATCCATAACATGTAGGTTGTCTACTGCCTTGCGATCACGTCAAAACAGCACTAGTCTCATGAGACATATGCCATCAGCAAAGCACCTTCTCCTCGTCGTGCTCTTGGTAGGGGCGAGGCGTGCCTCGCCCCAGTCGTCCAAACCGGCCACCGATGCCCCTCCACCCCTGAACTGGACCGCCGCCGAAGACCACCAAAACATGATGGATCAGCTCGGCATCAAAGCCCTGCGCCCCGGTCCGAGCGGTAACGAAACCGCGCCCAACCACGCCAACTATGACGAATCCAAGGCCAATCCTTCCCCAAACCTTCCCGACCCCTTGACCCTGAAGAACGCCAAGAAGGTCACGACGCCGGAAATCTGGTGGAACGAGCGCCGGCCCGAGATCGTCGAGGATCTCGAGCGCGAGGTGCTCGGTCGAGTTCCCAAGAACGCTCCCAAAGTGACGTGGACGGTCACGAGCACGGTAAATACGATGATTGGCTCGCGTGCAGTGATCGGAAAGCAGCTCGTCGGGCATGTCGATAATGCCGCGTGTCCACTGATCAACGTCGACATCCAGATGGCGCTGGTCGCGCCGGCGGGCGCAACGGGTCCGGTGCCTGTGATGATCATGTTCGGCCGTGGTACTTTACCCCAACCTTCCGCAGATGCCGCACCCGGCCCGCGCAACGCCGCTCCAACCAATGGCGATCCACCCGCCAGCGAGCAATTGATCGGCGATGGCTGGGGCTACGCGTCCATCAGCCCCGCCAGCATTCAACCGGACAATGGCGCGGGCTTGACCCGGGGCATCATTGGGCTGGTCAACAAGGGGCAAGCTCGTAAGCCAGATGACTGGGGCGCGTTGCGCGCCTGGGCCTGGGGCGCCTCCCGCGTTCTGGATTATCTAGAAACCGATCCGGCCGTGGACCCGAAGCACGCCGGCATCGAAGGTGTTTCACGCTACGGCAAGGCAGCTCTTGTCACTATGGCATTCGATACGCGGTTCGCCGTGGTTCTCGTCGGCTCGTCCGGCGAGGGCGGCGCCAAGCTGCATCGCCGCAACTTTGGAGAGGCGGTCGAAAGCCTTACTGGCTCGGGAGAATACCATTGGATGGCTGGCAACTTCCTGAAGTATGGCGCCAGCAAAACCGCCGCCGACTTGCCGGTGGATGCCCACGAGCTGATCGCCCTGTGCGCACCCCGCCTGACCTTCATCAGCTATGGCGTTCCGGAAAAGGGCGACGCGAAATGGCTCGACCAGCGGGGCAGTTTCATGGCGACCGTGGCTGCCGGACCGGTGTTCAAACTCTTGGGCGCCAAAGATCTGGGAACAACGGAGATGCCACCAGTCAATTCCGGCTTACTCGACGGACAATTAGCCTGGCGCCAGCACGATGGCGGCCACACCGACGCGCCGAATTGGAAATACTTCATCCCCTGGGCTGATAAATTCTTCAATCGCGCGCGCCCGTAATCTCTACGTAGTCGATATCCGCATGATCCTTCTGGTCAGGCCGTGCCTCGATGCGGATCTCATCACCACCGTGAAGCGTAACGCCGCGCACCATTTTGCGCGTGCTCGTGTGCCCGTTCGGCTGGTCGGATGGCAGCGTGTCGTCCGCCACCCACTCCGCGATGGGTTTGCCTCCCGCAGTCAACTTGTAGTGAGCAACTCCCGTGCGTTCGTCAAAGTACTGGACGGCAACGTCATACCGGCCCGGGTTGCCCTCGAATCGGAAGCGCGCGGCGCACGCCAACTGCAAGCAACCAATGGCTTTCCCGCCTGAAGCCGTTTCCCACGGCGTGACCGGTTCCACCGTGTACCCATCGAGCGTCATGGATTCCGCCTCGACTAGGCCCGGGTGGTGTCCTACACGCCCACGCGCATCCGGAATTCCCGATGTCTTTAAGAACCAATCACATACGGCGTCCCGCCACACGATGGCATGTCCGGCCTGATATTCGAGTTTCGCGAGTACGGCTTGAAAGCGCTCCTCGTCGATACGGCCCTTCAGTTCCCGCCATCGCTCCGGAAACGTTTGAGTTTGGGCGGCTCCGTCGTAGTGCGAATCGTAAACGTGCTGGATCACCGTCTTTCCCGAGTGCAGAACATACGTCCAGGGCACGTGATGGAAGAACAGAAGCAGCTCATCGGGACAATTTTCAAGTGATTCGTAAATTCGCGCCATCGGCGGCGGATACTGCCCGATGAAACCCGTTCCTGTTGCAACGGTTCGGTCCATACCGATACCATCCGCCGCGGCGCGGTGCCACTGGCCCCACCCATTCCGCTCCGATGATTCGACTCCGGGACCGTAGTGCGCCTGGATGATATCGGTCAGCGTGCCGGCGCCCAGTGGGCCCGTGTAAGCTTCATAAGTGAGCCATGACTCGTTTAACAGACTGACAATGGTATCCACGACACGCGCATCGTTTCCGAACGTCATCCGCGTCCACTCATCGGCGATTTCAGACGCGCTAAGTTTCGGATTCCATGCAAGTCGTCCGAAACCATAGAGATTGGCCATTGCCAGGTCATGCCCCAGCCAGTTGGCGTCAAGCCCGACATTGGCCACGCCAATGAACCCGCTCACATGTTCAACAAAATTCAGGGATTCTTTCCACATGGGCACTAAATAGCAAAGATGCCGCTGCTGGCCGGTATATTCCTGGGTGATCTGCAACTCGATGGTTTTATTGGTTTTATCGAGCGCTCCCAGCAGCGGCGACACAGGCTCGCGCACCTGAAAGTCGATCGGCCCGTGCTTAATCTGGAGAATCACGTTGTTATCGAACTGGCCGTCGAGCGGATGAAAGTTGTCGTATGCCGCCCGTGCGCGATCGTTCTTCGGATTTCGCCAGTCCATGTGATGGTCGTAGACGAAAGCGCGATAGAGCAGCAGTCCGCCATGCGGTTTCAGCGCTCGTGCTATGACGTTGGCGGCATCGGCATGAGTGCGGCCGTATGCCGAGGGGCCCTGCCGGCCCTCCGAGTCCGCTTTTAGCACCATTCCCGCAAGATCCGGAATCGCACGATAAATCTCATCGGCTTTCTGCTTCCACCAGGCGTCAACCTTGGAATTCAGCGGATCAAACGTATCGAGGCCACCCACGCTTTTCGGGCTGCTGAAATCGAAAGCGATGGACATGCGCAAGCCCCAAGGCCGGAAAACGTCAGCAATACGAGCGAGCCCAGAGATGACGGCGCTAGTTAGCGTTCGCGGATCGGCGTTGACGCTGTTGACTGTGCAGCCGTTCACGCCGATCGAGGCCAGCAGCCGCGCGTAATCGCGAGCACGCGTCAAGTCCGGAACTACGTGACCGTTCTCGAAAAGAATTGACCGGCCGGCGTAACCGCGCTCAATGCTCCCGTCCAGGTTGTCCCACTCGTTGGTCCAGCGCACAGGCGCATATGGGACGCTCTGCTCGTCGAGATTCTCGATGCCGCGTCCGAGAGCGATGCGGCGCAGAAATGCGAATACACCGTAGAGTATGCCGCGATCTCCGGCACCGGCAATCGTTAGCACATAGTGTCCGTTGCGCTTGGTCGTCTTCAGAAGGTAGGTTCCCTCAACCGGCGCGTCGAGGGTCGCAAGCACGATAGTGTCACCAGCCGGCAGCCGCGATTCGACCTGTAGCGTCTTGCCAAGCATGCCGCGCACCCCACGCAGGAGTTCACGCCGCGCTGTTTCCAGCATCGGTGATGCACCGGACGTGAAGACGGCCGCGGGCAAATGCGAGTAAAGTTCCGCGGATGCCGGCTCCACGGGGGCGTAACGCAGCCAGGCATCGTAACCGGTCTCGGCGCGCATCGACGGAAGCAACACCGGATACGCGGCAAGTAAGGCCAACGACCAGGCGCAGCGGGTCACGAGTCAATCATAGTAACGCGGCTAGCTGCCAGCGCGCCGCGACCAACAAAGCCTCGGACCAAATCTGCGATCTCATCTGCTGCCGTGTCCAATGCGAAATGGCCGGCGTCGAGAACATGAACTTGAGCGTTCGGCACATCCCGGCGATAGGCTTCCGGCTCGGAGAGTTCGAACGAGAGGTCATACTTACCCCAGATCACCAGCAGGCGCGGCTGCTTCTCGCGCATCCACGCTTGCCACTTCGGGTAGGCCTCCACATTGGCTCGATAGTCGTAGAAGAGGTCGCTTTGAATGTCGGCCTGGCCGGGCTGGTTGAGAAACGCGAATTCATCGGTCCAGAGATCGGGGTCGTAACGTTCCACGTTTGAATCATTCCCGACATGGCGCGTCCGCGTGGTCGCGAGCGAAAGGAGATTTGTGCGAAGTGCGCTTTCGTTGGCAGCGCGATCGGTCCAAAAGGCCCGCCGCGTCTTCCAATTCGCCCCCAGACCTTCGTTGTGCGCCACAGCATCCTGGACGATGAGGGCTTCGATCCGGTCCGGGAAGGCCAAGGCCATGCGAAAACCCACGGGGCCGCCGTAATCCTGCATGTAAAGCGTGTAGCGCGAGAGCTCGAGCGTTTCGGTGAAGTGATTCATGATCTCGGCGTAGTGATCGAATGTGTACGCGAATTTTTTGGGGTCCGGCCAGTCGCTGTGTCCGAAGCCCGGGTAATCGGGCGCGACCAGGTGATAGCGATCGGAAATCCGCGCGAAGAGAGGCTCGAACATGCGCGACGAAGAGGGCAGTCCGTGGAGCAAAAGAATCGTTTTCGCGTCCTTCGGTCCCGCTTCCCGATAGAAAATGGAGAGTCCGTCAATCGCAATCTTCCGATAGTATGTCTGATGTTTCATTGGGTGTTTACATCGTCAGCACGACGCGGAACTGCGCGTTGCCGCTCATCATGCGCGCGTACGCTTCGCCGGCTCTTTCGAGCGGATAGGTTTCAATCATCGGCCGCACGCCGGTTAATTCGCAGAAGTTCATCGTGTCCTCGGAATCCGTTGGCGTGCCCACAGCCGAACCTTGGATGGCACGTTCTCCGCTGATGAGCTGTAACGGTGTGACCGCAATCGGGTCAGGTGATATCCCTACGATCATGAACTTCCCAGTCGGCGCCAAGCCGTCGATCAATTCGGTCATCGCCTTCGAGTTCGGCGCTGTTGCCAGAATCACTTGAGCTCCGCCGAGTTTCTGCAACTCCTGCGCCGCGTTCACCGATTGGCTATCGATGTACACGTTTGCGCCAAGTTTCTTTGCAAGCGCTGCGTTTTCAGAGCCTCGGCCAATCGCAGCGACCTTGTAGCCAAATTTATTCGCAAATTGCAGCGCTAGATGGCCCAGACCGCCAATACCTTGGACCGCGACCAAAGCGCCCGGCGACGCGCCGCCGTGTCGCAAAGCGTTAAAGGTCGTGACTCCCGCACACAGCAGCGGTCCCGCTTCGGCATCGCTGAGTGTGTCGGGTATCGCCGCCAGCGCTTCGACCGGAGCGATCATGTATTGCTGGTATCCACCGTCGTAGCTGATGCCTGCAACTTTAGGGTTACGGCAGTACAGGAAGCGTCCTCGCCGGCATTCGGGACACGTGTTGTCCTGCCCGCCATGCCAGCCGACGCCGACACGCTGTCCCTTCTTCCATCCGGCGACCCCGGCGCCCAGTTCATCGACGACGCCTGCGACTTCGTGCCCAGGAATCCGCGGATACTGAATTCCCGGCCAGAGGCCTTCTTTTACAAATATGTCGCTGTGGCAGACCCCGCAGGCCTGCACCTTGATGAGCACCTCTCCCGCACCCGGCTTTGGAATTTCACGCTCGACGATCTCGAAATCTCCTCCCGGCTTGGAAATCTGCGCCACTTTCATTGGCGCCGTTGCGATCTTTGTAGTTGCCATGATGCCTCCAATGAATTCACTGATGCTCTTACCTCTGCCGGGATTCATCCTCTTTCACGCTGAGCTTACGATCGCAGGCATCGGGAGCCTCTCTTACCCCGCCACCTCGAAGATGACTTCCAGCTCGACCGGGGTGCCGAGCGGAAGGCTCGCCACGCCATACACCAGGCGGCTTGGATTCTTGTCTTTTCCGAAAACGTCTTGCAGCAATTCCGAAGCGGCGTCAGCCACTTTCGGCTGATCGCGAACATCCCCCGAAGTTGCCACCGACACACCGAGCCGGACAATCCGGGTCACCTTGTCGAGCGATCCCAAATGCTGCCGCGCGACAGCGAGGGCATTGAGCGCCGCAAGGCGAGCCGCCTTTCGCCCCGCTTCCACATCGAGCTCAGCGCCGACGCGCCCGGTGAATTTTGCGAGGCGCCCCTCCGTGGAAAGCATCCCGGTCAAAAAAAGCAGATTGCCTGTCTGTACCGCTTCCGCGTACGTGCCGAACGGCTCAGGCGGCGCAGGGAGGTCTATGCCGAGTTCCTTCAACCGCTGCTCGGCGCTAGCCGGCCGAGAGCCATGGCGGGTGACCGTTTGCTCTCTCAAAGCTGTTTTCATGTGTGTCTCTCTTCGGATCTTAATTCGATGTTGCAGGTTGTGGTATGAGAAAACGGCACCCAACGTGTGCGCTCCCGTACACTCCTCAACTAGCGCAACGATCGGCCAGACCATGGGCACAATCGGGCACGATGAATTGGCCAAGCAGCGTAGACGACTGCAGTCTGTAAGTGTCCGAAAGGAAACCGTAAATCTCGGTTCGTGGTGGGCCCTGAAGGATTTGAACCTTCGACCAACGGATTATGAGTCCGCTGCTCTAACCGCTGAGCTAAGGGCCCAACTTACCGCTACCTGCAAGCATACACGACGAATCGAGGAACGTGTGCTCGTGAACTGGGTCAGCTACTGGGGAGCTTTCACGAGCCGATCGATGATGTTGCACAGCTGTTGGGCTCTGATCG
>DATGZN010000107.1:0-71233 GCA_035297145.1 Bryobacteraceae bacterium
GTCCACCCCGTCCGGTCGCTCGCGAATGCCACTAGCTTCTCATCCGGTGAGAATGACGGGTGTGGATGCGTCCACTGCGGGCCGTAGACAGAGTCAGTTGGAACCTCCATCCAACTGAGTGCGCGGCCGGCGCTCGCGCCTGCGGCTGCCGCGAAATCTTCAGCCAGCGCATAGCTCGATTTCTTCCACTGTGTCCCTTGACTGCTGGCTTCGGAACGGCAGATGAGCCGGCGCGCGCCCGTGGCCACGTCGATCAAATGCAGCCCAAGATCGGGATGGTTGGTGTCGCAGAGAACTTCGGTCCCCACGCGGTTTGGTGTGATGTGCCACGCGTTGAATTCGGTGATGGTGCGGATCGCGCGCGTACTCCAGTCCATGGTGCGCAGAGCGTGCGGCCAGACCGTGAAGACCAGATTGCCTGTGTGGCCGAGGAAGGTCTCATGCACGACGAACTCGTCATTGCCGTGCTGATAAAGACACTCGAGACCCGTGCCGTTGCGCCGCACACGATGCATACGTGGCGCTGGGTCGCCGGAAAATTCAATCCATTCCGGTTCGAGCGGGTGAAACTGCGGATGAATCACTGTGCGCGGGAACGGAATCACACGCCAGTCCGACCCATCGGCACGCCCGATGACGAGGCCCTGTTGAGCGCCCTGCTTGATGGCCGCCGTCAGCCACTCGCCCCTAGCCCCGAACGAGCACTCACCCAATTGCCCGCCCTGGAAATCGACAATACAGCGTTCCTCGAGCGTCCCCCGATCGATCTCCCAGATCCCGCCGCCGCGCACGAAAAAGATACGCCCGCCACCCGGGTGAATTGCAGGTGAGAACGGATGAATGGCCGGGCCACCTGTCAACTGCCGGATCTCGCCATCTGGATACGGAGCAATCTCGAACAACTGCGCGCTGCCCGTACGGTACGACGTGAAGATCAGCGCGCGACCGTCCGGCGCAAACGAACTTTGCAGGAAGTAACTCGGATGGTTGATGGAAGCATGCCCCGTCATCTGATGGATACGGGCGCCGGTGGCCCGATCCACAGATGCCGAGTGCTCGGAGGGAAAGCGGTCACCTTTCACTGCATGATCGTAGCACCGAAGTCGAGGACGGCCGCTTAGCCAAATCCCAAATCCTAAGTCCCCGATCCCGATCTTTTGAAGATCAGAATGTGCTGGCGCGGCAAAGTTTCGAGCGTCTTCTCGAAGCGAAAGCCCTCGGGTTCCACCTCGGCGCGCACTTCCGCGACGCTCATCTTGTGTTCCGGGCGGATCGGGACGTTAGGATCTTCCTTGCGATATTCGAGCAGCACCAATCGTCCGTCGGGTTTGAGCGATTCGCGCATCTTGCGCAGCATTTTCTCGGGCTCGGTGAACTCGTGGTAAACGTCGACCAGCAGCACCAGATCCATGCGGCCGGCCGGAAGGTTGGGATCGTCCACCACGCCGAGCACCGTTTCGACATTGGTCAGATGCCGCGCCTCGATATTCTTGCGCAGCAAAGCGAGCATCTCTGGCTGGATGTCGTTGGCGTAGACTTTTCCCGCGGGTCCCACGCGCTCCGCCAGCCGCCACGTGAAGTAGCCGGCTCCCGCGCCGATATCCGCTACTGTCGCGCCACGCTCAATCCCAATGGCATCCAGCGCGGCATCCGGCGCCTCTTCGGCCTCGCGCTCCGGTCGCACCAGCCAGTCGGCGCCACCAATGCCCATGACCGGCGCAATATGGCGTCCGGTGACGGGGTGCACCTGCTCCGCGCAGAGGAGGGCAGAGAGGCAAAGCAGTAAACACGCGCGCCGCATGGTTACCATGGTGCCACAGAGGAATGCGTTGCTGAGCCGCGACTAAAAGGAGCGGTCGCGGAGACAAATGAGCGGGGCTACAACTCTACGAGATCGCCCGTGACCGGCTATGCTTCCCGCTGTGATGCGCTGCCTTGGCCGGGGTATCAGAGGAAGCCGCGGCCACCGATGTCCCATACAACCGACGGTAAATCGCCGCATTGCGCAGCACCGCCTGCACGTACTCGCGCGTCTCCGTAAACGGTATGGTCTCGACAAACTCCGCCGGCTCCTGGAATGAGCTCCAGTTGACCCAGTCGTCCACGTGCGCCTTGCCGGCGTTATAGGAAGCCAGCGTCTCTTCCCACTTACCGCCCCATTGATCGAGGATTGTGCGCAAATAGCGCGACCCAAGCTTCAGATTGGTGGATGGCTGGAATAGCATCGACGTCCGGAAGCGCCTCACCCCGTCCTTGCGCGCCAACTGCCTTCCCGTGGCTGGCATGATCTGGGTCAGCCCGCAGGCGCTCTTGTGCGAAATGGCCTTTGGATTGAACTCCGATTCCTGCCGGATCAGGGCCGCCACCATATAAGGATCGAGATTTTGCAGCTTCGCGTTGCGCACCAGGTCGGTTTGATACGGCATCGGGAACAGCAATTCCCAGAAGCGCCGCGGCATCTGCTCGAAAGGCGTTGCCAGGTAATCGGGAGCAAAGCTCTTCATGTAGCGCAGACCTTGATAGGGTGAATCAGCCGTGCGCGCCAGCTCCATGGCCAGCAGCTCCGGTTGGCCATCACGCCGCGCGCCGAAACGCAACTCGCTCTCTGATAAATCCTGTAACCCGGCCGCCGCCAGCAGGTGCCCACGCTCGATGCGGAGCTTCGTTACGGCGGTGGGCTCGCGGTCCACCGGCACGCGCCGCGCCGGGAATTCAACGCCTGCGAGATACTCGGCAACCTTGGCCGATGGTTGCGCCGCGACAATCCTCGTATCCGCCAGTCTCTCTTTCGCGCATGTGGCGTAGTAGTAATTGGGATAAAGATCCACGATCTTGCTGTAATAGGCCCGGGCGCCCGAAAAGTCGTTTCCTGCCTCGCTCAACCGTCCCAAAAAATAAAGCGAAGCGCTCGTCCGCGGGTCTGATGGATACCGCTCGATCTGTTCCCGCAGCTTGGCGGCGGCGTCACTGCGCCGGTGCAGGTAGTCCGAAAAGGCGACCTTCCAATGGCAGGCCGGTGCCGCCGGATCATCGGGAAAATTCTCGTATGCCGCTTTGTAAAACGCCTCGTATACGTCCGGCCGATTTTGCAACAGGTAACAGTTGCCGGCGGAAACCAGCGCTTTCAAACGCCAGGGAGATTTCGGGTACTCGCTCGACAGCCTCTTCACCGTCGCCAGCATCTCGTCCGGCGCGTTGATGTGGCGCTGGCACTCCCCGAGATAGTACAGGCGCTCCGCGTCGGCTTCTGACCGGTCGAGATTCAGCGACTCCAGATAGCGGTAAGCCGCCGCCACTTCACCACGCTGATAGTCGGCTACTCCGATGCCTACGCGCGCCAGGTCGCGGTCGGCGCCGCCAAGCTGGGAAGCCAGCGTAGTGAATTCCTGCTTTGCGCGTCCGTATTCATGCGCCGTAAGCCACCGGTTGCCCCGTTCTAACCTTTGAGCGGCGGTAGGCTCAGGATAGGCTGCCCCCATGTTGGCTTTCAGCAGCGTGAGAGCCGCTGATGCCCGCTCCGCAGCCTCTGTGTCCGGATGATTGAAATAAACCTGCTGGTAATACGCCGCCGCATTGGGATCGGAGGCAGCCCCATACGCGATGGCGAGCGTCAAGTCCGCCTCGGGCTGCGGCAGGGCGTCGTAATGCGCGCGCAGCAGGCGGACCGCCTCGGCCGGGTTCTTCAGATCGATGAGCGCCTTGCCTGCAAGCACAGTTGCTTTCCCCGCGAGCGGTGACGGCGCAGCCCGGTCCTGGATGCGTTCCAGCTCTTGAAGAATACTGCTTTCGTCCTTAGCCTGTAATTGCGACGCGGCCATGTAGTAGACGGCGTAATCCTCGACCTTCACGAGCCGTGTCTGAGCTGCTTTGAGATTGCGAATGGCGCGGTCGTAGTCCTGCTGCTCAAACGAAGTGACGCCGAGCGCGAACCGTGCCAGTGCACCATCCTGATCCTTGGAGTGTTGGGTGGCAAAGCGTTCAATCAGCGCGCGGCGCGCGGCTGTAGGCTTTTCACGGTACGCCTTGACCAGTGCAGGCAAACTGCTCCCGGCAGCGGCCGCGGGAAGAGCCAAGGCGAGCGCGACTAGAACCGTCGCGGCGCTCTTACACCAGCGGGCCTGGATACTCCGGTCCGAGATTGTTTGGGTCGTCATCGGCCAAACTGCGCACCATTTCCAGGTGCAGGTAGTCCACCATCGTGGGAGACACGTTCATATGCTTCTCCCGAAACTTCTGACGCGCTTCCTCGATGGGCTGTTTCAGCGCACCATAAATGTTGCCGGCCCCGCGGCCCGCGCGGAACTGCTCGGGAGTCGCCAGCCGCATCTCCGCCACCAGCACGCGCGCAAAACGCTGCGCCGCCAGGTGCAGTTGCTGTTCCTGCCGTGAAAGGTCCCACCATTCTTTGTGCTGCCTGGGTTGATGATTCTCACTCCCCGTGACCGCCGTCGCTTCCGGCTTTGACGAAACGTGCCCGGAAATCGTCACCAACTGAGGTTGCACCGGGGCCGGGATGGCCGCCCCAGCCGCTACCGCCGCCACCGCAGGGACCACAGTCAGCGCCTGGAGCCGCAATCCAGCAACCTCAGTCAGCATTTCGAGAAGCGGTGCCTGCACGCGCGTCGCGGCATAGAAAATGCCCGCCACTGTGCCACCCGCCGCCAGTGGAAACAAGTAGACGCGCTCGTCCGGCTTATGGCCAAACAGCCCTACAACCGCCGGCGACACCTCGGCTGGAGTGCTCATGGCGACCACCGGGTCTCGCGTGTCCAGCACGGTTGTGAACGCCGCCGCCTGCGAAACCGGAAACGCCAGAGGCGGCAAGCTGGCGGATGCCGCACCGTCCATGGCGTGCACCTGAGCCGGACGCCGCATGCGTTCGGCCCGCGCCTGACTGTCGTGAATCGAGAATACCGCCGCCTGCTCCGCGAACGGCGCGGTCACGTCCAGCAGAACCGAGTAAAGCTCATCTGTATCCTTGGTTTGCCGCAAGCGCCGCACGGCTTGATTCAACTCCTCAGCCAGCGCACGGCGGCTTTCGCCGATCGCATCGATGACGGCCCCGCGCACGGCCGCTTCCATGGCTGCGGAAACACGCGATTCTACTTCCGATTCGACCCCTTGCTCGAGGTCTTCGATCAGGCGCGAGAAGTATTCCTCGCAAACTCTCCGCCAGGTGGCGGTGGGCGCGGCGGGCGTCATGCAGTACTTTCTGTTTGTATTTTAACAGAGCGAAACGCAACCGAAGTTAGCTCGGAGCACCTAATATGTTGTGATGGGCCAATTTCTTACAGGAAAGGTCGCTGTAGTCACCGGCGGTACACGCGGAATCGGCCGCGCCATTGCCGACCGGCTGCTGCGCGAAGGCGCGTCCGTGGCATTCTGTGGACGGTTGCAAGAGACGGTCGCGCGCGTCGCCGAGGAGCTGAAAAAGGCCACCGGCGGAACCGTCTACGGTGAAGCCGCCGACGTTTCCAAACCCGAAGACGCGCGCCGCTTCTTCCAAAGCGTGGATGCGACGTTCGGTGCGTTACACATATTGATCAACAACGCCGGCCTGGGAATCTTTCGCCGCACCGCGGAGCTTTCCATCGAGGACTGGCACCGTATGATCGACTTGAATCTTTCAGGCGTCTTCTACTGCTGCCGCGAAGCTTTACAAAGATTTAGGAATTCTGGCGGGGGGTACATCATCAACATTAGTAGCTTGGCCGGGAAGAACGCCTTCTCGGGAGGCGCGGGTTACAACGCGTCGAAGTTCGGGCTGAACGGTTTTAGTGAGGCGCTTATGCTCGACCATCGGTATGACAACGTGCGCGTGAGTTACATCATGCCGGGAAGCGTGGACACGGAATTCAACGACGGCAGGCCGGGCGCGGATTGGAAGATCGCTCCCGCTGACGTGGCCGAAGTCGTGTCGGACTTGCTCCGTATGCCGGAACGTACGCTGGTAAGCCGAATTGAGATGAGGCCTTTGAAACCAAGGAAATAGGAGGAGATACCGAGTTGGCATGGTAGTTGCTCAATTCCGGTCGTGGGCATCTGGCGACCGGCGTCTGAGAGGTGGGGAGGCAATATGGTGCGGCTTAACAAGAAACTCGATCCGACACAAACTGGTCAGGACGCCGAAAAATTGAACGGCGATCTGCGCAAGCGCATCGTCGGGCAGGATCAGGCCATTGATCAGATTGTCAATGTCTACCAGATGTATCTGGCGGGCATGAACAGTCCTGGGCGGCCGGTGGGAAACTTTTTGTTTCTTGGACCTACGGGCTCGGGCAAGACGCGCCTGGTGGAAGTCACCGCGGAAAGCCTGGTGGGCGACGCTCGCGCCATCATCAAGGTTGACTGCGCCGAGTTCCAGCACAGCCATGAAATTGCCAAACTGATCGGCTCGCCTCCGGGATATCTGGGGCATCGGGAAACCCATCCGCTGCTGAGCCAAGAGGTTTTGAATCAGTATCATACCGAGAAGATCAAAATTAGCTTTGTGCTCTTTGACGAGATCGAAAAGGCCAGCGATTCGCTCTGGAACCTGTTGCTCGGCATCTTGGACAAAGCCACCTTGACGCTGGGCGACAATCGGCGCGTGGACTTCTCGCACGCCATGATTTTCATGACCAGCAACCTGGGCGCTTCCGAAATGGGTTCCATTTTGAGACCCAATTTGGGATTCGCTACTTCGGAGATCGAAGCCCGGCACAAATCTGGCCTGCTGGACGAAGCCACAACGGATAAGGTCTCGCGGGCGGGCGTCGAAGCCGCTCGTCGCAAGTTCGCACCTGAATTCATGAACCGGATCGACAAAGTGGTGGTGTTCAAACCGCTGGGTCAGGCCGAGCTCAAAAAAATTCTGGGGCTGGAACTGGGAATTCTGCAAACGCGGATTTTCAATTCCTCTATGACCACGCCGTTTGTATTTTCGGTCACGGAATCGGCCAGGGACTTCCTGCTGCGCGAAGGAACCGACATGAAGTATGGCGCCCGTCATCTGAAGCGCGCCATTGATCGCGAATTAGTGCATCCCATGTCCAACCTGATCGCCACCCAGCAGGTGCGCGGCGGAGACCTGATTCGCGTCGACTTCGATGAGGATGACAACCAACTCATGTTCGCCAAGGAAGCGGAGGACATGCCGGCATACGCCATGATGCAGATGGCCGAAGCTTCGTCCAACGTGCAACCCATAACAACGGCGAGCGCGGTGGCCGAACCGCCCCGCGTGGCCGCGCGCCAACGCCGCACACCGGCCGCGTAACGGCTTAACGACGCAATTCGGGGACTGGCTTCGAAATTCCGCAGCCCCACCGCGCCAATCCGTTCACGATGTCGGATGCGGAATTTCGGCGCCTGTCCCCGAATTGCCCTCATTCGGATCATTTGTCCACCCGCATTGCTATAATCGCGGCTGCGTTTGCCTCGCCCCGCTGAGCAACAAGATTCCCGCCTCATGCGCGATATGTTTACAACCATCGCGCCCAAATACGACTTCATCACGCGCGCTTTCTCCTTCGGCATGGATCGCGGATGGAAACGACTGGCAGTCACGCGTGCCGGCCTGCCGTCAAACGCCAGAGTCCTCGACCTCGCCTGTGGCACAGGAGATTTCGGCAAGCTGGCTCTGGCACACTGCTCCGGCGCACAAATCGTGGCCTCCGATCTCACCGAACCGATGCTGCGTCTGGCGCAGATTCCGGATTCCGCGTGCGCCGATGCGGCTTCGCTGCCGTTCCAGTCGGCGTGCTTCGACGCAGTGTTCATCGGCTACGGGCTCCGGAATTTTCCGCGCCTGGAGGTCACTCTTCAGGAAGTTCATCGCGTCCTGAAACCAGGCGGCGTGCTGGTCAGCCTGGATTTCTTTCTTCCGCGGAACGGCTGGTTGCGGCGGCTCTACCTCGGTTACCTGTACGCGCAAGGCGCCGCATGGGGAATCCTGCTCCACGGGCGCGCCCGCGTCTATACCTACATTCCCGATTCGCTCAGAAACTTCCTGACGGCGGAAACGTTCTCTTCACTGCTGGAGAAGATGCAATTCACCAGGGTCACCGCGCGCAAGTTTCTGTTGGGCGGCATTGCCGTGCATTGGGCGAGGAAATTGTAGTGGCGAGGCATGCCTCGCCTTGTGCCCATCGGTTCCGAGATCATAGAGGGCGTCTCAAGCGGCCAACCGCGTCCACCCCACTCCCTCAAACCTCGGCTCGAATACGCTCGGATGCAGAATCTCCGCCATGATCCGTAGCGTCTCGACCAGTCGCGGCCCTGGGCGGTTGAAATATTGGTTACCGTCCGCCAAGTAAACACGACCGCCGCGCACGGCGCGCATGGAGCTCCACTCCGCCCGGTCTGTGAGCCAGTGCATTTCGACACGTGTCCGTGGGATGTCGAATCCGCACGGCGCCACGATGATCACATCCGGGTCGCTCTCCACAACGTTGTTCCACGTGATGTACCCAGAATGTTTCGCTGCCTCGCCGAGCAGATTGATCCCGCCGGCCATGGCGATCAACTCCGGAGTCCAGTTGCCGCCTGCCATCAGCGGCTCCGTCCACTCGATGCACGCCACGCGCGGAAGCTCTGCCACGCTTCTCGCTTTTTCTGAAATCCCGCACATGCGGGCCTGCAGCGAAGCGATCACTTCTTCGCCGTGAGCCTCAATGCCGACCGCCGCGGCGACCCGCCGGATATCGTCCCAAACATCCGCCAGCGAGTTCGGCGTCAGCGAAACGATTTGCGGTTTGCTCGCGAGGCGCATCGCCACCGAGCGCTCCACGTCGCGCAGGCTCACGGCGCAAACTTCACATTGTGTCTGCGTGATGATGTGCGTAGGTTGCAGCCGCTCCAGCACGTCATCGAACACGTCGTAAACCGAAAGCGCGTTGCGTACGCGATCTTTCACCGCGCGATCGATCTCGCGGCTGTCTGCGTGGATGTCGATAGTAGGCTTCGTGCACACAGGCAGCGCCGCAACCTCTGGCGGAAAGTCGCATTCGTGCGAGCGGCCCACCTGGTTCGGAGTCTGGCCGAGCACATGGACAATCTCCGTCGCGCTCGAAATCAGTGCGACGATACGGGGCACAGTAAATCGGCGAAAGTGAAATCGCCGTCCTCGTGAAACTCGCCCGGTTCTACCGCGATCGCATGGTGGAACATAGGGCCGTCGTACACGAACGAGTGAAACTCGCCGTTTTCTCCGCATGGGTCGGCACCGGGCGGCAAATCCGCGAGGAAACTCGCGTCATACTCACGGCCGGCAAACGAGCGATCGAGCACCCGCCGGTCAATGCACGCAATCCGCGCCCGCAGGCCACGTGCCAGCATTTCGCGAGCGAGTGCCGTGGTCGGCACTTGCCACAGCGGGAAAAGCGGCTCCAGCCCTGTTCCGGTCAGCATGCGCTCACGATAGGCGCGGACGTCCTCGAGGAACAAGTCGCCGAACACAACCGAGTCGATACCTGCATCCACAGCCCGCCGGCACATTGCGGCCATCACCTCTTCATAACGTTCATTCGAACAAGGCCAAGGCAGCGGCGCGATCCACAGCGGTACGCCGATCGAGCGCGCCTGTTCCTCCACCAGTTCCCGGCGCACGCCGTGCATAGCGACGCGATTGAAACGTTCATTGATGGTCGTGAGCAGCGCGACGATCTCCACGTCGGAACCGCGCAGACGCTCGACGGCCCACGCACAGTCCTTGCCGCCGCTCCAGGAAACCAGCGCGCGCTTCAAGCCGCTTGTGCCACGCGTTCACGTGGGTAGACCGTACGGCTCAGCACGGCGTGCATGCCGAACAGGATGCCTGTGCTGAGCAGATCGCTCAACAGCGTGCGCGGGTAGAACGGAATCGCCGCAACGTAGCAGGAAACGAGTCCAGTCCAGGTGTGCGCGTAGTATCCCAGCCACGATCCGAAGTCGGAAAGCACGAAAAACTGTACGCTCGAAATCACCGCCGCCGCCCCGATCTTGATCGGGCTTTCGGATGCCTGCAAGCGCCGCCCAATCCAGACGTTGATCAGAAAACTCAGATAAACAAACGGCGTGGCAATGCCGTACCCGCCCAGAAACGGATCCGTTACCGCCATCAACAGGATCGGTACCATGTACGCCTGCCAGCCGCGCAATCGCGCTCCCGCGAACAAGCTCACGCCGCCCACGGGCGCGAAATTCCAGGGATGCGGTATCAACCGGACCAGTGCTCCCAACACAACCAGCGTCAATGCCAGCGGTCTTCGATTCACGTTCTCCATCGCTTCTCCTTCAACTCTGATTTTCGCGCTGCCCGGAAGCGGCGCGGTTCGGTTCCCACAAAATTTCCCGTACTCCCAGTGTATGACTGACCCACCGGCTCCAGACAAACAGGGCGTCGCTCAGCCGGTTCAGATACCGGACGATGGCTCCATCCATCGGTTCTTCGCGCGCCAGCGTCACGCAAATTCGCTCGGCTCGCCGGCAAACCGTACGGCAAACGTGCAATTCGGCGTTCAACCGGCAGCCGCCAGGTAGCACGAACGAGCGCAGCGCCGGCAGGCCTTCGTTCATGCGGTCGATCTCCACTTCGAGCTGGGAGATCTCAGCATCCGTCACGCTCGCCTGTCGCGGATGGATGTCCTCGGGCAGTGTCGCCAGAATCGAGCCGGCGTTGAACAGCTCGTGTTGCACGCGCTTCAGAATCGCGTCCAGCTCCGCCATCGCCGGGTAGGCGGGCGTTAGCCCCTCCGCGGTATCGCGCGCCACGCCGATAAACGAATTCAACTCATCCACCGTGCCGTAGGCCTCGATACGCAGAGCATCTTTCGGAATGCGCTGTCCGCCAGCCAGGCCGGTCTCACCGCGGTCGCCGCCGCGCGTATACACGCGGTTGATCGCCAGGCGCGGGTCATCGAACTTCACGCTATTCATTCTCGCACTCACCTGGATGGCGAAAAGTTCCACTTCACGCCGCTCACGAAGTTGAGGAACGGCGAAGGAAATCCGAATGCTTCCTCGTAATGCTGGTTGAGCGCATTCCGTAGGTTTCCGTACAAAGTCACTCCGCGGGGCAGCGCATAGTTTACGTTCAAACCAAAATTCGCAAAGCCCGGATTGTTGAACAATCCGGCCGAAGCCCCGTAATTCGGTTCCACGTCCAACACCTTGCCGCGAAAGTAGCCCGTCACGTCGACCGAAATTCTTCCCCGTGAAAACGTCGCAACCATTGTGCCCGAATTATGCGGGATGCGGATCAGTGGCTGGCCGACTTCAAAATACTGCTGCGCGAGGCCGGTCGATCCATTAAGCGACAAAGTCTCTGACTTGATTAGGTTGTAACTGCCGGCGAGCGAGATCCACCGTGCTGGCCGGATTCGTAATGAGAATTCCCCACCCTGGGCTCGCGAGTTGGCAATGTTATCAGTTTCAAGACTGCTGAGGTGCGTAAGCGACCCGCCGGTCGAAACAATCAGGTCGTAAAA
The DNA here is from genome assembly GCA_035297145.1 of Bryobacteraceae bacterium. GTDB lineage: Bacteria > Acidobacteriota > Terriglobia > Bryobacterales > Bryobacteraceae > QHXW01. The sequence continues at coordinate 11,448 of DATGZN010000107.1, forward strand.
ACGGTTGTAAAAGTAAGTCATATCGAGCGAAACGCGATTCCGAAACACCCTTTGTTCTATTCCGGCGTCTAAACTGTTCGTTCGCTCAGGTTTCAGATTCGGATTGTTTGTGAATGCCAACTCGAAGCCGTTGGGCGGCCGCATGCCCGTACCGCCGGAGGCGTGGAGGCTGGTTCCCTCGCGCATCAAATACGCAATAGCTGCTTTGGGGTTCACGCTTGTGATGCTGTTCGCTGGAAACTCCGGCCGGGGCAGAGGGAAGTTCTGCGTATCCGCTGGGATGCGCGCTGTCTGAATGATCTCCGCGCGCGCGCCGGCGTTGACGAACAGGCGCTTTCCAAATTGGAACCGGTTCTCCCAGTAGATCCCCTGCTCGTTGCGTGGGATAGGCGTCAACACGGAATTTGTGTCCGTGATGAACGTGTTCTTGACTTCCTCACGCGAAAAAACGTACCCGAACGCCGCCGTGTAATGTGACGAGACGTTCACCACCGTGCGCTCTTCTAACTGCCCGCGATAATCGTTCTCGAAGCTGTCGCCGAATGGACTGATATAGAAACTGTTGTTCCAAAAAACGTTTGCGAACAACTCTTGGCGCACTCGCGGCGTAATATCTATCTGGTAATGCGCGCCGTACACCGACCGGTTGAATTTATTGTGGCTGATCAGATCGATGCCGGTGAACAGGTGCTCGGGATCGGAGCCGTATGGCCCGGGTGAGCCGGAGTCGCTTGCGTTAAAGCTGCCGTTGGCCGCGAAGCTCTGCCGCCCGAAATTGCGCATGACCGTGGCGAAGAGGTTGCGGTCCTGATAGCCGCTGTTGGGCACCGGCCCGTTGTCGTCTATCTCTGACAGATACAAGCCAATGCCGAACCCGTCCAGCATTCCCGATCCGCCCAGCGCGAAACGTCGCTCGTCGTGACTGCCGCCCTCCGCCAGCGCGTCGAGTGTGAACTTCTCTTCCGGTTGGCGCGTCACAAAATTGATGACGCCACTGTTTGCATAAGAACCATAAACTGCCGACTGCGCTCCGCGAACAACTTCGACATGATCCAGAAAATCCGTTGGGATCGGGGAGAAATCAGGCGGGAAGCTTCCGAACCAGTTGATCGGAATGCCGTTGATTTGTACCAGGTTAAAATCATCCGCGCCCCCGCGAATATACATCGAAGTGATCGAGCCCCGCGAACCGGTTGAGGTTACGTTCACTCCAGGCAGGTAACGCATCAGATCGATAGCCTGTGCTTCGTTGCGCTGGGCAATCTCCTCGCGCGTAATCACGCTCGCGCTCGAGCCTTGCTCGCTGAGCGGAACGTCCATCGCCGAGCCCGCAACGGTAACGGAATCATTTTGCGGCGCAATGGCCAGCGTAATGGACGCCGCCTCCGTGAGCGGAACTGTTTTGGTTTCAAAGCCTGGCGCGGTAACGAGTAGGTTCGCGCCCGAGGTTTCCGGCACCGTGATTTGAAACGCACCCGTGGAATCAGCGGCCGCGCGCGCTACCACTCCCAGGCGGTTCACAGCCGCTACGCCGGCGCCTGCTACGGCCGCTCCGGATGGGTCAACAACTTTGCCTTGATAGGTTCCCGCGTGCAGCATGCACGCGAGGAGAAAAACACTGAATGAAAGTGGACGTGTCATATTCGAGCAGCCCTCCGCTGCCGGATTTCACGCCCTGAAATTGGTTCCGCAAGTGGACCGGCGTGCCGGTTTCCTGCAGAATCTCCTCGGTCGGTCTCCTGACTTGCGCTTCATCGGGCCGGTCGGCCTTCCCATTCCTCAACGGAACAGTGGCTGTGTTTTGACCGGTCCTCCACGCTTACAGTGGCGGGGCCGTGCTGGACTTTCACCAGCTTCCCATGCTGCTACCAAAGGGCTTTCAGGACGTTTTCGAGAATAACACAAAGCCGGGTGTGGTATCCTAGGAAATTGAAAATTTCGTTATGGCGAATCACTTTTCCGCACTAAAGCGGGTCAGACAGACGGAACGGCGCATCGAGTTTAATCGGCGCAATGCCACGCGGTTGCGGCACCAAATCCGCAGCCTGCGGCGGCTGATAGCGGCGAAAGACAGCGACGGAGCCCTGAAGGCGCTGCCGGAGACTTTCTCCGTGATCGACCGATCAGCTAAGTTGGGCGTTATCAAGAAGAACACCGCGGCGCGCTACAAATCGAGCCTGCACCTGCGCATCAAGTCCCTGGCTACGAAGTAAGCTCCAAGACAAATCGTTCCATGACGATGCGGTCGTCGGGCCGAGCGCTGCGCAGATCGCGGTCGGCCGCGAAGATCAGCTTCATCCCGCGTTCCAACTGCTCTCGAGAGAACTTCGATAGAGTTTGAAAAACCTGCTCGGCACGGGAGTTCCACATGGGCACGCCGGAACGCGCGAAGTGCCCTTGAATCTGTTGCGGACTGCGCAAACCGCTCTCTTTTGACACCAGGGCCAGGCGGAATTGTGTAGACAAGAACGACAGCGCCAGGGGTAGATACTCGCCCTCCCGGCACAGAGTGTCGAGAATCTGCAGGCCGCGTGCGCGATCGCGGCGACCCAGCGCATTGACCAGCGCAAAGATGGTGGCCGACCGCGCATCGGGGACCAAGGCGCCAATATCGTCGAGCGAAATCGACCGGCTGCCGGCGCTGAAGAGCGATAGCTTTTCGATCTCGACGGCGATGCGGGCGACATCGCCGCCTAACGCCTCGACCAGCAATTCGAGAGCCGGCGCATCGATGGCTAGCCCGACTTGCCGTGCCAGTTGGTGGGCTTCGGAGCGGGCTTCGTCCATGGAGAAGCGGTCAAGCTCCACCGCATCGGAAACAGCGGCGTAGAATTTTCGCACGCGCTCGATCTTCTTCTTGTCTTCGCCTTCGAATGTGAAACGCGAGGCTTGAAACAGCAACGTCACACCGGGCGAGGGATCCTTCAAATACGCAGCCAGTTCGGCGGCGCCATCGGGGGAGCCGGCGTCGTCTTCTTCCTCCGATTTCTGGCGAGGCAGCGCAGCTTCCGCGTTGGTGACGAGAATCACGCGCTGGTCCGCGAACAGCGATAGCGATCGGGCATCGTCCATGACCTGTGCGAGCGAGTTTTCTCCGAGGTCATATTGCGCGAGACCGCTCTCGCGCTCCTCGGGGCCAAACACGGCATCGAGCAGGGCATCCCGGCAGCGCCGGCCCTGGTAGGCTTCGGCACCAAGGAGCAGGTACGCGGGAGCAATCTCCTTGCGTTTCATGCGCGCCAGAAACTGCGCCGGCGTCATCAGAAGTTCTCCAGAATCGCGGATACGACCGACCGCGCCACCTCGCGGCTCAGGCGATCCATCGCCGGAAGACTCTCGTCGAAATAGGCATTGGGATCAACGGCGATCTCGTAGGTCTGGCGCGCCTCGAACCGGGGACGCTCAAACAGAACGGCGTTGGTGGCACGATCGCGGAGGGCGAGCTGCATGGTGACAACGGCCTGGATGGACGCGGCGCGGCCGGTTTTCGGGTCGATGGTCAGGGGAACGGAATCGACGCGGAGAACGGTGCCGGTGAGCACGGCGTCGGCGTCCTTCGGATCGTTCACAACCCGATAGCGAGTTCGCGAGATGAACTCGCGCGTGATAGCTCCGGGAAGATAACTGGTCAGTTTGTAGCTGACTGTCACATTCCCGAAAGCCGGGATGGCGATGGTCTTGATATTCGTGGGGAGCCCGCTGCTGGTATCAGCAGTCCCGGCTACGTGGTAGCCGCAGGATGTGAAGGTAAGAGGCAAAAGGCAAAGGGCAAAAGGCAAAAGTGGGCGGAATCCACTCATAATAATTCTTGAGCTACGGAAATGGCGTTTTCCGCGCGAAGGCGGAGATTATCGGCTACGATCCAGAGCCAAGCGGCCTGGGAGTTGTTGCGGTCGGGAGCGATGCTGCCGATGGCCAGTCCGCCCTGCCCTGCGATGCCCACCACATTGGGTGGCTCCGTATCACCGGCACGAAGATCAATGGGCTCACCTTCGAGTGCTTGTTCGATGGCGGAGACACCAGGGTTCTCGTCAAACTCTACCCAAAGCGAAATGCTGTAGCCGTGGAAGACCGGCGCCTGGATGAGGCGCAGCGAGGGGATAGGTGCGCCACCGGAAACTGCCAGCAACGTGGCAAGGTGCCGCTCGATGCGCAACTCCGCATCTTCGAGAGCAGCCGGCGCCTCTTCGCCGTAGCGGGACAGCATGTTGAAGGCAAGCTGCGCATCGAAGATCGCCTTGGGCTGGCCTTTGAAGGAAAGCAAGCCGACGGTCTGCTGTTGAAGTTCGTCCAATCCCTGCGCGCCGCGCTCACTCGCTGGCTCGAAGACATGGGCCAGGGCGCGGCCGATCCGGTGAGACGCATGAAGCCGGCCCAGGACCAGTGCGATGGCAATGGCGGCAGCGTTGGCGATGACGTGGATGGCATCCCGCGGCACCTGGTATGCGCGCTCGACCATGGGGGCGCGCAGCCGTGCGTCGGGCATATCTTCGGCCGCGTACGTGAGATCAATGAGGTTCGCGCGGGGTGCAAGCTCGCGGAGTTTTTCGACCGAATCCACTGCTCCGGCCAGAAAAATCGTCTGGACGAATTCGAGATTCTCACCCGCCAGCGGTGTTACCAGCGCGGGCTCGCCGGCTTGCGCGGTGATCTTGCCGGCTTCGTCGCTCTCGGCCGCGATGAGGCGGAGCTCGTGTCCCAGAATACTGCCCGAGAGCAAATCGCGAACCTCGCGCCCCATGAGAGTTTGGCTGCCGACGAGCGCCAACGATTCCGTCTTAGCCAACCTGGTGCTCCGGCTGTCCGGGTGGTGTGGGCCGCAAATGGCGCCGGATGATTCCGCCGATGCGGATTACAATGCCACTCCCCACATAACACGCGGCACACACGACCAGCACGGGTTGCGAATAGAGCCAGATGAGAGCGATCAGGACGCCCACCACGATGACGGTGAGTGGCGTACGCGGTCGCGTCAGGTTCAGGTCTTTAAAACTGTAATAGCGCCAGGTGCTCACCATTAAGAAAGACAGCAGAGCCAGCAAAACCATCCAGGCGACGGCGAAAGGCCAGTAAGTGATCGGCTCGGAATCCGCCGCGTAGACCACCGAAGCCACCATTCCGGCGGCGGCGGGGATCGGCAGCCCGACAAAGTACTTGCGATGCGGGCGCCCTGGATTTTTCGGGATGGGGTTCTTCTGAACATTGAAGCGCGCGAGCCGGGCCGAGCCGCACAGCAGAAACAGGAATGTAAAAAAACTGCCGACCCCCACGAGCTGATCGTGCACCGCGCGGGCGAGGCCGGGATCGATAAACTGCACACCCCAGACATAGGCCAACACGGCGGGCGCAATCCCGAAGCTGATGACGTCGGCGAGGGAATCCATTTCGCGGCCGAACTCGCTGGCGGTGTTGGTCATGCGCGCGATGCGGCCGTCCAAGCCATCCAAAAGAAAAGCCAGGCCGATGGCTTTAGCCGCGATTTCGAAGTGATGCTCAGCGCCGGATGTGCCGTCATGTGCCGCCATCGCGCCTTGCAGGGACTGAATCACCGAAACGAAGCCAAGAAAAATGTTTCCCGCAGTGAAGAGCGTCGGCAACGCGTACGCGGCGCGAGGCGGACGGTGATCGGGCGAGCGCGGGTCGATGAACCGCTTCTTGAGATTCAGCCCTGACATGCTACAGGCTCCAGGCTGCTGACTTGGGCGGAGGATTCCCGCGCCGGCTGAGTAACGTTGCGGCGCGCCAAAACGCTCGATCCGGCGGCCACGCGCATTCCTTCCCGCACCAGGATCTCCCACTCGGGACCGAATACCACGTCGACACGCGAGCCGAACTTGATGAGGCCCACGCGCTCCCCGGCGGCGACTTGGTCGCCAGGTTTTTTGTTGAATACGATACGCCGCGCGATCAGCCCGGCAATCTGTTTGAAGATCACACGCGTGCCGTTGCCTTCCACCACCACCGTATTTTGTTCGTTCTGCGCCGAGGCTTTCTCCTTGCTGGCCACCAGAAACCGGCCCTTCTGGTACTGAACGCCGGTGATGGTTCCGGCGATGGGGGTGCGGTTCACATGCACATCGAAAATGTTCAGAAAGATACTGACGCGCCTCTGAGAAGGGCCTTCGGGACGCACGGCGACGACTTTGCCATCGGCCGGGGACACCGCTACCGGGCCTGAGGGAATGTCGCGCTCGGGATCGCGGAAGAAATACAGGCAAAACGCCGCGAGCACAAACAGCGGGAGGGCGAGCCAGGGCTGTACCCACGTCATCGCCACACCCGCAGCGGAAAAAACGACACCGTAATAGATTCCGTCGCGCACCATGAGATCGACAGCTCGCTTTCATTTTCTCACGTGCCGGTGCGCTTGCGCGGCGGGTTCGTTACTGGATTTCTGGCGGTCCGCGCATTAAGGCAAAAGACAAAAGGCAAATTGCAAAAGGCAAAAGGAGAGAAACGCTAGGCTGCCATGGCTCGCCTGCGTGCCACCAGTTGCCCGCTGAACAGCCAGAGACGGCGGCCTTCACAAATCTCTTGTGCCAGCGAGGCTGGCTTGACTGGCCGGAAATGCTTGATGTGACTGTAGAGCGCCCGCCTGTTGCCGCGAGGCCGCGGGCAATGGCTCTTCCGATGCCATCAGTGCCTCCGGTCACTACGGCCGTGCTTCCCGTACGAATCACTGGCGTAGTTGACTCACCTGTTGGCGCAGCGGAGAACATCTCGACTCAATAGGCAGGGCCGGATTGCTTACTCCGGGCCGCCTCAAGAAGCAGGCCGGTTACGCAGAACAGAAGCATGACACCCTCCGGGATGAACAGACTTGTGCCTTCCGGGACAGCGCCAAGTTTTGTGACAGGTTGAGGGGAATGTACGGAATCTTACGGTTCTTCAGCCAACGAGTTTTAGCTCGCGGATGGCTTCTCCGGCGCCGCTGAGGTCGGCCAGCTTCATTTCGGAATACTTGCGAGAGAGCAGCACTCCCGGTGCACCGGCGCGGAAAGCTGCCATCACAGCCTCTTTGACCCCTTGCGGCGTGCTCTTGCTGTGGTTGGTCTCGGTTGGGATGTCGATATCGATTCCAGGCCAGATCATGGTGTGGGTACCGGCAACACCCTCGAGTGCGCGCTTTGTCTCACGATAAACGTAGTCCGCCGAAAGCCCCGTGTAAGGAATCTGATCATAGCTGCGCTCTTTGATATTCATGACCGCATAGTTGAACTCGAGCAAACTCTGCTTCGAAAGGTCCCCGTAGAGCGTGGAGCCGATGTTGTCCACATAGAGCGCCATGCGCTCGCCGCCGCAATTGTTGTACATCACGATCTTCAGGAAGTCCGAGTATTTCGAAAGCTCGCGGAGATCCTGTTCAGCGCGGTAGATTGGGTTAAATGAGTTGTTGTGCCAGATGTGCCAGCCCACCGGTAGGTTTGACTTGGCAGCCTTCACTGTCTTGTATATGGCGCCGTAAGTTTCGCGCAGACTGTCTGTCCAAAGCATCTCCCAGGCCGCCAGCTCCGGATAGCGCAGCAGCAGCCGCCAGAACTGGACGTAGTAACCATCCACGGGACGCTCGCCGCTGCGCGCCGCACGGACGAATTTTTCCAACTCAAGAAAACCCTGCCTCGCACGCTCCACATTGATGCCGCGTTCCTTGGCCTTGCTCTGACAAAACTGGCAGAAGCAGGTGACATTACCTGGATCGATGGGCGGATCGTCATGCGTGGCGCCGAGACCATCCGAAAGCGCACCCTGCCGCTCGGAACCCCACATGATTCCGTCAATGTCATATGAGCGCGTGTAGTCTTCCACCAGACCCGTGAGGAAATTCTGGTAATCGGGATTGTTCAGGCACAGCGTTTCCGCGTTTCGGCCATAGAGATCCCGCTCCTGGAGTCTCTCAATGTTCGGCAGGTCGGTACGGAACACGTCCTCCAACCAGCAGATGGTCTTCATACCGCGTTTCTTGGCCGCGGGAAGGACTTCGGCGAGAATGTCGAGATTGACGTGATCGGGCGCGCGCGTCTCTTTGAGAATGGTGTTCTGGTAGAACTCCGGGTGCGGTGTGGCGAAGTTGCCGCCGTGAAATTTGAGGTCGTACTCCTGTTTGCCGTGATCGGGCAGTGGCTGGCCGGGAATTTGCCGTCCCGCGATTCCACGGCCGTAGGTGAACACCGCGAGAAAGAGGGTATTGACGAATGCGCGCTCCTGGAGCACGTCGAGCACCTTTTCGACGCCTTCATCCACAAACGAAATAGCACCTATTTGAATGCCGATCATTTTGGAGGACACAACAGCGCGCGCCGGATTGGACGCAGCCAAAGCGGCGCCGGCGCCGACGGCGGTCTTCAGAAAACCGCGGCGATTCACGTCCAGACCCGGCATGGAGTCACCGCTATCGCTTTTCATAACAGCCGATGTCTACGTGTCCACCCTTGACTCGCGTTGAGCCTTCGAGATCCTGCTCGCCCAGCGGCAATCCCGCGATCACACCTCCATTGACTGCGGGGGAATCCGATCGCAGGTGGAAGTCATTCTTCGAGAGGTCGGCGAAGTGCGGGTCGGAAAAATGGGAATGACCGTCGTTACCGGTCGCGGTGACGTACTTCTCGAATCCAGTGTGGATCGAGGGGTACCATCCCCACGTGCTAGCCGTGGCTCCGGAATCGCAATAGTAGAGATTGTAATCGACGGTCACGGTGGGCGTCCCGGCGACGGCAGGACCGGATTTGCTCGCTGTTATCAGGCAGTGGGCGCCGGCGTAAACGATATTATTCTCGAATCGGTTGTCCGTCATATTGAATTGCATCTGGAACTCGCCCGAGCCGGTGCTGGATGTATCGTTTCCGTAGAGAGTGTTGTTGACCACCATGCAGTGGTCGGTGCCGCCACGCTCCGCACCATAGCCGCCAATGGAAACGGCCGCGGTATTGCAGGCGTAAATCAGGTTATTGCGCGCAGTGATGTAGCTGGTTGTGCGGTTGCGATGCTCACTGGCCAACTCAATGCCGAAGTCTACGTGATGAATGATGTTCCGCTCAATCAGGATTCTCGTGCCACCATCCACATAGATGCCGTCGGAAGACTGGTCATTGCCGTAGGCCGGATTGCCGCGCGAAGTGATGTTATAAACCAGGTTGCCGCTGACGACTCCGTCGCGGGCTTGATCGACCGCTGGGTCAGGCGCAGTGCGCTCAAAGCCGATGATATCGATTCCGATATTGTTATTGTCGTGCACCACGTTGTGCGTAATGCGAAAGTTAGTCACGTTCCCGTTCACAACCAGTGACTCGCTCGAACCGGTCTTGAGATGGTGGACTTCATTGCCGTCGATAACCAGTTCACTGATGGGAGTCTTGGCGTCGGTGCCGTAAACAGCGATGCCAAATCCGTTGCCGCCGCTCCCTGGGGCATCTCGCCCTTGGAAATTGTTCTCAATGTGATGAACGTTGTTGTGCAAAAGCTCAATGTGCGTGCCCGAGCCCGTAACACTGATGCCCAGTGGGGCGAGCCGGTGTTCCGCAGTGCGGAAGTTCCGGATTTCGAAGCCCTCGATCCGGATGTAGCTCTTTTTGTGGATAACGAGCATGCCGCTTCTGCCGTCGGGAGTGAGATGCTCGCCTTCTAGAATGGCTGTCTCGCCGGGATGACTTCGGAACGTGACGTACCCGTCGCTTGGGTTGCCGGATACGTTGATGGTTACGCGTTCCTGGTAGATTCCGCCACGCACATTAACGGTGCTACCTGCCCGTGCCGTATCAGCGGCGTGCTGAATGGTACGCCAGGGAGCGGTTTGAGTGCCGGGATTGGCGTCATTGCCGGTGGTTGCAACGTAGAAAGAGTTTGCCTGAGCAAATACTGCTGAGACACAAAGAAATACCAAGGCAAGGAATCTCACGCGACTCCTTTCTATTCCAACCACGCAACCGCGCCTTTTTCGATGGCTGGCAATTCGCAAGAAAGCTTGCCGTGGTTGAATTCCCCGTGTATCTTCTGCGGTTGGCCGAGAAATGGAAGAAAGGCAATTGTGCCAGGCCCTTTCGCAGAGAAGGTGACCTTCACATTCTGTTCCGGAGTCTGGCGAGCTACCTCCTTGGACTTCAGTCCTTTGAAGTTGGCGAGAAACACGGATACCTTGCCGTCAACTTTGGCTATCTGACTAGAAACGAATGGCGCCGCAGTGACTTCCACCGTGGGTTTCACGGCCTTCGAAACCTCCGCTGCGAACGCTTGCCTCAGCTTGTTGAATTCGGCCGACTCAAACGTGCCCGCGGCGGCTTGCTGGTTGAATTCCTTCTGCAATTGAGCGTAGTAAGCTTTGCCGGGACAGTTGGGACGATAGATGCAGTTCTTACCCGTCAAGCGGCGCATCGGATTTGAGGCCTGGTCCGCCCCGCTGCTGTCATATTTTCCAGTCTCGCCGGTAACCATCAAGGTCTTCCCCGATGCCACGTAAGACTCCAGGTAACTCAACTCGTCTTTGCCCAGGCAGCGCGCGTCCGGCAGAATCAGCAGATTTCCGTGAAAGTCTACAAGAGTCCGGGGGGTCACAATCTGAAATTCCAGATGAGATTGCATGAGGAACATCATGATGCCACGGTAGGAGTCAATGAACTCTTTGGCAAAGTAATTTCTGGTTTGGGGCGAGAAGTAAACTCCGATAGGCCGAATCGGCTGCCGTGGGAGAAAGAACGTATTCTCGTGTTCCTTGATCCATCCAAAGATCAGCTTGCGCGTCTGGATGTCGTTCGAGCCCGACATGACGTGCCCCTGGACATCCCAGGTATTGGTCCCCGCCATCAACTGTGCCATCGCCAGGTTCTGCATCGCCTCGCCGGGTGCGATCGGCTTCTCCTTTTCCCACGAGTAGCTCAGCATCCAGCTAGGTTTACTGCCGGCAAACGCGCGGAAGGAGTACATGCCAGCCATGTCCTGAAACCAGGCGAGCGGTGTGCGCGCAGCCGACCGGCCGCCGGTTGAGTACTCATGCGCGATGGTGTCCACCACTCCGTACAATTCGTACACATCCGAGCCGACGCGCACGGCGCTCTCTTCGATGCCCGGATAGATCTCGGCGATGGTCTTACACTTCGGATTCACCGCCTTCACGTTGGCGTCAATTTCTCGCATGAAGTCAGTGATCGCCTCAATGCGAAAGTCCACCCACTTACGGAAGTTCGCGTCGCGGAAATCGCCGAGTTTCAAATCGGTCTTGGCGTTCAGCCCGGTCTTGGCCTTGAAGGCGGCGACGGTGTAATCGTCAAAGCTGACCCAGGTGTCCTCCCAATTGTCGAAGTGCGTCATCCAATAGGGGATGTCTACGTACACACCGTCGATGCCCGTCGCCGCGATCTGCCGCACCCGCTCCATGTAGATCTTGCGCCACTCGGGAGCAAAAGGCGTGATCCAGACGTCCTCGTCGCCTTCGCGAATCCAGAATGCGCTGCCGCCGCCAAAGAGCGCCGGCTCGCCGGTAATCTTGCGTTGCAGCCAATCGGGGTGATCTTTCGCCATGCTGTGTGCGGCTGAGGCAGCATGAGCCGTGATGCATTCGGTGCCCGCAATGTAGACGAAGGCGTAATTGCCGGCGGCATGAGCTTTCTCGGCAACCGCGTGAATGGCTCGCAGTTTTTCCGTGGGATCGACAAAACTTTCGAAACGGCCGGGGATATCGTTGTCCACTTCGATGCCGAAAACGTTGGTGTCGGCGGCCCCGCGGACAATCTGATCCGCGTTATCCACACGCAGTCCGTTACCGGCAATACGCACGTAGTGCGTCCAGTCCTGATCGGTCTGGCCAGCCAGGAGGCTAAGGCACCCGAGGAAAACGCAGAGAGTTCGCAGCATTTCGGACGTGAGAAACAGTATAAGACAATCCAGCCGACGGTCTACAGAAATTTTCATATTACTTTGTTTGCTTTCGTTTTCGGTCCTCATGGCAAGAAATCGCAATTGACGTCGGCCTCCGACTGGGCATATGCTGAAGTCGATTCAAAACCGGCCACTATATGAGAATTCTTTCGCAATTCGTTTTGCTTGTCTCGATTATTGCCCCGGCTTTCGCAGCCGACAAAGCGCGCGTTACCGGCAGGAACATCCGCATCGACTTCGACAAGAACATGCACACTCGCGTCGTTGCTTTGTTCGGCGGACGCGAAATCGTCATCGGCGATTTCTCTCCTTCGGAATCCATTCGCGTGGCGGGCCGTGACGTCACGGATTTCCCTTTGCAGGGTTTTCTAAGTGCTGTCGTGTCCAATAGGATTCATGATCGTCTGGGATTGGGGTCCGCAACCGTTCTGACCGGCACAGCGCCTTCGCTCAAGAAAACGCTGACTGTCACGGTGTACGACCAGTTTCCGCGGATGGCATTCTTCGATGTCGTGTACACCAACACGGGGAGCGCGGATCTCGAGGTGAACGCCTGGACGAATCAGCACTACTCCATCAACGCGGGATCTGAGAAGAGCCCCGCCTTCTGGTCCTTCGAGAGCGGCTCTTATGAGAAACGTCCGGATTGGATCGTCCCGCTGAAACCCGGTTTCAAACAAGAAAACTTCCTTGGCATGAATGCTTCCGATTACGGCGGGGGAACCCCGGTGATCGATGTCTGGCGTCGTGATGTGGGCATCGGCGTCGGTCACCTGGCAATGGCGCCAAAGCTGGTCTCGCTGCCGGTTACGCAACCTGACCCGGAGCACGCCACGGTCGCCGTGGAGTTCAAGCACGATCGGACGCTCAAACCCGGAGAAACCATGTCTACCCTCCGGACCTTCGTTGAAGTTCACGAAGGCGACTATTTTCAAACCCTACGCGACTACCGCGAGATGATGATCGCACAGGGCATCCATTTTGATGCGTCGCCGGACAGCGCTTTCCAGCCGATCTGGTGCGCCTGGGGTTACGGCCGCAAAATGAAACCGGCTCAACTCTTTGGTGCTTTGCCCATCGTGAAGAAGCTCGGCTTCACCTGGGTGACTCTGGATGACGGCTGGCAAACGGCGCAAGGCGATTGGTTCCTGAATCCGCAGAAATATCCGAACGGCGATGCCGATATGCGGGCGCTGGTCGACAAGATTCACGCCGAGGGTTTCAAGGCGCAGTTGTGGTGGGCACCGCTGGCCGCCGATCCGGGCACGGAACTGGTGAAGAAGCACCCCGATTGGCTGCTGTTGAACGCCGACGGCAGCAAGCAGAAGATCTCGTATTGGAACTCGTGGTATCTCTGCCCGGCTGATCCAGACGTCGTCGAATATCACAAAGCCATCGTGGTGAAGGCCATGAAGGATTGGGGCTTCGACGGACTCAAGCTCGATGGCCAGCACATGAACGGAGCGCCGCCCTGTTACAACCCGGCGCATCATCACGCACGGCCTGAGGAATCGGTCGAGGGGATGCCGCTGTTCTTCAAGGCGCTCTACGATACGGCTCGCCAGGTCAAATCCGACGCGCTGGTTGAGTTCTGCCCTTGCGGCGACGCTTACTCGTTTTTCACCATGCCCTACTTCAATATGTCTGTCGCATCCGACCCCGGGTCCGCTTACCAGGTCCGTACGAAAGGTAAGTCGCTAAAAGCGCTGCATGGTGATTCCGTCGCTTACTTCAGCGATCACGTGGACATGTACAAAGACGATTTCGCCTCTGCGATCGGCGTCGGCGCCGTGCTCGGTACTAATTTCGTCTGGCCCGAAGGCTCCGCCGATCGCAAGCGCGGTGACCTGACCCCGGCGCGCGAGCAGAATTTCGAAAAGTGGCTCGGCATTTACAAAGAGAAGATGCTGTCGCGCGGCGAGTACATGGGCACCTTGTACGACATCGGATTCGACAAGCCCGAAACCCACGCTATTCGCAAAGACGGCAGCATGTATTACGCCTTCTTCGCGCCGGATTGGAAAGGCAAGGTCACGCTGCGCGGGCTTTCGGCAGGCCCCTACCACGTGACGGACTACGAAAACGGCAAAGATCTGGGAACCGTCCACGGGCCGGAAGCCACGCTGGACGTGCAATTCGCCAAGCATCTGATGCTCGAAGCCAAACCGGAGTAGTTCTCATGAACAGACGATCGTTTCTGCAAACGGCCGGCACGGCCGGTATCGCCACCGGCCTGGCGCCCACGGCCGCGCGCGCTTACATCCCGGAACACAACTGGGAAAAATATGATTGGGGATCCGGTCCCGAAGTCAAAGACAGGCTGTATCAGGGTCCGTTTCCGCAATACGCGCCCGCCGCGGTAGTTCCCGATAGCGACGTGGTCATGGTGACCACGCCTTCAAGGGACATCGTTCCCAACTATGGAATGGGCTTGGTTGTCTATGTGTCAGGCGACACCGGTCCGCCGAGAATTCCCGGCGAGACCCTGGAAAAGTCGCTTGAGGATCTGGTCAAGATCCCGTTCACGCAGAAGATTTACATTCGGCCCAACTGGCGGGAGGTGCAGAAGAAACCGGGCAAACTGGATTTCCCGGATTGGTGGCAGATCACTTTCGACCTCGCCAAACGTTACAACAAGCGGGTTGGATTCCGCATCATGCTGGAGAATCCCGATTATGTCGAGCCCGGCATGCCCGAGTTCCTCATGGAAAAGGTGCTGTACCTCAAGCTCAAGGGCGAGTGGAAAGGCAATCCGTCCCAGACCCGCTACAAGAAGGAACACCGGATGCCGCAATACGAGCACCCGGCTTATCAGGCGGCGTTTCGCGAGCTGAATGAACTGCTGGCCGCGCAGTATAACGGCAATCCGCAGATCGAGTACATGGACACCATGATGTACGGATTCTGGGGCGAAGCGCACACGTGGCCGTACGAGGGCAATGCGTTTCCGAGCAACGTGGTGGCAGAGCAGACCTGGATGAGAATGCTGGAAACCCAGCTGGAAATCTGGACGAAGACTCCCGTGGTCACGAATACTGAACCGGATTTCAGCCTGGTGGGCAATTCCGATCTTCTCGATCGCACCATTCGCACGCACAACTGGATTCGGACGGACACGATCTTTATCGAAAACACGCAGATTGAAGCGCTGAGCAACCGTCCGGCCTGGACCGCGGCGATCTGCGAGGTCGGTATGACCACGGGCGACGCAAAGCGCGTGGATCTCGACGAAGGCGTCACGTACAACGAGAAGATCACGTCGCACGTGCTGGACGTCGGCGCGAATTACTGGTCGGTGTGGAATTGGCACAACGAAGCGGCGAAGAACGTCCCCAGTTACTACGAGAAGTATCCGGAGCCAATCGACTACATCGCGCGTCACATCGGATACCGCGTGTTTCCTTCCTTCATTTGGAGCTTCGCGCGTGATGGGACCCCGGGCCTTGTTGTGGGTCTGGCGAACAAGGGTGTTGCGGGAGTGCCGGGGGTGCTGCGCCTGACTGTATTCAGCGATGACGGCAAGGTCAATGTGAGCGGATGCGTGGATCCCGGTTATCCCAAACCCACGGGCATCCGGCAGGCGATGCTGATGTTGCCGCCGGGAACCAAGTGGGAAGGCTTAAAGCTGAAAGCGGAGCTGGAGGTTAAAGGTGTACGCTATCCCATGAATTGGGCGTGCCAGCAGAAAACCAATTCGGATGGATCGCTCACCCTCCGGCACAACGTACGCGGATGACTCGGCGGCAGCTACTTGCGTGCATTCCGGCTGCGGCGGCGCTCAGAAGCCTGCGGGCGGCCGAAGCACCTTTCGAGCGCATCGACACTCATACTCATATTCATCGCATCGTTCCCGAGTTGTTCGCTGCTTTGGAAAAAGATCGCTGGCGTTGCCTGAGTATTTGCGTTTCGAGAGCGATCGGCGACCAGACGTCTGACCTCGACGAAATGATTCGCGGCTCCGCCGAAGTCCATCGTGTGACCAAGGGCCGCATTGCGTGGGCGACTGCTTTCGACGCGCGCGGATTTGAAGACCGTGACTTCGCCGACCGAACCATAGCGGGGCTGCGGCAGTCTTTCGATCAAGGGGCGATTGGCGTGAAGATCTGGAAGAACATCGGCATGGGGATTCGCGGGAAATCCGGCGCTTACCTGCTGCCCGACAACGCCGCGCTCATGCCGGTTTATGAGGCCATCCAGAAAGCCGACAAGACGCTGATCGCGCATCTCGCCGAGCCGGACGGGGCGTGGCTGCCGCTCGACAAGAACAACCCGGAGATCGGTTATTACAGCCAGCATCCCGAGTGGCACATGTACGGGCGATCCGAAGTTCCGCGCAAAGAGGCAATTTTGGGAGCGCGAGATCGAATCCTGGAGCGGCACCCGAAACTCCGCGTGGTGGGATGCCACCTTGGGAGCGATGAAGAGCATTGGGACCGGCTGGCGAAACGCCTCGACATCTATCCCAACTTCGCCGTGGATGTGGCCGCGCGCGTGCGCTATTTCGTTCGCGGTGACCATGAACAAGCCCGCGAGTTTCTGACGAAGTATCAGGACCGCGTGCTTTACGCGACGGATTTTGTCTTGGAGTCAGGCGACGACGCCAAAGCAGCTCAGCACCTACAGCAGACGCACGAATGGGATTGGAAGTTTTTCGCCACGCAAGATACGTTGACGTTCCGCGACCGCCAGATTCAGGGTCTAGGCCTTCCCGAGCAGGTGGTGCGAAAAATCTTTCGCGAGAACGCCGTGCGCTGGCTGCCGGGAATCACCAAGACTTAACGCTGCGCCGCGCCCGATCGGCCCATGATGGGCCACACATCGACAATATTTTCTCCGCGCGCCACATAGTAACGGTCGTACACATTAGTGCTGGTATCCAGATTCGAGGGGTAGATCTCAACGCGATCCCCAAGCTTGATGTCGGGGCCATCATTCCAAGAAAGCATGCCGTATTCCGCGCCGCCGCTGTCGATCTTTACTTCCGGCCGTCCCTTCACTTCGTCTGTAGTGCGTAGCAGCGCCTTGTTTCCGTAATCGACTGCACATTGGTTCGGACGCGTCTTGCTGATGACGGTCGTCATGACGCTCAGCGCCGGCTCGAAATCCGTGTAGACGTGCTCATCATTCTTGCCGCCAATCCTGCGATATAGCGTGTCCATGAAAATGTACGAACCGGCCTGCAACTCAGTCAGGTGATTCTCGGTGTCGATGTTGTACGTTCCTGTACTCCCGCCCGTGATGATTCCGATCGGCAGGCCCGACTTGCGGCAAAGCTCCATGGTTTCTAGCATGGCGGCCACGTCAGACGTCGATTTCTGCTTGCGCGCCTCCCAGCCGTGGGTATGCGAGGCACCGCCGGAATAGCCCATCATGCCCACGAGCTTCATTTGCTTCGATTGATCCACCTTCTGCGCGAGGCGCAACGCGGGCTCACCCGGCTGGCAGCCCTGCCGATTCAGACCAGCGTAGACGTCAACGATCACGTTCATCTTGGTGTGCGCCGCGGCCAGCGCCTCTTCGAGAGCGTCCGCCGTGATGGGATCGTCCAGCACGCCTGTGAATGTCGGCTCGCGTTTCGCCAGCGCAACTGTGCGGGCTATCTGCGCGCGGCCCGCCGGCTGGCAGGTGTGCAGTACATTCTTCACGCCCGAGCTGACCAGCAGCTCGCACTCGGCCGTGGTCGCGCAGCACACCCCGTATGCTCCCAGAGCAATCTGTTGTTTGCTGATCTCGGGACACTTGTGAATCTTTACGTGCGCGCGCAGCTTCAATCCCGTGGCCTTGTTGTGCTCGGCCATGGTATGCAGGTTCTTCTGAAACAGCGCTTCGTCGAGGATCAGCGCCGGAGTGGGCAGGTCCTCTTTGGTAAGATCGCGGAAATCGTGTCGCGAAATGCGCCCCTCGATCTCCGTATAGTTGAACTCGCCCTTGGCCGCGCGAGCCCGACTTGCCAACAGCGCCCCCGCCGCGCCCGCCGCCAGAAATTGCCTACGCGAACTCATAATGCACCTCCTCGTGCTTGTCCGAGAAGTATACAACGGCGGAAGGTCGAGGGCCTAGAACCGCATCGCGTGGAACGGCAGCGGCTTCACGTTTCCCAGGGAAATGCTAGGGCTGAGCAGAGATGCCGAGCCGCGCTGCGACAAGCCGCGCTGGGGCGAGGCGGGCCTCTCTGAGCTCGCGGTACCCGGCCTCCTGCGCCTCCAACACTTCCGGAGGCGCACTCTTGGGCGATCTGGCATGAAATGGCGGTTCCGGTGCGTACTGGATATTCAGTTGAATTTTGCCGGGCAACCTTATCGCCACAGAGCATGGCTGTGGTCTCTAGCGCGGCGTCAATGCCGGCAGTTACGCCCGCGGCGCTGATGAGATTTCCATCCAGCACGACACGCGGGTCCACCGGGCTGGCGCCGTCGGCGACTGCCTGCTCGATCAGCTTCACCACGTCGGCCTTCGTTTTGTAAACGTCCCGCGACGGGTTGTGCCTGTCCTTGCCGAAGTCGGGCCCGATGTTTGATCCGGAAATCGAGCGGATCAGGTCGTAGTCGACTGCGGCGACGTGTAGAAGATTCTGCGCAAAGGTGCGTTCGTCTTTCTGAGCTTGAAGTCGTACTTGTCTGCGGGAAAGTCCCGGGCCATGGCGATGAGTTTGTTCCCGATCTCATTCCACACATCCAACGTTTCGTCCGCTCGGGCACGCACCGGAGGAGGCGGTTGACTCTGGCTGTAAAGACTCATTCCGGCGACTACGAGCAGAGTGAGGATTCGTATTGGTTTCATTTCAGCCCGACTTTCACCGGCTGGCGGGCGGGACAATTCCGCTCATCCGCAGATACTCGACCATCTGACCGTAATGGTCGAACGCGTGGGCGACGCCAAATACGGCCAAGCGCAGGCGCGGTGATTTGCCGCCTTGCACGGATTGCAACATGTTCTGAGTCGTCAATGTAGCTGCGGCCTTGTGACCCAGGGCGAAGGAATCCTTCAGGAACATGAGGATGTCCGCCTTAGTCTTCAACTTCTCAGGACCGTTCCCGCCCATAAAGTCATCCGGGAACTTATCGCCGGTAAGCGGAGACCATAGGGCATAGTTGGAAGCGGCAATATGGCTGACCTGCTGGGCAAACGTGCGCACACCCTTGTAGTCACTGCCTGGAATGGTCAAGGTCTCTGGTGAGAAGCTGTACTTATCTTCCGGCATGGCCTCGGCGGCTTCGACAATTTGCTTCTCGATGGCGGTAATCTGGCCGTCCACGAATGAAGCGATGGTCGGCGGAGTCTGCGATTGTCCCGAGGTGATCATGGTAAAGATGAATGCTGCTAAGGGCAACAGGATTCGTGTTTGTCTCATTAAGTGACGCTCCTCAGTTTGTTTGACTCCGACTTAGCTTCTTGAGTGTCTGCTGCACGCCGCTACGAATCTCACTGCGCCGCTGTTCCGTATCGGACCATGAGGACGCGGGTGCCGTGTGAGCATCCAGCATGGCCAATGCCTTTTCGGCATACTGGCGTGCCAAATCTTTCTGTCCGTCTGCCAAATACGCATCGGCGAGGTTACTGTGCGCGTCGGCAGAGTCCGGATACGCAAGAAGGTTGAGCTTAAAGATCTCGATCGCGGCCTTCGCCTCGCCCGCGCGCAAATGGTCAGCGCCTAGGATGTCGACGGTAATTTCTGGGAACAACTGCACCTGGGGATCTTTTCGGCGGGCTTCCATCAGTTGCTGCGTGACCTGGGCGACGCCGGCGGGTATCCGAATTTGATTGATGATTGGCGCGGATGCCACGGTGTCCGCTGGCGCGTGCCCTGGCGTTTTGATCAGCGTGGTCACAAACCAATCCACGATGATGCCGGGCAGCTCCGGATGAACTTTAAACATGTCGGTTCCGTGGCCGCCGTTGGCGGGGGCTTTCCCGACCTCGGGACCTTCATACCACAGCCAGGGCGCCTCTTGCGCAGCAGAGTAGTGTACAAACTTCTTGCCCGGGTTGGAGGAGGTGATGTAGAGCAATTCCATCGCCTCTACCGTGGGAGGGTATTCGTCGTCGTCGGCAACAACGAACAGTCCGGGCAGTTGTGACGCCTGCCGCAGGAATTGCAGGCCGTCTTGGAGAGTCTCTCCGGAAAGCAATGCCAGGGATTTCACCTCAGCAGAGTGTTGACGCGCTACTTCGACGGAACGGCCAACGCCGAGTTCGCCGGCTCCTCCCACGCCGATGACATCGCGCTTGACGCCTGGCTGCGAAACCAAGTATTGAAACGCTGTGTCAATGTCGCTAGGCCGCATCGTGCGTACCTTTGCCCTCTCCGCGTCCGTCAGCTTGGTATTAGGCGTGCCGCCGCTTTCGCCAAATCCGCGCATATCGACGGTAAGCGTGTTGATCCCAGCCGCAGCCAGTTGCCCGGCCAGATCATCCCAGGCTTTAAGTGTCCGGTTGAACTGGTGCAGCAGCAGCACACCAGGGCCTGGCTTGGCCGCAGGGAAGTAGCTCGCCTTCAGGATGGTCCCGTCGGACGCTTTGAGGTCAACCACGCGCGCGGCTGTGGCGCTTGCACCCTGTCCCCAGGCGGCCGCGGCGAAGATGAGTACTGAAAACAGCAAACTGATCCGTATTTGTGTCATCAAAGCGCCCTCAATGCGAGGCAAAATCATTCCTGACCACCCGGCCGCTCTTCATCACGAATCGAACTCGCTCTAGCTCGCTTATATCGGCGATTGGATCTCCGGCAACGGCGACGAGATCGGCGAATTTCCCGGACTCGACTGCACCCATGCGGTCCTGCCAGCCCAGCATTTCCGCGGCGTTGCTCGTGACCGCACGAAGGATCTCAAGCGGTGGCATGTCAACGTTATGCAAGGCGGGAAACATCATTGCCGTGGCTTGGCCGCGCGTTTTTCCGGGATAGAACCAACACATGTCGGATCCAGCCGCAAACTTCACTCCTGACTTCAAAACCCGCTGCATCAGGGCCGCTGCCTTCTGCCGGCCTCGATCGTCACTGGCAACATTCTCGGATCGAAAGGCCGGAGACATCACAATGCTGGTGTCGTGAATTCTCGTCCAAAGGCCGTCATAAAAAGTCGGCGTCATGTCGAAGAAGATGCCCTTGTCGCGCCTTCCTTGATCTTGCCGTTATCGATCAGCACGGTTGCGGGCGAAAGCACCTTCTCAGTCCGGGGATCGAGTAGCCGCGCAGCTTTGACCAGAGTCATGAGACTTGGGGATTGAGCTCTGAGCTGTCCGCCGGAACACACAGCGAGATAGATTGCCGCTAAGAGTGTGAACAGCCTGCGCAAACAGATTCTAAGTAGCATGGTTGGCGTTCTGCAAAATTGAGCGGCCCGTGCAGCCAGATGATTCTCCTGGAGATTACTTCCTGATCAGGAAACAACAAGCTGTATGCGCCACCGTTTCAAAAACGCCAGCCAGGAGTACGGTACTGAACGCCAGGGCCAACAGTGCGCTCGCTCGACGGCCCGCGCGCTGAGGCTGATCAGCAGACAGGCGAGTCAGACGATGGCTTAAGAATGACGAGGCAGTCGCCTGAAGTAAGAACGCCTCTTCCGGATTGGCAAGTTTTGCCAGCGCCGAAACCAGGTCTCCGCCGTGGGCGCTCCAGATCATAGACTCGTCACAGGAGAGCTCTCGATACAAGGAAAGGCGAGAGCCGGTGATCCAGACGAGCGGATGAAACCACAGCGCACAAGCCCCCACTTCATGAACAAGGCGTATCAGGTTATCGCGCCTTTTTGCGGTGTGTCAGCTCGTGGAGGAGGACAGCGTTGAGTTCGTGCTCACTCAGCACACGGTCAATTCCCTGGGGAAGCGAGATATGAGGATGCAGAACCCCGTCCACTGCGGGACCCTGCCACCCTCCAGCGAACTTTACCCGTACGCCATCAGCAAGGAAACCCGGCCTCTCTTCACAGACATGTTGATGGCTCATCGCCTGCGCATCGCGACGCTCAGCCCGTATCCGCAAACACAACCGCGTAAACATCAAGGCTCCGCCCATCAACCACACCACGAAAAGCGCCACAGCGAGGGTTGAGTTCTCAGCTATGTCGAGCCCGATGTCGCCGATGACGCCCAGCGGCCTGGCCCAGGAGAGATGCGGCGCCAACAACTTGTCGAGAACTGCGCCCAGCGGCAAAATGAAATTGAGCGATGTTGCGAACCAAATCCAATATTTCGTGGTGGCGCTGCCACGCGGGATGGAGGTCAGAATCCAAGCCGCGAGCCAGACCATCTAGGCATAGAGGAGATGCACTCCGAGGTAGTACAACGGGCGGGCGATGTGATCAACCATGGCTTTTGCCTGCGCGGCTGTTCTGGCTGCCTGGCGCCGCGTTTTGAAGGGCCTTGAGATCCTTCAGCGTGATGGTGCCGGTTTCGAGGAGATTGGAGACAAGCAGGCGAGGGGACCCGCCGAATAGGTCCAGCAGGTCTCGAACCAGGCCGCTTCGGAACTCGCTCTGGCCGATGGCAGGCTCGAATAATTGAGCGTTGCCGATTTTTTTCACCTTGCGCAGCGCGCCTTTCTCTTCGAGCCTATAGACGAGCGTCTGCACGGTTGTGTAAGCAACACGCTCTTCCTCGGGCAAACTGTCGAGAATCTCGCGGACAGCGCAGGTTCCGAGTTTCCAGAACTGCTCCAGGATTCGAGTCTCGGCTTTGGAAAAACGCGTCTTGGGCATATCTCCTACTCGTTCCGGTAATGCTACTACAACGTCCGGTTATTGGTCAAGTACCTGCGACGTCGCCGAAAGGGTTCCGCCAGTTTTAATGGCCTTGGAAAAAGCCGCGGGTGTCCCGAAAAAGGGCGCGGTACCCCCGCGCTACAAATGCGATGCAGGAGACGATTGTTTTAGTGAAACACCAGAATGGTCGAAGTTTGGTTGGCGTGTCCGAGGTATTGATTGCAGCGGTTCTCGGAGCGGAGTTGCAGGGTGCGCAGGATGCAGAAGTCAATAAGACCTCATTAGTATTCCCGGGTTAACCATTAGCATATTGAAATGTATGTCCCCCACCGGCGAACATGGTTCTGGCATGAAAAGACTCTTATGTGCCGCCGCGTTTCTAGCCGTTCCTGTGCCGCTGTTGTGCCAGCTCGCAATGCCGACGTGGCTGGCGACATATCCCGGGGCGACCGCCGAGACGAACACTTCGAGCGCTCTCCTAGAAGTAACCTACACCACAGCCGCGACGCCGGATGCCGTCAGCGAGCACTACCGCAAGCTGTTCGAAGCTGAAGGTCTGCCGTTTGTGCCCAACTCGGATGGAATGGGCGTGACAATTCGAGGCGCCGCTCAAGAGTGCGACCTATTGATTACGATTCACGGCCAAAGGGACGGCACTTTCGTGAGCGTGAGCTGCGCGGCGAAGTCGCAGGCATCGGAATCAACCGCGGTGCCCACGGTGATCACGACGACTGGCTCGGGTACGGGCAAAAAAGCTTCCAGGCACGCCCATGTTCTTGGTCAGTCCCGGGCGCAAACTGAGGAGGATTTCAAAAACAAGGCCGCGGAAACGATGGCGGAGAATCAAGCGCGCGTGGCCGAATTCCATCAAAGGACGTACTCGGATGCTCCCGCCCCACCTCTGGTATGGCCCGATTGGCTGGTCCACATGGATGGCGCCAAGCCGGCTTTGGAACAGTGTTCGGCTCAAGGGAACGATGGTTGCCTGGGGAGTAAGTACCGTAGCTCTGCACCGATGACTGCGATCTATAAGTTCTACATGGAACTGTTAAAGGCGCACGGTTATGCGGTTGATCGCGCCAGAATGGGAACGGGCCAAACCCAGTCTGGAATCAGGCAGAACGCGGATGGCTACGTCGAGGGCTCCAACTATCCCAACGGCTCGCCTGGCGCGCGGTCCGAGATCCGCGTGAATTTTTCCCGTTGGGTACTCAATGAGCCCATCACGGTTTCGATGCGGTTCAGGGTCTACGCCCATAGAGGCTCCATACAGCGGGTGTTTTGAACGTGATGCGCTGGAGACTGGGTATGGCGAGCTTTCTTCTTGCCGGCGCCGGAAGCGTCGCTGGGCCGCAGCTTTCCATGCCGCCGTGGCTCACGAATTTTCCGGGCGCGACTGCGGAGACTCACGCCACCCCCGGACTTGTGGAGTCCAATTACGAAACCTCGGCTCCGGCCGCGGAAGTGATTCATCACTACCGCAGCGTGTTCGCAGACAAGAAACTGCCGTTTCACCCCAATGCGGATGGTATCGGAGTTACTATTCGGGGCGCGGCGCCGGAGTGTGACCTGCTGATCCAAATTCGCGCGAGCGAAACGGGCACGGCGGTGCAGGTGGATTGCGCGGCAAAATCACCGGTTAGTCCGAGTGCTTCTGACTCTGTGGTCAACCCACCAACGACGCGCGCGGGAGAGCGGACGGAAGCGCGGAAGAGAATTCCAGACAATTTGGCGGAATTCGACCAGCCGCTGTATCCACGCCCGCGAGCGCCGCTGCCGCCATTGGTCTGGCCGCGCTGGCTGGTCTCCTGCGACGGTGTTCCCCTTGAGCCTCACAAGGGCGTGGACCGTTTCAAGCTGAGCTACTTGAGTGCGGAGTTCACGTCGGCGTCCGACCGAGCCACCATCCTCGCATTCTACGCGGATCTGCTGAATGCGAATGGCTATCCGGTTTGGTTGCAGAGTTCCGCAATCACACCCCGCGACCGCTCTACGCTGGTGGAAGGTGTTCACCATTTCGACACCAACCCTGGACCGAATTTTGCCATGCGGGCCGCACTGACGCCAGTGAATGGTTTGATCCACGTGGAGTTGCGTATCACCGTGCGCAAATAGGGTTTCGTTCCGGGCGCGGAACCAGGCGCGCGCCCTTTTTTCCAGACGGGAACGCAACGCTGCCGGCGTTCGGTAGAATACAGTGGATCGTTTCGTGCTGAAACAGATAGGAGGTATTTGCGTGCATCGAGCTATTGGCGTTCTGACAATATCGCTGCTGGTGGCGGTGAGCGGTCTGGCGCAAAAGGGTGAGCATCGCGGCGGCGAGGGCAAGGTAGGGGGC
Source organism: Bryobacteraceae bacterium (assembly GCA_035297145.1). GTDB lineage: Bacteria > Acidobacteriota > Terriglobia > Bryobacterales > Bryobacteraceae > QHXW01. The sequence continues at coordinate 36,351 of DATGZN010000107.1, forward strand.
GGGTACATTCCGAAGAAGGGGCCGGCGCCGGTTCGGGAAGCGCGACCAGCTCCGCAAGCGCGGCAGGAAGGGCGGCCGGCGCAGGAAAATCGCAGTTTCAAGGATCAGGAAGGGCATCCGGAAGCGCCTCACGTTCACTCGAATGGCCAATGGGTGGGACACGATACCGGTCGTGACGACGCGCGGTTTCATCTGGACCATCCCTGGGAGCATGGGCGTTTTACGGGCGGAATCGGCCGGGGACACATGTTTCGGATAGAGGGCGGCGGTCCGAGCCGGTTCTGGTTTGGCGGGTTCTACTTCAGCGTGGCGGACCCAGACCTCGGCTTTTGCGGCGACTGGCTATGGGGCACCGACCAGATCGTAATCTATGACGATCCGGATCATGTGGGATGGTATCTCGCCTACAACGCGAGACTCGGCACTTATGTCCACGTGATGTATCTGGGAAGGTAGCGAATCTACTTCCGTGCGGGCGCCGGTGGCTCGTCACGGCCGAAGGTAATGGTGGAGTCCACGGTGTACATCCTGACGCTGGCGTCGAGGGGGCGCAGCATCTGGAGCACGATGGCAGCGCCCGCGGTCTTCAGCGAAAAATAAGAGCTGTTCTGGAGCTGCACGGGGAATTGACGCGTGCCAAAAGGCGGGATGTGCACGACGGAATCGCTCGAGCAGAGCGGAGTCAGTTGAGGTGCGCGGGTCCTGTTGGGATCGGAGTACAGGTTGCCCGCGGAGTAACAAAGCCACGCGGTGGCGGGCCGCTCCGAGGCATTGATCAGCAGAATTTCATCGCTGGGGATTTCCGACACGTTGCCCGAAAACCAGGGATTGCGAGTTGGATAAGCCAGTTCACGCGGGGTTGCGCGGAGCTGGTCACCGGCTACGCATTCGGTAGTGCCACTGACCGCTACCACGGTTGTCAGCCGCGGCGCGGGAATGATCTCTTTGACTCTTGCCCAGGCGCTGGTGGTGTCCTCATCCGTTTGCAGCTTGTAGCTGGCCCGCTCGGCGGCACTCAGGCGGACGGTCAGCGAGGGGTGTCCGGCGAGAGGAGCAAGGGCGCCAGTGCTCTTGTGGCCCTCGACTTCGAGAGTGACGGGGCGGTCACTGAGATTGCGGAGCTCGATGGTGGACGAACACTTGGGGGTGTAGGCGAGCGCGGGCAGGACGCTTTCGATGACCCTTTCCTGCGCGGCGGCGGGTAAGAGTGCAAGCGTGCAGCACACGAGGCGCGGAACGCGGGGCATGATTCATGGTCGCACTTTTTAGGCGTGGGCCTGGAGTTAGCGTCCATAGATGGACTTGGCGTCGACAATTGGACAGACAAGAGTCGGACTGTGACCTTGTCTCGTAACCGGCCGGTCGCGATGGCGCACGGCGCCGCCGTTGAAATGCATTACTACGGTTGGATTTCCTACTGCCCTTAGAACCCGAAAACTCCCCGTGTGCCGGTATGGCGGTTCGTTTGCCTTACACACAATCTGGATAAGGGCGGTGCACAGTGTCGTTTATAACAGGCAGGAAATACTGGTTGGGTGTGGCGGCATTGGTGGCCTTTTACTTGTGGCATCCGGCGCTGGGACAAGAATATCCGCTGCCGCAGCCCGTGCAAGAGCCACTTCCGCCACCCGCCGGTAGCGCGCCGGCGCAGCCACTGTCGCCGCAGCAACTCGACGACCTGGTCGCTCCGATGGCACTCTATCCAGATCCGCTCGTGGGCGAAGTGCTCGCGGCCGCGACTTATCCGATGGAGATCGCCGAGGCCGAGCAATGGGTGCAGGACCATCCGAAATGGAAGCCATCCAAACTGATGGACCAAGCGAAGAAGCAGAATTGGGATCCCAGTGTGCAAGGACTCGTCGCGTTTCCGCAAGTGCTGGCGCGGCTGACCCAGGACATGGGATGGACGACGGCGCTGGGCAATGCGTTTCTGGCGCAACAAGCGGACGTGATGCAGGCGGTGCAGCGCATGCGAGCGCAGGCGCTGGCTCGCGGCACACTACAGTCCACGCCGCAGCAAACGGTAACCACGGAAAATCAGAACGGGCAGACTGTGATCAACATTATGCCGGCCAATCCGGATGTCTTGTACGTTCCCTACTACAATCCGGTGTACGTGTGGGGACCACCAATGTGGGGAGTTTACCCACCGCTTGTCTACCCCGGAATTGGTATCGGCTTCGGCTGGGGCTTGGGTATCGATCTGGACCTGTGTTTCGGCGGATGGGGCGGTTGGGGCTGGGGTGGCTGGGGTTGGACGCCGGACTGGTATGGCGGCGGCATCTGGTTGAATCATTCTTTCTTTCACCGATATGGCTTTAATCATTTTCATGGCGAGCCGTTGGGCAGATCCAGTTGGGCACATGACCCGGAACATCGCCTCGGCGTTCCGTACGCGAATCGTGACGTCGCGGGCCGGTTTACGGGACGTGCGGGAGGCGGAGCGTCCAGGGGTGGTTTCAACCGAGGGGCAGGCGGCGGCCGACAGGCATTCGGCCGGCAACGCCTCGGATCCCCGGGATTTGAGCAGCGCGGCTGGACCGGGAAGCACAGCGTTTTCGGCGGCTATCACAACGGTGGGGCGACCCGCGTGCAAAGCGACCACGGTTTTTCGAGTATGGGTGCGGGCCGCAGCTTCGGCGGGGGCTTCCACGGCGGAGGTGGCGGAATGCGTGGCGGCGGAGGAAGGCGGTAAACAAATGAGAAAACGCAGGCTGACCACCTACGCGGCACTGGTCTTCGCAATGGCCCCCGCGACGTTCGCTCAAGAGCGTTTCGATTCGGCGGATGCCGCTGCACAAGCCGCCATCGAAGGCGCCGAGAAGCACGACACCGCCCGGTTGGCCGCCATCTTCGGTCCGCAGGGAAACGCAATACTGACCTCAGGCAAACCTGAGCAGGACCGGGCCGAGCAGGCGGAGTTCTCGAAGCTGGCGCGCGAAAAGCATGAACTCATCACCGACCCCAGGAATCCCAACCGTGTGATTCTGTCGATCGGCGACGAAGACTGGCCGTTCCCGGTTCCTATAGTGCGTTCGAAGGACAAATGGAGCTTCGACGCCTCCCAAGCCGGAGTTGAGATGCAGGCGCGGCGTATCGGCACTGACGAACTGGACGCTATCGAAATCTGCGCCGGATACGTCGAGGCACAGCGCAAGTACGCTTCCGAAGATCACGACAAGGATGGCGTGTTGAAGTACGCTTCTCAGATGATGAGCACGGGGGACCGGCATGACGGGCTTTACCGAGCCGCCGGGGACGAGCCGCTGGTGCCGCGCGGCCTGGTCGATGCTACCTGGGACGGATCGAAAAAGGCGACGAAACCGTACCATGGATATTATTTCCGTATCCTCGACGGTCAAGGCCCTCATGCACCCGGAGGCGCGCACAGTTACCGGGCGAAAGATAGGCTCATGGGCGGCTTCGGGCTGGTAGCGTGGCCGGCGGAATATGGCGTGAGCGGAATCCACACGTTGATCGTGAATCAGGACGGCGTGATCTATCAGAAGGATATCGCTCCTCTGCCGGGTGGGGCGCCGCCGCCCATAACCCGGTACGATCCGGATCCATCCTGGAGCCCGGTGGATTAACGGGTCCGAAATGGAACACCGTAATGTAGCGCGGGGATACCGCGGGGTTGGCGGGATACCCGCGGGTTTTTCGATCCCAACGGATCAAAAGGCCGCAGGTACCCGCAAACGGCGCGTGTCCCTGCGCTACATCCGCATCTGTAGCCAACTGCCGGCGCGCAACACCTATTTCGAAAACGTGATCAGGAGCTTGCCGACTCCATCTTCATAATTCTCTAACATTGAAAAGGCCTGGCTGATGTCGCCCAGCGGCCGCGTATGCGTGACGAGCGGGGCGAAGAGGCGGGCGTGGGCGGAGAGCATGGCGAGCGCTTCCGGGGATTCGTGATTGGAGCGGCGAACGTTGTAGAGCGTGATCTCCTTGCGGCGCAGGGGACTGAATTCAACGGGCACGCGCACCTCGGACGGAATGGCGGTCATGACGACGCGGCCGGCGTTGCGTGTAGCGTGGATGCATTGGTTGATGCTGTCGTGTTTGCCGCCGCAATCGATGGCGACGTCGACGCCGCGGTTGCAGGTGTCCTGAAGGATCTGGCACACGGGGTCAACGGAGCGCGGATCGATGACGGCGTCGGCGCCGGCGGCGCGGGCCAGGTCCAAGCGGTGGACGACGGGGTCTACGACCCAGATACGCGCCGCTCCTGCTAGTTTCAAGGCGATCAAAGTGAGCAAGCCGATGGGACCGGCGCCGAAGACAGCCGCAGTCTCACCGGAACTGAGCGCCACGAACCGCATGGAATGCAGTGCCACGGCGAGCGGTTCGACCATGGTGCCGAGTTCGAGACTGATACCCTCAGGAAGCGCGAGGACGTTTCGCGCGGGCAGGTTCAGATACTCGCGGAAGAATCCGGGCTCTTCCGGATTGCTCATGAAGCGCAGATTGGCGCATACGTTGTGATGACCGGAGCGGCAGAACTCGCAGTGATAACAATAGAGCGCAGGCTCGAGGGCGGCTCGGTCACCCGCTGACCAGCCGGTGACACCCGGACCGGTTTTGACCACGACTCCGGCAGGCTCATGGCCGAGCACCATGGGGTAGACGCAGGGCGAATCGCCTACAGCGCCTTCGGAATAGGAATGCAGATCGGAACCGCAAACGCCGACTGCGACGACGTGCACTTGCACTTCACCGGGGCCGGGATCGGGGATGGACCGCTCGACGATCTGAAACTGGCGCACGCCCGTTAGTTCCGCGGTGCGTGCGGGAGTGCTCATCGGCTGAGAAAACGGAGCACTTCATCGGCAAGCGCGGGCACACATGCCACGGAATTGCCGCCGTTGATGGTACTTTTGCCGCTGAAGTCAAAGAAGCGCGCGCCGGCTTCCTCGGTGATGATTTTGGGCGCCGCGAGATCCCAGGGTTGGACCTTCCCCTCGATCCAGATTTCCGCCTCGCCGCGTGCCACCATCATGGCGTCCAAACAGCCGCCGTAGCAGCGGACCGACCAGAAGGGCTGCGTCCAGGAGAGCAACTCGTTCGAAAACGAATACTTAGGAAAAAAATTGATGCCGGTCAGGCAAAGCGAAGCTTCCGCGACTTTGGTGATCTTGGAAATGCGGATAGGCATGTCATTGCAGAACGCACCGGAGCCGCGCGAGGCGAAGTAAGTTTCGCCGCGGCCGGCGAAGTGGGCCACGCCGGCCACAACTTCGCCATCCTTTTCCAGACCGATCAGAGTGGCCCAAACGGGGATTCCGCGGACGTAGTCGCGGGTGCCGTCGATGGGATCGATGATCCAGCGCCTGCCGCTGCGCGAGGCTTTCACGGCGCCCTCTTCGCCCAGCAACCCGTCTTCGGGAAACGCTTCTTCGAGCGCGAGCGCGATAACCTGCTCGCATTCGCGATCTGCCGCGGTGACGGGAGATTCGTCTGACTTGGAATCGTATCCGATGCCATGCTCGCGATAGCGCATGGCGATTTCGCCGGCACGTAGCGCGGCAGAGCGGCACAGATCCAGTTCCTTCTCAAAAGTGGCCAAGCACACACTCCGTTACACACCAGCTTCGCACGAGTTACGATGAATGCGATGGACAATTTTCGCCAGTTCGAAGCCGGCCCCGATCCTTTCGGGCGGACGTGGAAGGTGGAGTTCAAGTGGTTGCAGACCGCGATCTCGCTGCGCCACAGCGACACCGTCGATGTGAAGTTCGTGTTGCACGACGGGGAGGAGCGCGCGCAGAAGACCATCGCTCTGCCGCACCTGGATCTGCTTCAGCTCAGCAAGAAGACAGGCAGGACCATGACGGACGCCTGGTGCTCGCGGCTGGCGGCGCTGCACTTGAAACGCATCATCGAAACCGGCGAGGACATGGAGAAAGAGTTGATTACGCTTTCGGCCGACGAACTGGCGGAGTACGACGCGCAACTGGAACGCACGCCGGCGAACGCGGCGTAAGCGCGAGGGTCATTCTATAGTTACTTCGGAAGGCGGCTGGCGAAGAGTATGGCGGCCCCAACAGCGCCTGCCGCGGGAATGCCAAATACGCCCAGGCCCACCGGCCAACCAGCGACGATTCGTTCTTGAACGGCTCGGATCAGCAGCATCGCTGTGACCGGCAGATTTACGAAAGCTGCCGAGACCACCCCTGGAGTGTACGAGCGCAAGTAAATGCTCGCCGGTATATGGGGGACAAACACGTTCAAGAACATTACAGCCGTGTAGGAGATGAAGAGGTATGTCCATGGGCTTCGCGGGCCTCTGCGAACGCTCGCCCCGGTTATGGCGAAGGCAGCAACGGTTAATGCCGCGAGTGCAAGCCGGAACTGAGCGGCTCCGGGGTGCCACGGCATGTATTCAGCATGTTGTGCGGCCCACGAGGGTAGCCACACTGCCTCTTCGGTGTTATGAATTGTGACCGCGATGGGGAACACCCACTGCAGGCGCCGGAAAGACCAGCTTGGGTCCGCGTGGTCGGTCATGATGGCAACATAGTATCTTAGCGGGGCACGCGCGGATGGCTGCATGATTGGCTGAGCGCGCGCGTCTGATTCCGTCGTACAATCCAGTGTTTCATGGAGGCCCGCACATGATGGTTCCGCTCACGCCGATTCGATGTCTGTATCGAGGCGTCGATCTCTTTGGGAAGAAAGTCGGAGTCGTGTCGGGGGCCAAAAGATTCACGTATGCGCAGTTCGGAGAGCGTTGCGAACGACTGGCGAGTGGCCTGCGGGCGCAAGGCATGCGGCCGGGGGATCGGGTGGCGTACATGAGCTTCAATACGCACCAGTTGCTGGAAGGCTATTACGGTGTGGTGATGGCGGGCGCGATTGTGATGCCGTTGAACGTTCGGCTGACTCCGGCGGAGCTGGTCGGGATTCTGAATCACTCGGGCGCGCGCGCGCTGATTTTCGAGAATGACTTTGCGCCTATTGTGGAGGAGCTGCGGAAGGCGTGTCCGGCCATCGAACACTTCGTCACGGCGGATGACAAGATCCCGTTGGCGAGTATGGCATACGAGGAATTGCTATCGGCCGGACGACCGGGGCGGGTGGACTACACGCAGATCGATGAGAATTCGATCGCGGAGCTGTTTTACACCAGCGGCTCGACGGGCACACCGAAGGGAGTGATGCTTTCGCACCGGACGCTCTATCTGCACGGTCTCGCGGTGGCCGCGACGTTCAATCGCGAAGATGACGCGGTGGAGCTGCACACCATCCCTCTGTTTCACGCCAATGGCTGGGGCCGACCGCAAACGGCGCCGATGATGGGAGTGAAACAGGTGATGGTGCGGCGATTCGATCCAACCACAGTTTTCCGGCTGATCCAAGAGGAAAGAGCGACCGCGATGTCCGTGGTACCCACGATGGCGAATGCGCTGCTCAACGCGCCGGACCTAGGGAACTACGATCTTTCGAGCATGACGCAGATTCATATCGGCGGGGCGGCGGCATCGCCGGAGCTGGTAGCACGAATGGAGCGTGCGTTCCCCTGCAAAGTGGTGGCCGGATACGGATTGACCGAGACGTCACCGGTGGCGACTTCGGCGCGCGACAAATGCACCGTAGTTTACAAAGACGAAGCCGATCGCATTCATCATCAAGCCATGGCGGGCTGGCCGCTGCCAGGGTGTGAGATCCGCGTGGTCGATTTACTTATGAATGATGTGCCGCGCGATATGGAGTCGATTGGCGAGGTGGTGATTCGCGGCGACAACGTGATGGACGGCTATTACAAAGATCCCGACGGAACGGCGGCGGTCATGACGGGAGCCTGGCTGCACACCGGAGACATGGCGGTTTGGGACGAAGAAAACTACATCCACATCGTAGACCGCAAGAAGGACATCATCATCAGCGGTGGCGAAAACATTTCGTCGATTGAAGTGGAGAAGGCGATTTTCGCGCATCCTGCAGTGTTCGAATGCGCGGTGGTGTCGGCGCCCGATCCGAAGTGGGGCGAGATTCCGGTGGCTTTCGTGGTGCGTAAACCCGGGCATGCGTTGACAGCAGAGGAGCTGTGCGCGTTTTTGCAAGACCGGATCGCGAAGTTCAAAATGCCGCGGGCGGTGGAGTTTGTGGAAGGGGCGCTGCCGAAAACCGGAACGGGGAAGATCATCAAGCGCGAGCTGAGGGAAAAGTTCTGGTCGGGGAAGGAAAGGCGGGTGCAGGGATGAAGACGGCACTTCTGATGGTGATCGCGGTGTGGCCGGCGATGGCGCAAGTAGATCCGGCTATCGCGGCGGTGATTGAACATACCAAGGCCATCGACAATCATGCGCATCCGTTGAAATATGTCGCGGAGGGGCAGCCGCGTGACGAAGACTACGATCAGCTGCCTTGCGACACCCTGGAGCAGGGACCGGGATCGGTGCGGGGGCGGATCGAGAATCCGGAATGGATCGGAGTGTGGCGGGCGTTATACGGATACCAGTACAACGACGCGGCGCCGGAGCACATTAAGGAACTGGTGGCGGCGAAGGAGCGCGCGAAGCGGGAGCATGGCGCGGACTATCCGGCGTGGGTGCTCGACAAAATGGGCATCGAGACGATGTTCGCGAACCGGGTCGCGATGGGACCTGGTTTGGCGCCGCCGCGCTTCCGATGGGTGCCGTTCGCCGATGCTCTGCTGCTGCCTCTGAACAACGAAGGCGGGAAGCGCCGCAACTCCGACTACAAATGGTTCTACGAGCACGAAGACAAGCTGCTGAAGCGGTACCTCGCGGATCTGCATCTAGATGGGCCGCCGGCTTCGCTTGCCGAGTATCTGGCGCGCGTGGTGACGCCGACGCTGGAGCTGCAGAAGCGGGAGGGCGCGGTTGCGCTGAAGTTTGAGGCGGCATATTTGCGGCCGCTGGATTTTGAGCCGGCCGCCGAAAAGGACGCTGCGCGCGTGTATGCGCAATACGTGCGGGGCGGGGAACCGCCCGAGGGTGAGTATCGCACGCTGCAAAATTTTCTCTTTTACTCCATTGCTCGGGAAGCGGGACGGTTGGGGTTGGCGGTGCACTTTCATTCCATGCCCGGCTGTGGCGATTATTTTATGGAGCGCGGGGCGAACCCGCTGCTGATGGAGGCGGCGATGAACGATCCGTCGCTGCGCAAGACGAATTTCGTGATCATTCATGGCGGATGGCCGTACACGAAAGAGGTTGCCGGGTTGTTTCAGCACCCCAACGTTTACGCAGATTTCTCCTACGCCGATCTGGCGCTCTACCCGCGTGCGCTGGCGGAGATGCTGCGCGATTGGCTGGAATGGTACCCGGAGAAGATTCTGTTCGGCACCGATTCGTCCACTGGCCCGCCGGAACTCGATTGGGAGCCGGGCGGCTGGCTGGCGGCACAAACGGCCCGGCGCGCATTGGGCGCGGCGCTGACGGGGATGATGAACGACGGGGAAATCTCACGCGAGAGAGCGATTCAAGTTGCGCGGATGGTGCTGCGGGAGAATGCGGTGAAGCTGTACGGGTTGAAATAATATGCCATCCCGTCTGAAACTGATCCGCCTGACGCCAGCGAAGGCGAGGCGGTTGAAAGCGTCGATCGAGTCCGAGCCGGGAATCTCGTTTCGGTAAGCTGGAAGCCGCGGTTCGGTACATGAGAAAGCAGTTTCAGAAGAAGAGTTAGCATTGTGCGATAATCGCTCGCAACAATGTCCCGGCGCAGGTGTTTTGGGTTGACCCGTTGTGAGAATCTTGCCGTCTTCGTCTTGCTCCTCTTCCTGGTTTCCTGCGCGCCGAAGCACCCGGATGCGCCTTCATTAACGCCCGAAGAATCGCTGAAAAGCATGCACGTGGAAGGCGATTTTCACGTGGAGCTGTTTGCGTCCGAACCGCTGGTTTTCGATCCCGTCGAGATGGTGTTTGATGAGAACGGGAAGATTTACGTTTGCGAGATGCTGGATTATCCCGACGATCCGCCCGCGGGTAAGCTGGCGCGGTCGCGGATCGTGTTACTCGAGGATACGGACGGCGATGGCAAGCCGGACAAGCGCACGGTTTTCGCCGATAACGTGCTCGAAGTGAGCGGCATCATGCCGTGGAAGGGCGGGCTCATCGTTACCAGCGCGCCTGACATTTTGTATTTCAAGGACACGGACGGCGACGGCAAAGCCGATGTGCGGCAAGTGCTCTACACGGGCTTCCCGAAGGTGAACCCGGAGGCGCGCGTCACCAACCCGCGGTACGGAATCGACAACTGGGTCTACGTTGCGAATGATGGGCAGAACGGGCGCATCACTTCACCCGAGCATCCGGACCGGCCGCCGGTGCTGGTGCGCGGGTCGGATTTCCGCTTTCATCCGCTACGGGGCCTCGCGGAGCCGGCGTCGGGGCCTACGCAGTTCGGCATGAGCTTCGATGACTGGGGCAACCGGTTCATGTCGCATAACACCGTCCACATTCGCCAGGCCGTGGTGCCTATGCAGTACCTGATCCGCGCGCCGCTGCTGGAAGTGGACCACGTTTCCCAGGACATCTCGGATCACGGGCAAGGCGAGGCGCGGATGTACCCCCTGACAAGGCCGCAGAAATGGCGCAAGGAACGCACCGAACTGCGGCAGCAACGGTACAACGAGAACAAACTCAACCGCACCGAGCAGGTGGGCGGCTGGTTCACGGCGGCTACGGGCAACACGGTCTACAACGGCGACGTGTTTCCAAAAGAGTACTGGGGCAATGCGTTCACGGGCGACGTGAGCGCCAACCTGGTGCATCGCGACGTTCTGATGCCGGACGGAGTCACATTCATTGCGCATCGCGAAGAACAGAACAAGGAGTTCCTGGCTTCGACGGACATCTGGTTCCGGCCGTGCAATTTCGCCAACGCGCCGGACGGCAATCTGTACCTGACCGACATCTATCGCGAGTTTATCGAAACACCGGAATCGATTCCCGAGGAAATCAAGAAGTACATGAACTTCTGGAGCGGCGTGGATAAAGGCCGAATTTACCGGATCGTGCCCAACCACCCGCTGCGCACGCGCGATTTGAAGCCGAATCTGGGCAAGGCAACGACAGCCGAACTGGTCGCGCAGCTCTCCAGCACGAACGGTTGGCATCGGATGACGGCGCAACGGCTTCTGGTGGAGCGGCAGGATCGTGCAGCCGTGCCGCTGCTGAAGGATCTTGCGCAGAAGAGCGATTACCCGCTGGCGCGATTACACGCGTTGTGGACGCTGGAGGGGCTCTCAGCGCTCGATGTGCCGGCGGTTGTGGCCGCGCTGAAAGACCCACATCCGGGTATACGCGAGCATGCCCTGCGGCTGGCCGAGGAACTCACGACCGAACCGGCCGTCATCAACGCGGCACTTGCACTGAAGAATGATAAGGAACCCCGGGTTCTCTATCAACTCGCGTTTACACTCGGGCAATTCAAAGATCCGCGCGCGCTGGCTGTGCTGACCGACCTCGGTCGCGAACACGCCGGAGAATCCTGGTTCCGCACGGCGATTCTGAGTTCACTGAACGACACCGCTTCCGAGTTTTTCCACTTGTATCTGTCGCGCAACCAATTTCAGCTCAATCCCGTTTTTCTGGATCAACTGGCGGCATTGATCGGGGCCAAGCATGATCCCAATGAAATTCGGCGTTTCCTGACGATTGAGGAGGCTCTGCTGCCGACGCATCCAAATGAAGGCGCGGCGGGTTTGTTCGGCCTCGCCAAGGGGCTGCGGCTTGCCAGCGTGCATGACCTGGCCGTTGGCGGAGCCGAGGCGAAGCTTGCGGGATTCCTGAACAATCCATCAGAAAGTGTGCAAAAAGCGAGTTGGGAGATTGCGGAACATCTGCAACTTAGCGGCCTCGTACAACGGGCATCTCGCGATGCCGTGGCCGACGGGCTCCCGGTGCCAAACCGCGCGGCGGCGGTGCGGGCGCTGCGAGGGGGACAATTGGCCGCGGTGAAACCGATCCTCGATCAGATTCTGGCTTCGAACCCGCCACCTGAACTGCAAGTAGCGGCGGTCATATGCCTGGCGTACTTCCAAGACGCTTCGGTGGCGCCGCTGCTCATCGGGAACTGGAAGACGTATGGCCCGGATGCTCGCAAGCAGGTCATTGCGGCTTTGCTGAGCCAGCGCGACCGTGTGCCTGTGCTGCTGAAAGCGATCGAGGATCATCAGGTGGACATGCCGGCGGTAGACATCGCGGCGCGGTCGCGGCTGATGGATGATTCCGACCCTTCGATCTCCCAGCGCGCGCGCAGCCTGTTTCAAAATGCCTCCTCGGATCGGGCGAAGGTAGTGGAGAACTATCACGACGTCCTCAAGCTAGCGGGCGACGAGGGACGCGGCAAGAAAGTATTCGATGCGAACTGCGCCAAGTGTCATATGCCGCGCGCGCAGGGCGGACGCGTGGGGCCGGATCTTTCAGGCGTGAACAACAAGACTAAGGAAGAGCTGCTCACGTCGATTCTCAATCCCAGCTATGCCATTGAGCCGCACTACGTGCACTACGTCGTGACCACTAAGGACGGCCAAATTCACGACGGCGTCATCGCCAGCGAGACGCCCGGGGCCATCACGTTGCGCGGCGGCACGGAGAATGACGAAACCATTCTTCGGACGAACATTGCGGAGGTTCGCGCCTCCAGCGTGTCCCTGATGCCGGAGGGTCTGGAGCAGTCGATGAGCAGGCAGGATATCGCGGATGTGATCGCGTATCTGCGCGCCGGCTTGTAAGGACCTTACGGCGTGTCCACCCAGCCGTGTTTGGCCGAGCTTTCGAGCACTTTTTCGCAGATCTGCACGCCGTGCAGGCCGTCGGCGAAATCCGGATACTCCACCGGCGCGGAGCGATCGGCTACGGTTTTGTAGAAGCGGCGGAAAATCTGCTTGAAGGTGTCATCGTAGCCCTCGCTGTGGCCACCGGGTAGATCCGCGAAAGAGCGCGCTTTCTCGTCCATGAGGGACGGGTCCTTGATGATGATGCTGTTGGGGGTGTTGCGATGGCCCAGCCACAGTTCATCCGGCCTCTCCTGGTTCCAGGCCGCGGATCCTTTCGTTCCATAGATCTCGAAGGCGAAGCCGTTCTTGCGTCCCGCTGCCAGTTGGCTGACGGTGAATGCTCCACGGGTGCGATCGCCGAGACGGAGAAGGACGGATACGAAATCTTCCGTGTCGATCGGCACCTCGTCGTAATCTTCCGGCTTGAGAGTCTTGCCAGCAAAGGTCTCCACGGCGCCCTTCGGACGCTTTCGCGTCTTGTGAAATGTCTGCGCGTCGGCGCACAGAGAAGTAATGCGCAGACCAGTCAGATGCTGGATCATGTCGCACCAATGCGTGCCCAGGTCGGCGAAGACACGCGACCGGCCGCCGGATTTGGATTCAATGCGCCAGTTCCAGTCGGTGTCGTAGAGCAGCCAATCTTGGGAGTATGTTCCCTGGACGACGAGAATGTCGCCTAGCTCGCCGTTTTCGCGGATGCGGCGCAGATGCTGCACCATGGGGTAATAGCGCAGGTTGTGGTTGACGCAGTTAGCCAGGTTCTTGGCGCGCGCCAGCTTGACCATCTCCTCGGCCTCCGCGATCGACATAGCCAGCGGCTTTTCGCAAACGACGTGCTTGCCGGCTTCAAGCGCCGCCTTCGCCATGGGGAAGTGCAGAGCGTTGGGGGTGCAGATGTGTACCGCGTCTATTTCCTTGTCGGCCAGCAGCGTGTGATAGTCTCCGGAGCTGCGCTCGATGCCCATCTCTCCGGCGAATCTTTTCGCCAACTGGTCGTTATATTCCGCAATTGCCGCCACTTCGACGTTTGTCTGCCGGCGGATGCCCTCCACGTGAACTCTTCCTACGAATCCGGTTCCGAATACGGCCGCTTTTAGTTTGCGCATAGTATTTTTCCGAACCGACTAATGTATCGCAAACCGCGGGACATTGGCATTTGTGCTGGATGGCGTACGGGTGTTTGATATCCTGAGAGCTAGGGCGCGGCTTCCTCATGCGTTACGACTCCAGGTATCGAACCAGCTATTCCTATTCACGCTTCTTCCCCGTTGGGGTGAAGTGGCTGCTAATTTCCAACATTGCGATCTGGCTGATTTACTTTTTCGCGGCTCGCACGGAATCGGGCCAGTTCTTTTCGCTGTTGGCGCTTTCTCCACGCGCGGTGCTCGGGCATTTCGCCATCTGGCAGCTTGTCACTTATCTGTTCCTGCACGATCCGTTCGGATTTGGCCATATTCTGTTCAACATGCTGACGCTTTGGATGTTCGGCGCGGACCTGGAGCGCGACTGGGGCACGAAGCAATTTCTCAAGTACTACTTCCTGTGCGGCGTTGGCGCGGGTGTTTGCGACATTCTGGCGAACGCGGTCGTGGGCAACTACGATACGCGCACCATCGGAGCGTCGGGCGCGATCTACGGGCTGCTTCTGGCGTTCGGGATGCTTTACCCGGACCGCATTGTGCTGATGAGCTTTCTTTTCCCGATCAAGGCCAAGTACTTCGTGATGATCATGGGGGCAATCGCGTTTCTGAGCTCCATAGGAGGCTCGGGTAGCCGCGTGAGCAACGTGGCGCACCTGGGCGGCATGATTTTCGGGTACTTCTACCTCCGCACGCGCTTCCTGCGGTTGGACGTTGGCAATATGGTGCGCAAGTATCAGGAATGGAAAATACAACGGGCCAAGAAAAAATTTCAGGTTTACATGCGCAAGCACGGGCGTGGGCCCTGGGTCAACTAAGCCCTTCTATCCTCGCGATATACTTGAATTTGCACCCCCGGTCCTCACCACATACGTTTGCATGGCCGAAATGAGCATCATCTGGCTGCGCGTCGCGGCCGGGCTGTACTCGCTCGGCCTGATCGATTCCATCCTCACCATCACGCAGCGCCGCGCCCACCTGTTTCGCATTGCGGTGAGCGCGCTGGCTTTGGCGGGCGTATTTCATCTGGTGTCGATCGTAGAACAAGGTACTGCGATCGGACGCTTTCCCGCCAGCGGCTTCTATGAATCGATGTCGCTTTGCGCCTTTCTGATTACGGCGCTCTTTCTCTTTGTCTACTGGCGATACCGCCTGGAGAGCCTGGGTGTTTTTATCTTTCCGCTGGTCTTCATCATGACGCTGGTGGCATCCATGGGGCGGCCAGTCGAAGCGTCCTGGGCGAGCAAGACGGTGCGCGATGCGTGGTTGATGGTGCACGTGGTGCTGGTGCTGCTAGGGTATGCCGCGTTGCTGTTCACCGCGGTGGCCGCAGTGCTTTACCTGGTGCAAGAGCGGGAATTGAAGCGCAAGAAGCCGCGTAGTTTTTATCACCGCCTGCCGCCGCTCGGTACGCTCGACGATCTCATCACCAAGTTCATGAGCTGGGGGTTTGTGTTCATCACGGTGGCGGTCATCGTGGGCAGCGTCTGGGCGTTCGTGGAGTTCGGCACACGCTGGGTCACCGATCCTAAGATTGCCATTTCGCTTTTCACCTGGGGAATTTACTTGGCGATGGTGTTTCTGCGGGTCTCCGCCGGTTGGCGGGGGCGTAAGGCGGCCGTGCTCGCCATCACGGCGCTGGGATGCTCGGCCCTGACGTGGGCCGCTCATGCGCAGTTGCAGAGCCTCTGGTTGCGATGAAACTTCTGGTCGCCGGAGTCAGCCACAAGACCGCGCCGGTGGAGGTGCGGGAACGCCTGGCGTTCGCCGAGAGCACGCTGCCCGCGGCGCTCCACGATCTGACTTCGCGCCAAGGCATCGTCGAAGCGCTGGTGCTCTCCACCTGCAACCGCGTGGAGATTGTAGTTGCCGCTGACGATGCGGTCGATCCGGTCGCGGCGGTCTGCTCCTTTCTCCAGGAATCACGCGGCGTCACCCCGGATGCCCTGGGCCCGAGCCTTTACCAACACGAGGGCCGCGACGCCATCCATCACTTGTTCCGCGTGGCATCCAGCCTCGATTCCATGGTGGTGGGCGAGCCGCAAATTCTGGGCCAGCTCAAGCAAGCTTACGCGCACGCCAAAGCCAACGATTGCCTGACCGGCCTGTTGGAAAGCGTCATCTCGCGCGCCTTCAACGTGGCGAAGCGCGTGCGGTCGGAGACGGGCATCGGCCAGATGGCGGTCTCGGTCAGCTACGCGGCGGTGGAACTGGCGCGGAAAATCTTCGGAACGCTCACGGGGCGCACAGTGATGATCGTCGGCAGCGGCAAAATGTCCGAGCTGGCTGCGCGTCATTTGCGCGGATCCGGGGCATCGCATATTTTTGTCACCAACCGGACTTACGAACGCGCGCAGGAACTAGCGGCAATTTTCCAGGGCACGCCTGTGGAATATACGCGCTTCGCCGCCATGCTGCCGGAAGTGGATATCGTCATCACTTCGAGCGGCGCTCCGCACTTTGTCCTCACCCGGGACGAGATGCAGCGAGTCATCGCCGCTCGCCGCAACAAGCCGATGTTCCTGATCGATATCGCGGTGCCACGAAACGTCGAACCCTCGGTGAACGAGATCGATAACATTTATCTCTATGATATCGACGACCTGCAGGAGGTCGTAAACGCGAATCTGCGGGAGCGCATCAAGGAAGCCGATCGCGCGGAAGCGCTGGTTGCCCAAGAAGTCGAACACATGATGGCGCGTCTGAAAGTGCAGGAGATCGCGCCTACCATCGTCAGCCTGCAAGGGCAACTGGAGCAGATTCGCGCTGGAGAGATCGAGCGCGTCCGGCGCAAGCTGGGACCGCTGACACCGGAACAGGAAGAGGCGCTCGAATCGCTGACGCGCGGAATCATCAACAAGATCGCGCATGGTCCCATATCCGAGCTGCGGCGGCAGGCCGGGCGGCCTGATGGCGTGCATGTCATCGACGCTATCCGCCAGGTTTTCCATCTGAAAGACTGATGCTGGTAATCGGCTCGCGCGGTTCACAACTGGCGCTGTGGCAAGCCAAATGGATTGCCGCGCGGCTCGCGGAACTCGGCCATGACACGCGCATCGAGATCATCAAGACTACCGGCGACAAGATCACAGATGTTCCGCTGGCCAAGGTCGGTACCAAGGGGCTGTTCACCAAGGAGATTGAGGAAGCGCTGCTCGATGGGCGCATCGATCTGGCAATCCACAGCCTGAAGGATCTGCCCACTGAAGTCCCGGCTGGATTGGCGCTCGCGGCGTTTCCCGAACGCGAAGATCCGCGTGACGCCATGGTGGGTGCGCATTTGAGCGATCTGCCAGCAGGGGCGAAGGTCGGGACAAGTTCGTTGCGGCGGGCCGCGCAGTTGCGGGTGGCCCGGCCGGATCTCGTGATCGAGTCGGTCCGAGGGAATCTCGACACACGCGTGCGCAAACTGGATGAGGGCCAGTATCGCGCGATTGTCCTCGCCACGGCAGGACTGACGCGGTTGGGATGGGCGCACCGCATTGCGGAGATTCTTTCACCGGACGTCATGTGTCCGGCAGTGGGGCAGGGAGCGCTGGCAGTAGAGACTTGTGTAGAGGGCGAAGCGACCGCTATTTGCGCCGTATTGGACCACGCCGCCACGCGCACGGCTGTAACGGCGGAACGGGCGGTGCTGGCGGCGTTGGGCGGCGGTTGCCAGGTACCTATCGGCGCACATGCGGTTGTTGAGGGAGATATGTTGCGGCTTGCCGGTGTGGTGATCGCACCGGATGGGTCGCGGGCCGTTCGAAAAAACGGCCAAGGCGCGGCGGCTGACGCTGAGGAGATTGGCAAGCGCGTGGGCCAGGCGTTGCTGGAGGATGGCGCGCGCCAGATTCTCGAACAGGTGTACGAGACAGCGGTCAGGGATTCGGCCGTATGAAGCCTGTCTATCTGGTGGGGGCCGGGCCGGGCGATCCGGAACTGATCACTTGCAAAGGCCGCGATGTTCTGGCGCGCGCCGACGCGGTGTTTCACGATCACCTTGCGAACGAAGCGCTGCTACGTCTTGCGCCCGCACAAGCGGAGCTGATCTACGTTGGTAAGAAAAAATCCGAGCATGCGTTCTCCCAGGAAGAGATATGCCGGATGATGATCGAGCGCGTCCGACGCGGGTTAAGTGTAGTCCGGCTCAAGGGTGGTGACCCGTTCATGTTCGGGCGCGGAGGCGAAGAGGCGGAAGCGCTGGCGGACGCCGGAATTCCGTTTGAAGTGGTACCAGGGGTCACATCGCCGCTGGGAATTGCCGCGTACAGCGGCGTTCCGCTGACCCATCGCGCGCACACCTCCGTGGTGACATTCGTGACGGGCCACGAGGTGGCGAGCATCGACTGGGCCAAAGTCGGACAGTCGGAAACGCTCGTGATCTTCATGGGGTTGACCGTGTTCGACGAGATCGCGCGCGAGATCATGGCGCGCGGGCGATCGCCGGAAACGCCCGCTATCGCCGTCCGGTGGGGCACGCGGCCCGACCAGGAAACCGTCGCGGGTACGCTGGCCACGCTGCCGCGGCAGATCCAGGAGCATGGATTGAAGCCGCCGGCAACCATCATCGTCGGTGAAGTGGTTCGGCTGCGCGAAAAACTGAACTGGTTTGAGCGGCTGCCCTTGTTTGGACGGCGCATCGTAGTGACGCGGGCTCGTGAGCAGGCGGACGCGCTTGGCGCGAAGCTCCGCGCGATCGGAGCGGATGTGATTGAGATGCCGACCATCGAGATCGTGGCGGCGTCAGACTATGCGCCGCTTGACCGCGCCGTCACGGAGCTGCCGAGCTACGACTGGCTGATCTTCACCAGCGTCAACGGCGTACGTTTCTTCCTCGAACGACTGGATCGCTCGCAACAGGACCTGCGCGCTCTCCGGGCACGGATTTGCGCCATCGGAGACGCAACCAAGCAGGCGCTTGAGGTGCTGCACCTGAAAGTCGACGTTTTGGGAGAAGAGTTCGTCGCGGAAAGCCTCGTCGAAGCCTTGTCCAAATTCGATCTAGCCGGAAAGCGTGTTTTGTTGCCGCGTGCTTCCGTGGCGCGAGACGTATTGCCACGCGCTCTGCGCGATCGCGGGGCGTGCGTAGATGTCGTGGAAGCGTACCGAACAATCATCCCGGAATCTGCTGCGCGGCAGGCCGAACAGATTTTCGGCGGATCGCGCAAGCCGGACTGGATCACGTTCACCAGTTCATCCACCGTGCAGAATTTCGTGCAGGCCGCCGGAGCGAATGCACTCGAAGGTGTGAAGGTAGGGTCCATCGGACCGGTAACCACGGCAACCGCGAAGAAGGTGGGCGTGGCGGTCGCGGTTGAAGCGAGTCCCTACACTACGGATGGGCTGATAGCGGCGATTGTGAAGGCGGTCACCGCAACCTGATCCTCGGGAACTCTCCCATTTCCTCCCCCCGCTGAATCCGCTCCAGCGCCTCCGACGCCTCCCGGTACAGGTCCCCCGTGCACACCCCTTCAGACTCCGGCAAATATCCCGCCAGCTTCTTCAGCCCTTTCCGCAACTGACGCCCTGCGCCGACCCGGTTTCCGCGCTGCACATGATAGAACGCCACCGCTATGTGGATGATGCTTTGCAGAAAAAGACGGCGCGGGCCGCGCTCCGGTGTCCAGATTTCCTCCAGCGCTTCGTGGCACTCGAAGAAAGCGCAGCGATTGAAGAGATCAATCCCGTGGTCGAGCGGGTGCTTCACTTCCGCGGACGCGCGCGGAACCATTCGAGCGTCAGGCGTAGGCCTTCTTCGAATGTGAACCGCGGAGAGTAGCCGAGCTGAGTGCACGCCGCCGTTGTATCGGCCTGCGAATCGCGGACATCGCCGGGACGGGGCGGGCCGTACACGGCCGGAATTTGCACACCTTCAAACTGCTGTAGCAGCTCCCACGCCCGATTCAGCGTAATGCGGCCGCCATTGCCACCGTTGAAAACGCGTCCGGAAACTCCGCGGGCACATGCCGCTTTGAGATTCAGATTTACCACGTCCTCAACATAAGTGAAATCGCGCGACTGCTCACCATCGCCGTAGATACTGGGCGGCCGGCGCTCGAGAATCGCGCCGATAAACAAAGACAACACGCCGGAATAGGGGCTGGACGGGTCCTGTCGCGGGCCGAAAACGTTGAAGTAGCGTAACGCAATTGTGTCCAGGCCGAAACAGTCCGCGAAAACACTGGAGTAGTACTCGCCCAAGAGCTTCTGCACCGCGTATGGCGACTTGGGCCGCGGGTTCATGGTCTCGACCTTCGGCAACACGGCCGTGTCCCCATACACCGACGACGAAGCAGCATAAACCACGCGCCCAACCTTGCCTGCTACGGCGGCGCGCAGCACCTTGAACGTACCGTCGACGTTCACCTCGTGCGATGGCACAGGGTCCTGGATCGACCGCGGCACAGAGGGAATTGCGGCCTCATGGAAAACAACATCGGCGCCACGCAGGATAGGCGCGATGGAGTCGTAATCACGGATGTCGACGTGGTGTAACTCGACCGCCGTGCGCACTTCATCCAGATTTTCCGCATGCCCGGTGAGCAGATTGTCGATGACAACTACCTTGGACGCGCCTTCGCGCAACAGACCGCGCACTAGCGCCGAGCCAATAAAGCCGGCGCCTCCCGTAACTACGTATTTACTCATACAGGCAGCCTGGCGATTTCCGATTCGAGATAACGGAGGGAGTCATTCGCCAACTTCTCCGCTCCCGGACTGAAGTCGAACGCCTCCAGCGAAATCCAACCCGGGTATTTGTGCTTTCTCAGCACGCTCAAAATGGGCTTGAAGTCGTAGGAACCCGCGCCGCAATGGCGCCCGTCCAGCTCGTTGACGTGCACATGCCGGATCAGGTCGTAGTGCCGCTCGAGCAAAACGTCGTGAGGCGCGACCTCATCGATGGCATTGTGTGAATCGAACATCGTTCGCACGCCCGGGCTATCGATCTCGCGCACGATCGCTGCGGCTTCATCGAGGGTTTGCACCACGTCGCATTGCCCGATGGGAAGCGCCTCCACCAGAATGGTGACGCCGCGCTCGGCGGCATCGGGCGCGACTCCGGCGAGGCCATCCATGTAATGCTGCGTTGCCTGTTCACGGCTGAGGCCGCCCGTTGTGGAGCGCTGGTTCGGCGAGCCGAAAACCATGACCCCGCCTGGACCCAGATCCGCGCAGAGATCGATCAGGTTGCGGATATGCTGCCAGCTTTTCGTGCGCAAGGCGGTATCGGGCGTGGTGACGTGCAGGCCCTTCGGACTTACCATCAGCCAGTGCAGCCCGGCGAAGCGCAGGCCCTCGGACTCGGTGATCGACCGATACTCGCGGCGCGCGGCGGGCGGTATAGCCGCCGGATCCTCGGCCAGCGTGAACGGTGCGATCTCGATGCCATCGTATCCGGCTTTGCGAATGGCGCGGCACGCATCGGCGAATCGAAACTTCTCAAAGGCCTCGTTGCAAATCGCCTGCCGAAATCGATATATCATGCCAAAACAATTCAGTGTAGCGGGTTTTTGAAAAATGCACAGACGGTTGACGCGCTGCCGTGCGCGTAGCAGTACACTGGTTCGGGAGCAAAACCAATGCGCCAATCGATTACTCGTCGCGGGCTGATCGCCATGGGGGCAACCGGACCGTTGTTGATGAAATCGCAAACCGTGCGGGGGGCGCAGGCCAATTCCGCGCTTTCCGTGGGGTTGATCGGCTGCGGGCGCCGTGGAACATATGTCAGCGGGCTATTCACCAAGAACGAATTCGCCCGGATCGCCGCTGTCTGCGACATCTACGACGACCAGTTGGCTGCCGCCACGCAGAAATTCTCCGGGGCGCGCACTTTCAAGAACTATCACGACCTGCTGGCCAGTGACGTCGATGCCGTTTACATCGCCACGCCGCCCTACCTGCATCCGGAGCACTTCGAAGCCGCCGTACAGTCGCGCAAGCACATTTTCATGGAGAAGCCCGCGGGCGTCGATCCAGCCGGTTGCCGGCGCGTCGTGGCAGCGGCGAAGCAGGCGGACCCGCGCAAGCGCATCTCGGTGGATTACCAACAGCGCTACGGCAAGGACTACCGAAAGGCGTATGAAATAGTACATTCAGGTGAGCTGGGAGATATCAAGATGGTGCGTGCTTCGTGGCTGGGCGGCGGCTTGCCGGTACGCGAAGGCGTACCCAACAACGAAGAGCAGATGCGCAACTGGCTGTTCTATCGCGAACGATCCGGCGACATCATCGTCGAACAGAACTGCCACAACATCGACGTTGTGAACTGGTTCATGGGCACGCATCCCATGCGCGCGTTCGGCTATGGCGGCCGGCAGGTGCGAAACAATATTGGAAACATACTAGATAACCTTGCCGCGACGTTTCACTTCGAAAATGGCGTCATCTTCAGCTACAGCGCCAACCAATTCTCAACCGGCGGATTCGCCGACGTCTCCGAAACCTTCATCTGCGAGCGCGGAGCCATCAATACTTCCCGAAAAGGGGTCAAAATCTATCGGAATAAGGCGAATCCCCCAGAGGAAATCGTGACCCAGGGAGACATTACGCAGGAAGCAGTGAACGAATTCGTCGAAGGCGCGCGCGCGGGAAAACTCGAAAACGCCGCTTTCACTGCGTCAGAAAGTACCATGAGTGCCATATTGGCACGCGAATCCATTTACAGCGGTAGGGAGATTACGTGGGAACAATTGAATAATTAAGCAATAAAAGGAAGTACTACGAGTACTTTTCCTGGATACAGAACTGCATATGAGCGGATAGAATAGCACTTCGATGATTCGCCGCTTCGCACTTTTTGTCGCCGCTTCTACGCTGATATCGTCGGGCCTCGCCCGGCAAATCCAATCCATTTGCGGATCGAATTCGCAGCTGCGCAAGCAGGAGTTGTTCTTGCACCGGCAAGCCGTACGCGCGCACCGCCGGGCGTTGCAGTTCGCGGAAGTGCGGAACGCGGCCACCTTGGCGCCTGCGCAGGACATCGGCGAGGTCGCCATTCTACCGGATGACGGCGGAGTGGTGGCGCGCCGGAATGCTTTCGATCTCGATCAGCAGACCCTGACGTTTGTCCCCGCGCCGCCTCTGTCCGGCGCGTACGGGTTCCAAGTGACGGCGGCGAGTTATGATGACGCCGCGGCGGCCGCCGGAACTTTATTGCCGCTAGCTGACGACGACACTCGCCAGGTATCAATCGCGTTTCCCTTTCCTTTTTTCGGAAACACCTATAAGACTGTTTTCGTTAATTCGGACGGCAACCTGACGTTCACCGAGGGCGACAACGGTGCCACGGAGCGCTCGCTGGGTAGGCTGGCTGGAGGCGCGCCGCGCATCGCGCCGCTATTCGAGGATCTGGATCCCTCGCAATCGAAGCAGGGCGTTTTCGTCACGTCCGAACCGGGCCGTCTGGTGGTGAGCTGGGTGCAGGTCCCGGAGTATAGCGTATTCGGCACTGGGGGTGTCGAGACCTTTCAGGTCCGCCTCTATCCGGACGGGCGAATCCAGTTCGCGTACGCCGGAATCAACACGTTCGGCACGGTCGTCGGCATTGGCCCGGGCCGCTTGCTAGGGGAAAGCTCGGTCGTCTCCTTTACCGCGGGAGATTCCGCGGCTTATGCCGCGACGGTGGCCGAGCGGTTCATTACCGCGGATGAAATCGACATCGAGACCGCCACGCAGCGATTCTTCGAAACTCACGACGATTCGTACGATTACATCGCGTTTTTCAACGATGAAGGCATTTGGGCCAGCACTGGCGCGCTAGCTTGGGAGCAGACGCTGCGCAATCACCGCACAGGATACGGCGACGTGCAAGTCGACGATGGCGCAGAATATGGTTCCGCGTCACGGCTGCAATCGGTGCTCAATATGGGGCCGCTCAGCCTGTATCCGGCGAGTCCGACTGGCATTATCAGCCTGCGCGCTGGCAGTGGCTACAACATGCTGAAGCTGCTCGGTCACGAAGCTGGTCACTTGTTCCTTGCCTATGCCAGCGTGCCCGATCCCAACGATCCCGCGGCACAGCCGATGCTCGGCATCGAATATGTGCACTGGGCTTTCAACTTCGACGCGGAAGGCTCGTTCATGGAAGGCAATCAGATTCAGGACAACGGCGTGAACGCCGAGCCGCGATTCGTCACCACGGCCGCCGTGGATCAATATTCGCCGCTCGACCAATATTTGATGGGACTCCGCGCACCCGGCGAAGTGCCGCCTACATTTTTGGTGACCGGCAATGCTTCCGGCATAGCCACCCAATTTCCGCAAGTGGGTGTCGGCTTCGATGGCATGCGACAGGACATTCAGATTAGCGACATCATCCAGGCCGAAGGAAGGCGCACGCCGGACTCCAGCGTCGCGCAGAGGCATTTCCGGATGGCTTTCGTGCTCATCGTGAAAGGCGGGACTACACCGCCGGCTTCGGAAGTGGCGCAAGTGGATGGCTACCGCTCCCAGTTCGAACCGTTTTATTCCTCG
This sequence comes from Bryobacteraceae bacterium, assembly GCA_035297145.1. Lineage (GTDB taxonomy): Bacteria > Acidobacteriota > Terriglobia > Bryobacterales > Bryobacteraceae > QHXW01. The sequence continues at coordinate 60,702 of DATGZN010000107.1, forward strand.
GCCACCGGGGGGCGGGCGTTCATGGATGCCACGCTCCGCCATGCGCTATCGCTTTCCGTCGCGCCGGCCGCGGGCGTTGTCGCCGGAGGAACGGGCACGGCCAGTCTGACGATTCAGCAACCCGCAACGTCGCCGGTGATCATCAATATCGAGACCGGATCCGGCGCAATTGCGGCACCCCCGTCGGTCGTTATCCCGGCCGGCGCAACCACGGTGACCTTCCCGATCCAAGGCCTGGCGACGGGAGTGGACGACCTGACGGCATCCATTGGCGACGGCGCCTTCGAAACCGCTTACGCGCGTGTGCAGGTCCTGCCGGCTTCGGCTCTGACACTCTCTACGGTCTCCGGAGATTGGCAGACCATGTACGCGAACGGCACGCTGCCGCAACCCATCCTGGTGCGAGTCTCCGATCAGAATAATCTCTCGTATCCTGGTGCGCAGTTACAGGCGCTGCCCACTGGAGGTGGTACCGTCACGCCGCGATCGGCGGTCGCCGATTCGAGCGGCCAAGCGCTTTTTCAGTGGACGCCCGCGGTGGCGGGGGCACGCTTGCAAATTTCTCTCATTGGCTCGGCGCAGCATGTCACCATCAGCGCCCTTCCGCCTACCAGCTTCACGGCCACCGGTGTTGTCAACTCTGCCTCTTCTTTACCGGCCATCGCTCCGGGCGAGCTGATGACGATTAATGGGACCAGCCTCTCCGGCGGAATGATCTCGCAGGCAGGCATGCCATGGCCCACCCAACTCGCCGGCGTCAGTGTGCTGTTCAAGACGGAACCGGCGCAGTTGCTCTCCGTGAGCAATTCGCAGATCAATCTCATCGTGCCTCTTGATCTTGCACCTGGCGCCGTCTCGCTCACCGTGCAATCCGGCGGCGGGACGTCCGCTAGCTTGAATCTGACGGTGACACCCGTGGCTCCCGGGATCTTCGCCGATTCCACGACAAACTTCGGGAACGTCATGAACGCCGGGACTTCCGCTACCACCGCGCAGCAACCCGCGCCACACGGCGGTGTGATTGAGATATACTGCACAGGCTTGGGCGCTGTACATGCCAACAGCGCGGGCCAGATGATTACGGTAGCGCAGCCTCAGGTCTCCATCGCCGGTGTCCAGGCGACGGTCGAGTCCAGCGGTCTCGCGCCCGCGTATGGAGGCGGCATGTACCAGGTCAACGTACAGGTTCCACAAAATGTGCCCAGTGGAATACAAAATCTGGTGCTGACCATCGACGGCGTTTCCAGCAACTCGGTGAAAGTGGCCATTCAGTAAGGCAATGCTAAGCTGGCTGTTTTCTGATCCGCTGCCTGTGGGATCGAAAGCGCCGAAATTTTCTCTGGCCGATGAAAGCGGCGCCACGGTAACGCTGGCTTCGCTTCGCGGCAAAAATGTCGTGCTGGTCTTCTACCCCGGCGACGACACCTACACCTGCACCAAGCAACTCTGCGAATTTCGCGACCGGTGGGAACAGGCGAAGCAACGCAACGTCGCCGTCTACGGTGTCAATCCGCAAGGCGCTGGCAAGCACAAGAGCTTTCGCGACAAGTACAAGTTTCCCTTTCCGCTGCTCGTCGACAAGGGCCAGCAAATGGGCAAGCTTTATCACACGAGCGGCCTGATCGTGAAACGGACGGTCTATCTTATCGGGCCGGATGGCGCCATTCTGTACGCCAAACGCGGCAAGCCCGATCCTGAAGAAGTGCTCGCCGCCGCCAAGTAAGCCGCAAAAAGCCCGCACGGCACGGCCGGGTTTCGTTGATAATAATGTGATGCTTCGGGACGCCGTGGCGCGTGCGGGGGTCGTATCCCAATGAAGCTTCCGCGCGTCTATCCGATTTTGGACACGCAACAACTCTTGGCTAAGGCTTGCGACGCGCAAGTCGCCGCGTGTGCATGGCTCGATGGCGGCGCGAGCATTCTGCAATTTCGCCACAAAAGTCATTGGACGCGCCATGTATTCGAACAGGCGGAACGTATCGCCGCGCAGTGCCGTAACCGATCCGCGATGTTTGTCGTGAATGACCGGGCCGATATGGCCAAGCTTCTGGGGGCGGGGTTGCACGTCGGGCAGGACGATCTGCCGCCGGGCGATGCCAGGCGCCTGGTGGGCGATGAAGCACTGCTCGGGTACTCCACGCACAATCCGCGCCAGCTCAAGGGCGCTGCCGCCGAGCCGGCGAACTATTTTGCGATCGGCCCGATCTATGCCACCACGTCTAAGCAGAACCCGGATCCGGTGGTCGGCCTGGATGGATTGCGCACCTGCCGGGCCCTCTCGACCAGGCCGCTCGTGGCTATCGGCGGCATCACCCGCCAAACTGTGAGCGCGGTATTCGCGGCCGGAGCGGATGCGGTGGCCGTCATCGGCGACCTGCTCCCGGAGACCTGCACCGGCCCAAACCTGCGCCGGCGGATGGAGGAATGGCAACAACTGGCGCAGAACTAGAAACCAGGATGGTCAAAGGACTGGGCGCCATGGACGCCACCACGCTGGTGGTCGGCTCCATGATCGGCTCGGGCATTTTCATCGTTGCGGCGGACATCGCCCGGCAGGTGAATTCGCCCGGCCTCGTGCTCATGACCTGGATCATCACAGGCCTGCTGACGTTGATCGCGGCGCTCTCCTACGGCGAACTCGCCGCCATGATGCCGCACGCCGGCGGGCAATATGTGTACCTCCGGGAATCATTCGGTCCGATGGCCGGCTTCCTCTACGGGTGGACGCTGTTCCTGGTGATTCAGACCGGCACGATCGCCGCGGTGGCTGTGGCCTTCGCGAAATTCCTGGGCGTGTTTGTGCCATGGATTTCCGCGGGCAATCATTTGATCGGCGAGGGTAGGATCGGCCTGACCACCCAGCAGCTCGTGGCGATCCTGGTGATCCTTGCGCTGACCGCGATCAACGCTCGTGGCATCCGCACTGGCGCCATGGTGCAAAACATTTTCACCTTCGCTAAGACGGCGGCACTCGTGGGGCTGATTGCCCTCGGCTTTGTATTTGGCGGGCGCGTTACCTCCGGGACATCGAATCTCACCGGCTTCTGGCGCAACGCGAGTTGGGACTTTCATACCGTTCGCCTGCTGGGAGTGGCCATGGTCGGGTCGTTGTTCTCGGCGGACGCGTGGAACAATGTCACTTTCACCGGAGCCGAAGTCCGCAATCCGCGCCGCAATCTCCCTCTGGCCCTGGGCTTGGGTGTAGCGATTGTGTCCACGCTATACATCGCCTGCAATTTCGTCTACCTGAAGGTGCTGCCGCTTGCCGCTCTCCAGAACGCGCCTGAGGACCGTGTGGCGACCGCCGCGGCCGCTGCGATCCTCGGGCCAATGGCCGTCAAGCTCATGGCAGCGGCCATCATGATCTCAGCCTTTGGTTGCGCCAACGGCCTGATCCTGGCAGGCGCCCGCGTGTACTTCGCCATGGCTTTAGACGGGCTGTTCTTCCGCCGCGCCGCCAATCTGCATCCACGAACCTACGCACCGGTTTTCTCGCTGGCCACGCAGTGCGTGTGGGCGTTGCTGCTTACCCTCAGCGGTAGTTACAACGATTTGCTCGACTATGTTATCTTTGCTGTCTTGCTTTTCTACATCCTGACCATTGCGGGAATCTTCCGGCTGCGCCACACTCGCCCCGCTGCCGACCGACCCTACCGCGCCCTGGGTTATCCGGTGCTTCCAGCCCTGTACATGCTGGCCGCGAGCCTGATTGAAATTCTGTTGCTGATTTACAAGCCCCGCTACACGTGGCCGGGACTGATGATCGTGCTGCTGGGTGTGCCAGTGTATTTCCTGTGGCGCAAAAAGGAGCTGAGCGCGTGAGTCTGTTTGCGACAAAGTCCATCGCCTACATCCTGGCCGAGTCCGAGGGCGGCGAGCATCACCTCAAACGCACTTTGGGACCGGGTAGCCTGGTCGCGCTTGGCATCGGCGCCATCATCGGTTCGGGCCTGTTTTCGCTCACCGGCGTCGCTGCCGCGCTGCACGCCGGCCCGGCCATCGTGATTTCCATGATCGTGGCCGGTATCGGATGTGCTTTCGCCGGCCTGTGCTATAGCGAGTTCTCCTGCATGATCCCGGTGGCGGGCAGCGCTTACACCTACGCCTACACCACGCTGGGTGAGTGGCTCGCATGGATCATCGGTTGGGACCTGGTGCTCGAATACGCCGTAGGAGCGTCTACCGTCTCCATCAGTTGGTCGGGCTACGTGGTTTCACTCCTGCATGATTTCGGGATCAATTTGCCAGTGCAATTTTTGGCCGGCCCCTTCGAGCTGAGAATGTTGCCCGATGGACGGATGATTCAGGGAATCATCAATCTGCCGGCAGTATTTATCATTTGCATGATCTCGCTGTTACTGATCGTCGGGATCAAAGAGTCCGCGCGCGCTAACGCCGTCATTGTTGCCATCAAGCTGACGGTAGTGCTGGTGTTCATTGCGATCGGCTGGAGATACATTCACCCGGAGAATTACACGCCGTTCATTCCGCCGAACCAGGGCGCATTCGGCCAGTTCGGTGTCAGCGGGATCATGATGGGCGCTGGCGTCATCTTTTTCGCCTACATTGGCTTCGACGCCGTCTCAACAGCGGCGCAAGAGGCCAAGAATCCGCAGAAGGACATGCCTATCGGCATCATCGGCTCGCTGGCGGTATGTACGGTCCTGTATGTCGTGTTCTCGTACATCCTTACCGGCATGGTGAAATACACGGAGCTGAATACTTCCGCGCCAGTGGCTGTTGCCATCGATCAAACGCCCTACGCCTGGCTGAAGTTCCTGATCAAGTTCGGCATTATTTGCGGCTTCACTTCCGTGATGCTGGTGATGCTGCTGGGTCAGAGCCGCGTGTTCTTCTCGATGTCTCGTGATGGCCTGGTGCCGAAAGTGTTCTCCGACATCCATCCGAAGTTCCGGACGCCCTGGCGGTCGAACCTGTTGTTCATGTTGTTCGTGTCGCCGTTCTCCGGATTTTTGCCTCTCTCCATCGTGGGCGAGATGACCAGCATCGGCACACTGTTCGCGTTCGTCATCGTGTGCGCGGGTGTATGGGTGATGCGGCGGACGAATCCCGATGCGCCGAGGCCGTTCCGTACTCCTCTCGTTCCCCTGGTGCCGATTCTTGGGATTCTCTGGAATTTCTCGATGATGTACTCGCTCGGCTGGAGTAACTGGCTGCGGTTGATCGTGTGGCTGGTGATCGGTCAGATCATTTACTTCACCTACAGCCGTAAGCGCAGCCATCTGTCGCTTGCGGCTGCAAAAGCGGAAAAGCCGCGCTGATCAGCTCGTGTGATCGAGGATGATTTTCCAGCCGCTAGCCGCCTTGTGGAACAAGAGCGTGAAGACGCCGCCCACGTCGCCGCCCGCATCCGCTGGCCGCGCGAGATGCCATTTTCCGATCACGGAAGCATAATCCGCCCCCAGGAGCTTTACTTCGAGGTCTGAAAACGCAAGCTGCCCCATCTTTTCCCGCGTAGGATAGCGGCGACGGTAATTCTCGAGCACCTGCTGGTACCCGTGGGTGATGGTTGCACCGACGAACGTTGTTGCGTCACTCGCCGCGTAGCCTGCCATGAATCCTTCGACATCTCCACGGTTCCACGCCGCCTGCTGCGCCTCGAGCACGGAGCGAATGTCGCGTTCGGATACGCTGGATTGGGCACGGAGGGCGAGGGCGCCGGCCAAGGTCAACAACGCCACCCAACCAGGCATCAGCCGGGCGCACTGGGCTTTGTACATGAGAGTCACCGATTGTCGGACGAGTATAGCATCGCCCGCCAACCGGGTAACTTTGTCGGTTCTCAGCCCTGGATGACCGTGGTCAGTTCCGCGATGATGCCGTCCAGCCGCTTCGATTCATTCTGCCAATCGGTGCCAGCCGACAGTGTCCGCCTGTTGAATCGTCGAGCTCATCCAAGAGCTCATTCACGCTATTTTCGCGAGAGATCGACCCTCGGGGCGAGGCACGCCTCACCTGTTTCGTGCCGGCTGACTCGTCCTCACTCGTACCGCAGCGTAACGGTTGGATCGACCTGAACCGCGCGCCACGTCGGGATCAAGCAGGCTAATCCTGCCACCGCAGCCAGGACGAGTGATACGGTTGTGAATAGTCCCGGGTCGGTCGATTGCACTTCCCACAACTCCGAGGTGAGGAACCGCGTCAGCGCAAACGCGCTGCCCACTCCGAGCGCCAGCCCACCCGCGATCAGCCAGGCAGCCCCGCGAATGACCATAGAAAATACATCCCATCGACTCGCGCCCAGCGCCATGCGGATTCCGATTTCCCGCGTTCGCTGCTCCACGGCGTATGACATCACGCCGTAAACTCCAACCGCCGCGAGAACAGTGGCGACAAAGGCAAATAAACCAAGCAACATCGAATAGTACCGCGGATAATCCAGTTGACCGGCAAGCAATTGCTCCTCGGTTTTCGGCTCCAATAGCGGTACATTTGGGTCAATCTCTGCCACAGCCTGCCGCGCTGCGGGCAATAGCCTCAACGGATCACCTTTGGCGCGCAGCAAAAAGACTAGCCCCAGCCGAAACCCGGTAAACGGTCCGGTGATACGCTCGGACACCTGAAAGAAGGGAACGTACATCTCCGGGTCTTGCTTGCTTTGAAGCAGATTCGATGGAATGTCGCGGACCACGCCGATGATCTCCCGAGGCTGCTCCTCCGGCGAAAGATTCACCTGGACAAGCTTGCCGAGCGGATTCTCATTGGGCCAGAAACGCCTCGCCATGGTTTCGTTGACGATCGTCACCCAGTTGGAGCCAGCTGTATCGTGTGCCGTGAAATCGCGGCCCCGCTCCATGTGCATTTTAATCGTGTGGAAAAAATTCGGTGTCACAGCAGTGTAGTTCGCGGTAGGCGCCTCGGCTCCCGGCGCCCGCCCCAGAATGGTGAAGTCCATCTGAGCCCCGCCCGCCATCGGCGGCACTACGCTTCCCGCGGCCGACTCGACACCCGGCAAACTCTGCATCCGGTCATACAACTGCTGGAACTTTGTGGTCACGACGGGGTTGATGTCCCACAGCGGGACGCCGTTAAATTGCCCTGAGACTTTACCGTACTGTTTTTCCGGGAACCCGACTCCGAATGTGAGCAGGCCCGTGGGATCGCAGTTCAGGCTTGCTCCTTGGACCTTGAGAAAGGCACGAATCAGTAATCCGGAACCGATTAGCAGTACTAACGCGAATCCCAGTTGAGCCGTGACCAAGGCCCACAGCAGGCGCCTTCGCCCTCCGCCAAAAGTTCCGCCTCGAGTCGAATCTTTCAGCGTTTCGGCGAAACGGATCTTCCAACCCTGAGCAGCGGGCGCCAGGCCGAAAACAAGACCGGTCAGGATTGATATAGCCAGGCTGAACACCATGACCCGGCCGCCGATGGAGATCTCGTGCAATCGGGGAAAGAAGGGCGGCGCCATGGACACCAGCACTTGCACGCCCCACCAGGCCAAAATCACGCCGAGGGCTCCGCCGGCAAGCGACAACAGCAGGCTCTCAGTCAGGAATTGGCGAATCAGGCGGACGCGGCCGGCTCCGAGCGCTACGCGAATCGCGACCTCGTTCCGCCGCGATGCCGCACGCGCGAGCAGCAGCGCGGCCACATTTGCGCAGGCGATCAGCAGCACGAACCCCACTGCGCCCTGAAGCAGCAGCAGGGGCCGGCTCATGTAGCCGAACAGGGCTTCGCGAATCGGTTGCAGTTGCACCGACCACGGCTTGCCATGGTCCAAGTCGGCGGGATGCTCTTTCGCGAAGTGAGCCGCCACGGACGCCAACTCAGATTGCGCTTGGCCGATCGACACCCCCGGCTTCAGCCGCCCGGCGACGAGCATGAAGCGAAACGACCCCCGGACTTGAAAGTGGTTGAAGCTGAACGGAGACAGGAACTCGGCGCGTTCATCGGCAAACCGGAAATCGGGCCGCATCACGCCGATGATGTTCGTTTTGACACCGTCCACCAGCACGGTCCGGTTCAGGATGTTCTTGTCCCCGCCGAAGCGGCGTTGCCACAACCGGTGACTGATAATGATTACCGGCGCCGGATGGTCCACTTCAGCCTCGGAGGGCAGGAAGAGCCGGCCCATCTGAGGCTGGACGTCCAGCATCGTCAGCATTTCCGGAGTAAACAGTTCGCCCAGAATGTGTTCGGCCGGCATTCCGTTCTGCTCCGTGCCGAAATCGTGCGCGATAGTGAACGTCGTGCTCCCACCCATGCCCTCAAACGAGCGGCTGCGCTGCTTGAAAGCCAGATAGTCTGGAACCGAGGCGCCGTTCAGTTGGTCGGGACGGCCCGGAGGCACCGACCAGATCGTAACTACGCGATCCGGATCGGGAAACGGCAGCGACCCTAGCAGGATCGTGTTGACTAACGCAAAAATCGCTGTATTCAGCCCGATTCCCAATGCCAACGACAGTGCGGCGACAGCCGTGAGGACCGGCTTTTTCGCCAGCATACGCAGACCAAAGAGGGTGTCTTGCCACAGAACGTTCATATTCGGCGCCTCGGTGTTTCTTGGACGGCGTGAGGGCTGATCCGTCTCGAACAGTTCTGGAATGTGGCGGGAGAGATGGGCAGTGGGTGGCTACTTGAGGACCATAGCCACCCGCTCTAAATCTAGACTAAACCGTCGTCGAATCAGTCGCCTCGATGGATTCCGGTGACTCGGATTCGGCTTCGGCTTCGGCGTCGGCTGGCGCATCCATGTCTGGTTCGACGTGGCCGGCCAGTTTTTCCGCCTTCCGCTGCATGCGTTTAGCAGCTTTATCCCGCTGCTTCTCCATGCGTGCGATTTCCTTCTGACGCTTCTTGAAAGTAGTGCGTGATCGAGAAGCCATAAAGATCCTCCCCTAGTTGCTTGGAAAATGCCGCTAATACGGCCGAACTACCAGCGTGGTGCGCGCCGGGAGCGGCCTTCCTCCCTGCCGCCGCCACGCTCCACCTTCGGACGAGCCTCGTTCACATTCAGGGCCCGGCCACCGAAGTTCGTGCCATTCAAGGACTTGATCGCCCGGTCGGCGTCTGCATCCGCCATCTCGACGAACGCGAACCCGCGAGACCGCCCGGTATCCCGGTCAGTCATCAGCTTGACGCTCTCCACCGTCCCCTGGGATTCGAACAATTCTCGGATGGAATCTTCCGTGGCCCCGAAATCCAGATTGCCTACGAATATCTTCTTCATGTTGCTCCTTCAATGTTTGATGGCGGGCTATTCGAGGCAGAAACAGCTCAAGCCAGGCTTTGCGGGACTATCAAACGCAATTTTACTCTTGCCATTTTATTATACGAAACTTTTCTCATGGTACAACGGTCGGATGCTGCGACTTCCCTTGGCTTTCGCCCTGGCGGCGTCCGTCGTTTCGGCCCAGGATTGGGCGCGCGACCGCGTGGAGAAATCTCCCCGGGGGACTAACGCAATTCGAACGCAATTCGGCGAACGCAATTCGCGTTAGTCCCCGAATTGCGTTAAACCGGTCGCACCGCGTTGATCGTCTCCCGCATCTTCGCCACCAGCTTGGGGACATTGGTCATCGGGTCGTCTTCCAGTTCGTATTCGAGCGCCAGATAGCCGCGGTACCCGCCACTGCCCAGAATCTTCAGAATGCGGGGCCAATCCGCCGGTTCAGCTCGATGGTCCACATGCACTTGCGACTTGAAATGCACGTTGGTCGCGTAGGGCACGCACATCTCAATCTGTTCGTACGCATTGTCGGGAAAGTTGCCGACGTCCAGGTTGATGCCCGCCCACTGCGATCCGGTCTTCTTGACAATCTCGATGGTCCTGTCCGCGTTGGTCGTGATCCCGCCATCATCCTCCACACCCAGCGTGATGCCTTTCTTCCCGGCTTCGTCGGCGCAGCGCTTCAACGTTTCCACTGCCCAGGCGACCGCTTGATCCTCGCTCGCCCCCTTCGGCACAGCCCCGCCAAAAATCCGCATGTGCAGCGCGCCGAGTCTTTCCGCGGCGTCGAGCCACTTTCGCACTGTCTCAACTTCCGCCGTTCGCTCCTCCGGTGTTGCCCGCGCCATACGCGCGCCGATGCCGATCGTATAGATCGCCACTGACGATTGATAAGCCAGCTTCTTCAGCGGGTAGAGTGTCTCATCGCTGGTATCGCGCAGCCAGTAGGCCGTCATGTCCACGCCGTCGGCCCCCAGATCCGCGGCCATGCGGATCAGGTCGGCATACGTCATCGATCCGTTTTTAAGCTGATTGCGGAACGAATACGCGCAGATCGCCGGACGAAAGCGTGCCTTTGTTTCGGCGGCGATGCCCGGACGCGGCAGCGCTAGCGCAGCGGCGGTCAGCGACTTGATCCATTCGCGTCGATGCATGTGCTCAAACTCCTCTCGATGAAGTCAAGCATAATACGAAGAGGGCGACCCGATGCGTCTTCGGAAAATGCTTTGCCTGCTCGGCGGCGGAATTGTATTTCTCAGCGCGCTCTGCGCCTTTCAGCGCCCCTTCCGCCAATACGAGGGCATCGAGTATCACGAGTTCGAGTTGCCGCCCGACTATCAGG
>DATGZN010000108.1:0-63592 GCA_035297145.1 Bryobacteraceae bacterium
GGCCTTTCTGAACGGCTGGGTTTGATTGAGAGGCTCAATTGAGTTACTTTAGGCTACGGAACGCCCGAATGACAGGGCTTTGGACCACCTCCACGGGCTGGGTCTCAACTTACCTCCTGTCTCATTTCTGGGGGCGGGTCATCCCTGCAAAGTGTGTCAATTGCGAGTGTCTCACTTTAGGGGTTCAGTCCATTTGGGCTAATTTGAGCTAAGAAATGGGTTTTAAGGTCTCGTTGGAACGTCGAAGCGGTTTAGAATCAAAGAAGCCACCTTTCGGGCACGTAGCTCAGATGGATAGAGCGGTCGCCTCCTAAGCGACAGGTCGGCAGTTCGAATCTGCCCGTGCCTACCAGTTCTCCCTGCCGCTCTGTGATAAATCTCACAGTTTACGCTCAAGTAATTTCCGGAAGTGCCGAAGATTGATCTCATGAAGACGGCTTCGAAGGCGCGGTATCTATGCTCCGAATTGATCAGCATTGAGTGGCAAAACAAGACCGGCGCGTTTGACACGGTCGGCATTCTGGAAGAGATTTGGGCTGATGGAGCGTGCGTGCAGACGCTCGCACCGATGCAGCCGGGCACCAGAGTGTGGATCGTGGCCCGGCGGGCGCTGTTCTTGGGGACTCTGACAGACTGTGAGTTTGTTCGAGACGGTTACTTCTCACGGGTGGCTTTTGACTCGGAATCGGGCTGGTCAATGCGAAGTTTTAAACCGGAACATATGGTGAACACGCGGACGGTGCTCGCCCGTTGGCTCAAGCAGAATCTGGCGGAAACCGAAGTGCCAAAGGTGTTCACAGCCGGATCGTAATGCGTCAATTGCCGGGGAGGACTCCGGAGACGTTGGGCGTTAAAGGAGAAACGGCCTCTTCGTGCTCACACGTTCGGGCTCCACAGTTGAGTTAACGTAGGGGCGAGGCACCTGGTCCATGCCCTTCCTCGCCTTGTCTTGACATTGTCGGGCAGGATCCCTCAGAATTGAAGGCCGCTCTCGATGCGCCTCCACGCCCCCTGCCCCAAACTGGAGCGTCTCCTCAAGGAACCCGGATTCTTTGATGCCGGCCCGAATCGGCGAACACCGCCCGCCGAATCGAAAAGCTCCGCCCCGATCATCTGGTACAAGGCTTCGACTCCGGCCAAGGAGAGTTGAACCGATATCTGTCACATTATGCGTGGACAAATCAGCAGGCGGGGGCCGCCAGACCTACATCGGCCTGGTGGGCGATGCGGTCATTGGGTATCATACCCTTGCGGTGGGCCACGTCACACGCAAGAAAGCGCCCGAGCGTCTCACCAAGGGGCTGGCCCGCCATCCCGTGCCCGATCATGCTGCTGGCGCGCCTGGCCGTGGATCGCCGCTGGCAAGGCCAGGGGGTGGGCAAAGCGCTCTTGAGGGATGCGATGCAACGCACACTGCAGGCTGCCGACATTGCCGGCATTCGCACGTTCGCCGTTCACGCTAAGGACGAGGAAGCCCGGAGCTTCTATCAGAAATTCGACTTCATCCCCTCGCCCATCGACCGGATGCACTTGTTCGTTCTGCTCAAGGACGTGCGGCGGATTATTCGCGGCATGACAATTCCGACCGCCGTCATGCTCTGCGTCCGACATCCGACTTTTCCTCAGAAAGCCGGTACCGACGTGCCTTCTCAAGCCGGCCGGAAGCGAAACGCCTACCGAGCTCCCTTAAGGACGCCGACCAGCGGACGATGCGCCTTTCCACTTGGCGCTCAGGCGCGGGCTGCCTTGCTCCAGCCATTCCCTCCAGTATCGCCGCAGGTGGCGCGGATTTCGCAGAGAACCATAGAGCAGAGCGAGTCCGTACTTGATCAGCGAAGGCGGCACGGGCTCGAAGAAGCCGTCCCGCCGGTCCACCAGCGCGCAACAGTAGCCGTAAACGTGCGAGAACGGCGCGTAGCCGTAGTGGGTTTTGAGTAAGTCGATGGATGCTTTGAAAACCCCAGCTCTCTCTCGCAGCGTTTTCGACCCGCGATGCATGCGGGATGTCGCGAGATATTGGTCGACTTTGAGAAGCGTGTGGCGTTTAGCCAGGCGAATCCAGAGATCGTAATCCAGGCCGTTGCGCAGATTGACATTCATTAGGCCCGCTTCGAGGAACGCATCGCGCCATAGAAACGCCGCTGGCTGGCAGATGAAGCACTCCGTTTTCAACAGCTCGGCGTCAAATTCCTTGGTCGGGTAACGGCTCAGATTCGCGCCCGCTTCGTCCGTCAGATAACCCTCTCCGTAGATGCCCGCATGGCCAGGATTGGCGAGCAGATGGCGGACGGCGGTGCTTACGGCGCCGGGCAGGTAGGTGTCATCCGCGCAGAGAAACGCAAACACGCTCCCTCGCGACAGCTGGAACCCCTTGTTAATGGCATCGGTCTGGCCGCGATCCGGCTCTGAGACATAGTGCAGGCGGCCCTCGTATTTGCACAGCAGATCGAGAGTCCCATCTGTCGATCCGCCGTCGATCACGATGTATTCGATATTCGGATAATCCTGGCTGAGTACGCTTCGGATGGTCTCTTCAAGAAACCGGGCCATGTTGTACGTCGGGGTGATGATGCTGACGAGTGGGCGGTCTTCGGATTCCATGGCTGGACTTCCCTCTGAGTTTAGCGCGCGCGCCGGGCGGAACGGGCGAATTTAGGACGCCGGCCGGGCACAGGACTTGGCGTTCGGCGCCATCTCCGGCAGCTCCAATTCCCTCAAGCCCCAGTTCTCGCGATTGAAGATCATAGGTGAATCGAATCGCCGCATATGCTCGGCCCAAGTTACAAGATCCCGGTATTCCAGCCACGAGATTCCTTTGGCCCGGAGGCGGTCAAACAAGCGGGCCTGCCCTTCCGGAGTCCAACCCGAGCCGGTTCCGTGCTCGATATGGTAGATGCGAAGTGGATCTTTCAAGACCTCTTCGCGGACACCCGCGTGATGCGCCGCATAGCAGAGAACGGAATCGATGTTGAAGGAGTACATGTCGAATTCCGGGTAGCCGCGCAGGTCCATCCACTGCTCCCGAGCCATCAGGGTGAAATCTCCGCAAGCGTTGGTGTGGAGGAAGATCGGGCTCGCACCGGAGATCGGGCTCGCACCGGAAACCGCGCCCGGCCGTTTCAGTTGCGGACGAGACCGGTAAGCGCGGATCCCACCAGTGAACAGCCCGGTAAATCCCCCGACGCCAATGTAAAACCGGGCCCAGTGTCGAAATCTGGGGGAGACTGAAACCGTAAACGTCACGGGCGGTTCTTCATCGCCCAAGCGGGTCAGCAGGTGCATGAACCGGATCCAAATGCTCTTAGCGCCGGCCCAATACCCGCCTCTGGCAGATGGACGTTTTCGCGAGCTCCGGCCGCCGCGACTGAGATCAACCTGCGCAGAGGGCACCCACTCGCAGCGGAAGACTCGCAGGTTCAAATCACGTGGGTCGCGTGCCAGTGGCCGACCGCCGCCCAATACGTGAAGCCGGAGGGAACGAACAACCCCATCGCCAAGCGAAAGTTCCACCTCGATGGTTGTTCGAGCGCGGACTACCTTCTCTGCGATGACCCTACCACCATCCCCGATAGCTTGCAGCCGCAGGGGATCGGTTCCCGCTCCCGGCCCTGGTTCTAGGTCAAAGATTAGGCACGAAGCGCCTACCTTGGGTACCCGAATCATCACTTCCGCGTCGTTGCCAATCCATCGAAAGGTGTGCTCTGGCGAATACCTTTCTAAACTGTGCCAACCGGCGCCGAAACTGATCCCTGAATCGGAGGCGGCGATGTCGTTCGGGCTGAGCGCTCTTAAGCCATCCGGCGTCAGGTCGAAAGTGCCCTCTCGGGCATTGACCCGGATTAAGTGGGTCTTGCAGTAAGCCAATTGCTCATCTACTGGTCCGTCCACTGGAACGTCGCTCATGACATCATAGCGGTCGATCCGGTACATGCGGCTGGGATCGAGACGCTCCTGAGCCAGATAGCGGACCAGTTCGTCGGAAAAAATGATGTCGATGTTGGTCGCTAGCACGAAGCTGCCCCGCGCGCGTCGAATGCCGACGTTCTTAGCAATCATTTGATACAAGGGCATCGCTTCGGCATGTTTGTATCGCCGATGAGCTTCCGGAGGAACCTTGATGAAACGGACATCGCAGGGGCTGGTATCGGCAGGCCATCTAAGGGCGTTCATCAGTGGAGGCCGGTCTTCCGGAGGGTTCCAGTCGACCACAATGAGTTCGGACGACAGGCCATGACGTTTGCATTGGCCGATCCAGCCGTTAACAAAAGCCTGCATCCGAGTCAGCAGACCGCCGCCGTGGTCATCGTTGCGAGCGGTGACAACCACTGAAAGATATGGGCTCGTTTCCGGCACTCTGAGCCTTGCTCCTACGATCGGGCTTTGCTCCCGCGGGCTTGGGCCTGAGGGCGAGTGAAGTGCGGAAACCTGTAAGGGCCAGGTCTCTCATTCAAGCTGAAATAAAACCAGTGGGCCTGAGTCTCGAACAAGTCGCCCAGTATTCGTCGCATTTCCGTCTGCTGGTCAGAAGTCAAATTGCTATGGAAACTGTGGTCAGCCGAATCCAGGGTGAGATGATTTCGCGTGGTGAAGTCGAGCGCTGCGATCGATTGTTCCACCGCAGAGTCGATGATGCCGATCTTGAGCCGTGGTCCCGACCAGTTGTTGCCTTTCCAGAGCCCATGACCGCCATATTCAAACTGTTCGTCCGAACTGTAGCGCGTATCGGAAAGATCGTGCATGATGATCAGATGTTCGAGCGGGGCTACGATTGGCAAGATCTCGCCCAGGACGCACTCCGCGATATCGAAGCCATGCGCATCCCAGAAAATCAAAACGCGCTTCGCCCCGGAGAGAGATTTTCGGTAGTCGAATTCCAGGATATCGGCGCGTTGGGCCTGCAGCGGATGAAACCAAGCAGCAGGCACGATCTTACGAAGGCGGGGAAGCGTCTCCCGTTCCCAACTGTCGGACAAACACAAGCTCAGGATTCGCGAGCGGCCTTCGTTAATGTTCGAGGCTTCCGTGAAGGCGCAGGTTGAATTGCCTTTGCCTCGCCCCAACTCAAGGATCAGGTCCGGTGCAAAATCGATAGCCGCGGCCATCAATTGCGCCCATTGGTAAGGCCAGAGATCGGAACGCTGATCGACGGCTTGGCCTAGCGAAAGGATCCGATCACGCGCACCCGCAAGCGTCGTGCGTTGGTTCCAGTAAGCTCGCGCTGGGCTGAAAGTGGGCAAGGGCGATTCCTCCTCTTTACTCGAGATTGTTTGCTTTGCGGGCTCGGGCGCAAATTCGGCATCCGCTTCTTTCGCAAGGCGGGTCGCCAAGGAACTCTCGGCCGGGATAGCGATCATGTTGTCGCTGAAGCTTCCCGGAAACGCCGGAATTGGCCGACCGCTTCCGGAGTCGAACGCAAAGAGTCGGTACTGGAACGAAGTCAACAACGCGGTTAGGGCATCCAGACTGCTCCGTTGTTTTTCGAGCGCCGGGCCGCTAGCTTCAAATATCACAACCGGCCGGTGCTCGGCCAACACCGCCCGGGCACCCTGGATCACGCGTTGTTCCGCGCCTTCCACATCCATTTTGATGACGTCGATCTTGGGGAGCCTGGCTTCGCGGACCAAGCAGTCCAGGGTACGTACGGTCACGCGCTCAGTCCGCAGCAGGCTTACGCCCTGATTGGCAAACGCTCCCAGGGTGTTGTGGCCCTCATGCTCGTAGCCCGCGATCGTCAGATCCTGTTCGCTGTCCGTATCGGCGAGCGCGACGTGGAATGCCTGCACGTTGTCCAATTGGTTTAGCGAAAGATTCTGCTGCAGACGTCCAAACTCCCGCTCGCTTGGCTCAAAGGCCCAAACTTTGCCCTGCGTGCCCACTCGCTGGGAAGCGAAAAGTGTGTACAGCCCTTCGTTGGCTCCAACATCGACAAAAATCATGCCGGGGGCCAGAATCTGATCGAGGAAGGCAAACTCGTTGGGTTCGGCGCAACCGGCGATAAACAATTGACGGCTCAGATCGTTGCCGAGGTAAAGATTCAGCTGAAGGCCGCCGTACCAGGAAAACACGAAAGGAACTGCGAGCCTGTGCTTGTTGAAGTACTCCCAGATCCGGCGGCGCTGCCGGAACGCCAAGTCCGGATTATCCCAGTCGGCGCCAAAACTCCAGCCGGGATAGGGGACGAGGGGACGAACGAAAATCAAGTCCTTGGCCGCTTCCAGCGCATCCATGTGATTCAACCACGCCGGATGGCTTCCGAACCCTTCCCGATGCCGGGAGGCGGGAACGACCGGCATTTCGCGTGGCACTCTGTGAAGGGTGCTCGGCCCGCCCGCCCTTTCGCGTCGCAGGACCTCGGGCTCGCCGTTCCGGGAGTCTCCCAGCAGCAGCGCCAGAGTGTCGCTAGCCAGAGGCCAGCGCGACGCCACAAAGATGCTTCTCAATAGGTGGCCGTGTCTGGATGACGCCAGATCATTTAGCCACTCAAATTCAAAATCCGCGTGGTCTGGCGGCGATTTGGGTGCATAGACGTAAGAGAAACCGGCCCGCGAAAGCGTCATAGCCACAAACGCCGGCGATGGGCGGCTCCCCAGTCCACCTAACGCCTGATTCAGCGTCTCAACCGGTTCATCCTCTAATCGGAGGACCGCCTCCGAATAATCGGTGACGACGGTCTCGAGCAACAACAGCTCCCGAGTTACCTGCGCCATGTTCCGCAATCCGGCCACCGGGTTTTCCAGATGATACAGAAGGCCATAACAGAAAACGATATCGAATTGGCCGAAAGGCAGCAGAGAATCGGTCTCCACATTGGCCACTTGGGCGTCCATATCCGGGTAACGCGCGCGCAATGCTGCTATATTTTCCGTGCGTCCATCCACGCAAGTGACCCGGCAATCTCTTTCCACGAAGAAACGCGCCAGGCGTCCGACGCCGCAGCCGACATCCAGGACGGATTTCCCGGCCAGAGGCAACCCGAGCGAGTCCAGATGGGCCATGCGCGCGGTGTTGATTGCGAGCGCATCCGGCGAATCGAAGACGGCAATGCCACCGCCGCCGGACGGCGGAGATTCCGGAACGGCAGATATGGGATACGGGGATCGGAGTTGTTGAGCCATCTGTGCTTAAAGGAATTAACCATCAATTTAACACGGTCCCCAAGTCGTCATCAGGGGCCAACACCTCGCAGTTGGCTTCCAAACAGTGCTCGCGATACGAGCGCTTGGCGAGGGCTGGGCGAGCGCATGCAGGGACCAGCCTGGACAGCGCACCGCAAGTGGTAGCTTGGGTCTAGGGACCGGTATGCAAACACCACGAATTCAACGCGACCCCAAGATGACTAAGTCGCTGGTGGCGAAGGGCGTATTTCAATCCTCGCCGCTAGGACTGGTTGACGTGGGAGCGAGCGGCGGAATCGATTATTACTGGAACGTCTTCGCCACAAGCCTGAAAGCCATAGGATTCGACCCGTTGATCAGGGAGGTGGAGCGATTAAACGCTCTTCATCACGACGGCGACCAGCGGTATTACGCGTACTTGGTGGGGTATAAGCCGTACAGCGAACTCGTTGCGGACCAGAGCGCGCTGCCGAGACTGTACGAGCGTACCAGCACGATGCGCGCACAAAAGCTCGCACGATGCGACTACACGCGAACTTATTACGACCAGACTGGCGCGGGATCGTTGGCCAAGGATTTGATCGAACTGGATGAGTTTTTCCTGCAAACTCATCCGATGGATGTGGATTTCGTGAAGATCGACACGGACGGATCCGACTATCAGGTCCTGCTGGGAGCGCAGGAACTGCTGCGATCGTGCCCGGTGATGGGAGTGGCCGTGGAGTGCCAGTTCCACGGAGTGGTCCACGATAACGCGAACATCTTCTCGAACATAGACCGCTTGCTGCGCCGTCTTGGCTTCTCGCTGTTCGACATCGAGGTATACCGTTACAGCCGCGCGGTTTTCCCGAAGCCATTCGTGTATCGCATTCCAGCACAGACCACCGCCGGGCAAGTGCTGTGGGCGGACGCGTTGTATTTCAGAGACGCTGGCGACCAAAGTTATGAGGCGTCATGGGCAGCTCCGTTGTCCGAACATAAAATCCTGAAACTCGCCTGCTTATTCGACATCTTCGGGTTGGAGGACTGCACCGCCGAACTTCTGCTGAAGTACCGTGACCGTTTAGCGCCCCTGATCGACGTCGATGCCTGTCTGGACCTGATCACGCCTGTGCTGGATGGACAGCGAGTGTCCTATCGCCAATACGTGGAACGCTTCGACAGTAAACCCGATTCGTTCTTCCCTCCGGCATGACGGGCCCTCCATCCCGCTAGTCTCTTCGTATGAGGTCGAACCAGTTGAAGTCAGAGTCACGTCTTTGAGCCAGTTTGTCCAGTTGAGGGGTGGCGTAGATACGTGGACGGCGCAATGTTGGGCTGGCAGCCGCGTCATCGCTGTTAACTTCCAGACCGGCAACATCACGCTATGCATATCGGTCGGGAAACCCGTGATCGGCAATATATTAGAGAATAGGTTGGAGCTCAACCCTGCACCGATTCGGGGCCCGGAACCAGGGCCGAGCAGCAAAGACACTGTACTAAATCTTGATAACCGATTGGAGATCAAAGCATGAAAATGCTCATTACGGGGGGAGCCGGCTTCATCGGCTCAAACGCGGCAAGCCGGTATCTGCAACGAGGCTGGGACGTCGTGGTCATCGACAACCTGGCACGGGAAGGCGTTCACAAGAACTTGGAGTGGCTGAGACCCCAGGGCTCGTTGCAATTCGAGCAAGTGGACGTGCGAGACGCCGAAAAGCTTGCCTCCGTGTTCCGGCAGCACCGCGATGCCGACCAGGTGCTGCATCTTGCCGCCCAAGTGGCCGTTACCACTTCGGTGACTGCTCCGCGCGAGGATTTCGAAATCAATGCACTCGGCGCCTTCAACGTCCTGGAAGCGATACGTCTCTCAGGAATAAAAGCGCCGGTCCTTTATTCTTCGACTAACAAGGTGTATGGCGAGCTGACGGAGCTTGGGGTCGAGGAAAAAGAGGGACGCTATGCTTACAAATCTCTTCCCTTCGGCGTTCCCGAGTCGCAAAATCTTGATTTTCACTCTCCGTACGGCTGCTCCAAGGGCGCAGCAGATCAATATTTCATTGACTACCACAGGATCTATGGGCTTCGTACCATCGTCTTTCGGCAGTCGTGTATCTATGGCTATCGTCAATTCGGAGCGGAAGACCAGGGTTGGGTGGCCTGGTTCATGATCGCCAGCCAACTGGACCAGCCCATAACAGTATACGGGGACGGGAAACAGGTAAGGGACATTTTGTTTATCGATGACTTGCTGGACGCTTACGACACGGCTTTTGCCGCGGGAGACCGACCTGTTGGGCGGGCCTACAACATCGGAGGAGGTCCGGATAACATCCTCTCGCTGCTGGAGCTGATCCAGTATATTGGAAAGCGGCAAAACCGCAAGTTGCCTTTCGATTTCGCGGACTGGCGTCCCGGTGATCAGAAGGTTTTTGTCAGTGACATTCGTCTTGCTCAGGCTGAACTTTGCTGGACACCAAAAATCAGGTGTGTACAAGGCCTCGAGCTTCTCTATGATTGGGTTAGCCTCAACAAAGAACTCTTTGTTGAGGAATACCGTAGTCTTGACGGTGCAAGCCAGGCAAAATCAAACCGTTGCAGCGCGTCGTGACTGCTGGGTGTGTGCAGAACAATGGAGTTCCTTCGCCTCCACTCGTAACTTACTGGCTTCGACAGCTCTGTCCAACAGCCATTCCAACGAAAGATTAGCCGTTCGTATATCGGATTCCAGCGCAGACAATTCCGGGACAAGTGTTGTGGGCGGACGCGCTGTACTTCAGAGACGCTGCAGAGAAGGGCTATGAGGCTGCCTGGTCGGTGCCGCTGAGCGAGCAGAAGATCCTGAAACTCGCCTGTCTGTTCGAAATTTTCGGGCTGGAGGATTGTACCCCAGAGCCTCTGCTGAAATACCGTGAACGCTTGGCGCCTCTGATCGGAGTCGAGCCTTGCCTGGACCTGATTGCGCTGGCGCTAGAGGGACAGCAATCTCCCTATAGCCGCTACCTGGAGCGCTTCGAAAAAAAGCCGGATTCGTTCTTTCCTCCGGGATCACCGCGGTACAGGCGGGGCCAACGGACCGTTTCTGCCTACCCAGCTTTAACAAAAACCGTCAGGATACAGAAAAATAGCGATCCGGCACCAGCCAGGTCCCACGTAATTTCGTTTTCAATTTCCGACCGAATGTTTGGTACACTAGAGTGCTCAAGTAACAGTCCGTTCGGGCAACGTTGCAGGATTAATGACTTTCTTCTGCGACCTTTCAGAGTTCACGCGCCGCAGGGGGACTCGACGGCACTCTAGCTAATGACCAGAGCCGCTAGCGGTCATGTATACCAGGTCCAGTCGCGCCGCCGGCCGATGAGTTACGTCAACACCCATTTGACCGAGCGGTTGCAGCGATCCTTAGGAGACTTCAATGATTGAGAACGCTGCAATGCCGGCTCGTTCCACGGCGTCCCCCTCCCCTAACGCTGCGCGAGCGTTTATCATCATCCCGGCATACAACGAAGGTCACGGTATCGCCGGGCTGCTTGGCCAATTGCAGAGGCTGTCAGGGGACCTGCCGCTATCCGTAATTCTGGTGAACGACGGCAGCACCGACGATACGCTGGTGGAAGCTGCGAGGTTCCAAGGCGTGGTGGACCTCGAGATCATCAACCATTCTGTGAATCAGGGCGTGCCTCAGACTTTCTACGACGGACTCGCCGCAGCCGCTTCCCGGTGCGAGAACGACGACTACATCGTGATTGTGGAAGGAGACGGCACAAATGACCTGCAATGGGTTCCCAGGATGTCGGCCCTAATTCAGGAGGGAGCCGATCTCGTGATTGCCTCACGATTTGTCCCGGGAGGCGGCTACCTTAATTTTCCGCGACACAGAACCTGGGGCAGCCGCCTTGTCAATTATGCACTCCGAATGTTGCTGCGGTTTCCCGGAGTCACGGATTACACAATCTTCTTCCGCGCCTATCGAGCGGCGGTCGTCAAGAAGGCCCTCGAAGAATACGCAGCAAGTCTGGTCTCCGGGCGATCGTTCGCCGCCAATCTGGAGATCCTGCTGAAAGTACGGCCCCATGTGAAAAAGATGCGCGAAGTTCCTCTCGTATACGACTACGCTCACAAGGGCGGCCCCAGCAGCATGCGCGTGTTTCGGACTCTTTACGAATACGGGCCGCTGCTCCTGCGTTGGTATCTGGGCCGGCTCTAGGAGTCCTCAGGAAGTGGTAGTAACGCAACAACGACGTAGCGTCGCCTTATCCAACCCAACGCCGCCGTGCGTGGTATGCGGAACACCGTCAGTACCTTACGGATCCAAAGCGGGGTACGACCTGTTTCACTGCTCTGCGTGCCTCCACCTGTTCGTTTGGCCTATGCCTGCCAACGTGGACTTCATTTATGGTGAAGACTATTTCACAGGCGCCAAAGCGGGCTTTGGGTACACCGATTACGATCGTGACAAGCAAGCCATGGCGCCAACGTTTCACGCGTATCTCAACCGCATCGAGAAGGTATTGGGAGGTACCGGCACGCTTCTGGACGTGGGCGCCGCTACCGGTTTCTTTCTCGATCTCGCGCGAAGCCGGAAATGGGAGGTACACGGGATAGAGGTGAGCGTGAGCGCCGCCACTACTGCGCGTTCAAAGGGGCTGGATGTTCTGACCGGTCCGGTGGAAAGCTGCGACTCTCCTCCGGGCAGCTTTGACGCAGTTTGCATGTGGGACGTCATCGAGCACATGCCCAACCCCTGCGCAGCTGTGACTCATGTGCGGCAGCTGCTTAAGCCCGGCGGCATACTCGCCGTCAACACGCCCGATAGTGACAGCCTTTTACCCCGGCTCCTGGGCGTCAAGTGGCATCTGATCATTCCTCCGGAACACCTCAACCTTTTCAGCCGCCGATCCCTGCGCATTCTTTTGGAGCGGCACGGCTTTGAGATTCTGGATCTAACGAGGGTGGGCAAGACATTCACGCTCCAATACACAGCACAATTCGCTCTCAAAACATTGGGGCTGCTAGATGGCCCGGCCGGACGGATCAGCCGCGCTTTGAACGGCACTTGGATGGGCCGATGGCGGATTCCCATCAATCTTCGGGATAACGTCTTTACCCTGGCCCGTGCGCGGTGAATTCGGTCATGCAAGATGCTCCTCCCTGGAAACCTGAATGACGGCTGCCGAATTCATTTACACCGTCATATTGAAGCCTCGGCCGCTGAAACTCATCGCCAACGCGCTCATTCGCCGGATCATTCCTAAACGGTTGGCCGTTTCGGGAGGAGTCGTTGTGCTGAACCCCAGAGATCCGGTGGTTTCGGGCGCCCTTACCTTCGGAGTCTACGAAAAGCCTGAAACAACTTTCTTCTGCGAGGCCTGCAAACCGGGCATGACAGTCCTCGACATAGGCGCCAACGTCGGCTATTACACTGCGTTGGCAATGGCGCGCGTCGCGGGCGGAAGCATTATAGCGATGGAACCCGACGAAGAAAGCTTTCGATATCTCCAACAGACCGTTCACGCAAACGGGGCGGTAAACACAATCTGCGTGCCCAAGGCAGCGGCCTCCCAAAATGGCACAGTGCGATTGTACACGTCGACGTTGAACCGGGCAGACAACCGTCTCTACCCCAACGAACTGGCCAGTGATTCATGCGACGTAGAGGCGGTTACCGTCG
Source organism: Bryobacteraceae bacterium (assembly GCA_035297145.1). Taxonomy (GTDB): domain Bacteria; phylum Acidobacteriota; class Terriglobia; order Bryobacterales; family Bryobacteraceae; genus QHXW01. The sequence continues at coordinate 12,766 of DATGZN010000108.1, forward strand.
ATTCGTTGCTGGCGGAACTGCACGTTCCTTCGGTCGACCTGGTCAAGATCGACGTGCAGGGCTTCGAAGGTCATGTTCTTCGCGGCATGCGAGCGACCATCAGCCAATCACCGCACTTGATTATCTTGATCGAGTTTTGGCCACATGGTTTGAGAAGTGCAGGCACGAATCCCATCGAGGTCCTGACGGAGTGGGAGGACATGGGACTGCGTCTGTTTGAGCTGACCCATAGGAGCACTCTCCAGCCCCTGTCGGACAAACAGGGATTAGTGAACCGGCTTCCGGGAAAACGATACACGAACATCGTCGCTTACCGGGGACCCGGAACACCTCCTTTGTTGGACGGCAGGCAACCGGGCGGCAGGCTCTAGTTGGGCTCTTGGCGCACAGTCGTGTGCTAGGTTGACACCATGCCGCGAAGTCACAGAAGAGTGAAACGGAAACGGCCGGTAGCCCCGGTGGCCAGTCCGCGTCGCGGTGAGGTTTCCGGAACTCGTATTTCCCCCGCGTCTTTATTGGCAGGATTGCGATCACTGTCTCCGCCTGAAACGCTGGCCTTAACGGCATGGATAACGGCCATCACGGCGCTGCTCGTTCTGCTGATCGCCCATCTTCAGCGGATCTTGCCGAAATCATTCCACTATTCCGGTACTTTATCGACGGTATCCGCCTGGACCTTGTTAGCGGCCTTGCTTTCGGGTTTGGTCATGGCCTTAGCTCAGCCCAGGCGGTGGCTAAGTTCAGATACTCGTATCAGCATCCAGGGGATCAAGTCGTACATCCTGGCGATGCAAACCGGCATACTGCTGCTCCCCGTGCCGGCTTTCCTGCTGGTCTGGAAGTCGCCCTACGACAATCTGGAGTGGTTCGGCTACGGGTTCCTGAATAAACGCTGGCTCTTTGCATTCTACTGGCTGGCCACCCTGGCGTCCCTTGTATTCCCGCACATTTTTGCCTATCTGCTGGAGTCCCGATCTCAATCTTCCAGTGTGCTGCCTGCTCCCGAGACCTCCGAGATACTGGAAATCCCTCAAGGCAGAAAGTCGAGGAAATGGTTCTGGACAGTGAGCCGGACACTCCTCGCCTTGTGCTTGGCCTGGTTCTTAGCCGGCCCGCCGTGGAACTTGTACCGGCATCACCGGCCCATTGACTTTCATGAGCAGGTGAATCTCGGTCCTTTGCAGGCCATCGAAAAAGGCTACATACCATATATCGGTGCCGCTTCCACGCAATACGGCCCGGGCTCAGAGCTCGTGACTTATCTCTTTATGAAGCTGGCTGGACGTTTCGACGTCGTGGGTTTTCGCGAGGCAACCGCATGCCTGCATTTGGCTACTATGCTGGGCTTCTGCCTGGTGGCTTTTTCTCTGTTGGATATCTGGTCGGGCCTGGCGGTCTTGCTGCTAGGGCTGGCCTATTCGCCCTTGATTTTTTTTCTATGGGCGCCGGACGGCACCCTGTATGGCTTCTATGGTTGGGGTAACGGCTGCAGATATCTTGGGGTTCTGATTGTCATCGCAGGGCTTGCGCGGCTGGCGCACTCGGAGCGGCCGCACCGGTGGGTGTGGCCCTCGTTCGTCCTGGGACTCATTTGGGGCCTTTTTTCTTGGCTGTCACAGGAGAATCTCTCGTCCACGGCACTAGGCGCGGGCTTATTAATGACCCTGCTTTGGCTCACCGACACCACCAAGCCAAGAACCATCGTCCATATCAGTCTCAGTCTGTTGTGCGGGTTGGTTGGGTTCTGGGCACCGATCCTGTCGTACTACAGCTGGCATGGGGTGGTGCGAGATTTTGTCCACTGGTATTTTCTGGTCCCTAGCATGGTTGTCCGGGGTTTCAGCAACACCTTTTGGCCTCCAACAGACACTCTGCAGGCCAAAGCGTTCTACTTTACGGGGCCGTTCCTCATCCTGGCCGGCATATGCACCATTGGCGACTTCCGCAGGCTCCGTCCGAGGAAGCACCTGAACCGCTCCCAGGTGTGCCTGTTGGGCTTTCTCTGTTCGCTGGCGGCTTCCTACCCGTCATCGCTTTTCCGGAGTGATAGCAGTCACCTGATAAATACACTCATCGCCCTACCTTTCGTAATCTTCCTGGCTTGCCGGCATGTTCCCGACTGGGTCTTTAAGACACTACCGGTTCGCTGGGTCTGGCGCATCGCCATGATCGCATTGGTTTTCTACTTGTATCCACTCAGTCCGTTCTTTCATGACATATATAACCGCACCGTGCTGTCCCCATTGTCCAAGTTCGCTAAACCGCAATCGGCACAAGCCCGGCCGGTCGACTACCGAATCCCCTTCCAGCGCGCGACCCGGTACTTGAGCGATGAACCCTACGCGGCTGCCAGCCTCGGTGATATTCCCATGCGTACTTTTTTGGAGTATATGGAGGGATTGCGCGAGCTGATCGGCAATAGGAGAACCTACATACAGGGCTTCCCTGGTACCGCGGCGTCGTTTCCCTATTTCATGATGGACTTAACGCCTGCGCCTCACTTGGTAGACCAGGATATGTTAATGATCAACTCTGCCGTGCGCGATGAGGCAGTGGCATACTTCACTGAACATGTTCGGGAATGTGACGCCGTCATCACTGCTGACCTTGCGTCTCAGGAAGCACAAGTCTTCCTGCGGGCGTATCCAAACGCCGTCGGCGTGAAGCGCTCCCTGGGCCGCAATACTGTCTATGTGCTGCTCAGTGGGACTTCGCAGGGCCGGTAGCCGCGGGGTTTTTCCGCTCCCCAAACAACGCGTATTGCCCCCCCACCGGCACCCCGGCCAGCAGCGATTCCAGGCCGCCTAAGTATCGATAAGCAACCTGCGGAAAATAGAGGAAATATTCCAGACGAATGCGGCGCAGACCCGCCGCGGCCACCCTCGCCTCAGCTTCCTTGGCGCGGAGAAGAACGGCATCCGCATCAATGGGTGTGCGGCTTACGATGAGCCGGGTAATCGGGTTAAGCGGATTATGCTCGATCATGCAGAAGATTCCGCCCGGCCGCACGACCCGGACGATCTCCGCGGTGAGGGCTGCACGGGCATTGGGCGGAACATGATGATAAACGCAAACGGCTGTGACGAAATCAAAATTCGCATCGCTAAACGGAATAGCCGCAGGATCGCGTTGCACGCGCGTTTCGATTCCAGAGATTTCGTGCATCATATCCGCCGAAACATCACATCCGGCGACATACCCAAAATCGAGACGAAGCAGATCGAGCAGTTCTCCTCTGCCGCAGCCGACGTCTAAATACCGAAGGCCGGCCGTAGCCATCCGGCGCCGCTGAAAAAACCTGTGGATCAAGTCCCGTTTGCGGGTGTGAAAAAACAGCGACTCCCGGCCCGAGAAGCGGTCGCGAATGGGATCTCGCAGCAGTTGCTCGTACGAGGACGCCAGTTGATCGAATCGGGGCTCCATCAGCGTATGGGCGCGGCGGTCGCACCGGACCGTTCGACGCGGTCGCCGGCTTGGACATCCGTGCCGAACCTTCGGGCCACGACGTACAACGGTCTCCCTTTCGATTGTTCGTACAGCTTAGCAACGTATTCTCCCAGAACACCGATGCTCATCAGAGTAATGCTGCCGATGAAAGAAACCAGCACAGTCAGGGAGGTCCACCCAGGCACCGTGTACCAACCCAAAAAATGGGCCAGAAGCGCCCGCAGCCCCTCCTCAACTCCGAAGAGGCCGATGACTGCGCCCATGATGATGCTGAGCCGTAAGGGTATGGTCGAGAAGGATGTCGCCGCCGTCCACGAGAAGCTGAGCATCCTTGCCAGCGAGTATTTTGTGGAACCGGCAACACGGGGCCGCCGGTGATATCTCACGCCAACTTGCGGAAAGCCCACCCAGGCCACCATGCCCCGCAAGAAGCGGTGCGTCTCTCGCATCTGCCGGACGGCATCGACGCACTCGCGAGAGATCAGGCGGAAATCGCCCACGTCGGCGGGCAAACCCTCGTATACCAGTGCTCGCATGATCCTATAGAAGGCCCATGCGGTGAAGCGCTTCAGCAAGCTCTCCCCGGCGCGGGACTCTCGGAGCCCGTATACCACATCATAGCCGTCACAATAGCGCTCGACCATCTCGTGGATCGCCGAGAGAGGATCCTGCAGATCGGCATCTAGAAGGACAACCGCATCACCGGTGGCATGGTCCAGTCCCGCCGTAGTAGCAATTTGATGGCCAAAATTGCGTGACAGGTGCAGTACAGCAACGCCGGGTTCAGTTCGCGCCCATTCCGCCAGGTACTCCAAGGTTCGGTCCGTGCTGCCATCATTCACCAGTACCAGTTCCAATGCGCCGGCGAGCGTCTGAGCAAACTCCTGAAGGGCCGACCGAAGAGAAGGCAACACCGCCTCTTCGTTGTACATTGGTATAACCAATGACAGCCTGGCGGGGGGACGTCGCGAGGTCAGAAGATGACGGGTTGCCTGTTCCGCTTCGCTCATCGGATCGCCGTAGGTGTCAATAGAATAGTCTGGCACGCGGCTCGGTTGTCAAGTTTGGCGTCCCTATGAAGGGGCCGGTTCCATTGGCAGAAGATCGACGAACGGGCCGAGCTTCGTGTTCCACCGCGCGCCCGTCCGGTACTTCTTCCTTAGCGTGTTGACATAAATCCGCGCATCGGCTTCATCGGTCACCGTGGTGAAAGTCCCCACAGACTCGTCTGCGGTGGTGGTCCACATGGCCGCGGCCACAACGCGCAGTCCTTTTGCAAACGCGGCGTCAATCTGCTTGCTCATCATCGCCGCCGCGTCCACCCCGCTGATGCCGCGGTTGGTGGTAAAAGGGCGGGCGAGGTGGAAACTTCTTTGCAGCCACCCCTCCGAATCGCCGCGCCACAAAAAATTGTACTGCCAGGCCGTCCACCCTTCAAATCCGTGACAGACGATTACCGTGCTTTTCCTTGGGAACAGACTGTCCAGTTCTTTGATGGCGTCCAGTGATCTGCTGTCTAGCCCCTGGCTTTCTCTCATCAAATGGATGTTCCATTCGCCGTTCGCCGCAGCCAACACCCCTAGGGCAGCGACGATGGATCCGCGCCACAGGACTCCGGTCCGCCCCAACTTCCGCGCTCCCAGGACGACCAGGCCGGATATGGTTGCAAACATCGGCTCGATTTGCATTTGTGGGTCCTGAGGCTGCGAATAAACAGCTCCCGCTTCTCCTGCGAGGAATAACGCAATCGCGAAGGCCGCAAGCAAACGCAGGCCCGGGCTGCCCCGTCGCCGCGCCAGGGCTACAGCACAGGCCGCAAGCGCGATGACCAGGACCGCCCAAGAAAGAATCATCGAGTGCAAGATGGAGCGGTTCTCAAAAGCAATTCGATAGTCGGTTAGATTGTTCGCACCGGACAAGTAATTTCCCGTTCCGATAAGCAAATACCAGAACTTCTCGCGGAACAGGCCCACCCAGCCGGCGGCATCCGCCTTCGCCGGGTGAAGCACCACCCATATGGGAATGTGCTGCCTCGGAAGCACTGCCAGAACTACGACCTGGGCGCATACAGAGAACAGAAACAGCCATGCTGCCCCGATCAGGGCATATACCCGCCGTTCCATCAGTAGCAGCGCGTAGACTGCTCCGATCGCTGCCAGGGCCGGTGCCATTACGGTCCAATGGAGCAAAGTGGCTAGCGCCAGCAGCAGGGCGCTCAGGGAAAACCACAAAGTTCCACCCAGATGCAGAAACTCAAAGAAACAGACCGTGGCGGCGAGAAAACACGTGTATGCAGGTACGATGTCTTCGGAATTGATGCTGTTCAGGAGGACGAATCCAGCGCCCGCGTGCACGATCGAAATGACTGCGCTAATCCAGCGCGAGTTGGTGAAGCGGAACGCGAGGACAAAAACCAGCCCGGAAGCCAACCCTCCAAACAGGGCATTAAGAATCGCCATTTTTCGGAAGGTGACATCGGGGGCAGGGGTTCCATATTGCAGCAGCGAATCGGGTATCAGCCGGGCGAGATGTCCATAAAGATCCCCATAAAGAATTCCGCCGCTGTCAATCGGAAAGCTGCCGCCGTGCTCCCACGCCGCAACGGTCGGGGCCTTCCAGAGGCCGTTGGTGGTACCCAAATTTGTGTTGTCGATCGTCACGACCAGGCTTATGTACGCCATGGCTGTGAGAATTGCGATAACGAGCGCCAGACTCAAGCACTGTTTCAGTTCACTTTGGGGTGGCTCCACTGCGGGGCCGAACAACGAGGTAAGAGTTGTTCCCCGCGGCAAAAAGATATTTCTTGCCCTCGATAAAGATGCCGTAATCAGATTCTCCAAGCTCTATCCAGCTTTCTGGGCGAACGGGTCGACGATTGCCCAGGGTGTGTGACCCTACACCGCCACGGATTTCGGAGCTTCCGGCGTTGACGTATCCTGCATGCTCTCCCGCACCTGCTGCTCGATCCAGGCGTAGGTGCGCGCGAGCCCCTGTTCGAGCGTGATCTCCGGCTCCCACCCCAGCACTTGGCGGAGCAGCGTGTTATCGGAATTGCGGCCGCGCACTCCCATGGGGCCCGACACGTGTTTTTTGACGATCCGAACGCCAGCGATCTCCCCCACCATGTCCGCCAGTTGGTTGATGGTCACCATGCGGTCTTGCCCCAGGTTGATGGGGTCGTGGAAATCCGAGCGCATGAGCCGGTCGATGCCCCTGACGCAATCATCGATAAAGCAGAAGCTGCGCGTCTGTTCGCCGTCACCCCAGATCTCGATCACGGGATTTCCAGTCAGCTTTGCCACTGCCACTTTGCGGCACATGGCAGCGGGCGCCTTCTCGCGGCCACCCTCCCACGTTCCGTGCGGTCCGAAAATATTGTGGAAACGCACCACGCGGGTCTCGATGCCGTAGTCCTCGCGATAGTGGATGCATAGGCGTTCGGTAACCAGCTTCTCCCAGCCGTAGGCATCCTGCGGCTGCGCCGGGTAGGCGTCAGTCTCTTTCAGCGGCACGACGTTGGCTTCGGTCTGCTTGAATTCGGGATAAACGCAAGCCGAAGACGTGTACAAGTAGCGCCGCACGCCGTTCACACGCGCCGCTTCCAGTGTGTGCAGATTGATGAGCGAGTTGTTCGAGAGAATCTGCGCATGATGGCAGGAAATGAATCCCATCCCTCCCATGTCCGCCGCCAGCGCGTAGACTTCTTCGATGCCCCGTGTGGCTTCGAGGCAGTTATCCCAGCGCCGCAGGTCGAGCAGTTCAAACTCGTCCGCGTCGGTGGGCCGATATTCGGGCGCCTTCAGGTCCACGCCGCGCACCCAAAAGCCGTTCCGCTTCAGGTGCGTGACTAAATGATGTCCGATGAATCCGCCTGCGCCGGTCACCAGGACTCTGCGACTGTCCTTCATACTTTCAGTCTCCCCGAGCCTGCATCTGAACTTTAAAGGGCTGTTCCTCCGCCGCGTCCTCGACGGCCTGGCTGGCGGAGCCCAAACCCAGTGTCACGTACTCGCCAACCGCCTCGAACGCGGCGCTCGGTAGGATGCGCCAGCAATCGATCACGGCCTTTACGCGTCCGTCGAGGGAGCGCATCGCCTCGGCGGACAGACTCTCGAACTCGCGCCAGGGAGTCGTGATTGCAAGCACGTCGGCTTCCCGTGCACAGTCCTCCAGCGACGACGCGAAGCGCACCCGGCCGATCAGCACCGAGCGCGCGTTATCCATGGCGGCGGGATCGTACACCACTACGTTTACGCCGCGTGCCAGCAGATGTTTTGCCAAAAGCAAACCCTGCGACTCTTCAATGACGTCCGTATCGGGTTTATAAGACAGCCCGGCGACTCCAGCCGTCCCTCCCGCTGGCAGGCGGCTCAGAATCATCTCTGTCAAACGCGGCACCTGCCGCCGGTTCAATGCGTCGGTGGCCTCCGCCAGCTGCGCCGGCACGCCATGCCGCCTCGCGAGCGCCGTGAACGCTGCGTTGTCCCGCGGAAAGCATGGCCCGCCGTAGCCTAGAGCGCCCTTCAGGTATTTCGTGCCGATGCGGCTGTCCGCACCCAGCGCGTTCGATACCACGGCAGCATCCGCGCCGGGAAGCGTTTCGCAAACCTGGGCCAGCATGTTCGCATAGGAAATCTTGGTGGTAACGAATGTGTTGACTGAAAGTTTGGTCAGCTCGGCGTTGACGAAGTTCATGCGCGCGATGGTTGGATGACTTTCGCAAACGCCGTCGTGGAGGCTTTCGAGGATGTCGCCGGAGCGCCGGTCATACTCGCCGATGAGCACCAGGTCGGGATTCAACATGTCGTGGATCACGCTGCCGAGGGCAATGAATTCCGGGTTGTAGCACAGCCCGAAGTCCTCGCCACAGCGCCTGCCGCTCGCTCGCTCCAGCACCGGAAGCAGGCTGCCCGCGGTCGAACCAGGCATAACTGTACTCGAAAGAACCACTAGATGATAGCCGTTCTTCGCACGCAGCGCATGGCCGATCGATTCTCCGGCCGCCAGCACATAGCGCAGCGAGAACGCCCCATCGACTTCCGAAGGCGTCGGCACGATGATGAACGTAACATCGCTGTCGGCGACGGCTTCGGCGCAATCCGTGGTGGCCGAGAGCCGCTCGCGATTCTTACTGATCAACTCCTCCAGGCCCGGCTCGTTGACCGGAGCGCGGCCCTGATTGAGAGCGTTCACATAGCCGGGGCTGATGTCGACCCCGATCACCGTATGGCCCTTCTCCGCCAGGACAGCGGCCATTGGTGCTCCCAATTTTCCCAGTCCGATGATGGACAGTCTCATGATTTGCTCACTGTTTGCGAACGATCGGCATGCGCCAGCCTGTCCCAAAAGCGCGGGACGTGACTTTCAGCCCTGGCGCGGCCTGCTTGCGTTTAAACTCCGCGTTCCGGACCATGCGCAGTACGCGCCGCACCGTCTCGGCGTCATAGCCATGCTCCAGAATTTCTTCCTCTGATTCGCTTCCCTCGACGTGCCGCTCGAGGATCTCATCGAGGATCTCATAAGGCGGCAGCGAATCCTGATCCGTCTGGTTGGGCCGCAATTCGGCCGACGGCGCTTTGGTCAGTACTGCTTCTGGTATATCAGGCCGGCGCTCGTTGCGCCAGCGGGCGACACGGTAGACCATCATCTTGGGCAGGTCAGCGATCACCGCCAAGCCGCCCGACATATCGCCATACAGCGTGCAGTAGCCCACCGAAAGTTCGGATTTGTTCCCTGTGGTCAGCAGCAGCGCGCCATACTTGTTCGACAGCGCCATCAAAAGGTTTCCGCGAATCCTCGACTGGATATTCTCTTCGGTGACGTCCGTGGCCCGCCCGGCGAAGGCATCGTGCAGTGTGGCTTCGTACGAAGTCATGATCTGCGCGATCGGCAGGGTGAGCGTCCGGATGCCGAGATTCTTGGCGAGCACCACCGAATCATCCACGCTACCCGCGCTCGAATAAGGCGAGGGCATCAGCACGCCCAACACGTTTTCACGGCCCATGGCCTCGGCGGCGATGGCAGCCGTGAGCGCGGAATCGATGCCGCCCGAAAGTCCCAGCAGCACACTCTTGAAGCCGGTCTTGCCCGCATAGTCGCGGACACCCAAAACCAAGGCGTGCCAGGCCTCGGCTTCCGGCTGGAAATCGTCCTCGGCGATGGTCCCCCGGCTGGTATCGAGATCGACGATGACAATGTCCTCCGCAAAGGGCTTGCCGCGCGCGATCAGCCGCCCTTTAGCGTCAAACGCGCAACTGCGGCCGTCGAAGATCAGGTCGTCATTCCCGCCAACCTGATTTACATATACGATCGGAGTTCCGTGGCGGCGGGCGCCATGGCCTAGCATCTTTTCCCGCAGGAGTTGCTTGCCCACGGAGAATGGCGAGGCGGAAAGATTCAGAATGGCTTGGGCGCCGGCTTCCACGAGCGATGTGACCGGGTCCTGATGATAGCGCGGGCGCTGCCAGAAATCACGGTCGTTCCACACGTCCTCGCAGATACTCAGGCCCAGACGCTCCCCGTTCAGATCCAGAATCTGCGGCTCGCGAGAGGGCTCGAAGTAGCGGTCTTCGTCGAACACGTCGTAGGTGGGCAGCAGGGTCTTCTGGAACGAAGGCCCCACACTCCCCTTTTCGAGCAGCACCGCGCTATTGAACAGAGGCCGGCCCATTTCCGCGGGATTTGGAGTCGCTACTCCGACCAGCACCGGCGGCGCCTCTGCCAGTTCGCGCGCCATCGAATGCAGCATCTCGCAACTTCGCTTCACAAAGCCCTGGCTCATCAGTAGGTCCCGCGGTAGGTAACCCATGAGCGCCAGCTCTGGCGTGAGCGACAAATCGGCCCCCTGACGCTGGGCTTCCCGCGCGGCAGCAGTGATTAGTGCCGAGTTTCCAGCAAGATCGCCGGCCGTCGGATTAATTTGCAAAAGAGCGATACGCAAGCGAGGTTGGTTTCGCGAACTTTTTCTCGGAACTAAAGGCAATTCTACAAGCTTTGCGACCGGCTATCAACCGAACACGGAGGTATTGAAACGATTTTCGTCAAGGCCAGTCGACCAAAAGAATTGCCTTTTACTGGACTCGACCGTTGTTCCGGCGCGCAATGTTTCGTGTGCTAAGCTGGGTACTCTTGAAAAACAACGGAGAATCGAGGGCGATCGCGCGGCGGTCCCACTTCTCGACCGGATTGCAGAGGCGCCGGAGCCGCAACGTCGCAGCGCCCTGTACTAGTTTTGAAGCGCGAGGTTGATCCGTGTGGCACGGCGACTATTTTTTTCTCCTCCGTAACTTGGTGCTGAAAGACTTCCGCACGCGCTACCGGAACATGTCGCTGGGCGTCTTCTGGTCCTTGGTGAACCCGCTGGTCATGATGGTGGTCCTGACTTTTGTATTTACCAAGATCTTTCCCAGCTCGATTCCCAAATTCCCGGTTTTCGTACTGTGCGGCATTGTTCCTTTCAATTTCTTCAATCAGGCTTGGGCCAGCGGGACCACATCCATTGTCGACAACGCCCAGCTGATCAAGCGCGTTCCTGTGCCACGGGAAGCGATGCCGGTTGCCAGCGTGCTGGGAAACGCGATCCATCTCTGCATACAGGTCGGACTCTTGTTGTTGGTCGCGGTAGCGTTTCGCACCGGGATCAACCGTTACTGGTTGTGGCTTCCGGTGCTGTGGACGTGCGAACTCGTGTTCGTCTGCGGGTGCGCCCTGCTGTGTGGTGCGCTGGATGTTTACGTGCGGGACATGCGTTACGTGGTCGAATCCGCGAGCACAGTTCTGTTCTGGCTGGTGCCTATCTTCTACGACATCTCCATGGTTCGCCCGCAGTACGCTGAACTCTATCAGTTCAATCCGATCGCTGCCCTTGTGCTCGCGCTGCGAAGCATCATCCTCCAGGATAAGGCGCCTGGCACCCCGTTGCTCATTAAGTTGTTCGTGGTTTCTTTCTTCATGTTCGGGTTGGGATGGTACGTCTTCCGCCGGCTGAGGCACCGGTTTTACGATTATCTCTGAGCCATGGATGTCATCACCTTGGTCTCCGTCACCAAAACATTTTCCGTCCACGGCCAGCGGATGTTGATGCGCGGCCATCTGGAGCGCCTTCTGAAACGAGGGCGAACCCAGCAGTTCGTGGCGCTGCGAAACATTTCCTTCGGCATTCCACAGGGCCAGACGGTGGGTGTGGTCGGACTCAACGGGTCTGGTAAGAGCACGCTATTGAGCCTTGTGGCGGGGCTGTGTCCGCCAGACGAAGGTACGGTAAGCGTCCGTGGCCGGGTGGCTGCCCTCCTCCAATTGGGGGCCGGCTTCCATCCCGATTTGACCGGCGCCGAGAATGTTCAGATGAACGCCGCTCTGCTCGGCTTCTCAGCCGCAAAGACCGCTAAAGCATTCGATAGCATCGTGGATTTCTCGGGAATCGGCCAATTTATAAATGAGCCGTTGCGAACATATTCCTCCGGGATGTATGTTCGGCTGGCGTTTGCCATTGCAGTCCACGGGGATCCCGATATTCTCATCATCGACGAAGTCCTTTCCGTTGGTGACCAGGCATTCCAGGCAAAATGCACGAAAAAGATCCTGGAGTTTAAGCAGCAGGGCAAGACGCTGCTGTTCGTGTCGCATTCCACCGGCGCCGTGCAAAGTATTTGCGAACGAGCGCTCTGGCTGGACCACGGCGAATTGGTTATGGACGGCGATGCAGGGGAGGTCGCGGCGGCTTATGAGGCCCGCGGCGGGAGCTGAGCATAGGGAAGGCTCAAGCCTCCTTTGTCAGCCGCTTCGCCAGGGCGCTGAATTCTCGTAAGTCCCGCGGTTTCATCACACCTGTTCCCCAATCCTGACAGGCTCCGATCCTTGCACTATCCGTGCTTCAATTGATTTGCATCCGCGGTGAATTATGCACTCGCCATGCGATTCACTTCGTGTCTTGAACAACACAGGTGTCCCAGGTGACACTCGCCGGTCGAATCGCACCCCGGATAAAGGCCACATTCCTTCGATTTCGCCGTGGAGAATCGCTTGCACTACGGCCAGCTGGCAAGACGAGCGACACAACACGCTAACCTTTAGGATAATTGGAGCTACCTCAAATGCCGCGCCACCAAAAGAAAAGAATTCTCATCATAGTTGGCCTTGTTGGCGCCCTCTCGGTCGCGGCATACATGGCCGGCGTTCTGTGGAGAGCTTCGCGCGCAACCGCCGACTCTGCCCGGGAGCTTCAGGCGGCCTCGGAAATCCGATTCACCTCCGTGCGGCTCGACCGTCCACCGACCGGGAGTTTCGAGTGGTTCTCCGCTCCTGCCGTCTTCTCCGACGCGGTCTCATTCCACGGTCATCTGTACGTCTGCGCTCCAGCGGGACTCTGGGAATACGACTTGGATGGCTCTCTCAAGCGCCGTTTTCGACCAGGTTTGGAATTGCCTCCGGCGCCACTCGGTCATTTGGCGGTGGGTGTCAGCACGGGGCAGCCGGAGCTATATATCACGACTGCGGGAGAAGGCCTGGTTGTGCTAGACGACAGCGGGTTGCGTCAGGTCCGGCCTGTGGATCCAGGTTACCGAAAGCTCACCTCCGTATTGCCGCTCTCCACGGGCCAAGTCTTGCTCGGCACTGAGAAGGACGGCGTAGTCGTCTACGACGGGAACGAGATCAAGATCTTTCAGCCTTCATTGGCCAAGCTGAGCATCACGTCGCTGGCTGGTGATCCTGCGAATCTCTGGGTGGGTACCATCGATCGGGGCGTGCTGCACTGGCATGCTGGCCAACTGGATAGTTTTGGGACGAACGAGGGGCTGCCCGATCCCCAGGTACTTTCCGTCGTCACGGATGGCGATCGTGCCTTCGCCGGTACCCCCGTCGGTATTGCGGAATTCGATGGCGATAAGCTGGCTCGATCGTTAGCGCCGGGCACATTCGCCCGCGCCCTGCTCGTCCACGGAGACACCCTCATCATCGGCACTCTCGAACAGGGAGTCCTCAGCGTTCCCTTGCGGACGCGAGCCGCGCGGCCATACGTCCGCGAGCAAGAGACACCGGCGGCGCGAATAGAGCACATCTTTCAAATGGGGGGGAGCGTTTACGCTGTCGCGCATGACGGCCTCTATTCGCTCGGTACAGACGGAAATTCCTGGCAGCGCATCCTTCAGCCCGACAGCGCTCTGCTGGCGGACGGCCACATTTCCGCCCTCGCGGCGGATGCCGCTGGAAGGCTCTGGGTCGGGTACTTCGATAAGGGTCTCGATGTCATCGATTCCGGCCAGACTCGGGCCACCCACATCGAAAATGATGCGGTCTTCTGCGTCAATCGGATCGCTCTCGATCCGCGCGGCCGGCGCACTGCGGTGGCCACTGCAAACGGGTTGGTCATGTTCGATGCCGCAGGAAGGGAGCGCCAGACGTTGACTCGCCAGGAAGGCCTCATTGCCAACCATGTGACCGACGTGGAACTCCAGGACGATCGCATGCTCATCGCCACCTCGGCGGGGATCACCATCATCGACCCCGCGGGAGCGCGAAGCTTCAATGCGTTTCATGGGTTGGTCAACAATCATGTGTACGCCATCGCGTCAGCGGGTCAAACCATCCTCGCTGGCACGCTCGGAGGCCTGTCGGTCCTCGAAAACGGCGTGGTGAAGGTGTCGTACACTACCTCCAACTCCCGCCTGAAGCACCACTGGATCACGGCGATCGTCCGGGTCGGCGACGATTGGTTTGCCGGAACCTACGGCGCCGGCGTCTTGCGGCTGGATTCCAACGGGCAGTGGCGCAGCTTCCCGGATGCAAGCGACGCATTCGTAGTGAACCCGAACGCCATGCTGGTCACTGGGAGCCATGTCTACGCCGGAACGCTCGACCGTGGTTTCTACATTTACGATCGCCGGATCGGCCGTTGGACTACAACTACCACCGGTCTGCCATCTCTGAACGTGACCGCGCTGGCCGCGCGTGACGGCTACATCTATATAGGTACCGACAACGGCCTGGTGCGCATTCTGGAACGGAATCTGGAGAATCGATGAGGACTCTCTTAGGGATGTGCATGCCACTCATGGCCTTCTGCGCGCTCGCGCGAGGCGACGCCGGCGTCTTGATTGCCAACGGACATGACCGGCCCGACAGCAACATCCTCTCGTTGGCGGAGATGGAGATCGATATCCACATCGACAACGGCGACGCCCGTGTCTCGATCCGGCAGATCTTCGACAACCATACGGCAGTCATATCCGAAGGAACGTACGTATTCGCTCTACCCGTGCGGGCGATCGTTTCCGATTTTGCCGTTTGGGACGACGTCACTCGCATTCCGGGCGTGATCATGGAGCGGCGTCGCGCCGGGGAAATCTACGACGCCCTCGCGCGGCAGGCGATCGATCCTGGCCTCTTGCAGGTCGGCGACGGAGGAGCCGATGAGGCGCGCCGATCCACCGAATTCCGCGCCCGCATCGTGCCCATACCGCCGCGCGGGACCAAGCGGCTCGAAATCGAATACCACGAGCGTGTGCCCGTCGAAAATCTGATGTCGCGATTCGTCCTCCCGCTCCGTCCGGATGCGTACGCGGCGCAACAAGTGGGCAAGCTCAAAATCTCGTTCGAACTGCGCTCCCAGCATGCCGTAAGGGACGTTCAGGTAACCGGACGCCTCTACCTGCTCCAACTCAGTGAACGCACCCCGAACCTGGTCCGTGGCACATTGACGGCCAACAATTTCAAACTGGACGAGGACTTTGCGGTCGAGTATCACCTGGATCGAAGCCACGCCAACACGCTCGAAGTCATTACGTACAGAAATCCGGTAGCACCATCGCCGTCGCCGGTGGATGCCCTGGCCGAGACCAGCGGCCCCGAACCGGGCTTCTTCCAGGGCTCAGCGCTGCTCGCCGAACCGGACGCCCCTGCTGCTGGTAGCCGGAGCACCCCCAAGACCGTGGTCGCGCTGTTTGATGCATCGCTTTCCATGCAATGGGAGAAACTCGATCGCGAGTTTCGGGCGCTCGAAGGCCTGCTGCATTCGCTCAAGCCCACGGATAGCTTCAACGTGCTGTTGTTCAACTCTGAAACGGTCGCGTTCAGTCCCGCGGCTGTGGCGGCCAGCCCGGACGGCATCGAGAAGGCTCTCGAATCTGTTCGGAAAAGCTCACTGCGGGGCGCTACCAATATCGAAGAAGCACTGAAGGCGGGCTTGGCGCAGTTCTCGGGCAAACAAGGCGAATCGTACCTGGTTCTGCTGAGTGACGGCGGCGCCACGCGTGGCGCTCTGCAAAACGGAAAGCTCGCGGCGCTATATGGGGCCGCCTGGAAGCGGGTCCCGGAGCGGCAGCGGCCCCGCACATTCGTTCTCGGAATCGGCGACGACGCCAATCTTCCGCTCCTCCGAATGCTGGCGAGTAATGACGGAATCTGGGAAGTGGTGCATTCCACCGAGCCGATCGACTTCAAGCTCAGCGCATTCCTCTCGAAGCTGGGCCGGCGCCCGGTGGAAGGTTTGCAAATTACCGCCGACGCGCGCGCGAACCTCGACCTCATCTACCCGCTCGAAGAGAACTGGTTCCCAGGTGCGATGGCCTCATGGGCGGGACAGTATCGAAAGCCGGCGCGGCGTGCCGTCCTCACTGCCGCGGGTTTCGATCAGGGCCGCCCCATTCGTATGCGTGCTACTGTCCCTCTGCCGGAACAGAGCCTTGACCATCCGGACCTGCCGCGCACCTGGGCCAAAGCGCGCGTGGATGCGCTCCTCGCAAAGATCGAGCGGGATGGTGAGGACCGCGCCAGCGTCGACGAGATTATCCGGCTGGCGCGCAAGTATAAGTTTGTCACACCGTATACGTCATTTCTTGCCGCGCCGCGATCCTTACTGCGGCCCCGCGTAATCCGCCCCGGCGATCCTGTACTGCGCGTGAAAACCGACCCCGATATCGTTTCCGTTGTCGCGCTGTTCCCATTCGGCCTGGTCAAGGAGCTGCGGTACTTGAAGGGCGAAGACATCTGGCAAACGCGTTTTCTCGCTCCGGTCGATATGGCCGACGGCTCTTACCAGGTCCGCCTGGTCCTCCGGGACCGCATGGGGCAAATCTATCGCGAGGCAAAGACCTTTGTGATCGCGAGCAAGCCGCCGGTTGTGCGGGTGAGACTCGCGAAGGCTCGTTACCGGGCCGGGGAAACCATTGAACTGCGCGTAAGTGCATCCCGCACTACCCGCACTGTCGTTGCGCGTTTATACGGCGCCACTCCGGTTCATCTTCACTGGAATACCGGCGCGGAAACCAACACCGGCGAGATGATCATCCCTTCGTTTCTCCCGGTGGGCAAGTACAACCTCACGGTCACTGCGGAGGATTTTGCGCACAACATCGGAACTCAGGAGGTGCCTCTTGAAGTGGTACCGTAGTTCCCGCCTCCTCGCTTGCGCTAGCCTGTTGGCGGGAGCCCTTTTGCTGGCTCTTGCGCATGCGCCGCTGCGCGCGGAGATGAGCGGTTGGCTGCAATACCTGGAAGCCAACTCAATCGAAGAAGCCTTATTTCGCAGCGTCCCCTGGCCCAACGGCGCCGTGCGCACACGCAGGCCGCCCGCTGAGACTCGGCCGGCTTTGACCAGCCTGATCGCCGCATCACCCTCCAACGCTGCCTTATATCGTCTGCGCGCCAGCGAAGCTGAATTGCAATTGGACTCCGCGGCCGCCGAGGCCGACTGGCAAAAATTCTCCCAGACTGCACCGGATCCCGCCGAAGGGCAACTAGAGCTCGCCGAGTTCTATCACCGCCGCCTGCGCCCTCTGGACGAGATGAAAGCGTTGCGTGCCGCTGCGCTGGCCCCGTCCTCGACCTCCGAGCGCCTTACACCTCCCGCAGACCAGCGTTCATGGCGCACTTTTGCGCGAATGCTCGATCTGATTCGAGTTCACCAACTGCCCGCGGATCTCATCGACCAGACGTACCGCGACTGGATGGCCCGCTACTCCGGCCAAAGCGAAACTTACACGCGATATTTTGATTATCTTCGCGATCATCGCCAGTTCGACGCCGCCCAGCAGCAGATTTCCGCCTATCAGAAGGCCTTCCCAGATGACCAGACCTATCCGTTCACCGCCAGAGCCGACCTCGAATTGCATCGCGGAAACGCCGCGCAGGCGCTTGCCCTGTATGAACGCGAATTCCAGCCGCTGTGGCCATCCGGCCTTGTCACTTCCTATTTCAACCAGCTTGAAAAAGCCGGCCGCCTTCGCGCATATCTCGCCGAATCCCGCGCCGCGGTCCAGAAGAATCCCGAGGACCTTCGCGCCGCGGCCAAGCTGTTCTTTTGTCTGCGAAAGTTGGGGAACGAGCCTGCCGCCCGGCGAGCGCTCGTGGAATTCCGCCTGCGCAAGGACGCTCGCCACGCAACCTGGGCCGCCGACGAACTCGCTACTCTCGCTCGTCTGTTCCAGGACGCCAAGGATCCCAACGAATCCGCCCGGCACTACTACGCGCTTTACAGCCTGCCAGGAGCGCCCGCATCGGCTCGCGAGCAGGCCCTCGCCGGAATCGCCGATGTTCTGCTGACCTCGCCCGAAGAGCCGATTCGATTCGGGTCGGGCGACCTCTCCTTATATCGTGACATCGCCACGATGGATCCCTATCCCGGGTACCTCAACGGCATTCTCTCCCTGCTTCTCAATTCCGAATCGCCGCGAGAAAGCCTGGCAACCCAGGAACAGGTCTCAGTAGCCTATTTCCACCGCGCCCGCGCTTCAGAACTGGTCGCCCTCTTTGACAAGCAGTTTCCACAATCCGCGCAAAGGCCCGCTCTGCACGCGCGCTTGATTGAGGCGTACGCCATTTACGGTGATACGGATGGCGTCATCCGCCATGGCCGCGAGTTTCTGAGCGCGTTTCCATCCTCTCCGGAACGTACGGGCGTGGCATTGTCCATGTCGGACGCCTACGCGCGTAAGGGCCAGTCGCGTGAGGAATTCGCCCTGTATGACGAACTGCTCAATGAGTTGGCTGCGAAGGCCGGCCGCGTGCCCCTGGGCCATCTGCCGGAGCCGCAAGTGGCGCCGCCGGCAAACGGAGAACCCGGCGCCGAAGCGACATCTACTCCAGATACCAGCACCAGCGCACGTTCGCCCGAATATGCCCGCGTGCTCGACCGCTATATTTCGCGCCTGGTCTCTATGGATCGGGTGATGGATGCCCTGGCGGTGTGCCGCCGCGAGATCGACCGCAATCCCGACGATCCAGGCCTGTACGAACGCCTGGCGGCGTTTCTCGATCAAAACCACCTCGGCGCACAGGTCGAGGGCGTCTACCGCAAGGCCATGGAGCGCTTCCCCGACACCTCGTGGACCGACAAACTCGCGCGCTGGTACCTGCGCCGCCAGCGCCGGACTGAGTTCCAGAAACTCACCCTCGACGTGGTAAAAGTGTTTGCCGGCACCGATCTGGAAAAGTATTTCCAACAATTGGTGAATGTGTCTGCTGTCGGCCCCGCTGCGTACCTGCAGGTCAATGTTTATGCCCACCAGCGGTTCCCAAACAATCTGCAATTCGTGCGAAACCTTCTGAACGCGTACTCACGCAGAGAGACGAACGATCGCCGCGCGTACAAAGACCTTCTCCGCCAGTACTGGTTCTATGATGATGCGCTGCGGCAGGCGTTCCTTTCGAGCTATGGACGCGAAGAGCAGCAGGAAGTGGACGCGCTCCAAACCCAAGCGGGCGACACGGCTCAATTGGCTGCCGGCAATCCCTGGGGCGTTCGGCTGGTTGCCGAGCTGGCTGCTTGGAAATCGCATTTCGAAGAGGCCGCTCCTGCTTTCGAGGCCCTTGCCGCACAGTATCCAGGTGATTCTTCGATCGCGCTCCGCGCCGCGGCGGTCCATCGATCGCTGGCTGCCTACCGGCCCGAGTTCGCATCGAAAGCCGTGGCGCTGGTCGAGAACGTCACGAAATACGATCCCCGCAATCGGGCGGCGCTGACCGAGGCCGGCGAGATTCACGCCGACCGCGAGCATTTTTCCCAAGCGCGCCCGTGGTGGAACCGCATCCCGCAAATCGAACCCGGCAACGCCGATGGATACCTCGAAGCGGCCACGGTTTTCTGGGACTACTTCCAGTTTGACGACGCCTTGGGCCTGCTCGCTCAAGGCCGCCAAAAGGTCTCCGATCCCGCGCTCTATGCGTACCAGGCAGGCGCAATTTACGAGAGCAAGGGTGACTACGACCGCGCGGTGCACGAATACGTCAGGGGCGCCCTGGCGGCCAGCTCTGCCGGAACCGATGGCGCCTCTCCCGCACGCTCACGCTTGCTCCAACTTTCGCGCCGGCCGGCATTGCGAGCCGCGATCGATGCTCAGACAGCCGCAATCGTTACCGCCAAGAATCCCCAGCGCCCCGCGGTAGCGCTGCGAGTGTCCATACTCGAGCAGCAAAACCGGAGAGACGATATCAGCGCGCTCCTCCTTACATTGGCCCACGACTCCGAGTCGCCGGAGCTGTTGGAGGACCTGAGCTCTGCCGCCGCCCGCCTGGGCTTCGAGAACGTGCGCGAGGCCGTTCTCGAGCGGCAGATCGCGCTTGCCTCCGACGAGATCGAGCGCATCCGTCTGCGGTTGGCGCTGGCCCGCTATTACGAAAGCAAGCCCGATCTCCCGGCAGCACGCAAAGTGGTGGAAGAAGTCCTTCGCGCGAACCCCGCCATCCTCGGTGTGGTGCGTGCCGCGACGGATTTTTATTGGCGAAATCATCTGCCCGAACAGGCGGTCGACACCTTGGCCGCAGCGGCGCGCTCGTCGAATGCGGTGTTCAAAAAACAATTCACGTTCGAGGCAGCCGGGAAGGCGACCGAATCGGACAAGTACGCACGCGCGCGAGATCTTCTCGCGGACCTCCTGGCCGCCGAGCCATTCAACGCCGATTACCTTGCGGCCATGGCCTCGACCTACGCCCGCGCCGGCGAGTATCAACAGCTTCGCGATTTCTACGCGGCCAAGATTGCGGAAATGACCCGCGCATCCATCCCCGCTGCCGAGCGCAACGAGCGTGTCGCTGGTTTGCGCCGCGGCCTCATCCCTGCCCTCGAACACTTGGGAGATCAGGCGGCCGCCGTCGATCAGTACATCGAAATTATCGACCGCTACCCGGAAGACGAGAATCTGCTCAAGGACGCATCTCTGTTCGCCATCCGCCACGAGCTTCAGTCCAGGCTGTCGGGTTATTACACGAAGGCATCGGCCGGCTCGCCAAAGGACGTCCGCCTCCACATCGTTCTGGCTCGGATCGAGACGCAGTTCGAGGACTATCCCGCGGCTGTCTCGGCTTACGATCATGCCGTTGCAGTCCGGCCGGACCGCCTCGACCTGCGGATTTCTCAGGCGCAGTTGCTCGAGAAACTCGCCCGCTTCGATCAAGCCACCGGCGTATATCGGAACATCTACAACCTCAGCTACCACGATCCGCAATGGCTCCTGAAAGTGGCTGAACTTCTGGCGCGGGATCGCCGGCCCGCGGAGGCAGTCAAAGCGGTCGAAAGGGCTTTGATCGAAGGCCGGCCCGAGCGTCCTGACCTGTTCTTCCAGGCCGCCGCGACCCTGGAAAAATGGGGCCTCTTGCAGGAGGCCGCGACATTTGCCGAGCGCGGCGTCGATCGTGCCGGCTCGCGGCTGCTCATCGATCAGCGGGATGGCGCCGAGCTCTACGCCCGTGTCATGACGCGTCTCCGCAAACACGAGGACGCCTGCCAGCACCTCTTTGCCGCGCAGCAAGCCGGAATGCAATTGCCGCAGCGCGAAGCCGTGCCGCAGTTGGCCGACATCGCGCTGCGCCAGATTGGCCAGATCGCCAAGGTGTACTTTTCGCCGGAAGAGAAAGTCTCACTGGCGGCGTTCCTCGAAAAATCCTGGGCGGCCACTGGCAATCCCGAACCGTGGAAGAGCAGTCTTCTGCAACTGGCGCAGCTCGCCGGCTTGAACGAGCAAGAAGTGCGATGGCGGTCTGAGCTCCTGATGGCCAAACCCAATGCACCAGCTGCTAGCGCGCACCTGGAGCGCATCATTGAGCTCCAGAAATCCAGGATGCAGTTTGCCGAACTCGGTTTGCAACTGGAACGCTACTGGCGCGCCAAGAGTGACCGGATGAATCAGCTCGGTCTGCTCACTCAGGCGGCGCAATGCTACGCCACAGCCGGCGATACCGACGATGAGTTTCGTGTGTTGTCGCAGAATCCGGCCGGAATCGACCTTCATCGCTACCTGGAACTCTTGCAGACGCGCGATCCCGATCGCAGACTGAAGCTGGCCGCAAGCAGTTACGCTGGCATGCAGATCGCCATCGGAACCGGTGACAGTGCATTCGCGCGCGCCGTCGTGTTGTTGGCGGGGTCGAAAGCAAAACCGGTTTGGGCGCGTGCATATCTGGGCCTCGCGGGGCTGTATTACCGCGACCCCGCCGTCGAAGTGAATCAGGCATTCTCCGGCCTGCTGGGCGGCGGCACGATCGGTGAGCGATTAGCCAAACCAGTCGATCGTGACCAGCAGTTGGCCGGCGACGCGTGGTTCTATTTCGGCTCGCGCTACGGCGAGTACCTGGCCGCCACTAACCAGGATGCCTCGGAGGATTATCTGCCCGCCATGCTGGAAGGAGCGCCTGCACACGGCGCCAATTACATGGCCCTCGCTCAATATTATGAGGACCTCGGCCGGCACGACCGCGCCGTCGCCGAATACGCAGACGGGCTGCAATTCGATCCCAACGCCGGAGACGCGCACGACGCCATCGCCAATATCCTCTGGCCGCAAGGCAAGCACGAGGAAGCCGTCGCCCAATGGAGACTCGCACTCGAAGCGTTCCGGCGCCAGGAGAACTCCGGCCATGTGCCGCCGGAATTCTGGCACAACGTGGAGCACACCCTCACAGCCATCGGGCAACACAAGATTCTGGCTCCCGTGCGCACCCAGGCAGACCAGCTTCTTCACGATTACATCCGCACCAACGGCGCCTATCAGTTCGAGCTGTTACTGCGCGGCGCTATGTCCGCGGCCGGTGACCCGGAAGCCGGCGTCAATTGGATCCTCGATCTCTCCCGGGCCGTGCGCACGCCAGCGGAATCCGCCGCCTTCCTCGAACAAATCGAGGGTCTCCTTCCCGACGAGCAGAAAGAGCCGGTATTGCGCCGGATTGTCGAGATCGGGGCCGCCGCGGTGGCACAAGCCGCGGGCGACGCGCGCACATTTGCCCAGCAGGAGCTCGACCGGCATCAGCTCAACCTCTTACGCTACCTTGTGGAGCACCGCCGCACCGACCGCGCTCGCGTGATGATGGCCCTTTTGACGAACCCGCCTGCGGACCTCGAAATCCTGCTCGCCGCGCAATCGGGTGAGCTCGCGGCCCGCATCGATCGCTTTCGCCACGAGCCCGCGCACGAGCCAACCAAGGATGTTCTCCAAAGTACCGCTGCTCAGTTGCGCAACCGTGGTGATGAAACCTCGGCGCGGGTCGTATTGGACTACCTTTATACACGTGAGTTGGACGCCCGAGACTTGACCGCCACCAATTTTCTCGGTCTGGCTGAAATCCGGCTCGCGGCCGGCGATGTCCCCTCCGCGATAGCGCTGCTGCGCCGCATGAACCTGGTATCAGTCGAACCGTTCCAGGATCTCATCGCCGCGGCGGACTTGTTGGAGAAAACAGGCCACCACACGGAGGCGGCGGAATTCCTGGCCGTCCGTGAGCGCGCCGTTCCGTGGGATGAGGCTGCCCGTCTGCGGCTGGCCATGATTCGGCACACCACTGACACGTTAGCGGCTGTGGCTTCCAATGCCGCTGCTCCCTACGAAGCTCGCGTCCGTGCAGCCGTCGCGGTGTCTCCTGGATCCATTCAAACCGGCAGCGGAGAACTCAACCTTCTGGCTGCCGGCACCGTGAATGCAGCCGATGCCGAAAAGCCGCTTTATTTCGAAGCCCGCGTCAGCGCGGCGGCGGCCATCAAGGACCCCGCGATTCGCCTCCGGCTTCTCTTAGGCGCGCTGGCTATCGATCCCGAGCCCGAGCCGGCACGTGTAGCTCTCATTCGCGCCGCGCTCGATGCCGCGCGCCCGCGAATCGCCCTCGCCGCCCTGGACCCCATTTTTCTGCGTTGGCGGGGAGGCAACGAAGAAACCGAAGGTGAACAGAGAAGTTGGGCCTATTCCACCGCCAAAACGTTCTTAGTTGGTGAGAGTCTCACCCCTACCGAACGTGCCGTCATCGCCGAGCGGCTGGCCGGCGCGGCCGAGGGCGCGGGGGACTTGCTCATGGCTCGGAGCCTACTCCAGACCGCTGAGGAAATCGACCGCACTCCGCAGTTGGATGCGCGGCTCGCCGGAGTGGCCGCGGAACTCAGCCGCCGCCACGAAAACACGCTGCGCCGCCCCGTGGTCAGTTCGAACATCGAGCAACCGGCGATCGTTCGCCCAATGCTGGTCGCTCCGAAACGAGTGCCTTTATGAAAAAGAACCTGATGAGAGTCGGGATCGGCTGGGGGAGCCTCTTCGTCGCGGTCATTCTTTCGCAGGTTGCCCCACCACCGCCGCAAAGCCTCCGGGAATTCGTTCCGGCGGGTCCTCTGCTATACCTCGAAGCCAAGGATTTCGCATCGCTGCTGGCACGCTGGCGCGGTTCCCAGGAACAGCAGCGCTGGCTGCAGAGCGCGGACTACAAGGCCTTCTCACAATCGCATCTCTTTCTGCGGCTCACCGAAGCGTACAACGAATATGCGGGCGCGGCCGGCTTTGCGCCCGATGCCGCGATGCTCCAGAGCATTGCGGGCTCCGAATCGGCGCTGGCATTCTACGATATCGGCAAGCTGGAGTTTCTCTATCTCACCCGCCTTCCTTCAACCCAAGCTGTGGAGACAGCGCCGTGGCGATCGCGCGCGAGCTTCACACCTCGCAAGGCGAGTGGCACGGATTTCTACGTCCGCACAGATCCGTCGGGCCGGGTGGTCGCCTTCGCCATCGCGAACAACGTGTTGCTGCTCGCCACTCGTGAAGATTTGATGGCCGGGGCGCTCGAACTGATGGCGCACACACCTCGCACCAAGATGATCGATGAGCGCTGGTTTGCCCGGCCGAGCCGCGCAGCCGGGAGTGCGGGAGACCTCCGGCTCGTCATGGACTTCGGGGCGCTTGCCAATAGCCCCCATTTCCGGTCCCACTGGATCCAGCGCAACGTCTCCCTCGTCCGGCAATACACCTCCGGCATCTCCGACCTGTTCATGGGCGCCGGCGCAATTCGCGAGGAGCGGGTGTTCTTCCACGCCGCTCCAGCCGCCGAATCCGCCGTGGATCGCCAGCCGCTGGCGCAGACCCTGCGACTCGTTCCCGACGACGTGGGTTTCTACCGCGGATGGGCTAACCCCGAACCAGCTGAAGTCTCGGCGCTGCTGGCGGCAGAGCTGCTCGATCCCTCCGCAGCCCAACCCGAGCGCTCGCCCAAAGTGGCGCCAACCGCCCCAATTGTTGCTGCCGCCGTGGGGAGCGAAGCGGATCTGGACACGCGCATCGATGAGCCGGTGTACACCGACGCCGGCGGCCAGCTTCTACCGGAAGCGTTGCAGCGGCTTCTCAGTTCCGAAAAACTGACCGCCGTCGTGCAGGTGGAAGAGACGCGTGCTGCCACGGATGCCGTCTTCATGGGCACGAACCGTGCTTTGGTAGTTGTTCGACAGTCGGGCTGGGATGGGGCGGCGGTCAGGGAGGCCATCGTTTCGGCCGCCGAAGGTCTCTGGACAACGTCGCGCCTGGGTGCGGAGTGGGCCGAGGTCAATCGCGGCAATGTGCGATATTTCGCTCTAAATGGCCTCGTTCCCCTCGCGGTTGCGGTCGAGGGAAATCGGATGATCGTGGCCAACTCACCGCAATTGATCGAACGTCTGTTGTCGCGAACGAATGCGCCTTTGCCCTCGAACATCGGCACGTATGCGGCTGGTTTTCGCCACGAGCGCGAGCGCCACAATCTCGCCGTCTGGATGCGGCAGTTAAGCACCGTGCGTTCGCCCGCAAACCAATCCGGAGGCGAGCAGATCGATTTTCTTTCACAGAACCTCGTTAGTCTGAGCGATACTCTGGCGCGAATCAGGTCTGCGAGCATTGAGGTAGCCGATCAAGGCGAAGCCATGAAGCAAACTGTCGTTTACGAGCTTGTGCCGTGACCAGGCTGGCCCTCATCTGCGCCGTTGCCGTTTGCGGAGCGCACGCCCAGAACCGCTTGCACACGGTTGCCGCGCCTACGGACGCCGGCGTTTCTTATCTGTTACTGGACGCGACTCGCGCGACAGTGATAGCCATGGAATGGCCCGAGGCCGCCATTGCCGTGCCGGTCGGCTCCCTCGTTAAACCGTTCACCGCGATCGCATATGGCCAGAGGCACCGGATGCGCTTTCCCGTTCACGAGTGCACTGGCGAAGATTGCTGGCTCAAAACCGGTCATGGACGCATCGGCCTTGCTGCCGCGATCGCCAATTCCTGTAATTCCTATTTCCGGAATCTGACCGGCGACCTCCTGCCCCTGGATGTCGCTGAAGTCGCGGACCGCTTCGGTCTACGCGGGCCGGCGTGGGATTGCGACCGCAGTGCTTTATTCGGAATGGGAAGCGCCTGGCGCCTGTCTCCAATCGAGGTCGCGCGCGCCTATGCCGAGCTGGCCGCACGCCGGACTGAGCCGGGGGTTAACGAAGTAATTGACGGAATGAGACTGGGCGCGACCATCGGTACGGCCGCAGTGATTGGGTCGACGCTCCACAGTGCTTCCGCGTTCGCCAAGACGGGCACTGCTCCGTGCTCTCACGTTCCTAAAGCAGCGGGCGACGGCTACGCTGTGGTCGTCTATCCTGGCGACAGCCCGCGATATGTTCTCCTCGTGCAAGTGCACGGAACAGTCGGCAGACATGCTGCGGAAACCGCGGCGCGCCTCCTGCGCCTTCTTGTAGGAGTCGAGTAGCGTGGGCCGGTTCCTGATCCTGTTCATTGCGCTGCACGTAGCGGCTCACGGCAAAGAGCTTCGCATCGGCGTTTTCGGTTTGTTTCACCCCTCTGAATTGGTCTTAAAGGCAACACCCCGTGGCACGCTGCTGATCGACATGGCGGGAACTCAGTGGAAGCTGGGGGGTTCGCAAACAGCCCGCTTTCAAGCTAGCCGCTCAGGCATTTTATGCACGGATGGGGATCGTTCAGGCAGTTCCACACTGGTGCGGGTATCCAGTTCGAGCGTCAAGACCGAATTCATACTCAGCGTACCGGGGAAGATCGAAAGACGGTTCGTAGCATCGCTCGAGATTCAGGTGCGAGGCGGTGAGTTGGTTCCCGTTGTCATCACCGATCTCGAGACTGCCGTCAAGTCGGTGGTTGCCGCCGAGAGCGTCGAGGGAGCGCCTCTCGAAGCCCTCAAAGCACAAGCCATCGCGGCCCGCTCTTTTTACGTTGCGTCATCCGCAAGACATCAGGACTTTCAGTTTTGCGATACAACGCACTGCCAATTCCTGCGAGAGCCTCCACAGGAATCCAATGCGGCTGGAGCAGCCACTTCGGCAACCAAGGGTCTGATTCTGCTTCACGCGGGTGCACCCTTAGCCGCCCTTTTTTCTGCCAGTTGCGGAGGCCATACCCGGACTCTTGCCGAGGCAGGTATGGCAATAGACGGATATCCTTATTACGCCATTGAGTGCCGGCCTTGCCAGCAGAGCACGCCGCATTGGCAAAGGTCATTTCCCGCGGAATTCGACGCCCTGCTTGCGAACCCCACCGAGGCCCATCGCATCGAATTGGGCCGAATTCTCGGATGGGACGCCCTTCCGGGATACAACTACGCGCTAAGCCGGACGGGTGACCACATCGTGGTGAACGGCCGCGGCGAAGGCCACGGTATCGGCCTTTGCCAACGCGGTGCGAATGCCATGGCCAGCTCGGGCGCCGATCATCGGCTGATTCTGAATCACTACTACCCGAATACTGTGATCGGGTATCGGGAATGACGCTCGGAACACCCACTGCTTCACATACACGTCAGCCCTATTCATGCCGCAGGGCCATCATCGGATCCACTCCCGCCGCTCGCCGCGCGGGCAGAAAACTCGCCACGGTGGCTACTGAAATCATGAGCAGAATCGCCACCGCCAGTGCTACCGGGTCCGCCGCTCTGACGTCGAACAGCTTCGCCGAAACCAGCCGCACCGCCGCCAGACCCAGCGGCACACCCGCCACGATTCCCGCCCCAACCGTAAGCAGAGTGTCGCCCAGAACCATCCAGAAGATATCTTCCCGACGCGCCCCCAGCGCCATGCGAATCCCCAGTTCCTGCGTTCGTCGCGTAACTGCGTACGCCACCGCCCCATAGAGTCCCACCGACACCAGGAGCAGCGCCAGCACACTGGCAATACTCGATAGGTCCGCCGCCAGCCACTCTTCCAGCAGCGACCTGTCCACCAGATTCTGTAACGTTTGAATCGCGGAGATCCGCACGCCTGCCGCCGCGTGACTCACCTCAGATCGAATCCCGGCGATCAGCCCAGCTGCATCCCGCGGGGATCCCGTGAAACGCACCACCAGACTCAGATCGCGCCAGTGGAACAGATCCTGTTCGGTGGGCAGGTAAATCATGGGTGCCGTCTGCTTCCGCAAGCCCTCATACTTGACGTCCTTCGCCACGCCGACGATTTCGACATCCGTGGCCCGTCGCATCGTGAAGTGTTTTCCTACCGGATTTCGATCGCCGAAAAATCTCTTTGTGAATGCTTCATTCACGACCGCGACAAATCCCGGACCCGCCACGCTCTCTCCTCGCTCCGATCCGCGGTCGGTGTCTTGCGGGCCGAACTCGCGCCCCCAGATCATTGGCAGTCCGGCGCTGTGGAAGAAATCCGCGCCTACGAGATTCCATTCAACGTAAAACGGGTCGTCGTCGCGGGCAACGTATCCTGGTACTTTCACCGGGCTGCCGGAGAAGTTGCCTCCAAATGGCGTAGTCGTAGCGGCGCCGGTGGAAAGCACTCCCGGCAGCGTGCGAATGCGCCTCTCCAGGTCTCCCGCCAGC
This sequence comes from Bryobacteraceae bacterium, assembly GCA_035297145.1. Taxonomy (GTDB): domain Bacteria; phylum Acidobacteriota; class Terriglobia; order Bryobacterales; family Bryobacteraceae; genus QHXW01. The sequence continues at coordinate 41,254 of DATGZN010000108.1, forward strand.
TTGGCCAGCTTCGCGCCGCGATAATCGCCGCCGAAATCGAAGTTCACGAGCAAGGTGTGCTCGCGATTGAATCCGATATCGAGACTTTCCAGATTGCGCAGCGTGCGCACAAATAGAGATGACCCGATGAGCAGCACTACTGTTAGCGCCACCTGCGCCGCAATGAGCAGACGACCCGCCATCTGGCTGCGCCTGCCTTGCGAGCTGCGCGAAGCATCGTTCAAGGCAGTGGTCAGGTCAACTCGCGTTGCCTGCATGGCTGGTGCGAGTCCGAACAGCAGCGCAGCCACGATTGTTACGGCCAGCGCGAAGCTCAGAATATGAACATCGGCATTGACCCCCGCCAGCACCTCCGGCGAGTCACCCGAGATCGATGCCACCAGCAACGCCGCTCCCCATCGGGCCAAAAGCACGCCGGCAAAGCCGCCCACAACCGCCAGCAGCAGGCTCTCCGTAAAGAGCTGCCGCACCAGCCGCGCGCGCCCTGCGCCAATCGAGAGCCGCACCGCGATTTCCCTGCGTCTCGCCGCCGCCCGCGCAAGCAACAGCGTAGCCACGTTGGCGCACGCGATCAGCAGCACCAGCCCAACGGCGCTCATCAGAACGATCAGAGTGATGGAAAGTTGTGTGCGTAGGTTCGATTCGCCCTTGCTGCCATCCTTCACGCGAATCCCCACATCACTCGGACTCATGCCATCTAGAGCGTCTTCCCCGGCGTGTTGGAGGATCGCCTGCATCGCCTCCTGCGTCTGCGGGCGCGTCACTCCCGGCTGGAGCCGGCCGATCACTGTAAACCTCGGCACGAAGCGATCGGGAGACAGCTGTGGCGACAACGCCGAGATCATCGCTACTGGAACCCAAACGTCGCTGACTCGCCCAATCGACTCGCTGTCGAAACCCGGCCGCGCGACGCCGACGATCGTAAACCGTCCGTCATTGAGCAGGATGGAACTTCCCACCACCGCCGGATTCAGCCCGAATCGCCGTTGCCAGAATCGATAGCTGATCACGGCTACGGGACCTTCACCGCCACCGCTGCCCGTCACTCGATCGTCATCCGCCGTCAGTACGCGGCCAAGAATCGGTTCCACGCCTAAAACCCAAAAATAGTTGCCGGAAACCGGCTGCGTCTGCACCTGCGGCGAGGATGCCGCGCTCATCCGTCCCTGCGCCCTCATCTCAGCACTCAGCGGCTCGCAAGCCGCCAGCAAACCCGAAAAGACAGAATTGGAATCACGTAAAGTTCGATAGAGCTGGTACGACATCGGGACTTCGCCGCCGAAAAATTCCAGGGCGATCTGGCTCGATGAACCCAAGCTCACCAGCGCCAATTCTCGCGGATTCTTCACTGGCAGCGGTCGCAACAGCACCTCATCCAGCACGCTGAAAATTGCCGTGTTCGCCCCGATCCCCAGCGCCAATGACAGTGCCGCTACCGCCGTGAATCCCGGATTCCTCCGCCACATCCGCAGCGCATACCGCACGTCCTGCCCCAGCGTCACCAGCGTGTGCACGCCCCGCGCCTCCCGGCACTCTTCCTTGACGCTCTCCACGCCGCCGAACTCCATCCGTGCCCGCCGCACCGCGTCCGCCCGCGACATCCCCGAGGCGATATACTTTTCCACCTGCCGCTCGAAGTGATACCGCAGTTCGTCATCCAACTCGCCCTCGACCGTCTTCCGCCGAACCAGCGCCCGCAGCCGGTAAAACAAGTCACTCAGCATGATGCCTCCCTACTCGCACCGCAACGCCGTCAACGGGTCCACCCTCGCCGCCCGCATCGCAGGAATCGAACTTGCCAGAATCGCTACGAGGGTCAGAACAATCGCCGCCGCTCCGAACGTCACCGGATCGGTTGCCGTCACTCCGAACAGCAGACTCCCTAGCAGCCGCGTCAGCCACCAAGATCCCACCATCCCCGCCCCCAGTCCCATAACAGCCAGCATGATTCCCTGCCCGATCACCATCCGCACCACGTTCCCCGGCCGCGCTCCCAACGCCATGCGCACTCCGATTTCATGCGTCCGCTGCGCCACCGAGTAATGCATCACGCCGTAGATCCCCACGCTCGCCAGCACCACCGCCATCAGCGAAAACAAGCTCAGCAGCCAGGTCTGAAATCGCCTTGGCGCAAGCTGATCCGAAAGTTGGTGCTCGACTGTCATCACCGGCGACAGAATCGCCGTTCGATCCAGGCCCCGCACAACAGTCCGCAACGTCGCCGCCAGCGCCTTCGGATCGCCCGCGGCCCGCACCACCAGGTCCGCCGTCCTGTCGCCCGATTGCTTGTACCATTCATAAACATGCGACGCGAGCTTTTGTTCGCGCCCATGCCGCCGCATGTCTTCGACTATCCCGATGATCGTCACCCAGTCATCGTTCTTGCCGCGGTGGTCGAAACCTTTGATTCGTTTCCCCATCGGATCTTCCCCCGGCCAGTAGCGCCGCGCCATCGATTCGTCCACAATCGCCACCAGTGGTGATTCCGGTCCGTCCCGCTCGGTGAACAGCCGTCCTCGCATCAGACGTGCGCCCATCGCCTGGAAATAGTCGCCGCGAATCCTTTCCCACGTAAGAGGCGCCCAGCTCACTTTAGAGTCCGGCGCTCGCCCCTCGACGGCACGGACGCCGAAATCCTCCGGTTGACGTTGGAACAGACCATCGATGGCGCCCGCAGCCTGTATTCCTGGAATGGCCCGTACCCGCGCCATCGTCTCTTCGTCTAACTCGCGCCTCCTCGCTTCCGATGCGCCAGCCGGCTGCGCGATGTTCATAGTCAGCACATGCTCCGGCCGAAATCCCGGATCTACGCTCTCGACCGCCAGAAAACTCCGCACCAGCAATCCCGCCCCCGTTAGCAGCACCACTGAAAGCGCGAACTCCAAAACCACCAGCAACCCGCGTGTACGCGTCAGCCCTATGTCCGCCGTGGCGCCTCTCGTTCCCGATTTCAGCGATTCATTCGGATCACCGCGCGAGATCGTCCACGCCGGCGCTAATCCGAACAGAATTGCGGCCAACAAAGAAACGGCCACCACAAAACCGAGCACTCCGGCATCGATGCCCGCCTGATCGAGCCGATATATATCCGCGGGTGCGTAAGCCACTAGCGCGCGAATCCCGAGCGCCGCCAGAATCAGTCCCAGGCAGCCTGAGAACAACGCCAGCACCGCGCTCTCCGTGAACAATTGCCGGATGAGCCGCCCCCGCCCCGCACCCAGCGCCGTCCGCACAGCCATTTCCCGCTCTCGCCCCACGGCTCGCGCCAGTGCCAAATTTGCGACATTGCTGCACGCGATCAACAATACGCAGCACACCGCCGCGAACAAGACGCAGATCGCTAGCCGCGTGTTGTCGCTCAACTCCACGCGCAATGCCTGCACCTGGATGTTGCTCAACCGATTCGGGTCCGGCGCCTCGCGGTGCAGACGTGTGTTGATCGCGCTCATCTCTGCCTGCGCCTGCTCGATCGTCACACCAGTCTTGAGCCGGCCCACCACGTACCAGCGCGCCCAGTAGCCTCGCGTGTGTTCGGTGTCGTAGGGAATGTTCTCTCCCCAATGACTGTTGGTCGTGACCGGCATCCAGAACTGCACACCTCTGTCCGGAAACTGAAAGGTCGCCGGCATCACGCCGATTACCCGCGCCCCTACGCCGTCCATCTCGAGCGTCTTGCCAATAACGTCTCCCGATCCGCCGAAACGCCGCATCCAGAGTCCCTCGCTCAGCACCACGACGCGCTCGCGCCGTGTCTCTTCCTCGCTTGTGAACCAGCGGCCGGCAATCGGCGAAACGCCCATCAGCGGAAGGAAATTGGCCGATACAAATCCGCCCTGTGCGGTCTCGGGCTCGGCGCCGGTGAGAGTCACCGTGTTGAATCCGCCCGGCCGGTAGTAAGCAGCCATGTCCGCGAAAGCCCGGCTCTGTGACTTCCACGCTTCGAACTCCGCGTAGGTCACGCTGCTGTCAGTTCCTGAAAAGACTCCTGAACGTGCATAGCCCTCAAACCGCACCAGTCGCCCCGGATCCTTGTACGGCAACGGCCGCAACATCACCGCCTCCATCACGCTAAAAATTGCCGTGTTCGCGCCGATTCCCAGCGCCAGCGTCACCGCCGCGATCACGCTGAACGCCGGACTCTTCCGCAGCGTCCGCACCGCATAACGGACATCTTGCACCGTGGTCTCAACCACGGATACCCCCCGCGCTTCCCTGCACTCCTCCTTGACGCTCTCCACTCCCCCAAACTCCATCCGCGCCCGCCGCTCCGCTTCAGCCCGCGCCATCCCCGAGCCCACATACTTCTCCACCTGCCGCTCGAAATGAAATCGCAGCTCCTCATCCATTTCTTTTTCGACGGCCCTCCGCCGCACCAGCGCCCGCAGCCGGTAGATCAAGTCACTCCACACGACGCTCTCCTACGCCATATCCAACACATGCGCCACAGCCGTGCTCAGCTTCCGCCACGCGTGCGCGTCCGTCTCCAGTTGCTTCCGGCCCGCGCGCGTGAGCGCATAATATTTCGCCTTGCGATTGTTTTCGGAGACGCCCCACTCCGCCTTGATCCACCCGCGCCGCTCCAGCCTGTGTAGCGCCGGATACAGCGACCCCTGCTGCACCTGCAGCACGTCGCGCGAAATCTGCTGAATGCGCTCTGAAATCGCCCAGCCGTGCTGCGGCCCCAGCGCCACCGTCTTGAGAATCAGCAGGTCCAGCGTCCCCTGCGGCAAATCGATGCGTTCTTCCATGCTCCCCTTTCGCTTCGACAGAGGTAGCCTATCATGACCTTTGTAGAAGCGCAAGGGGAGTTTTAAAAGTCGCGTAAATTCGCGAATTCGCGGCCTAACGGGTCAGCCCCTTCTGCCCGATATCTCTCCGGTAATGCATCCCCGCGAACGCGATCTTCTCCACCGCCGCGTACGCCCGCTCGATCGCACTCCGTAGGTCCTCGCCGCCAGCCGTCACCCCCAGCACGCGCCCGCCCGCCGTCTCGATCCCCTGCGTCCCCACCCGCGTCCCCGCATGAAAAACCGTCGCCCCGGTCGCCTCCGCGTCCTCAATCCCCCGAATCGGCACCCCCGTCGGATACGTCCCGGGGTATCCGCCCGACGCCATCACCACGCACACCGACGCCCCACGCCGCCACTCCAGCTTATGCCGCCCCAACTCGCCGCGCGCCGCCGCCATCAGCACCGGCACGAAATCCGTCGTCATGCGATGCATCAGCGGCTGCGTCTCCGGGTCTCCCAGCCGCACATTGAACTCTAGAACCCGCGGCCCATCCGCCGTCATAATCAGCCCCGCGTAAAGAAACCCCGTGAACTTCGTCGCCTCCACCGCCGGCCGGATCACCGTGTCGAGTATCTTCTCCGTCTCCCCCTCCGTCAGAATCCGCGAATCGCAATACGCGCCCATGCCCCCTGTATTCGGCCCCGTATCGCCATCGTTGACCCGCTTGTGATCCTGCGTCGGCGCCAGCGGTAGCACATCGCGACCATCACACAGCGCAATGAAACTGACCTCCTCGCCTTCCAGATATTCCTCGATCACCAGCCGCGGCCCCAGCGCTTCAATCGCCCGCTCCGCCTCCTCCCGATCCGTCGCAATGACAACTCCCTTCCCCGCCGCCAACCCATCAGCCTTGATCACCACCGGAAACCGAAAGCGCTCGAGAGCCTTCTTCGCATGATCCTTTGTCTCAACTGAAACAAACTCCGCCGTAGGAATCCGATACCGCCGAAAAAAATCTTTAGCGAAAATCTTGCTCCCCTCGAGCCGCGCATTCTCCGCCGTCGGCCCAACAATCGCCCGCCCCGCCCCGCGAAATTGATCGACGATCCCCTCCACCAGCGGCGCCTCCGGCCCCACCACAGTCAGATCCGCCCCCACCCTCTCCGCCACATCCAAATACGACCCCGTCGCCGCGGCACACATTGCCCCCATCCCAGCATTCCCCGGCGCCGCATAAACCCGCACCCCCGGACTCTGACTAATCTTCCAAGCCAGCGCATGCTCCCGCCCGCCGGAACCGATGACCAAGATGTTCATAGAGCTTCAATGATAACGTCGGAGGGCGCGCTTCAGTAGCAGTTGAATCGGCTCGCAATCGCCCCGTAAAACAGCCGTTGACGCAAGACCTCGGATGTCCAAGGCCGGAACTTGCGCAACGACCGCCCAGTGTGGTTCGATTGCAGCAAGGCCCACATGAGGGAGAGCGGATCGAGCACAGAAACCGAAATCGAGCTTGGCGTGGCTAGAGAGCAAATAGACGAGCTCAGCGAAGTCTTGCCGCAAGTCATTGCTGCCTTCCGACGGCTTGATTCAAATACTCGTCGGAAACTGTTCCAGACCATTGCGACGCTTTTCGATCTGACTTCAGCGGGAACCCCATCGCCCCCACGTCCCAGCAGGGAGACGTTGGACATGGGTGCCACCCCTGACAGGTTTTCCAAAGAGCGCCCGGTTTCGGCAAAGGAATTTCTTTTGAAGAAACAGCCTGGCACGGACGTCGAAAGAGTGGCCTGTCTTGCCTACTACCTCACGCATTACCGAGACACGCCACATTTTAAGACCCTCGACATAAGCAAACTCAACACCGAGGCAGCCCAAGTGAAGTTCGCGAACGCCGCGCATGCCGTCAACAACGCCACTAACTACGGTTACTTGGCTCCTGCGACCAAGGGCAACAAGCAGATCAGCGCCCCCGGCGAGCAATTCGTCGAGTTCCTGCCGGATCACCAAGCCGCACGCGCGGCAATGGAGTTAGCTCGTCCTCGCCGGAGATCCAAGAGGATGGGACGCAACTCTTCGAATACAGACCAATAGTGCCCGATACAGATCTTAAGCGCCACAAATCGAAGCGGCTCGCAATTTTTAACCACAAGGGTGGCGTGGGCAAGACCACGCTAACCGTTCAGATTGCTGCCGCACTTGCTTCCTTGGGAAAGCGCGTTCTGCTCGTGGACTCGGACCCACAGGGCAACCTCACTTCATACCTGATCGAGGCTTCCGTAGTCGACGACATGCTCGACAAGTCAGAAACTCACGCGGGCCGCACTCTCTGGTCCGCATTGAAGCCGGTTGCCGACGGTACGGGTGAAATCAGACCGATAAGCGCATTTGAACTCGCGACAAATAACATATTTCTCTTGCCAGGGGATATCTTGCTTTCCAAGTTTGAACAAGACCTCCATCAATCGTGGGGGGACTGCTTTCATCGACGCGTCAGGGGCTATAGGGGAACAACCGCTCTCAGCACACTGGTGAACGTTACTGCCGATAGACTCGGCATTGACTTTGTATTTTATGATTCAGGGCCAAATATCGGCCCTCTAAATCGCGTGATCCTACTGGACTGCGACGGCTTCATAGTGCCGGCGGCGTGTGACTCTTTTTCGATCCGAGCCCTCAAAACGCTGGGCCAAACATTGTTCGAATGGATCAAGGACTGGACGACGATTTTGACGCTGGCGCCAGACAATGTTTACTTGCTACCTGGGAAACCAAGCCTGATTGGCTACCTACCCCAGCGCTTTAGGGTTTATGCAGGTCGGGTCGCAGTTGACTACTCGCGATTTCTACCTCGCATCGAGAAGCATATCGGGACGGACGTCGCGGAAGTCCTCAGAGAAATAGATCCGAAGTTGGCACCATTGCCGCACCAAACCCGGCTCGGTCTGGTTAAGGATTTCGGGCGACTCGCCGCAGCAGCACAGGACCAGGGCGTGCCCATCTGGGACGTTGGAACACCAGCCGAGCGCCAGAAGGCGAGGTCTGCCTTTACTGTCATCGCACAGCGAATCATCGAGCGCACGAGTGAGAAGTAGGCATGGGTGAGTTTACTTCGGCCGAGACGCGTCTAATTCGAGATCTCGTAGGTCACTACAAAAACGACAGCGACATCCTCAAAACATCCTTGGCAGCCTGCGTGGACAAATTGGGGACTCGAAGGCACTGAGGGACCATATACACTCCCTCAAGTGGCGGATGAAAGATCCCGGCCACCTCAAGGATAAGCTCGAGCGGAAACTGAGAGAGTCGAAGTCAAAAGATCGAGCGTTTGGTGTCAACGTGAACAATCTTTTCATCAAAATCAACGATCTGGCAGGCCTGCGGATACTTCACCTCCATACGGAGCAGGCTGCGGATATAGACAAGGGTCTACGAGAGCTGTTCGAAGAGGAATCCTACAATCTCGTCGAAGGACCGACGGCGAGGACATGGGACGACGAGTCAAGAAGTTACTTCAAGAGCGTCAATATCAAGACGAAGGCCAGTCCGTCCCTCTACACGAGTATTCATTACGTAATCAAGCCCAATCGCAAGACGCGATACACCTGTGAAATTCAGGTGCGAACCCTTATGGAGGAAGTTTGGGGTGAGGTGGACCATGCAATCAACTACCCTCACCAGAGCAAAATTCTTGGCTGCCGCGAACAGATTAGGGCGCTGGCGAGGGCTACCTCAGCTTGCAGCCGCCTCGTAGACTCTATATTTCGAACGCACGGGGAAGCTTAGCGACCTGACGGGAAGCCCCGTGGCAACCGGACCGTTTCACTACACTCCAGAGCCTGAGCACGTCACGCTACTGGTTTTTTATCGAACAAACCCGCCCCGCAGCGCTATGATTGTTGGTTTCAGCGAAAGCAGGGCGGCACACCCATGAAACTTCTAGCCAAATTCACTTTAGTTTTTGTCGTCGTCTTCGGCGCCGGCGGCTTGTTCGCCTCGTATCTTTCCTATCGCTTCCTGCAAGACGACGCGCGCGACCAGGTGCTCCAGCAAGCCCGCCTCATGATGGAGACCATGCTCTCCGCGCGCAACTACACCACCTTGCAGATCAAGCCGCTGCTGGTCGTGCAGCAGGAGCATCAGCGCTCCTTCCTGCCGCAAACCGTTCCCGCCTACGCCGCCACCGAGAGCTTCAACTATCTGCGCCAAAAATATCCGGAATACGCCTACAAAGAAGCCACCCTCAACCCCACCAACCCGCGCGATCGCGCGACGGACTGGGAAGCCGACGTCATCAACAACTTCCGCAACCGCGCCGACCAGCGCGAGCTCATCGGCGAGCGCAACACGCCCACCGGAAGATACTTGTTCCTCGCCCAGCCTCTTCGCGCCGCGCAGCCCTGCCTGGAATGTCACGATACCGCCCAAGCCGCGCCCGAGGCCATGGTCCGCCGTTACGGCGCCGCCAACGGGTTTGGTTGGAAGCTCAACGAGACCGTAGGCGCGCAGATAGTGTCGGTGCCGTTCTCCGTTCCGGTGCAAATGGCTGACCGTGCCTTTACCAATCTCATGACGTCTCTGGGCATCATCGCCCTGGTCAGTCTGGTGGTGCTCGACCTGCTGCTGCTCTTCACCATCGTTCGCCCGGTCGCGCGCCTCTCCGCCATGGCCGACCAGGCCAGCCTCGGCAACCTGGACGTCCCCGAACTCCCCGTCAAGGGCAAAGACGAAATCTCCGTGCTCGCGGGCTCGTTCAACCGCATGCGCAGAAGCTTAGTCAGTGCGCTGAAGATGTTGGAGGGACATTAGCAACCGATTTGGCCGCTCGCGGCAAAAGCTTTCCTGCTTTCCGTCGATAAGACAAAAGAGCGTTACCGAGCCGTTGTGGACGAAGGTACAATTGCAAGCAGCAGACCCAAGCCTGTATTCGGAGCGGCTTTGCCGGATAGCAAACGATTGAGGAAATTGAAAGCAACCAGCCACCCTCTGCAAGACGATCTCTTTCCGGACGGCTCGGAAAAGAGGCGGAAACTGCGCAACCCGTCTCTTCCCACGGAAGACAACACGTCTGAGGGTCTTCGCGCGCTACTTGCCGCGAATGTCCACTACCGACAGGGTCCCTGGCCGGAACCATATCATCACACGACACATCGCCTTCACCTGGGAGATGCACGCGACCTCTCCTGGATCCAGGATGCCTCGGTTCATCTGGTGGTAACCTCACCACCTTATTGGACGCTCAAGGAATACGCGCCCGGCAACGGCGATCAGATGGGGCATTTCGAGGACTACGACCACTTTCTCACTGAGCTGGATCGCGTTTGGCGGGAGTGCGCACGCGTCCTTGTTGGCGGCGGTCGAATCTGTTGTGTTGTCGGCGATGTTTGTATCGCTAGGAAGCGCGGCGGACGCCACTATCTTGTACCGCTCCACTCGGATATACAAGTCCGAGCCCGTAAACTGGGTCTCGATTGCCTTCAGCCCATTCTCTGGAACAAGATTGCCAACGGCGTTACCGAGGTCGAAGGAAACGGTGCGGGTTTCTATGGCAAGCCCTACCAGCCCGGTGGAATTATCAAAAATGACGTCGAGTATATTCTCTTTCTCCGAAAAGGCGGTGAGTACCGGGCCACGCCCACGCTCCAGAAGGCGCTCTCGATGCTCACGAAGGATGAAATGAAGACCTGGTTCCGGTCGATTTGGTGCGACCTGCGGGGAGCATCTGCGCGCGACGGCCATCCCGCGCCCTATCCGGTTGAATTAGCCGAGCGTCTCATCAGAATGTTCTCGTTTGCGGGCGACACAGTCCTGGATCCCTTCGCAGGCACCGGCTCTACGTCGCAGGCTGCTATCATGTCGGGCAGAAACTCGATCGCCAATGAGATTGAGCGTGCGTATCTCGACATCGCTCGCCAACGTATTACTAGGGCGGCTCGCACACCTCGTCTCGCCGGCGCTATAGAAACCGAGATCATTCTTGACGAAGACGCCCGCGACACCCGAATACCGGTTGCTCAGCGAGTTCCGGCGGCTCTTTGAAGGCAAGATCTATAAGCATCGGGATTCGAGTCAGGGCGACTTTGTCGCCATGCACCTCTACGAAGACCTCATCGCCGTCAATCGATCCCCAAAACTCACGGAAGCCGCGATAAACCGCAAGGACCGTGTTTTGAATGTTCAGAACAAGCGTCGTGGTGTGTCGGCCCGGCGCGGCGACGGGACTTTTGGCGAGCTCATCCCAGGCGAATCACCCATCACAGACGACGGCTACCTCGTCTCCCGAGGCACCATCGCGACGGTAGAAATTGGCATCGAAATGAAGGTGTTGGCCAAGGCGATGATCAAGCAAATAGACCGCGTAATAAACGATCTCCGGAACCAGGTGGTCCAATTCAAACGCGGTGGCGGCAATCCGATTTGCGTTGCCGTAATCGGCATCAATCACGCGGAAAGCACCATAGGTTACGAAGGGGATCGGCCCTTCCCTACCACCGGCAGGCACGGCTTCCTCCACCCGTACCAGGAAGCTCCGGAAGCCGAGCATCGGCTGAAGGCAGAAGCCGCGCCGGAATTCGATGAATTTCTGGTGCTCCGATTCAAGGCGACGAATGCGCCGCCATATCCCTTCGAGTGGGCGACTACAAAGACACGCGGTTGGATTACGCGGCTGCGCTATCGCGCATCAGCGCTCGCTACCAGCAGCGATTCTAGTTCCGCCTCATTTTTTACTTCCCCACCGCCCCCAAAAACTTTTCCCGATCCTTCGGTGATTGAATCTCCGCCGCCAGCATCTCTACCAGCTCTTGCCGGCTGTGCGCCTTTTTCGCCGCCCGCTCCACCATGACGCTCGCGATTGGCCCCAGGTAAAGCGCCAACTGCCGTTTCGCCGTTTGCAGCAGCGCCGGGTCGAGCGGCGTCACTGTCGTGGCGCTCCCCGGCATCGGTTGCGCAGGCGCCAGCTCCGCCACCGTCGTCGTGTCCACCGGCGCCGTAATCACCCCGCCCAGTTCCTTGTCGCACGCGCGCAGGAACGTGTCCCTCTCGCGCTCGCCCGGAATCTGCTCGGCCAGGTTCCGGCACAGCGCGCGAATCGTGGCATGCTGCCTCGCCGCCCGCGCCACTAGATGCTTGGCGATCGGACCAAGCACCGGCAACAACAATGCCTCCACCCGCGCCAGCTTGGCCGGTTCAATCAGCGCTGGCGAAGCCGTCGTCGTTCCTGGACTCGCCACTGGAAGCGGAGGCGTGGGAGCCGCTGGCCGCTGCGTGGTGGTCCCCGTCTGCGCCGCATACCCCGCATCAAACAGCGCTGCCTGGAACTCCTTAGCCGATTGAAATCGCGCCGCCGGATCTTTTTCCAGTGCCTTCAGAATAATCGCCGAGATCCGCGCCGGCACGCTGGGATTCAGCTCGATCGGCGGCACCGGGATCTGCTCCACCTGCGCGCGCATGATCGAATACTCGCTGTCGCCCGTGATGGGCCGCCGCCCCGTCACCATCTCGAAAAACGTCACACCCAGCGCGTACAGGTCCGACCGCGCATCCACCGTCCCGGATTTAATCTGCTCCGGCGGCATGTAATAGAGCGACCCCAGCGCCATGCCCGTGCGCGTGATCCGTTTGGAATTCGCCGCCTGCGCGATGCCGAAATCGGTTAGCTTCACCACCTTTGATGGCGTCACCAGAATGTTCGCCGGCTTCAAATCGCGATGCACGATGCCGCGTTCGTGGGCGTAACTCAGCGCCGAGAGGATCTGATCCAGGTATCGTATGGTTGTTGACGGCGAGAGCGGCGTCCCGCGAAGTTTCTCGTCCAGCCCCACGCCTTCCACATACTCCAGGATCATGTAAACCTGATCGCCGAAGCGGAAAGCCGTGCTCAGCCGTGCGATGTTGGGATGGTCGAGACTTGCGTGTAGCTTGATCTCACGCAGGAACCGGTCGGCCAGCTCCGCGTCCGCCTGCTGGTCCGGCAGGACGATCTTCATCGCCTCGACCCGGTCGGATATCAGGTTGCGCACGCGGAATACCTTGCCCATTCCGCCCCTGCCCAAAACCCCGATAATCTCGTAGTCCCCGACCTTGTCGCCGGCCTGAAGCGCCATCTCTTCCAGGCCCTTAGAATACCAGCCGGATACCGGTTGATGCACCGTTTACGGTAGGTAGCTACTTCCGTTCCGACGGCGGCCGTTCCGACACCATCGACAGCCCCATCGACATCACCACAAAGGCAAATAGAGCGTGCGCAATCCACATGGCCATCACCTGCCCTCCATCAAGGCGTGTTCGTACACCCGCGCCTCGACACGTTTCGGGCGTTCTTGGGCTTTCACGTTCGACCATGCCACCGGATACTCCCGGCCACAAACCCGGCATTCGTAATGCCCATGGATCGGCCACATCGGCGAGTCGTGCGCTACGGCGCACCAGAATGCTGCCAGCGTATTCATAACTTCGTCCCTCAAACTTATATGCGTTTTTGATGTGGAATTCTTGTCAAAGGTGCAGAAGAAATTCTTAGGCGCCTTACCGTCCCCGCGACGGCGGCCGCTGCGTCACCATCGACAGCCCCATCGATAGCACTACAAATCCCACCAGCAAGTGTGTGATCCACATATAGTCCATCCGTTAGTACGGGCGAAGCCGTCAAATGGATGGTGCTGGCCAGCCTGCTATCGTTTCACGCGCTGCTTGGCGCAGTCAGACAGTCTCTGTAAACAAGTATTCGTGTTGTCCATCACGGATGATCAGGACCCGTTTGCCGCTGCGTTCCCCCACGACAAACTCAAACCCGCTATTCGTCGGATCGATGGTAATGAACGAGGTCGTACCGTCGTCATTCTTCCGCGACGCTACCGTGCTTTTCCATTCGCCGAAATCAAATGTCGTGACTCCGTCGTGATTCAGCACCGCCAGCTCGCCGAGCTCCTTGCTGGAATACCGTTTCGCCAAACCGTTCACCAGCGGTGGTGCCGCAGGCACTACCAGCCGCTCCCGTTCTTTGGCAATGGATGCCTTATAGGTTGCCGCGTGCGACGCCACATCACCGGCCGCCTCGGGTTTGCCATCGAAGAGCACTTCCAGCAACCGGCGCTCGAACGGACCGGTCAGCATCCCCCCGGTATCCGAATTGGTGAGCAGCACGGCGCCAATGCCGGAATCCGGCAAAAAGTAAAGGTCACTCTTGAATCCCGCCATGCTGCCTCCGTGACTCACAACCGGGACCCCATATTTGCGGTCCACAATCAAGCCCATGCCGTAAGTCGCGTCTTCTCCGAGCGAAATCTGCGGCGCACGGCGCATCAGCAGATTCTCCGCCGAAACCAGTTGCCTGCCATCGGGCAGTTTTCCCTGCGCCAGTTCGAGTTGTACGTAGCGGATCAGATCGCCCGCCGACGTCCACACTCCACCTGCCGGACGGGCCGGGATGACAGAGTAATTGAACGCCATGCTGGCCACGCCGGTCTTCCCATCCACATCTTCCCCATGCGGGCTCGCATGGTTGCCCGCCAGCGCGCGCCCATAATCAAAGGTCGTCGACTTCATTCCCAGCGGACCAAAAATCCTTTGCTGCATGGCCTCGTCGTAGGCCGCCCCCAATTCCCGGCTTGGATAAACCAGGTGCGCGCCAATGTATCCCGCCGCCGCTGCCATCAGATTGCTGTACTGGAAGACCTCGCCGAACTTGCTGGTCGGTTGCATCGTCCCCAGCAACGCGAGTTCGGATTCCGGTGTTGCATTCTTGAACTCGAACAGCCATTCCAGATCCTGCCGCGGCAGCCCTGTGCATGCGCAGATCAGGTTCTTGACCAGGACCTTTTTCGTCGTCGCCGCGTCGCCAAGTTTGAAACTAGGATAAATGTCGATGACCGGTTGATCCCACTTCAGCTTTTTCTCGTCCACCAGCTCCGAGAGAAGCAGTGTCGTCATCCCCTTTGTGTTCGACGCTGCCATGAACAGCGTATTCTCGTCCACCCGCTCCGGTTTGCCCAGTTCGCGCACGCCAAACCCACCCGCATACACCACCTTGCCGCCATCAATCAGCGCCATGGAAACGCCCGGGATCCCTAGCTCCTTCATGGAGGCTTCCACGAACGCCTTGAGCTGACCGATATGCGCATCATCCAGCGCTTGCGCCTTACGCCCGGCAAAAGACTCACGCTGATAACTCTTCGGACGCAAGCTTTCGACGACCAGCCCAATCGGTGCGCCGCGCTTCTCAACGGTTGGTTCACTTCCGTCCAGGATGAGCACCGTCCACGTGCTGCCGGCCCGCAACGCAATAGCCGCTACAACGGCACGCTCGTTAGGAGAGGTCTCGTAGTCGAAGACCTGCCGCTCATCCCACCCCTCGCGCGCGGGACGCGGCGTCACCAGCTTCAGCGGCCGCTTCGCCTCAGGCTTATACGCCGCCCACGCCGCCGCAACCGCGGCTTTAGCATCGGCCGCCTGACAATCGGCAATGGCGATGTGCGTGTCACTCTCCGGCGGCTCCAACACAACCAAGTCCTTCCCCGTCGAGATCGACCACCCCGCAGGAACCGTGAACTTCGCTCCCCCCGGCGTCACGCGCGCCATATCCGCCGTCACCCGCTCCGCCGCGACCGCCGCAGAATTGACTACCAGGAGCGCCAATAGAGCAGTTCGATACATCAACATGTGAGTCATTGTAATTCGTCACCCGATTCGACGACAAACCCCCCTCGACCGGTTCATGTAGCGCAGGGACACGCGCCTTTTGCGGGTACCTGCGGCTTTTGAATTCGGGTTTTGCAAAAAACGTCGATCTTGTCACCGATCTTGGTTGACGCCGCGACCATCGCAGCCGGTCAACCAGAGTTGGACCGATGTCTCGGGTTCCCCCATCTCCCCACATTCGCGTCCATTCGCGGCCCTCTCCCTTCTTTTCCCTGCGAACTTCCCCTCCTCCCCCCACTATCTCTCCAAAAGCAGCTTTAAACGATGCGGCTCGTAACCCTAGCCCTATTGCTCTGCGCGCTCGCACAGGCGCAGACTTCAGCACCCAGCCCCGATCCGGCCTACGCTCCGCTGTCCAAAGCCTACGAATTTCTCCGGGCCAAGGATTACGATAACGCCATCGCTTTCTTCGAAAAAGCGATCGCCGCCGCTCCCACTCGACCGTCCATCCGTAAGGACCTTGCCTACACCCTGCTCAAAGTCGGTGACTCCGAAGCCGCCCGCGATCAGTTCGGGGAGGCCATGCGCCTGGATCACAATGACACCCACGTAGCCCTCGAATACGCGTTTCTTTGCTACGAAACCAAAAAGCAGGCGGAGGCTCGCCGCATCTTCGACCGGGTCCGCAAGACCGGCGACCCCACCTCCGCTGCGACCGCCGAACAGGCTTTTCAAAATATCGATACTCCGCTGCGCACCGGCATCGAGCGCTGGACCAAAGCCCTCGAAATGAGCCCCGGTAACTTTAGCGCGCACGATGAGCTGGCCGAGCTGGCCGAGCAACGCGATGAACTCCCGCTCGCCGCCCAGCACTATCTGGCCGCATGGCGCTTGCTTCCCGACCGCAAATCCGTTCTCCTCGATCTCGGCCGCGTCCTGAAAGCGCAGAACAAAATCGAAGAGGCCAACGCCGCTCTGCTAGCCGCATCCCGTGGAGGCGAGACCCGCGCCGCCGAAGCCGCTCGCGAACTGCTGCCCCGCCGCTATCCCTATGTCTACGAGTTCCGCAAAGCGCTGGAACTCGATTCCGCCAACATCGAACTGCGCCGCGAGCTGGCCTATCTTCTGCTCGGCATGAACAAGAAGGAAGAAGCCGAGCGCGAGTTCAAAATCATCACCGACCGCGCGCCCGACGACCTGCTCTCCGCCGCCCAACTCGGCTTTCTCTATCTCGCCCGCAACGATCGCGCCGCCGCCATGCCCCTGCTCGAGCGCGTGCTCAAAGGCAACGACCCCGATCTCGCCAACCGCGTCCGCGCCGCTCTGCAACTGCCGCAAGCGCCCACCGGCGAGCCGCACAGTGCCAACCGTATGATCGCGAAACCCGGCGAGACCGCCACCGGCGCCGCTGAAGCCAAGGTCATGGCCGAGCGCAGCATGAAAGCCGGCTATCTGAAGGACGCCGTCAAGTACCTGACCATCGCACACGATTCCGATCCCCTCGATTTCGCCGTCATGCTTCAGCTCGGTTACGCCTACAACATGTTGCATGACGACGCAGAGGCCATCCGCTGGTTTGCACTCGCCCGCGATAGCGACGACGCCAAAATCGTCGCTGACGCCACCCACGCCTTCAATAATCTCCGTCCCGGCCTCGCCTTCATGCGCACCACGACGTGGCTGTTTCCCTTCTACTCCACCCGCTGGCACGATATGTTCGGCTACGGCCAGATCAAAACCGAATTCAAAATCGGCAAGCTTCCCTTTCGGCCTTATCTCTCCACGCGGCTCGTCGGCGACACACGCCAAACCATTGGCGGCGCGCTTCCGCAATACCTCTCGGAGAGTTCTTTCATCTTCGGTGTCGGTGTTGCCACGCGCTATTGGCACGGCATGATGGGATGGGCCGAAGCAGGTGAGGCCGTCAGTTACCTGGGCTCGCATCCTGGCGTCGGACTGGCCATGCCCGATTACCGCGGTGGCGTGTCGTTTGCCCGCGGCTGGGGTCACAGCATCCGATCCGAAAAGCCTGGCCTGTTTTTCGAGACTAATGCCGATGGAGTCTTCATCAGCCGCTTCGGCAACGATTTTCTCACCTATACGCAGAACCGCGCCGGCTTCACCCCACCCCACATCGCCGGCCTCGAAACACAGGTCTTCATCAACGCCAATTTCACCATGGACGACAAGCACCAGGGCTGGGCCAACTTTGTTGAAGCCGGCCCCGGCATCCGCTTCCGCTGGCCCTGGATGCCCCCATCACTCATGTTCTCCGTCAACGTCGTGCACGGTGCGTACACCATCTCCCAGGACGGTATCCGCAAGGCCAACTTCAACGATGTCCGCGTCGGATTCTGGTATGCCTTCACTCACTAATCGCATGAACTACATTTGCCAGCAAACACACACTGCAATTCGGGGACTGGCGTCGAAATTCCGCGACAGTCATGTCCGCCGACCGCTCACTTCCCCGAATCGGAATTTCGTTGCCTGTCCCCGAATTGCCCTGCGTTGCCTGTCCCCGAATTGCCCTCAGCTTGCCTTCATACTCGCCTTTCTCGTCGCTCTAACCACGCCCACCCTCCCCGCCGCCACCGTCACGCCGGCGTCCACCCCGTCTTCCGTCGCCACCACTTTCGCCGTCCTTCCCGCTGATCCCGGACCTTGGCAACAGATTCTCTCTTCCGTCGGTTTCCAGCCTCAATCAGCCGATTCCGCCGATATCCTCGTCCTCCGCCCCGGCGCCACAGCTCCCGCTCACATCACCGAGCGCGTCGAACAAGGCGCATTTCTGGTCCTCGAAGGCCAGACCACGCCCGCCGAGTCCTTCGGCTTCCGCGCCGCCCGCGACATAGTCTCCGTCGTCAATGTCGAGGACGTTCACCGCCCCAAGCTCCCCATCATCTGGCAGAAGGCCGTCGAGCTGCACAAATTCGAAATCCCGAAATCCGCGCAGATCTTCGCGAAGGAACGCTGGACCAGTGGTCCACTCATCGCCGGGTATACCAGCGGCCGCGGCGCCGTTCTTTGGATCGCCGCCAGTCCCGGCGACCGCGGCTACGAACGGTTCCCCTACGTCCTGCAAGCTCTCACCGATCTCGGCCTGCGCGCCCCCTTCCGTTCCGCGCGCCTCTGGGCCTTCTTCGATTCCGCCTATCGCGCGCGTGTCGATCTCGACTATTTCGCCGCGCGCTGGCGCGCCTCCGGCATCGCCGCTCTCCAGGTCGCCTCCTGGCACTATTACGATCCCGACCCCGAGCGCGATCGCTACATGAAATCGCTGATCGAAGCTTGCCATCGTCACGGCATCCTGGTCTATGCCTGGATCGAGCTGCCCCACGTCAGCGGTAAATTCTGGGCCGAGCATCCCGCATGGCGCGAAAAGACAGCGCTCTTGCAGGACGCGCAGCTCGATTGGCGCAAGCTCATGAACCTGACCAATCGCGATTGCTTCCGCGCGGCCTCAGCAGGAATCAAGGATCTGATTAACCGCTTCGATTGGGACGGCGTGAATCTCGCGGAGCTGTACTTCGAGTCTCTAGAGGGTGCCGGCAACCCCGCCCGCTTCACGCCCATGAATGACGATGTCCGCCGCGAATTCAAGACCGCGCAAGGTTTCGATCCCATCGAGCTCTTCCACACTCGCAAGGACGCCGAGTCCCTCCGCCTCTTCCTCGACTTCCGCGCCTCGCTTGCCCGCCGCATGCAGGATGAATGGATCGCTGAAGTCGAAAAGGTGCGCAGCGCGCATCCCGATCTCGATCTCGTCCTCACCCACGTCGATGACCGCTTCGACACTGGCATGAAAGATGCCATCGGCGCCGATGCCGGTCGCGTTCTGCCGCTGCTCGACTCCCACGATTTCACCTTCCTGATCGAAGACCCCGCCACCGTCTGGAACCTCGGCCCCCAGCGCTACCCCGAAATCGCCAAGCGCTACCAGCCGCTCACGGCGCACGCGAACAAACTCGCCATCGACATCAACATCGTCGACCGTTACCAGGACGTCTATCCCACCAAGCAGCAAACCGGTACCGAGCTGTTCGAGCTTGTGCATTTGGCCTCGAGCGCCTTCCCCCGCGTCGCGCTCTATTTTGAAAACTCCATCCTCGCTCCCGATCTCCCGCTGCTTCCCGCCGCTGGAGCTATCGTTCCTCATGCCGAACGCACAACATCCAAGCTGACCATTGACTCGCCCAACGTTCTCGGTGTTTCCTGGAAAGGCGAAGCCAAGGTCGACGGAAATTCCTGGCCCGTCACGGATGGCTCAACTCTCTGGCTCACTCCCGGCACTCACACCGTTGAGCCAGACAATGGAGCCGGGGCTCCCCACATCCTAGACTTCAACGGCGACCTCCAATCCGCCGACCGCTCCGGCAAATCCACCATCGATCTGTCCTACGAAAGTCCCTCTCGCGCCTTCGCCCTCCTGGACCACAAGCCCACCAAGATCGAAATCGACGCCGCCGCCTCACCTCTAACCTTCCTCACCACCGACAAAGGCACCTACTCGATTTCCCTCCCCCGCGGCCAGCACTTAGTGACGATCCAAACTGAATAACTGGGCGGGCGTACGCTCGAAGCCAGTCGCCGCAGTGCAGCGCCAAGCCGACGACCGTAGTGAGGAGTCCGCTTATCGAAACGGCTCTGTGTCTTCCAGGTTTTGAGCCCACTGAGCAACCTCGATCGCACAGGATGCAGTCTGATAGTATTTATTACGATGTTGACAGCGGCAAACGGGAACGAATCAACGTGCTGACGCGGCTAAGGGTATCCGGCTTCAAGAATCTGGTGGATGTTAATGTCCATTTTGGACCCTTCACGTGCATCGCCGGCGCCAACGGCGTGGGCAAATCCAATTTGTTTGATGCCATCAGATTCCTCAGTGCGCTGGCGGATCATCAACTACTTGACGCTGCGATGTCGGTTCGCGACGAAGGGAGTCGGACAGGCGATGTTCGAAGTCTGTTCCATCGCGTCGGTCAGCGCTACGACGAGAGAATGGATTTCGAACTAGAAATGATCGTGCCAGCGAGTGGGGTGGACGACCTCGGCCAGATGGCGAAAGCCAGCACAACTTTCCTGCGGTATGAACTTTCGCTGGGTTACAGAAGAGAAGACACGCCATCTACTCTCGGAAGGCTGGAGATTCTAAAAGAAGAGTTGTCGTACATCAAGCGAGGTGAGACGCAACGCCATCTCATCTTTAAGAATAATCCCAAAACTTGGCGCCGCACAGCTGTTACGGGCGATCGCAGATCCAAGTTCATCTCAACCGAGGAAGACGGGAACGACCGAGTAATCAAGATCCATCAAGATGGGGGCAGTCGGGGAAAGCCTCAGTCGCTTCTGGCTACTAACCTTCCACGGACGGCTCTTTCAGCTGCGAATGCAGCTGAGAGTCCCACGGCAACTATGGCTCGCCGGGAGATGCAATCTTGGAAGCTCCTGCGACTCGAACCGTCTGCTCTTAGGCAGCCTGACACGTTCACATCCCCGACGAAGCTATCCGAGGATGGTTCGCATCTCCCAGCCACGCTGTATCACTTGGCGCGGTCAGCCCTTCGACGTGAGCAGTCGAGCGGAAACGGGGCCCAAACTCAAGGATTTGGCCATGAGGCGGCGGCGGAGCGCGTATACGGCCAAGTTGCGAACCGGCTCTCGGAGCTCATCACTGACGTTCGCGAGATTACCGTTGATCGAGATGAGCGCCGCGAACTGCTCACATTGATGGTGACCGGCTTGGATCAAACAAAACATCCAGCGCGGGCACTATCTGACGGCACGCTCCGCTTTCTTGCTCTGGCAGTATTGCTACAGGACCCTGAAGCGAGAGGTGTCATATGTCTGGAAGAACCAGAGAACGGTATTCATCCTGAAAGGATCCCGGCGATGCTACGCCTCTTGCAGGATATCGTGACGGACCTTGATACGTCGGTCGGGGACGACAATCCATTGCGTCAGGTCATAATTAACACACATTCGCCAGCGGTCGTATCTCAGGTGCCGGACGACAGTCTCTTACTTGCCGAACTCCGAGAGATTGTCCGGGACGGTGAACGGTTTAAAGCGCTTTCATTCGCAAGTCTTTCCGGGACGTGGAGATCAGACATTGAGGGAGCGAGGGTCGCCTCTCGCGGCAGACTGCTAGCCTATCTGAACCCTAGTCTCCTGGACGCTGGGGTGGCGCTCGGCGGTGACCAACGGAATACGAAAGGACGCAAGCGTGTTATCGACCGCCCCGACCTCCAACAATACCTTCCGTTCGGCGAAACGGCTTGAGCGATCTCACATATACTCTGGTCTCGGATGGCAGCTCCGACGCGAGCCTGATGCCGATTCTAACTTGGCTACTCAGAGTAAATGGAGTCCGGTGCGCAGTGCAGGAACAATGGGCGGACTTCCGATGGTTGCGGCCTCCACCGACTGGATTGACTGCTCGCATCACTCGAGCGGTGGAGTTGTTCCCATCAGAACTGTTATTCATTCACCGAGACGCGGAGCGGGAGCCCTACCACACTCGTCGAGATGAAATAGAAAGGGCCGTTGCGGACACGACGTTCGAAGAAGGCCGCCAGCTGGCGTGGGTCTGCGTAGTTCCAGTTCGCATGCAAGAAGCGTGGCTGCTCTTCGGTGAAACGGCCATTAGACGAGCGGCTGGTAATCCGTCGGGTACAGTACACTTGGGACTACCTGATCTGCGCCGATGCGAGGATCTCCCAAATCCGAAGCGCATGCTTCACGACCTAATTCTCAGGGCAACAGAACTCGGTGCGCGACGGCGTACTAGGCTCAGCGTCGGGCAAATGGTTCATCGCGTCGGTGAGTATCCCTCCGTGCCAATATCGGTGAGACACTTACCGCGGCGATAATTACAGAGCAGGGCGGCAAGGAGAACCATCGTGAGCGAAGCCAAGAGCGCAGTTCCTTTTGCCGCCAGTTCGGCGGACGTTGAAGTGCCAGCCAAATC
>DATGZN010000109.1:0-195891 GCA_035297145.1 Bryobacteraceae bacterium
GATGGTCGGATTTGCGCTTCGTGTTCTCAGCCGTCCCTGTTCAGGTAGTCTCAGGTAAGGAGAAAACCTTACAAAGAATCTTGCCGCGTGCCATAAGCCGTTGATGCTCTTGTTCAAGGGAGTACTGGACAGCATCACGAATGAAGCCGTTGCAGTGATTCAGCCGCTTTGGATCAAATCGCCTATCCCGGACGGATGGTTGGCTTTCCAGTCCTGTTCGCAGGCCTTGATCTATATCCGGTAGGGTGACGAGGAGTAGGGAAATTCCATAGAGTCGGCGACCAATTCTAGTTTCGTTCATCCAACTTCTCATCAGTGTTTGTTGTCCGAACGCGTACAAAGGAGATGAATCATGAAAGCAATCGTTGTCCACCAATATGGCGGTCCTGAAGTACTCAAGTTCGAGGAGTTCCCTGACCCGGTTCCGGGTCCGGGCGAGGTGCTGGTGCGAGTCGCCGCCACGAGCGTGAATCCGATCGACTACAAGCGGCGTGCTGGATTAACCAAGGATTTTTATCCCATCCGGTTCCCCGGCCTCATAGGAGTCGACATTGCGGGGACTGTGGTCAAGGTTGGGCCGGGAGTGGAAGGCTTTTCCGTCGGCGACCAGGTGTTCGCTATGGCGGACAATACTTACGCCGAGCTTTGCGTTGTGAAAGCCGCGGTTCTGGCGAAAGTTCCGAAGGGGCTGGATTTGATCCAGGCGGCGGCGCTGCCGCTGGTGACGACGACTGGCAACCAGCTCCTTTCAGCTACGGGAATCAAAGCGGGCCAGACGGTTCTCGTCGTAGGTGCTGCTGGAAATGTCGGGCGTTCGGCGGTGTTCACTGCGAAGCAACGCGGGGCGACTGTGATCGCGGGGGTTTTGAAGAGGGCGATGCAGGTGGAGGATACGAAGACTGTGGGCGCGGATCAGGTGGTCGCAACCGACGACGACACCGCGATTGCGAATCTTCCGCCGCTCGATGCGGTGGCGGATGCAGTCGGCGGAAGAACCGCCGAGAAGCTGATCGCCAAGGTCAAGCCCGGGGGAGTGTTTGCTTCGGTTGTAGGGGCACCGCAGAACGCCGCGAAGTACCCATCTGTAAAGGTGGTGCACGTGTTCTCGAAATTCGACAGGAAAACGCTCGAGTTCATGGCCGAAGCGGTGCGAGATGGCAAGCTGGTAATCCCGATTAGCCAGACCCTGCCGCTCAGTGAAGCAGCCGAGGCTCAAGCAGCGGCAGAAAAGGGTGGCATTGGGAAGATCTTGCTGGTGCCTTGAACTCGTTGCTGGACATGCAACGTCTAAAGGAAAATCGAAAATGAAGAAAGATCACCGCGGATTTAATCTCGCTTCGAAACCAAGTGGCGACGGGTGTGTGGAATGCCTGGCGTCACCGAACGGTTGGTGGTTTCATCTCCGTCGCTGTGCGGAGTGTGGGCACATCGGATGCTGTGACAGTTCTCCGAGTCAGCATGCATCAAAGCATGCGGCGGCGACAGGGCATCCCATCATAACCAGCTTTGAGCCGGGTGAGGACTGGTTCTTCGATTACGAGAAGCGGGGGATGATCAAAGGTGTGGAATTGCTTCCGCCGCACGCGCATCCTGAAAGTCAGCCCGGACCTGGACCCGCAGGAAGGGTGCCAGCCAACTGGGAATCGCTGCTGCACAAGCAGGGCGGCCATGGCTCGGCTTGCACGGAGCGCGAGATCCGTAAAGAACTGCCGGCAATCGAGTTGCAAGCTTAGCTGGACCGGAAGCCGCGCGGCTCGTCACTTACACAATTACTTATACAGTTCCACATTTCAGAAATGCAACTCACAATGTATCAATTGTTTACGAGCAGACGCAAAGGACTTAAAATCCTTTTCCCGGCAACGGGAGTGCGGGTTCAAGTCCCGCCCTGGGCACCACACACACCAGACTCACTCGGGAGTCTCCACAGTCAGGTTGGAAAGAGCGGACGCGCTGAAACTAGCCCGTCCGCGTGGGTGATGGGATGGTTGCGAGGCGGCGCTGGGGAGTTGTTGCGCCGGAGTCCAAATCGAATAGCTGAGAGCAAATTCTGCGAGCGGTCACAATGTCACCACTTTGCAAAGCGGCTGCCAGTTCCGGGAATTGATCCAGCCGGCAGACGATGGTATCGTCCAACGGCTTGTCCGAGGCCGTTTGATGATTCATTTGGACCTCACATAGATAGTGAGCAGGGATGCTGAATCGTTACAAGAAGTCCGGCAGCGGCCATTCCTACCAGATGGTGCGGATAGGATATTGTGCGATCAGCTCGTCCGGCGTGAGAATCGGCATCGACTGCGTGATAGATTGGCAAATCAGCATGCGGTCGAACGGATCGGCATGAAGCTTCGGCAGGCGGCCGGCACGCAGCGCTGATTCCTCATCCAGTGGGAGGCTTCTTAATCCGTAGAGTTTTCGACATTCCGGTATTAGCTTCAGTGGAGGCTCAGGCAGCTTCAGCTTTCCCGCCGCGTGTTTGACGGCGATCTCCCAGCAGGAAACCGCGCTCAAGAATACCTCGTTATCGGGATCCGCGACGAGTTCTTTGGCCTTCGCCGAGATGCGCTCAGTTTCCGTGGCCCACCACACGAACGTACATGTGTCGAGAAGAATCCTCACGGTTTTTCGCCGTTGAAGTAGGCGAGTAACTCGTCGGGCAGAGGTTCGAAAAACTCCGGCCCGAGCTTGAACTTGCCTTCATGAAGCCCCATAGGCCGTGGCTTTTTGCGCTTGGCAGGAAGCGGCCGAATCTCCGCAATCGGCTCATTCCGGCGGCAGAGAAGAATCGTCTCTCCCTTTTCCAGCTTGGCTAAGTATTTGGAAAGATGAGTCTTCGCCTCGTGTATGTTGAGCCGAATCATAGTTTAATATTGGACTAACTAGTAGACCAATGTCAACTCGAACCGTTGGTCGGTGCCGCCGTGCTATGATTCTCTACGGCGCGTCAGGGCGCCACCGGGTCCGCGGAAAGGACAGCGTCCCCCTGAACCAGTCGATTCGATTTTGCAGCTCAATGAACTCTTTTCTGCCCGAGTGAGCGGACATCGGGTGCAACGGCTGTCGCGAGACACGCGCGGCCAGGAAAGGAGCTCATTGTGAACAAGTCTCTCCCCACTCGCGCATTGCGCGAGCATCCCGATCTCGATCAACTCAGGTGTCAGGCCAAAGAACTGCTGGCAGCGTTCGCGGCAGGCGAGCCCGATATTGTCGCCGAGGTCAACACGCACTATCACGGCGCTGACCCAGCCAATTTTGCGCTGCACGACGCCCAACTGGTCATCGCCCGTTCATACGGCTTCGACAGTTGGCCCAAGTTGAAGGCTTACGTGGATGGCGTTACCATCACCCGGCTGGCTGAGGCGATACGCGCGGGCGACGTAGCGCGAGTGCGCGCCATGATAGACGCCCGGCCGGAACTGGTGAACACGGATATGGCGGAGAACGACGAGCATCGCGCCATCCATTACGCCGTGCTCGCCCGGTGGCCTGAGATGGTACGGCTTCTGATGGAACAGGGCGCCGACGCCCGCAAGGGAATCTACCCGCACCGCGATGCCACGGGCGCGCTCACGATGGCGATCGAGCGCGGTTATGAGGAGATCGTTGCCATCATTCGGGAGGAGGAACAGCGGCGCGCCGCTCAACTGAGCGGTACGCATGCGGCTGTGGTTTCCGCCGCGGACGAGTTGGCCGAGACGATCCGCACGGGCGATGAGGCGCGCGCCATCGCGTTCATGGAGCGCGAGCCGGCCCTCGTTCATGCGTGTGACCGGAAGGGCTGGACACCGCTGCACACGGCGGCCGGGATGCTCGATGAGTCATTGGCGGCGTGGCTGCTCGATCACGGCGCTGAGGTGAACCATCGCGGCCCCGGGGACCGGACGCCTCTGGATGTAGCGTGCCGAGGATGGTCTCCGGCGCGTGAGTTTGCCGGTGTGGTGCGATTGCTGCGCGAGCATGGCGCCGTTTTGACTTCGGTATCCGCCGTAGCGTTGGATGAAGCGGAATGGCTGCGGGCGCGGCACGCCGAAGGAGCCTTGCACCAATCGAAAGTCGCGAAGCTATTCGATTCACCGGACGGGCTCCTCACCATAGCCGTGCAGCATGATCGGCCGGAGATGCTCGGGCTGCTGCTCGATTTGAGATTTGATCCGGACGAGCGCGTGCGGCTGGGTGGACTCGAAGAAGTTGTCTATTCGTGGGGCTCGCCGCTGTGGCAATGTGCCGCTCATGGCAGGTTCGCAATGGCGGAGATGCTGCTCAAGAGCGGAGCCGATCCGAACGCCCCGGTGTACGCAAGCGGCTCTCCTGTCTATAGCGCATATGGCCAGCGTGACTGGAGCATGGTGGAGTTACTGCGGCGGTATGGGGGCATGGTAGACGCGGCTACAGTCGCGCACTACCGGCAGACGGAGCTGGCGAGGCAGATGATTGCAGATGAGCCTGCCGGCACGTCCAAGGCCGCGACATTGGTAGAAGATCTGTTGTGGGGAGCGGCGTGCGGAGGCGATCCCGAGATCGTGCGAATGGCACTCGAACGCATCGAGTGGCCGCGCGACGATCCGCGTTGGTACCGGATTCTCGAGCAGCCGCTTCGGATTTGGAACCATATGGACGGGCATTGTGCGAATCCATCGCTCGACCGCGGCACGTATGTGACCTGTTTCCGCCTGATTTTGGAACGTTGCGATCCAAACATCCGGCACCCGCGATTCGGCCGGACCATCTTGCACGATGTGGCGGGGTCACGCGACCACTTGACGCCGGAGGAACGTGTGGCGTTTGCGATGCTGCTCCTCGATGCTGGTGCAAGACTCGACGTGCGCGACGATCTGCTCCTGAGCACCCCGCTGGGCTGGGCGTGCCGTTGGGGCCGCATCGAGCTGGTGAAACTTTCCCTGGAGCGGGGCGCGGACCCCGTGGAGGCCGGTGCGGAACCCTGGGCGACACCCCATGCCTGGGCACAGAAGATGGGCCATTCGGCTGTGCTGGCGTTGCTGCGATCCCACGGAGCCTGAGGAAGCGGAATTTTATCCACAATCCTCAGCAACCGTTTCCAATGGCCAGCATCTCTAACCCTACCGTTAAAAACTGAAAGGACCCAATATGCCCCTTCCGTCAGACGAGAAACTGATCCAGCTCGGCAACGACTTGCTCGATACTTTAGAAACAATGTTCGGTCCGCACCCCGGCTTTCGCCCCGCTCATGCCAAAGGCGTATTGCTGACCGGCACGTTTACTCCTTCGCGGGAAGCCGCGTCGCTGACGCGAGCACCCCACGGCGCGCGCGCATCGACGGCTGTCACCGCGCGATTCTCCGACGGAACAGGTATTCCTCTCATTCCCGACAACGACCCCAACGCGAGTCCCCACGGATTCGCCATCCGGTTCAACCTGGCGGACCGCGTCCACACCGACATTATCAGCCACTCGACCGACGGTTTCCCCACTCGAAACGGCCAGGAGTTTCTCGAATTCCTGCGCGCCGTCGTCGCGAGCGGCTCTGCAAAATCTTCGCCGACTCCGATTGAAGCGTTCGTCGGCGCGCATCCGGCGGCACTCGCCTTTATACAAGCGCCCAAGCCAAGCCCTTCCAGTTTTGCGAAGGAAGCCTACTTCGGCGTGACCGCCTTCCGCTTTATCAATCAAGACGGGGCCGCGCGCTACGGGCGCTACCGCATCTCTCCACAGGCCGGCATCGAGCACTTGGATGAAGCCGCTGCCAAAGGCAAGGATGCCAACTACCTGTTTGACGAAGTAAAGCAACGTCTGGCAGCGGGCCCGATCCGATTCAACATTCACGTGCAAGTCGCCAACGAGAACGACATCGTAGACGACGCCACGATCCACTGGCCCGAGGACCGCCAGGTGATTCCGTTCGGCACGGTTGCTCTCACTGCCGAGGCCGCCGATCAGGCAACCGAGCAGAAACACATCATCTTCGATCCGATTCCCCGCGTCGACGGCATCGAGCCCTCCGACGATCCCTTGCTCGAACTCCGCGCCGCCATCTATCTGTTGAGCGGACGGAAGCGCCGCCAAGCCCCGGAAACACAAGCGCACGCTTCAACGGTGTAAGGTCAAATCGCGGTATCCTCTCGAATATCCGAAGGTTTCGGGAGGCAAATCATGCGCGACTGGACGCGGCGAAATTTCCTGGGGAGCGCGATCGGTACAGCCATCGCCGCCTCCACAAAGTCGAGTGCCCAGTCGCGCGCTTCCGTTTATCCGGATCTCACGGCATTTCCTTACGGCGCCGTTGAACTGTTGCCCGGCCCGTTGAAGCGGCAGTTCGACGAGAATCATGCCTTCTTTCTGAATCTGAGCGAAGATCGCATGCTGAAGATCTATCGCCAGCGCGCTGGGCTGCCCGCGCCCGGAGAAGACATGGGCGGCTGGTATGACGATTTCTGCCCAGGGGCGCATTTCGGCCAGTATGTTTCCGCGCTGGCCCGCTTTGCCGCCGTCACCCGTTCGGAACCAACGCGCGCAAAGGTGAAACGTCTGGTCCGCGGCTATGCGCAGACCGTCGATCCCACCGGCAAGTTTTTCGTCGACCTTCGTTATCCCGGCTACACCTATGACAAGCTGGTTCTCGCTCTGCTCGACGCGCATTCCTGGGCGGGTGACGAAACCGCCGTTTCTGTCCTGTACGACACGACCCGCGCGGCCAGGCTGCATATGGCGGACCACGCGCTCACCTTCGAAGAACAGCACCAGCGTCCGCACAAGGACGAAACCTACACCTGGGACGAAACTTATACCATGGCGGAGAATCTGTTTCTCGCCTATGAACGCACCGGCGACCGGATGTTCTTCGACATGGGCAGCCGCTACCTGCTCGATAAGACCTTCTTCGATCCGTTGGCAGAGGGGCAGAACGTACTGCCGGGCCTGCACGCCTACAGCCACGTGAACGCTCTCAGCTCTGGCATGCAGGGCTACATGAAACTGGGCGATGCGAAATATCTCCGCGCGGTTAGCAACGCGGTCGATTTGATTTGGAAGGACCAGAGTTTCGCGACCGGCGGATGGGGACCGAACGAGGGTTTCGTGGAGCCGGGCAAGGGCCAGCTTGGCGCGAGCCTGTCGGAAACGCACCGTAGCTTCGAGACGCCGTGCGGCGCCTACGCACATTTCAAAGTGATGCGTTACCTGATGGCGCTAACGCGCGACGCACGCTATGGGGACAGCATTGAGCGTGTTCTCTACAACACCATCCTCGGTGCTTGGATTCCGCGCGAAGATGGTTCGACTTTCTACTACACGGATGTTCACCATTCCGGCGCCAAGACGTATCGCCAAGGGGATCCGAAGGCGGAATACCGGTGGGATCGCGATCCGAAATGGGCCTGCTGTTCAGGTACACTGCCTCAAATCGCCGCCGACTACACCATCACCACGTACTTTCGCGCGGCCGACGGCGTGTATGTGAATCTCTACGTACCCTCGCGGCTCACTTGGACGACCGATTCCAACCGCTGCGTTCTTACGCAAGAGACGGCGTATCCAACGGACAATCTCGTCACCATGCGTATGGATCTTTCCTCGCCCAGCGAGTTCTCACTGCATCTGCGCATTCCAGCCTGGGCAGGGAGACAGACTTCAGTTTCGGTGAATGGCAAACGCATGAAGGCAGAACTTTCGCCGGGGAGCTTCTTTGCGTTGCGTCGAAGCTGGAAGAAGGGCGATCTGGTCGAGCTCGATCTGGACCAGCCAACCCGAACCGAAGCGGTTGACGCTCAGAACGCGGATCAGGTGGCGATCGTGCGCGGTCCTCAAGTGCTCTTCGCGATAACCGATCAGCAGCCCGAGATACGGCGGGAACAGCTCACCCACCCTCGCCTTTTGAAAGCTGCAAACAACGACTGGAATTTGGACGTTGGCGGATCGAATCTGCTGTTGCGCCCGTTTTACGACATAGGCAAAGAAACCTACCAGACGTATTGCAAGGTCGCAGCTACCTAGCGGGCGTCCTCCCAACTGCCGCGCTCGTTTGCATTCCAACCAATCCAGGGACAGCATTGACTTCGTCCCAGATTTGACATACAGTGTTGGAGAAATGGTCAAACCTGACTCTCTCGGCCAATTTGAACAGTTGGTGCTCACGGCGATTCTGGGTCTCCGGGAAGATGCTTATGGCGTAACGATCCATTCGAAGGTTGAGGAGCTGGCCCGGCCCAAAGCAGTTTCGCTCGGTGCGGTTTACGTCACACTCGACCGCTTGGAGGACAAAGGTCTTATCGCGTCCTGGCTGTCCGATCCGACGCCCGAGCGCGGTGGCCGCGCCAAACGCTGCTATCGCATCGAAGCTCTCGGCGAGCGCGCGTTGCAGGAGTCCGCGGTTACCGCCAAGCGCATGTGGGATGTAGTCGCGCAGGTTTGGGGCAAGGAGTGGGCCAAGGAATGGGGTAAACGCTGGGGGAGAGAGGCGGGCTGAATGTCTTCCGGCCCGTCTAAGATCGCTGAGGGCATGGTCGCAGTCTTCGTTCCACCTGCGTGCCGCGAGGAGGTACTCGGCGATTTACACGAACGGTACATTGGCCCGCGCCAGTACGCTATAGATACACTGCGTACGGTGCCGTTAGTCATCATCAGCAGAATACGCCGAACGGCAGACCCGCAGGTACTCGTGATGCAAGCTTTCGCCCTCTATGTGTCGTTCTTGGGCGCGGCTTGGCTCCAGGATGGAGCATTTCTGAGTTCGCGATGGGGACTTCTGCGGCTCGCGATTCCTACGGGAATGGCGATGCTTGGCTTGCTACTGGAGGACGCCTATGCGAAACCTGGGCTTCGATCAGCGTTAGACTTGGCCCGAGGCCCTTTCCTAGGCCTTGGCTTAGCTCTGGCATCGCAAGGCATGTTCCGGATCCGTAACCCCGGCCTGGCGGTTCCGAGCTGGATCATGTTCTACGGAAGCGCCCTGAGTTTGCTGTTGTCTTCCGCGATCCGGATGTTGTTTCCGCCACCCACGAATCAGCTCCAAGGAGTGAATGCACCCGCGCTTTGGCTAAAGCGGGCGGGCGCGCCGGCCCCAATTGCGCAGGGCACTAACCGAATCGCTAAGTATGCGTTCGCGGTGGCTGCTGTCGCGATCGCCGGAAGCTGGATCGCGGGCCTCCCTCCCCATTTGGTGCTTTGGCTTGGCGCAAGTGCCGTTCTGATAGTGTTGTTTGCGGCTTATCAGCTATGGAAGCAGCGGGGTTAGAGTCTTCACAATACAGCTGGCCAGATGCAGATGGACAGGCAGGAATGCCTGTCCTACCGTCTTGCCACTTCTTCGTAGACTTCGATCACCTCGCGCGCGGTGCGGTCCCAGCTGAAGCGGGCGGCTTGTTCTTTGCCCTTGGCCACCAGCTTCGCGCGCAATTCCGGATCGAGCAGCACTTCGCGAATGCCTCGCGCGATATCGAACACATTCTCCGGGTTTACCAGCATCGCCGCATCGCTGACCGCTTCGGGCAACGAGCTGACGTTTGAAGTCACCACCACGGTACCCGATGCCATGGCCTCGAGCGGCGGCAACCCGAAACCCTCATACAACGAGGGAAACACAAATGCGGCCGCGCACTCGTAAAAGACGCGCAGCGTATCAAAGGGAACGAACCCAAGGAAACGCGCGCAATTCTCTACGCGGCTATGGATCACCGCGTGCCGGACGGCGGGGTTGCGCGCGATCTGGTCGCCGATGATGATCAGCCGCAGATCCGAATACTCCGGGTGATTCGCGAGCTCACCGCGCACCACGGCAAAGGCTTCGACCAGCCTCGGAATATTCTTTTGCGGGCGAATATTGCCCGCGTACAACAGAAAAGGATAGTTGATCTGGTAGCGCTCAAGGATTCTGCGACGCTCGTGCTCCTCGGTCTGCGGCCCGGCAGCCCGCGCATCGGCGCTATGGCCACGGCGGAAGAACTCGGGGGCTGGGGCGCTGTAGACCAAACGCACGCGATCGCCTGGGATCCCCAGCGTCTGCACCATGTCGCGCCGCGTGGCGGCGGAGACCGCCAGGATTTTCCCGGCTCTCAACAGCCCACGCCGGAAACGATAGCGCCGGAGATTCATTCGCATCCCTGATTCCTCACTGAACAGCAGGCTGGCCATATCGTGCACTGTTACAACATACGGCTTGGGCATGAAGAACGGCACGCGGTTGAGGGGGATATGGTATACGTTGGCCGAGTAACGGCGGAGAAACAGCGGGAAGGCAATCTCTTCAGCCGGACGCGTCTCGTCCCGGCTGTAGGTAGCGATCTGAAACTGTGGTGGAAGCCCGGATAGCATCGTCGCCTGTCCGGGAGAAACCACCAATTCGTAATGATTCTTTTGGTCTGCCTTGGCGAGCGCCTGGATCAGGTTGCGAATGTAGGTGCCGATACCAAAGTCTCGAAGGCGGCGCGCGTCGATGACGATCTTGAGCATACGCGCCGCGGGCCCCGAAGCCTACCGGACCGAGGCCTGTTCCAGTTTCCAGCTATAGAGCGGGAAGCGGTCGGTCAGCTTCTGCACCTTGCGGCGCACGCCCGCTATCGTGTCTTCCGAGCTGATGTTGCCCAGTACTTCAGCAATGAGCGCGGCCGTCTCGCGCATTTCGGGTTCACGAAAACCGCGCGTCGTCACCGCCGGGCTGCCCAGGCGAATGCCGCTTGGATTGAGGGGCGGGTTCACGTCGAACGGGATGGTGTTCTTGTTAACGGTAATGCGCGCGCGATCTAGCGAAGCTTCCGCTTCCTTGCCGCGAACGCCCTTCGAGAACACGTCAACCAGCATGACGTGCGTGTCGGTGCCCCCGGATACCACGCGGTAGCCTTCATCGATCATGCCCTGCGCTAGCGCCCGGGCATTCGCCACCACCTGCTTCTGATATGCCACGAACTCCGGGTGCATGGCTTCGAGGAAGCAAACCGCCTTGGCGGCAATCACGTGTTCGAGCGGTCCGCCTTGCATGCCGGGGAATACAGTCTTGTCGATCGCCGCGCCATATTGCGCTCGAGCGAGGATCATCCCGGCGCGCGGTCCGCGCAGCGTTTTGTGCGTGGTGGAGGTCACGATGTCTGCCCATTGGCACGGATTCGGATGTATGCCTGCGGCGACCAGCCCGGAGAAATGCGCCATATCCACAAGGAACAAGGCACCTACCGAATCCGCGATCTGGCGGAAGCGCGGAAAATCCAGAGTGCGCGGATAGGCGCTGCCGCCTCCGATAATCAGCTTGGGCTTGTGTTCCTCGGCCAGGCGGGCGAGCTCGTCGTAGTCGATGCGCTCGTCGTCTTTCCGCACACCGTACGGGACCACGTGGTATGTCTTGCCGGAAAAGTTCAGATGGTGGCCGTGCGTCAGGTGGCCGCCGTGCGAAAGATTCAGGCCCAGAATGGTGTCGCCGGGCTGCAACACTGACGCATACGCCGCCTGATTCGCCTGGGAACCCGAATGCGGCTGAACATTGGCGTACTCCGCGCCGAACAGTTTCTTGGCCCGCTCGCGAGCGAGGTTCTCCACCACGTCGATGAACTCGCATCCGCCGTAGTAGCGCTTGCCTGGATAGCCCTCGGCGTACTTGTTGGTCAGGACGCTTCCGGTGGCCTCCAGCACAGCCTCAGAGGTGAAATTCTCGCTCGCAATCAGCTCCAATTGCGAGCCTTGCCGCTCCGTCTCGCGCCGGATGGCGTCATAAATTTCGGGATCTACTTCGGCCAATGGCCGCGCCATTCGATTGTCCATAGGAAACCACAATTGTAACAGCATTGGATAGTTGCGCTATCTGATCGGATAGTAGGCGAGCGGTCTCCTGGTCGATGCCCGGAACGGGTCCGGTTACCAGGCCGAAAACAGCTACCCGTTCTCGCTGGGAACCACCTATCATTTGCGCATGGCGGTCGATGTCGCCAACCACGTCTACTCGGCCTACATCCGCGCAGCCGGCGTCGTGCCCGAAACCACCATTGCCAAGGATTATGCGTTTCGGACTGAACAGTCCGGCGTCACGGCGCTGAGCCATTGGGGGACCTTTGCGGATCTCGGCTCAATGTCGGCCTGTACTGGAGTGGCGTACACCAGCATGAATCCGGCCAATGGCATGTGGTTCAACGGCGTAAACAGTTTTGTGGAAGTTCCCGACAACGATGACTTCAGCGTCACGACGACGGGGGCGCTCTCCATTTCCGCTTGGGTCCGTCCCGACACGCTGACGTTTGCGAAAAATGAACAATAGGGTTGGTTCAGCCGCACAGAAGTCTGCATGATCTGGTAGGATTGGCTGCGCTGCTGTGCCATAATTGCCCTTTCCCCGATGCTCCAAAAGTACCGCTACGAAGAATTCACCTGGCCCGAGATTCGCGAAGCTGTATCCGAAAACCGCGTGTGCGTGCTGCCGGTGGGAACCGTCGAGCAGCATGGCCCCCACCTGCCGCTCATCACTGACGTTCTGACGGCCACCGAAATGTCGCGCCTGGCCGTCGAGCGCATTCCGAGCGAGGCCATCCTCATGCCCCCGGTCTATTACGCGTTCAACGTACACCATCTCGATTTTCCGGGCACCATTGCGGTCGAAGGCGACACGTTCATCCACTACGTCACCGATATCGGGAAGAGCCTTGCGCATCACGGATTCCGCAAGATCCTCCTGGTCAATGGCCATGGCAGCAACGTGCCGTTTCTCGATATCGCCGCGCGCAACATCACCAATGAAACTGAAGCCATCTGCGCCATGGTGCCGTGGTGGAACCTGATTCCGAAAGCTCTGCTTGCCGAGCTGCGCGAGTCCGAGTTCCCCGGTGGCATGGCACACGGCTGCGAGCTGGAAACCTCGGTGCTACTCTACCTGCGCGGCGATCTCGTGCAAATGGAACATGCATCCAAGGACATCCACTTTCAGAAGACCGAATTCTTCTACTGGGATCTGGCGGCACCGTCGCCGGTTTTCTTCCAGGAATGGTTCAGCCGCTACTCCAAGACCGGCACGGTCGGCGACCCGACCAAGGCCACACGCGAGAAGGGGCAGAAGTTCGTAGAAGCTGTAGTCGACAGAATGGTCGCGTTACTGAAGGAGTTTCGCGCGAGAGAGATCCGGCCGCGGGTGGATCATCATTAGGGGCCGCGTTCCTGCCCGAGTAGCCTACTCGTTCAGAAACGCCATCGTCTTGACGCCCGAGATATCGAATCGCTTGCGGCAGCGCAGGTTCTTGCAGGCCACTTTATCGTCCAGCAGCACCATGTAACTTTGCGACTTCTGGAAACGCGCGCGATCGCGTTCGTCGGCGCCTTGCGGTATGCGATCCTTCTTTTTGCGTACCATCCAGCGCAGTTCGTAGGTTTCGCTCGTCTTGCAATACGGGCAATGCAGGGTGGCCGGTTTATTAGCCGGCGCTTCGGTATAGAACGCGCGCTCGTCCACGCTAACGCTCCGCCAGTGGAATCCACTTCATTCCCACCGGGTTCCCTTTATATTCGGCGCGCGGGCGAATGAGCCGGTTGTTGTGATACTGCTCCAGCACATGCGCGGTCCAGCCCGACATGCGGCTGATGGCAAACACGGGCGTGAACAGATCCACCGGAATGCCCAGCGAATAGTACGTGGAGGCCGAGTAGAAATCCACGTTGGCGTTGAGCTTCTTCTCGTGGTCGACGGTTTCTTCCACACGGCGCGACATCAGGTACAGCTCCATGTGGCCGGTTCGCCTTCCCAGCTCTTCGGAGAGCGCGCGCAAATGAGTAGCGCGGGGATCCTCGGTGTGATAGACACGGTGCCCGAAACCCGGAATTTTCTTTTTGCCGGCCAGCGTTTCCTTGGCGAGGGCGACCGCGCCTTCAGGAGAACCGGCTTGCAGCAGCATGCGGATCACATCCTGATTGGCCCCGCCGTGCAACGGGCCTTTGAGGGCGCCGATGGCCGACGTGATCGAAGAGTAGATATCGGAAAGGGTGGCCGCGGTCACGCGCGCCGCGAAGGTGGAGGCGTTCAACTCGTGATCCGCATGCAGCGTTAGAGCCACGTCGAACGCGTGCTCCATCAGATCGTCCGGCCGTTTCCCGGTCAGAGTATAAAGAAAGTTCGCGGCAAGGCTGAGGTTTGGATCGCCCGGCAGCACCGGTCTGCCATTGCGCAAACGGTCGAAAGTGCTGACGATCGTGGCTGTCTGCGCCATCAACTTCACGGCTTTGGCGGCATTGGCCTGCGGCGACATGTCGCGCGCCAAGGGATCGTAGAGGCTCAGCATGGAGACAGCCGTGCGCAAGACGTCCATCGGCTCGCATTTGACCACCTGCGCCAGAAAGTCCACTACCGGTTGAGGAATCGGCCGGTGTGCCACCAAGTCCGCCTTCAGCTGCTCGAGTTCCTCGCGGCGGGGCAAGTGGCCGTTCCACAACAGGGAGATTACTTCTTCGAATGTCGCATTATCGGCTAAGGTGTGGATGTTGTAGCCGCGATAGCTCAGAATGCCTTCTTCGCCATCGATGAAACAGATTTCGGATTCCCCGGCTACGATCCCTTCCAAACCCGCAGCCTGCGTTGTCAAAGCCATCCCGTTGTTTGTCCTATCTTAATTCTAAGACCACGCCGACCAGGCCGTCACCCTTAATTAATTGGCGGGGATCCGGCGTAGCATCCTGGGTACGGGGAAAAGCCGATGGTCAAATCCTCTTTCTCGACCCAAAGCTTCTCTACCCGATTATTGCTGGAGTCAACCGTCAAGATCACGCCTGACCCGCAGGAACGGCTCCGCGTGGTATGAAACAATTCGCTCGACGCTTGCGAACCCTTTGGTCCCCAGTCTTCCATGAAGTTCTTGAACGTATAGTCGCGGCAAGGCTTGGAGTCCGTACAGCCCCATAGCGCGTAAGCGCCTTTGTAGTCCTGCTTCGCCAGCAGATCCAGAAACATCTGAACCCGCTTCTCCTCTTTGTGGTTCTTCAGCATTTGAACCACCCGAATATACCGCTCCAGGATCGGCGTCTGGAAGGTCAGCAGATACAAGCCCAACACACCCCCCACGATCACCCCAATGATCACCAGCTGGCGGGTGCGCTTTTCCCGCTGCTCCTCGCCTGCGCCGTAGTTTGCGAGATAGCCGGCCATGTCTCCAGAAACTCTATTTTGGGGCGGGATACGCCTTGTTATACGCGGCCAGCGCCTCAGCCGTGACGTCCAGCGCCGGTTTGTAAAACACCGTATTGCTCGTATCTACAACGACGTCGTAACCCTTTTCTTCGGCCAGCTTCTTGACCACTTCAGCCATCTTCTTAACGCTCGCGTTCCCGATCTCCGTACGCTCGTTATTAAAGTCGCCTTGCAGGTCATCAGTCATGCGCTGCAAATCGCGCTGCTTTTTCTGGCCTTGTGCGGTCAGGTCCGCCTCCGCCGAGGGCGTCAGCTTTCCCGCTCCCGACTGCAATTGCTGCCGGATTCCCTCGATGTCGCGCTGGAGCGCTTCGATTTTCTGCTGTTGCGGCTTGAACTTAGCCTCCAGCGCCGCAAATGCCTTCTGGACTTCGTCAGATTCCAGCACCGCGCGCTGCAGGCTGATAACCGCCACTTTGGTTTGCGCGGGGGCCGCACTGGTCAGAAACAGTAGAGCGGCGCACCCCCAAAGCATGCTGCTCCCGGGAATTCGAGACATTACCAAAACTCCTTGATAAGAGGTGTGTTAGATAATCAGGTTAGCACACAGCGGGGCTATGCGACGACAGCAGGCCCTAGTGCCTCGCGCCGCCGTGCGCGGCATGGCGATTGCGCGCCAAATCGTGCGATGGGTCTGCGAATATCTCGTCTAGTACACGGCCCGATGAATCGCTTGGCGTCTCCTTTCATAAGAGCTCGCAGACATTCATTCTACTGGCCCAGCTCATGGCACGTATTACAAGTGAGTGAAGCGTGGCGAGCCTTATGGCAGGCTACGCACCCTTTCATCGTCACGGGAATCTCCAGCGTGACCGTATCATGCTCTGTTACGGCTCCATGGCACTCTTTGCAGTCAATTCCCGCCTTGCGGTGCCGTGCGTGGCTGAAGAACACGAAATCCTCGATCGTGTAAACCTGTTCTGTGGGAAACGGTGTGGCGTCGTTCTTGAGCGCCGCCAGCCGCTTGATTTCCGGACTATCCTTCTTGACGGCACGGTGGCAATTCATGCATTTCCCAACCGCCGGAAATGACGCCTTCTCGTCCGTTTCGACTGTAGTGTGGCAGTAGCTGCACTCGATCTTTAGCGGCGCGTGCCGTTTATGGCTGAAATGAATCCGCTCATCCGCGGCCGTAAGGCACGCTACGGCAACGAGAAAGCCACAACTGAATCGGAATAGACTTTGTTGTATTTGTTTCCTCCACCCGCGGCAATCACGACAAATTGTTTGCCACTCTTCCGGCCCATGAAGGTCATCGGTGTCGCATGAGCGCTCGCCGGCAGTTTCGTTACCCACAATTCTTTTCCTGTATTTTTATCGAACGCGCGAAAACGAGAGTCGTTTGTCGCCCCGATGAATACCAAACCTCCCGCGGTGACGATGGAGCCACCAATGTTCGGTGTGCCCGTGGGAGGAATGCCGCGCGCCACCAGCTCGTCGATCACGCCCAACACCGATCGCCAGCGGAACTCCCCCTTGTCCAGATCGATGGCTGTCAGAGATCCCCATGGCGGTTTCTGGCACGGATATTGATTCTGGTCCCAGAAGCGCCCGCTGGCCGTGCCCGAGTCCATGGGCCGGTAGGGAATTTGCGATCCCGCCGGCCGCTTCACCATGTGAAACATCATGCCCACATCCATCGAGTTCACGTAAAGGGTGTGCGTTTCCGGGTCCCAGGATGCGCCGCCCCAGTTGGCGCCGCCATTGGTGCCGGGAAACAGCACCGTAGGCTTCAGCCCGATCGGCGTGTATAGGTCGCCAAGCACTGCGTTCTCGATCAGCTTGCCGCAGTACGTCCGCGATTCCGATGTTACATCCGTCAGTTCGTCGCGCGTCATTTTTTGCCGCGCGTACGGCGGCGGCTTCGCCGGAAACGGCTGCGTCGGCCATGCCTGCTCGCCCGGAATTTCGCTCGCCGCTACAGGTTTTTCCGCGACGTCGAACAGAGGCTTGCCAGTCACCCGGTCGAATAAAAACGTGAACCCGGTTTTCGTTACCTGCGCCACAGCCGCTACGGGTTTGCCATCGCGCGTCACCGTGACCAGGTTCGGCGGCGCCGGAATATCGTAGTCCCAAAGATCGTGGTGCACGGTCTGAAAATGCCACAGCCGCTTGCCGGTTTCGGCGTCGAGCGCCGTCAGGCAATCGCCGAACAGCCCGGAACCCTTGCGATCGCCGCCGTAGTGGTCGGTTGATGGCGAGGTCAGCGGCAGGAACACAATGCCGCGCTCCGTATCCACCGTCAGAATCGACCACGCGTTTATGGCTCCGCGACCCTTCCACGAATCGCCCTCCCAGGTGTCGTGGCCGAATTCTCCCGGCCGTGGCACGACGTGGAAGGTCCACTGCACTTTGCCGGTTCGCGCGTCATAGCCGCGCACATCGCCAAGTGGTCCTTGCGGTGTTCCATCGGCGGTGAGCGAACCGCAGATAATCACGTTCTTGTACACCACCGGCGGCGACGTCATTCCGTACTCGCGGTTCCGATACTGCTCCGCAACACCGGCATGCATGTCCACAAAGCCGCCCAGCCCGAAACTGTCGTCCGGCTTTCCAGTCTTGGTGTCGATTGAGAACAGTCGCCCGTCGAGCGTCCCCAGCATGATGCGCTTTTGTTTGCCATCGCTCCAGTACGCCGCCCCGCGGCTGATGAACAAGTTCCGGGGCGTGTCCATATCGATTTTCGGATCGAACGCCCACAGCTCCTTGCCCGTTTCGGGATCGAGCGCAATCAGGCGCGAAAACGGCGTGGTGACATACATCACGCCATCGATTACCAGCGGCGTCGCTTCAAACGTACTGCGAACCGGATACGTCGACCCGTCGCTGATATCGCCTGTGTGATAGGTCCAAGCCACCTTGAGGCTAGTGACGTTTGACCGGTCGATTTGTTTTAGCGTGGAATA
Source organism: Bryobacteraceae bacterium (assembly GCA_035297145.1). Taxonomy (GTDB): domain Bacteria; phylum Acidobacteriota; class Terriglobia; order Bryobacterales; family Bryobacteraceae; genus QHXW01. The sequence continues at coordinate 18,025 of DATGZN010000109.1, forward strand.
CCGCGAGTTGCCCGGATCGCCGCCGTAGGACGGCCACTCCTGAGCGGTGACGCATATGGAAACACAAAATAACGCCGAGACGCAGAGACGCCGAGAAATTCTTTTCAGAGGTTTTTCTCGGCGCCTCGGCGGCTCGGCGTTGAAAACTCGGCTCAAACGAACTTGTACACCCCCGGCACTGGAAGCGGTGGCACGTCCACTGGCAAATCGTAGCCGAACGCTTTCGGGAACAGGTCGAGCTGTGAAGACATCATCTGGTCCCACGTGATCTTCTGTCCTGAGTACGCTGATTCCCGCGCCATCACACAGGTCATTGTGCTTTCGGCAACCTTCATTCCGTGATTGATGTATGGTCCCTGCCCGCGAATGCTCTTCACCATGTCGATATGCTCCTGCACATAGGGATCGATGCCTTTCGCCCCCATGCTCTTGCAGTCGCTGCGGCCCTTCGAACCCACCACCAGCTCCGAGACATTCGTGGGCAAACCCCTCGGGTACTGCCGGCAGTAGCTGGACATGCGAACGCCATTCGGGTAAACGAAATCCGCGCTGATGTGATCGTAAATATTGCCGTAGATCTCTTCGCGCGGACGCCACGCTGCTCCGCCCGTCGCCACTACCTCCACAGGATGCCCGCCCATCACCCAGTTGATGACGTCGATATTGTGCAGGTGCTGCTCCACCACCTGATCGCCGCAGATCCATACGAACGAGTACCAGGCGCGGTGCTGCCACGTCATGTCTTTCCAGTTCGGGTCCCGCTCCTTCTGCTGGATCACGGGTGTGCCCACCCAGTACGCATAGGCCCCGGTGATTTCGCCAATCGCCCCATCCTGGATGCGATGGATGGTCTCGACGTATTCTTTCTGCGATCGCCGCTGCGCCCCGCTCATCACGGTCAGCTTCAGCTCTTCCGATTTCTTGGCCGCCGCCATGAATCGCCGAACGTTTACCGGATCGGTGCCGAACGGCTTCTCCGCGAACACATGCTTCTTGGCTTCCACCGCCGCTTCGAAATGCATGGGCCGGTAGCCCGGCGGTGTGCTCAGGATCACGAGATCGATATCCGACGCCAGGACCTTCTTGTACGCGTCGAAGCCCACAAAGTGATGCTCCGGATCGACCTTGACCTTCTCCGCAAGGCCGGGATAATTCTTCGAGTTGCGGATGTTATCGAGCGACGCTTCGAGATGATCCTCGAAAATATCGCCCATGGCCACCAGTTCGACATTTTCGTTGCCGTGGAGAAGCTGCGACGCTGCTTCGGTGCCGCGTTGCCCGCAGCCGATCAATCCCGCTTTTAGCTTCTCATTCCCCGCCCCGCGCACCAGCTCAGGCTTGATGATGGTAAACGCCGAAGCCCCCGCGGCAACGCCCGTGGACTTCTTCAAAAACGATCTTCGCGATACTTCGTTGGAATCTTCCATGAATCCGCCTCACAGTCCGAAGCGATTGTATCGTAACGGTGCGTCGGCGGCGACTACTCGCTCTCGTCTCCGCTCACGCGCAGCACAGCCAGAAACGCCTCTTGCGGGATCTCCACTCGTCCCACACGCTTCATGCGCTTCTTGCCTTCCTTCTGCTTTTCGAGCAGTTTGCGCTTGCGTGTGATGTCGCCGCCGTAGCACTTAGCCAGCACGTTCTTGCGCATGGCTGGAATGTTTTCGCGGGCCACGATCTTGTTGCCGATCGCGGCTTGCAGCGCCACCTCGAACATCTGTCGGGGAATCAGCTTGCGCATGCGCTCGATCACCGTCTTGCCGCGCTCGTAAGCGAAATCCTTGTGCACGATGATGGTGAGCGCGTCCACAGGTTCTCCCGCCACCAGCACGTCGAGCTTCACCATAGGCGCCGCGCGGTAGCCCGACAGATGATAGTCGAGTGACGCGTAACCGCGCGAGGCCGATTTCAGGCGATCGTAGAAATCGAGCACGATTTCGTTCAGCGGCAGCTCGTATTCGAGCAGAACGCGGCCGCTACCGATGTGCTCGAACTTCTTCTGCACGCCGCGCTTTTCTTCCAGCAGCGCCAGGATGCCGCCCAGAAACTCTTCGCGCGTGATCACAGTGGCGTCGATGATGGGCTCTTCGATCTGCTTGATATCCGTCGGGTTCGGGAACTTGGTCGGATTATCAACCTCGATGACTTCGTCGCGCGTGGTGGTGATCCGATAACGGACGCTGGGAGCTGTGGTGATGAGGTCGATGTTGAATTCTCGTTCCAGCCGCTCCTGCACGATTTCCAGATGCAGCAGCCCGAGAAATCCGCAGCGGAAACCGAAACCGAGGGCCACGGAGTTTTCCGGCTCGAAACTGAAGGCGCTGTCGTTCAGCCGTAGCTTTTCGAGCGCGTCGCGCAGCAGGCCGTGCTCGTGAGATTCCACCGGAAACAGGCCGGCGAACACCATGGGCTTGATCTCTTCGAAGCCCGCCAGAGGTTCCGAGGCGGGGTTTTCGTCGTCCGTAATGGTGTCGCCGATCTGCGCGTCGGAGACGGTCTTGATATTGGCGGCGACAAATCCAACTTCGCCCGCCGAGAGATCTTCGGAAGGCGTGGCCTTCGGCGACTGGTAGCCGAGGCCTTCAACCTCGAATACCTGGCCCTTGGCCATCAGGCGGATCTTCTGATGCATGCGCAGGCGGCCATCCAGCACGCGCACCAGAATGATCACGCCGCGATAGGTATCGAACCAGGAATCAAAAATGAGGGCGCGCAACGGCTTGTCTACGGACCCGCGCGGCGGTGGAACGCGCCTGACGACGGCTTCGAGCGTTTCGTGAATGCCCACGCCCTGCTTGGCACTGACGAGCAACGCATCGTCGGCCGGCAACCCGATGACCTGCTCGATCTGCTCGCGAATGCGCTCGGGCTCGGCTGCAGGCAAGTCGATCTTGTTGATGACGGGAATGATTTCCAGATTGTGATGCAGCGCGAGATAGGTGTTGGCGAGGGTCTGCGCCTCGACGCCTTGTGAAGCGTCCACCACCAAAAGCGCGCCTTCACACGCCTGCAGGCTGCGCGAAACTTCGTAGGTGAAATCGACGTGGCCCGGGGTGTCGATCAAATTCAGTTGATACAAATTGCCATCGTCGGCCTGATAATTCAGGCGCACCGCATGGGCCTTGATGGTGATGCCGCGCTCGCGTTCCAGGTCCATCGAATCGAGCACCTGCTCCATCATCTCGCGCTGGGACAGCGCCCCGGTGACTTCCAGCAGGCGGTCCGCGAGGGTTGATTTTCCGTGGTCGATGTGCGCGATGATCGAGAAGTTGCGGATGAACTTGGGGTCCATGCGGTATGATGCTGAAGGGACGGGGCATCGCCCGGCCCTTACGAATTATCCCATATGTCCTACAGCAACATTCGTTTGGAGACGGCACAGGACGGCATTGCAACCGTCACGGTGAACCGTCCCGACAAGCTGAATGCTCTGAATCGGGACACTGTGAGCGAGCTTTCGGACGCTTTCACGCGAGTGCGCAACGACGCCGCGATCCGTGCGCTGATCGTAACCGGCGCGGGAGAGAAAGCGTTCGTGGCAGGGGCGGACATCAACGAGCTCGCCGTGCTGTCACCTCTAGAGGCACGAGCGCTCGCCATGCGTGGGCAGGCGGTTTTTCGCGCGCTCGAAACCCTGCCGAAACCGACCGTCGCCGCTGTTAACGGGTTTGCGTTGGGCGGCGGCCTTGAGTTGGCGATGAGCTGCGCTATCCGCGTCGCATCACCGAATGCAAAGTTCGGCCAGCCGGAAGTGAAACTCGGTCTTGTGCCGGGATACGGCGGCACACAGCGTCTGCCGCGCCTTGTGGGCCGTGGCCGCGCGATCGACATGCTTATCACGGGCGAGCCCATCGACGCCGCGGAAGCTCACCGGTTGGGCCTGGTGAATTACATCGCGCCGCTCGAGGAGCTGCTGCCTTTTTGCCGGTCTTGGATGCAAAAGGTGCTGGCCAACGGGCCGCAGGCGGTCGCGCTTGCCCTCGAAGCGGTGGACGTGGGCTTGGATTGCGGGCTGGAGCAAGGCCTGCGTTTCGAGGCTACGGCATTCGGCCTCACCGCGGCGACCGAGGACCGGCGGGAGGGCACTCGCGCCTTTCTCGAAAAGCGCAAGGCGGCTTTCGCGGGGAAATAGATCATGCCTTCCATCATCGAAGGAGATCTTTCGGCCAAAGGGCTGCGGTTCGCCATCATCGTGGGCCGGTTCAACAGCTTCATCTCAGAGCGGCTGCTGGCGGGCGCGCTCGATGCTCTGACTCGTTCCGGATGCACGGAAGAAAACATCGAGATCGTCCGCGTGCCAGGTTCCTGGGAAATGCCGGTGGTGGCGCGTGAGCTGGTGAAGATGAAGCGTCACGACGCCATCATCGCTCTGGGGGCTGTGATTCGTGGGGACACGCCGCACTTCGACTACGTTGCCGGTGAGATGGCGCGCGGCCTGGCTGAAGTGACTCGCGAATCCGGCGTGCCCGTCGCGTTTGGCGTACTGACAACTAACAATGTCGAGCAGGCGGTGGATCGCGCGGGCGCCAAGAGCGGAAACAAAGGCTTCGACGCCGCCATGAGCGCCATCGAAATGGCCAACCTGATGCGGCGTCTGCGCCAGCCTTCGGCGTAAGCATGCCTGCCCGGCGCCGGTCTCGCGAACATGCGCTGCAAATCCTTTATCAGTGGGACATGCGAAAACAACCGGTTGACGAATCCATTCAGACGTTCTATGGCACTCTGTTTTCCGAAGAGGGCGCCGTAGCGCCGCCGCGTGACGCTTTCCTGGAAGAGTTAGTACGCGGGACCGTTGAGAAAGCCGCCGAGATTGACGTACTGATTTCCGGGCATGCCGAGCACTGGCGGTTGGAGCGAATGCCGGCGGTGGATCGAAACATTCTGCGGCTCGCGATCTACGAGATGCGGCATACCGAGACGCCCGCGGCGGTGGTGATGGACGAAGCTCTGGAACTCGCGCGGCGGTTTTCGACAGAAGAATCGGTGCACTTTGTGAACGGCGTGCTGGATGCGGTGCATAGAGAATAAAAGACGAGGTGTTAGGTGCTAGGTTTTAGCTGTTAGGGACCGAGCTGGCACTAGCACCTAAAACCTAGCACCTAGAACCTGATTTATGTTTCTCTACTCCGAAAACTCTCTCTACTGCGAAGGGGTCGCCCTCGACGACATCGCCCGCCGCGCCGGAACGCCGTGCTACGTCTATTCGAGACAGTCACTTCTTGAAAACTTCCGCGCTTACGACGAGGCGTTGGGCGATCTGCCGCACATGATCTGCTACTCCGTGAAAGCCAACGGCTCGCTTGGCATTCTGTCGTTGCTGGCGAAGGCTGGGGCGGGGTTCGACATCGTTTCGGGCGGCGAGTTGTACCGTGTGCTCAAGGCCGGAGGCGATCCGGTACGCGTGGTGTTCTCAGGGGTCGGCAAGCGGTCGGACGAGATTGATTTCGCTCTGGAAAAAGGCATTCACAGCTTCAATTGCGAGTCCGAGCCGGAGCTGGCGCTCATCAATGCGCTGGCCGCGCGACGCGGTGTGCGAGCGTTGTTTTCGCTGCGTGTCAATCCGGACGTGAATGCCGAAACTCATCCCTATATTTCAACCGGATTGCGCAAGCACAAGTTCGGCATGGATATTCATGAAGCTGAGCCGATCTATGATCGCGCGCGAGAGTTACACAACCTCGAAGCCAGCGGCGTGAGCTGTCATATTGGATCGCAGTTGCTGAATGCCAGCCCAATCTTCGAGGCCATGGAGAAAGTACTGGAGCTGGTCGGGCGGCTGCGCGCGGCCGGGCACGCCATCAAGAGCGTTGATCTGGGCGGTGGGCTGGGCGTGGCGTATCAGTCGACAGATCACCCGCCACCCATCCGCACTTTTGTGGATTGCATTCGCCAGCGCCTGCAGGGCATGGAATTGACCGTGATGCTCGAGCCTGGCCGCTCCATCGTGGGACCGGCCGGCGTGTTGCTCACACGCGTCCTGTACCGCAAGCGCAATATCGACAAGGAGTTTGTGGTCGTTGACGCCGCCATGAACGACTTGATCCGCCCGGCGCTATACCGCTCGCATCACGATATTCTTCCGCTGCGCATGACCGCTCGCCCTGACATTCTGGCCGATGTCGTCGGACCGGTATGCGAGACCGGCGATTTTCTGGCCCGAGACCGCAAGCTCGCCAACGTTGCTCCCGGTGATTTTCTGGCTCTTGCAACGGCGGGAGCTTACGGGTTCGTCCAAGCGTCCAATTACAATGCGCGGCGGCGGCCTGCCGAGGTGCTGGTCGAGGGCGATCAGTGGCGTATCATTCGAGCGCGAGAGACGTACGAGGATCTCGTTCGCGGCGAGACCACGTAGCGCATTCGTAACGGAACCTGCGGATTAGCGGTCTCGTATAATGGCCTGAAGGAGATTTATGCGCTTCGTAGCGGTGCTCCCCGCTCTTGCTTTTGCCGGCATCTCAGTTGCCGCGACTATCCAATCGCCGGTCACGTTCAACAAGGATGTCGCGCCGGTTTTGGCCAAAAACTGCCAGGAGTGTCATCGTCCGGGCGAAGCGGCGCCGTTCTCGCTGCTGACCTATGAGCAGGCACGGCCGTGGGCGAAAGCCATGAAAGAAGCCGTCTTGTTGAAGAAGATGCCGCCATGGTTTGCCGATCCGCATTACGGCAAGTTCGCCAACGACCGGTCCCTTTCCCAAAAGGAGATCGGCACGCTGGTGGCCTGGGCGGATGCGGGTGCGCCGGAGGGCGATCCCAAGGATGTCCCGGTGCGGGCGAGTTTCGTGGAGGGCTGGCGCATTCCCAAGCCGGACGTTGTGATCGAGATGCCCAACGCGTTTGAGGTTCCCGCGGCCGGAACTATTGAGTATCAATACGTCGTCGTGCCGACGGGGTTCACCGAAGATAAGTGGGTTCAGTTTGCGGAAGCTCGTCCCGGCAACCGCGCCCTTGTGCACCACATCATCGCATTCATCCGGGAGCCGGGCTCGAAGTGGATGAAGGACGCAAAGCCGGGAGTGCCGTTCGTGCCTGAGCATCGCAAAGAGGACGAGAAAAAGAAAAAAGACGACGACGATGGCGGCGGATTCACCGGTGACTCTGTCGCAGGATACGCGCCTGGAACGTTGCCCATGGAGCTTCAGCCCGGACGGGCGAAGCTGATCAAGGCCGGCTCCGACATCGTTTTCCAGTTGCACTACACGGCCAATGGAAAGCCGGGGACGGATCGCAGCAAGGTGGGCCTTGTGTTCGCGAAAGCGCCACCAAAGGAGCGCGTCTTTACGCTCGGCGCATTAAACACGAAATTCAAGATTCCGCCTGGGGATGCCGACTACAAAGTGGATTCTGAATTCGAAGTCAAAACTCAGGTGGACTTGACCGGCTTGCAGCCGCACATGCATCTGCGCGGGAAGGATTTCGAATATCGGGTAGTTTACCCAACCGGAGAAACCGAAACCCTGCTCAAGGTTCCGAATTACAGTTTCAGTTGGCAGCTCGCTTACTTTCCAGTCAAGCCGATCGTTCTGCCCAAGGGAACCAAAATCGAGTGCACCGCACACTTCGATAACTCCCCGAACAACCCCAATAATCCGGACGCAACCACGGAAGTAAGCTGGGGCGATCAGAGCTGGGATGAGATGATGATCGGGTTCTTCGATGTGGTGTTCGATGCGAATATGCCTCTGGACAAGCTGTTCCCGGAGGAAAAGAAGGAACACAAGAAGTCTGCCGACGACTAAGTTACACGCCGTTTTCGTGGGCTTGATCAGTGCCCTTGCTGCGCAGGCGCACGAACCGATCACCACCAAGCTCACTTGGACCCAGGAGATCTCCCGTATCATCTACAAACGCTGCGCGAGTTGCCATCACGAAGGCGGCACGGCATTTTCACTCGTGACATATGACGAGGCGCGTCCATGGGCCAAGGCAATCCGCGACGAGGTCCTCGAAAGGCGTGTGCCCCCGTGGGGCGCAGTCGATGGTATTCGAGCGTACCGGAATGATCCAAGCTTGACGCCCATCGAAGTGGAGATGATCGTTGGCTGGGTTGAGGGCGGCGCGCCGGAAGGCGAAGCTATCTACCTGCCACCGGCGCCGGTACTTCGCGATGCAACCCCAGCCCCGTTGCCTACTTCAACATTGCTGGTTGAGAGTGCCAAGCCGCGGGTGTTGAACCACGCAACTACAGCTGTGGCCGTTACGCCGCGCGATCTGCCAGATGGCACTTCCATGGAAGTTACCGCATATAAACCTGACGGTTCAGTGGAGCACTTGATCTGGCTGCGGAACTATCGCAAGGCCTGGACCCGCACGTATTGGTTTCGGGATCCAATTCCGCTTCCCGCTGGAACGCGGATCGTAGTGGACGCACCGGCTGGCAGCGCGGTTTTGTCTACGTCTCCGTCATAGTCAGCGGCCCGCCTTCTCCAGAAGCAGGTGCCGGACCGCGGCGAAAATCCGTTCCACAGCCGGACGCCGGTAATCCCAACGCGGGTCGGGCTCGGGCGGATTGACGACCATGGTGGCGTTGGCTTCGAACAGCAGCAAATCGCCGGAGGGGCTCAAACCGAAATCAATTCCTGCATAATCCAACCCCAGCGCCTTTTGAATCTCTTCTAGCGCAGTCATCGCGCGCGGACCAAGCACGGCAGGCATATTCTCCAGAAACTCCGCGTCCTCAGCGCGGTGTTCGGCGCGATCCGCCATCTCCGCGGTGACGTAGTGAATCTTCCAGTGACTGGAAATTGCCAGATGCAGCGGGTATCGCTCGCCGCCGATCAACATGACACGGTATTTGCGGGCCTTACCGTCCAATCCACGGGAATCCAGATACTGAATCACGGTTAACTCAGCGCCCGGCAGTGCCGCTACTGCTTCCGGCAGTGCGTCCGCCTGATCGACGCGCACGAAATGGCGGCCGGTATGAAAGCCGGGCGTACGAAGCAGCAGCGGAAATCTCAAACCGTGGCGTGCAAGCGCGGTAGGAGCATCGGACGACGTGAGCAGCTCGCGCGTCAGCGTGACCGTGGCCGGAGCGATCACACCGGGCAATCCGGAAAGCCGCCGCGCATTGTCGGCTCTCCCGGTGGCCATCACCGCCGCGAGCGGGTTGAGTACCGGCGCAGTGCTGAGGGCCGCCACCGACTGCGCGGCGGCGAGCGCGTTCGCGGCCAGATCCGCATCGCCAATGGCATTGAAGATCAGTTGATGGCACGGCAGCGGCCGGTCTCGATCATAGAATTCAGCAACAACCACGCTGGTCTCAAACACCCGGTCATCCAGGAAATTATTGGTCGGGATGTTGCCGCCAAGGGCCGAAACCAACAGCAGTAATGATACTGGCGGACCCTCGCCCCGGTATGGCACGGTCACCACCGCGCGATGTTCGAAGCCCTTTTGGCGATGCCAAGCCGCGCCCTGTGCGTCTCCCAGTTCGGCCAGCAGGTAGGATAAACCCTGGTGCGCCTCTGGATGGTCCGGAGCGCAGCGTAGAGCCGTTTCATAGTGTTCGCGCGCCGGCTGGAACTCGCCATTCGCGTAGAGAACGTTGGCCAGATTGACGTGGCTCATGGGGTCGTCTGGATGCCGCGCTGCGGCTTCGGCATAGGCTGTTCGCGCCGCGGTTCGGTAGCCTGTGGCATGCAGCAGTGTGCCCAGATTGTTGAGGGCGATGCGGTCGGAAGGCGCGCGCGCCAATACATCCAGATACGCGTTCCGTGCATCCAGCGTGCGCCCGAGTTCGGTGAGCAGTTGGGCGCGATCGCGGCGCAAACCCAGTGTTTCTGGCTCCGCCGTAATGCGGTCTTCGACCTCGCGCAGAGCGGCTTCACGGGCCACGCGTGGCTGCCAGTGGCTCGATGTGCTGCTCTCGCGCGCGGTGCTGCGTGCTGCCCGTTCGCACAGGGACCGGCCTAACGCCACCGTACGTTCCACCAGGGCATCCAAGTCGGAGCGGCGGGTGCGGTGATTCACGATGGCCGCGCGAATCGCGAGCCTTCCCCTGAGGACCGTTGTGGAGGGCGCTGCCACACCGGATTCCTGCAGCTCGACCGCGATGCGCGCATTTACGTGGTGTGATTCTTCCGCGCGGTATCGGAAGCAGACGATGTTTAGCTCGACCGGCGCCGCCAGTTCGAGTTCAGCTGTCTCCGCAATGCGACTTTCGAGATATCGCGCCAGCTCGCATGTGTGTGCGATCGAGACCCCCAGCGCTTGGGCGCCATACACCTTCAGGGTCAGCCAGGTCTTAAGCGCGCGAAAGCCCCGCGAGAGGTCCGGCCCAAAGTCACATGGCCAGGGAGAACCCGCGGCCAGCCCCTGCGCTTCCCGCCTCAAATAAGGCGCCGACGTGGCGAACGTTTGACGATGCAACACGCTATCACGCACGAGCACAAAGCCGGCATCGTAGGGTACGTGTCCCCATTTGTGAAAGTCGAAAGCCAGCGAATCGGCTCGCTCGATGCCCTTGAGCCGCTGCGCCAAGCTTGGCGCCAGCATAGCAAGCGCCCCGCAGGCCCCGTCCACGTGAAACCACAAACCCTCGCTTCGCGCGAGTCCGGCCAGCGCATCCAAATCGTCAATTGCGCCAGTATCCACTGTTCCTGCCGTACCCACCAGAAGGAACGGCGTAAAGCCGGCGCGACGATCAGCGTCGATGGCCGCGCGTAAGGCGCTCAGGTCGATGCGATACCGGTCATCCACCGCAATCCGGCGCAACGCGTCGCTGCCGATTCCCGCAATATCCAGCGCCCGGCCGACGCAGCCATGCACCGTCTCCGCAGCGTATGCCGCTAACCGCTTGCCGCCAGCTCCGACGCCGGTGCAGCGCGTCTCAAAACCCAACTCCGTATCTCGCGCCACCAGCACGCCGATCAGGTTCGCCATGGACGCACCCGTCACGAATAAACCGCTCGCGCTATCGGGAAAACCAAACAACTTCCGCATCCAGCCGGCGACCTGCCGCTCGACCTCGATCGGAATATGATCCCGCCCTCCCAGATTGGCATTCAGGCCGGCAGCGAGCATTTCCGCCACCATGCCCACCGGCGTGCCTGCTCCGTGCACCCATCCGAAGAATCCGGGATGAACGTTGCCTGCGGCGAAGGGCAGAATGTAGCGCATGAATTCTTCGTGAACCGCGGCCAATTCAGACGGCCTGGCGGGAAGTTCGCCGCGGAATCGCTCGCGGATAGAATCGGGAATCGGCTGCCAAACCGGACGGTCACGAATATTTACGAGATAGTCCAGAATGTCGTCCAGCATGCGGTGCGCTTGCTGACGAAATCCGGCCCAATCGGAGGGATCGAGGGTGGCATCGGCATCAGCATCGGTCCGATCCCGCGGATTCGGCGTGTCCATGTACTCGATGGTAGCGCGCGAAGGATACTAGCCATTCGTGACTCAAGCTATCCGTTTAGATAGGCTGTTGAGGGTACCAGGCAGCATCAGCGCTCCTTCAGTTGCTGGTTCTTCGGTCCTCAACTCCATTTCCAACAATGCGTTCCCGGAAAAGGCAACTAAAGTTTCGCGCGCGTGTTTGGAATGGCATGCAGCGTGCTTTATTCAGATCGAGAGGATCGAGGTCATGAAGATGACAACAAACAAGAATCTCCGCGGGCTTCGCCTGATGCGTTCAGCGCTGCTCGCCCTCGCTACGCTGGCTGTGCCGGCGACTTCTTTCGGAGGCGTTATCTTATCGGTTGCTATTGCCCCACCGGTTTTGCCGGTGTATGCACAACCCATTTGCCCTGGGCCCGGTTATATGTGGACGCCCGGTTACTGGGCTTACGGTCCCGCAGGCTACTACTGGGTTGGCGGCAACTGGGTGCTTGCACCCTATGTAGGCGCGCTGTGGACGCCTGGATATTGGGGCTGGAGCGGCGGTCTTTATATTTGGCATGGCGGCTACTGGGGTCACCATGTCGGCTTCTATGGCGGGGTCAACTATGGCTTCGGCTACACGGGTGTCGGCTATGCGGGTGGTTACTGGCATAACGGAGTGTTCGCCTACAATCGGGCGGTCAATCACGTGAGCGGCGCGAACTTTCACACTTATAGCCGGACGGTTGCCAGTCACGAAACCAGCCACGTTAGCTATAACGGCGGTAAAGGAGGGCTGACCGCGCGGCCGAATCACGCCGCCAGCGGTAGCCACGGGACGCACAGCAATGGCCAGAGCGCACACCTCAGCTCGGCTCACGCCGCTTCGCACGCGTCGGCGGCGCACAGCAGCAGCGCTCACGCGCACAGCGCTTCGTACGCGTCGGCAACACACAGCAGCTCTCACGCGCACAACGTATCCCATTCGTCCGGCGGACACGCGGGCGGAGGACATCACAAGTAACTTTCGCTGAATAGGAATTTCTCGGGTAGCGGGCCAAATTGGCCCGCTATTTTTTTGGGCAGCCAGCAATCATTTACGCGGCGATTACTCTCACGAAGCCGTGCCGGCCGTATTCCAGAAGTCTGTCGTCTTTCGTCATTAAACTGAGTCCCACGATTCTTGCCGTCGCAACCAGAAGGCGGTCGGCCGGATCACCGTGAAATTGTCCCGGCAGACGGCTACTCTCAATCGCGATCTCCGGAGTGAGAGCAACCAGTGCCAGTCCCGGAGTGGCGAGAGCTTGCCGCACCCACTCCGCACAATTCATCTTGAGCTCGAGCCGGCCCTTCGATTCGAGCATGCCGACCTCCCAAACCGACATGACGGACACGCGCAGTGCGCCCGCGCGGGCAGCCCGCTCAGTCGCGGTCAGCGCAGACCGGGTGAACTTGTCCGTCAGGCCGAATTGCATCCACACCCAGCAGTGCGTGTCCAGCAGCACGGCCGGCTCAGGCATCCGCTTCCCAGGATTCGCCGGTGGAGAGAATGTCACCCACAATCCGGCCCGTGCCCTTCAGCCTGCCGAAGATCACGGAAGTTTCTGGGCGAACGGGCACGAGGCGGGCCACGGGACGGCCACGCTTGGTAACCACGATCTCTTTGCGCTCGCGATCGACTTCGTCCAGCAGTGCGAGGCACTGCGCCTTGAAGGCCCCGGCTGCTATTCGTTGCGTCATGACTATGACCATATTACCATGGTCACCAAGCTAACGCAGGCTCACGACCGGAATCGTAAAATCCACCGTATTCACTTTGCCTTCACGTTGGAATTGCACCCATACACGATAGATCGCTTCACGCGGAAAGAACAGATTGAACTGCACCTGCTTTTCGCCGGGCGCCGGGTCCGTGACATAGATGGGGTGAGTATGGATGGTGTCGATCAGATCGTTACTCGCGGCTAGCATGTGGCCCCATGCGCCGATGTAAGGTTCGAGCCCCGCAGCCGGTTTCAGTCTGAAGAACAGCATGGTCTTCTTGCCGGGCATCGGCTGAGGCGGATCCAGCACCAGTTCAACGTCCAGGTTCTCTCCGTGCTTCGGCGCAAGATCCGCCGCTGGCTTCACGATCGATGCCGCCAGGCTGCGCGTGTCTCCGGCAGTCGTAACGATGTGCGAGATGAGCTGCGGTGTTCCGCCCTCGGGCATGAAATCCGCGAGCAGCTTGTATGTCCCGGGTTTGGGCAACAGCGTGGTATGGCGAAAGACGCCGTCAGAGCCAAGTTCCGGGTGCTCGTGCGCGAAATATTCGAGATCCTCACTGACTACGAACAGATGAATGGGCTTTTCGTGAATGATCTGAAAGCGTTTGACGGCCGCACCTGACTTCGGGTCGGTAACGCGAATTTCAATATGCAGTTTGCCGTTCGCGGGAATATTCGGTGGGGTGAACGAGAACTTCGTCGGGTACTCGACCGGCTCGGGAATGTTGGCGACGAGCTTCATGCCGCAGCGGGGACAGGTTCCGGGCGTCTTCGAGCGCACCTCGGGGTCCATCGGACAGGTGAACTCCACAGGCGCCGGCTGCGGTTCGGGAGCTGGAGCCTGTGCGCGGATGCCTGAAATGCAACCGGCTACGAGAATTGCGATGCCCGTCAGGGTTCGAAGGGCCATACTGCGGTGGTGCTGTATCCCCCGTCCACGGCGATAACCTGGCCGGTGATGTAGTCGGCACCGCGGCTGGCCAGGAATGCCGCCAATGGCGCTACGTCCTCAGGCCTCCCCATGTTCGGGTTGGCCTGGGAGTGCTGGAGCCACGCGGCCATCTCCGGCGACTGCCACATCGCGCGGTTGAGGTCGGTCAAAATGAAGCCCGGTGCGATGCAGTTCACCTGAATGTTGTGCCTGCCCCATTCGGCGGCGAGTACTTTCGTAAGCTGCGCGATCCCTCCCTTGCTGATGGCGTAGACGGCCAGGTAGGGAAGTCCCAACAGCGACATCAGGCTGCCGATGTGAATGACCTTGCCCCCTTTTCCGCGAGCGATCATCTTCGTACCGATCAATTGAGTCAGTTCGACAATTCCGTGCAGGTTGGTCTGGAGAATGCGCTCGTACTCCTCATGGGTGAAATCCTCGAAACGCTTCCGGACGTTGGTGCCCGCAACGTTCACCAGGATATCGACGTCGCCTGCGGCCTCAGCGGCTGCGCGAATCGAATCGGAACGCGTAATATCCAGATGCAGCGCGCGCGCATGCGGCAACTTGTTCGCGTGCACTTCCAGCTTGTCCATGGAACGCGCGGCAAGAATCGTGTGAGCGCCTTGAGCGGCAAGGGCTTGTGCGATGGCAAGGCCGATGCCGCGGCTGGCGCCTGCCACAAGCGCCGTCTTGCCGGAGAGGGAAAAAACATTTTCGAAGGAGTTCAAGCCAGAATACCCCGCATGATCAGCTTCCTAGGTTACGTTAACATTGTTCCTTCATGCCAGCGTTTGACATAGCCGTCATTGCCGGAGATGGAGTCGGCGTCGAAGTGATTCCTGCTGCTAAGCGGGTGCTCGAGGTCATCGGCGGCCGCCACGATCTGCGGTTTAAATTTCAAGATTTCGACTGGGGTTCTGAACACTACTTTCACCATGGCCGCATGATGCCTGCCGACGCGATCGACCGGCTGCGTCCTTTCGATGCCATCCTGTTAGGCGCGGTGGGACACCCTGAGATTCCCGATCATGTCACGCTGAATGGCCTGCTGCTGCCCATTCGCCGCGCTTTCGATCAATACGCGAATGTACGGCCCGCGGTGCTGTATCGCGGTGTGCAGTCCCCCCTGGCGCTGCGTAAGGGCGAAGAGATCGACTTCGTGGTGGTGCGCGAAAACACCGAGGGCGAGTATGCGCAGGTGGGCGGGTTCGTGTATCACGACCAGCCGGACGAAGTCGCGATCCAGACGGCGGTTTTCACTCGCCGCGGTATCGAGCGCATCGTACGCTTTGCTTTCGAGCTTGCGCGGCGGCGCAATGGGAAGAAGCGCGTAACCTCGGTGACGAAGTCCAATGCCCAGGGCTTCAGCATGGTGTTATGGGACCGCACGTTCGCGGCCGTAGCGGCGGAATTCCCGGACATCTCGACGGAATCGTTGCTGGTGGATGCGGCGGCCATGAACTTTATCCGGAGGCCGGAGAGCTTCGACGTGGTAGTCGGCTCAAATCTCTTTGGCGACATTCTGAGCGACATCTCGGCGATCATTATCGGCAGCCTGGGCCTCGCGGCCAGTGCGAATCTGGATCCGCTGCGGCGATACCCTTCTATGTTCGAGCCGGTGCATGGTTCCGCGCCGGACATTGCGGGCAAGGGCGTGGTGAATCCGCTGGCAACCATCCTGAGCGCGGCTATGATGCTCGACCATCTGGGCGCCTCCGAAGCCGCACAGCAGGTGGAACGTGCGGTGGCCGATGTGCTCGCCGACGGGCGCGTGCGAACACCGGATCTCGGCGGCCATAGCGCCACTGCGGAGGTGGCGGATGCGGTTTTGGAGAAATTCCGCGCTTAGGATGGCCGTGCTAGCGTGTGCGGTGATGATGGCATCAGCAGAGCCCGCGTGGAAAGACAGATATGCCGACGCCAACGGCGTGCGGCTGCACTATGTCGAGCAGGGCCAAGGCCCGCTGATTCTATTCCTGCACGGTTTTCCGGAGTTCTGGTACTCGTGGAAGGACCTGCTGGCCGACTTCGGCCGCGATCATCACGCGGTCGCGCTCGATATGCGCGGGTACAACCTCTCCGCCAAGCCCGAAAGTGTGGACGCCTATCGCGTGCCCGTCATCGTGGAGGATGTCCGCGCGCTCGCCGCGAAGCTCGGGGCCACGAAGTTCGTTCTGGTAGGCCATGACTGGGGTGGCGTAATCGCCTGGGCTTTCGCCGCCCAGCATCCGGAGATGCTGGAGAAACTGGTCGTCATCAACGCCCCGCATCCCACGGTATTCGCGCGAGAGCTGGCGAACAATCCCGAACAACAGAAAGCCAGCAGCTACTTCAACCTCTTCAATTCTCCAGAAGCCGAGCGGGTGCTCAGTGCCAATAATTACGCTGTCATGCTCCAGGCATTCGGATCGGCGCTGAGCGAGCAGGATCGCACCGAATATTTGCGCGCGTGGAACCAGCCGGGCGGATTGACCGGCGGTCTCAACTACTACCGCGCTGCGCACCTCCGTTCCCCAATCGGCGCACCAGCCGGCACGTCAGCCCAGCCTTCCGCCCTCCAGCCGATTACGCTCATCACGACCCCCACCCTGGTCATTTGGGGCGAGAAAGATACCGCGCTGCTGACGGGAAATCTCGAGGGTCTCGGCCAATACGTCAAGCCGCTCACGATTCAGCGCGTGCCTGATGGGTCGCACTGGGTTGTGCACGAGAAGCCGGCGCTGGTAATTCGATTCATACACGATTTTCTAATGCCCGCGGCGTAGTTCGACATGGAAATTCGCCCTCTCACGGAAAACGACGCCGAGGCCATGTGGACACTGCGGCTGGAAGCTCTGGAGCGCGAGCCGCATGCGTTCGGCGAATCGGCCGACGAGCACCGGTCGAAATCTATAAACGACGTGCGCGCCCAATTGCGGGCAACAGAGAACTTCGTGATCGGCGCTTTCGACGGCGACCGCCTAATTGGTACCGCGGGATTCTACCGCAGGCAGAACCTAAAAGAAAAACACAAAGGTCAGATCTGGGGCGTCTACGTGACGGAGGGCTGGCGCGGGAAAGGCGTTGCTCGAAAGCTGATGGTGGAACTGTTGCGGAAAGCGCGAGAGCAACCGGGAATTGAGCGGGTTCTACTCACCGTAAATACCAGTCAAACCGGGGCAATTAAGCTGTACCGCTCTCTGGGCTTCGAATCGTTCGGACGCGAGCCCCATAACCTCAAGTTTGGCGACGTCTATGTGGATGTAGAGCACATGGTTCTGTCGCTCCGTTAGCCCCGAAATCCGCTGAATGCTTCTTCAATTTCCCGGCGCGCTCCTGCGGCCGGTACGATGAACGGAAGCCGCGGCGGCCCTCCGTAGTAAGCACTCAAGTCCATCGCATGTTTGAGTCCCGCCACTCCGTAGCCGCGCTGGCTGACCAAGTCAGCCGCACGTGCGATGCGGTTCTGCCAGTCAATGCCCGCTTCGTTCTCCCGCGTGCGGTGTGCCTCCCAAATGGCGATGCAGGCGTATGGCGCTGCCGCGGCAAAATCGAGAATGGCCCCGGCGGCTCCCGCTTCAAACGCCGGCCAAAGTTCTGAAGCCGATCCCGCGAGCATCTGAACACCGGTGTGCACCCGTCCCGGGCGGCCAATAAATGCGATCACGTTAGGATGCGCGGCGGCCGCTGTGCTCGCCCCCGCACACTCGCTATCCAGGATCAGCGGAATCTTTGCTTGATCCGCGACGGAGCGGAAATAGAGTGACTGCGTTTCCAACTGCGCGTGCCGAGCCGTCACCAGAGCCGCCTTATAGCCAAGCTCCGCGGCCCGGTTAGCGAGTGACGCAGCTTCACGCACGCCAGGAGCCATGATTGCGGCGATCAGCAGTTTCTCAGCCGCGGAATGCTGTGCCACCACCTCCCAGACCGCAACTTTTTCTTCATCCGCGAGCAATTCGCCTTCGCCCGCCGCGCCGCAGACCACGTAGCCCGCAAGTGTGGTGCGATTCCACTTCTCGACGTTGTGCTGCACCTTGACCTTGTAGATGTCGCCTTTGTGGTCGAATGGAGTGGTGATGTCCGCAAATATTCCCTGAAGTTTCATTCCCAAACCATGTTCTCGCTGTATCTGGAGTGCAAGCAAGAGGAAAAAGACCGGCTCGTCGCCGATTTATGGGACCGAGGTTCGAGCGGAATCACGGAATCCGACTTGCCCACAGGCGCTTGCTCCTTGCGCGCGTTCTTTGAAGGCGACGATGAGTCATCAGAGCTGGCGCATGATTTCGCAGCCTGGGCGGCACGCTGCGAATATGAAGTACCGCACGACTGGGTGGCGGAGGCGCGCGCGAAGCTTGAGCCCATATGCGTCGGGGCACGCCTCTTTCTTGTTCCCGAATGGCGCGCCGATCCCACGCCGCCCGGTCGTTTACGCATCGTAGTGAATCCGGGGATGGCTTTCGGTACCGGAGCGCATGAATCGACCCAGTTGTGTCTGGAGGCGCTGGAGCGCGAACTCCGGCCAGGCATGACCATACTCGACGTCGGCTCCGGTTCCGGAATTCTCTCCGTGGCCGCGCACCTGTTGGGCGCACTCCGGGTGATCGCTTGTGACATCGATCCTGTCGCCGTAGAACTGGCCAGACAGCCGCTGGCATTCATCGGGACGGCGAACGCGATTCGCAGTCGAAGCATCGATCTCGCGGTGGCGAACATCAACCCCGAAGGTATCATTTCCCTCGCCCCCGAGCTCGTCCGCGTGCTGCGTCCAGGTGGCCTGACGATCACGAGCGGTTTTGAAATACCCGATGTCGCCGCTGTGCAGGCAGAGCTGGAGAACCAGGGCGCGAAAGTGCGGTCCTCGCACACCAAGGGCAGTTGGAGCGCGCTCGTCGCGTCAGTTTGAAAGACCTGGAGGCGCCGGAAGCGGTCCACGCGCCTCTTCCAGCTGCACCGCCACATCGAGAATCATTTCCTCCTCCCAGGGACGCCCAATAATCTGTACGCCGATAGGCAGCCCCTGCGTTGACACACTGAATGGAACCACTGCCGCGGGAAGCCCCAGCAGATTCCACGGCGTCACCGGCATCATGGCTTCGAATAAGCCAATGACTTTTGTATCCGTCGGCCACTGGCGCTCGCGATGCCGGAACGCCGTAACACCGCACGCCGGCGCCAGAATCAGCGGCACACTTTCCATTTCGCGGAGAAGCGCTGAGCGTAGCCGGTCGCGAGTGGCAAGATTGAATACAAGATCCTCGACCATGGGCGCATGCTCCTTAAGCGCCACATCGAGAAACTCGGTGCCGGTCCAATGGGCGTCCCGCTCGCGGCCTTCGATCAGTTGTTTCGTAATCGGCGCCGGCAGTTGCCCAAAAAAGAACCACCAGAGATTCGGCGCGCGCTGCAAACCGTGCGGCCTAAAGCATTCGACTTTGAAGCCGATCTGCTCGAGCGTGCGTGCAGCCTTCTGTACGGCATCTCGAATTTCGGCCTGCACCGGCACATCGCAGAATTGTTCCATCAATCCAATGCGCATGCCCGCAACCTCCGGCGTCCTCACAGGAACGGGAGCTGAAAACGGATCCTGGGAATCGTATCCGGCCAGGACCATGAACAGCCGCCGCACGTCCTCGGCCGTGCGTGCCATTGGTCCCGCTACTCCCAGCAGTCCAACTGGATGACTGATCACGGGAAAATGGCCGGCGGCAGACACGCGGCCCGGCGTTGGTTTCAGTCCGGCAATGCCCGAGAAATGCGCTGGAATGCGAATCGACCCGCCGCCGTCGCTGCCGATCCCTCCCGCTGAGAAGAACGCGGCAATTGCCGCCGATTCGCCACCACTCGACCCGCCCGGTGTGTATGCGAGATTCCACGGATTGTTAGTGCGTCCCGTGATGTAATTATCGGTTTCGTAATTCGAAAGAAATTCCGGACAATTCGTCTTGCCAATGACGATCGCTCCCGCGGCCCGCATCCGAGCGACGGCCGTCGCATCCGCCGCGGCGCGATGCCCCAGGCGAAACTTGCTGCCGCAAAGCGTCGCCAGTCCCATCATGTCGAAGCTGTCTTTTACGGTTACCGGAACGCCGTGCAGCAAACCCAGCTCGTCCCCGCGCATCACCGCATCCTCCGCACGCCTGGCCGCGGCGCGGGCCTGCTCTTCCAGCAGCACCACGAAGGCGTTGATCCTCGGATTGTGAGCGGCGATCTGGCGAAAGTGCGCGTCTATCAATTCAACAGGGGAAATCCGGCGTTCCCGGACCATGCTCGCCATGGAGCACAGGGACAAGCGATTGGGCATCCACTCAAACTAGCACGCACGCGCCATCCGATTCCGCCGGATTGCTAGGTGGTTATCCAACGGCTAATTTTTTTGATAATTGCGCAAAATAACCAACGTCAAACTACAAGAAATCTTTATTAGAAGTTATAATTCCATCGGAAAGGTGGAAATTTGCCTTACAGGGCCGCTCGCCGGCGCTTAGTGAGTGTTGCTTTCTTGTGCGTTTCCGCCTGCGTGGTTTTCGCGCAGGAGGAGCCTGCCGACTCTTCTTCCGCCGCGAAACTGAACGTCCAGATTGATGCTCACGGCGGGGCCACTGTTGAGCTGAAGATCTTCGATCGAAGCCTGCCCATCTCTCTCGCCCCGGTGATGCGCCAGGTGATGAGCTGCGACGTCACCAATGTGAGGGAAACCGATGGCGAGGGTGATCGCATATTCTCCGCTCGCTGCGCGCATGCGTTCCTGAAGCGGGGACTCCTGGTCGGCGGCCACGTGCAATTGGCTCCGCTGATGGAAGTGCTCAAGCAGGCCAATGTCCCGGAACTCGATACGGTCATCCGGCATCCGCGTACCGCCTTCTCCCAGTTTGACGACCCTACCTGGACGCTCAATGCCTCGCCGCAAGCGCTCGAGTACACGAAGCGTTTGTCCTCTGCGGATTCCGGTCCTGATATCCGGCTGGCGTTCGGCTACAGCTTGATGAATTTTCTTCCGCTGATTCTCCTGCTGTGCCCAGTCGGGTTGACCATGGTGATGCGCTGGACCGCCCTGCGCGCGCGGAACTGGGACTCCATCGTCATCTGGTTTACCTATTGGCGCCTGTTCGGTTGGGTGATGTTCGTTTCGTGGCTGCTGTGGGTGCAAGGCTCGAAAGTCATCGACTGCAACGCCCTGGCGCGATTCCTGTTGAACGGCTCATCCTATGCGGTTGTGTTGCAACTGGCGATGCTCCTGGTTCCCGCTATTCTTGTGCAACTGACATGTACGGTGGCATCCGGAGCCGTGCTGGCGCGTGTCAGCGGCCAGCGATGGGTTCTGCCCGTCACCATCAAACACGCCTTCTGGCACGAACCGCTCAACATCTGGCCCCTGCTGCTCCTGCTGGCCGGTGTTGCGTCGCTGATTCTGTACAACGAATTTGTGCTCGGCCCCATCTGTCTCGCTGCGGCATATGGCACTCGGCTGCTGCTTTTATATCTCTGGTTCCGCTTTCAGGATCTCCGCCGCTATGAACTGCCGCCAGGCGAATTGCGGACTAGCATCCAGGAATTGGCCCATAAGGCCGGCTACACGCTCAAGGAGATTTACCTCCTGCCTTCGGCCGAAGGCCGGCTCGGCGGCCCTTACATGATCCGCGGCCGGCGCCTGTTTGTGTCCGAGGCTATGCTGCATTTCCTCGAAAAGCGTGAGACGGAGGCCGTGCTCACCCGCGCGTTCGTGCACGAGCGGCGCCATCACTACGACATCATCGTGGCTCTCGCCGCATCAGCGCTGCCCCTCATCCATCGCTTCTCACATCTTGGAATTGTGGCCGGCACACTGCCCTGGGCCATCCGCGGCCCCCTTCTGGTTTGGCTCACGCCGGTCTTGCTCTATCTGTTGTGGCGCCGCTTCGACCGCGACACCGCCCGAGAAACAGCATCCCTGACCGGCGCCGCTGACTCACTGTCCACGGCACTCCCCAAGCTCGCCCAACTGAACGTACTCGGCTTATACTGGCGCCGCTTCGAGTCGCGCCTCTTTCCCAACGGCACCGGCCCCAACCGCCAGCGCGAACTGCCCGGTTTGCCGGTAGCCCAATAGGCCGGCGAGCAGCCCTAATCCCCCTCCCGCAGCACCAGATCCAGCGCTTCCACAAAAAAGTACTCGCCCCACATCACCGATTCGTTGACCCCCAGATTCTTCGCCACGTGGTAAACGCCGCCTTTGAGTATGCCCTCCCAGTGCGGATCGCTTTCCGCCAAGTGGTTGCGGCAAAGTGTGCCCAGGATGCGGCGGGCGGCGGCATCGTAGTGGCGGCCCTTGATGCGATCGGAAGCCAGGTGCACCAGTTGCAGCAAGCCCGAAGCTGCAACGGCCGCCGCTGACGTGTCTCGTAGCGACTGTTTTTCGGCGGGCGCATCGTAATCCCAAGGCGGCACACCATCGGCCGGTGTCCTTTCGATATAAAAGGCTGCGCACGCCTCGGCCGTCTCTAACATGCGCGCATCTCGCGTGCAACGATATGCCGTCCCGAAGCCATACAACGCCCATGCAAGCCCGCGCGACCAGCAGGAATCGCTGCGCCAGCCCTGCTGCGTGGATTGACCGAGGAACGCACCTGTCTCGGGATCGAATAGGCCCTCATGCGCCGTCGAACCATCGCCGCGCACCAGCACACGGCGCGTCGTCAGACAATGTCGCAGTGCGATGTCCATCAGCTTTGCGTCGCGCGTTTCAATTCCGGCGTAAAAAATGATCCCTACGTTCATCATGATGTCGATGAACAGCGAGTTTTCCCCGACGAACGAACACAAATAGGCGCCCTTGTCGCGAAAGCGCATGGCCAGCGTGCGCCCGGCTTCGATGAGCACCTCCCGCAACTTCGGATCACCCGTCAGATGCCGCCACCGGTAGTACGTGGACATGAACAGGAATCCGAGATCGTGCACCGCGCGATCGAACTGCCGCAGCTCGAGCGGCTGTGTATAACGGATTGCCTGCTCGCGCCACCAGCGTCCTGCCTGGTCGTCCGGCTCGCGCGCGGCGATGATCCACAGCATCCCGGGCAGAAACCCTTCGCACCAGTTCGTCCAGGCTTCGCCGGCGTGGCGCCAGCGGCCCTGCACCGTGTACATGGGGTAGAAATCAGGATCCCGGTCGATCAGCGCACGCAATTGCCTGCGCGCGAACCCAAGAGCATGTTCGTAGAGCATCCGGTCGCTGGGGTTGTGTAGCTGGATCATGACTGCTCCTCTGTGTGCATCGGCTATGAGATGAGCCGCGCGATGCCAAATGCCGCGGCTGCCGCGAGGCCGCCGATCAGTGCCGTTTGCGTGCCGGCTCGCATGGGCGAGATGCCGGTAAATCGCCCTTTGACCAGTCCAAAAACAAACAGGGCCAGTAGCGTGATGCCACTCGAAATCCAGAGCGCGCTCCGCACTTGACGCCAAACCATGTAAGGGAAAAGGGGGATCAGCCCGCCGACGACATACGATGCAGCGATGAGCGACGCACTCTTGCGCGCACGATCGGCGTTCGGCTCTTCCAGGCCCAGCTCGAAGCGCATCATGAAATCCACCCAGCGCTTGGTGTCGGAGCTGATTGCCTCGACCACCGGCGCCGTCTGCTCCAGGCTCAGACCATATCCGTAGAAGATTTCGGCGACTTCCTCTTTCTCGCGCTCTGTTCTTTCCTGGGTCTCGCGGTACTCGCGCTGTTCCTCCGCGCGATAGTGCTCCAGGTCGGTCTTCGCCGCCAGATACCCGCCAAGCCCCATGGCAATGGAGCCCGCCGCAATCTCGGCGAAGCCGGCGATCACCACGATGTTGGCGGAGCGCACTGTGCCCGAAAGACCAGCCGCGAGCGCGAATGGCACAGTCAGCCCATCCGACATGCCAATTACGATATCGCGGACCACCTCGGTAGCAGTGAAATGGTGCTCGGTATGCTCCATCGTCGATCCAGGCTAACAGAATCGGCGAGGGGACGGGAACAGTTAATGACGGCGCGGGTTGTTATTGACGGGGCAGCTCAGACCAGGTGCTTCTCTTGCGACGACATTTCCGGCGAGTCCTCGTTGCGGTCGCGAAAGTAGGCGCGGATCTGATCGCGCAGCCGCGGTTTATTTCCCGTCAACTGGTAAACGCCTTGCCAGTCGCGTGAAATGTCGGTGCGCGGATCGTAGTTGTTGTCGAGCAGCACCCGCCATCGGCTGCCGTAAGCGCGGGACAGCTTGGATCCGTGGAAGTAGTGAATGGCGTGATTGTCCACGCAGCCGATGTTTTGCTTGAGCACCGCGGCGCGCTCCTGCCATCGCAGCACGGATTCCACGTAGCCCTTGCTGCACCAACGCAACTCCGCCGCTGAATCCACGGCCCCCACGAGTCCAAAGGCCATATGCCAGTCAGCCGAGCCGAGAATGCAGGTATCCAGCAGGCCGCCCACTGCGTCGAAGGCGGAACGGCGGAATGCCCAGGCGCCTCCGGTTGCGCCAACGGACCACGGCGCCGGCTTGCCCTGGGCCGCCTTCGGCTGCATGCCGTAATATCCGTATGGCGCAGCCGCCGCGGCACGGAGCATCCCCCGATATTCAGTATTCGATGCCCGGTTGACGTAGTTGTGGGCAAAGCTCGCCATCACGCGAAACGGGCGATGCGCGGCCGATAAGTCCGAGTAACTCGAAAAAAGCTGGACGAAATCATAATGCTGAAGCTGGTGAATGGCCTCCAGCGCCCAGTCCCGGCGGGTCATGTGAAAGTCCCCGTCAACCACGGCTCCGTAGCGCCAATCCGGCGGGAACCGCTGCACCGCGATGTTCAGGATGTTCTCCTTGTG
The DNA here is from genome assembly GCA_035297145.1 of Bryobacteraceae bacterium. GTDB lineage: Bacteria > Acidobacteriota > Terriglobia > Bryobacterales > Bryobacteraceae > QHXW01. The sequence goes on from DATGZN010000109.1 coordinate 42,839, forward strand.
CCACAGCTCGTGCGAGGTCCGGAGTTGCACGTCGCTAGGGTCGTCGCCTGTGATTTCGAACGGCCTGTCGCCGTAAGCCAACTCTCCTGTGTGCAGCACCACGTTGGCACTGGCGAGCATGTGCTGGCGGAAGTCGTTCATCAGCGCGCGCCGGCTGGTCCACCGTACGGGGTTGCTGTAAGCCACGGCCACATGAAGTTTCTGCTCCTCGGACCACGCTCTCCACGGCGTGTGAACATCAGGGTGTCGGGTCTCGATCATTCTGGGATCCTTTCGTTAACGCACTTGTCACCGCACCTGTGCCGTGACCGGCGGCTGGGTCAGCGCCAAGGCGGATTACAAATCGCGCCCTGCGCTCGTTATCTTCCTTGCTCGGGATCGGGAAATGAAGAAGTTAGCACCGCTTCCGGTCCTGTTTGGCCGGATCATCCGGGGGGTCCGCGGTGGCTCGGTTCCGAACGCTCACGCGAGCATTCTTACCGGCTATAGTCTAACATGCGGTCCAAAGTAACTCGGGGCGGTTCGAAAGCGTAAAATAAGGCAGATGCGCATTCTCGTGGTCGAAGATGAAAAGCGGATTGCCGACTTTCTGACACGCGGCCTCCAGGGCGCGGGGTATGCCGTGGACGCGGCTCCCGACGGCGCCACCGCCGTCGAGTTCATCCACTCCACCGACTACGATCTCGTCATCCTCGACCTGATGCTGCCCGACATGGACGGGCTGAAGGTGCTCGAGCGCGTGCGCAGCCGCAAAGTCGGGCCGCCAGTGATGATTTTGAGCGCCCGCGGCCAGGTGGATGACCGCGTCAAGGGCCTGGAGCAGGGCGCCGACGACTATCTTGTCAAGCCTTTCGCGTTCGTGGAGCTGCTGGCGCGTGTGCGCGCACTGCTGCGCCGAGGCCAGCCGGCGCCGGAAAAATTGCAGGTAGCCGATCTCACCGTCGATTGCGTGCGTCGCAAAGTGACGCGCGGCGGGGAGACCATCGATCTCGCCCCCAAGGAATTCGGCATTCTCGAATACATGATGCGCAACAAAGGCCGTCCCCTCAGCCGCACCATGATCGTCGAGCACGTCTGGGACATGGACTACGACGGGCTGACCAACATCGTCGACGTCTATATCCGGCATTTGCGCAGCAAGATCGACGACCGCTTCCCGCTGAAGCTTATTCAAACCGTGCGCGGCATCGGTTACATGATCGAAGCTCCGGACAAGCCCGCCGCCGCGCCGCCAGCCCCAGCGGCCGAACAACAGGTGTAACTTGCCGCGCTCTCGTGATTTCCGGCGCATTACGCGTTCCCTGCGTTTCCGCCTGACGGTCGGGTATGCGCTCTTTTTCTGCGTGATGCTGATCGGTGTCGGCGCCGTTTTTCGCCAAAAACTGGAGACCAGTCTCGACACCCAAATCCGCGAAGCGCTGGATCAGGAGTGGGCCGGGCTAAGAGGCTACCTGCGTATCGAGAACGATCGAACTTACTGGTACTACGACCGCGACGACCCTGACGAAAGCTTCTTTATCGAGCGGTTGCGGCGTGTCTACTTCATCGCCGACGCTCAGGGCCACGTCCTGACGGACGAACAGGGCAATTTTCAAACTTCTGCGGCCTATGAGGCTATTGGCCGCGATTCACCCGCTCAGATTGCGACTGTGCTGAACTCCAAAGGGCGGGACTGGGAAGTGCGGAAGAGTTCGAAAGGTGTCCCCTTCCTGATCCGTTCAGGCGCGGTCGATGACGAAAACCATAAGGCGTTCTTCGTCGCCATTGGCCGCAGTCTCGCGGACAACAAACTCATCCTCGACAAGTTCACCTGGACCTACGTCGCCGTAATTCCCGTGGTCCTTCTGAGCGGCTGCTTACTGGGATGGTTCCTGGCGGCGCGCGCGCTGACACCGGTGCTCGAGGTCGCCCAGGCGGCCAACCGGATTTCCGGCTCCAACCTCAGCCTGCGCATCCCGTCGCGCGGCGCGGGCGATGAGCTGGATTATCTGATCGCCACGTTCAACCGCATGATCCAGCGCCTGGAAAGCTCCTTCCAGCAGATCCGCCAGTTCTCGACCGACGTCTCCCATGAGCTACGGACACCCATCACGGCAATTCGCGGCCAGTTGGAAGTTGCGCTGTTCACGGCATCTACGGCGGAGCAGTACCGCGAAGCCATGCTGAACTCGTTACAGGACGTTGAGCGGCTGTCCCAGATCGTGCGGGCGCTGCTGCTGCTTTCGCAAGCCGAATCCGGCCAACTGGCCCTCCAGAAGACTCGACTGAACCTGTCCGACCTGGTCGCCGACGTGGTGGATCAGTTCCAAATCCCCTACGAAGAAGCTGGTGTGCAGCTGACGGCAGACTTGCGTCAGTGCTTTGCGGAGGTCGATCGCATCCAGATCGAGCGCATGATCTCGAATCTGCTTTCGAATGCCATGAAGTACACCCCGGCCGGCGGAGAGGTGGTGGTCGCCTTGCGGAGCGGGCCTGAGGCATTGGAAATCGTTGTACAGGACACCGGCTGCGGCATTCCCGGCAACCACTTGCCACACATTTTCGATCGCTTCTACCGCGTGCCTGGGGGCGAATCGTCCAGCCGGGAAAGGGGCCTTGGACTTGGGCTGAGTTTCGTTGATTGGATCGCTAAGGCCCACGGCGGAACCGTCCGCGTCGAAAGTTCTCCCGGTAAGGGCAGCCGCTTCCTCATTGCACTACCCGTTTCATCATCGGCCAATCCGGTGCCAGAAACAGATGTAGCTGTGCCCTCGGGGATGAACGAACTTTAATTCTTGTTTTGCCACCCGGCTCATGTGCTTGGAATAAGCTGATATTGTGCTCCGTCTCGCGGCCGGTGTTCTCCTTTTTCTGTTGTCACCAGCCGCCCTACTTCCTGCGCGGGCTCAAGATGCTGCACCCAGCGAACAGAAACCTAAACCGGATTACTTCTCAGGCACCATCACAGTGCTTGACGAGGAGAAGGTCACGGTTCTCAAGACCGTGTTGGGAAAGAACTCGGAGACGCGCACGTTTCTAATCACCAAGGAAACGCGCATCGAAGGGAAGCTGAGGCTGAAAGCACGCGTGACCGTGCGCTACACGCATGATGACGAGGGAAACCGCGCCTTGCACATCATCGTGCGCACGGCCCAAAAGAAATGAGCTAGTCGCCCGGAACGCGAACGGGTTCCGGCTGTTGCCGGAGAGATGCGAAGAACTCCCGCACCTGCGCCCAGTGCGTCTGTGCCAACGATAGCAGCACCATGGAGACGATCATCAGGACGGCCCCAACCGCGCACTGCCCAATGGTCAGATTCGAGTGCCAGAAGCCCAGCCAGCGGCCATAAATCAGCTCGATGTGCACCCAGTAGACCAGCAGTGAGCTGGCGCCCAATTGCCGCACCCAGCTCCACTTCCCTGCCGTGTGTTTATTCCACAAGAAGGCAAACGCCACGATCAGTAGGATGACCCCCGTTTTGATCAGAATCATGAACGGGCTGTTGAGCCAGAATTCGGACTTCCCATAGAGCGAAGGCAGATCCGAGAGCCGCTGCGAAACAACGATCAGCGCGCAACCAATCACCCCCAGCCACTGCATGGCGCGCTCCAGTTCCTCGTGCGATGCGACGCGAATCAGGCTTCCCAGGCTCACCCCGAACGCCACGAATGCTCCCCAAGGGAAGAATCCAAACGACGCGTAGTCCGGTGCAATGTAAGCCTTCACGAGAGGATGCACGCCTGACCAATCAATCTGAGAAACCAGCGGCGAGGCCGCGGCAATAGCCACTCCGAGGACGGCGCACAGACGAATTCGCTCCACCGTGCGGAAAACAGCCATCAGCGACAGAACGCCCAAAGCCACTCCCATGCAATTGAGCACGTCCACGCGCAGCAGATCGGTCCAGGGGCTGCCCGGCAAACCGAAGCCCCAGAGCTGCAGGCGCACCAGAAATGCGAGCCCCAGAATGTAGCCCGCGCGCCGGAGCGAAGCAAGCACACGCTGGCCCGCGGTGGCCCCCTGCCGCTCACGGCTATCCATCAGAAATGCCAGGGTGACTCCCGTGAGAAACAGAAATATGGCTGACGGCATTCCACCGAGAAAGTCGGACAGAACGAACGTGCTCGATGTCCGCAGATCCTGGCGAAGAAGGGAGTGGAATGTATGGCCTTGCAGCATGATCACTGCGCCGAAACCGCGCGCCCAATCTAAGAATTGCAGTCTGGATGAAGATTTCGTCTTAGACATTAGTGAGGAAGTTCAACGTTGAGGAAACTCGCGCTTGGTGTCTTTCGGCACCCTTAATTTTAGATCCGAATCTTTCAATAAGGGATTCATCTTTACGTTAGTGTAGGTAAAAAGTTTGTAGTCTCCCGCCGCCAGATAAATCTTCTGTTGCACCGGATAGGCTTCCCCTTCGGGAATCCATAACTCCAGCTTCTTCAAGTTCTTAAGGACTTCGGCCGATTTCGGGATCAATTCCAGGTGCGTCGCCACTGTTCCCCCCACGCTCTCGTTGCCGAGCACCTTCATGTCATACGCTACTGCAAGCTCTTTGCCAGATGTGCCGAAACCAATGAGCATAAATTGATCGAGCAGTGCTTTGTACTGGCCAATATCGTACTCATCGATAGTCTGCTGCCTTGGATAGTAGATTTCGGCCTTGCGATCGTGTACGGCGAAGGATTTTGGGTTGGGTTCGGTAAACTCTACCAACATCGTCATATCGCGTTTGCCACGCTTCAGGAGAATTCTGCCCTTCTCTGTCTCGTCCTCATTGATGACCGCGGTGTGCGTGACCGACCGCAGATCGGCCGAGAATCCTTTGAAAGCCGGGGCCGCGCGATCCATGCGCGCGAGCACGTCGTCGAGCGAATCCGCGGAAGCCGGGTATGCGGCTGCACGGATCAGAATCGCCAGAATGACGGGCGCACGTAAACGCATCCGGGTCGTCTCCGTAAAGACGCTGGCCGCTTGACGATTGGGTACAGGGCGAAGGTTCAAGGCTTGGCAAACGCCCAGTAGCCTTGGACTTCCCCTTCGGAGTCCAGGATGGGTTCAACGCGGGTGATGGCCAGCGTTTTTCCCATGCGGCCTTTGAGGATCTCAGGACGGTTCCTCAGAATCTCCGCCAGCTTCTGGACGCGCTGGTTCTCCGGCACGCCGGCGAGCAGCTCGGGATCGATCCACAGCACATCACTCCCATGCCCACCGCCCAGCAGGGTCACTTGACTGGCCTGCGGCATGCGTTGCTGGTCGCGAAACCAGCTTCGCGGCGTGAGAAAGATGAACGCCAGAATCACTCCAACCATGACGTCATAGTGCCACGACGCCCGCGGATAATCCCACAAAATGAACCGTTTGAGCCAACCCGGCACAAGCTCAGTCTAACACTTACGGTGAGACTCTTGGTTTCACTCCACTACAATTCAGCGTCGCCGATCGGAGGCAGCAGCGAACGAATCGATCCAAGCGCGCTGCTCGGGGGTTTCCGGAACAGGAGCATGACGCGCGGTGCTGACGCGCTGAATTGCCTCGCTCGGGCTGACGTCCCTTCCGATCAGGAGACTGGCCGCGATGAGTCCGGAGCGCCCGACCCCCTGGCGGCAGTGGACCACTATCTTTTTCCCATGACTCAGTTCGGTATCGAGCTTGCCCAACACCCGCGCTGTATCTGCCTCGGAGGTGGGCACGCTGCGATCCTCGATTGGGTGTGAGAGAAACCTAATACCGCTTGTTTCGGTGTGTTGTCTTTCCTGCTCCAGGCCTAGGTCCGCCGCTTCCTCGGGCGTAAGGAGTGATACGACCACATCAACTCCAAGCTTGCGCAACGCTTTCATTTCCTGGTCCAGCCATTCACCGCCACGCGGGCGCGGCGCGATGGCCAGCCGTCCGGGCCAGGGACCGTTGATCCAAAACAATTCGGTGAGCATCTCTTACAAGCCCTCCTCAGGCTGGAGACCGCTTGCTCCGCGCGCGGCTCAGACTACACTTGCGCCCTTACCGAGCCACGACCACAGGGAGTGCTCATTCTGCATTCCGCACCCGAGCTTCCAGCGTTCCCACACCTTCGATGCGCGCTCGCACACGGTCGCCGGGCCGGATGCGGGCTCCCTTGGGACAGCCTGTGGATATTAGGTCGCCAGGGTGGAGCGTCATGTAGTCGCTATGGAACCGGACCAACTCGTACGGGCGGGTGTGCATGTTCCGGACGAAATCGCGCGAACAGACCTCGCCATTGTGCTCGGTCATGACTTCGAGCGCGTCCACGTCCGCGATCTCATCCGCTGTCACAACCACCGGACCGAAACTGAAGAAGGTGTCGAAACTTTTGGCGCGCGTGAGGTAGCGCGGATTCTTGCGCAGAACATCCAGGGCGGTGAGGTCGAGGGTCGTGGTATAGCCGAAAATCACCTCACGAATCTGCCCGGCCGGCACAAATCGGCAAGTCCTTCCGATAATCACGCCGAGTTCACCTTCCGCATCCACGTCATTCGAGAGATGTGGCGGCAGGACGATCTCTTCGCCGGGTTGGAACATGCACGAGGCCGGTTTCATGAAGCTGCCCGGCTCTTCAGGCTGCACTGCCTGAATGTCTTCCGCGTGCGAGCGGTAGTTCAGGCCGATGCACCAGATTTTGGGCGGCACCGGGTACGGCAGGCGCGGCGTAACCTCCGCGAGCGGCAGCGTCGCAACGTCCGCGGCGTCAATGGCCGTTTGTGCACTTGTCCGAATGATTTCCAGCAGGTCGTCCGGCACATGCGAACCGCGCCTCGCGTTGATCTCCTGGATGGGAGCGACTCCGGTACCCGTCAGCACGCCGGCGTGCATTTGGCCGTGATGAAGAAAAGTGAGGAGCTTCACGGCCTATGAGTTTATCGCGCGAAGGATATCGACCAGGTCGATGAAGACCCCATAGGCCGTCTGCTCGACGCCCGGCGAGATGGATACCGTGCCAACGGTGCCCATCAGGTCGGTGTGCAGCAGGAGCGCGTTGGATGTGCCGTGCAGCGACGCCAGAAGGTCGGTCTTATCGAGCACCTCGGCACGCACGCGCAGCGAAATGCCCTTTGCGGTACGCTTGGCGCGGCTGACGATACGCACGGTTTTGCCGTCGCGCTTCAGGTTGTGGATACGCTCGGACGTCAGGCGCGTGATACCTCGGGTCGAGATGGCCTGAGGGTTGGTGCGCGCGTCCATCAGAACATTGGCCAGCGCGGCGGTCTTGGCCGCCGAGTCCCAACCTTCCACGTCGTAAGTTGCGTCGGCTTCGGCGATTCCCATGCGGCGCGCGGCGTCGAGGCCCTCTTCGAAAGTGCCGCCCTGTTCCATGGTCTCGATCACGATCTTTGACGTCGAGTTCAACACGCCGGTGAAGCCGAGGACCTTCACGCCGGGCAGATTGTTGCGCACTTGATTGAAGACCGGCGCGCCATCCATTACCGTGGCCTCGAAACGAAACATGAGCCGGCGGCCCTGGGCTTCTTCACGCAAGGCGGCATAGGCATGGGCGATGGGGCCTTTGTTGGCGGTGACCACGTGCATGCCGCGGGCAAAGGCGGCGCGTATGTGATCGATGGCCGGTTGGCCGGTAACGGGGTTCAGCGTGGTCAGTTCAACAGCCACTTCGGCGCGCGAGGCTTGTAGAAAATCTTCCGGGGACTTTGCGGCCGCTCCGAACTTTGGCTCGAGAGGAAGGCCGCGTGGATCGATAGCGGTGCCATGGCGCGCGGTATGGATGCCGGTGATGGTGAACCGAAATTCCGACTGCTTGCGGCGGATGAGAGCGGCGAGCGCGCGGCCGACGTTGCCGTATCCAATCAGAGCGAGGCGCAAAGGATTATTGTCGCATTGGCGGCGCGGCTATTAGAGAAGCGGGCGAAACCGAAAGCGTTACAGTGGATCTAATAGCCATGAAGCTCTCGCTTGCGCTTTTGCTCGTTGTGGCGCCGCTCGCCGCGGCCGACGCGGCCCAGCCGGCCCGTACCCCGGTGCTATTGGAACTGTTCACGTCGGAAGGCTGTTCGAGTTGCCCGCCCGCCGACGCATTGCTCATGAAACTGAATGACTCGCAACCCCTCGCCGGCGTGACGGTGATTGCGCTCGAAGAGCATGTGGATTATTGGGATCGGCAGGGCTGGCGCGATCCGTTTTCCTCCGCGGCGTTCACAGCCAGGCAGCAGCGGTACGCGGAGTCGCTGCACATCCAGTCGCCCTATACCCCCGAGATGGTCGTCGATGGGCAGCGTGAGTTTGTGGGCAGCGATTCGCGCACGGCCTTGAACGAGCTGGAGAAATCGGCCCGTGCCGCCAAGACGCCCATGCACCTCGCGTGGCGCGAGAAATCGGGCAGTCAGGCTTCATTGGCCGTGCAGGTAGACGCCGCGAAATCGTCCAGTGATATCCTGCTCGCGATCACCGAGATCAGGTTAGCCTCTGACGTAGCGCGCGGCGAGAACGCGGGCCACAATCTGAAACACTCCGCGGTCGTCAGGCGCCTGACCCCGATCGGGAAGGTGAAAGCGGGCGAGACGTTTTCAACCGATACGGTGGTGAAGTTCGCGAGCGATTGGAAGCCCGAAAACCTCGGCGCCGTGGTCTTTGTTCAGGAACACGCGAACGGGAGAGTTTTCGCGGCCGCGGAGCTTGGCCTGCGGGAGCGTTAAGCGACGACGCCAATGTCGACCGACGAATGTAGCGCAGGGGCACGCGCAGCATGCGAGCACCTGCGGCAGTCAGGTTCGTCCGTTTCGAAAAGCCGCGGGTGTCCGCAAACGGCGCGGTACCCCCGCGCTACAGGGATCTCTTCTGCACCCGTGTGCGAAAATAACAAGACACCTCTTTCTGAAGGATCTCTGTGACAGGTAACGAAATCCGCCAACGGTTTCTCGACTTTTTCTCTGCCCGCGGGCATCGTGTGGTGCCCAGTTCGTCGCTGGTTCCGGCGAACGACCCGACGTTGCTGTTCGCCAACGCCGGCATGAACCAGTTCAAAGAAGTATTTCTGGGGATGGAGAAACGCGATTACAAACGCGCCACCACGTCGCAGAAGTGCGTGCGGGCGGGCGGCAAGCACAATGACCTGGAGAATGTCGGTTACACCCGCCGCCATCTCACTTTCTTCGAGATGCTGGGGAACTTCTCCTTCGGCGATTACTTCAAAGCTGAAGCCATCGAGTTCGCCTGGGACCTGGTTACGAAGGACTTCGGACTGCCGACAGATAAGCTCTACATCACCGTTTTCCGCGAAGATGACGAAGCCGAGCAACTGTGGCAGAAGGTAGCCGGTGTTCCGAAGAGCCGCATTTTCCGGCTTGACGAAAAAGACAATTTCTGGCAGATGGGAGACACCGGTCCGTGCGGCCCGTGCTCGGAGATTCATTACGACATGGGTGTGGAAGCAGCCGCCCCCGGACGGGAACACGAGCAGTTCCCGAGCGATGCGGGGGATCGGTTCGTCGAAATTTGGAATCTCGTTTTCATGCAGTTCAATCGCGATGCATCCGGCGTGCTCACTCCTCTGCCGCGGCCGTCTGTCGATACCGGCATGGGTCTGGAACGCACGACCGCCGTCATGCAGGGAAAACCTTCCGTCTTCGACACCGATCTACTGATGCCCATCATGCTTCGCGGAGCGGGATTGTTCGGCAACGTGGCCTTGGGCGCCGACCCCAGAGTGGACACGGCCCTCCGCATCGTCGCTGACCACGCGCGTTCCACCGCCTTCTTGATTCACGATGGCGTGCTGCCTTCCAACGAGGGGCGCGGCTATGTGCTGCGCAAAATCATGCGCCGGGCCATGCGAAATGCGCGGATGGTGGGGATCGAGCAGCCCTTCCTTTATGAGTTGACGGGCTTCGTCGCCGAGCTGATGCGCCCTGGCTATGCCGAGCTCATGGGCACGGTGCAGCAGGTGGCGCGCGTGGTCAAGGACGAAGAGCACCGCTATGCCACGACGTTCCTGGTAGCCGAGAAGGAATTCAATGATGCGGTGAAATCGCTCTCCGATAGCGTGCTGCCGGGCGCGGTGGCTTTCAAGCTTTATGACACCTACGGCTTGGCGCTCGATGAGCAGGAGGACATGGCCCGGGAACGTGGCCTGGTGATCGATCGCGAAGGTTTCGAACGCGAGATGGACGAGCAACGCCGGCGGGCGCGTGCAAGCTGGAAGGGCGCGGAGAAGGGCACAGTCGCTCCCGCCTATCAGTCGCTGCTCGAAAAAGGCCGCACGCGTTTTGTCGGCTACGAGCATATCGAGTCGCACGCGCGGGTGGTTGGCTTGCTCGTGGATCAGCAGCTTGTGGATCACATCGAGCCCGGCACGCGCGCGGAGCTGGTTTTGGATGAGACGCCGTTCTACGCCGAGACCGGCGGCCAGGTAGGCGATCAGGGTGGGCTGTTCTCTGAGTCGAATGAAAAACTGGCGGACGTCGAGACGACCTATCCGGCGATACCCGGCCTTTCGGTCCATCGCATCGTGGCGCACGCGCCGATTCACCTCGGTGACGAGCTATGGGCGCGCGTCAATGATCCGGTGCGCCATGCGACCATGCGCAACCACACGGCCACGCATCTGCTGCATGCGGCCTTGCGCAAGGTTCTCGGTACCCATGTCAAACAGGCGGGGAGTATTGTCGCACCCGACCGGCTGCGCTTCGATTTCACGCATTACACTGCCATGGACCAGCCCGAGATCGAAGAGGTCGAACGGCTCATGAACCGCGAGATTTTGGAGAACATCGCCGTCGACACCGAAGTCATGCCGCTCGATGTGGCTGTCGGAACCGGAGCCATGGCGCTATTCGGTGAAAAATATGGCGACCGCGTGCGCGTGGTCTCGGTTCCCGGTTTTAGCAAAGAGCTGTGCGGCGGCACGCACGTCTCGCGCACCGGCGACATCGGCGTGTGCAAAGTCGTGTACGAGAGCAGCATCTCAGCCGGAGTCCGGCGCATCGAAGCCATCACCGGAGAACGGGCGGTCGAGCGTTACCAGCAGGCCAACGACGTGCTGAAACGCATTGCCGAAAAGATGAAGGTCACCGAGCCGGAGCTTGTGGAGCACGTGGAGAAAATGATCACGCGCGAGCATGCGCTCGAAAAACAAGTCGAGCAGCTCAAGAACAAGGTGGCGCAATCGGCCGCGGGTGAGGTGGAGGGCCAGGCCCGCACCATCAAGAATGCCCGCGTTCTGGCGGTTCGTCTGGATGGCATGGATCGCGCGCAACTCCGCGCACTCGCCGACTCGCTGCGGAACAAGTGGAAGACTGCGGTAGTAGTGCTGGCGTCGGCCGAGGACTCTAACGTCTCCATCATCTCCGCTGTAACCAAAGATCTGACGGCGAAGATACACGCGGGAAAATTGGTGGGAGCGGTGGCGCTGGCAGTCGGCGGCAAGGGCGGCGGACGTCCCGATATGGCCGAGGGCGGCGGCAAAGATCCCGCCGCGCTGCCGGCCGCGCTTGAACAGGTCTATTCCGAGGTCGAAGCCAAGCTGTGAATCCTCTGGATGTTGTCGTCGTAGGCGCAGGCCCCACCGGTCTCGCTTGCGGCATCGAGCTCAAACGCCGCGGCGTGAGCGCAGTGCTCATCGAAAAAGGCTGTGTCACAAACTCGCTGTACCACTACCCGACAAACATGGTGTTTTTCACCACGCCGGAGTTGCTGGAGATCGGCGACATCCCCATGACCAGCCTGAACGAGAAGCCCAACCGCACCGAGGCGCTGAAGTACTATCGGCGCGTGGCCGATCATTACAAGTTGGATATCCACCAATACGAAAAAGTAGATAACATCGCCGGGGCCGACAGCGCATTTGTGGTGCACACCAGCGATCGCTACGGCTGCCGGCACACCTACAACGCGCGTAAGTTGATTCTTGCCACCGGATATTACGACGTGCCGAACCTGCTCAATGTGCCCGGGGAAGATCTGCCGAAGGTGATCCACTACTACAAAGAAGCGCATCCCTACTACAACCAGGATGTTGCGGTGATTGGGGCAAAGAACTCAGCCGCCATTGCCGCGCTGGAGCTTTTTTGGACCGGAGCGCGAGTGACTCTTATTCATCGCGGTGGTCAAATATCCGAGAAAGTGAAATATTGGATTCGTCCGAATATTGAAAACAGAATTAAGAACGGCGAGATCAAAGCTTACTTTCATTCGAAGGTTGTTGAAATTCGTCCCGATTCACTCGTGCTAGATACGCCGCAAGGTGAAGTTCTATTAAGGAACGACTTTCTGTTTGCGCTTACCGGTTACAGCCCTGACCTTCAATTCCTGAATTCAGTTGGAGTTACGCTCGACCCCGCCACCGAGCGTCCGCGCACTAATCCGGCCACGCTGGAGAGTGAGACACCGGGTATCTACCTGGCCGGTGTGATCGTCGCCGGCATGCACACAAACGAGATTTTCATTGAAAATGGACGATTTCACGGCAAGCAGATCGCCGAAGACATCGCTGCAAAGCTGCTACACTGAAACGTTCGTACTCCCCATGGCACTACAAGTAATGGAACTAAGTGACTGAGAAGGCTTAGCCACTTGAGTCACCGGCATATACTTTTCCGCTAAATGTCGTGATTCATACAACTTTACGACTAGTACGGACTAGACGTGTATTCCATTGAAACTCTTAGCGGATAAAATGTATCTATGTAGAGTAAGGAAAGGATGCCACATGTTAGGCTCGCTGCTGAATTCGTTATTTGGATGCTCACACCAAAAAACCACGTTTCCGCTGACACCCGGCCACAAGATGGCGTCGGCTACGCATCGGCATGGAACCTACGTTGTCTGCCTGGACTGCGGACAGGAGTTCCACTACGACTGGAAACAAATGCGCTTGGGTGAGCCGGTCACGTCGCCCTCAGTCGGCTCGCCTGCTGCTGCAGCTTCTTTCTCTCCGCGGATCGCCCGCTAATCCAAATTCAATTCAGTCCTGGGGCTGTATAATGCCCCAGGAATCCAGTGGGAACTCCGGTCGTCTCTATCAGACGCGAGGCATCTGCGAAGAACATCGCACTCGCGTGCGTTTGCACCGTGGGATTTGCCTTCTCGGCCAACTACACCAATCACGCACCGCTTGCCGGGGCTCTCGCGCGCGAGTTCGGCTTTAGCCAGGCTCTCGCGGGCTTGCTCACTACTGGCATTTTCACGACACACGCCGCGATGCAGATTCCCGGCGGCCATCTGGTGGACCGGTTCGGTTCGCGTAGCATTCTGATCGGCGCGCTCGCGTGGGTGGTGACCGCTAATTTTGGCATCGCGTTTTCCGGCGCTTATTGGCAGTTATTCGCGTGGAAGATCTTTGCAGGCATCGGAACCGGAACCTGTTTTGTCGCCGGCGCCCGCTACACGCATGAAGCGCTCGCTGGACCCCGATTGCACCTGGCGCAAGGGCTCTACGGTGGATCCATTCTGTTAGGGTCCGGATTCGTAATTCTGGTTGTCCCGCGTATCTATACGTTTGCAGGATGGCGCGGCGCCTTCATGACCAGTGCGGCCGTTGGAGCGCTCGCGTGGATTTTGTGGATTGCTCGGGCACCGCGCGTGCTGCCGGGCGAACATAGGCGCGTGCCGTTTTGGAGCATGCTCAGCTCGCCCGAACTTTGGCTGCTGGGGCTCATGCAGATGGCGTCGTTCGGTGTGGCGATGGTTGTGGGTGCGTGGATCGTCTCACTGCTTGGGAACACGTTCGGGATGCCGCTGGTCAAGGCCGGCCTGGTGGGATCTCTGGTGTTGCTGTTGGGCATCGGCACGCGCCCGCTTGGTGGAGCCCTGCGGCGTCATGTGCCGGTGTGGCAGCTTCTTGTCGCGAGCTTTCTGATGAATGCGGCAGGATGTTGGATGCTCGGCATGGGACGCCATTCGCTGGCGTTGGCGGTCGCAGCCGTGCTGTTGCTCGGGACGGGCTGCGGCCTGCCGTACGCTGCTTTGTTCACACGCGCCGCGGCGCTCTATCCAGGACGTGCCGCTTCTGCCATGGGGCTGGTAAATATGCTGGGTATCGTCATGATCTTGGCGGCAGCTCCGCTAATGGGCCGGCTTGCGGATTGGACCGGCAGTCTGCAATCGGGATTTCTGGCGCTGGGAGGTTTTTCGCTGGTCGCCTGCGCGGCCGTTTTTCTGATCAGTCAGGATGAACCTGCTCCAACTCTTTGACCTCTCGCTCGTAGGCCGGCGCGCGGCTCTCGCGCTCGATTTTCTTGCATGTGACGGCCGGCGCGAGAGCCGGACGTTCGGCGAGATCGAAGACTCCAGCAATCGCATGGCGCGTGTGCTGGCGGCGCGTGGATTCGAAAGAGGCGACCGCCTGTGCGTGCATCTGCCCAACGGCATCGAATTCATCGAGCTGTTTTTGGCTTGCTTGAAGCTGGGTGTGATCTTCGTGCCGATCAATATTCTGTATCGCGATCGCGAGATCGAGCACATCGTCAGCGACGCCGAGCCCAAGGCTCTTATGGGACCGGCGGAGCTGCTGGAGCTGGTGCGCGCGGCCGCATCCGCGGATGGGCAGGCGCGAGTGCAGGTTGCCGTGGATGGCGATGCGCCCGCGGCTATCGTTTACACTTCCGGCACCACCGGCGCTTCGAAAGGCGCCGTGCTCACCCACAATAATTTCGCCGCCAATGCCTTGAACTTGATCACCTGCTGGCAGATCACCCATGCCGACCGGCTGCTTCTGCCGTTACCGCTGTTCCACGTCCACGGCCTCGGGAACGGCGTGCACTCGTGGCTGATCGGCGGCTGCCGCCTGCAGCTTCTGGAGCGGTTTGAGCACCAGAAAGCCTCCGCCATCCTCACCGAATTCCACCCGACGGTGTTTTTCGGCGTGCCGACCATCTATGTCCGGCTGCTGGAGACGCCCCCGGCAGTGGCGCGTGAAGTTGGAGCGGGGATGCGGCTGTTTGTCTCCGGCTCGGCTCCGCTGGCGGCGCAAGTTCTGGAGGATTTTCGCGCGCTGTTCGACCACACAATTCTGGAGCGCTACGGCATGAGCGAAACGCTCATGAATTTGAGCAATCCATATATTGGCGAGCGGCGCGCGGGCACGGTTGGATTCCCTCTGCCGGGAGTTTCGGTGCGCCTGGTGAATTCCGAAGGCGCCGAGGTCGCGAATGGAGAAACCGGCGAAATTCATCTGCGCGGGCCGAATGTGTTCGCGGGCTACTGGAAGCGACCCGATGCCACCCGCAGTGCATTCATGGATGGCTGGTTTCGCACGGGCGACCTCGCGGTCCGTTCAGCGGATGGCTACTACGCGCTGGTGGGACGGCGCAGCGATGTGATCATCTCGGGGGGATTCAATATCTATCCGCGCGAAATCGAAGAATTTCTCACCGAACAGCCGGAGATCGCCGAAGCAGCCGTGGTCGGCTTGCCGGATCGCGTGCGGGGCGAAGTGCCGGTCGCGTACGTTGTGATGCGCTCGCCGGTCGATTCTGGCGAGTTGGAGACGCGGTGCCGCGCCACACTGGCTTCATTCAAGACGCCGCGCGCGTTCATTGCGGTCGAAAAACTGCCGCGCAACGCCATGGGAAAAATCCAGAAGCACCTGTTACCGAAGATAAATCAGAGGTAGTAGCAAATCACCCACTCGGCGACTAGCGCAGGCTTACCGAAACCTTCGATTTCCACTGTCACCAGCCATACAACCTGGTGCCCGCCCTCAACGTCCTCAACCGACTGCACCTTGAATCGCGCGCGGACGCGAGACCCTTCGAGTACCGGCGCAGGGAAACGCACGCGATTAAGGCCGTAATTGATGCGCATGCCGAAACTGCCGCTCACGTCGATGGCTTCGTGGCTCAGCCGGCTCAACAATGACAGTGTCAGAAATCCGTGAGCGATGGTTCGGCCATAGCGCGAATCGGTCTTCGCACGTTGGGGATCCGTGTGGATCCATTGATGGTCGCCCGTCACCTGGGCGAAGGCATCGATCTTAGGTTGGTCGATGACCACCCAATCGCTGGCACCAACTTCCTGGCCGACGTGCGACTTGAGTTGCTCGATGCTGACCGGCATTGCTCGTCGATTCTATCGAAACGTCCTCAAGTGCGGCTCCGCGAGATGTGCGGTGCCGTTGAAACTGAACAGCGCGAGATCGTCTTCGCGTGCGCGTATGTTTGTGATGGCTGTGTTGTATGTTGCCCCCGCGAGGCGCAGCACATGGCGGCCATTCAGCCCCAAGGCCAGTCCGATCCACACAGCGATGGGCGTGGCGGAGGAGAAGATGGCCACGGATTCTTCCACCGGGATGCGGCTCAGTGCTTCGAGAGGCGCCGAAACGCGCCGGCGAAACGCTTCCCATGATTCGCTGGTGACCTCATATTTTCCCTCTACCCAGGCGCGCACGACAAGCGTGTCAGAGCGGGTCCAGGTGCGGTGCACGGGCGAGTCCTGCTCCTGGAGCATGCGGCTCAACTTCTCATGTTCCGCTCGAAAGTCGGCATCGGCGGCGGCGAGGCGCGGTGCAATGCATTGATACACGGCATCGAGATCGAACTCGTTCCAGTGCTCATCGATTTGCAGCTCCGGCGTCTCGATGCCCGCGGCGGCGATCACGCTCAGAACCTCGGACGCCGTCTGGCGCTGGCGCTTCAGCGTTCCCGAGTAAGCCGCGGTGAAACGAATCTTCTGCCCGGCGAGATGCTCTCCCAGTAAGCGAGCTTGTGTGTGGCCGATATCGGAAAGCGTGTCGTAATCGTGGCGCAGGCCGGCTTGGCCGTGCCGGATCATGTAAAGCCAACTCAACTCAAGCGCTCCGCAAGCTCGATGGCCGCGCTCATCAGGCCGCGCACGCGCAGATGAAAGTCGCGGAAGCGCTCATCGCGGGTCTGGCCCCGGTAGTAGCGGAAATAAATCTGCTGGAGAATCACCCCCAGTTTGAAGAGGCCGAACACCTCGTAGTAGCCGAGACTGGAAACATCGCACGCGGTCTTTTCGGCATAGCGGCGCACCAGCTCCGCGCGCGTGAGCCATCCTGACTGGGCCGTGATGCTGCTCATAGCGCCACCGCGCATGGCGGGATCGCCGGCTTCGGTCCAGTAACAGAGCGTGCAACCAAGATCGACGAGCGGATCACCTACCGTCGCCATCTCCCAATCGAGCACCGCCTCGACGCGGCCGGGGTCGTCGGCATCCAGCATGATGTTGTCGAGCTTGAAATCATTGTGAACGAGGGTGGGCTGCGGTGACTCGGGAAGCCGGCCGGCGAGCCAGCCGGTCAACCGGTCCATACCGGGGGTCTCTTCGGTCTTCGCGCGCTCCCAGCGCTCGGTCCAGCCGCGCACTTGCCGGTCGAGGAAGCCTTCGGGACGTCCGAGCGCGCTGAGCCCGTGGCGCTCGATATCGATGGAATGCAGTTGCGCCAGGCAGTCGATGAAGCCTTCACTGACTTTGCGAGGAAGTTCAAAATCGCCTGCAAATTCCGCGGGAATGTCGCGGCGAAGCACCACCCCATGCCGGCGCTCCATCAGGAAGAACGTGACTCCGATGACCGACGGGTCTTCACAGAGCAGGAAAACCTTCGGCGCCGGAGGAAACAACGGGTGCACGGCCTCCAGCACGCGGAATTCCCGGGCCATATCATGCGCCTTGGGCGCTACAGGGCCGAGAGGAGGCCGCCGGAGCACATACTCGCGATCCCCGGCGCGGATCAGATAAGTCAGGTTCGAATGGCCTCCGGGAAACTGCTCAATGGCAATACCACCCTCCGCACCTTCTACTTTGCCCCTCAAATGATCAGCGAGCGAGCGCGCATCGATCTCCTCGCCGGCGCGGATGGGGGCGACTTCGGGAAACATCAGAAGTCGAGGGTAGCAGAAAACCCACCGCAGAGGCGCAAAGACGCAGAGAAAGCCAGGCTCAGTCAGCGACTGCACAGCGCAGGCATCGTACTGAGCCGCGCGCAAAGCAAGCGGTCTGGGTTGAAGGGGCTCTTTGTCAGCGGTTCCGGCGGTTTACGGATTTGTCTGGCAGTTTTCTGCGACGATTCACCAGGTAGGAATCGTTCGCGGGGATCGGATGTGAAGGAGATCCAGGCCCCCCGCGAAAATTCCGGAAATTGGCAAGCTCCTCGCAGAGCCTCGTGTAAACGTCTCGCCAATCTTTTCCGGCGAAAAGAAGTACTGCCACACCGAATATCAACAGTAATTCCGGCAACGGTACCACGGCGACGATTCTAACATCTGTGCGTGTGAGGCGCACCGCGGCGCTTTGCTAGATTGATAAGGATATGCGAGTGCTGCTATTCACAATGTGTGCTGGCGTGTTGTGGGGTGCGCCGAAGGTGGGACAGGCGGATTTCAATAAGCTGGTCGATCACTATTTTGACGAATACTATCGCTACAATCCGTCGAAGGCCACGACGGACGGCTTCCATCAGTATGATGCGCAACTCGAAGACTATTCGCTGGCCGCTATTGCGGCTGAAACGCGTTCGTTAGAGCAGGCTCTAACCGAGTTCGAACGGTTCCCGGCGGAGGGACTTTCGGCCGAGAACGCCGCGGATCGCGAGATGGTGATCTACAAAATCCGGTCGCGGCTGCTTGACCTCGAGAAGATCCGGTTGTGGGAAAAGAATCCTGACAAGTATTCGAGCGACCTCGCCTCGAGCGCCTTCGGGATCATGAGCCGTAACTTTGCGCCACCGGAGGGGCGGCTGAAATCGCTGATCGCGCGCGAGAAGCAGATGCCGAACGCGCTCCTACAAGGCCGCCGCAACTTGCGCAATCCACCGCGCGTTTATACCGATGTGGCCCTGGAGCAGTTGCCCGGGATCATCGGTTTCTTCAAAAACGACGTGCCGGCGGCGTTTCACACGGTGACCGATCGAACGCTGCTGAATGAGTTCCACGCGAGCAACCAAGCGGTGATCGACGCTTTGGGTGAGTATCAAAGGTTCGTGAAGGAGACGCTGCTGCCCCATTCCAAGGGTGATTTTCGCATCGGAGCCGAGAACTACAGCAACAAGCTCCTGTACGACGAGATGGTCGACACGCCGCTCGACAAGGTGCTCGAGATCGGCTATCGGAACCTGCGCCAGAACCAGCAGGCATTTCGTGATACGGCCGCGAAGATCGATCCGAAGCGCACGCCGCAGCAGATCAGCGAAGAACTCGAAAAGGATCATCCGCCCGCCGGAGCTTTGCTACAGACGTTTCGCGATGTGCTGGGCGGCCTGCGCCAGTTTATCGTCAGCCACAACATTGTGACGCTTCCAACGCTCGATCCGCCGATCGTGGAAGAGACTCCTCCCTTCATGCGCGCCCTGAGCACCGCCTCCCTGGATCCGCCCGGGCCTTATGAGCGAGTGGCTAAAGAAGCGTTTTTTAACGCGACCCTGCCGGAGCCTGACTGGACGAAGGAGAAGGCAGAAGATTACTTGCAGGCTTTCCATCGCGGAACCATCATCAGCACCGCCGTGCACGAAGTCTATCCGGGGCACTACGTGCAGTTTCTGTGGATGAAGAAGGCGCCGTCCAAGGTGCGCAAATTGATTGATGCGAACAGCAACGCCGAGGGATGGGCGCACTATACAGAGCAGATGATGCTCGACGAAGGCTACGGGAACGGCGATCTCAAGTTGCGGCTAGGCCAGTTACAGGACGCGCTGCTGCGGAACGCGCGCTACATTGTCGGGATCGAGATGCACACCGGCCGGATGAGCATCGACCAGGCCGTTGAGTTCTTTGTCAAGGAAGGGTATCAAAAGCATGCTATCGGTGAAGAAGAGGCCAAGCGTGGCGGGTCGGACCCGACGTATCTTTACTACACCCTCGGCAAACTGGAGATCCTGAAGCTCCGCGAGGATTACCGGAAGCTGCGCGGCGCCCAGTTCAGCCTGCTCGAGTTCCACGACAAGTTTCTCGCGCAAGGATGCCCGCCCATCAAGATTGTTCGGCGCGCCATGCTGGGCAACGACAGTCCCGTGCTGTGATTCCACGCTTCCCGGTCTATCTCTTCGATATCGATGGCACGCTGCTCGATTCGGCGCCCGATATCTGCGGAGCGCAAAGGGAGGTGCTCGCGGCCGCCGGGTCTTCGCCTGCCAGCTTCGAGTTCCTCAGAGGGTATGTCGGATTGGAATTGCGGACGGTGTTTCGTGCGATGATTCCGGATCTCAGCGACCTTGAGTTAGAGAAGCTCAGTGCGGAGTATACCCTCAACTATCGCGGCAGGAAGCACGCGGGTACGCGTCCGTATCCAGGTGTGCCGGAGGCGCTGGCTGCGCTAGGCGGAAGGAAATCGACGGCGACGACGAAAAGCACAGCGGGTACGAAATTGGTGCTGGAGCACTTCGGATTGTTGCCATACTTCGACCACGTGCAAGGCAGCGACGGGATGCGCTGCAAGCCCGCGCCCGACGTGGTCTTGGCGGCGATGGCCGGGCTGGGCGCGAAGGCGGAGGATTGTCTTCTGGTCGGTGATTCGCCGGCCGACATGGAAGCCGGCCGGTCGGCGGGAGTCAAAATCTGCGCTGTGACCTATGGCTACGGCGATCCGGGCGAACTGGCCAAATGGCAGCCGGACTACCGGGTTTCGGACCTGCGCGAATTGGTGGCATGATGGTTCTCTAACCGCCACGCAAGGAGAAAGAGATATGGCAGAAGGCTTTCCGCGCCGCGATTTTCTGAAGACGTCGGCGGCGGCCGCATTGAGCGCACCCGCTGTTTTGCGGGCTCAAAACGCCAACAGCAAGCTGAATATCGGCTGGATCGGCGTGGGCACGCGCGGCTACGCCGGCCTCGACTGGCTGCACAAAGCCGTGCCCGATGGCGTGGCCGTGACGGCTATTTGCGACACTTACACCGGCCATCTGGCGCGCGCCAAAGATCGCATTCAAACCATCTACGGCATCACGCCGAAGACTTACAACGATTATCGCGATCTGCTGGCCGATAAATCCATCGACGCCGTATTCATCATGACGCCCGAGCACCTGCACCACGACATGACCATCGCCGCTCTTCGCGCCGGCAAGAATGTCTACATCGAAAAGCCACTCGCGCACACGATTGAAGAGGGATTCGACATCGTCAACGAATGGAAGAAGTCAGGTAAGGTCGTGCAGGTGGGAACGCAGAACCGCAGCTCGTCGCTGTACAAGAAAGCCAAAGAGATGGTGGAACAAGGGCAGATCGGCGACATCCATTACGTGCGCGCGTTCTGGTACCGCAACTCGGCCCCCAACGATCCGGCGTGGCGCTACGTTGTTCCACCGGAGGCCAATCCCGAGAATACCGACTGGCCGAAGTTTCTGGGGCCTGCCCCGCAGCACGCGTGGGATCCGCAGCGCTATTTTCAATGGCGCCTCTATTGGGATTACTCAGGCGGCATTTCGACCGATCTGCTGGTGCACCAGACCGACATCGTCAACTTCGTTCTTAGCAAAACCGTGCCGCTTACGTGCATGGCTTCGGGCGGCATCTATCGCTGGACTGATAAGACCGACGACCGCGACGTGCCCGACACGCTGAGCGCCATCTACGAGTACCCCGATCGCTTCCACATCAACTACAGTTGCTACTTCGGCAACGTGCACTATGGCTACGGTGAGCAGTTCTGCGGCAATGAAGGCACCATCGAAGTCCTCAACCGGCAGGACCTCAACTTCTATCCGGAGAAGTACAGGAACGCCGACCAGCGCATCGCCTCGCGTCCCGAATTCCACCTGAACGGGATGAAAGACTTTGGCGAGCAGGATGGCGCCATTAGCCATTTCCGCAACTTCATCGAGGCTGTCGAAGGCAAAGCCACGGTGATCGCGCCGCCTACCGTGGGGCAGCAGGCCGCCATCTCCGGCCACATGGCCACGCTGTCATTTAAGAACCAAAAGAAGGTTGTTTGGGACGATAAAGCGGAAAAGTACCACTTCGCCTGATTCGCCTCGCTTGACTCGCATCGCTCCGCCACCGGCCGGACGTTTCTGGTACCATCAGCCTCTATGTCCGCCGTCTCCAAAGGCCGTCTAATCACTGCCGCCATTCTGGCGATTTTCGTGTACGGGATGATTGCCTCCGTCGCGGGCACGATCGTTCCGGATGTCTCCAAACGCTTCGGCCTCACACCTGAGCAGATTGGCAACGTCTTCCTGGCTCAGGCCATCGGGCTGATCATCGCCTCGGTGGCGGTCGGACCACTACTGGACAATAAAGGCAAGAAGACGGGACTACTTCTCGGGTTTGTGCTGATAGCGGTTGCGTTGTTCGCAGTGCCGAACTCCACCGGTTACTACATGCTCATGCCCTTCATGCTGCTGCTCGGCTTGGGCGGCGGCATCATTGTAACTGCGGCCAACGCGCTGGTGAGCGACATCAGCGATGAGCGGCGGGCGTCGACTCTGAATCTGTTGAATCTGTTCTTTGGCCTGGGCGGTTTGGCGACCCCCTTCATCGGCGCGAATCTAATGAATCACAACACCATCGCGCTGTGTTATCTGATCGCGGGTCTCACGCTCGCGACTCTGGTTTTTCACATTTCTACGGCCATGCCTCCCCCCACGGGCGAACGGGGGTTCAAATTCTCGGAAGCCGGCCCGCTGCTTGGCAGCGCAAAACTGTTTCTGCTTTCATTGCTGCTGTTCCTCTACGTTTCCTGTGAGGTGGGTGTATGGAACTGGCTGCCCAAGCACCTGGAGGCACAGGGAATCGCACCCGCCACGGCGCTGAACATCCTATCTCTGGGCTTTGCGCTCGGTTTGTTGATCGGCCGCGTGGTGGTCTCGCGGATTCTCATCAAGGTCCCCGCCGTGACCGTGACGCTGGTCGCGGCTGTTCTGATGGCTGTAACGACCTATGGCATGCTGCAAACCAATGACGCTAAGGTGGCGGCCGTCCTCGTATTCCTCGCCGGTGTCGCGATGGCGCCGGTATTTCCCACCACGCTCGCCATGGTAGGCGATTCATTTCAGCGCATGACCAGCACGGCGATGGGTATCGCGATCACTACTGGCTGGATCGGACTGGCGGTGAGTTCAAGCATCATTGGCGCCATTGCCGGCACCGACCCGGCGCGCATCAAAACCGCACTGCTCGTGCTGCCGGCGTTTTCCGTGTTGATGATCGTGGTGAATCTGGCGGTGCGTCCGATGCTGAAAGCGAAGCAGAAGGCGGCGGCCTAGCGGGATCTGCGGGAGCGCGTTACTTGACGGCGCTGCGTGCCCGTGCCATGTTCTTGTTATGGGAACGTTCACGGTGATCGTTCATCCGGAGCCGGAGGGTGGTTTCTGGGGCGAAGTGGCGAGCCTGCCCGGTAGCTATTCGCAGGGTGAAACTATCGAAGAGCTGCGGGCTAATCTGCGGGAAGCTATAGCCGGCACGCTGGAAGTGATGCGAGAGCAAGGCGTAGTCCCTGAAGCCGGCGTGCAGGTCATTGAGCTCGCAGTTTGAGACCGATCACCGGCAAAGAGCTTTGCCGCACGCTGGAGCAGGCCGGCTGGCGATTAGCCAGGATTCATGGCAGCCACATATCTCACAAAATCCGGTGAACGCAAGATCCTCACGGTACCCGTCCACGGTAACCAGCCGCTTAAGCCTGGCCTCGCGCGACGCTTAGCCAAAGATGCGGGTCTGAGTTGGTGACCAATGCGTTTGCAGAACGCGCTCTACACCACTCTGGCTTTACGCGACGCTCCCGCCGTCTCCGATTTCGCAGGTTTGCGCAGCGGCAAAGCCGTAAACCGCCGCACCTGATCGGTAACGCAAACCAGGAACATGGGCTGGCGCGCGCTCTTGAGAAGGTCGATGACGCGCTCGGCGCTCTCCTCCAGATAGATCGATCGCCCGTCGGTGAGTAGATGCACTTCCGAGTCGCTGGCCGTCGCCTCCCCCAGCCGTTTGCCCATTTCCTTTTGCAAATACTTGAGCACGCGGCGGATTTTTTGCAGGGAGAAGCCTTTGCGCCGCAACTCGGCGATGACGGAAATCTCCACCACTTCTTCGGGCATATAGACGCGCTTATGGCCGTCCTGCCGCGGCGAAACCACCTTGCGCTCGTCCCACCACTGCAACTGCCGCAGGCTCACGCCGGAGATCCTGGCAACATCGTTGCTGGTGTAGCGTTCCTCGCTCGGCAACATGACCGGCCGATTTTTTTTTGTTTTGAACATTTCGCCAAGATAGCGCTTCGGCACTCTGATGCTACTTTGGATTGTACTGGAGAGCCGCGGGCAGGTCCAATTCTTTTTTCGGCCCGTGCTTGCGTCCGCAGGAGAGTATAACACGGCGCTGGGCCGGCAACCCGTTTTGTTGGCCTCGTGTTACCATAAAAGCGACCCCTTTTATCCCTGCTGAGGTTTATTGTGGCTGGAAGAATCACGCGAAAAGAGCTGAAGACTGACAAATTTGCAGTTGAAGTAGAACACACGGTTGATTTTGTCACCCAACATCGCCGTCCTCTGGTGCTCTACGGTTCCCTCGCCGTCGCCGTGGCCTTGATCTCCGTGGGCGCCTACTTCTACATCCGGCATCAGCACATGTTGCGCGAGCAGGCCCTGGCCGACGCCATTCAGATCCAGGAAACTGCCGTCGGGCAGCAAAATCCTAATGCCCCCATGAATTTCGCCACCGAGGATGCCAAGCGGGCCGCGGCTAGCAAAGCGTTTAGCGAGATTATCGCCAAATATCCCGGAACCAATGAAGCGGCGATTGCCAAGTATTACTTGGGCGCCAGCATGGCCGAACAGGGCAAGCTGGCCGATGCGCAGCGGTTGTTCCAGGAAGCCGTGGAAACCGGCGACCAGAATTACGCATCGCTCGCGCGCTTCTCACTCGCCCAGGTCTACGATGCGGAAAACCATCTGGCCGACGCCGAGAAGATCCTTCGCGATCTCATCGCCCATCCCACGGCGCTCGTCTCTAAAGAGCAAGCCACCATCGAACTCGCCAAGCTCATCGCTCCCACCAAACCCGCTGAGGCGAAAAAGCTGCTCGATCCTCTTCGCGCCCAGTCCGGTCCCGTAAGCCAGGCCGCGCTCGGTGCGTTGAGCGACCAGCCCGCCCAATAAGCGCGGGAATTGTGCTGGCTCACCTTTGCTTCCCCGTGGCGCGCAGCCACGGACGCCGCTATCCCGAGCCGGACCACCCCTATCGCAATGCGTTCCAGCGCGATCGGGACCGCATCGTTCACGCGCGGGCCTTCCGCCGTCTCGAAGCCAAAACACAGGTTTTCACTCCAGGCCTTTCGGACCACTTCCGCAACCGCCTCACCCACACCATCGAGGTCTCGCAGATCGCGCGCACCGTGGCCTCGGTGCTGGGTCTTGACGAAGACCTCACCGAAGCCCTGGCGCTCGTCCACGATATCGGCCACCCTCCCTTCGCCCACGCCGGCGAACAGGAATTGAACCGGCAGATGCATCGCTTCAGCGATCATTTCGACCACAACCTCCACGCCCTGCGCATTGTCGAAATATTCGAGCAGCGGTACGCGCGCTTTCCCGGTTTGAACCTGACTTTTGAAGTGCGCGAGGGCATGGCCAAGCACTCCCGTGATTTTGCCCCTGGCGAGATTCCCGAATTGGATGAGTACCTGCCGGGCAAGCGGCCGCCGCTCGAGGCGCAGCTCATCGACCTCACCGACGAGATCGCCTACAATACCGCCGACCTCGACGACGCTTTCTCCGCTCGAATCGTGGATGCTGAGCAGATTGCCATGCAGGTTCCGGCCTACGCCGCTATCTACGAGACCATCGAGATGCAGTTCCCCGGAGCGGCGCCTCGTGAGAAATTTCAGGAAGCGCTTCGCCAACTGATCGACGGGCTGGTCTCCGGCCTGATTGAAGGCACGGTGGAGTCATCTCGGGCGTCGGGCGCGGCAAGCGCCGATGAAGTCCGTGAATATCCCCGGCGCCTCGTGGCATTCACCGCCGAGTCCCAGGCCGCCAGCCGCGAACTGAAAAGCTTCCTCCACCACCACGTTTACTCCTCCCCCGCTCTCGACCATGACCGCCGCAGTTCCACCGCCATGATGACCCAGCTCTTCCAGTTTTTCCTGGATCATCCCGAGGGCCTACCCGACGACTACCGCCACCGCACTGAAGCCGAGCCGCCGCACCGCCTGGTGTGCGACTACATCGCCGGCATGACCGATTCCTTCTTTCATCGCACCTACGAGCAATTGCTCGGCCCTACTCCTCCGCTGTCGTGAAGCTCGATAACTCCGCCGAGCGCACGCCGTAAACCTTCAGAATGTTCCGGCAGATTTCCGCGCTCAGTTTCTGCGGTTCCTCCCGCTTATCGTGCTCGATCTCCACTTTGATGAACAGGTTCGTGACGGTCACTCGTCCCCCTCTTCTATACTAGAGAAATGTCTTGCGCGATTTGCCATGTTCGCCGCCCGCGGCGTTTCTGCCCTGGCGTCCGCGGGGACATCTGCACCATCTGTTGCGGCACAGAGCGCGAAGTCACGGTCGATTGCCCTCTCGATTGCGTCTATCTCCGCGAGGCGCATCAACACGAGAAAATCGAGCCCGCTGATCCTCAGAGTTTTCCTAATCAGGATATACGGGTGACGGAGGAATTCCTGCGCGATCACGAGACCTTGCTCTTGTTCCTCGCTCGCACGTTGCTCGATGCGGCGCTCGCTACCTCCGGCGCGGTCGATTACGATGTGCGCGAGGCACTGGAAGCGTTGGTCCGCACCTACCGCACGCTTCAAAGTGGCGTCTATTATGAGACACGCCCCGATAATCTGCTGGCCGCCAACATCTGCCGCCTGGTGCAAACCGGGATCGACGAATTCCGCAAGCAGGAACAGGAAAGAGTGGGCATGACACAGATCCGCGACGCCGACATTCTGGGCCTGCTGGCCTTCCTCCAGCGCCTCGAGCTCGACAACAACAACGGCCGCAAGCGGGGACGCGCCTATTTAGACTTTCTGACCGGGTTTTTCCCCGATCAGCCAGTGGAGACCGCGTCGGCCAGCCCGTCCTTGATCGTCCCGTAATAATCAGTACTGGAACCAGAAGTCAGAACCGGTAATAGTCCTCCCCAATCCTATGTCCGCTGGCTCCCGGCGCGCATTTGTGATACTTGTAAACACCAGGAGGGGGCTATGGGACGGGTGAAGGATGTCCTGGGCAATAGAGACTTGTACTCGGTCGGGCCGCACCTGACGGCGGCGGAGGTCGCTCACCGTATGGCGGAGCTGCACGTGGGGGCCATTCTGGTGATCGATCAAGGCGAGCTGAAAGGAATTTTCAGCGAGCGTGATTTTATGGTGCGAGTCGTGGTGGGTGGCCGCGATCCGAATGCGACCTCCGTTGTCGAGGTCATGACATCCAACGTGTTCACAGTGGATGAATCGGCCAGCATGGAGGAGGCCATGGAGACCATGCGCATCCACAACTGCCGCCACCTGCCCATAACTTGCCGCGATGGAGTGGTCGGTTTGCTCTCCATGCGCGATCTCATGAACTACGCGCTGGAGCAGAAGACCGAGGAACTGCACCACATGCGCGCCTACATTCACGGAAGCGGCGGGTAACCGCCGGAGGTTTCGAACGGCCGCAGGCTGGTTATTGTGAGTGGCCCGCCATACGTGTGGGCGGAGTCTAGACTGTCTGAAACGCAGCCAGCCGATTCCGATCCTGCCTCGGGCGGCTTCCCCATCAGAAACATTTGCGATACTCGAATGAAAGCGATGTCCGCGACCGCCATCGTCATCTTTGCCCACGGCTCGAGCATCGAATCCGCCAACGAGTCCGTACGCCGCATCGCGGAATCCGTGCAGCGCGAAGGCGGATTTGACTTGGTTGAAGCCGCCTTCCTCGGCGGCGGCTCACCGGATCTCGATACCGCCGTCGCAACGCTCGTGGAGAAAGGGGCCACTCGCGTCATCGTGGTGCCGTACTTTCTCACACTGGGACTTCATCTCCAGCGCGATCTGCCCAGAATCATCAGCGGCTTGGCCCGAAATCATCCCGGAGTCACCATCCGCACAACTCCGCCGCTCGACGGCCATCCCGCGCTAAGCACCATACTCCAGGAAAGGGCGAGACAAGCTCTCGAGGCAGGTAGACCCAATTGAGAACCAGGCTGGTTGAGTCGCGCGAAATTGCGCCGGAGATCCGTCACTTCGTCTTCGAGCTGCCCGACGTCCGCGAGTTCCTGTTTGTTCCGGGACAGTGGGTTTCCTTCGAAGAGACCGTGGACGGCCAGCCCATCACGCGCGCTTACTCCATCGCCGCTCCGCCCGCCGGCAACCGCTTCGAGCTCTGTCTCAACCGCGTGCAGGACGGCCACCTCTCGCCGTATCTGTTCACCTTGCACCCGGGCGATACCGTCGAGATGCGTGGACCGTTCGGCACGTTCGTCTGGCGCGATCCGCCTCAGGATTCGGTGCTCGTGGCTACCGGTACCGGCATCGCTCCCTTTCGCGCCATGCTGCCCGCGCGCCTGGCAAAAGATCACCTGCACCGCATCACGCTTGTGTTTGGTGTGCGCCACGAACACAGCCTGCTCTATCGTGATGAGTTCGAGGCCATGGAGCGCGCGCATTCAAATTTCCACTTCTGGCCCACCATCACCCGTCCTACCTCCGGCTGGGCCGGCCGCACAGGCCGCGTACAGGAGCACTTGGAGCGCGCCATCGGTTCGGGCCGCGAACTCGACGTCTACATTTGCGGCCTGCGCGAAATGGTCGATAGCGTCCGCTCCATCCTGAAGAATATGGGCTTCGAGCGCCGGCGCATCATCTACGAGAAGTACGATTGACCCATGGACCAGCTCCTGCTCAACGAGGTTGAAGCGCGCGTTCTCGGGTCG
Organism: Bryobacteraceae bacterium; assembly: GCA_035297145.1. Taxonomy (GTDB): domain Bacteria; phylum Acidobacteriota; class Terriglobia; order Bryobacterales; family Bryobacteraceae; genus QHXW01. The sequence continues at coordinate 71,585 of DATGZN010000109.1, forward strand.
CTCGTGGAAAAAGAAACCGCCACGCCCGAGTATTATCCGCTCTCATTGCACGCGCTCACCGCCGCGTGTAATCAGAAATCGAATCGTGAGCCGGTGATGTCGCTCGATGAAGACACCGTGCATGCCGCGGTCGAAAGCCTGCGCGCTAAAGGCCTGACCGTCGATATCAGCGGCGGCGATCATCGCGTCCACAAGTATGCGCACCGTTTGGGAGAGGTCTTCAACTTCGATCGCCGCGAGCAGACGCTGCTTTGTGTCCTGATGCTGCGCGGACCGCAGACCGTGGGCGAGCTGCGCGGCCGCAGTGAGCGCCTCCACAATTTCGACAGCCTCGACGACGTGGAGTCAACCCTCAGCCGGTTGGCGGAGCGCACGCCGCCGCTGGCCAAAAAACTGGCGCGCCGCCCCGGCGAGAAGGAAGCCCGCTTCGCCCACCTGCTCTGCGGCGATGTGGAGAGCGCTGAAGCCCCCGTGCCGCCTACGCCTCGCCCCTCGCCGCTCGAAGCCCGCATTACCCAGCTAGAGTCCGATCTCGCGGATCTCAAGCGCCAGTTCGAAGACTTCCGGAAGAGTTTCGAGTAGGACCCGACATTCTGCTTTCGCAGGTGTAAACTATACGTCCTATGAAACGATACCTAACCGCGCCGCTTGCATGCGGTCTGACCCTGACAGTCTGCGTCAATCTGTATACAAAGACTGTCGACGATGGATCCCGCTGGTGGAAGCACATCGAATATCTGGCCAGCGACGAGTTGCAGGGGCGTTTTACCGGGTCTGACGGCTATATGAAGGCGGCGCGGTACGTCGCGGACCAGTTTCAAAAGGAAGGCCTTCGGCCTGGCGGGCCAGACGGCTATTTGCAGCCGATTGCGTTCGAAACCAGAAGACTCATTCCAGAAAAATCGACCGTCGAAATTATTCGAAATGGTGAGGCTCAACCGCTCAAAGTTCCGGAATCTGCTGTTCTCGGCGTATCCGGCGACTCGGGGAAAACGGTGGAGGCGCCTCTGATCTTCGCCGGCTATGGGCTGACTATTCCCGAGGCGCATTATGACGATTACGAAGGTCTCAAAACAGACGGTGCCGCCGCCGTAATATTTGCCGGTGCCCCTAAATCGGTGCCTTCGCTTTTAGCTGCGCACTATAGCTCGGGCGAGATGGGAGCTCGGAACGCGCTGAGAATGGGTCTCCGTGCAAGGCTCGTGCTAGCGAATCCTAGGGTTCTTGATCTGCCCTGGGACCGCCTAGTCAACTCGGTTCTGCAAACTGCGGTGCAGCCTTCGCTGCCTGGTATGGATATCGAGTGGAAAACAGGTCCACTCGCACTCGTTCGTGCTGAGGACATCGATCTGGTGCTTCGGGGAAGCGGACACACATTCCAGGAGTTGAGTTCCTTGGATAAAGAAGGTAAACCTCTGCCGCATTTTCCGCTCGATGCCAAGCTCCGTATTAAGCCCGTGTTTGATTCGGGGAAGGTGCAGTCGCCTAATGTAGTCGCGACCCTGCCCGGTAGTGATCCCCAATTGAAGGACGAGTTCGTCCTTCTGTCGGCGCATCTGGATCACGTCGGCATTGGGGAGCCTGTCAATGGGGACAATCTGTACAACGGAGCCATGGACAACGCCTCGGGAGTGGCCACGCTCCTGGAAACGGCCCGCCTCCTGCGTGCTGCCGGTCCGACCAAGAGATCCATTCTCTTTCTAGCCTGCACCGGCGAAGAAGAGGGGGAGAAAGGCTCGGAGTATTTTGCCGAGAAGCCGACGGTTGACCGGAACAAAATCGTTGCTAACATCAACCTCGACATGTACCTCCCGCTTTTTCCGCTGAAGATCGTCCGTGCCTACGGCCTCCGCGAATCGGATCTGGAAGGCTATGTCGAAGCCGCGGCCAAAGAAATGGGTATCAAGGTACAAGACGATCCGACCCCGGAGCGGAACCTCTTCATTCGCAGCGATCAGTACAGCTTCATCAAGAAAGGGATTCCGGCTTTGTTCCTCAGCTTTGGGTACGAGCCCAATACACCTGAAGAGAAGATCGTGAATGCTTGGTTTGAGCAGCGATACCACGCGCCATCCGACGACACCAAACAGCCCGTTGACAAGCGTGCAGCCGTGGATTTCAATCGGCTCATGGCGGCGTTGGCCCGGCGAATCGCCGACGCACCACAGCGTCCTACCTGGAACGCTAGTAGCCTTTTCAAAAGATTTGCACAGTAGCTTACGGGCTTACACCGGATAATTCTCACCCGGTTGGATCACGCGCAGCAAATCTCCCTGCAGTGTCCCCTTCTCCGCTGCTGCCTTCGAAACGCGCCACTGCGGTATGCCATGGCCTGGCGGATAGGTATCCAAGGGATCGTCCAATAGCGGCTTGACCTTGATCAAGCGATCCTCGCCGTAAACGGTCATGGATGCTCGCGCGTTGTCTTTGAGTCTCGTTTCCGAGCTTGGCATGCCGGTTTTGGCGTAGTATGGTGCCGCCTTGCGATCCGCTTCCACCCAGGCGGATGGCATCGGCATTCCACCAGAGACGTTAGTGTAGCCGGCAGCTTCGAACTCCCAGTTTTCCGGCACCCGCGTGAATGCGTACACCGCCGCTCCCGCCGTACTGAGCCGCCCCGTACGATAGCCGAGCAACATTTCCATCTCATCAAGCGTCTTCCCCCGCAGCCATTTCTGCGATGTGAAAAATCCGCGAAGTGTGACAATTGCTGGGACAGTGGCTGCCGTAGGAGTTCCCTAGATGATTTTCCCACAGTCGTTGCCCGCCCTTGGCTGCCGTCACGTAACAATCGTAGAAACCGTGCGTCATGATTATTGCGCCGCTGCGCCAGCTCCGGAGGTGATGCTCATGCATTTGACCGGCAATCTACTCCAAGATGTGCGTTTCGGATTCCGCCTCATCCAGCGGAGCCCATTGCTCTCGTCCGCCGTCGTCATGACGCTGGCGTTAGGCATCGGCCTGGACACCGCTGTGTTCACCGCCGTTAACGGCATGCTCCTTCGTGCGCGCGTCGAGAAGGACCCGGACAGCTTCGTCCAGTTGGTGCACTCATACTCAGGCAAATTCGAGGACCCGTGGGGCTACACGTTTTCTGCAACCATCCAGGACTACCGTGCATATCGGGCTCACGCTCACTCACTCGACAATCTGGCTGTCTGGACCAGTGTCCACGCCACCATGGGCGACAGTCCGAGCGCCGATCTGGACCTCCTGGTTTCCTGCAATTTCTTTTCTCTATACGGGCTGGAACGCCCCAAGCTCGGCAGACTATTTCGTGACGACGAATGCTCCACTCCCGGCGCCGCACCCGTGGTCGTCATCAGCGAAGAAATGTGGCGCCGCCGGTTTGCGGCCGATCCTCAGATTATCGGCAGAGTTGTCTCTCTCAATCGGCGTCCGTTTACCGTGATTGGTGTGACGCCAGCGCGCTTTCCAGGCCTACTCAAGTCAGGACTTTGGATTCCGTGGACCATGCAACCGTTCTTCGGCGGCGACGACCTGTTCCGTCACAGCAGTGTGCCCTGGTTAGTCGTGGAAGGGCGGCTCAAGCCTGGCTACTCGAAATCTGCCGCGCAGGCGGAACTGAATGTCATTGCCACCCAGCAGGACCGACTGCAACCCGGCCGGAAAACCGCCGTGCTCCTGACTAACGGCTCATTCGCCCAAAATCCCGCCGAGCGCTGGAACGCCTTTTGGATCGTGTTGCTCTGGATGGGCACAGTGACGCTAGTCCTGCTCATGGTTTGCACGAATGTCACCACCCTTCTGCTCTCGCGCGCGGCGGCGCGCCGCCAGGAGATTGCCATCCGCCTTTCGCTCGGTGCCGGAAGAACCAGGCTAGTCCGTATGCTGCTGACCGAAAGCCTGATCCTGGCCGCTGTAGCAGGCCTCATCAGCGCTTATCTGGTCTATCAGGTCTCCAGCGTCATCACAAGCTTGATACCGGACGCACCCAACTATCCCGTGGAGCCGGACTTGACCGTCTTTGCATATCTCGCCGGCGTAACGTTGTTGGCAGCCGCATTCGCGGGCATCGCCCCGGTCACCGAATCGTGGAGGCTCGATCTTTCGAGTTCGCTCAAAGAGCACGAGCCTCTGCTCGGCTCGGGAACACGCAAGTGGGGCATGCGCGACCTGCTGGTGGTCGCTCAAGTGGCACTGAGTACGGTGCTGCTTGTAGTAACAGGGCTGGTCGCGCGCGTGCAATACTCCATGAGTTCCAGTGAACCCGGATTCGAGACCCGGCAGGTCCTGCTGGTTCCGTTGAACGTACGTGTCCCGCCCCACACTCCCAATTCCGCTTGGTCGTTTTACCGAAATTTAGACGAGCGCGTTCGAGCGTTGCCGGGTGTCCAGTCTGTCGCTTATTCCGATCGTGCGCCGTTTTGGGGTGACGACGAAGGGCCGGATTCAACCGAAGAGGTCAGGTTGCCGGGCCAGGCGAGCGGCGCAGGGCGCAGAGCCGCGTTGAATGTGGTCTCAACCGATTACTTCGAGACGCTGCGCATTCCCATCATGCGCGGCCGGCCATTCCGGCTATCCGACATCACTGCTGAGAAAGCCGCCCCGGTAGCCGTTGTCTCCGAGGCCCTTGCGCGAACGCTCTGGCCGCACGATGACCCGGTAGGCAAAGTGATCGAGCAAGGGCAGAGTGAAAAGCTGCAGGTCATAGGCGTGGCTCGGGACACCAGATCGGAGAGCTATGGCGCGGCCGCGGATGGGCCAGTCGTCTATCGTTTGCAGGACCCGCATTCCTTCGGAGGTCCGCTATTGGTCCGGTTCCAGGGCGATGCTGGCGCGATCCAACACGCCTTCGCCCATACGACCCGCGATTTGGATCGCGAATCAATCGGCGTCCCCAGGACGCTGCGATCGATGGTCGATGACATGGTCTCCAGGTTCTGGATATTGATCAAGCTGGTATTGATCCTAGGAATTCTGGCAGTGTTGCTAGCCGTAGTAGGGATCTACGGCGTGGTGGCGTTTGCCGTGAGGCGGCGCACCCGGGAGTTGGGAATCCGCATGGCACTCGGCGCGACCCGCCACGACATCATCCGCTTTATACTCACATCCGGCATGCGACCGGTATTCAGCGGATTGCTAGCCGGCCTGGCGCTGTCACTGGGCGGATCGCTCGTTCTGTCGCGGGTTCTATTCGGAGTTCAATCCTGGGACCCGGCAGTCTATTTGGCCGTTTCAATGCTTCTGGGCACGTCCGCCCTAGCCGCCATCTGCGGCCCCGCCCTCCGCGCCGCCCGCTCAGACCCGATGCAAGCGCTGCGCCATGATTAGAGTGCGGTGTCCCAGTCATGTCCAGTTCCTAAGATTCCCGCCCCGGTGCCCGACCGCAGTTCACCATCGCCGGAAGCACAGTTCAATTCCGCGCGCGTGGCATTTTTCAAGGAGGAGGGCGTAGCGGCAGTCTGGCGCGATTCGGGCAAGCTCTACGGTCTGCTCACTATGACGAGCGTTGGTGGAAGCAGGTTCGAAATTGGGGCGGTGCCCACCGCCATGCTCACGCACGAAGACTACTGCTTAGTTTGGCGATTGCTCCAGCACGCAGGTGCTAGCAGGCTGGGCATACAACACCGCTCAATTGCCCGAACTGCTCCCGCGGAATTTAAACCGTGAAATGCGCGCTGTTGGCCTAGTCCACCACCAGCCCGTATTCCCGCAGTAGCTCGCGTGATGGTGAGTACAGCCGGATGAAGTAAATTCCCGGCCGGAGACCTTGCGTCAAAGACGCCCTCACCTTTCCTTCTGACGCCCTGGCATCGAACTGCGCCTGCACCCGTCCCATCGAATCCACGGTTTCGACCTGATACGAGGGATACGACGCCAGGGCCGTCAAATCCAGGCTCAGGTCGAGCGGCCTTCGCGCTGGCGCGTGGCGCACTTCGGAGCCGCGGCTGGTCTCGAGGAACAGCGCCAGCGGCCGGGACGACTCGGGCGGGCTCATCCAAACACGTAGCGACAGCCCGATCAGAACCACGGCTCCCAGCGCCATGACCCAGCCCAGCCTCCGGAAGGTCAGTGCCGCCGAAATTTGCGTCCAGAACCTCTTGCGCGATTCCTCCTCGCGCTCCAACCGCGCCGCCGCGCTCCGCATCGCCACCCGGAAGGCATCGATCTCCTTCAAATGTTCCTGACATTGGGAGCAGAGTAACAGGTGCTCCTCTATTTCGCCCAAGAGCGGCTCCTCCAACGAGCCCAGGGCGTATTGCTCCAGGCACTCGTCGCTGGCGTGACCGTTTATATCCAGTTGCATGACAGCACCGTCCCTGTTTGTGGGTCCGACCCCCACAAACGTGTAGTCTATGTCTCCCCAGCGCTCTCTCAAGAAAACCGGGCGATGTCCCGGCGCTCTAGCCTCCGCTTGCCCAGCTCCCCAAACCGGGCTTTGGCGCGAGACTTCAATAGGCGGAACTGTGTTTCCGTCAGGTTCATCTGGTCGCATATCTGCTGCTGCGGCTGCTCCAGCAAGTAAAATCGTGTCAAGATCTCGCGATCGCGTTTCGAGATGCTGTTCAGCACCCGGCGCGCGATGTCTTCGTGCTGCTGTTGGATGGCCTTCTCTTCCGGGTCTCGATTGAGATCGATCACCGTCGTCCCCGATTCGATCCCTACCTGCTGGCGCCGGGCATGCACTGCCTGGTCGATGTGCCCGGCCACCTGCCGCCGGACCACCGTGCGAACAAAGCCCATCAGCCGCTCCGGCTCCCTGAGCTCTCCCTTCCGCACCGCCTGCACGACGATCAGAAACGTGTCATGAACCTTGTCCTCCAGATCCTGCGGCCCCAATTGGCGGCACAGGTAGAAACGGACGCCTCTGGAAAACACCCGATATAGCTCTTCCATGCCGGACTGATCGTCGACCTTAATTTTTTCCACCAACGCAGTCCAGTTCGGGCCTGCGAGCGGCGCATCTGACCCAGGCGGATCGGCTGGTGTGCCCATGGCGTCTTGTGGCGTGCTCAAAGCTTCCGTATTAAATCCTGCCATAAAGATCCCCCCTACAGATCTCCGTTGACAAAATAAGTAGCCCAATATTGCGGATCGGACCGCCATCCGCCGGCGCGCAGCATATCGAGCTGCGCCCTCTGCAAGGCCACGGCCGGTCCTGCCTCAGGGGTTTCTTGAAAGTGCTTGTAGAAATCGATAAACAAAGTCCCGCTATCATCGGGCGTCGGCCAGTGGCTGGCGATGACGGCGCGCGCCCCAGCGGCCAGCCAGGCCCGTGTAAGCCCCATCAGGCCCGATCCTGGCAGCGCGTCCGCGCGCCCCGAACTGCACCCGCTCAGCGCCACTAGACCAGTCGGAACCTTGGCGCGTGTGATCTCGAGCGGGCTTAGCCACTGCGCATCGCCCGATGGGGAGAGGCTCAGCGCGATCATGCTGTAGTGAGGCGCCAGGCTCGCCTCGCGAAAGTGGGCGGCAATATGGATCACCGAAGGTTGCGCCCGGAGTGCCGTCTCGAACTTGCCGGGAACAGCATCGGCTCCGCGGAGCAGGATGGCGCTTCCCGGCTCAGGGTTCCACGTGCGCGCGCAGGATTCCACTTCCGCCGCCGTACCGGCCAGCCGTGCCATCACTGGGCCACGCGGCGTTGTGGTTGCCGCCGAGGCCAGCCACGGGAGCAGGGCCCCTTGTTCGTCCCGGTGGCCCGTCCAACGCGGATCCGCCGTGTTGTAGATGGCATCTCCAAGACCCAAGAATTTTCCCGCTGCCACATTGCGCCACGATTGCGCGCCATCCTGCCCCGGCCTCAGCACTCCGGTCGCCACACGAAGCGAGTGGCGCTGAGCCAGATACTCCTGTTTTCCGTCACGCCAACCAGTCACCAGCGCGGCGAATGGGACGTGAAATAACTGCTCGTCGAGCGCCAGGATCCATCGCGGTTTGTCCCGAAGACCCGGTTCCAGTTGGCCGAGCAGTTTCCCGTAGAGCGCGTGACCCCGCTCTCTCGCGGTCGTCCCGCCCGTGCTCACCGCTCGCACGAATGCGGCAATATCGCTGCCCAATTCGGCCTTTCCCGGCAAACGGTACAAGCGGAATCGCTCCCGGCTGATCGCCCACAAAACCGACTCTTGCTCACCCAAATGGAAACTCAGCAGGACGGCATCCCGCGGCAGGTTCGCCTGAGTCCGTTCAGCCACCCCGGCGCTCGGCGCTTCGGTGTTTGCGCCTGCCTTCGCTTCCAATTCGAGCACCACCGACCTCAGGCCGCGCATCTCGTCGCGCAGCGCCGCCGTATCTACGCTAAGCAACTCCACCTCGGCGGAATGCAGCCGCGCCAGCGATTCCCAATAGCTTGCCGGTAGCCGCTCGCGCCAGTCTCCTGGCAGCGCCTGCAAGGCGTGCAGACTGGCGGCGCGGTTCTCCTCCGCCGCCTCGAACGTCTGGCGAGCCAAAGCCTCGCGGCCGCTGGCGAAATACAACCGGCTGCCTGCTTCAATGAAGCCCGAATAGATTTGGTTCAGCTGCACTTCGGAACTCACGCGCGTGAAGTCGGCCGGCAGCACCTCGAGCCGCCACTGTCGCGCAACCTCCAGGGCCGCGCGAAATTCATCGAACGCCTCCTCGGTGCGGCCCAGCGCAAGCAGTGTGCGGCCGCGGGTGTAGCGTAGGGCCCAGACAGAAATCGAGCTGTCGGGACGATGTCCCTCTGCCAGAGTCGCGTCCACCAGGTGCAGCGCAGATGCCGCATCACCCTGGAGCAGGCGCAGCCTAGCGAGATTGTAGCGTGAGCTATCGAGCTTCATCAGCCCGTGCAGCTTCCTCAGCCGGTAAGCTTCCGTCAAAGCCCGGTCCGCCTCCGCCAGCTCCTCGTGGGCAAGCAGTTCTTCTCCGAAATGATCCCAAGCCTCGGCCGCGGTAGCGAGGTTGCCTTCGCGTTCCGCCACCATCACTGCCCGATTCATAGCGGCGGCGGATTCTTCGAGCCGCCCCTGCTTTGCCCGGACGATTTCGAGTTCAATTTGAGCGCGTGCCACGCCGTCCGCGAAGCCACCCCTGTCCGCGTCCAACACACCCCGCTCTGCGGCGTCCACCGCGGCATCGAGATCCCCCATCACGATAAACAAGGTTGCAAGATTGGCGTTGAGACTGCCCAGGTTTACCCAATCCCCCACGCCTTCCGACAACTGTCGCGCTTCCAGCCATGCCTGCAGAGTATCCCGGTAGCGAAACAAGCCGTACTTGCAAGCGCCAATGCAGGTCAGGGTTCGACCCGCGTGCCGCAGATCGCCGTTCTTCCGGTCTCCGCGATACACCAACTGAAAAAGCTCCTCGGCTTGCAAGTACTTCCGGTTCTGGAGAAGAGCACACCCCTGATCGTACGGCTCGCGATACACATCTGCCGATGATGCGGATGGCAAGGTTTGAGATTGCCCCGGGGGACGCTTCTCTTGGGTGGGACCGGTCGTGTGCACCGACCCGACGCCAGCGAGGAATAGGAGAAGACAAATTCCGCTTATCCTGTTTATCACTTTCGCCGGATGAAGGAGGCCGTGGCAAGCCTCCGAGGATAACTTTCGTTTATCCTCGGAGAATCATACCAGAGTTTCGGGCCACGAAGGCAAAATTATTTGGGGTGGATGACTTACGCGCGCCAGTGTTGCGCGCCGAATTTGGACTGTCAAGCTTGTCTAGCTCGTCAGTTTCTGGGCGGGATTACAACGACCGGATCCGTTCCCATGTATCCTTTCGCTTCCTTGAGGAACTAAGGAAGCTTCCTGATCCGAACCTATCCCACCAACCATGATCCGCCTTGCATGACACGACTAAGTAACTGAAGTTGGAGTCTTTAAATTTACTGATCTTGTGTGACCTGCACTTCAGGCATTACCGGGGAGTGCGGCCTTCGAGTATGCGTGGTATCTCTGCCCGGATTGCAGACTATACCCGAGTCATCTGGCGCCTATCACCGGCATCACGCGCCGCCAGCACGATCTCATTCACGCGATAGATGTCTTTTAGTTCTAGTACCAAAGGACTACCGTTGTACACAGAGTTTAGAAAATCGAGAAAAAGTGATCCGTTTGGCGGCAACTCTGTAATCGTTCGCGGCGGATGTTTGTGTGTCAACAGCGTCACTCCTGTCGCCGCTTGGTATTCCACTACGCCACGCGTGCCGGCGAGCCGCAACCGGTCGTCTCCCCACGTCGGAGCCGTTTCAGGCCGCAGGTAATCCATGTGCAACGCGTCGGTACCTCCGTTGTCCAGGCGGAATATGGTCGCCGTGGTGTTTTCCATCTCGCCAAGCTGCGGAAAGCCCACGCGCCCCTCGACTGACACCGTCTCTACCAACTCTCTGCCGCTGGTCCACCGCATCAAGTCAACCATGTGTATCGCAATGTAGGGTATGGTTCCCCCAAATGTGGAGCGGTGCAGCATCCACTCGGGCCGCTCGCCGAGCTTGTAGGATTTCTGCGCCGCCATTTGCGCCACTTCACCGATCGTTCCCGAATCCACGATCTGCTTCAGCGCGCGATATTGCGATTCGAACCGCATCTCGATCAGCATGGTCAGCCGCACGCCGCTTTCCGCCACCGCCCGCTTCACGCGTTCCAGGTCGGCCACCGTAATGGCCAGCGGCTTCTCCGCGACGATGTGCAGTTTGCGCTGGGCGCACGCCATCAGAATCTCCGCACGTTCGCCGTTGGTTCCACAGACGCCCACCATGTCGAGCTTTTCACGTTCCAGCAGTTCCCGCCAATCGCTGTAAGCGCGAGCAGACGAGTGTTTTCCTCGAACCTCATCGACGAGCGCCTGGCTGCGATCCTGTACCGCCACCAGCTCAACATCGGGCAGCCGGTCGAGCGGCCCGAGGATCTCGCTCGTGTGCCCTTCGAGCCCGATAATCGCGAGCCGCACCTTCTGGGGCAGCCGGACAAGTGTCCTCTCCGCCGCCTGCGCCGCCAGTGCAACGCCTCCCATCCAAGCCCGCCGTGTCATCTCTCGCATGCTGCGATTCTGCCACACCTTCGCCGGTTGGGATAAGATATCCCCTTCGGTTCCTTATGGACCATATACTCTCAATCGTCCTCTTCACGCCCCTCGCCGGCCTGATCGTCCTGCTCTTCATCCCCGGCTCGAACGCCCTTGCCGTCAAGGTCTGGGCCAACGTGGCGTCATTTTTCGGGTTCCTGGTTTCACTGCCGCTTGTCTTTCAATTCGATCGCACCAAGGACTTTCAATTCGTCGAGCGCGCCAACTGGATTCCCTCCATCGGCGCGTCCTATCACCTGGGCATCGACGGTTTCTCGCTGCTGCTCGTGATGCTGACCACGCTGCTCGGCTTTCTGTCGATCCTCTCGAGTTGGACCGCCATCCAAGACCGCTTGAAGGAATACTACGCGTTCTTTCTGCTCTTGCAGGTCGGCATGCTGGGCGTCTTCATGTCGCTCGATTTCCTGCTCTTCTTTGTGTTTTGGGAAACCGTGCTCGTGCCCATGTACTTCATCATCGCCATCTGGGGCGGCCAGCGACGCATGTACGCCGCGATCAAGTTCATGATCTATACGCTCATCGGCTCCGTGCTCATGTTCCTCGGCATCCTCACGCTCTACTTCCAGTACTACAGCCAATATCAGGCGTACTCGTTTGACATCGCCGACCTCATGAAAGCCAACCTGCCCGCGACCATGGCCTGGTGGGTCTTCTGGGCATTCTTCCTCGGTTTTGCCGTGAAGGTCCCGATGTTCCCCTTCCACACCTGGCTGCCCGACGCGCACACCGAAGCGCCCACCGCCGGCTCCGTGATCCTGGCGAGCGTTCTGCTGAAAATGGGGACGTACGGATTCCTGCGCTTCTCCCTGCCCCTGCTTCCCGACACCTCAAAGAACCCGACAGTGGTCAACATCATCGCGATCCTCTCCATCATCGGCATCGTGTACGGTGCGCTGGCGTGCCTGATGCAGAAGGACTGGAAGAAGCTGGTGGCGTACTCGTCCGTGAGCCATCTCGGATTCTGCACGCTCGGCATCTTCGCGCTCAACCCGGCGGGTATTCAAGGCTCGATCATCCAGCAGATCAATCACGGCATTTCGACGGGCATGCTCTTCTTGATCGTGGGCATCGTCTACGAGCGCCGCCACACGCGCGAAATTGCCGAATACGGCGGCCTGTTACGCGTGATGCCGGTGTTCACCATCGTGTTTCTGTTCGCTGCGCTCAGCTCGATGGGCATGCCGCCCCTCAACGGCTTCATCGGCGAGATCACGATTCTGCAAGGCGCCTACCAGATGTCCATCAACTGGGCCGTCTGGGGCGCGGTCGGCATCGCCCTCGGCGCCGCGTACCTGATCTGGCTCTTCCAACGCACCATGCTAGGCGAGATCTCCGAGAAGAACCTGGGTCTGAAGGATCTCACCTGGCGCGAAATCGCCGTCTTCCTCCCCCTGATCGCCTGGGCCCTCTGGATCGGCCTCAACCCCAATCCGTACTTCCGGGTGCTCGAACGCCCGACCGCGCAGATTGTGGAGCGTGTGCGGCCAGGGTATTATGCGGAGCACCATCTGCCGAATCCGTTGACGGAGACTGTGGCGAAGCGGTGAGACGAGTGCGGATCTCATAAGCGGTAAGGACTCGCAGACGCAGACCTCATCGGTCAAGTCCGACGAAAGCGCGTTCGAGACGAAAACGGAAGGTCAATCGATCATGCAACCTGCGGAGTAAGACGGCCGGCATTATTAACCGGACTCCATTGGGCCGTCGGACCTTTCATTCGACCCGGGCGTATCTTTAGGATTCTCCGGACGTCGTGCATTCCTGTGCAATGCCGCGAACTGCTGAGCGAGCCGTGCGACGCCTTCCGCCCTTTCGGGTTTGAGCAGTCCAGCCGCCGCAAACGCCTTCATCAGATCTTCCGGGTCGACGAGAGCTATCAGGGATTCGTAGCCTTCTTGATCGACTCCCTCGTTGCCAGTACGTGCAAAGGAGGAGAATGGTCTGATAAGATCTGCCGCAACAGACGGGTCTGCACACAGAGCCCTGCCAACGTACTCCTTCACCTCTGAACTGCCCTTGCCTTGCTTCCAAATCGTCAAGAGGCGGGGGAAATCCTGTGGGCGGCTGCAGATCAAAGGGGCTCTCTTTGCATCGCGCGAGATCCGCTCTGCGAGCACCTGCACCAATTCCTCCATGTCCGCGGAAGAGAACAGGTAATCCGCTTCCGCCTCGTTCCGCTGGGGCCGCATCCATCCCAGGTATTCAGCCGCGAAGGGGAGCGGATCAGCATTATCAAGGATCTTGAGCGCAAATTCCTTCCGGCTATCCCTTTGCATTCGCTGGAGGACCAGTCGGATCAGCAATCCAGCGATTTCCCAAGGTTGACCCAGTTCATCGGAACCTACAGAAAACAGGGGCCCTTCGCGAGCGATAGTAAAGCAGAGTCTTACGGCGGAATCTAAAGGGATCTGTTCGATCCGACTCTTCAGTTTGAAAAGCAACTTCCGATGCTCATCAGGCCGCGCCAAGCTCCGGAACTGTACGCCGACCTCGTCATCGCTAAAGGACCCGATTCCCCGCAGGAAGTCGTCAATCTGCTGATCCGATACATCGCCGGCCGGGATAGAGCATGTGAGATACCGCCGAAGATAGTCCAACGACCAAACTCTTTGTTCGCGGCGTGCTTGGTCCTCGTTGCGATCACCATAGTTGTTGGCGCGGAAGACATTGTGCAACTGCGGGAATAGTTCAGTCAGCAGATGCCGGGCCCGGCCTGCTCGGGCCACATCCATCTTGTTCAGCATTTCATCTAACCTTTGCCGCGTATCTCTACCGCGATCAACGACACCGCTCAGATCCCAGCCAAATTCCCCCGTGTAGACGCTAGGGAACTTCCTAATGTCCTCATGGATTGCTGGGTAAGCGAATTTGATGGCCTCCAGCAGAAGCAGGTCGACGGGATTGACTTCGTGTGCCAGGAGAGGAAGTGCGAACGCGACCGAGTTAGCATAGAGTTTCGCCAACCGGGGATTACGAAGCTCGGGAACGACATACTGCAGAAATGCCAACTGGAATCCCCGTTCTTGCTCCTGCGAGAGTGAAACCTTCGCCATCCGCAAAGCGTCGTTTACGCCCTCGATACACAGTTGATAGAGCAGTTCGCGGTCTGCGATGGGCAGATTCAAGTTGACCTGAACAACTTTTTCGAGATATTGATAGCCAGCCCGGATGTCACCAGCGCCATACTGCTCGCCGATTGCAGCGGCAACAACGTCGCGATCGAAAGCCAAGACATAGCTTACGTACGCGAAGTCAGCGGTCAGTTTGAGCAGCTTGAAAACGGATTGAATCTCCTTCCTTTCGAGCCGGTCAATGTCATCGAGGAAAACCACGAGGCGCTTTCGGGAGGCCTTTAGCATCCGCTCTATACGATCCTTTCGCTCCTCGATGGTTACCATGGAAAGCTTCTCCCCCATCTTCGATACGCTATGACCAACTGACACCTTTGTTCCATTCGCTTCGATCGCGATTTCTCCGAGCACGTCGCCGTAGCTGCGAAAGACGTCACCAAGCTTTTCCTTTGCGGTCTTCGGAGATTTGTCGAGCGTGCCGGCGAGCGTCGCAAAGAAACTCATAAGCAGCGACAGCTCATCGGAGAAGCGCCAGGGGTTGAAGCGAATAGGTAGAATGTCATCGAATCTGCAGAGCGCCCCGTACACGAACTCCAGTACGGTTGTCTTGCCTTCTCCCCACTCACCGTGGATCACGACTACAATGCTAGTTGAATCGCGCCGTTGGGCTAGCGTTTCGGCGATACGCTTGGCGAAGGGAAGTCGTTTGAACTTATCCAGATTGGGATCCGTAACGGGAGAGTCCGATACAAACGGCTCTGACACATCCGGCGGCGCTGGTGGCGTAACACCAGGAGCGCTTGCTTGAGGTCCAATACCGAAGAGCCTTCCTAAAGGTCCCAGCATCCCTTGTATGCGAAGGTCATTGTACCCCCCCGGACGAACTCAGCGACAGACCGCCCGCCCACCAGGGCAACCAAACATCACGTGGCCGGCATCAGGCGATCTTCATTTGCCAATATGCACATCTGTGCATATAATTAATCGTGGAGTCCGAGTGGGACCCGGCGAAAGCGCGGGCCAACTTCACGAAGCACGGTGTCAGGTTCGCAGACGCCGTGACAGCGCTGGAGGACGATTCGGCGCTAACGATGTCGGATCTGTCGTCCGTTGATGAGGAGCGATGGGTCACGATGGGGCTGGATGCGTCCGGGCGGCTCCTGGTAGTCGTCTACACGTGGCGAGGCGAGCGCGTGCGGTTAATTTCAGCAAGGGAGGCGACGCCCCGGGAGCGTAGTCAGTACGAGGAAGTCAGATGAAGAGGCAATACAATTTCTCCAAAGCTAAGCGCGGACCAGTCCTCAAGGTTCCGCGCGGCAAGTCCCGCATCACGATCCGTCTGGATGACGACGTTCTCGACTGGTTCCGCAAGCAGGTCGACGAGGCCGGCGGCGGGAGCTATCAGAACCTCATCAACCGGGCTCTCCGCGCGCACATCGACCGGTCCGAAGAACCGCTGGAGGCGATTCTCCGTCGCGTGGTTCGGGAAGAACTGCGGCGGGCGAGCTGAAACGCAACATGAATCGATTCTCTTATCCCGCAACGTTCCGCCGTGACGCCAAAGGCCGTGTCCTCGCCGGTTTTCCTGATCTTCCGGAGGCCCACACGGACGGGCGCAACATGGCAGAGGCACTCGAAGAGGCCATCGACTGCCTCGGTAGCACGATCGCCTTTCGCATTGCCGAGAGGACGGCGATTCCGGCTCCCTCCCGGCTGAAACGTGGCCAGCGCATGATTCCCGTCCCGCTGTGGATTGCAGGCAAGTTGGCCCTCTATCTCACCATGACCACCCAGGGCGTGAGCAATAGCGAACTGGCGCGCCGGCTGGGAGTGCGCGAGACCGTCGTCCGCCGCATGCTCGATCCTGACCATGACACCAGGTCCGAGAAAATCCAGGCAGCGCTCGAAGCGCTCGGCAAACGCATTGTGGTCGCGATCGACGACGCGGCGTAGAGTGTTTGCCAACACGTGGCAACTGAAACCTGACACCTGCTTTAGTGGATCGTGTCCGCCAGCGAGAAGATCGGTAGGTACAGCGCGATCAGCACGAATGCGACGAAGATGCCCATGAAGATCATGATGGCCGGCTCGATCAGCGAGAGCGCAGCCGTCATCTTGGTGTTCACGTCATCTTCGTAGAACTCAGCCACACTGGTGAGCATCACCGGCAAGGCGCCCGTCGATTCGCCCACCTCGATCATGTCGATGGAGAGCGCAGGGAAAACGCCGGTCGATTTCAGCGAGCCCGATAGCGCCTGCCCTTCCTTCACCATCTTGCTCGCCTTGTCCAGCGTGCGCCGCAACAGCACGGTGCCGAGCGAATCCGATGCGGTCTCGAGGCCTTGCATCAGCGGGATGCCGCCTGTCAGCAGCGTACTTAGGACGCGAGCGAACTGCGCCACTTGATATTTCAGCCAGATGTCTCCGAGGATCGGCGTGCGCATCCGTACGGCGTCCAGCTTCTCTCTCGCCGACTCTCGGCGCGACCACCAGACGAACAAGAATATGGCCAGCACCACACCGGCGAAGAACAGAAGCACGTAGTTGCGCGCGGTCGTTCCCACCGCAATCAGCACCTGGGTGATGGTGGGCAGTTGCGCCCCCATGCTGGAGTAAAGCTGAGCGAAGTTGGGGACGACAAAGGTCACCAGAAACACGATCAGGCACAGCACCAGAAAGATCAGAACCGATGGATAGAGCAGCGAAACCAGGATTTTCTTGCGCACGGCCAGCGCCAGCTTCTGATACGTGATGTAGCGGTCGAGCACCTCGGCTAAGCTGCCGCTTTTTTCCCCTGCCATCACCGTCGTCACGTAAATCTTCGGAAACACGCCTTGCATGCGAAACGCTTCCGATAAGAGTGTGCCCTTGCGCACTTCATCCCGTACCGTCTTGATGTGTGGACCGAGCTTGGGATCGGTGAGCCGGTCGGCCAGCAGATCGAGCCCTTTCAGAATCGGCAGCCCCGCGCGGATCAGTGTCACAAACTGCTGGTTGAAGATCAGGAATTTTTCGAGATTGAGTTTTTTCCGCCGCCCCAGCAGCGCGACTTCGGTACTGAGTCCCCGCGCCACGCGACGTGGCCGGACGGAGTAAATCAGGAATCCCTGCTGCGCGTAATGCTCGCGCACTTCGCTCTCAGTGGCAGCCTGGGCCACCTGTTGGTGAATTTCGCCGCGTGCGTCGGCGTATTTCAACACCCAGTCCGACATGGGCTACTGTCCACTCCCGCTTTCCACGACTTCCGCGCCCGGCGGCGGGTGGAATTGAAACATGGAGTTGGCGAGCGCGGGATTCAACTTCTCATCGTCAAATGTGAAATCCAGAATTGACTGGTCCTGCCCGACAATGTGCAGTTTGCGAATCACAAAAGTGGGGGAAACCAGAAACTCCACCTTGGAGTAGGGCAAGCTTTCCGACTTCGGATCGGCCGTGACCAGCGAGCCGTCGCCCTCAGCCCTTGCCTGGATATTCTGAAACTCCCGCTCGAAGTTCAGCTTGCCCAGCAGGAACGCCAACGGCGCGCGCATATCCTCGGTAGCCTTGAGCGGCATCTTCTCGACCCGGTGTTCGCCCGGCAGGTACAGGTAAACCTCTTTGCCATCCGATACGAACAGCTTCCCTGCCGGTTGCGTGTACTCCCATCGCATGCGGCCAGGCTTTCGCAGATAGAGGATACCGGATTCGGTCCGCGCTCCCTGGCTGAGGCCGCTGTAAGTCTCCGCGAATTTTACCTGGAGCGTCTGCGCGCGGTTGTACCGGCTCTCCACGGCTTTCAGCAGATGCGTAGTCGGTGAATCCACGGCGGAAGCCAGGGCAGCCGTCACCACGATGAACGCCAAAGCCTTCACAAGAGGATTGACGCACACAGGCCGCGGCGCGTTGTCCTGAAATTTGAGCCGCACACAGACATCGTAGCGCGCTGGTTGGGGGATGGGTACTGACGTCACGTCAAACCGAAAACTAATTTTCAACGCCGAGTCGCCGAGTCGCCGAGAACACCCAAGAAACTGACCTGATAGATTCGCACCCCGGCGGTGCTTGCCGGTTCCAGGGGCGGACGGATCCGGGCGCGGACCGCTCAATTGGAGGGCAAGATTCGGATAGTATCATTGATGGAGAGGCCTTAATCTGGGGGCATGGAAGCGATTTCCCAGGTAGTGATCGACGAGGCGCGGTGGCAGATTGTGCTGGCGCGCGAGGTTTGCAGCAATGAGCGGTTCGTCTACGCGGTGCGGTCGACCGGCATCTATTGCCGGCCTGGATGCGCGTCGAGGCGGCCGCGCCGCGAAAATGTGATGTTTTTTCCGGTGCCCGATGCCGCCGAGAAGGCTGGTTTCCGGCCTTGCCGGCGCTGCCGTCCGCAGGCTTCGCGGCAAGCGTCACCGCAACTCGACATGATCGGAAGGGCTTGCCGCTCGATTGAACAGCGGGCGGACGCGCCACCCACCCTGGCGGATTTGGGCGAGGAGCTCGACGTCAGTCCATACCATCTGGAGCGGACGTTCAAGCGATTTCTCGGCATCACGCCGAGGGAATATGCGGATGCACTGCGGCTGGAGCGACTGAAATCGAGCCTGCGCGAAGAGCGGGACGTTACGACGGCGCTCTACGAGGCGGGCTACGGATCGAGCCGTAGCTTGTACGAACGCGCGCCGGATCAGCTCGGCATGACCCCGGCCACATACCGGCGCGGCGGACGGGGCATGGAGATCTCGTACACGACCGTGCATTCGCCACTGGGACGCCTGCTGGTTGCGCGGACCGAGCGGGGGATCTGCGCGGTCAGCCTGGGTGATTCCGACGATGCGCTGGCGCAAGACTTGCGGGCGGAATATTCCGAAGCTGCGATTCAGCGTGACAACGGGCGTCTCGGGCTTTGGGTGTCAGCGCTGGTGGCGCATTTGTGCGGGAGCAGGCCGCACCTCGATCTGCCGCTGGATGTGCGCGCGACCGCCTTTCAGTGGCGCGTCTGGCAGGAGCTGCGGAAAATTCCTTATGGAGAAACGCGGAGTTATTCGCAGATTGCGGAAGCATTGGGACGGCCCAAGGCTGTGCGGGCTGTGGCCAACGCCTGCGCCGCAAACCCGGCGGCTTTAGTGATTCCGTGCCATCGCGTGGTACGTGACACGGGCGACCCGGGCGGCTATCGCTGGGGAGCGGAACGCAAGCGGGCGTTGTTGTCGCGGGAGAGTTTGGCCAAGGTTTAGACGAAAGACTGCGGCATCGGAGGAAAAACCCGCAGGTACCCGCAAACACCGCGTGTCCCTACGCTACAAACTATTCATATCTCAAGGCGACCGTTGGGTCCACGCGCGTGGCGCGGCGCGCGGGAATGTAACAGGCGGCAAGAGCGACGGCGGCTAGAACGAGGCCGACCATGGCAAGAGTCCACGGATCGCGTGCACTCACTCCGAACAGGAGACTCGAAAGCAACTGCGTCAGGCCGAGTGCGCCGAGCGTGCCGAGGGCCAGGCCAATGAGGGTCAACGACAATCCGGATTTGAGCACCAGGCGCAACTGATCCCAGGAACTGGCGCCTAGCGCGGCTCGAACTCCCATCTCATGCGTGCGCTGCGACACGGAGTATGAAATGACCCCATAGATGCCGATCGCGGCCAGCAGCAGCACGAGGCCGGCGAAGGCGCCAAGCAGAATCGTGCGCAGGCGATTCCCCCCGAGTGATTCCGTCTTGATCTGCTCCAACGGCTTGATATCCTCGAGCGCCTGATTCTTGTTCACTTCCCACACCGATCGTTGGATGGACTTGATCAGGCCGTTAGGATCCATGGCGCCGCGCACTACAAGGCCATTGCCCACTGTGGGGCTCTGTTTGTAAGAGACGTACACACCGGGGCTCGATTCGTCGAGGCCGTCCACCTTCTCATCGGCCACCACTCCGACCACCTGCCAGGGTACTTCTGGGCCGAGCTCGTGCTTTGCGGTGATGATCTGCTGGATGAGAACGCGCTTGCCGATCGGTTCATCCTTCTTGAAGTAGCGCTTCACCAGACTCTCGTTGACCGCGATTACCGGCACCGCGCCCTGCGTGTCGGTTTCGGAAAGCGCGCGCCCCTTCAGAAGGCGCATGCCGAGCGCGCGAAAATACGATGGACTGACCATCTTGTAAAAGCAGCCGGGTCGGTTGGCGCGATCCACAACCGGCTGGCCCTCGATGAGGAACGGCATGCCCCAGCCCCAACCTCCGAGAGGCAGCGCGGTGGTGACAGCGGCCTCGCGGACGCCAGGAACAGCGTCGATTTTTTCCATCACCTGGCTCAGGTAGTTGATCACGCGCGCGCCGTCGGGGTATTGGGCGTCGGTCATGGGGAGCCACATGGTGATGACGTTGGTGGTTTCGAAACCTGGATCAACCTGCTGAAGCTGGTAGAAGCTGCGAATGAGCAGACCTGCCCCTGAGAGCAACACGAATGCGAGTGCGACCTCGGCGACCACCTGTTTTCTGATTTTTCCAATCGAGAAAGTTCAACGTGGAAATGCCATTGCGGTCGTGGTTCGGCGGTTTCTCCCAGACGTTGACAATCTGTTCGGGGTGCGGATAGGGAAGAGGCCTCAACAGAACCCCATCCACAAAGCTGTAAATGGCCGCGTTAGCGCCGATACCCAGAGCTAGCGTCAGAACGGCCACGACGGTGAAGCCGGGACTGTTGCGGATCATCCGGAGGGCAAAACGAAGGTCGTGGACGAGCGAGTTCACAGCATCCTCCCTGTAAGAACTGTTACTCCGTATTTCGGAAATGGTTACTGAGGATTTTTGCCGTTTCCGCAGCACTTGCCAGGCGGGATCGGACTGCCATGCGGGCAGGTGGTCGGATGGCCCAGGAAAGTGCAGATGCGGTCGGTGACTTCGGGGCTGAGGATGTGCTCGAACGTACAGGCGTTCGATTCGACCGAAGCGTCGTCGCGAATCGAAAGCACGTCCATGAAAAGGCGCTCGGCCAGGCGGTGACGCCGGATCACGCTGCGAGCGCGCTCCTCGCCGGCATCGGTAAAGCGCGCTTCGTCGCCCGCGAGCTGTAGCAGACCGATACGGCACATGGTGGTGAAGAGCTTTCGCCGCTGGACTTCGGTGAAATGAGCGCCCTCGTGGTGCATGGCGCGTTCGCGGCGCATCCATAGCTCTTCGAGGATCTCGTCAAAATCTTCGTTCTCTTCAGCCGTAAACACGAGAGTTTCGACGATGCGGCCGTGCTCCAGATTGATGCGGCGGTCGGCGCAGCGGCCTACGCGTTCGTCGTGGGTTACCAGCAGGATGGTGCGGCCTTGCGCGTGCAGACCGCTCAGCAGATCCAACACGATTTGTTCGTTGGCCGCATCCAGGTTGCCAGTCGGCTCGTCGGCGAGAATGATTTTCGGATCGTTGACCAGGGCGCGCGCAAGGGCCACGCGCTGCTGCTCGCCGCCGGAAAGTTGGGAGGGCAGGTGGCCGGCGCGCTCGGCAAGTCCCACATGATCGAGCGCGCGCCGCGCCTCGCCTTCGTCCGTCATGCTGTGAAAGTATTGTGCGAGCATGACGTTTTCGAGCGCCGTCAGGTGTGGGATCAAGTGATATTGCTGGAAGACCAGGCCAACCGTTTCGGAGCGAAAACGCACCAGCTCGGGGCGGCTGAGTTTGGCGGTGTCCGTGGCACCGATGTGGACAGATCCGCTGGTAGGCTGGTCGAGGCAGCCGAGAATGTTGAGCAGCGTGGTCTTCCCCGAACCGGATGGGCCCATGATGGCGATCCACTCGCCCGCGGCCGCGGAAAGGCTGACCTGGTCCAGGGCCTTGAGGGGTCCGTTTCCGGCAACGTGGTAATGCTTGGAGACGCGATCAACCTGGAGAAACTCCGGCATGGCTCGCTATTCTCCCCGCAAGATGACCGCAGGCTCGATGCGCCAGATGCGTGAGGCCGCGAACAGAGTAGCAATCACCGCCACGAGCAAAGTAACCGCCATGACGGGTGCGAACACGGCGAAATCGACACCGATCGCCGCGACTGAACCAGCGTCAGAAAAGATCCCACGGCCAATTCCGTAAGCCACCGCGAGACCGGCCAGATAACCGGCGATTGTGGACGCGAACGCCAGCACCAGCGACTCCGATAGTAACAGCGCCGCGATTTTTCCGTCCGCTGCGCCGATGGCCTTGAGTACGCCGATCTCTTTGCCGCGCTCGATCACCAATGCGCTGAAGTTGCCCGTCACGCACAGGGTGGTGATGGCGAAGATCACGAGAGCAAGCGAAAAGACAGCCGCTTTCACTTTCAGGACGACGCTGGCTTCGGTTTCGGCGATGGCGTGCAGGACGCGGACGTCGGTCTCGGGCAAGAGGCGGGCTAGGGCGGCGCGAGTCTGGTCGACTCGCTGGCCATCAGCGCGTACTTCCACAATGCTGGCGGCGTCGTGGAATCCGGCGTCGGCCGCGGCGCGGTCGAACGGGACGATGACCTGGTTGTCCTCATTACCACCGGTGCTGACGATACCTCGGACCAGGCATGGCCCGGATGCCAGGGGCAGGCTTTGCCCGACGCTCACGTGATAATGCGCCGCGAGCGCGCTTCCGGCGAGACACTCGCCAGTCCCGGCTGTATGCGCGCCCGACACTTGCCAATAGCTCGTGAGCGGTGCGGCGCGCCGGAAGTCGACGCCTGCCACGACGACCCGCGCGTCCCCGATGCGGCCGATGACATAGAGGAAAGGGGCGGCCACAGCCCCCAGGCGTTCGGCTTCCGCCACCGCCCTGAGCGGCACGGCTTGAGAGTTCCCGGCGGGCGCGATCACCAGGTTCGCGCCATAGCCTCGAAACTCACGCCGCATTTTGCGATCGATATCGGAGTAGACGCTGAACAGAGCGGTAGCGAGCGTGGCGGTGACGGCCAAGCCGGTGAACGCCAGCAGCAAACGGCGGCGGCGAAACTTCACGGCGGCCAGGACGAATCGCCAAAACACTACGCACCCTCCCGCAGGATCTCGGCGGGCTCGAGGGCGAGCGCCCTTCGCAACGGTTGCGCCGCTCCCGCCAGGGCGACTGCCGTGGCGACGACCACCACGAGCGGAACCAGCGCAGCGGGAGCTTCGCCGTGGGCGCCAAAGACGGTCTGGCTCACCGCGCCCGAGAGTTTCGCGCCAACGAGCGCGCCGATGAGTCCACCGAGCGCACCTTGAATGGCGACTTCGGCACCCAGCAGAGTGGCAATCAGACCGCTACCCGCACCAGTGGCCTCCATAATGGCGATCTCATAGCGCCGCTCCAGCACCGTGGTGGCCATAACGCTCCACACGGTGAGCGCCGCTGTCGCGAGCGCTGCCAGCGCAATCAGCAGCATCAGCCCGCGCACGCGGCTCAGCACCTGGCCTTCGTTGTCGGCCACGCGCCGGATAGGACGCGCCACCGCCATCGGCAGGACTTGCTGGATTTGATGGGCGATCGAAGTGATGTACGGCGTGCAATACCAGCGATCGTACTCTTCGGGCTTCATCATAGAAGGATCTTTGCGCGCAAACGCGTCCTCAGGCTTGGTGAGCGCGCCAACCTCGATCGCGTCCACCTGCCCTGCACGACCCGTCAGCCGTTCCAGAACCTCCAGGCGGACGAACACGCGGTCATCTTCCTCGGCCCCGGTGGAAAGAATGCCTGCGACAACAAACGGTTCGCCAAACAGAGCGAGACTAGATCCGGGGCGCAAACCCAGGCGCCGGGCCAGTGCAGCGCCCACAAGGCAGTCGGTGGCACGATCGTTCGATTCGCGGTCGTCGATCCACCGGCCATCCACTTTCCAGGTCGTGTTCAGGGCACGTACGCCCGCAGCGCTGTGCGTCCCATCCGGTGCATGAAGATCCCGCCGGAACCATACGCCTTCCACCGGAATGTCGCGCCCGTCGATCTTGGTCTGGGCGTGCAGCGAAGGGGCAACTGCAGTGATATTCAATTGCCAGAAAATCGATTTGATCTTGGGCACACCAGCGACGGGGATGAACTCGTCTTTTGCGAGGGGCTCGTAGCGGATACCGCCGATATCCACCGGCAGTGAAGCCGACTTCGGCGTGACCAGCAGATTCGCACCCAGGTTGCGCAACTCGCGATTCACGCGGTCGCCAACCTCGAGCATGGCACCGAGCATGGCGGTGGCCACGGCTGAGCCCAACGCGACGGCTCCAATGGCCATGGCTTTGCGGCGCGGAGCGCGGCGAATCGACTGCCCGACGAATCGCAGAAACAAATCAGCGGCTCCCGATGCGGAAGATCTTCGAGCCCGCCAGCAGTTTGTCCGCGGGGATCACGATTTGGCCGCCATCGACTTTCGACTCCAGCGGGATGGGGTTACAGCCGCCCTGCTGGCCGATCGTTGGGATGTTGATGGCGGAGGCGCAGTTCTTGCAGATCACGTTGGGACCTTTTTGATAGTAGCCCTGGCTCCCGCAAATCTCGCAGGCGTCAAACGCGATGGCAATGGACTGATCCGGGCGGCGAATGGCGATGATGCGGACGGTGATGCCGTCTGAGTTGATGGCGAAACGGTGTAACATGCCGTCATTCACCGCGCTTACCGGAATCCGCGCGACTCCACTGGACACCGTGAGTTCGGTTGCCGTGGAAAGCTCCGTCTCCGATTTCGCATAAATGAACTCGGCCGTGATGGTCAGCATGAAAAGTCCGGCCGCCGAGCATGACGCCATCACCCACATGCGCTCACGACGCGCGGTCCATTTGGCTTTGCGCAACGCTGCGCCTTCCAGGTTCTGCACCTCGGGGGCGCGGCGTCTGCGCCACTCCATCAGCAACATGGTGGCGGCCAGGGCCAGAATCATCACGAAAAAGAACGCTTCATTTCGAACGATGGGACCAACGAGGGCCATCTCCGCAGAGCTGCCGGGCAGTATCCCGCCTTCGGACAGCTCGTGCAATCCAGTGATAGCCAGTTGCAAAACCACCACCATCAAGATGACGGTGGTGATGCGGAAAAAGCTGGCGAGATCAATGCGAATCGTGCCCCGGACAAAGCTGACACCAAACAGAATGGCCAGACCCAAACCTAGCGTTGTGCCGAGTGTCTGCATCAGGCCGTCGGTATCGAAGCGGAGCGCCATGAGCATCAGGACCAACTCCACGCCCTCGCGGAAAATCATCAGAAATACGAACAAAAAGATGCCCCACCGGGAGGCTCCACTTTCCGTTCGTTGTTGCAACCGAGTTTCAATTTCCCCCTTGATCCCGCGGGCGTGATGGTTCATCCAAAGCACCATGCTGAGGACAAAGACGGCGCTGGCGAGCAGCAGCGGACCTTCGTAGCGATCATCGCTGATATTCATTCGGTAGAAGACGCCCGCCACCAAAACGCTAGCAAACACAGCGGCTCCACAGGCTTTGTAGACCAAAGGTAACAGAGCGCCGCGGCCGGTTTTACGCAGATACGCGACGGCTATCGCGATGACCAGCGCGGCTTCCACGCCCTCACGCAGGGCAATTACAAAGCTGGACAACATAGCAACTCGTTTGCAACTAGCATTGTAACAGGATTGCGGGCAGGGTTGGGATGACGGTAGTCGGAGTTGATCGATGGCGCGGAATGTCGATCGGCAGATGAAGATGTAGCGCTGGGACACGCGCCGTTTGCGGGTACCTGCGGCCTTTCGGGTTCGTCGCGCCGAAAAGGCCGCGGGTGTCCCGCAAACCCCGCGGTATCCCCGCGCTACGGGAATGGAGCAATGTCGCTGCTGACAAGACCAATCAAGGATGGACAGCGCGGAGAGCCTCCGGCCGGACGGCGACTGCGCGCTCCGGAGAGAAAGCCCAGGCAGGGTTCCCGTTAAGCGCGCAACGCTCCTCCGAACGTCCGGACCGGATGGATCGGAAGGCTCCCGCTTGCCGGAATAGTGAAGCGGAACACGAGAGCGTTTCAAATCACCGTTCGGCGATGTAGTAATGCACCGCGGGCGTGACGACCAGCGATAGGACCATGGAGGCCAAAATACCGCCGATTACGGCGATGGCGAGCGGCTGGAGCATCTGCGAACCGGCTCCCCATCCGAGCGCCAGCGGGATCATGCCGGCGACTGTCGCAAGCGCCGTCATCATGATGGGCCGCAGGCGTCGCTCTCCCGCGTCAAGCATGCTTTGTTCCGCGGAAATTCCTTCCGCGCGAAACTTCTGGTCGGCGTCGAGGAGCAAGATGCCGTTCTTGGCCACGATACCGATCACCATGATCAATCCCATGAAAGAAGAAAGATTGAACGTGGTTCCGGTGATCAGGAGGGCAAGAAACACGCCCGAAGTCGAAAGCAGAGCGGAGGCGATCACGGCGATAGGTGCGGCGAAGCTGCCGAATTCGAAGAGGAGCACCATGAAAACCAACAACACTGCCAGTATCAGCACGAAAACCAGGTCGTGGAACGACTTCTGCTGTTCCTCAAACTGCCCGCTGTATTGGACGCGAATGCTCGAGGGCAGGTGCAGGCCCGCGACAACCTTTTGGATTTCAGCCATGCCGCTGCCAAGATCGCGGCCCTCGAGGCGGGCTGTCACGGCGACATCCCGCAGCAGGTTCTCACGCCGGATCTCGGTCTGACCCGGTAGCTCAGTAACGCTCGCCAGCGTGCCGAGCGTGGCCGTCTTTCCAGTCGAGCTCACCAGCATCGTGTCACGGATGGCGTCTACAGAGGAACGCGTTTCAGGTGGAAAGCGCACGCGGATGTTATAGGCGCGGTCGTTCACAACCACCGGAGTTGTTGCCGGTTCTCCTTGCATGATGGCGCTGGCATCCAGCTCGATTTCCTGCGGAGTAAATCCCGCGCGCGCGGCGACCGCCGGATCCACTTGGAATTGCATGGCCGGTCCGCTGATGGTGTTATCAACTCCGTTCAGGATGTCCACCACACCCCTGACTTTCTTGATGGCGTCGCCGACCTGAGGCGCCCATTGCCGCAACACAGCGGGATCCTGGCAGAAGAGCTTGATGGCGATCGGCTCCGGCGTGCTGGTGATGAGATCGGTGATCATGTCCTGCAGCCACTGAACGAACTCCACTTGAAGCATTGGTTCCGGATACCGCTTGGTAACTTGTTCGCGAACATCGGCCATGACGGCGTCGACACTGCGCTTGCGGTTGCGCTTCAATTTGACGGCGATGTCCCCGGTGTTGGCTTCAGTAACGGTAGCCAGGCCCAATTGCATTCCCGTGCGGCGTGAAGTGCTCTCCACCTCGGGCGTTGCTCGCAGAATCCTTTCCACATCCGTGATGACACGGTTGGTCTCTGCGAGCGACGAGCCGGCGGGCATGATGTAGTCGAGAACGAATCCGCCCTCGTCCATCGCCGGCAACAGGTCCGAGCCCAGATTGCTATAGCAGAGATACGACGCGCCGATCAACAGAACGGTGAAGACGGCCAGGAGCGCCGGGTGTTCGAGCGTGAAACGCAGCGTCCCCTCGTAAGGCCGCATGATGCGCGGCGACAATCCCTCCCGCCGTGCGGCGCCCGCCGGCCGTTGGCGCATGAAGTAGTGGCTGAGCGTGGGGGTCCATGTCAGCGCGAGTGCTAGTGACGTAAGCAGTGCCGCGCCGACGGTAATGGCGAGGGCGCTGAAGAATGTCCCCGTTACTCCCGTGATGGAGATCAAGGGCAGGAACACCACGATGGGCGTGATCGTCGAGCCTACCAGAGGAACGCGGATTTCACGGATGGCGCTGCGGATGGCCTCGGCTCGCGTCTGGCCGGAGTCGCGGTGCGTGACGATGTTTTCCACTACAACGATGGCGTCGTCGATGACCAGTCCGACCGCCGCGGCCAATCCGCCCAGCGTCATCAGGTTGAAGCTTTCGCCCAGCGCGCGTAGCGCGATAAACGTAACGGCGATGGTTGCCGGGATCACCAGGCCAGCAACGAGCGAAGTTCCCCAATCGCGCAGGAACACTACCATGATCAGCGACGCGAGCAGCAGCCCCAGCAGAATCGCATCACGTACGCTGCTGATGGAGTCGTTCACGATTTCCGATTGGTCGTAAAACGGCTGCAAAACGACACCACGCGGCAGGGCTTTGCGAATGTTTTCAACTTCCGCATGAACGGCATTCGCCACCTCCACGGTGTTGCCATCCGGCTGGCGATTGATGTTTAGCAGCACCGCCGGCTTCTCATTTGCGCTCACGATGGTATAAACCGGTTTGACTGAAGGCGCAACGGAAGCGATGTCCCCAATGCGAATGGGAGCGCCCGCCGGCGTTGTCTTCACCACGATATTGGAAATCTCAACAGGTGTCTTCGTTTGACCGCTCACCAGGCTCAGAACAAGCTGGTGATTGTTTTCAAAGAGCCCCGGGGAGTCGATCATATTGCTGCGGGCGATCGCGTCCAGAATGTTGGGGATGGTGATGGTGGATTGGAGCAGCTTCGCGGGATCGGGCCGAACCTCGAACTCCGGTTCCTGTCCGCCTTGCACAATCACCGTGGAGACGCCGGTCATCCGGTTCAAGCGCGGCTTGATTTCGTAAGTGGCGATTTCCCAAAGCCTGGTCTGCGGAACCGTGTCTGATGTGAGGCTGTAGCCAATGATGGGAAAGGCAGCGAAGGTCATGCGATTGGCCGTGATCTTCGCGGTAGGCGGCAGCGTGGCCTGGACCCGCGCCAGGGCGGCGTTGACCAGCTCCAGGGTGCGATACATATCGACTTTCCATGAGAAGAAGAGATCGACCTCAACAGATCCCCGGCTGGTGACAGACCAGACGCGCTCTACACCCTGCACCGTGTTCAGGGCCTCTTCGATGGGCCGCGTGACAGTGACCAGCATCTGATCGATGGGTGCGACGCCGTTATCCACGCCCACGATGACCCGCGGGAAGTTGGTATCGGGGAACACCGCAATGGGAATGGTAAAGGCCAGGTAGACACCCATCGCCACCAGCGTGAGAATGACGAAGATGATCGGCTTGCCATGGCGCGCCGTCCAATGTTCCGTTTCGGGCTGGGCCACGGCAGGCGGTTGTGTCGAGAGCTGGCTCATTTCTCGTCTTTCCCGGCGCCCTTCTCGTCCGCCTTGTCCTCGTCTGCCTTCTCGCCCGGCTTCTGGATCGTTACCTTGGCTTTGTCCTCGAGACCTAGGCCGCCCACGGTAATCACCTGTTCGCCGGGGGAAACTCCACTCAGAATTTGCACTTTGCCCGGCTCGCGAATGCCAACCTCGATTTTCTTCTCGTGCGCCAGCGAATCGGATCCCACCACCATGACCACCGTTTCGCCTTCTGCCGTGGGGAGCAGCGCCGCCGGCGGGACAACCACGGCATTCGGCACCTTGGCCGCCACGATTGAAACCCGCACACTCGCCCCCGGCCGCAGCCGTTCGTGAGGGTTGACGGCTTCGACCCACACCTGCACCGTGGTCGTATTGGCATCAACCGCCGGGCTGACTACGATGACCTTCCCCGGCACTTCTTCGGAGCCATCGCCCGGGGTGATCGTCGCGTCGTCGCCAACTTTCAAAGGCGACGCTTGATCCAGTGGAACGTTGGCGCGCGCCACCACGCGCGACACGTCCATGACGGTAAGCAGCGGTGTGCCGGCGCTGGCCGTCTCGCCTTCCCAGACCGCTCGCTCCGTGATCACACCCGTGATCGGGCTGTGAATCTCGGTATACCCGAGCTGGGCTTCAGCGCCGTTGTAGTGGGCCTCGGCCGCATCCGCCTGAGCCTTCGCCGCCTTAATCTGTTCTTCCTTGCCGACACTCTGCAGCGTTTTCAGCTGCTCCTGCGCGGTTTCGTACTGTCCACGCGCTTGGACGTAACCTACCTGCGCTTCATCCACCTGCCTGCGCGCCAACGCGTTTTCTTTGAACAGCTGTTCGCGGCTATCCAGAAGTTTCTTGGCGGCATCTAACGCTTCCTTGGCGGCTTGCAGGTTGGACTGCGCCGTCGTGATTTGCACCGGAAGGGAAGCCGACGACGTCGCCCGGTAGTTGGCTGCGGCCTGCTCATACATGCCCTTGCTTTCGCGTGCCGCCGCCGAGAGGTCACGGTTTTCGAGCACCGCCAGAACCTGGCCTTCCTTCACGTGGTCGCCGCGGTTGACGTGAAACTTCCTCACCGGTGCGCTCACTTTAGGCGTGACAGTGGCCTGGTTGAACGGGTAGAGCACGGCGTCGGCGGTGACGATGCGACGAATGGAGTCTTGCCGCACCGCCGTCACTTGCACGGGAACGATCGGCTCCGCTTCCTTCTCTTCCTTCTTTCCACAGCTTGCCAGCGCGAGCAGGCATAACGGCACAAACCATCTGGACGTCTTGCGCATCGGTTAAAAACTCCCGGTTAAGGTCTGCAGGTCGGAAAGGGCCACGCGGTAACGAAGCAATCCGTCGGCGTAAGCGTTTCGGGCCTGGGCCAGTGTAGTCTGCGCGTCCACCACTTCCAGCACCGTCACCTCACCGGCCGTGTAGCGAAGCAGCGTGAGCTTCAAGCTTTCGGTGGCAAGGTCCGCTGAATGACTGAGGGATGAAACCTGCGATCCCGCGGTCTGTGCTTCCTGGAAAAAGGAGTTGAGATTGGCGAGGAGCTGCCGTTGCGTCGCACTCAAATCCAGCTTGGCCTGCTGGAGGTGCAGTTGCGCCTGGCGCAGCTTGCTTCGCGTGGCGCCCCAATTCCATACGGGGATGGTCAGTTGGGCCTGGACAACAGAACCAAGATTCCTCTCGTCGTGCCGGTTGTCGATGGCGAACTGATTAGCGTCGATGCCAAAGAAGTAGTCGAAGGAAAGCGAGGGCAGGTAGCCGCTCCGCGCGCTCGACACGCCCCACTTCTCCTGTTCGACCGCCGCTTGAGCCGCGCGAATGTCCGGGTTGTTTTTCGCGGCCAAGGCCTGGACCTCCGGAAACGGCGGCAGGTTTAGCGGATTCTGCAGATCATCCATCACATCGAAGTCCTGTTGGAAATCCGGGAACAACAGCACCGCCAGGCCGACACGGCCCTTCTCCACCGCGAGACCGGCTTCCTGCGCGTCGCGCTGCCGCTGCTCGAGCTGGATCTGCGCTTTCACCACGTCGGAGTGCGCGGACTCGCCGCCCTGCTCCTGCTTTTGCGTGATATCGAAAAATTGCTGCGCCTCTCGCAGGCTTTGCTGTGCGAATTGGAGCTTCCGTTCGGCGGCAACTAATCCGTAGTAACTCTGCACAACCGTCACCACCAACCCGCGCGCGGTGATTTCCGCCTTGGCGCGCGCGATAGCTTCCGCCGCAATGGTACGCCGATAATCCGCCAGCTTCCCGGGCGCGTAGAGATCGCCATGAACCTGCGCCTGGCTGTTGTAGATGTGTACGCCGTCATTGGCTACGAAGACTCCGGATGGCGTTCCGTTGCCTTGGGTGTAGATGTACTGGTTAAAGTAATTCACGGTGGGCAGGAGCCCCGCCTTCGACTGCACGCGATCTTCCCGGGCCAGCAATGCGCTGATGTTTGCGGATTGAAACTGCGGGCTGTTGGCACGGGCGCGTTCCAAAGCATCCTGCAGGCTTACCGTCAGACGTGCCGCCCCGGCTGCCGGCTGCGCTGGGTTTGGCTGCGCGGGAGTCTGTGCCATGGCGGTCGCGGCGAGCCACGTTGCTACAGGCAAGGCAATGGGAATACGGCGCCTCATCGGAAACTTCGAGTGTAGGGGCAACGACATGAACATACGATGAATTCTACCGGTGGAGCAGGACGGTGAACGTAGTGCCCGCTCCAGGTTCGCTCGTGAAGTCTACCGCGCCCTGATGCGATTCTGCAATCCACTTCACGATGGAGAGCCCCAGCCCAAATCCGCCGTCCTGGCGGGAGCGCGCCTGATCTCCGCGATAGAATCGCTCGAAAATGTGGGGCGCGGCTTCGGGAGAAATGCCGGTCCCGCTATCGGCTACTTGAATCCGCAGTTCGCTCGCGGCAGCCTCCAGCTCGACCAGGACCTTGCCGCCTTCCGGCGTGTGGCGAACCGCATTGTCGATGAGGTTGAATATCAGCCGGCGGATCAGCTCCGGGTCACCGCGGAAAGCGACGTCGCCCGGGCACATACATTGCAGATCGATCTGCTTCGCGCTGGCGGCGGCCTGGAACGCGCGGCAGCACTCGGCAAGCAGGTCGTTCAAGTAGAATTCCTCGATCCGCAAACTTACGTGGCCGGCGTCGGCCCGTGCCAGGTTCAGCAGGTCGTCCACTAACCGCGTGAGGCGCCGGGCTTCGTCCTGAATGATTACGAGCGATTCCTGATACTCTCCGGCGCTGCGTTCTTGACCAAGCGCCACGTCGGCTTCTCCACGAATGACCGACAGCGGCGTGCGGAGTTCATGCGACGCGTCGGCTACAAATCGCCGCATAGTGTCAAAGGACTGGTCGAGGCGCGAAAGCAGCTCGTTGAACGAATCCGCCAGCAGCTTCAGCTCCTCATGGGCCGCGCCGATGTCCAGACGCCGATCCAGGTTCTTGTCGGTGATCGTTTTGGCCTGCTCCGCCATCCATCGCAGCGGCGCCAGGCTGCGCGTGGCCAGAAAAAAACCGCCGGCGCCGGCGATCAGCAGGGCCAGCGGCAAGCCAATGTAGAGTACGCTGCGCAACAGTCCGAGCTCTTCCCTGGTGGCATGCAGGGATTCGCCCGCCAGCAGGACGAAGTGCCGGCCATCAATCGCAAACGGGTGGGCGAGCACTCGAGCAGTTCTGGCCTTGCCGACCCGTGAGATGGTGGCCCGAACATCCGGCTCACCGGAGGCGGCCTGGTGCACCAGATCGAGCACGGCGCGATTGTCTAACGCCACGCTTGCCGCCAGCAGTTTCTCTCCCTCGAACACAGCCAACAGGACGCCACGAAGATTCAAGTCTTGAATGATCTCGCGGGCGGCGGCTGAAGCGTCACCGTGGCTCTCACCCAACTCATCCCGAAACAGGCCGGCGGCAATCTGCGCTTGTGATGACAAGGTATCGTCCAGCCTGCGGTGAAGTCCGTGCGAAACCACGCCATACAGAAACAGGCTGAAAGCCACGAACACCACGGTGAATAGCGACAGGTACCAGGCCGTGAGCTGAAGCCGGAAGCTCTTAATCATCGGCGGTCACCGGTGTGTTCGTCAGAATGTATCCCTCGCCGCGTCGAGTGTGGATGAGCGCCGGCCGAAAACCCGTATCGATTTTCGTTCGCAGGCGCCGGATGTACACATCGATTAAGTTGGAGAACGGATCGAAGCTTTCGTCCCAGACATGCTGCGCGATCTGCTCCCGGTTCACAATGCGGTTCTGGTTGAGCACCAGGAATTCGAGCAGGGCGTACTCTTTCGCCGTGAGGCTGACGGCCTTGCCCGCGCGAGTCACCGCGTGGTTGGCCGTATTGAGCGTCAAGTCAGCGGCGTGCAGCAGTTCCGGACGGACTTCGGCCGGACGCCGCGAAAGCGCTCGCAGCCGCGCCAGGAGTTCTTTGAAGTCGAAGGGCTTGGTGAGGTAGTCGTCCGCACCGCAATCGAGGCCCGTAACGCGATCGTCCACGGAGTCGCGTGCGGTGAGCATGAGGATAGGAGTGCGAACGCCTTTGCCGCGAAGCTTGCGGCAAACCGTGAAGCCGTCCTCCACCGGGAGCATGACATCAAGAATCAGCAAGTCGTATTCGTTGACACTCGCGAAATAAAAAGCCTCCTCCCCGTTGGGCGCAACATCCACGGCGTAAGCCTGTTCGCGCAGCCCTTTGGCGATGAAGCCCGCCACCCTGGGTTCGTCTTCCGCCAGCAAAATCCTCACGGTTCCTCCAGTGTGATGTGAAGGACATGAATCCACGATGAACGAAAATACCGTTGCAAATCGCGTGCTACCGATTTTTCTTCGCCTTGCTCGCGTGCGCGTGCTAAAATTTTCGCGTGCTCGATTCCGCTGCCAAACACGAGTATACGCGCCAGGATGTTCGCCGTATGCTGGGCGTTTCCGAGCAGCAACTGCGCAGCTGGGAGCGGCACGGGCTCATCCGCGGCGAAGCCGGGTTTTCGTTTTCCGACCTCGTCGCGCTCAAGACCCTGCAGAAATTGCGCGAGAATCGCATACTCCCAAGGAACATCGGCCGCGCTCTGACGGCGCTGAAAAAGAAACTGGCGCATGTGGAGCAGCCGCTGTCCGAGCTGAAGATTTTTTCCGACGGACGCACCATCACCGTGCAGATCGCCGGCCAGAAAATGGAAGCCCTGACCGGACAGATGCTGTTCAATTTCGATGCAGCGGAGCTGGGGAGACTGCGCGCGTTCGAGTCCAAGCCGGCCGTCACGGATCGCGCGAACGCGGAGCGGCAGGCAGAAACCTACTTTCAACAAGGGCTGGCTCTGGAGGAGGCGGGCGCGCCGATCGAAAAGGCCATCGAGGCTTATCGTAAGGCGGCCGAGCTCAACCCCGGGGCGGCCGGCGCGCTGGTCAACCTGGGGACGATTTACTACCGCCAGCGCAAGTATGAAGACGCGGAGCGGCAGTACCAGAAGGCCGTCCAGGTGGATGGCAATTATCCGTTGGCGCACTACAACCTGGGCAACCTCTACGACGAGCAGGGCGACCTCACGCGCGCCGAACAGCATTACACCACCGCCCTCGAGCTGAACCCCAATTATGCCGACGCGCACTTTAATCTGGCGCTGCTCTCGGAGCGGCGCGGCGATTTCCTCAAAGCCGTCCGCCACTGGAAGAACTACCTCAAGCTCGACAACACCGGTACCTGGGCTAACATCGCGCGGCGCCAATTGGAAAAGCTGCGCGATGCGACCGTGATCCGGCCACGGCCGAGCGCGTAACCCGGCTTGCTTTCCGGCTAGCTGAAGGAAATCCGCGCGAGCGATAAAATGTCAGTGGGATCGTTGTTCTCGCCTGATGCGGTGTATCCTCGCCAGTCTCACGCTGCTTTCGCTGCTGGTTGCCGGCTGTAATTCGCGGGCACAGCACGCACCCGCGATTGGCGAAGCGTACGCCGGACCTTCCAAACTCGCCCTCCGGCAGGAGATTAATCCGCGATCCGCCGTAGTCGCGAGTGCCCTGCATGGTGAGCGCCTCGAGATCATCCAGGTGCGCCGGCGCTTCATCAAAGTGCGCACGGCGAAAGGGCAGGAAGGCTGGACCGATGAACACCTGCTGCTCACGCCCGACGAGGTCACGCGCCTGAAGCGCTTCAACCAGCAGGCCCGGTCGCTGCCTTCGCAGGGTGCGGCCACCACTTACGACGCGCTGAACATCCATACCGAGCCATCGCGGTACTCGCCGAGCTTCGTGACGGTGAAGCAGGGTGAAAAGTTTGACATGATCGGCCACGAGCTGGCCCCCCGCAAAGCGCCACCGCGCAAACCGCTCGTGAAGCATGCGCCGAAGCCGGATACCGTGAAGAAAGCCGCGAAGCAGCCCAAGATCCCGCCGCCCCCCACGCCGCCGCCTCCGAGCCCACCGCCGGACTGGCTGGCGCTTTCAAAGACCGACCTGCCCCGTGATGAGGAAAAGGATCCGGAACCCGAGCCTGTCGACGACTGGTCGCTGGTGCGGACTGCCGCGGGCGAAAGTGGATGGGTCCTCACACGGCGCCTGTTCATGGCGATTCCGGATGAAGTTGCCCAATATGCCGAGGGGCGCCGCATCACATCGTACTTCCCACTGGGAGAGATCCGCGACGGCGGTCAAGTCAAGAAGATCTGGCTTTGGACCACTATCGAGCAATCTCTTCTCCCCTATGACTTCGACAGTTACCGGGTTTTCGTGTGGAGCCTGCGCCACCACCGCTATGAGACAGCCTACATCCAACGGCGCGTGAAAGGCTATTTTCCGACGCTGGCCGAGCCTCCCGGGTTCTCAATCTGCCTGGAGAAGTCTGACGGCACGCGAACCCGGCGCATTTATTCGCTGGTAGGCAACGCCGTTCGCCCCGCGGGCGAAAAGCCATGCGAAGCTCCCACCCTGGAGAAGCCTGCCGAACCGGCTTCGACGCTCGTTGCGCCAACACGCAGCCAAGACGCAACCCCGCCACCGGCTTCCACGTCCTTTTACGATCGTATGAAAGACCGCGTCCGATCACTCCGTAGGCGTTGGTTCAATCGTTGAGACTACCCGATCGTGGAAGAAGTGTAACATGCGAAGCTGGGCAGCCTCAGTTCAGGTCTGTTTCGTTACAATCGTTCTAGACGCAGTTTGGGAGGTAGCAGCCCAAAGGCTGAGCTAGAGTCTCGAGAGTCGCGGGCAGCGCCCGGCCCGCTCCGCAAATGCAAACCGTTCTGGTCATTGATGATGACGAAAGCCTGCGGGACACCATTGGCGTGTTGCTGGAGCAGGAAGGTTTTCGCCCCGTTCTGGTCGCGGACGGCCGTGAAGGGTTCGAGAAGGCCATGCTGCTAAAGCCGGAGCTCTTGCTGGTGGACCTGCGCCTGCCCGGCATGAGCGGCGTCGAGATCTGCAAGCAATTGCGCGCCGCGCAGATGCACACCCCCATTATTGTGCTCAGCGCTGTAGGGGACGAAGTCGACAAAGTGATTCTGCTCGAGATCGGCGCCGACGACTACGTGGTGAAACCGTTCGGCACACGCGAGCTGCTGGCGCGCATCCGCGCCCTGTTACGCCGCACGTCCCCCGACGCGCGCAAGATCTTCCACTTTGCGGACGCCGAGATCGATCTCGACCGTCGCGCCGTCTCGAAGCATGGCGAAGAGCTCAAACTCACTCCCGCCGAGTACAATTTGCTGACCTATTTCCTGCAGAATCCCGATCGCCCGCTGACCCGTGACATGATCCTGAATTCCGTCTGGGGATATCAATCGTTTCCCAATACCCGTACCGTGGATGCGCACGTGGTGAAATTACGCCAGAAGCTCGAACCGGATCCAAATGTGCCGCGCCATTTCCTCACGGTTCACGGCGTAGGGTACCGATTCGTGCCATGACAGGCCGCATCTCGCTGATTGCAAGCGCTTTAGCTGGATTCGCCCGCCCGCCGGGGGCTAACTTTAACATTTTTTTAACAACGCCGCACCGTCAAACGGTCCGCCATCAGGCAAAATGGAGTGGTCGTGGCAACCGCCAATCCTCCAATTCGTACGGTTCTGATTGTCGAGGACGCGGAGTCTTGCGCTACGACGCTGGAGTTTGCTCTCCTGGGGATTCCCCATATTCACGTACGCGTCGCACCCACCGCGCGGCAGGCTCTCGAACTGCTGGCGTCGGCGGGAGGCGGTATTTCCGCCCTGGTCACCGACCTGAACCTGCCCTCGATGGATGGCTTCGAGCTGATCGAGCGAATTCGCTCGGACAGCCGGACCGCGCGTCTGCCGATCGTCGTCGTCAGCGGCGACAGCGACCCGCGCACGCCCGATCGTATCCACCGGTTGGGAGCGGATGCGTACTTTGGTAAGCCTTATTCTCCCGCCCTGGTGCGGCAGAAAGTGGAGCAGCTTCTCGATGCAAACTCATCCTCACAGTCTCCATAGGTGGCCTAGCGCCACCCTGGTTTTCTTCTGCTTTTTCGGCAATGCCGCGTTCGCCCAAACAACCTCCGAGGACTCCGCCGCGTTGCGCCAGATCCTGGAACGGCTCGATCGCCTGGAGCAGCAGAACCGCGACCTCACGGCTGAAGTCGGCGCACTGCGAAGGGAGCTGGCCCAGGCGCGTAATGCTCCAGGAGGTGCACCGGCTGGGGCCGAAGCAGCAAAAGCCGAATCGGCTGCCGATCTCCCCAACCGCGTGGATGTCGAGGAGCGGCGCGTCGAGGAGATGGCCCAGACCAAAGTGGAATCCTCGCAGCACTTCCCCATCCGCATCACGGGAATGGCGCTGTTCAACTCCTATATCAACTCGCGTTCCGGCGCCCCGGATGTGCCTTCGCTGGTGCAGCCAGGTGGCCCATTGACCGGCGGCGCGACGCTGCGGCAGACCGTGATCGGCCTCGATTATCAAGGTCCGGAGATCTTCGGCGGAGGCAAAATCCGTGGTTTCCTCAATATGGATTTCTTTGGCGCATCCAGCGACCCTTACGGCACCTCCTTCCGCATCCGCACGGGCGGGATCGAGTTTAATTGGGAGAATACAAGCATCATGGTGGGCCAGGATAAGCCGCTCATTTCGCCACGTGACCCGAACTCCCTGGCCATGGTCTGGATCGCGCCGCTGGCGGACTCCGGGAACCTGTGGGTCTGGCAGCCTCAGTTGCGCGGGGAGCAGCGTTTTCATCTCAACGAAAGCACCACTTTGCACGCGCAAGCCAGCTTGTTTGAGACACGCGAAGGGTACAGCGGCATCGCTCCTGCCTATGGATCCATCCAGATGTCCCGGCCGTCCGTGCAAGGGCGCGTGGCGTTGACCCACAGTTTCGATGAAACGCGCCGCATCGAGTTCGGCTCCGGTTACGGCGGCAGCACCACACACGTCGCGGGCACCACCGTGCCATCCCGCGTGTTCACCCTGGATTGGTTTGTGAACCCCTGGCGTAAACTGGAGTTTTCCGGCGCGTTTTTCCGCGGACAGGACGTCACCAATCTGGGCGCGGCCGGAATCGGTTATACCATCGTGAACCCATACTCTGTCATTCCGGTGCATGCCGATGGCGGCTGGGCGCAATTCAGTTTTCTCGCCACCCCGCGGCTCACGTTCAATCTATTTGGCGGCGAGCAACAGAATCGCGGAAGCGATCTCGGTTCAGGCGATGTGGCGAAGAATCAAACGTACGGCGGCAATGTGATGTATCGGATCGCACCCAACGTAATCCTCAGCCTGGAGAGCGAGCAGCAGCACACCAACTACCTGGGCGCCGGCCGCCCCTTAAACAATCACTATGACCTGGGTGTTGCGTACCTGTTTTAGGGCGCTGGCCTTCGCCGCGCTGGCCCAGCCCGCGACGCCGACCACGGTGCGCGGATCGGTGGAGCTGATCGCCTCGCGCGACCCCATGGTCCGCAAGCACAAGGACTATTCGGGCGTCGTAGTGTGGCTGGAGCCCCTTGCACATGCGGTCCTGCCCGCCCGGCCGTCCCAACCCGCGGTGATGCTTCAGAAGAACAAGATGTTCACCCCGCACGTGCTAGCCATCGAGGTGGGCGGCAGTGTCCGGTTCCCCAATCTGGATCCGATTTTTCACAACGCTTTCTCGAATTTCAACGGACAGATCTTCGACGTCGGATTGTACAAGCCCGGTTCGAGCCGCACGGTGCCGTTCCGAAGCGAGGGCATCGTGCGCGTGTTCTGCAACATTCATCCACAGATGAGCGCGGTCATCGCCGTTCTGCCCACGCCTTACTTTGCGGTATCGGATAAAAGCGGCGCCTTCGAAATTACCAACGTGCCGCCGGGGGACTACCAATTCCACGTCTTTCACGAGCGCGCCTCGCCGGAAACGTTGGATAAGCTGGTCCGCAAGGTCACGGTGGAAACGGCGCGGCTGGAGTTGCCGCCGATCACAATTTCCGAGAGCGGCTACTTGCCGGCGCCACATCTGAACAAGTACGGCAAGGAGTATCCGCCTGTCATCGAGGAGCAGCCCGCCTACCCGGGAGCAAACAAATGAGTGGCTTTCATTTTTCGCGACTGTCTTTGCTGTGGAAGATCCTGCTCTCGACTTCCGTAGCCATCACAGTGTTGTTCTCCGTGACCGGTTGGATTGTGGAGAACGCCGCTTTGGACACGACATCGCGCGGCCTGGAACAAGAGGTCCAGGCGAGTTTCCAGGCGTACCGGTCGCTCTGGCAGTCGCGCGCCGACCGGCTGGCGTCTACGAGCCTTCTCCTGAGCAGGATGTCGGACGTGCGGAGACTTTTCGGCACAGGCGATCCAGCAACCATCAAGGATTCCGCCGGCGAATTGTGGTCCACTGCCTCGGAGAACGCTCTGTTGTTGGTCACCGATCCGAAGGGCCGGCTCATCGCTTCAGTCAGCAGCGCCGCCGATTCAGCGGCCTGGCGCGAGCTCGATGTCGTGCCCGAGGCCGCCCAGCGATTTACGCCGCTCGCCTCTGGCCTTGCAACCAAGGACCAGCAGGCGAAAGGTTTCATGCTCAAAGAGGGAAATCTCTACCAAGTGGCGGTCACGCCGGTTTACGTGCAGTCCGGCAGTGTGATGGCTCTGCTCGACGTGCTGGTGGCCGGTTATCAGGTCGACCACTTGGTAGCTGAAAACCTGAAGGAGTCTACAGGGGGCAGCGAATTCCTTTTCCTTGCTGGTGGACGGGTCATCGCTTCCACGCTCAATCCTCGCGCCACCCGTGAGCTGGCGCGGGTGGTCGCGGCACGTGGCCCGGGCCAGAAACTCAGCCGCGTCAGCGACGGCGTAACGGAATTCGCCCCGCTCGAAGCGCCGCTCACCGACATCCAAGGCCGCGCGATCGGTGAGCTGTGGATCTTCCGCTCGTTCGAGAACGCGCATGAGCAGCTCGCGGTCTTGAGACGCAACATCGTGTTCCTCGGCCTGTTCGCGGTGCTCGCCGGTCTCGGTCTCACCTATCTGCTGGCGCGCAGAATCGTCCAGCCGGTTGAAAAGCTAGATCGCGCGGCGGCGGAGGTCGCGCGCCAGAACTACGCGTATCGCGTGC
This sequence comes from Bryobacteraceae bacterium, assembly GCA_035297145.1. GTDB lineage: Bacteria > Acidobacteriota > Terriglobia > Bryobacterales > Bryobacteraceae > QHXW01. The sequence continues at coordinate 112,183 of DATGZN010000109.1, forward strand.
CGGTGGACAGTCAGGATGAGCTGGGACGCCTCGCAGGAACCTTCAACGACATGTGTGCTTCCATTCAGAACGCGCGCCAGGAGTTGATCCGCCAGGAGCGTATTTCCACCATCGGCCGTCTCTCCAGCTCCATCGTTCACGACTTGCGCAATCCGCTCGCCGCCATCTACGGAGGCGCGGAGATCATGGTGGATTCCGAAATCGCGCCGCCGCAGTTGAAGCGGCTGGCCGGCAATATTTACCGGGCTTCGCGGCGCATCCAGGAGTTGCTTCAGGATCTCGTCAACGTGGGCCGCGGCAAAACCGAGGGGGTCGAGATGTGCCGCCTGTGCGAAGTGGCAGCAGCGGCCAGCGATTCGCTGGCTCCGGCGGCTGAAGGGCAGGGCGTGCGCGTCACCCTCGACATCCCGAATTCCATCGAGCTTCCGCTCGAACGCGCGCGCGTTGAGCGCGTATTCATCAATCTGATCGACAACGCCATCGAGGCGATGCCTATGGGCGGCGCGGTCCATATCGGCGCTTCCACGTCGCCGGATGCAGTGACCATCGAGGTCGCCGACACTGGTCCTGGCATTTCGCCGGAGATCCGCGATCACCTCTTCCAGCCGTTCGTCAGCTCGGGTAAGAAAAACGGTCTGGGACTGGGTCTTGCGCTTTCGCGGCAAACCATCCTCGACCACGGCGGCGACATGTGGGTGGAGTCCGCACCCGGCCGCGGCGCTCAATTCTTTTTCCGGTTCCCCGTCAGCCGGCCCGCCGCGCATCCCGAGCCTGCGGTTGTCTCACACGTCGGAGGCGGATAGCCGCGCACGGCTCATTTTCCGGCCTTCGCTGTTTGTTGCGCTTTTAGTTCCGTTTGGAACTCCTGTTCCGACTGGTCCACCCATGAGCGCAATTCAGAAGCATCTATAAACGGATTTGGGCCGCCCTGGGCCATTTGTGCACGCTTCTCCGTGAGGCGGAAGAAAGAGCCGTGTGGAGCGAGAAAGACATCGCAAGGCAACTGGCGCAGCCGAGTGAAGCTTTGCTCGTAGTCGGAAACAATCCCCGGATAGCGCAAATTGTCCACCAGCGGATAGCCTGGCACGCTTGTACTGCAATAGAAGACCACTTGGTACGTCTTGCCCAATTCCTGAACCCGCATGGTCCACGTCGTACATCCTTTGGTGTGGCCTGGCGTGAGAACCGCGGTCAAGGTGACGCCACCGAGTTGCACGGTCTCACCGTCGCCGATCAACCGGTCGACCTTCACCCGGGGAAACAAAGAGTCTGGAATGGAGTAATTCTTCTGTCTCCCCGATTCCAGAACCTCGGCATCCGCCCGGCTCGCCACCATCTGCGCTCCAGAAATCCGCTTCAGTGCAGCCAAGCCCCCGCAATGGTCGTAGTGCGCATGACTGTTCAACAGATATTTCACGTCCTGAACGTGGAAGTTCAACGAGGCGATGTTCTTCTCGATGATCGGAGCAGTCTCGGCGAAGCCTCCGTCGAGCAGCACGTGGCCTTTGGGTGTCGCGATGAGATAGGAGGCCACACCCGCGACTCCCACATAGTAGATATTCCCGATGATTCGAAAAGGTTCAACGGGCTTGTTCCATTCGGCGCGCTCGTTCGTGGTGCGCTGCCCGAACGTTGCAACCGCGAGACTCAGAACGACGGCAGAGATGAGGACTTGGCTCTTAACGGACACGACCGGCCAGCGTAGCACAGTCTGGTTATACGTAAATGCGCTCGACGCGGTCCCCAATTCCGCACAGGATGGCGTACGAGATGGTTCCCGCCATGCGGGCAATCTGCTGCGCATCCAGCCCTACACTGCCTTCGCGTCCCAGCAATGTCACTTCATCGCCTGGCCCGAGGGATGTGATTTGGCTCACATCGATCGTGGTGAGATCCATCGAAACCGTGCCCAGAATGGGAACCAGCGCGCCTGCGGCGATCACTTTTCCGCGGCCCGACAGCCGATGCGGTACTCCATCAGCGTAACCGGCGGCCAGCACCGCGATGCGCATCGGCTCGTGCGCGCGGTATGAACCGCCATAGCCTACGCGCGCGCCTTCGGGAATATCCTTCACGACCAGGATTTTCGCTTTCCAGGTGAGCACCGGCTTCACATCCAGCGCCGGCTTGGGCGCATCGCCGCGCGCCGGCGACACGTAGCCGTATAGCGCATGCCCGGGGCGCACCATGGTGAGCCACGCCGGATTGCGCTTGTAGGCCAAAGCGTTGGTGCTCGACATGTGAATATGCGCGGGCGAAAACCCGGCCGCGCGAAGCTCTTCGATGATGCCGGCAAAATAGGCGGTCTGCGCTTCAGTCTGCTGGGAGGTATAGTCGGCCGGCGAAGCGAAGTGTGTCATCAATCCGTCGAGCTTCGCATGCTTTGTCTCCCGTAAAGCCTCGATGATCTCCGCCGCCGCGGCGCGTGTGCCCAGCCGGTACATACCGCTATCGATCTTGAGATGATAATTGGCGCTCTTTCCCGATTCGCGCGCCAGACGTTCCAGCGTCCGCAGCCCTTCGAGCGAGTGGACCGCCGGGGTGAGACCGGAGTCGGCAAGGGTCGGCCACTCGTACGGCAGAAAACCCGACATCACCAGAATCGGCTTCTCGATACCTGCGCGGCGCAGGGCCGCTCCCTCATTCACCGAGCTGACCGCCAGCCAATCGACTCCTTCAGCAATCAGCACCCGCGCAATCTCCACAGCGCCGTGGCCATACGCGTTGGCCTTGACCACCGCCATCACCGCGACGCCAGGGCGGGCCGCCGCACGCACACTTCGGTAATTGCGCACCAGTTGGTCGCGCGAGATCAGAACATAGGAACGGTAAGGAAGCTGGGACACTCTTCAATTATCGACGCGCACGCGCGTTTTTGCCGTCACGGTGCGTTGTGGAGCGATGCGGCGGAATAACTGCTCATATTGGGCCGTCACCGCATCCCATGAATAGCGCTCGCGCACACGATCAGCGGCGCGACGCCGCAATACGTTGCGCTCGTCTTCGCTCATCTCCAGCACCCGCTCTATCGTCTCTACCAGATTCTGTTCCCCGAACGGGATCCCGGCGCCGCCGGCCACTTCGGCATTTTCTTCCGTATCGCGGTAGAGGACCAGCGCGCCCCTGCCCATGGCTTCAATGAGCGCCGGGTGTGTGCCGCCCACGGTGGTGGCGTGAATATAGGCGAAGCAGTGCGAGCCCAGCTCTTGATAACCGCGGCCGTATATAGCGCCGGGCATGACGATGCGCGGGTCGCTGGTGGCGCGCACCTGGCGAATATAATCGGCGGCGTAAGGGGCATCGCCGATCAACGCCAGCTTCATCTCCGTCCGCACTTTCTCGAATGCTTGCCGGACTTCCAGCGCATGATTTTCAGGCTCCATCCGGCTCACGTAGAGAAAGTAGCGGCCTGGATCGAGGTTGAGCGCCCGCGGCGCCTCGGTGCTTTCCAGCTTGCCCAGTTCCGCGCCGTAAGGGATGAAGGCCGTGGCCTTGCCGTAGCGCTCGCGATAATACGCGGCGATAGCCTCGGCATCGGTCACCACGGCGGTTGGAAGAATGGTCGCCAGCCTCTCAGAGATCAGATACCAGCCCTTGGCGAGCCGGTTCCATTTCTTGCGCTTGCGCTCAATGCCATCGACATTTAGCGCGACGGGCATGCCTGCAAGCCTGGCCAGCGGCGTGAAAATGGCGTTCGCAGCATTGCAGTAGAGCGCTACGTCCGTGCGATGAAACATGAGGTGCAATGTGGAGAGGAAAGTGTGCGCCAAAGTATCGAGATACTTGTGACGGATGGTGGGCAGATAACGCAGCTCCACGCCGCGCCACGGGGATTCCGGGGGACGTTCACGGCAGTAAACGGCGACGGTGTTCCCAACCAGCGCCAGGCGTGTGGAGAGCTCTTCCGCGAAGGTTTCGAAACCGCCGTAATGCGCAGGGATGCCTCTGGTCCCCAGAATGGCGATCCGCATGGAATCCCATTACAGCACAGGCCGGAGAATTAGCCGCGATAAGCCCGCGAACGCGACAGTACGCCGACTCCCTCGCGCGGCGCGGGCTTACTGACCGGCGCGTATTTGAACCAGCTCGCAATGTATTCGTTGTCCACTCGCTGCCGGCTCTGAATCTCACGCCGCTTGGCCAGTATCCGCCTCCAGTTTCGCGCCAGATACCAGAACGCTTTGAGCGAGCTGTGCTCCCACATAAGGCAGCACGCCACCACCATCGCATCTCGAAGCGAGATCGAAAACCAGTTGCGGCGGTACAGATCGCCCGATATGTTCTTGATCCTCAGCATGAACCGGTTCTTCACCGAGTGCATGTTGATTTCCGGCGGCAGTGCGCGCCGCTTTCCCGGCAGCACATTGCGCACATGGTAGCCGCGAGCGTAGGGCACATAGAGGCAGTGCCAGCCGAGCAATTGCGCGCGCCACGCCACATCGGCATCCTCGCGATAGACGAAGAAATCAGAATCGAAGAACTCGCCGCCGATCTGGATGTCCTCGATCATCTCGCGACGATAGAGTGCCGCGGCCGCGGTGGCGCCGAACACGTATTCGTAGTTGAGATAGTGCCCGTTGTCCACTTCCTGGCTGCCGCGGTCGAGGTGTCGCAGCATGGGGTTGAAGTAGATGCCCGTCGAATCCACAATGGGCTTGGTTGGAATGTCAAAGGCCGCGGTCATGTTCAGCAGCTTGCCGCAAACTGAGCCCACCCTGCGGTCCATCTGGCCCGCATCCACCAGAGCTTGGATGAAATCCGGCAGCAGCAGCACGTCCGGGTTCAGCGTGAGCACCCATTCACCGCTCGAGATCCCGATGGCCTGATTCTGCGCCGCGGCAAAACCGACGTTCTCCTCGTTGTATACAATCTGGCAGCGGTCTTCGAACTGTTCCAGTATATCCGCTGTGCCATCGATCGAGCAGTTGTCGATCACGATGATTTCCTTGAACGGATATCTCTGCTCGAGGACCGACTCGAGGCACCGCTTGATGAATCTGCCGCTGTTGTAGGTAACTAGTGTGACGGATACCAAGTCGCTATAGGACATGAACTCGAACCTGAAAAAGTTTTCCGCATGAGCTCGGGACACTCCAACTTCAGCCTGCCGATCCCAGAAACAACTCCCGGCTGGCAAGCCTCACAACGTTGCCGTAAACTGCAATGGGTTTCAGACTCCTGTGGCGCGCAAAACCCAGCATGCTTCTCAACATGGAGCCGAAAATTACGGCCAGGCACACCAACTTATGCCCGCCCGGAGAGAAATGCTTGGCCGCGTATTTAAACAGATTACCATACCAGTAAAGCTGGCGGAACTCCAGTGAAATCTTTTGGATGGAATGCCCGCCTGTATGTTTTGCCACGCTGTCTGGCACGAAGCGAATACGGTAATGGCTGTCGGCGGCCCGCTTTAAAAAGTCCACGTCTTCAAACCAAAGTGGATAAAAACTCTCGTCAAACCCGCTCAGCTTTTCCCAGACGTCGCGCCGAATCATCAGAAACGCACCCGCCGGTTGCTCCACTTCCACCGCGGAGCGGCAGTCCAAGTCGAAGCAACGGTAATGCCAATTCACCGGATTGCGGGGCCAGACCCGATTCACCCCCAAAGCCTCGAGACAAAGCGCAGCCGGCGTTGGGAACCGCCGTACCATAAAACCGGCTTGAGGCTCTCCCCGCTCATCGATCAACATGCCTCCGGCCGCGGCCGTCTGCGAGTCCAGACAAGCCTGGCGCATTGGCTCGATACTGGTCTGAATCATCGCATCCGGATTAAGCAGAAGCAGCAAGGGCGCGGACAGAGCGCGTACCCCCTGGTTGACGGCGGCGGCAAAACCGAGGTTACGGGGATTTGCGATTAATCTCACACCGCGCCGCTCCACCTCCTGGCGCGTCCGGTCTTCCGATGCATTATCGACGACGACAATTTCCGCCCCCGTCGCTACGGCCGCTTCCAGACACGGGCCGATTTCCGCCCCCGAATTGTAGGTGACGACGATGATCCCCACGTCCTCCATGTGTGTCAATCCGACCCACCCGCGGTGAGCGCAAGGTACACACGCCAGTACCAGTCGAACCCTGTCCGGCGCTGAATGTCGCGAATCTCGTTCTCCGATTCTTGTAAAATCTGCAACAGACGGTGCGATTCCATCCCTATCGCCGGCGCGTTGCGTCGCCGTGTGGCAAAACCCGTCAGGCCGTCCAGCTTGCCTCGCAGAAATGCCCAAAGGGTTCCGTGACGCATAGCGGTCAATCCCCAGAGCGTCTGACCCACCACCACGGGCCATGCCAGGCGAAAAAAAAGTCGCGCCGGGTAATATTTCGCTACCAAAAATACCTGGTTGCGAGCAATTCTTCTCACTGTTTCGGGATGCCACTTCCCCAGCGCGGCGCTGCCCACGTGATACGCCAAGGCCTCCGGCACGTAAAGGCCGTGATAATTGAGGCAGGCGCAGCGCAGCCCGAACTCAACGTCCTCCAGGTACGATTCAAAACTCTCGTCCAGTAGTCCCACGCGCCGGAATAGCTCAGCGCGGAACAAACTGGCGGTTCCAGGGGCAAACGATATGACAGTCGCTTTTGAAAACTCCGCGCCGTCGGCCCGGCCATGCCCCACCCGCCAGGCACAAGCACCCCGGCAAAGTGTGTCATATGTCCCATCGATCACCTGGTGATCGGCCGCGCTCAGGATCTTGCCGGCGGCGAACCAAACTCCCGGCTGCGTGGCGGCAATCAACCTTTCCAGCCACGTGGGCGCCAATTCGACGTCGCTATTGACCAACGCTATCCAGCCGCCAACGCACTCCTGAATTCCCCGATTCACCGCGCGGCTGAATCCCGCATTCTTGCCCATGCGAACGATGCGCGCCCCGAGAGCTTCGGCGGCTTCGGGAGCCCCGTCCTCGGAGCCATTGTCGACAACTACGATTTCCGCGATCGGATGAGTCTGCGCGCGCAGTGAGCCCATCAGCCGCTCCACCATTGCGCGCCCGTTCCAGACCGGCACGATGACCGACACGTCATCCGGCATATCGACGGAACCGCGCTGCTATGATGGTGAGTGCTATGCGATGGACCGCATTATTCCTGCTTCCCATGCTGGCAAGCGCCGTGGAAATCGGTGGCTCCAACGTGCGCACCATATACATCATGCCCATGCGGCATGGGCTCGACCAGTACATTGCCAACCAACTCACGCGCGAGCATGTGCTCGAAGTGATCGCCGATCCGGCCCGCGCCGATGCCATTTTTACCGATCGGCTTGGCGAAGCGCTGGAAGGCGAGCTGGAAAAACTGCATCCCACTCCCAAGCCTGCCGAGCCGAAAGCCCCCGAGGCTGAGAAGGCCGATTCTGATAAAGACAATTCCGGCGCTAAGGACAAGCCGTCCAGTCCGAAAACGTTTCGCGAACCCGAGCCGCCGCACACCTCCACCCTCGGCGGTGCCAAGGGCACCATGTTCCTTGTAGATGCCCATTCGCGAGTCATTTTGTGGTCCTTGTACGAAAAGCCCGTGCCTTCGAATCCGCGCAGTCTGGACGGCGCCGCCAAGCGAGTCGTGAACCAGCTCAAGCAGGACCTCGGGGGCAAGTAGTTTTCCGTTTCTCGCGTAGCACCGCGCGATAGCTTTCCTCCAACCTCCGCGTCAGCTCGGGCATGTCCCAGTTCGCTTCCACCTCGGCGCGCGCCCGTTCGGTCATGGCTCTCGCTTGCTCCGGGCAATTCAGAATTTCAACCACTTTGGCGGCGAACTCTTCCGGGCGATCCGCCAACGCGCAGAATTCGCCATCCTTCCGCGCCAGGCCTTCGGCGCCTATTCTGGTTGAAATTACCGGAATGCCGCTGGCGAATGCTTCCAGCAGCTTCACGCGCACGCCCGAACCGCTCAGTATGGGACATACGAAGACCGCCCGCCGCGCGAGTTCGCTTCGAATGTCCTCCACGAACCCAACCAGTTCAACCGAGCGCCCAGCCTTGTCGAATAAGTCGCGCGGCGGCGGGTCCGAACCCACAACCACCAGCCGCGCGCCGGGACTGCTCTCCAGAATCCGCGGCAACACGTGCCGAACGAACCACTCGATGGCAGTGACATTCGGAACGTGGCGAAAGCTGCCGATGAAAAGCATGGTTCCCTGCTCCCGTTCCACCGGCCGGAAAGGGAAGCGCTGCACATCGATCCCCGCCCGCAGCCCCTCCTGAATCCGATCTGCCACGCGCGGCAAATACGACGACAGGTATTCCCGGTTTTCGCGCGTACACACCTGCACACGGTCGCACTCGGGAAGCCGCTCCAGCTCGTAGTGCAGCGCCCGCAGATACTCGAATGCCGCCTTCGACCGCGGCACGCCGTTCGCGTGTGCCAGACCGCGCGCGATCGATTGGAAATAAATGTCGTGCTCGAAAACGATACTCGCCAGCCGTTCGAACCGGCCCGCGTATTGCACGAGGGGCGTGTACTCGAGCTGCAGGACGTCGATGTTCCTCAGATATATCTGCCTGTGGATCAGCCATTCCAGGTCGGGATCGGCGAATTCGCGCACCGAATGCGGCGCAATGTCTGCGCTGGCTCCAGGCAATCCGGCCGGGCGCACAGGCAGCTCGACCGACGCGCAGAACGCACGCAATTCGTCGTGTGCATCCGCTTGCTCCGGCGATTCGAGCAACACGATCACGTGCACTTCGGCGAGCTTTCCCAACTCCCGCAGCGTCCCATACATGAACACCCCGCCTCCATGAATCGGCGGACAGATCGGATACGGCGAGACGAAAAGCACGCGCAGCCGCTCTGGATCGGGCTCCATCGTCGAGAAGCGGTCGCGAAAGTAACCACCCAGCGGACGCCGGAACGCCTCGGTGTCATTCACCATAGCGAGCTTCCGCGCGCGCCATCGTGAGCGCATGGCGCCAGGCAATTGCAGAAATGCACGCCCTAGCCCGCTTAGGCTGGACCGTCGTGGCGACTCCCCGAACACGGCGCTCACCAGCGCGCCTGCATACGTGAAGAAGAAGTGTGACAGAAGCCGCCGCCACTCGTGAATGTTCTTCCACGCGAACAGAATGAAATTCTTGTTGAGCACCGCTTGAATCTGCGCTTCCGTGAACCGTTTGCCGATGGTCCCGCGGTGCTCGTGATACACCACACTCCGGGCCTGGTACAGCACCTTCCATCCGCGCTTCCAGGCCTGATAGCCGAGGTCCGTGTCCTCCAGGTAAAAGGGCTCGAGCACCGGATCGAAGCCGCCCAGCTCCAGAAATTTCCGCCGGTCAAATGCGCACGAGCCGCCACCACCGTAAAAACACGGGTACAGGCCGTGGATTTGATCGTCGATGCGGTGGCGCACCCGAACTCCGCCCTCTTCCCACCAGCCTTGCGTCAACCCGGTCTCCTCACGGCGCTTCGTGGGATCCGTGAACCGAATCTGGCACGAGACCGCAAAGACACTCGCATCGGTGAAGCCGCCCAGTAGCGGCGCAAGAAAATCCGGCTCCACCCGCATATCGCTATTGAGCAACACGACGATATCGTTGACAGCTGCGCGCACCCCGGTGTTCGATCCGCCGCCAAACCCGAGATTGCGCTCGAGCGCCACCAACTTCACTTCGGGAAATTGCCGTCGGACAAATTCAGCGCTGCCATCCGTGGAGCCGTTGTCCACGACGATGACTTCGTTGGCGCGATTACCCGCGAGCGCCCCGATCACCGACGGAAGATACTTGTCCAGCAAATCCCGCCCGTTCCAGTTCGGGATCACGACGCTCGCCGACAGATTCGCGGGCGTCACATCATCCGGCTTCCGGCTGCGTCCGAAAACCTTCCACGCCAGATCTTCGAAGGCAAACGCTGCCACACTCGCGATGAGAATGAGTGGCGAGAGGATCAACAGCGGCACCTGCCGAGCGAGCCGGAGTAGAAATCTCATTTACCGGATTCGAGCTTGGGCAGCACTCCCAACTTGCCTCCCAGCCGAGCCCATCGCGTGCTCCACAGCGCTTGCAGTTGGCCACGCAGGTCATCGGCCTCCGCCTGGTTCCGCTGCGCCCATAACGTGCGCTCAGTCACCGTGTCTTCGGCTTCATGCAAATGCCCGACGCAATCGGCAAGCTCCGCGACCTTCGCATCCAACTCCGCCGCGAGCCGGTTTGCGGCGGCGACGGACTCGTGCAGTTCAGCTTCAAGCTCCGAAATACGGGTTTGCGCCTTGGTCTGCTCGCTGACCAGCTCCTGTTGAAGCTGGACCACGCGCGCTCTGCGCTGGCGCACCTCCGTTTCGAGCGTCTCAATGTGACGCTCTCGTTCCCGCAGCATGTTCGCCGCGCGCGGCACGAACGTGAATGGCGTCACATTCGTGTCCCCTGTCACACTGCAAACCGCCAGATAGAAGTGCGCCTCGGCAGGATTGCCGCCGCCCTCTTCCAGTCTCGCTTCCATCGCGGCGCTTGCCTCTGGCGGAGCGAACACGATGGCGCCCGCGTGATTTTCCAAGTACAAGGCCACCTTCGGAAACACCGCCAGCAGCTCCTGCCGGAACTCCTCGTATTCGAACTCGTGTGCATGAAACGGGTTCGGCCCGAGTTCCGCACGCGCCTCGGCGTAATAAACCTTGTTGGGTGTGGAAACCAGAAACTGTCCGCCCGGTGAGAGCACTCGCCACACCTCACCCAGGAACGCGCGCCAGTCGGTCAAATGCTCAATAATTTCAAACGCGACCACCAAGTCAAACGCCGCGTCGGGCGAGGGAATCTCGAGACACGAGGCGCGCTCGAATCGCAGATTGTCCGCATGATAGTGCTCGCGAGCGTACTCGATGGCTTCCGGTGCGATGTCGATCCCCAGCACCTGGCTCGCCTCGCGCGCCAACTCCGCAGCACCGTAGCCCGATCCACAACCCGCATCGAGCACTCGCCGCCGGCGCGCCACCCGCCCTGCAAAAGCGTAACGCGCCGCATGCTCGTTCCACAGGTCCGGATCCACCTCACCCGGAATCACACGCTCGCCGGTAAATTCAGCCAATCGCTATTCCCTGAAAGCAATCGCCGGGCAAGGCATGCCTCGCCCCTACATGGTGTGCTCTGTAGGGGCCGGACACGTCCGGTCCGCCGCTTGCGAAATGACTCAAACGGTCCATTAGTTTACCTCGGCGCCGAGCGCAAAGCCGTAATCGAAAAAAGCGCTCTGCGTCTCCGCGCCTCTGCGGTGGACCTAGCGTTCAGACGTGCTCTGAGAGTTTAACAATTCGATAAACTCTCTCAAATCTTTCTGCAGCGGCATCGCCCTCTTTGCGGGAATTCTCCATCATCTCGAGCACCAGATCCACTCGCTGCTGCGGCGTCAGGCTGCGGTAATATTCCCGGTCCGTCTGTGCCGCCTGTTCATGGCTGGAGAATTTTGCACCAGTCCGGTCCAATGCTTCCCATTGTAGACGATGCTCTCAACCCGCCCTCCCTACACTCTCATTTGACTTTCTCGGCGCCTCGGCGTCTCGGCGTTGATGTGTCTCCTCCGCTCCCGTCGTCAGCCGCGCGTTCAGCAGAATTCTGCAGGGCAGATGCATGAACCCGTAAACCTCCACCGGCCCCGCAGCCATCTGCAAGGCGATGGCGTTATCGATGAAGTCGCACACGCGGAAGCCTTCGAGCGGCCCGTCGGCTACTCCGGGTGTGAACGAAAACACGCTGGGATAAAGTTCCGGCAGATCGATATGGAAGTCCACCGTGTAGATGTCGCCCGCCGTCATGGGCGGCAGCCTGTACGCCTCGCGCGCCGTGTTCGTTCCGGCGAAATCCATACCCAGGTGGTTGCGCATCAGGAATCCCACGTTGGGATGCTCAATGCCTTCGTTCGCCCGGATACTGATCCGCACCACGAGCTCCATTCCCGGCACCAGAAGTTGCACCGGCTGCCCGCTCGCATCCAGCACCGCGATCCCCAGGATCTCCGCGCGCCGGTCGCCCGAGCGGTGGTCGATGTTCGGTATGGTCTCGACGATCTCCGGAGCCAGTGTGTGTCCCCGCGGCAGCTCCCGCACCGTGGGATGATGATGCGCCAGGTACGCCGAGTCCTTCTCCGTCATCGCCGCCAGGTATTTCGCCACCACGCGGTCCGTCGGCCCCAACTCCACTACCCGGCCCTGATCCAGCCACAGCGCCCGGTCCCCGAGCGCCTTCACGTCCGCCATCGCATGCGACACGAACAGGATCGTGATGCCACGTGCACGCAGCTCATGCACCTTGCGCATGCACCGCTGCCGGAAGTAAAGGTCGCCCACCGCCAGCGCTTCATCCACAATCAGGATTTCAGGATCCACATTGATGGCCACAGCGAATGCCAGCCGCACCACCATGCCGCTCGAATAGGTCTTCACCGGCCGGTTGATGAAATCCGCAATCTCCGCGAACTCCTCGATGTCCTTGTACCGCGCGTCGATCTCGCGCTTCGTGAGTCCCATGATCGATCCGTTCAGGTACACATTGTCGCGGCCCGTAAACTCCGGGTTGAAGCCCGCACCCAGCTCCAACAGCGCCGAGACCCGTCCTTCCACTGCTACCGCGCCTGAGCTGGGCTGGAGGATCCCGGCCACCAGTTGCAGCAGCGTGCTCTTGCCGGACCCGTTTTCGCCGACCACGCAGAACGTCTCGCCGCGCCGGACCTCGAAGCTCACGTCATGCAGCGCCCAGAAGTTCCGGTGAAACTCACGCCGGTTAAACGTCACCAGCTCCTTGAGACGGTCGCCCGGGGCGTCGTAGATGGGGTAGCTCTTCGAAACGTTTTCGAACCGGACGGCGTGCATGTGCTCTACTGCGGAAATCCCGCGGCATTCAATCCCGGGATCACGCGCAGCGCATTCTTATAGTAAAGCTTCTGTAGCACGTCATCCGGCAGGTCAAGACCGTACATTTTCCAGAACGCGTGCCGCTTGCGGTAGTAGTCGAAGTACTCATCCGGCGTTTCCAGCACGCGAAAGTAGCAGTAGTATTCCGCCGGCTCCCAGATGTCTTTGCCAAACAGCACGCGATCCTGATGCCGGATCATCCACTCGCGCGCGAAACGCGGCTGGCGTCCCAATTCCGCGAGCACGGCGCCGATCTCCGTATACATGTTCGGCATCTCATCCATCAGCCGGCCCAGCTCAGCCAGATTTCCACCCAGCCAGCCCAGATGCGCGTTGATGAACGTGGTGTTCGGATGCATCGCGAAAAGGTGATGCTGTTCGCCGATCAAAGTCTCCCAACTCGGATAACGGTCCGGGGGCCGCGCGCGTTGCGGGAACTGCTTCAGCTCCAGCCAGCGCTCATTGAAGCGATCCCGCGGCTCAAAAAACGGACGCGGCTCCGCGGTGTGGATCAGTACCGGGATCTTCAGCTTCGCGCAAAGTTCGAATACTTGATTGAATCGCGGATCGTCCACGTGAACCCGCTGGCCCTTCGAGTCTTTTAGATCCATTCCGAAGGTCTTGAAGAATTTCAATCCTTGCGCTCCGTTGCGGACGTCTTGCTCGAGCTGCCTGGCGGCGCGCTCCGGGTAATCCGGAGCATCGATATTCGAGAAATCCAGATTCGCGAACACCACGAACCGGTCTTTGTACCGGTCTTTCAGAATGTGGACGTTCTCTTTCAATTTCTCGCCGTACCCTCCGCTCAGATTCACCATGATGCGCAGGTTGATGCCGTCCATATCGGACACCAGCTTGTCCACCTTCGCCGGCGTGAGGTCGTACTGGTGATTGTGCACATCGATGAACGGATACTTGGCGCGTTTGACGATATGCTCCGGCACCACGAGCGTCGATTTGGGCTCGTACTCCTCAATCGACATGGTTTGCGCGACAAGCGCGGAACAGAAAACGATTACGATTAGGGGTGCAATGTAGGGGCCGGGCAAGCCCGGCCTATTGCTGGCGATCTGACCCGGCCGATTCATCAGTTTCCCGTGGACAGTCGAGTCGTCAGGCGAAATAAGAACTCCCGCCCTTCGTAAAGCGCCGTCGCCGCAATCCGCTCATCCTGTCCGTGCGCCCGAATATCGTCGAAGTCGTCCGCAATGCCGGAGATCCCATAAGTCGGAATGCCGGCACGCCGCAGATGCGTGCCGTCCGTTCCTCCCACCGACACGATTGGCACCACCGGAACCCCCGGCCACATCGCGGATGTGACAGCCTTCGCCGCCTCTACCACATCCCGCCGCAAGTCCGATGCGGGGCTTTGCACCAGATCGATGTTCTCCATTGGCGTTATGCGGATTTGCGCATCGTGCAAGACGCGCCGGATCGTGCTTTCAACCTCCGCCGGCGTTTCCGACGGCAGAATGCGGCAGTTGATGGTTGCCTTGGCGGATTGCGGCAGCGCGTTCTCCGCGTGTCCCGCCTGCAACATGGTCGCCACACAGGTGGTGCGCAGGACCGCGTTCCAACCCGCCGATTTCGAAAGCAGCGCCACGGCCGCCGCATCCGGTGGATTGGTCGAGAGCATTCGATTAATGGCCTGCGCGACATCGGATCCCTCGCGCGTCGCCACAGCTTCGAAGGAGGCGCGCGTCCCTGCGTCGAGAACCACGGGAAAATCAAAATCGCTCAATCGCACCAGGCCCTTCGACAGCCGGTAAATGGCGTTTTCCTTCTCCGGAAGAGAGCTATGCCCGCCCTTGTTCTTTACTTCGAGCGTGAAACTAAGAAAGCCTTTTTCACCGTATTGCAGCTCATTGAGCAGCATTTTCCCCTTTTTGGTTTCGAGGTTGCCGCCGTCGGGGTTGATGCAAAACTCGGCATCTATGAGATCCCGATGATTCTTCAAGAGCCAGTGGATCCCGTTCTCCTCGACATCGTCGCCTTCCTCGTTCGCTGTCAGTGCCACAATCAGGTCGCGGTCGGGCTTGTAATTCTCTCGCTTCCAGCGAATCAGATTCGCCACCAGGATCGCGTCACCGCACTTCACATCCATGGTGCCGCGCCCATAGAAGTAGCCGTCCTTTTCTACGAACTGGAAGGGATCCGTGGTCCAGTCCTCCCGCTTCGCCTCCACGACGTCCAAGTGCGAGATGAGCAGCAGCGGCCGGCGCGCCCCCGTACCGTGCAACCGTGCCACCAGGTTGGCGCGTTCCGGCCGTGGACCAAGCACCTGGACGTCAGCCGGCGCAAATCCCGCCGCGCGCAGCCGTGCCGCCATCGCCTCAGCCGCTTTCCCGGTCGAGCCGATGGAATGTGTGGTATTGATCTCGATCAACTCGCGCAACAGATCGCGAACTAGTTGATCATCAGAGTCAGACGCGAATAGCGGGGTCAGCAGGACTGCCAGGAGCAGGAATCTCATCAGGGATGAGGACTATCTTAGCGCTTAGCTCGGAGACGCCGCTCAAGCCGCTCTTCGCGATGGGCCAGTTCCGCTGAGTCTTCAATCGCTCGAGCCTTGCGTGTCATTTCAAACGCTGTCGCATAATCGCGCTCGCGATGCTCGTAGTGCTTGGCAAGTTCAGTAAACGCGTGCGCGCGGTAAGGATTCGGCGAAGCCGCCAAATCCGCGAAAACCTCCAGCGCAGCCACATCGTTCCCCACCCGCTTCTCCAGCGCTCCGATTTCGGCAAGTGATCGGAACAAAACGGAATCCGCAAGGCCCGCATCCACCGCCCGCCGGTAAAGCGCGAGCGCTTCCTCATCGCGGCCCGCTGCTGCCAGCCAGCGTGCAACTCCAATCATGTCAGCACCATGCCGAAGCGTTGTACCGTCGCCGAACGCCACCGGAACAATGGCAGTTAGACAAGCCAGCGAAACAATATCAGTCGCATTGTGATGAAAAATAGGGACTAACCGGAACGCTTGCCGCATCCGCAAGTATTCGAAATAGCAGTAGGGAATCAGCTCCCCAGGCAAGTCGCCCTGGCGTTCGACGCCAAGTACTTGATTTTCAAGGTCCACCAGCCGACAGCTCTCCAGCCGCAGTTTCCACAGTCGCCGCGCGCCAAACAGCAGGTCGAGATGCTCTAAACGCGCGAATGGCGTGCGGGATCGGGCCATGCGGTAGCGCGTTTCGAGTAGTGGCTGGTCGTAAGCCTTTCCGTTATAAGTAATTAGGACATCAAACTGCGCCAGGTGCTCGGCCAGCGATGCCAGCATCGACGCTTCTTCGTGGTAATCGCGCATGAAATACTGGCGCAGGCGGAATCCATCGCCGGTGATCGAGCCAACGCCGATCAGGAACGCGTAAGTGCCCGTGCCGCCGGCAAGTCCCGTGGTTTCAGTATCAAGGAACGCCCACTTCTTAGGCTGGGATTGTGGAATCGCGCCCTCCGAAAGTGCTGCCAGCAGATCTCCTGGCAAATCAGCAAGATCGGCGATCCCAACCGAACCGTGCCGCCGGTGTCGCTCGTAAAGTCGCTCGGTTTCGAAGTGCGTGCCAAAGGCAGTTTCCACAACTTGCCCGGATACAACATCTTCGATGTGGCACGGTTCTACTCGTTTCGGCTCGGCAGCGTACTTGCGGTCGATGCGGGCCACTTTTTCACGCAACATGGCGAGCTGGGCTTGGAGACCGGACATTCGCTTTGTCTTCGCCCACTATAGAACGAGATCGGCGGTGATTCAAGTTTGGTCTATAGTCAAGGAACCGTGACGCGAGCCTTCTTCGCTGCTTTGTTTCTGATTCTGCTGGGCTCGCGGCTATGCCACGTTCAAATCTTGTGGGCGGAAGAAGATCTTCCCATGGCGGCGGCAAAGCAGATGGCGTTCGGCAAGACGCTCTATCGCGACGTCTGGTTTGACAAGCCGCCGCTCCTCGCGGCGCAGTATTTGGCGTGGGGCGTAAGGGCGGGCTGGGTGCTACGGGTGGCGGATGCGCTTTACGCACTCCTCGCGTGCTGGCTGGCCTATGCTTTTGCGCGCGATTTGTGGAGCCGGCGGGAGGGATTGTGGGCGGCGGGGCTGCTCGGATTCTTCCTGATTTTCGATTTCCCGTCGGCGGTAATTCCGTTGGCCGCCGATTTGACGATGCTGGCGCCGCACTTGGCCGCAGTGTGGCTGGCGTTTCGCGGCCGGGCGTTTTGGAGCGGGGTCTGCGCGGGAGTTGCATTTCTTGTCAACACAAAGGCGGTGTTTGTGCTGGCGGCATGCGCGATCTGGTGTTTTCCGGCGGTGGGGATGCTTGCGGCGGGGTTTCTCGTGGCCAATGCGGTGGCGGCGGTGTGGTTGGCGTGGAGCGGTGCGTTGGTCCCGTATCTCGATCAGGTCTGGCGCTGGGGATTTCTCTACGCGGGCAGCACTTTCCTCGAACACCCGATTCGCGATGGCATCGTGCGAACCGCGGATTGGCTTGGCTTTCACTCCGCACTGGTGGTCGCGGCAGTGTGGAACAGGGACTCGCAGCCGTTTCGCTGGAAATTGATCGCGTGGGCGGTAATCTCCTTTGCGGCGGCGGTGTTGGGTTGGCGATTCTTTCCGCGCTACTTCTTTCAGGTACTGCCGGTGCTCGTGATCGCCGCGTCGCGCGGGATCGTGCTCATGAAGCGGTGGCGGGTGCTGGTGCTCGGGTTGCTGCTGATCCCACTCATTCGCTTTGGCCCGCGCTACGTCCTGCTGGCGAGCGGCCGGTCGCAAGAGTGGAGGGACATTGCGATGGACCAGGACAGTCAGAGGGCGGCGCGTATTGTGCGCGAAATCGCGCGGCAGGGGGACACGTTGTTCGTTTGGGGATTCCGTCCGGACTTGTTCGTCTATACCGGTCTGCCCGCGGCGACACGATTTCTCGATTCACAGCCGCTCACGGGCGTTCCGGCGGACCGGCATCTCACGCAGTCCGCGCCGGTGGGAGCGGATTTTACGCGCGCCAATCGCGAGGAACTAGCGCGATCGCGTCCGTCAATTGTGATGGACGGGCTGAGCCTGTACAATCCGGCCCTGGCGATGGACCAGTATCCGGAATTGCGGCCGTGGCTTGCGCAGTACCGTGAAATCGCGCGGACGCAGACGATCGTGATTTACAGACTCTCGGCCGCTCCAGCAGGGAATGCGCTTTTCGAGAAAGGGTTTCCACCTCTCAATTTGAGAGTGCTTCGCCCGGGGGGGTGCCGCTCCTCGATCTTGAGCAGAGTCTCGTCTCTCTCATCCAAAACAACCGGTAGGGCATGGTAGCCGTGTCTGCTTTCGACGTCTACGTGTTTTTGCAGCCACTGCCGGATGCGAGGAAAACAGTCGATGGTGAGGGTCGCCTTCACCCTGTGCTTCAACGCGCGTGCAACGGGACGGACCTCGATGCTCCAGCCGGGCTGATAGGACTGAGTGCCCGCATATGACACGGTGAAAATCCCATACGGCGCGCCTCTGGTCTCCATGCTCTCACCCGATATTCTAACTTTCAACTTTGTGGGGAATAACATTTCGATTCCAGCGCATTGTGGATGATCATGAATTTCGGTTTTCAAATAAGCACCGGGGTTTATCGCCCCGTCCAGCAAGGACTGCGCTTTTCGAGAAACGCTGACATGCCTTCTTGCGCGTCTTCGGCGAGGGCGTTCATGCTCATGACTTCTTTGGCGTAGGCGTAGGCTTTGGGCTGGTCGAGATCGATCTGCGTGTAATAGGCCTGCTTGCCGAGAGCGATAACCAGCGAACTGGCGGCGGCGATGTGGGAGGCGAGCTTGCGCGTTTCGGCGGCCAGTTCCGCGGCGGGAACCACGCGATTGACGAGACCCCAGTCGGCAGCGGTACTGGCATCCACCATTTCGCCCGTGACCAGCATTTCAAACGCGCGCTTGCGGCCGATGGCACGGCTGAGCGCCACCATGGGCGTTGTGCAGAACAGACCGATTTTCACGCCGGGCGTGGCGAACGACGCCTGATCGGAAGCCACGGCGAGATCGCACGCCGCCACCAACTGGCAGCCCGCGGCGGTGGCGATGCCCTGCACTTCGGCTATCACGGGCTGCGGAATGGATTGAATCTTCTGCATGAGCTGTGTACAGACATCAAAGATGTTACGGTACTCGTTGATGTCCCGGCCGGTCATCTCGGAGAGATCGTGACCGGAGCAGAAGACTTTTCCGGCCGCGGCGAGGATCACCGCGCGCACATCCCGATCACCCGCGATTTCGTCGAAGCAGCGGATGAGTTCCTGCATCAACTCGAGCGAAAGAGCGTTGCGCCGCTGAGGACGGTTCAGCGTTACCACGGCGATCGGGCCTTCGCGCTCCAGAGACAGATTCTGATAGGCGGCCGATTGCTGGACAGGTGTCATGAAACCCTCTAGTTGCCATCGTACCGGAAACTTGATTGGACAAACAGGAATGGGTAGTGATGAACCCACCCCAGGGCCCATGCGTGGTGTGCGCTGACCTGCGCGGTTCGCGGTCGGCCATGTGAAAAGCCGCGGGTGTCCCGCAAACCCAGCGGTACCCCCGCGCTACAGGAATGCGGCGGTTCATTGATCGACCGTCTACAATCGGGTGTGGCGATGACAAACATTCTCGTTACCGGCGGCGCGGGGTACATCGGGTCGCATACGGTGCGTCTTCTGCTGCGACAGGGCTACGACGTGACCGTGGTGGACAACCTCTCGCGCGGGCACCGGCACAACGTCGATCCTGAGCGGCTGCGAGAGGTGGATCTGGCGGACACGAGCACCCTTGGCCGTGTTTTCGAGGAACGCCGCTATGAAGCCGCCATTCATTTCGCCGCCTATATCGCGGTCGGGGAATCGATGCGCGCGCCGGAGATGTACTTTGCGAATAACGTGGGTGGATCGCTTTCGTTACTCACGGCGATGGTGCGTTCGAATGTGAAGCATCTGGTGTTCTCATCAACCGCAGCCGTCTATGGCATGCCCGCGAGAATTCCGATCCAGGAGGATTTCCCTTTCGCGCCGGTCAGCCCGTATGGCGAATCCAAGGTGATGGTGGAGAAGATGCTGCACTGGTTCGACGCGATCCACGGGCTGCGCAGCATCGCCCTGCGGTACTTCAATGCTTGCGGCGCCGATGCGGAAAGCGGCCTGGGAGAAGAGCACGAGCCGGAGACGCACCTGATCCCGCTGTTATTTCGCGCGATTCTCACCGGTGAGCCGGTCACTGTTTTCGGCGAGGATTATCCGACGCCCGACGGCACGTGCATCCGCGACTACATTCACGTGAACGACCTGGCGCAGGCGCATATTCTGGCGCTGGAATCGCTATTGGCGGGCGGTGCCTCGGGTGCGTTCAACGTTGGGACGGGTTCGGGCTACTCAGTACGCGAGGTGCTGAGAGCCGTCGAGGAAGTTACGGGCAGGAAGGTGCCGTGCATGATGGGCCCTCGGAGAGAAGGGGACCCGGCGGAACTGGTGGCGGATTCGACTAGGCTGCGTAACGTGCTGAAATGGACGCCACGGTATTCGGAGCTGCGGGAGATTGTTCGGTCGGCTTGGGAATTTGAGAAGAAAAGAAAAATCAACTCTCAACGCCGAGACGCGGAGACGCCGAGAAAAAGCTAATGGATGGGCAGGAATGCCCGTCCTACCTTACTTCCGCACTGCCCAGGCCAGGCCGTCGGGTTCTTTACCCGCCTGGATGTGGCCGACTACTTCCAGTGATTTCAGATCGATGATGGCGACGTAATCATCGGGCGTGCAGGATACATATGCGCGCGAGCCGTCGGGCTGCATCTGGATGCCGGCTGCACCGTGGCCAATGCTGATTCGCTTCACATCACGATGTGTGTGAGCGTCGAGCACCACGAGATCCGATCCGCCCAAGCAAGAGATAAGTACCAGCTTTCCGTCCGGCGTAAACTTCAGGCGGTTGGCGCTCCGGACGTTCGCTGCCAGCGTATCCGTTACTTTCCTGGCGGCAAAATCGATGATGGAGACGGTGCCATCCTGAGCATTTGCGGCCCAGATTTCCTTGCCATCCGGAGAAACGTCAAAACCCTCGGCGCCTCGACCAACGGGGACGACGGTCTCATCCCAATCGGCGCGTGGACCCCTCGCGGCGGTCTTCTCAATGATGGTCATGGTGGCGGAGCTGACATTCGAGGTGACAATCTGCTTCAGGTCTTCCGTAACAAAAATCATGTGGGTTCGGTTCTGACCTGTTCCGAGCACCCAATCGATCTGGTGCGTCGTGGGATCGTAGCTGCCGATCACTTTGGCGGCTTCGGCGGTGAACCAGACCTTGCCGGCCACGAATGCCAGGCCGTGAGGACCGCGTAAAGGGCCGAGGTCAACGGCCGGCAGCGTCTTCTGCTCGGTCAGGTCGACAATGGTTAGTGTGTTGTACGCTCCGCCACCGTAGTTCGAGATGTAGGCGAACTTGCCATCGGCGGACGCGATGACCTCATGCGGATCGGGTCCGGATGGCATCCGTGCCACTACGTGCAAGGTCGCGGGATCGACGATTGCGAGCGTGTGATCGGTTTTGGCGAGCACCAGCAGTGCCGTCGAAGGCGTGCTCTCCGCGCGAAGAGCTGTGGAGGCCAGGAAACCTCCGAGAAGAAACGCCGCAGCAAGTCTCTGTTCCATGATTAACAACCATAACGCATCGGCGCGGAGGGGCACGCATCAGCGAATTGGACGGGCAGGAATGCCCGTCCTACCGGGCGTCGGCGCGCAGCGCCATGCGAACGCGAATGCGAGTGGCGCGAACCTCTATTTTCTCGGCTTCGGCGTAGTCCTCGATGTTCCGCAGAGCCAGCGCGTAATTCTCGAGAGGTTCAGCCAGTTTGGGATGATCGGCTCCGAGCGTCCGCTCGCGCAATGGCAGTGCGCGCCGGTACAGCTTCACCGCTTCCGGGTAGCGTTTCCCGGCCATGTACACGTCAGCCAGGTTCAGCAGCGGGTCCGCCAGGCTGGGGGTATCAGGACCCAACACGCGTTCGTACGTCGCGACAGATTGCTGGAGAAACTCTTCGGCCTGGCCGTCTTGACGCCGGGCATGGCAGAGGGCCGCCAGATTATTGAGGTCTTGAGCGACGCGGAGATGCGCAGGTCCGAAGTGTGCCGTATCGATGCGAAGGGCGCGCCGGTAGAGCTCATCGGCTTTGCTGTACTTATGCTGTGCAGCATAGAGGGCGGCCAAGTTCGACAGGCCGGCCGCAAGATCGGGGTCGCCGGGACCGAGGGACTTCTCCCAAATGGCAATGGCGCGCTCCGAGAGCTGTTTGGCTTCCGGATACTCACCCTGCGCGGCGGCGAGCTGCCCCAGGTTGTTGAGAGCTACGGCAACACGGGGATGCGCCGGGCCCATGGATTTCTCAAGAATCTGCAGAGAGCGGCGGAACAGCGGCTCCGCGTCGGTATAGCGTTCCTGGGTCTTGTACAGCAACGCCAGTGCGTTGAGGCTGTCGGCCACTTGTGGATGATCCGGTCCCAGCGCTTTTTCCCGGATGGCGATGGCGCGCTGATAAAGCGGCTCAGCTTCCGCCAGGCGCCATTGCCGGCGGAGAAGGTCCCCGAGATGGGTGAGCGTCGCTGCAACATCGGGGTGATCGGGACCGAGCACGCGCTCCTGAATGCCGAGGGCGCGCTCGTAGCACTGACCCGCAGCCGCAAACTTACCCTGATCTTGATACAGTGCGCCAAGATTGCTCTCGACCAGCGCCACGGGGGCGCTCTCAAAGCCCAGTTCGGATTCGTGGAGGTTTAAAGCTTCCCGATAGAGCGATTCAGCATCGGCATAGCGTGCATCGACCCGGTAGATGCCGGCGAGGTTGCTCAGCGTCGCGGCCATGTCAGTTAGCGGCCCGAGGGACGCGTCACGCCAGATAGCGATGGCGCACAAATACAGTTTCTCGGCTTCCTGCCGGCGGCCTTGCATCCGGTGGGCAGTACCTAAGTTAGCCAACGTGGCGGCGAGCCGGTCATCCTGTGGTCCGAATTTCTCCGCCAGTGCCAGAGCGGATGTATAGAGGCGCTCCGACTCGGCGTAGGCTCCGCGATCGTGGGCTTGGGACGCCCGGGCCGCGAGCGTGGTCCACTCCCCGGCAGGCTGCACAGCGAATGCCGGCGCCACCAAGCAGATCAGGACGATCCATGGCAGTGCCTGGATTTCCTGCACGACGCGTTTTCCGCTGGTTGCGTGCCGCATAAATTCTCCATCGACGGATGCGGGCGTTCTGAGTAGATCCCGTCTGCCCCACATCTCTATAGCTTCATTTCGTTGGATGGCGAACGGGCAGGTGTCGGCAGGTAAGCTAACGGTGAGTTCCTTACGGTAACAGCAAGGAGGGTTATGGCTTGGTGACGAAAGGTAAGATTGCTAGTCTAGTAGGTAACACTTCCGGAGCGCATCACGTGCAGCCAGATCAGCTTTCCGCTGAGTCCATTCGGACGCAGCTGAGGAAAATTCTATCCAGCCGGAGTTTTGTGCGCTCCGAGCGCCTGGCCCGCTTCCTGACATTCGCGGTAGAGCAGACCCTCGCCGGGCGCGGCGATAATCTGAAGGAGTTCGTCATTGGGGTCGAGGTCTTCGACAAGAATGAGAAATACGATCCGCGCATGGATCCCATCGTTCGGGTGGAGGCTCGGCGGCTGCGGGAGAAGCTGCGCAAGTACTACGAGAACGAGGGTTTCACGGATCCAATCCAGATCGAGTTCCCGACAGGCAGCTACGCGCCGGTAGTGCAGACCAGGGAGGCCGTGCACGGGTCCAAGAGCGCGGCGACGCCTGGGGAAAGCGCCATCGCGGTGCTGCCCTTCGCGAACCTCAGCTCGGAGCAAGAGAACGAGTATTTCAGCGACGGCCTGACCGAGGAACTGATCAACGCGCTGACCAAGGTGGAGGGTCTGCGCGTGGTGGCCTGGAGCTCGGCATTTCAGCTCAAGGGAAAGACGCGGGATATCCGGCGGATCGCGGAGCAGTTACACGTGCGCGCGGTGTTGGAGGGCAGTGTGCGGCGCACCGCCGAACGGTTGCGCATCAGCGCGCAGCTGGTGGACGCGGCCACCGGCCAGTATCTATGGTCGGAGACCTACGAGCGGCCGCTACGGGACATATTCGCCATCGAGGACGAGATCTCGTCTTCCATTGTGGGAGCGCTGCGCATCAAACTGACGGGGCCGGCGGCACGCTCGCTGGTCACGCGCTACACGGAAAATCTGCAGGCGTACCACTTGTACCTCCAGGGCCGATTCTACTGGAACAAGCGCAGAGAAGAAGATTTCTACAAAGCTCTGGGCTTCTTTGAACAGGCGATTGAGATCGATGGGAATTACGCGCCGGCATACGCGGGCATGGCGGACGCTTACATCATGCTGGGTGAGTATGGCTCGGCGCCAGCGGAGAGCACCATGCCGAAAGGCAGGACCGCGGCGTGCCGGGCGCTCGAGATCGACGCGCGGCTTGCGGAAGCGCACGTCTCACTCGGCACCGTTTGCGCCCTGTATGAATGGAACTGGGTGCAGGCGGAGCAGCATTTCCGCCGCGCGCTCGAGCTGAATCCCAGCTACCCCACGGCACACCAGTGGTACGGCTACGACTATCTGGCTCCGATGGGGCGGATTCCAGAGGCCATTGTGGAGCTGGAACGCGCGCACCATCTGGATCCGCTCTCACTCATCATCACTACTTCAGTGGGCACGCTTTACGATTTCGTCCGGCAGTACGAGCGCGCCCGCGAATACTACGACAAGGTTCTCGAGATGGAGCCGCGATTTGTTCGCGCGATCTTGAGCGCCGGCCGTTCCTTTCTGCATCAGAACCTGTGCACGGAGGCGATTGGCATGTTCGAAAAGGCACGCGAGCTGATGCCCAGCTCACCGGTGCCGCTGGCTTTGCTAGCACATGCGTACAACGTCTCGGGGGCGCGGGCCGAGGCGGGTCGTCTGCGGCAGGCGCTCGAGCGGTGCCGCCGCACGTGCTACGTGCCTTCCTATCTGCTGGCGCGCGCGCACCTGTCATTCGATCACGACCAAGCCTTTGCCTTGCTGGAGAAAGCCATGGAGGAGCGCGACGCGCGGCTACCGCACCTGGGCGTTTCGCCAATCTGGGATTGCCTGCGCGACGATCCGCGATTTGCGGCACTGCTCGGCCGGATGGGTTTACCGGCGCCGGAGCGGCAGGATGGCTGAGTGCGAGTTAAGGGGAGTCTAGCGACTACCTGCTTTCTCTTGACTGAGGCGGCTGCGGATGTCGGCGACCACCTGCTGCCGCTCTACCCGCAGACGCTCTTCCAAGGCCAGGGATTCGTTCAATTCTCGAAACACTTCGGCTGAGTCGTTCGGGATGCACTGCGCCGAGGCGAGAAAAACGCGATTTTCCGCCTTGATCAGCTCGATAGTCAAATGTTGGAGATGGTTCAGCAGCGATCGCAAATCAACTTTGTTGTTCACTTTCTGCGATTGTACTATCAAAGGCGCCGGCGACACTCAAGCTGAAGATCGGTCCGCGCGCAGCGAAGAGAATATTGCCATGGCGGCCACCACCACGTTGGCGACGATCACGGGTAGCGCGTGGATGATGGCGCCATAGCTGATCCAGAGCACCGCGGCCAGCGCCTGGATGCGACGCAAGACCGCGGGTTTCTGAAAAAAGTAAGAACTTGCGAATGTAGCGGTGGCCACCCAGCCAATCCACTCAAGCATGATGCAACTCGGCCGCTTGAGAAGTCTCGTAGATAGTGACGCTATCGGTACGAACTTTATCCCATTCGCGGAGTACCAGCCCGTGCACTTCAAAAAAAGCACGGATCTTTTGCGCATCCCAGCCGGCGATCTCTTCGAGTACGGGAACCAGCACACTCAAAGCGTTGTCACTCAAGAGCGTGCGCTTGGCGATGGGAGTCAGATACTTATTCTCCGAAACGGCAATGGTCAGCCCGTCCAGACGATTGAGATGAAGCATGACGTGGAGATCGGAACTGCCGTCGCCGACGTAAACCACGCGGTCGTGGCTCACTTGCAGCTTGGTTCGCAGGTCCTCAAGCACTGCGACCTTGCCGTACCCGGCGGGAACCCGAATGATGGACTGAATCTCGCCGGACGTGGGATCGTACGCGAAGCGCGTGCCAAAAATATGATCCTCGGGAACGATGCCTTCGAGCGCCGACTGGATGACTTCCTCGGGAGCGGCCGAGATTACGTAGAACGAAAAGTGGCGGCCGTCCAGATCGTTCAGCAGCTGCGAGAGCATGTGAATGTTCTGCTTCAGGTGCACGCGTTTGCCAACTTCGATGAGATGCTCCTTGCGCACGCAGCGGTACTCAGGATCGTGCAGGAGCAAGTAGGCCAGCTCGGCGCCCTGCTGCACGAAATGCGCACGGGAAAGCCCCGCGACCTTCTCTTCGAACGCCGAGGAACCCAGCATCTGGCTGAGAATCAGGCCGGAGTCTTTGAAACTTAACGTTTGATCGAAATCGCTGGCGAACAGATAGTTCCGTGTGATTTTGGTTGCTTCGCTCATGTTTTTCAAGTGTCTCCTCCAGTTGTTCTTCTCTGAAAATGCAGGCCGTTTTAGGCCCGCCGTTAGATGTCTCCGACGAGGAGAGTTATATCTTTTGTTATCAGAATGGAAGCGGGCGACGAAGCCTGAGGTTTAGATTACCAAAACATTGTAACGCAGATATGAATTCCGGGTGAAATTCCAGAGAAATCAATGGTGTAGTTTATCGCATCGAGACTCGTAAAAATATGAATCCTATTGCGATTGCGCATCCGCCGCTTGGCGGAACATACTGAGTTATGCCCTCAACGCCCAACCCGCTCCCGGTGTGCGTGCACGGCTTGCGGAAAGCCTATAGCGATGTGGTCGCGGTGGATGGGCTCGATTTGGAAGTGCGTAGCGGCGAGTGCTTCGGCTTGCTCGGCCCAAATGGCGCGGGCAAGACCACGACCATCGAGATTTGCGAAGGATTAACGAAGGCGGACGCGGGCACCGTGGAGTTGCTCGGGCTGCGCTGGGAAGCCGACTCGGCGGAGTTGCGCCAGCGCCTGGGCGTGCAGCTTCAGGAAACGCAGCTCTCGGAAAAGCTCACGGTAGAGGAAACGCTGCGCCTGTTCCGCAGTTTCTATCGCCGCGGGCCGGCGGTTTCCTCGGTGATTGAGATGGTGCAGCTCGAAGAGAAGCTGAAGTCGCGTGTGGGCGGCCTATCGGGAGGGCAGAAACAGCGGCTGGCGCTTGCCTGTGCACTGGTGGGCGATCCCGATCTATTGTTTCTCGATGAGCCGACGACCGGCCTTGATCCGCAGGCGCGGCGGCAGCTTTGGGATTTGATCGAGCGTTTCAAAACCGAAGGCCGCACCATTATTCTGACGACGCACTACATGGACGAGGCCGAGCGGCTTTGCGAGCGCGTCGCGGTGATGGATCACGGCAAGGTGATTGCGCTGGGCACGCCGCGGGAGCTGATCGCGTCCATCGGCGCCGACCACATGGTGGAGTTTGCGGTGGATGGCGTGGCGGCGCTGGAATTGGCGGCACTCGAGAGATTGGAAGGCGTTCGTATGGCGCGCTCGGAAAACGGCGGATATCAGTTGCACGTGACGCTGCTGCATCGTGCGGTGCCGGCTCTGTTTGACGAGCTGGCCCGCCGCAGGATTCCTCTCACCGAGCTGCGTACGCACTCGGCCACGCTCGAAGACGTTTTCGTATCGCTCACGGGGAGGCACTTGCGCGATGAGTGAAAGCGCCGTCACCGCTCAGGAATTGCGGCCAACCGCGGAACGCCGGCCGTTCATCGAAAACTCGTTGGTACAACTGACGCTGGTGCGGTTCCGCGAGTTCTGGCGCGAGCCGGAGGCCGTGTTCTGGGTTTTCATCTTCCCCATCCTGCTAGCGGCAGGGCTGGGCATCGCGTTTCGGAACAAGCCGGCGGACGTTATGAAGGTTGCGGCGGTGGGGCCGGAGCTTGCCCGCGCGCTGCGCTCCGACAAGACGCTCTCCGTAGAAGAGTTGGATCGCGCGGCGGGAGAACAAGCACTGCGCGCGGGACGCATCGTGCTGCTCGCCGTGCCGGGGGCCAATGGCGGTGTGATGTACCGCTTCGATGACACCAACCCGGACGGGCGCACCGCAAAGATGCTGGTGGACCGCGCAGTGCAACGCGCCGCGGGTGCAACGGACCCAGTTCCGGCCAAAGACGACTACGTGCGCGAACCGGGCTCGCGCTACATCGACTTTCTGGTTCCTGGTTTAGTGGGCACCAATCTGATGGGCAGCGGGATCTGGGGCATCGGCTTCACCATCGTGGATGCGCGCCGCAGGAAGCTACTGAAGCGGCTGATCGCCTCGCCGATGCCGCGCTGGCAATATCTGCTTTCATTCCTGCTCTCGCGTTTGTCGATGCTCTATATCGAGATTGCGGCCGTGATCGGGTTCGGTGTCGTCGTGTTCGGCGTGCCGGTGCGTGGGTCGCTATGGGAGTTGGCGCTGTTCTGTTTGATTTCCGCGGTCGCATTCAGCACGCTGGGCTTGTTGGTGGCATCCCGCGCGCAAACCATGGAGGCAGCGTCGGGTCTGATGAACCTCGTCATGCTGCCCATGTGGATTTTCTCCGGCGTTTTCTTCTCCGCCGACCGTTTTCCCAACGTTTTCCAGCCTTTTGTGCGAGCCCTGCCACTGACTGCCGTTATCGATGCGCTGCGTGCGAACATGCTGCAAGGCGTACACATCTCGCAACTCGGTCCGCAACTGGCCGTCATCACGAGCTGGATGATTCTGTGCTTCTTTACGGCGTTGAAGTTGTTTCGCTGGAAGTGAACTAGCAGAAAGTGGACAGGCAGGAAGGCCTGTCCTACCTACGCCCTGCGCTGGATAGGTTTTCGGCCGCGCGGCGCCGGGACGAACATATCGCTCGCCGTGAGCCCTACTGTGCGCGCCCGCTCGATGCAGAAGTCCAGGGTGCGCACAGGCCCGCTCCCGCTGTTGGAGCCGAACGAGAATTTCAGTTTCGCGTCTTTGCCTAGCTGCAGGAACTGCAGACTGGGTATGTTGTAGTCAGAATCGATTTCGGCCGCGGTTCCTGTGCGTTTGAGAGCTTCAACGATGGGCTTCATGCGCTCGTACGTCCAAAGCATGTCGTAGCTTTTGTCCAGCGGCGCGGGCAGCCAGGTCGGGTGCGAGAAGATATCCAGCGGTTCCTTTTCGATCACCTCGACGTTCCATTTGACATAGCGCTCCATGAATTCCTGGGGATCGCCGGGGTCGAAACCGTGTTCCCACATCTTTACCCTCTCGCCGGAGCGGCCCGGAATGGTCATGGCGTCTGAAAGGACGTAATCAAGCTGCGCAAAGACGTCTTTGGAGAAGCATTTTGGCCAGTCAGTCCACTCGGCTTGCACACCCTTGAAAACCGGCTTGCCCTCCAGGCGCGCGATCCACTGTTGCAGGTCTTTGTCGCTCGACAAGATGGACGGGTAAAGATTCTCTTTTGTGCCAGCGTGCTCGGCAATACCGAACTTCACTCCGCGTTGTTTAGAGACGGCGATGGCCTCGTCGAGCGAGAATTTCGGATTCAGATGAACGTGATAGTCGACAAGCGGGAAGCTCAAGCTGGCGGCCGTATCCTTGTCTGTAGCAAAGGCGCGCGCGGCGGCGAGAATGGCGGTCCCACCCAGAAAATCGCGCCTGGAGCTCGAGCGCATGGAAGCCCTCCTATTCGGACTTTGAAATCTGAATAGAATTATACCGCCGCAAACGGCGCGCGTGTTACTTCGCGAGCGGCTTGATCGAGACTTCCTTGAAGAACACGATGTCGTTGTCGCTGTGATTCTGGAGGCCGAAATACCCTTCCAAGGGACGTAGTCCGCGCTGCGGCTCGAAATCGAACTTGCGCGGCGGAACGGGCTGGCCTTCGGTGTAATCGGTGACTTTAACACCGTTCACCGTCACGACAGTATGCGGGCCGTCGAGCGTGATCTCCATGATGTTCCACTCCGGTCCAGGCTTGAACGGTTTCGCGAGCGGCTTAGTTAACGAGTACAGAGTTCCGGTGATGTGAAAATCGTCCTCGTTGGATTTTTCCGGCTCATTGTCGATCTGCACCTCATAGCCGTAGTGGACCGGCATCCATTCTTCGCGCGGCTCGAGCGGGATGCGAACGAATACGCCGGAATTGTCGTTATGGTCGCGCATTTTGTAAACCACGTGCAGCACGCAATTGCCGATTTTCCCGCCTTTCCAGTAGAGCAGCCCCATGCCGCCGTGGGTCCGGATGAGCCCGTCTTCCACGCTCATCGATCCCGGTCCGACATGCTGCCAATCATTAATATCCTTTCCGTTGAAGAGCTGCTTCCATTCGGCGGGCAGCGCGGGGAAAGAAGCGGCGCAAGAAAGGCACAACGTTACGATGAATTGTTTAAACATATCGACAATATGATTACACGACAGCGACACTGGTGGCGGCGGAGCGATTCGAACGCTCGACCTACGGATTATGAGACCGTCGCTCTAACCAACTGAGCTACGCCGCCTGGCGGGGAATACGCTCCTACGAGTTTACCAAACAGGCTAACGGCGCGATTCGACGCTGTGGCATGATGGCTGTTTCGGCTATGTCGATCCACCGCAGAAATTTCCTTCTGGGCGGCCTTGCCCTGCCCGCGCTCGCCCGCAAGGAGCGAATCGGCCCGCGTCCCAACATTGTGCTGATTGTGGCTGACGGCCTCGGCGCCTGGATGCTCGGCTCCGGCGGAAATAAAGAGATCCGCACCCCCAATCTTGACCAGCTCGCGCAGGCCGGCACGCGCTTTCCGAATCACCTGGCCTGCACGCCTTCGTCCTCGCCCAGCCTCGCGACGCTGCTCACCGGCCGCGTACCGCGCCAGCATGGCATCCAGGATTTCCTAACCGGCGAGCCAATCGAGAATCCGCCGCAAGGGCAGGCCGCGGCGCCGCCGTCATTCCGCAATGAAATTCTGCTGTCAGACATCCTCGCGGGCGTGGGCTACGAGTGCGGTTTCGTGGGCGAATGGAACCTGGGTGACGATCGCACTCCGCAACACGGGTTCCATTTCTGGTACACCATCGACGGCGCGGGTGTCTATCAGGACCCGCACATGAATTGGAACGGCCAGTCTGTTGCCGAAAAGGGTTACCTCACAGACCTGATCACGGCTAAAGCCGGGACATTCTTTGAGCAGCAGACCGTCGCCAAGCCGTTCTTTCTGACCATTCGTTATCTCAATCCGCATCCGCCATACGACGGCCACCCGGCGCGCTACCAGGAGATGTACGCCAAGACGCAATTCGACACCACCGGATGGGAGCCTGCCGCAGCCAACGCATTGCGCGGGAAAGAGTACTTCAAAGATCCCGTCGGGACCCTGCGAAAAGCCGCGGCCGGCATCACCGCTCTGGATGATCAGATCCCGCTTCTGCTCGCGAAACTGAGCCAGCGCGGGCTGCGCGAGAACACGATCGTCGTCGTCACCAGCAGCAACGGCCATCTGCTGGGACGGCACGGCCTGTGGACCGGCGGACTCGCCTCCAACCCCATCAACATGTACGACGAGGTGGTGCTCACGCCCATGATCTGGCACTGGCTGGGACGCGTGCCGGCGCAGAGTCTGCGTCCGGAAGTAGTCAGCGCTTACGATCTCGTGCCGACGGTTTGCGGGTTGCTCGAAGTGCCGCCGCCCGAGGGTCGCAACCTCTGCGGGCGCAGTTATCACCTGCTGGTCATGGGTAAACCGCTGCCGAAGAAGTCGCCCTGGCGCGCCGTGGTTTTTGGGAATTACCGGAACACGGAAATGGCACGGGATACCCGCTTTAAGCTCGTGCTGCGCAACAACGGGAGCGGTCCAAACGAGTTTTTCGATCTCGCCGACGATCCGCGGGAGAAGGCGAACCTGTACGAGAACCCGAAGTTCCTAGTGGAGCGCGATCAGATGCGGCGAGCGATTGAGAGCTGGCGGGCGAGCACCAGCGCATAAGAGACGATGGAAGTATGAGCCACGCGGTGACACGGGATCCAGAAACCATGCATGGTGCGCCCGTGTTTCGCGGAACAAGAGTTCCGGTTCAGACTCTGTTCGATTATCTGGAGGGCGGCGATACGCTGGAAGACTTCCTGGAAGGATTCCCGACCGTCGGCCGGGCTGCCGCATTGGCAGCGCTTGAAGAAGCCAAACAACTCTTGCTGGCGCACGGCTGATGCGCGTTCGTTAAGAGGAACATGCCACAATACTCGTATGGAGTCTGTTCATGCCACTAGAGCCACTTGCAAACGGCACCAATAATGGGGCTCGACCCAACTGGGCGCCCATCCTGGGGCAGTGGGATATCACAGAAGCGAGCCAGAAGTTTCGAGGGGAAGGGCAAAATTTCGCCTCAGGCGGCGATTTGTTTCCCGTTGGCTTGGCCGTAAGTAATGTGGCGATGCAGAACGGGATGTGCCGCGTCAAAATCCGGTTCTCTGCCTCGTTTGGCAAGACCGTGCAGGCCGGTGGCATTGTTCTTGGGTACCGCTCTCCGGAGCACAGCTACGTGTTTGCTCAACTCGGTGCGGCTCGCAGTGCATACTCGATTGGAGAACACGTAGTCGGTTTCGGCTGGAGACCTCTCGTTGCGACAGGTCAACTTCAGAACCTTCGGAGTGATCAAGACTACGTGCTCCAAGTGAACCTTTCCGGCCAAGAAATAAAAATATTGATCGATACCGTTCCGGTACTGCAGCATCTTCTATCCCATCCTCTCGAAGGTCGGCAAGTTGGCCTCATAGCGGCCGGCAGTCAAGAGGTTTCGTTTTCAGATTTCGCCGTCTGGAGCGGCCGACCGAGAGCCTTTGTCGTCATGCAATTCGCCGAGCCGTATGACACGTTTTACGATGAAGTCATTCGTAAGCAGGCTGATGCGGCTGGGTTTGAAGTGGTCCGCATAGATGAAAAGGCTGGGCCGGGAGTAATTTTTCAAGACATACAACATGAGATCGAACAGGCGGAGATAGTCATCGCTGAGATAACTCCGGCCAACCCGAACGTCTTTTACGAGTTGGGTTATGCTCACGCTCTTGGAAAACCGACAATCTTGTTGGCGCAGAGGGGATCACAGCTACCTTTCGACATCGGCAGTTTTAGGGTGGTCTTCTACAACGACACGATCGGCGGCAAAGCCGAGGTCGAGCGAAATCTGAAAAAACACTTAGAGGCTATTAGCGGTAGGTGATCCGCTCTATCCTCGCCACCGCACGCCCACGTCCAGTACCTTCTTGGCGTATTCCAGGCTTCGCTCCAGATCCGTACGCTGCTGCTCCCTCAGCGCGGCTTTGAGCTCCGGGGATTGCTCGCCCGGACCGCCAATCACCATCGTACCCAGGTACGGATGCCCGCTCTTGGCCAGTTCCACGAAGCGCGCGAACTCCCACGCCACCGCGTGCGGAAACACCCTCCAGAAATCCGGTTCGAGATACGCGAGCACCGTCGGCGGACGCCCAGTGATGATCTCAAGCTGCATCCCAGCCTTCGGGCACAATTTCCGGTAAAGTTCCACGAAGCGCTTGAAGTCAACCGAGCCATCGCCCAGCGCCACCCATTGCGCCGTGGCGCCGCGCGGATGTTCGCACACCGCCGAGTCGCGAATGTGCGTTGTTACCACGTAGGGCGCCAGCGTTTCCAGCGTCACCAGCGGATCTTCCACAACCCACATCGGATTGCCGCTATCCAGGCACGAGCCGACAAAATCCTGACCCGCTTCCTCGATCAGCATCTTCGTCTCGCGGGCCTGCATGTCACCCGCGTGATTCTCAATCGCAATGCGTACGCCCATGTCCAGCGCCTGCGAACGCACGGACCGCAGCGCCTGAATTGTGGCTTCCATGCAACGGTCCAGATTCGGACGGTCGCCGAAGCCGCCGAGGTAGCAGCGCATGGACGGCGCGCCTACGGCCTTGGCCACGCGCAGGCCTTTGACGAGATATTCCGCGGGCGTCCCATGAGACGCGCTCCATCCCTTGGAAAGCGGACAGATGCAGCCGATCCCCGCGTCGATCGCGATCCCCACGCGTGCCGCGTGATCTTTCACTTTCGCCAGGTGCGCGGGTTCGAGGCTTTGGTAGTCGTCCAATCCCGAAAGTTGAATGGTGTCGAGCTTCAAGCTGGCCGCGTAATCCAGCAGCTCGATATCGCGCCAGTGAAAATCGCGGATCGAGTAGCTGTCGAATCCCAGCCGGATGGGTGTATCGCTCAACTTTTCCACCTCACGCCTACGCCCAGGTTTTTCTTGGCGTACTCCAGGCTGCGCTCCAGATCCTTCTTCTGCTGCTCTTTGAACGCCGCTTCCAACACGGAAGGCTTCGCGCCCCAACCCGCAATCACCATGGGCCCCATGTAAGGATGCCCGCTTTTCGCGAGTTTGAGGAAGCGCGCGAAGTCCGCAGCCGGCGTCTGCTGAAACACTTTCCAGAAGTTCGGCTCGAGATATGGCAACACCTCGGGCGGAATTCCCGTTATGATTTCGAGCTGCATGGCCGCATTGGGGCACACTTGCTTGTAACGCTCAACGAACCGCGGTAAGTCGACTGACCCGTCACCCAGCGCAACCCATTGCACCGCCGCGCCGCGCGGATGTTCGAACACCGCCGTATCACGAATGTGCGTCGTCACGACATTCGGGCCCAGGATTTCAAGCGTGAGCAGAGGATCCTCGATTGCCCACAGCGGATTGCCGGCGTCCAGGCATGACCCCACGAAATCCGTTCCGGCTGCCTCGATCAGCGTCTTCATCTCGCGCGCCTGTGTATCGCCCGCATGATTCTCTACTGCAATGCGGATGCCGAGATCGAGCGCCTGCGTCCGCACCGACCGCAGCGCCTTCACAGTGGCGTCGATGCAACGCTCGAGTTGAGGCCGGTCCTCGCGCGTACCCATGGCACAGCGCAACACGCGCGCGCCCACGGCATGCGCCACGCTTAGACCTTTGCGCAGGTACTCAGTCGAGCTGCCTTCCTTGGGATTCCAACTCGTCGATAGCTCACAGATCGTGTAGATGCCCGCGTCGATCGTAATGCCCGCCCGCTCGGCGTGTTCTTTCACTTTCGCCAGATGCGCTGGCTCCAGGCTTTCGTAGTCGTTCAGACTCGATAGTTGAATCGTGTCGAGCTTGAGACTCGCGGCGTAATCGATGAGCTGAATGTCCTTCCAGCCGAAATCACGGATCGAGAAACTATCGAACCCGAGCCGGATGCCGTTCGTTTGCGCGTTCCCCACGGTCGCTCCCAGCGCGGCAACCGAGGTGCTTTGCAAAAACGTGCGGCGGAGCATCAGTACTTCTTTGTAGCACGGATGACGACACTGACGAATACGCAGACTGTGTAGTGGCCGGGCACGCCCCGCCTCGGATGGGGTTCTAAGATGGAAGGATGAGCCCCGCAGCGAGCCCCTTGTCCGTCAACGATCCCGGCTACCAGGCTCTGCGCTCCGCTGCCGCGTGGCTCGATCTCTCCGCCCGTGGCAAAATCATCGCCTCCGGCGAAGATCGCGCACGCCTGCTGCACGCCATGACCACCAACCAGGTCCAGGAGCTTAAGCCAGGCGATGGATGCTACGCTTTTTTTCTGAACCCCCAGGGCCGCATCCTCGCCGACGTCAATCTTTTCTGCCGCGAGAACGATTTTCTGCTGGACGTGGAGCCCGAGACACGTGAGTCACTCTACCAGCATCTCGACCACTACATCATCGCCGACGACGTGACGCTCGAAGACGCAACGGATCGACTCGCGACCTTGGCGCTCGAAGGCCCGCAGGCATTCGCTATGGCAGCAAGAATCGGCACACCGGTCCCCGAAAAACCGTGGGCGCACCTGGCGTGGAATGACGTTACGGTCGCCAATGTCAGCTCGACAGGCGCGCCAGCTTTGCGATTCTTCGTACCCGTGGATCAGAAGCAAGCATTGATCGAGAAATTTGCAATCCCCGAAGCCTCGCCACAAGCAGCTCGCGTCGTCCGCCTGGAGAATTTCCAGCCGCGCTTCGGCGAAGATATCCTCGGCACCACGCTTTCCCAGGAAACACAGCAATCCCACGCCGTCAACTTCAATAAAGGCTGCTATATCGGACAGGAAATCGTCGAGCGCGTGCGATCCCGAGGCCTGGTCCATCGCCTGCTCGCCGGCGTGGAGATGGATTCCACCGAACCACCCGAGCCGGATACGCGCCTGTTCCAAGGCGATCAGGATGTCGGCAAAATCACATCAGCCGCGTTTTCCCCCGCGCTCGGCAAAGTGGTCGCCATGGCCTACGTCCGCCGCGAACTCGCCGAACCGGGAACCGCGCTCACTGTCAACGGCGGTGCAGCCGTCGTCCGCGCCCTACATCGCCCGTAGATTGTCGAGCACCGAGCGCGGAATCGACAGGTTGCCTTCGTAGCCGCGGCCCAGCTCGATGCGCGGCTTGTTGGCGCCGTGAAAGTCCGAGCCGCCGGTCACCGCCAGATCCAACCGGCGCGCCAGGTCGAGATAGCGTTGCACGTCCTGCGGCCGGTGGTCGCTGTGAAACGCCTCGAGAGCGCGCAATCCCATGTCCCGCATTTCTCCCACCCACTTATCCAACTCGTCCCCGTCATGCGCGCCGCCCACGCGCCGGCCCACGCGGATGGGATGCGCCAGCGACGGGATGCCGCCTCCCGCAAGCACGCGCTCGATGCCTTCGTGCATCGGAACTTCCCGCCGCTGCACGTAGCCCTTAGCTGACTCGTCCAGATAATCCTCGAATGCCTGGTCGATGGTCGTCACATAGCCCTTCTCGACCAATACGCGCGCGAAGTGCGGCCGGCCCGTCATGCTGCGGCCTTTGGCTACCACTTCCTCGAGCGAGATATCCACTCCCAGCGAACGTAGCCGCTTGATCAGTCGCTGGTTTCGATCGC
Organism: Bryobacteraceae bacterium; assembly: GCA_035297145.1. Lineage (GTDB taxonomy): Bacteria > Acidobacteriota > Terriglobia > Bryobacterales > Bryobacteraceae > QHXW01. The sequence continues at coordinate 148,921 of DATGZN010000109.1, forward strand.
GCCGTGAGCTCTGCAACTCGCCCAGCCATTCGCGAAATTCAGCGGCCGGCGGCTGGTTCACGAAGTAACCCAGCAGGTGCACGGACCGCCCGTGAAAGCGCGTCGAGATCTCGATGCCGCACACCAGATCCAGGCCGGCCGCGCGCGCCAAAGGTTCCGCGAGATCGTACCCGGCGAGCGTATCGTGGTCCGTGACGGCCAGCGCGTCGAGCCGCGCCGACATCGCCGCGTCCACCAGTTCCGCGGCGGAATAGGTCCCGTCAGATTCGTTGGTATGTGAGTGAAGATCGATCAGAAGGAAATCAGCCCCAGCTCTTCCAGTTTAGCCCAGACTCGGTTGGCGCTCTCCTCCGGGGCCTCGGTCGCCGAATGCACCACCACCTCGGGATGGAGCGGCGGTTCGTAGGGATCCGTTACACCGGTGAATTGCGGTATCTCGCCGGCCATGGCTCTTTTGTAAAGACCCTTCACATCACGGTCCGATACCACCTCGAGCGGGCACTCCACATAGATCTCGACGAAGTTCGAAATGCGTGAGCGAATCTCCTCGCGAACCGCGCGGTAGGGTGAAATCGCGGCCACGATCGCAATCACGCCGTTGCGGGAAAGCAGCTCGCAGACAAACCCGATGCGCCGGATATTGATGTCGCGGTCTTCTTTGCTGAAGCCCAGGCCCTTGGAAAGATTCTCACGCACCACATCGCCGTCGAGCACTTCAACTTTGGCGCCCGCATCGCGCAACCGTTTTTCGATGATGCCGGAGATGGTGCTCTTGCCGGCGCCCGAAAGGCCGGTAAACCAAAGCGTGAAGCCCTGATGCGTGACAGAGCGCCCGGTCAAGCGCGACGCGCCTCGAGAACCTCGCTCAACAGGACGTCCAGCTTCCTCTCGGCCTTCCCGTCAGGTGTGAAGTGGATGCCGCACTCTTTGGCCGCATCCTGCTCCCACCACCAGCGTCCCGCGCGATCGTCTTCACCAGGCTGAACTGCCCGCGTGCACGGAGCACAGCCGATACTCCGATATCCGGCTTTGTAGAGCGGATGCATGGGGACATCGTGCTGGCGGATGTACGCGAGCACCTGCTCGTCACTCCAATCGGCCAGCGGACTGAGTTTCAGCTTGCCGCGCGCTGTTTCGAGCTTGCGCACATCCGCTCGCGAATCGTTGTGAGTGCGCCGCAGCCCCGTCACCCACGCGTCGAGCTCCCGCAGCTTGCGCTCGAGCGGCCGCACTTTGCGAATCTCGCAACACAGGTTCCGAAACGGAACCTCACGGTAAAACAGGTTTGGGCCGTGCACAGCCACCATCGATTCGACCTCCGCCGCATCCGGTGAAACCGTTTCCACCGTGACACCGTAGCGCTCGCGGACCGTCTCCATCATCTGGTACGTTTCTTCGGGAAGCCGCCCCGTGTCGAGAGTGAAAACGCGGACGCCTGGCGAGATGCGCGACGCGATATCGAGAATCACCATGCCTTCAGCCTGAAAGGCTGTGGCAATGGCGAGCGACCTTCCGAACTTAGCCAGTGCCCATTGCAGGATCTCGGCGGCGTCGGCTTGTTCCAGGCGATCGAGCTCCGCCAGTTCAGGCACCGCGTTCACGCGCGCTCAGCCCTCATACTTGCCCACCAGGATGATGGAAACGGGGGTATCGCCGATCTTGACAGTCAGTGCCCAGTCGTTGCTGTCGCCCTGTTTTGCAAAGCCGAGAGGATCGCTCGCGCCCGCGCCCCAGATGCTCAACACGGCTGGATGCGGCGTCCCGGAAGCTTTGCGGCTCATGGCAACCAGTGCGTCGAAATTCGGAGTGGCGTTGGCGTCTTTGTCTTCAGCGGCGGGCGTCATGAGCACGAAATCGCGCTGTGGGGCCGCGCCTTGATGATCGCCGTTGACCGGAATCAGGCTGTAACGTAGCGTGTAGACTCCGGGTTTGATCACTTGGCCGCGCCGATCCGCCCCCTGGCCTGGAAAACGAATAGCGCCGAGCAATGCGCCTTGCGGCACTGCACCGAGTGTTACATTCTGATCGCTCGCTGACGCTCCCGATGGCAGCTTTGTGACAAACCACACTTCGCAAACGACCGTACCGCCGCCGGAGAGTATCTTCGTGCCCTGTTGCTGTAGTGCCTGGCTGATGGCGGGCGCGAGTTCCGATGGCGGAGCTCCTGCCGAATCGGTTTTATACTGAGCGAGCAGGCTGCCCGCAGCCATGAGGAAAACCAGAGCTGGTTTGCGCATAAGCGTTGTAACCATTTTAGATGGCGATCAAGAATGTCGGGATTCGGCTGGAGCGGGAGACGGGATTCGAACCCGCGACATCGACCTTGGCAAGGTCGCACTCTACCAACTGAGTTACTCCCGCTCGTTTGAGACCCTCATTGTCCTTCAGTAGTAACGCAACTGTCAAACCAACCGAGCGGGCGATGCGCGAAGTCATCGAAGCGTTTCAAGCGAAAGCATTTATAATGTTGTATCCAACTTGTGCAGATGTGCTAGACTGTCATTTCCGTTTGGGGGAGCACAACCGGGCGGAACACACAGAACTTCTTCCCTCCAGCTTGGAAAGAGAGTGAATTTTAGGTTTTCCGCTTTCTGTGGAAAAGTTGTGCGAAATCTGTGCTCAAAGTAGCGCGCGCGTTCGATGAATCCTTGGGATCAAATCAAACAACAACTGGAAGCCACGCTGAGCGTGGAAAGCTATGGTACCTGGGTGAGCCAGACCAGATTTGGCCAGCTCGCCGGCGGCGTTTTGCGGGTATTAGTACCGAATGCCGAAAGCAAGACCTGTATGGAGACCGCGTATGCCAATCAAGTGGGTGCGATTATTCGCCGGCTCAATCTTCCTATCCAGGCTGTATTGTACGAATCGGCCAAGCTCATGAAGGAGAGCACGGTTGCCACGGATGAACGGGAGCCGGAGTTTGAAGCGCCTGCTGCTCAGCTTAATCCGCGGTTCACATTCGATACATTCGTGGTTGGCGCATGTAATCAGTTCGCTCATGCCGCGGCACGCTCGGTAGCCACCAATCCGTCACACAGCTACAATCCCCTGTTCATCTACGGCGGTGTCGGCATGGGAAAAACGCACCTGATGCACGCCATCGGACGCTCACTGATGAGCAATAGCGCCGGAATGCGCATTATCTACACGTCGAGTGAGCGCTTCACTAACGAGGTGGTGTCGGGAATCCGGCTGGAGCGTATGCCGCAGCTCCGGCAGCGCTACCGCTCGGCCGATGTACTGCTGATTGACGATATCCAATTGCTGGGCAACAAGGAGCGCACGCAGGAGGAGTTCTTCCATACGTTCAACGAGCTGCACGACAACCAGAAGCAGATCGTGATTTCTAGTGATTCTCCTCCAAAAGACATTCCAGGCCTGCTCGAACGGCTTCGTTCCCGCTTTGAGTGGGGCTTAATGGCAGATATTCAGCCGCCGGACCTTGAAACCAAAATGGCGATCCTGGACAAGAAGGCCGAGTTGGAAGGGGTCCATCTGCCTGCAGAAGTTCGCACCTTCATCGCGACCAAGACAAAATCAAATGTTCGCGAGTTGGAGGGCGCACTCGTCAAGTTGATGGCGTATTCGTCGCTGACCGGTGCACACATCAATCTCGTGATGGCACAGCAGGTTTTGAAACACCTGACCCACGCGCAAGACCGCCGTGTGACGATTGATTCTATCCAAAAAGCAGTAGCGGAAAAGTATGGGATCAAGCAGTCACAGCTCAAGGAAAAAAGTAACACCAAAACCATCGTGGTACCCCGCCAGGTTGCTATGTACCTGGTAAAAGAGCTGACTACAGCATCGCTTCCCGAGATCGGCCGGGCCTTCGGTGGTAAACATCATACGACCGTCATTCACTCCATTGGCAAAATCGAGCGCTTACGGCAGGCCGACCCGGATTTAAACAGGCTGCTACACAGCCTAATGGACTCATTACAATGAGTTTATACATATTATCCACAGACCCCACTCAATTTTGGCTGCGGAATTATGTGGACCGTTGCCTTCAAGACCGCATTTTCCTCCCCCATAAACGTTGTTTGCACACGTATCCTGAGCAGGAAGTTCTAGAATTTTGTATAATTTAGGTAGAATTCAACATTTCGACAGACCCCATGAATACGGTTCTTCTTAGGTAAGAATCTGTGTCAACTCATTAGAAGAGGAGTTCTGCCCAATGGAATTCACGGTTAGCAAGAATGATCTAGTGCGGGAGCTGGGTCTTTCCCAGGGTGTGGTGGAGAAGAAGACCACCATTCCGATCCTGTCTAATGTGCTCATTGAGGCGCAGGGAGACAGGATTATTCTGACCGCAACAGACTTGGAATTGGGGATTCGATGTTCCTGTCCCGCGAAAGTGAAGAAAGAAGGGGCGGGGACGATACCGGCGAAAAAGCTCCTCGACTATACGCGGTTACTCCCGGATGTGGATCTTAGCTTGAAGTTCCTGGAGAATCATTGGGCAAATATCACATGTGGAAGGTCGCGGACCAAGATCGCGGGAATGTCGCGGGAAAGCTTTCCTGAGTTGCCGCAGATGCCGGAGCCGATTTCCGAGATTCCTGTTGGCTTGCTGGCTTCGATGATTTCACGTACCTCATTTGCCATCTCGATGGAGGAATCGCGCTTTACTCTAAATGGAGCTTTGTTGCTATTGGGTAGTGGCGGAATGACGATGGTGGCAACTGACGGCCACCGATTGGCGTACGTCGAAAGTCCCATGACGGCCAACGGTGGTTCACTTTCTGATTTTCGTGCATTGATTCCGAAAAAAGCAATGGGTGAGATCGTCAAACTGGCTGAGCTGAGTGCGCCGGAGGCGAAGTTGGTTTTTGCCGGCGACGACAATCATCTGTTTTTCCAGTTCGGCGAGCGGCTACTGATTACCCGGAAGCTAACGGGGAACTTCCCGGATTATGAGCGCGTTCTACCGAAGGACAACACCAATATCGCCAAACTGAAGAAGGAGGAGATTCGTTCGGCAATTGAGCGTGTCGCACAATTTGCGGATGAGCGCTCGCGGGCGATTCGAGTGCAGTTTGGCCAGGGCGAGGTCAAGGTTTTCTCTTCATCCGTGGAGACGGGAGAGAGCGAGGAAAGTGTACCTGGCGAATATGCCGGTCCTGACCTCGAGATCGGATTTAATGCCCAGTACCTGCTCGATTTTCTTCGTGCCATTCAGCAGGATGATGTTTCATTTGCTTTGAAGGATCAAAAAAGCGCCGGCGAGCTGCGACCTGGCGGCGAAGAAAGCAAGGATCACTACCGCTATGTAGTGATGCCTATGCGTATCTGACATCCAACGTAGTAATTCAGTGAACCTATGGCTAACCATGTAATGCCTCCGCCCGGGGATGAACCGAGCCGGAGCGAAACTTACGATTCCACAAGTATCAAGGTTTTGGAAGGCCTGGAGGCGGTGCGCCTTCGGCCAGCAATGTATATCGGCTCGACGGGCGAGATGGGCTTGCACCACCTCGTCTATGAAGTCGTCGATAACTCGGTAGACGAGGCTCTGGCGGGCTATGCGACGCAGGTTGACGTGACCATCCACCTGGATAATTCCGTCACCGTCGTGGACAACGGGCGCGGTATTCCGGTCGACATCAAAGAAGAGTTTGGCATATCCGCGGCTGAGATCGTCATGACGAAGCTCCACGCGGGCGGCAAGTTTGATTCCAATAGCTACAAAGTGTCCGGTGGATTGCACGGAGTCGGAGTTAGTTGCGTTAACGCACTCTCCGAACGCTTGGAACTGGAAGTCTGGCGCCCCGAGGGCGATAGCGGGCCGAGCTATACGTGGCAGCAGGAGTACGCATGCGGGATTCCCAAAAGCCCGCTGGTTAAGACAGGCAAAGCAGGCCGTAAAACCGGTACGCGGGTGACGTTCAAACCGGATCCCACCATCATGGAGGTCACCAAGTTCAACTACGATACGCTTGCCCAGCGTCTTCGCGAGCTTGCCTTCCTGAACAAAGGCCTCAAGATTACACTCGTCGATGAGCGTGAAGATCCCGTCAAATCGCATGAGTTTCTTTACAGCGGCGGAATCGCGGAGTTCATCAAGCACCTGAACCGCGGCAAGTCCGTGCTGCACGACAAGCCTATCTACTTCGAGGGGCAAAAAGAGCTGCCTAACGGCGGCATGCTCACCATGGAAGTCGCCATGCAGTACAACGACGGCTACTCCGAAAACGTCTTCAGCTTCGCCAATAACATCAACACTGTCGACGGCGGGTCGCACTTGAGCGGATTCCGCAGCGCTCTGACCCGCACCATCAACTTCTACGGCCAGCAGGCAGGCCTGTTCAAGGATGTGAAGGAGAATCTGAGCGGCGACGACGTGCGCGAAGGCTTGACCGCCGTTGTCAGCGTGAAGCTTCCACAGCCACAATTCGAAGGCCAGACCAAGGGCAAGCTAAACAGCGACATTCAAGGCCAGATGGCGCAGTTTGTAAACACGGGCTTGGGGGAGTACTTCGATAAGAACTCGTCCGTGATGCGCAAGATCGTATCCAAGTGCATCGACGCCGCGCGTGCCCGGGAAGCCGCGCGGAAAGCTCGGGATCTGACGCGGCGCAAAGGCGCGCTCGATTCCGGCGGCCTGCCGGGCAAGCTGGCCGATTGCCAGGAGAAAGACCCGGAGCGCTGCGAGCTATTTCTGGTGGAGGGTGAATCGGCCGGCGGTACCGCCAAACAAGGCCGCGACCGCCGCTTCCAGGCCATCCTGCCGCTCAAAGGCAAGATTCTCAACGTGGAAAAAGCGCGCTACGACAAGATGCTTGGCCACGAAGAGATTCGCGCGCTGATCACCGCCATCGGAACCGGAATCGGCAAAGACGATTTCGACGTAACCAAGCTGCGCTACAGCAAGATCATCATCATGACCGACGCGGACGTGGATGGCTCACACATCCGAACACTGCTGCTGACTTTTTTCTTCCGCCACATGCAGGAATTGATCTTGCGCGGCAACGTGTTCATCGCGCAGCCGCCGCTCTACCGCATCAAGAAAGGCAAGAGCGAGAAATATATCAAAGACGAGAAGGAATACACGCGCGAGATCATGCGCCGCGCCACCGAGAATCTGGTGCTCGAATTCGGCAAGAACGGGAACGGTGCAAAGGCGAGCATCGAATCCGGCGAGCTACGTAGTTTCCTCATGAATCTCGATGAGTTCGACCAGATCTTCGGCAAGGTCGAGCGCAAACTGCGCGACGCGCGCGTGGTGGAAGTGATCGCCAACCCCGCCCTGCATATCGATACCAAGGCCGATTTTGCAGAGAAGAGCAATCTCGAGCAGGTGATCGCGGGTCTCAAGGCGGTGCAGATCAAGCCGGAGCTGAAGCAGGATGAAGAGCACTCTGCCTGGTCCGTCAGCTATCACGATTCGACCAACGCCGAGCGTCAGATCGGCCTGGAGCTAGCCGCGCGGCCGGAGTACAAGCGTTTGCGGTCGCTTGCCAAGCAGATTGCGCGCTACAACGAGCCGCCGTTCACCGTGGTGAAGAGCGAGCATCGCGAAACGCAAACCAACTGGCGCGACCTACTGGTCTTCGTGAAGAACGAGGGCAAGAGAGATTCATCGGTGCAGCGCTACAAGGGCCTGGGCGAGATGAACGCCGACCAGCTCGCCGAAACCACCATGAACCCCGAGAAACGGACGCTGCTGAAAGTGCGCCTCGATGACGCCGTGGAAAGCGAAGAGATCTTCTCGACGCTGATGGGCGAAGACGTCGAAGCCCGGCGCAAGTTCATCGAAGAAAACGCGCTCGAAGTGAAGAACCTGGACGTTTAGCGGGATTTATCCGCGCGCAAACCTGTGCACTCCGGTGGGATCGTCTGGCGGGAATGCCGGCGGCCCGCCCGGTCGCGGGTTGTTGCTCATCATGCGCTGAATCCGCTCCGCTGCAAACGCCATATCGGCGATATAGCTTCGGCGCGCCTCGGTGATCCAGCCGTGCCGGTGGAGGCAGTCGAGAATCTGCTCGCCTTCGAGAGAATCGGGCGCCTGCACCTTGCGCACTGGCCGCATCGGATCCACAGTCCTATCTGTAGTGATCGCTTTCGCAAACGCGGTCGTCGTGATATCGCTCATCCAGTGCGCGACGCCGCTCTCCTGCCAGGCTTCGGCAGCCAACGCTTCCACCGTTGCAGCCGGCAAATACATCAGCAGGCCTTCCGTGATCATGAGCGCCGGGGCGGGTCCTGCGGCCGTGTAGATGGTGCGCCGTTGCTCTGCGTCGGTCAGGTCCGCCGCCAGACGCTCGCGGCGGCATCGGGGTGTCGCCGCTATCAGCGCGTCCTTGTAATTCAGCACGTCCGCGAAATCGACTTCGATCCACCGCAGGTCCGCCGGGAGTTCGAGCCGCCACGGCCGCGTATCAAGACCGCAGCCCACACTGAGAACCGTCGCAATCGGGTTGGATGCAAGCGCCTCCAACAGCAACTCATCCATAAAATGGCTGCGTACGCCTATACCGAAGCGCATCAGTTCGGGGTGCGGTAGCCCCCGGAAAATCGCCATACCGCGCTCGCCCGCCAACCGCGCCGCAAATGGATCGTGCACGAAGCCGTCCGGGGACTCGGATTCGAGCGCCCGGCACGCGGCTACCATCAGGGCTGTGTCGCTGACATGCGTGATTTCGCCATGTGATGGGGACATGCCATCCATTATCTACTTCCGGCTGGTTACTGAAGCAGGTGTGGTTTCAGCTCGCACTCTTCGTCCCGGCGGCCTTCTTCGTTCCTTCCATATCCTTCGCCAACGAATCCAAGTCCTCCTTGCTAGGCTCATGCACGCCCGTTCGCTCGGTCATGCTGAACCAGTTGCCGGAGTTGTCCTTGAGTAGCGCTTCAATGCCGTAGAAGCGCTCCACCGGGGGTTGCGAGAACTCGACGCCTTTGGCCTTGAGCTCTTCGTAGGTTTTCTTGCAGTCGGCGGTCTCGAGCACACCGCTGCCGAGCACACCCTTGCGGACCAGCGTGCGCAGCGTTTCCGTGGTTTCGGCGTCCCATTTCGGATTGTTGGTCGCCATGAGCACGATTTCGAGATCCGGCTGGCCCTTGGGCGCGACTGTCAGCCAGCGGAAGCCGTTGTCCATGGTTGCGTCCGTTTTGAGCTCGAAACCGAGCTTGTTGACGTAGAAATCCTTTGCGGCATCCTGATCCAGAACATAGATGGTTACGTGGGAAAGGCGTTGAATCATTTGTTTTGTTCTCCGGGAAACAGATTCCCATAGTGCGGGCTGGGCGCGCTTCTCAAATCTTGCGGTTTGGCGATTTAGAACGGCCGTGCGCCGAAGTTCATCAGAAAGCAAGTTGGAACAAAACGGTGAATCGCCAGCGCAGGCACTGGGAAGATGCGGCGGATGGCGCGCCGGTACTCGGCTGGGGACTGTCCCACCACCGAGCGGAACAGAGTGCTGAACGATCCCAGGCTCTCGTATCCCACCGACAGGCAAACTTCCGTCACGGGGAGATGGTCACGGGCCAATAGTTGTTTGGCGTGGTCGATCCGCCGGCGCCGCACAAACTCGTGGGGTGTTTCGCCAAAGGCGCGCGCAAACATGCGGTGGTAGTGGAACGGCGATAGACAGGCCACCGCGGCGGCGTCATCCAGCCGCACAGGCTGGTCGATGCTCGCGGCCAGGAAGTCACGCGAGCGGCACAATCGCGCGAATGTTTCCTCCTTCACCAGCGGGCCCAGGCGGTGAGCGGCGGTGTAGAGCAGGGGATGCTGCGGCTGCACCGTCACAGGTTAACACGCCTCACTCAAACAGCTCATTCTTTAGCAGCGGGCGGCCGGCTAGTGCCGTGTAGAAGCCCCAAACGGCGAGCGCAGCGACGACCAGAAGGGGAAATAGCGTCGCGCCGCCGTACCAGACGGAGAAGTCGGTGGTCAGCGGGACGTTACCCATGAGATCCGCCATGAAAATGCCCGAAGCGAGCGCGATCAGGCCAAAGCGCACAACGACGACGGCCGCAACCGCATAGACGATGATGATCAGAGGAAAATCAACCCACGGGTGGTCGCTGCTCAACAGGCCCAGGGCCGTAAAGATGAGCGTGAAACCCGCGGCCGCGAGCCATTGCTTGCGCAGGATCACACGCAGCAGAAAAATCAGAAAGAAAAACATCAGCGTAAAACTGATGGAATTCGTGACCTGATAGAGTAACGCGGTCGCCGTACCCCGCGCACCGAGTAAGTAATCGGTCGTGCCCATGCGAGGCGGCGCTCCCAGCCTTCCTACAAGCAGAGCGCTCACGATGAACAAAGAACACCAGAACACACCCAGGCACGAGCCGAACAGAACGTCGCGGCCCACGAGGGGATCGCGCCACCGGCCACTCGAAAGTCGGCTCCAGGAGATGATGGTTTGCGGCCAGTGCCGCCGCACATACGGTTCTACGGCAAGATAAAGTGCCCAGACCGCTCCGGCAATGAAAAGACCAGTGCTTGCGGCGACGATGAAAGATCCGAACGTTGCAAGACTGGGCACGAAGTGGCTGCGCGTCAGCCACAGCGCGAGTTCCACCGCGAACACGAACAAGGCCAATCGAAAAGCACCACGGCGGTCGCCACGGCCGCGTACCAGATTCCAGCGGGCAACTGAGACGGCGCCCACGAGAATCAGCACGAGTATAGCGAGGAGGATGATGATGTTGGCGTTTTGACCAGCGGAGAGCTGGAACGGCTGCATCCGCGAGGGCCGTGTCCAGGGGCCGATTAGCGAGAAGTACACAGGTCTTCCTCTCCACGCCGCGGCTTCGACCCGCAGGGGCCTCTGGCTGGCTGGCCATTTCCCCGTCCAGGCGGTCCGCGTATCTGAGGCGGCCAACGAGTTCCACACCGGCGCCGTTGCTTGGAATGCATTGGGATCCAGGCCGGCCGCGGCAAACAGCTTCTTCCAGTCAAACGGCTCCGCGACGGCTGGTGTCTTGTCGAGCTCTGGTGGAATCGCCTCCAGAAAAAGCAGCCGACCCTGGGAATCCAGATAGACCAGGATCATCCCGGACTCAGTTCGACTAGGGTCATTGGGTGTGACGATGCCTGGTGTGAGTAACTGATCGGTGAAGCCGATCGGCGACATGTATTGCTGGGTCTGTCGATACCAGTACTGAACCATTGTTGGCCGGCCTGCGAAAATCTGAGGCCACTGCGCAGCGGTAGGGTGCTCGTGCTGCCCGACGTAAGTCCGGAAGTCGTTGTCGTAGCCGAACCCATGCGCCCGGTCCACTGGAGCCGCCGTGTATCCAAAGCCGCGAATCAGATCGCGAGCTTTTTCCTCCAGGACCTCTGGCGGTTTGTCGAGATTCAAATACTGCAAAGCATTCGATTGCGCGCCGCCGAAGAGGATGAACGTCATCGCCGCGATGACTCCGGCCAGGCACGGAACCGCAACGCGCAGCGAAAGGCCGGCCGTTTCCCCCGAAGCCGCCACCATCTGTGGTGACGGTGTCTCGCCCGCCGCGAGCGCCGCTGCCAACGGGTCACCGCCAGGAAGCGCCGCGGCCACGGCGAGCGCGGACGCCGGCCGGTTGCGTGGATCGGCATCGAGACAGCGCAAGATGACACGTTCCACCGCCGGATCGAGGTCCTTCACCAGCGACGTCGGGCTCGCGGGCGTAGTTTCCGTGTGCAGGCGCACCAGCTCGGCCAGCGTCGAAGCCTCGAACGCACGCTTGCCAGTAAAGACTTCGTAAAGCACGAGACCGAGCGAATAAATATCGCTGCGGGCGCTCACCTCGGTTCCGGCAAGCTGCTCTGGCGCCATGTAAGCCGGCGTGCCGTTGCGAATCTCGGCGCCTTGCATCTGATCGGCCAACCCCGCGAGTCCGAAATCGGTAATGAGCACGTGGCCACGGCCATCCAGCATGATGTTGGAGGGCTTCAGGTCGCGGTGCAGGACGCCTTTTTCGTGGGCCGCGGCCAGCCCCGCGCACAGCTTGCGCGCGATTTCGATCGCCTTGTCTTCCGGCAGCCGGCCAATGCGCCGCAGCAGGGAACCGAGGTCCTCGCCGTCCACGTACTCCATCGAAAGGTAGGGCTGGCCCTCGACATCGCCGAGATCGTAAACACGGCAGACATTGGGGTGCGAAACCTGACGCGCCACGCGAATTTCGTTGTAGAAGCGGGCGAGCGCGGTCTCGTTCTGCGATGTGGCTTCGGGAAGAAATTTCAGCGCTACCGGCTGGCTGAGTTTGAGATCATTGGCGCGGTAAACCTCCCCCATGCCGCCTCTGCCGATCAAAGCCACGATCCGATAGCGTCCGACGAGTAAAGTACCCGGGAGAAAACGGCCCTCATCGAGCGATGACGAGGTGCTGCTGACCGGACGGCTCGCCGCGTGACCAGGTGTTGATGAGATCGCCTCGGTCCGCGTGACCACGACGTCAGCCAGCAGCGATGCTCCGCAGTGCGGGCAGAAACGGCTGCTATCCTGTACGTCATCACCGCAGGACCGGCACGCGGGCATAGCTTAATACTTTAGCGCAGGCCCGCCCCATTTGCGGTCGGTAACGCGGATGACTGCCGCAGCCACGCGCCCCCTGCCCCGGTGAACGTAGATCAACCCCGGTAGCGCAGGGACACCGCGCGGTTTGCGGGGCACCTGCGGCCGTTCGGTTCTTGGGTTAACGTTTCGATTGCGTGCGGCACTTTACGGAGAGGTCGCGTGAGAAGACAGTTGCAGGCCGCGACGTACCTTTTCCATAAGGTCATGACGCCTAGTGTAAAAGCGGGCGCAGGTCCCGATATGCACGGGAGGTTCCCTCACAGCATGGCCCTTATCTACAGATGATTCCCAGTTAATCAGTACCACCCAGTCGTACGCGCGGCATCGCGCAAGTCGTTAGCAAAACCACTGAGCATCGCGCCCTCTCCTCTGCGGATCATACAACACATGTAGAATAAACATTCCCGCCTGCGCTACAGGCTGGAAACCTGATCACATGCGTAAACTCCGTTGGGGCGTTCTCGGCGTCGCCAATATCGCCGTCGTCAAAGTGATTCCCGCCATGCAGCGCGGCGAGTGGACCGAAATCGCGGCCATCGCCTCGCGCGATCTTGCCAAGGCGCAGCAGGCCGCGGGTAAGCTTGGAATTCCTAAAGCCTATGGCTCTTACGAGGAGCTGCTCGCCGACCCGGATATCGATGCCATCTACAATCCGCTGCCCAATCATCTGCATGTTCCGTGGTCCATCAAAGCGGCGGAAGCGGGCAAACACGTGCTCTGCGAAAAGCCTATCGGGCTGTCCGTCGAGGAGGCGAAACAGCTCCGCGATGTGCGCGACCGCACCGGCGTGAAGATCGGCGAAGCCTTCATGGTGCGCACGCATCCGCAGTGGCTGAAGGCGCTCGAATGGGTGCGCGGCGGCCGCATCGGCGATCTCCGCTCCATCATGGGCTTCTTCAGCTACTTCCTTACTGACCCGACTAACGTGCGCAACGTTTTCGATTGGGGTGGCGGCGGGCTGATGGATATCGGCTGCTATCCAATCTTCACCTCGCGCTTTATTTTCGGCGCCGAACCGAGCCGCGTTCTGGGACTAGTGGAACGCGACCCGGAGTTGAAGATCGACCGCCTGACATCGGCAATTCTAGACTTCCCAGCGGGTCAGTCGATTTTCACGTGCTCGACGCAACTCGTGCCTTACCAGCGCATGCAGATTTTCGGCACCAAAGGCCGCATTGAAATCGAGATCCCCTTCAATGCTCCGCCCGACTACCCCTGCCGCATTCTCCTCGACGCCAGCGGCGACCTGTTCGGGCGCGGTATTGAGACTTACGAAGCCCCGATCTGCGACCATTACACTATCCAGGGCGATCAATTCTCCCGCGCCGCGCAAGGTGTGGGCGACGTGCCCGTGCCGCTCGAATCCGCCATTGCGAACATGGCTGTGATTGACGCGGTTTTCCGTTCCGCGGAGTCAGGGAAGTGGGAAGAACCGCGGGGGTAGATATGTTTCGCGCACCTTGCCTTTTACTCTTCGCCTCCATCGCTTTCGCCGCCACGCCCTACGAAGTCACCATCGAAGGTGGCGTCGAAATGAAGACCCGCGACGGCGTCACTTTGCGCGCCGATGTCTATCGCCCGAAAGCCGACGGCAAATTCCCCGTGCTTCTTCAGCGCACGCCGTATAACAAAGGCGATGGCGAATCGGACTTCGGCAAACGTGCCGCTGCTCTTGGTTATGTCGTCATCATTCAGGATGTGCGCGGCCGCTACTCGTCCGATGGTGAGTGGTACATGTTTAAAAATGAGTCAAACGACGGGTTTGACACCGTTGAGTGGGCCGCCGCTCTACCCTACTCGAACGGCAAAGTCGGCATGTACGGCGCTTCCTATGTGGGCGCGACTCAAATGCTCGCTGCCATCGCGTCGCCGCCGCATCTCGCCGGCATTTTCCCGGTGGTCACTGCGTCGAACTATCACGATGGCTGGACCTACCAGGGCGGCGCTTTTGAGCAGTGGTTCAATGAATCCTGGACCTCTGGCCTCACCGAGGACACACTCGTCAAAAGAGTGCGCGGCGCGCGAAACACACTCAATTGGATATGGAAGCTGCCACTCACGGAGTACCCCTTTTTCGATGCGCCCAACCCTCGAAGTCTGGCGCCCTATTTTGCTGATTGGGCGCACCATCCCGATTTCGATGATTACTGGCGTCAGTGGTCGATCGAAGATCATTACGAGAAGGTCAAAGTACCGGCTTATAGCGTTGGCGGCTGGTACGACATTTTCCAGGGCGGCACCATCCGCAACTATGTGGGGCTGAAATCACGGGTGCCGGGCCAGCGCCTCATGATCGGACCTTGGTACCACGGCCCCTTCAACGGCACGGCGGGCGAACTAAGCTTCGGCCCCTCGGCGAAAGGCGATACCGATACCGACGAGCTGCGCTGGTACGATCACCTGCTGCGCGGCGTTGATAACGGCAGCGACCACGAGAAGCCTGTCAAGATTTTTGTGATGGGAAAGAATTCCTGGCGCGACGAGGACGATTGGCCGCTGGCTCGTGCGCGCTCAACTCGCTACTACCTGCACTCTGCCGGCGGCGCCAACACCCGCACCGGCGATGGCACGCTGGACAACTCTGCTCCCGCCGATGAGCGTGCCGATCGTTATACTTACGATCCAGCCAATCCCACGCCCACGCGCGGTGGCGGTCTGTGTTGCGACAACGACCACCTGGGCTCCGGCGCCTTCGACCAGCGAACTGTCGAGGAGCGCAAAGATGTGTTGGTCTATACGATGCCGGCATTTTCGAGCGAATTCGAAGTCACCGGACCCATCGCCGCCGAGCTTTATGTCAGCTCATCCGCGGTGGACACCGACTTCACCGCCAAGTTGGTTGATGTCTGGCCCAACGGTTTCGCTCAGAATCTGACCGACGGCATCCTGCGCGCGCGTTACCGCAACTCCCACGCGCATCCCGAGCTGATGAAACCCGGCGAAATCTACAGGGTCCGCATCGACATGTGGAACACCAGCAACGTTTTTCTGGCCGGCCATAAGCTGCGCGTCGAAATTTCCAGCAGCAACTTCCCGCGCTTCGACCGCAATCTCAACACGGGCCAGGATGCCGGCTCGTCCAGCAACTTCAGTAAAGCGGACAACGTCGTCTACCACGACGCGCAGCATCCCTCGGTGCTGATTTTGCCGGTGGTTCCCTGACACTCCCCCACCCTGCTTGCTTCCCGTCCCCGGCGGCGCTAAGCTCCAAATCGGGGGTTGCGTCATGAAATATGCCGCGCAGTTCCTTGCTCTTGCTTGTTTTATAATTCTGCCCGCATCGGCTCGCAGTGGCGGCGGAGCCCATGGAGGCGGTGGCGGCCACGCTGGTGGCGGCGGATTCCACGGCGCCGTTGGTGGCGGTTCCCACGGCATGACCGGCGGTTTTCATGGCGGATACGGCGGCGGCTTCGGTCGCGGGGGCGGATATGGCGGCGCCGGTCGCGGATATGGCTTCCGTAACGGCTACGGTCGCAACCGGTACGGTTTTGGCCTTCGCTACGCGCCCGGCTTCTACGGGGGTTATCCGTACTACGGGTTTTGGGGTTACGGCCTGGGTGACGGGGGTTATCCGTACTACGATTCCGGTTATTACGATCCGGGCTATGCCAACCAGGGTTACGACAACGGCTATCAGCAGCCTCCCGTCGTGATTTACCAGAATCCTCCCGCGTACGGCTATCCTCCTCCTCCGCCGGTGCATTCGGAAATTCACGAATATCCCGATGCCCCGGCCACCTCGACCATCCGTCCCGCGGGTGAGCCGCCCATCTATCTGATCGCCATCAAGGGCCAGGACAATATTCTGGCTGGCATTACTTACTGGGTCGAGGGCGACACCCTGCAATACATCAACCTGCAACACGTGCAGAAGCATGTGCCGCTCAGTTCCGTGGATCGCGCACTTACCGCCCGTCTGAACCACGAACGCAACACCGACCTGCGCCTGCCGCCTGCATAGGAGCGGACAGCTCGTTCCCACAAACGCGCACGGTGTCGCGCGCGCGAGGCGCGTTCTAGCTTCGTTTTCAACTATTTGGATCTGGCCTCCGACTTGCCCCTCCCGCCGGTCACGGAGGTTACCGCCTTGCTGCCAGATTTGCGTCTCGCTCTTCGCACATTCATCCAGAAACCCGGCTTCGCCTTGATTGCCGTCCTCACCATGGCTCTCGGCATCGGCGCCACCACGGCGATTTTCAGTGTCGCGGATGCCATTTTGTGGAAGTCCCTGCCTATGCCCGATCCCGGCCGCCTAGTCATGGTGCTGGAACGCCGCATCGAAGAGCATGGCGGCTGGATCCCTGTCTCTCCCGCCAATTTCTTGGATTGGAAAGAGCGCAGCCGCTCATTTGAGCACTTGGCCGCGTATCAGTATTCGACCGCCAACCTGGCCGCCGCCCAAGGCTACGATCCCGAGCGTAGGGAGACCTGTCTCACCGGGGAGGACTTTTTCCCGGCGCTCGGCGCCAAGCCGGAGCTAGGCCGCGTTTTCACGGCGGCGGAAAGCCAAATGGGAGCCGACCGTGAAGTCATCCTCAGCCACAAATTCTGGGTGCGCCGGTTTGCCGCCGATCGCGCCATCGTAGGCAAGTCCGTGCAAATCGACGGACGCTCCGTAAGCGTGGTGGGCGTGATGCCAGAGGGCTTCGACTTCCCTACCGCACTGGATGCCTGGATGCCCCTCGCTCTGCCGCCGCCTGTGTGGCATTTGCGCCCCGCGCCCATCCTGTTCAGCGTGGCGCGATTGAAGCCCGGTGTTCCCTTCGAGCAGGCCAGGGCCGAAATGGATGCCATCGCGCGCCAGCTCGGCCAGCAATTCCCCAAGACCAACCGAGGCTGGCGCACCACCGTGATGCCTCTCCGCGAATTCCTGATGGGCGGCAGTTTGCCTAAATTGACCTGGATGTTGCTGGGTGTGACGGGTTTTGTTCTGCTGATCGCCTGTGCCAACGTCGCTAATCTGCAACTCGCACGCGCCACCGGCCGCGTGCGTGAGATGGCCGTTCGCACGGCTCTCGGTGCAACGCGTGGCCGGCTGGTACGGCAGCTTCTGGGTGAGAGCCTGGTGCTTTCCTTTGCCGGCGCCGGCGTCGGTATCCTGTTCGCGCTCTGGGGCGTCGATTTGGTTCGCTGGGGCATTTCCGCCGAATTCGTCCAGGACGTCCCCAACTGGGATCGCATCAGTGTGGATGCGCGGGCGTTGGCGTTCACTGTGGCTGTGGCGCTAGCTAGTGGTGTCCTTGCTGGTCTGGCTCCTGCCTTCCAGGCCGCAGGGCGCGGCGGCACAGGTCTGAATGAAACCCTCAAGGAGGGCGGCAGAAGCGCCTCCGCCGGTCGCGGCCGGCTGCACGTGCGGAACGTTCTGGCAGCAGCCGACGTTGCGCTGGCGTTGGCGCTGCTGGTGGGCGCTGGCCTCATGATCAAAGGCTTAGGGCGTCTTGCGAATCGCGAACAGAATCTGCATCCCGATACGCTCCTCACCCTGCGCATGAACCTGCCTGAAACGAAATATAACGACGGCCGCAAGATCCGGCAGTTCCACGATCAACTCCTGGCGCGCGTGCAATCTCTTCCTGGCGTGGCCTCGGCCGCCATCGCCAATTCCATTCCGCACAGCGGCACCCTGACCGCCATCCGTTCGTTTACCACTCCGGAGCGTTCGCCGCATGACATAGGTGAGGACGCCCGCTGCCAGTATCAATCCGTCAGCCCCGCGTACTTTCGCACCCTGCATATCGCGCTGCGCCCCGGACGCGAGTTTGCTGCCACCGACACCGGCACCGCTCCCAGCGTTGCCATCGTCAGCCAGCGGCTGGCCGATCGCTTTTGGCCCCATGAGGATGCCATCGGCAAGCGGGTGACCGTCGGACACGAGAATTCCTTCGCACCTTGGATGACTATCGTAGGCGTGGCCGCCGACACCGTGCAGAATGCGTTCGACCGCGAGCCGCGCTTCGCAATTTATGTCCCCTATGCGCAGGAACCTATGCCCGATGTCCACCTGGCCGTACGTGCCTACGGCAATCCCAACTTACTAGTCCGCGCCGTCGAGACAGAAATACATGGTCTCGATCGCGAACTTCCTGTAGACCACGTGGAAACCCTGACTCGCTTATTGAGTGACGAATTGACCCCTCTGCGCTACATCGCCGTCGTGATGAGCTTCTTCGGAGCGCTGGCGCTCCTGCTAGCTTCGGTGGGCGTGTATGGCGTTATGTCCTGTGCTGTCTCGGAGCGCACACAGGAGATTGGTGTGCGTGTCGCGCTTGGCGCCAGCGGCCGCGATGTCCTGTCACTGGTCTTTCACCGTACCTTGGCGATCACACTCGTAGGCATTGCCGTCGGGCTCGCCGGTGCATTTGTTTTAGCCAAGGTCTTGGCGGGCGTAGTCTTTGGCGTTTCCGTGACCGACGCCGCCACTTTCGCCTGGAGCGCTGTCCTTCTCGCTGCAGTTGCCATTCTGGCCAGCTACATCCCCGCGCGCCGCGCCACGCGCGTAGATCCCATCAGTGCGCTGCGTTATGAATGAGCCGGAACGCTATTCCACCCTCGGCTTGGATAGTGGATGTAGCGCAGGGACGCGCGCCGTTTGCGAGTACCTGCGGCCCTTCGGGTTCGTCACACCGGAAAAGCCGCGGGTCTCCCGCACACTACGCGTTAGCTCCGCGCTACAGGAATGGGTGGTTCATTCGGAACACTCGACTCAGGGCCATTCCACCACTTAGATGACTTTGATAGAATAGCTCCCCGAGAGAGGACCTCCCCTATGGCCAAAAAAATCGATCCATTAAACAAGAAACAGTATGGCGCCGTATCTACTTTTCTAACCGTCACCGATATGAAGGCGGCGATCACCTTCTACCAAAAAGCCTTCGGCTTTGAAAAGCGAGCCGTTATGCCCGGGCCCGATGGCAAGCCCATGCACGCGGAACTAGTTCTTCGAGGAACCGTAATCATGTTGGGTCCGGAGAATCTGGAACGAGGAGCCCGCGGCGCAAAGACCATGGGCGGTTCACCCGCCACCTTGTATATCTACGCCGAGAATGCGGACAAGGTCACTGCCAAGGCCATCAAACTGGGTGCCACCGCCCAGGGGCCTGTATCCGACATGTTCTGGGGCGACCGCTGCGGCACCATCATCGATCCCGAAGGGTACATGTGGATGATCGCCACCCACAAAGCCGAGCCCACCCCCGCGGAAATGAAGAAGGCCATGGCCGCGATGGCGAACACTCAGGCCACCGCCACCACAGCGTAGAACGTAACCCATGTAGGGGCGAGGCACCGCCTCGCCCTGTGCCTACGCTTTCCGGCCACGCTACCTATCGCCGCGGCCCGAAGTTGGTTGACAAGTAATCGAGGAAGCTTTCCCGAAGATCAGGTCTTACCTGCGCCCCCCATCCGCTCATTTTGTTGAGCTCTCGGTCCCACTGTGCGCGTGTGAGCCTTTGCTGGCGGATGACATCGTCTTCGTGGCACGTGAAGCAGGCGTTTTTGAAAGCCGTCGAAGGCTCAGGCGCCGGCGGGCGCGAAGGCGCCGAAGCAGCCGCGCCCGAACGCACGTCGATTCCGACTCGCGATACGACGTTCCAGCCGTAGCCCGAGGGGTTCCACTCCTGCGCCAAGGGTTGCACCGCTCCGCTAACATCGCGCGCGCGTGACATCACCGTGTAATATGCTTCACGCGCCGGAGCCCAACTATACTCCCATTGCCTCCAGCCGAACTGCGTTTGCTGATCGCGATACAAAGAAGCTGAGTTCCACGTTCTGCCGTTGTCTACCGACACCTGCACTTCCGTCACCGGGCCCATGTCGCCGCTCCAGGCGGCTCCCTTTACCGTAATCGGCGTTTCCGGCGGCACCACGACTCCGTCCACGGGCGAAGTAATCACGGACTTCACTTGCAGGCTGGTCACCGGCGCCATCTGATCCGGCGTCAGCGTTGTGCCCGGCGCCACTGGATGATCGGGCTTCCGATAAGCAATCTTCATCCAGAACCCATCCCATTCTTTGTTCAGCACGGTGATGGATGTCAGCCATTTCACCCAGGAATCGCTGGCCCAGCCCGGCGCCACTACACGTAGCGGGAATCCATGCTTCACTGGGAGCGCCTGGCCGTTCATCTCATAGGCGAGCAGCGTATTCGGATCGAGCGCCTTCTTTACCGTGATCGAGCGCCGGAAATCCTGCATGGTGCCGAGCGGTTCATCGGCCCCGTCAAACAAAACTGCTACTGCCGACGGTTTGACTCCCGCGCGCTTCAGAACGTCCGCCAGCCGCACACCCCGCCAGCGGCCATTGCCGACGCTGCCCGAAATCCACTGTAGGCCGGGAACCATCGGATCATAGAGTCCGCGCCCGTTGCCGGCGCACTCGGCTACCGCGACCATCTCAATCGGGGGCAGGCTGCGTAATTCGTCCATCGTCAGCGTCAGTGCCGTGGCCACCTCGCCATCCACCTGCAACCGCCAGTCGCCAAGATTGACGGTGGGGACGTAAACATGGGTGCGGACAAAGAAATGCTCCACCGGCGTGATGTAATCCGAGAATCCCGACAACGGCATCTCCAGATCCTCAGGGCGCGTGGAGCGAACGATCATCCCTTCCTTGGGACGATCTTGAGCGGCGAGCAGTCCGCCGGCAGCGAGAGCAAAGAAACGCCGGCGTGAGTGGGTCATGCCCTTCCTTGGGACTCCCATTTTTATTCCTGGTCTGGGTATTCTACACCCAACCGGCGCGCTCGACGCCAGATCACAAGGGCGTCAGCTAGAACGAGTTTACTTCTTCACCCGCTCGTCTTTTTCCACTTTTCCGTCGCGGATGTGGATGACGCGGTCGGCGTGCAGCGCAATGTCGTGCTCGTGGGTCACCAGCACGATCGTGTTTCCCTGCTCGTGTCTCCGAGCAAAGTTGAGCGATAGTTGTGTTTCGCAGGCGCAGCATGCAAGTAGGCCAGTCGCGGTGCGAGCAGGGTCGAGAACCCCAAAGCATGACGGGGTGTAATAAGCCCCTGCAGCCAGTGCCAGACTAATCCGCGCTCACTCTTGCCGCAGTGTGGTCATGGGATCTACCCTCGTGGCACGCCGAGCGGGAATGTATCCGGCAAGCAGGGCCACGGCCGAGAGAACACCAGCTGCCAAAACCATCGTCGTTGCGTCGCGTGGCGCGAGACCGTACAACATTTGTTGAAGTACTCGCGTGGCGGCCAGCGAAATCAAGATTCCAGCAACCAAACCTCCAGCCAGCACTGCGATGAGGTCTCGCATAACGAGGGCCAAAATAGAGGCCGGCTCCGCCCCTAGTGCCATTCGCACGCCGAATTCTTTTTGCCGCTGCGTCACCAAATAGCTAAACGTGCCATACAGGCCGATCATCGCCAGTATTAGAGCCAGCGCGCCAAAGAAACCCGAAAGAAGCGCCAATAAGCGCTCCTGAGCTAACGAATCGTTCACTTGATCGGCCAGCGTGTGGAACTCGAGAGGAATGGCACGATTCACTTCGGCGACCGCGGCAAGAACTGGTACAGTCAGTCGCGACGGTGGTATCGCCGTACGCAACTCCAGAGTGTCGCGATCTTCCAGCTCGGATAGATAGTTAAGAGGCAAAAAAGCCGTGGCGCGGTCTTCCTCGCGGAGCGAAAAATATTTGAAGTCTTCTATCAATCCCACAACCTCGACTGGTTGAGCCGTCGGCGCACCTTCTAAATACGCCCTGCCGATCGGGTTCAAGCCAGGAAAGAACCGGCGCGCAAAAGTCTGATTGATGATAGCCACATGCGAACTTCCCATATCAGCGCGGGTGAAATTACGCCCAGCTAGTAATCGCATTCGCAGCGTTGGCAAATAGCCCGGCGAGATGGAGTCTGTGTAGACCCAGAACTTGCTGTCGTCCTCCGACTCCGACCACCCGGCAGAGTCTTTAAGAACGATCGACGGTTTCGTCCATTCGGTGTGAACGCTGTTGTTCACGCCCAAGCTACCGGAGATCGGGGTGATCATCGAACAGCCGACCGAAAGAACGCCAGGCAACGCGCTCAGGCGGCTTTCGATCGCCTCGTAGGTGGCGGCCTGCCGGTCTACGGGTATTTTTGCCGTCCGCAAGTCAGTTTGCACGAGCAGGACATTGTTGCGGTCGAAACCGATGTCAAGCGTCACCAGCTTCACGAAACTTCTCAGCAGAAGGCCGGCAGCCACCAGGAGAACGAGTGAGAGTGCCACTTGTGAACCAACGATCCACTTGCGCACGTGAAAATGCAGCGATCGCCCGGCTTCCCCAGACTGGCTACCCCTCATCGCGGAACTCAGGGAAACCCGCGTCGAGCGCAGAGCAGGGAGCAGGCCGAAGAGAAGAGGGGTGAGCCCAGCGCCCGCAAGAACGAATCCAAGCATGCGCGTGTCGAGGGATAAATCGAGGAAGACCGAATTCTGTGCTGTCGAGATGCTGCGCGCCAGCAAAGCTGCTGTCCAGCGCGCGAGAAGGGCGCCGAGCAGTGCGCCACCTGACGAAAGCAGAACGCATTCAGTCAAGAGTTGGCGAATCAGACGCGTGTGACTGGCCCCCAGTGCCTGCCGCACCGCGAACTCTTTATCGCGTGTTACGGCGCGAGCCAGCGTCATGCTCCCGAGGTTGGCACAGGCGATAAGCAGCACGAGGCCGACTACAATCATCATGATCTGAAGCGGCTGGCTGAATTGGTTCCGTAAACGAGAAATGCCAGACGCAGCGGGAATTGCCGTCAATGCTATCTTCGACAAATACTGGCGTTCTTCTGCTGAGGCGTCCTGCGGTATGAAGATCCTGGGCGAAATGGTTTTAAGCCGCGAGGTTAGCTCAGCCCTGCTCATCTTCGGATGGATGCGACCTCCTACGTTCAGCCACAAGAAGTTGCCATCGTCCAACCGGGGCTTTTTTCCGTCGAAGATCGCTGTAGCGCAGATGGGCAGCGCCAAGTCGAACTTCTCACCCACTTCCATGCCGAAAAAGCCGCGTGGCGCAACGCCGATCACTTCAAAGGCCCGGCTGCGGAGAGAAAGTGTGCTGCCGATGGCGCTCATCGCCTCGCCGAAGTGATCCTGCCAGAAACCATAGCTGAGTACGGCCACGGCTGGGCAGCCGCGCCGGTCATCCGAATCGGAAATCAAGCGTCCTGCAGCCGCGTCGAGGCCCATGGCTCTGAAAAATCCGCCACTGACCCAGACTCCATTGGCAGGACGCATCGTCCCGCCTTGGGTGAGATCCAACTCATCCTTGTTGCTCCAGGCGAACGCCGCGGCGAAAACGTCTTGATGGTCACGCACTTGCTCCCACACCGGATTGGCAAAGGTGCTCGACTTATCGCTCCAATCCGGGGCGCGGTATTCGAGCTGCATCAACTCCTGAGGCCGCTCGACCGGCAGATATTTCAAAATTACGGCGTCCACCAGGCTGAAGATGGCAACGTTGGCGCCGACTCCCAAGGCCAACGACAAGATCGCGACCGCGGCAAAGCCAGGGCTGTTCTTCAGAGTGCGGAGAGCGTAGTGAACATCCAGCGTCAGTGTGTCGAGCCAGTGTGGCACCATTCAATACCTCTCTGGGTATTCAGGCAATTTTTGCACCGAGCAGCAGCAGAGGTCAATCAACGCCAAGGGACCATCCTACGCCATTTATTTGCCATTTCCGGGACCAAAGCCGGACTTTGAATTAAGCCTGGGTGGAAGCCCAGTTGTGGGGTAGAAGGACGTTCAGCCGGGTGATGGGGTGTTGCGGCGATGCGAGACAGAACATCTTTGAGCTAGGCGAAGGGATCGACACCAACGCGCTGACAAGAGGCCTTAGCCGCGCGCGTTCGCAAGTACTCCAAGGCCTGCATGGACTCCGGCCAGAGTGGCTCGCCGCCAGCTGTGGTGATCTCTGAATCCTTGCAAGCAAAGTCGCACGGTCTTACTTCTTGACCCGCTCGTCTTTTTCCACTTTTCCGTCGCGGATATGGATGACGCGGTCGGCGTGCTGCGCAATGTCGTGCTCGTGGGTCACCAGCACGATCGTATTTCCCTGCTCGTGCAGCCGCGCGAACAGCGCCATGATCTCGTTGCCCGTGGCGGTGTCGAGGTTGCCCGTGGGTTCGTCGGCCAGCAGAATGGAAGGATTGTTCACCAGTGCCCGCGCTACCGCTACGCGCTGCCGCTGGCCTCCGGAAAGTTCGTTGGGTTTGTGATGCATGCGCGGCGTCAGGTCCACTTGCTCGATCGCCTTCTTCGCCCGCACCAGTCGCGCCTCAGCGCTCATACCGCTATATATCAGCGGCAGCTCGACATTGTGCAGCGAGGTCGCGCGCGGCAGCAGGTTGAAGGTCTGAAACACGAAGCCGATTTCTTTGTTCCGGATCCGCGCCAGCTCGTCGTCATTCATCTCGCTGACCAGCCGCCCGTTGATGTAGTACTGTCCGCGCGTCGGCGTATCCAGGCAACCAATCAGGTTCATCAGCGTCGATTTGCCCGATCCCGACGGCCCCATGATCGCCACGTACTCGCCGCGCCGGATCTCGATATCCACGCCCGACACCGCGTGAATCTCCTGATCGCCCATGATGTACGTCTTCCAGAGGTCGTACGTCCGGATGACAATGCCATCTCTCTTCAACTCTTCGCCGCGTTCGATCAGCGCATCCGCCGCTTGTGCCATTCGTGGTTCTTTCGGTTATGCCTCTGTTTTGACTGGAGCTTTGTTGTCGACCTTCACGGACGCATCCGGGCGGATGGTGCGGATCACCTGGTAGCTGCCGGTGACAATCTCGTCGCCTTCCTTGAGGCCGTTCAACACTTCGATGTCCGTGGCGCCCGTGATCCCCGTCTCCACTTTGCGGAACTGCGCTTTGTTGGCCGAAACCACGAACACACCCTGAATTTCTTCCTTGCGAGCTTTTTCAGCGGCCGGATCGAACTTGGCCGCCTGCACCACCACGCCGCTCTTCGGCTTGGGCTCGAGGTCGCCCTTCTGGCGGATGGTCAACGCTTGGATCGGAATCGTCAGCGTGTGCTGCCGCGTGGCGGTCGTGATCTTGGCCGTGCAGGAGAGGCCCGGCCGTATGTCCTCCGGCGGATTATCCAGCGCCACCACAACCTTGAAATCCTTGGCTTCCTGGCTCGAGGTTGTGCTTTGCGACGCCGCCACGCCTGTCGAGCGGATGATGGCCGTGTCACCGATCTCGATCACGTGCCCTTTGAACGTCTTGTTGGGAATCGCGTCGATCGTGACGTCCGCCTGTTGCTCCAACTTCACGCTGACGATATCGGTCTCATCCACCTTTACTTCCGCCGTGATGATCGACATATCCGCGATCGTCATGATGGTAGTGCCTGGCAGGTTGGGAAGGCCTGGAATGACCGTTTCGCCTACGCGCACCGGAAGATTCGTCACTACGCCGGCCAGCGGCGCAAAGGAGTCGTACTTCTTCAGGACGTCCGCCGCGCGCGTAACCGTCGCCCGAACCTGCGTCACATGCCTTTGTGCGGAATAGAGCTGCGAATTCGTCTGCTCCCTCTGGGCCCTCGCCTGTACCAGCTTTGCCTGGGCTTCATTTAAGGAAGCCACCGCCGATTGATACGTGGCCTGGCGCGTATCGTAATCCTGCTTCGGGATGAGCTTGTTCTTGTACAGCTCCTCGCTGCGCTTCATGTCCAGCGACGCGTGCTCCAGATCCGCTTTTGCCCGGTCGACGCCCGCCTGCATGGTCACCAGGTTATCGTCGCTGGCCTTGAGCCCTTCCTCGGTCGCGGCCGCGTCCGCCTCAGCTGAAGACAGCGACGCCTGCTGGGCGTTCACATCAGCCTCCGGCTG
The DNA here is from genome assembly GCA_035297145.1 of Bryobacteraceae bacterium. GTDB lineage: Bacteria > Acidobacteriota > Terriglobia > Bryobacterales > Bryobacteraceae > QHXW01. Next base: position 175,263 of record DATGZN010000109.1, read on the forward strand.
CGTGTTCTCGATCCTGGCGAGCAATTGCCCCTTCTGCACGTGTTGCCCTTCGATGACTGGAATCTCAGTCAACTGGCCGGTGGCGTTCGCGCCGATATTGATGTATTTGCGCGGTTTGATTTCGCCTGACGCCGTCACGAGGCTGGTCAGATCCTGTCTCACGACGCGCCCGGTTTCCACTGTGACAATTCCACGATGGCTGTAGCGGACTCCCGCGAAGACGGCAATCGAGCCCCCCACCAATACAACTACGGCGATGACTACTTTCCACTTGCGCTTCACTGTTGGATTGCTCCCTTCGGATTAGACGCAGTAATGGGGGCAGTTGTTCACAGATAAATATGGTATCACGCGAAACACGCTAAACCCGGGTACTACATTGATGCTATTGAGGTACCAGGTTATGTCGCGGGCCAGCCCCTACTTATGTGTCAACCAGATGACGCTGGCTGGTTGCCTACTGTCGCAAGCCATGGAATCGGTGACTCCGGAGGCGATCTCCGCGCATGCGTTTTCGGTCGCCGTTCGTTGCGCTTGAGCCTCGGTTGACGCCGCCGCCACCCGGCACGCCTGCCGCCCCTGGAATACCACACACACCTCACACTTGTACCGATTGTTGCCCATGGTCGTGTAGACCAGGACGATCAGCACCACCACCACAAATGCAATCCCGAGAATGACTGTTTTCTTCACGCGTCAGTCCCCCGCCACCAGCGTCCGGCCCGCGTGAGTCGTGAAGAAGTTTCCCATCCGCCGGAATTTCTTGTAGCGTTGCTCCACCAGCTCTTCGCCGGACAGCCTGCTCAGTTCGTCTAAAGAATCGTGGATCTTCTTGCGCACCAGTTCCGCCGCCCCGTCCGCATTTTCATGCGCTCCGCCGGGCGGCTCGGGGATGATTCCATCGATCAGACCTAGTTGAAGCAGATCTTCGGGCGTCAGTCGCAGCGCCGCTGCCGCCAGTTCCGCCTTGGCTGAATCGCGCCAGATGATGGCGGCGCAGCTCTCCGGCGAAATGACGCTGTAGACCGAGTTTTCCATCATGAAGACCTGGTTACCGACTCCCAACGCCAAGGCCCCGCCCGATCCGCCTTCACCGATGCAGACAGCAATTACCGGTACAGCGAGCCGCGCCATCTCCCGCAAGTTGTAGGCGATCGCCTCGGCCTGCCCGCGCTCCTCGGCATCGATTCCCGGGTAGGCCCCCGGCGTATCCAGAAACGTAATCACCGGCCGCGAGAACTTGGCCGCTATCTGCATCACGCGAATAGCTTTGCGATAGCCTTCCGGTTTTGGCATGCCAAAGTTACGATGCAGTTTCTGTTTTGTATCCCGGCCCTTCTGCTCACCCACCAGCATGACCGGCCGGCCCTCAAAAAATCCCATTCCACACACCACCGCCGGATCGTCAGCAAACAGGCGATCCCCATGAATCTCTTGGAAATCGGTGATCAGCCGCTCGATGTAGTCAAGCGTGTGCGGCCGTTTCGCATGCCGCGCCAGCAACACGCGCTGCCAAGCCAGGTTCGGCTGTTCCGGCGGCGTTTGCTCTGGCGGTTCAGGATGATCCATGGGCAACTAGATTCTACCTCATGCCAGGTTGGGGCAGCCTAGACATCATGATGCCTTTTGGCAAGCATCATGATGTATATCAGAACAGGAACTTCAGACCCAACTGCAGAATGCGCGGGTTGTGCGCACCGCCGGGCCGCATAAAGTTGTTGTTGGCCAGACAGCTCGGATCGCCCGCTGTGAAATTCGTCCCGGTGAAACAGCTCGTCCCGCTGTTGATGCCGTTCCACTGCGTGTGGTTGAAGACGTTGAATCCCTCGGCACGGAACTCGAAGGATCTGTTTTCGGTGATGGCGAAGTGTTTGAACAACCCCATGTCGAACTGCGTGCGCTGCGGATTGTTGAGAAAGTTGCGTCCAGCGGTGCCAAACGTCAGACCCTGTGGCGCGGTAAATGCCGCAGGATTGTACAACAGCGGCCCATAGACGCCCGGGACGTTTTGCAACGACGATGGGACGGCGTAGGGATTGCCGACCGGATCGAGAAATGAGCCGGCTCCCGTTCCGTTCCCCACCCCGGCGTTGAAAAGCCCGTCACCAACGCTGAACGGAGTGCCGGTCTGGAAAGTCGTTAGCCCGGAGAACTGCCACCCCCCGAGCAGCTTGTGCGAAAGGCCGCCGTGCGCGAACAACGGTAGGTCGTAAACATAGCCGAGGTTCAGAATCTGACGCTGATCGAAATTAGAGCTGGCCCGGGTTCGCGCCAGATTGTAGGAATCGACAAAGTTCCCGTCGTAACGATCGGAAGAGTCATCGAGAGAGTGGCTCCAGGTGTAGGCCAGGTCGAGGCTGAGGCTGCCCATGTGGCGGCGCGCCGACACCTGCATGGAGTTGTAAATGGAATTGGCTTGCGGCTCGAGCGAAGTAATCGAGCCGAATCCGCGGTACGGCCGATAAGGATCGGGAGTGGACCCACAGGCCACGCCGAACTGGATGCCCGCGGCCCCGCTGGGAGTCACGCCATTAACTGTGCCATTGTTGCAATCTGCCTGCGTCATGGCTTGACCCGCCGGATAGGGATTCTGCGACGCGGTGATCGGGACCAACTGGTTGATGTCGCGTTGCAGGAATAAATGAGTCCCCTTGCTGCCGACGTAGGCGACGGTCACCACGGTATCGCGCACCACTTCACGCTGCAAGCTCAGGTTCCACTGCTGGACATATGGCCAACGTGCCTGTGTCGGAATCGAGGTAGGTCCGAGGGGGAACGCGACGCCTCCACCGCCTATGCTGGTGTAGCCAACGATGTCGTATGCCGTAGAGGACAAGACCAATGGAGGAGTGCCTTCGAGCGACTCAGTGTTGCCCTCGTTACCGTTGGCATGCTCGAAGAAAAGTCCATAGCCGCCACGAATGGAAGTTTTGCCGTCCCCAAATAGATCGTAGGCGAAGCCGACGCGCGGCGCGGGGTTGAACAAATGGCCCTTCATGCAGCCCGGAGGTGCGCCGTGGGCCCCGCACTCCACCAATCCTGTATAAGGGTTACCCGAGTTTGGGATGATGGCGCCTGTTTGGCCCGTGACCGAGCCGGTGACGTCAATCTGAGGTGCGCCCGAAAGCGAATAAGCGCCCGGCTCCCAGTTATATTCCTGCTGGTATTTGTCCCGGTAAGTGCCGAACAGGCTAAGGCGCACCCCCAGGTTTAGAGTGAGCCGCTTGCTGATGTGCCAGTCATCTTGCAGATAGGGCTCGACAATCTTGTAGCGGTTGTAATACTTCACTTTCGAGTTGGTTTGCGAGTAGGACTGAATCTGGCCCGTCAGCATGTCCGCGAAAGCATTGCCAGTGCTCACCGGCGAAGTGTTGTCAAAGTTCAAGTTGCCTTGAACATACGGGCTATTGTCTTCATTCTTTTCCGCGGCCGCAACATAGACGCCCGCGTAAAGATTGTGCCCGCCGATAATTTTGCTCAACTGGTCTTTGAAGGTGTACGTCGGGTTCGCATTGTTCCAGGGGAAGTATCCGGTATCGAGTGAGAATCCGCCGGTATCATAGTTGATTCCGCCAGTGACGCTCACCGCCGGCAGCAGCCCGCCGAAGCCGTTGTTATACAAACCCGTCATCGTCATGGTCGAGGGGCGCTGCGTGGGGCCAATCGCGTTAAGAAAGATGTGATCGGTGGTGTAGCTGAAGGTGAATTCGTTCAGCGTGGTGGGTGAGATATTGGTGGCCAGGCTGAGTACCGCACTGACGCCGGGACCCACGAATGAGGTTTGGATCGTCGGAAACGAAGCGCCGGCGCCCCACAGTGGAGTCGGAGTAATGGTGTTCCAGGAATCGTGAATGATTCGGCCGAACAGGCGCCAGTTGTCAGTGAAGTTCTCGTCCACCCGAGCCAGTTCCTCGCGCCAGTGCGTTGGCGTAGCTGGAGAGGCGCTGTAGTAATTGTCCGGTAAGTTGGGCAGCGGCATTAGCGTCAGTAGAGCCGCCGCGTTGGGATCCACCGGAACTGTGTTGTTCGAAAAGTAAGAACCGGTTACCGGATTAACAGGACAATCCGGAAAGCCCGTTTTGTTGACAAGCGAGCCCGCCGCTGGACAGACATCGGAGAAATTCCCCTGGCGCTCGGCCGCCGAAGGAATCTGCTGGGGACCGAAAACATTGCCGGGCACGATCTCGCGGCGCCACTCTTCGGACCAGAAGAAGAATGTTTTCTCTTTCCTCGTGTTGTAAATACCAGGGATAAAAACCGGGCCGCCGATCGTGTAGCCGAAGTCATTCTTTTTATATTCCGGCACGGTCGTCTGGAAGAAGTTCCGGGCGTTGAAATCGTCATTGCGGACAAACTCGAACAGGTCGCCATGGAACTCCTTGGTCCCCGATTTGGTCACCGTCTCAACCGTGCCCGACCCGTTGCGGCCGTATTGCGCGCCGTAGTTGGAGGTGAGCACCTTGACTTCGGCGATCGCATCAACGTTGGGATAGACGTTTAGCGTGTCGTTGCTGCCGTTATCCATGTTGTCGCCGCCGTCGATTTCCCAGTTGTTATACTCAACCCGGCCCCCGTTGATGCTGTACGACACGTTTCCATTGACGCCCACCACTCCCTCGTCCTGGCCGGTTTGGTTGCTGACGCCGGGAATCAGGTTCACCAGTTGTGTGAAGTTGCGCCCGTTGAGGACAATCTGGCTGATCTCCTTGCCCGTGACCACGCCTGAGATTTCCGAGGATTGCGTCTCCACCTGAGCCACGCCTTCGCCGGCGACTGTGACCTCCGTAGCCAGCTCGCCGATCTGTAGAGTGGCGTCCGCCCGGGCCTTTTGCGCCACACGCAGAACGATCCCGTTAGCCCCAAAGCGCTCGAAACCTTTCGCGGCGATTTGCAGGTCATAAATGCCGGGCGGCAAACCCGCCACCAGATAATCTCCTCCGGCATTGGTGGTGACTTTGCGCGTCACCCCCTGCGCGACACTGGTGACCGTGACCTCGGCGCCGGGAATGACCGCACCAGTGTGATCTCTAACCGTGCCGGTAATCGAGCCGGTTTCCTGTGCCTGGAGAACGGTCGCCATCACCAGGAATGACCCAAGCAAGATCGAGCAGAAATGTCTCATCGGTTGTCCTCGCGTTAGCTGTCTGGGCGACTTCGGAAAAACTTCCACCTGCACCCCGCCCAAAACGTGGCAGCTAGTATACACCGGGTTGTGCGCGGTTGCGGAAGCACGAATGACCGCTAGACATCATGATGCCTCCATGCTAGCATCATGATGTGCGAACCACCTTGACCCTTGACGAAGACGTCCGCGCCAAGCTCGAAGCGGAGATGCGTAGGACAGGCCGATCCTTCAAAGATACGGTGAACGAGACTCTGCGCATCGGGTTGACCGCGAGCCGTCCGCAACCCACGAAGCCTTTTAAGATTCAGGCTAGGGATCTTGGTGCAAGGCCGGGTTTCAACTTCGACAACATAGAGGAGCTGCTGGACCAAATCGAGGGTCCTATGCGTCGATGATTCTGGTCGATGCGAACGTCTTGATCTACGCCTACCACCCGAGCGCTGACCAACATCAACGCTCGAAAGAATGGCTAGAGGGAGCTCTCGAGTCGGGTGAGAGACTCGGCCTGGCATGGATAACAGTATTGGCCTTTCTGCGAGTCACAACCAGTCCGAAGCCGTTCTCCTTACCGTTGACCTCGGAGGAAGCCAGCGCGACAGTCACCGCATGGCTTAGTCGTCCAGCCGTCTCCGTGCTATCACCAACAGAGCGCCACTGGCTGATCCTTAGCCGCGTCCTGGCCGATAGCCAATGCCGCGGCCCGCTCGTCATGGATGCACACCTCGCCGCACTGGCTATTGAGCACGGCGCTACACTTTGCACAACGGATCGCGATTTCACGCGCTTCAAGGGCCTGCGGTTGTTGAACCCGCTCGAGTAAACGCCCGCAGAAAGGTTTCCCGGAAACCTTCCGCATCCGCGCTGAGAGCCACACTGGCATTCGGTGGATATCCCGCCATTTCAGCGGTTCTGCCTTCCTCCGGCGGCGTTTGCCTGACATCGACCGCCAGCTGACTCTCGTGGACCACCGCCGGCTCGATCATGGCCACCGCCGCCAACGGGTCCCAGGCGTAGTAGATCCCTTCCCGGATCTCGTTGCGGTGTTGCTTCAGGATCTCGGTGACATATTCACCAAGCGGTGTGCGTGCTTTAGAGCGAAATGCCTTCAGAAGGGCCGAGTCGATGTGGACCTGGTTGGTCGCATCCAGCGGAACCAACTGGATTTTCGCACCGGACGTAAATACCGCCTTCGCCGCCACCGGATCGACATAGAAGTTCCATTCCGCCGTTTTGTTATCGGTTTGGAAGTAGCCGCCGTCGCCAAGATTGCCAGGCGTGTAAATCGCTCCGCCCATGATCGACACCTCGACGTTCCGTAAGCCCTCCGGCGTCTGCTCGAGTGCCTCGGCGAGATTGGTGAGTGGCCCGAGCGCCAAAATGCGGAGCGGCCGGCTGCGCTCACGCAACCTCGCTGCCAGATAGTCCGCCGCGGACTGCTTCTGCGGCGTGTGTCGCGCTGCGCGAGGTCCCAACGCTGCATCAGCGCCTTTACGCCAGACTTCCGGAAACGCCGCGTGACCGTGCAGCGGTGTCTCCCGCCCCAGGTACACCGGAACGTCTTCATGCCCGCCGAGTTCCAGCAGGCGTAGCACATTCTCCGCCCCCGGCCGCACATGCGCCAGGCCGTTGGCAATGGTCACAGCTTCGATGCGTACGTCGCGCCGGGCCAGCAGAAACGCGATGGCCATCAGGTCATCGCCTCCGCAATCGGTATCGATGACGATGGGCGCCAGATCCGCAGCAGACAAAGTGGCAGCGATTGCCACGGCCGCTAAGCCGATTTTCAATTGGCCAGCACCTCGATGGCTTCCGCTCCGCACAGCTTTTCGATCTCGGAGCGAAACTCGCGGTCAGGCCGGACTTTGGTGGGAACGTCGAGGATCACGGTGAAATCGCGCGGCGATTCCAGGCGCAAACGCACCTGCGTATCACCCGTTTTGCGGCTAAACAATTCGTTCAACTGCGCGGCGCGGTCCCCGCCGTTCTTTCCGATCCAAACACGAATCGAAATCAGTGACGGCAGCGGGATGCGCGCCACCTCCAGGGGCACGATGTCTTGAACGGAAATCTTAGGAGGCGCATTCTCCTCCGGCAGGACCAGGCCGCGCACGAGTACCGCCTGATCCTCCACTACTGACGCTGCGAGCCGGTCGAAGTTCGTCGTGAACAGCAGAGCGTCTACGGCGCCCTCGCGGTCTTCCAGAACCATCGAGACCCAGGGCTTGCCTTCCCGGTTGCGTTTCTTTTGGATGCCGGTGATAACGCCGCAGAGCGCCACCTCCACTCCCTTTTCGAGGCCCTCCAGATTGCCGCTCGCATGCGTGGCCAGCTCGCGCACCTTATCCTCGTATTGATCGAGCGGGTGGCCCGTCACGTAGAAGCCCAGCATTTCCTTCTCACCGGAGAGCTTCTCGTGCAACGTCGACTCCGGCACATTCGGTAACGGTTTCTCCGTGTGCGTTTCATCGCCGCCAAACGCATCGCCGAACAAGCCCTCCTGCCCCGACTCGCGCGCCCGTTGCGCGCCTTGGCCTGCCTCCATCGCTCCTTCCACCGCCGCCATCAACTGCGCGCGATGGCCTTCGAACGAGTCCATCGCTCCCGCGCGAATCAAACTCTCGATCATCCGCCGGTTGATCGACGCTAGATCGACCATCTCGCAGAGTTGGTAGATCGACCGAAACGGTCCCGCCTGCTCCCGCGCCGCGCGGATCGCTTCCACCGCCGACGGCCCCAGGTTTTTCACCGCGCCCAGCCCGAAGCGGATGGCGTCGCCCACCGGCGTGAAATTCCAATCGCTCGAATTGACATCTGGCGCGAGTACCGTGATGCGCATTTCGCGGCACTCGTTGATGTACTTCGCGATTTTCGCCGGGTTCCCGGTTTCCGAAGTCAGCAGCGCCGCCATAAAGTCCACCGGATAGTGAGCTTTAAGATACGCCGTCACGAACGCCAGGAACGCATATGCGGCCGAGTGCGACTTGTTGAAGCCGTATCCCGCGAACTGCTCCATTAGATCGAAAATCTTCTCGATCTTGCGCTGCGGGAAGTTGCGTTCCAGCCCACCCTTGATGAAGCGCTCGCGCTGCGCCGCCATCTCCTCGGCTTTCTTCTTGCCCATGGCGCGCCGCAGAATGTCGGCTTCGCCCAGCGAATAGCCTGCCAGGCGGCTCGATATCTGCATCACCTGCTCCTGATACAGAATCACGCCGTAGGTTTCTTCGAGAATCGGCCGCAACTCGGGAAGATCGTAGGTAACTGGCTTGCGCCCGTGCTTCCGCTCGATGAAATCGTCGAGCATCCCACCTTTCATGGGTCCCGGACGATAGAGCGCGTTCAGCGCCGTCAGGTCCTCGATGCGCGTCGGTTTGTAGCGCATCAGGACATCGCGCATACCTGGAGATTCGAACTGGAACACGCCGCTGGTGAATCCCTTTGAAAAGATTTCGTACGCCTTCGGATCTTCGAGTGGCAGGTCTTCGAGCACCAGCTTAACGCCGTGCCGCTTCTCGATGAGTTTCAGCGCATCGTCGATCAGCGTCAGCGTTGTCAGCCCCAGAAAATCCATCTTCAACAGAGACAGTTTTTCCAGGCCGTTCATGTCGTACTGCGTGACAATTTCGTCTTTGTTCGTCTTGTACAGCGGAACAAGATTTTTCAGCGGCTCGGGCGAAATCACCACGCCCGCCGCATGCACGGAGCAGTTTCGAGCCAAGCCTTCCAGCCGCCGCGCGACCTTCAGAATATCCGCCACGCGCTGATCTTTCCCCGCCAGCTCGTCGAACCCGGGCTCGGTCTTGATGGCGTCGTCGAGCGAAATATTCAGCACGTTGGGCACGAGCTTCGTGATACGGTCCACGTCCGCGAAGCTCATATCCAGCACGCGTCCCACGTCCTTGATCGCCGCCCGCGCCTGCAGCGTGTTGAACGTGATGATCTGCGCTACCTGGTCGCGCCCGTATTTCTCGGTGACGTATTGGATCACTTCGCCGCGCCGGTTCATGCAGAAGTCGATATCGATATCCGGCATGCTGATGCGCTCCGGATTCAGGAAGCGCTCGAACAGCAGCCCGTACTCCAGCGGATCGATATCGGTGATCTCCATGGCGTAGCTCACCAGACTCCCCGCCGCCGAGCCGCGCCCCGGCCCCACGGGAATCGAGCGCGATTTCGCGAAGCGGATGAAATCCCAGACGATGAGGAAGTAGCCGGAGAACTTCATCTGCTGGATCATTTTGATCTCGCGATCCAGGCGCTCGGTATACTCGGCCGGATCGTGCTTCAGCCGTCCCTGCGCGCGCAGCGCTTCGAGCCGCGGTCTCCGCTTCTCGAATCCTTGCCGCGCCACGAATTCAAAATAGGTGTCGGTCGAGTGTTCGGCGGGAACATCGAAGCGCGGGAACGGCTCCTTGATCTTCTCCAGCTTCACCTGGCAGCGTTGCGCAATCTCCCAGGTCCGGTCGAGCGATTCCTCCAGCTCGCCGAAGAGCTGCATCATCTCGGCGCGCGACTTCAGATAGAAATCCGGATGTTCCCAGTGCATCCGCGCCGGATCGGACATGGTCTTGGCCGTCTGGATGCACATGAGAATCTCGTGCGCGCGCGCATCTTCACGCTGCAGGTAATGCGCGTCATTGGTCGCGACCAGCGGAATGCCGGTCTCCGCCGACAGCCGGTTCACTTGCGGTGTGACCCGCTTATCCTGATCGAGGCCGTGATCCTGAATCTCGAGAAAGAAATTGCCGCGCCCGAAAATGTCCTGGTAGGTGTAGGCCAGCCGCCGCGCTTCGTCGTAGCGATCCGCGAGAAGGGTCTCGTTGATATCACCGCGCAGGCACGCCGACATGGCAATGAGACCTTTGGCGTGCTGCGCCAGCAGTTCCTTATCGATGCGCGGCTTGTAATAAAACCCTTCGAGATACGCCGTCGAAACTAGGTCGATGAGGTTGCGATAGCCCTCCTGGTTCTCGCACAGCAGCACCAGGTGGTTGTAGCGATCGGAGTCCGAGCGCGTGTGCCGCCCCTGCTGTGAAACGTACACCTCGCACCCGATGACGGGATGAATCCCCTTGGCCTTGGCGGTGTTGTAAAACTGCACCGCGCCAAATAGGTTCCCGTGATCGGTCATGGCCACCGCCGGCATCTTTTGCGCGGCAACCGTATCCATGAGCTGCGAGATTTCGCACGCTCCATCCAACAGCGAATAATCCGTGTGGCAATGCAGATGAACGAAGGGCGTATCGGCCATAGTCAAACTCGGCCTCATCGAAGGCCGGCTGCGGTGGGGAGGGTCAATCTCATTGTAACGTCTCTCACCTGAAACGTCATACTCTAAGAGAGAGGAAATGATCATCAAGATCCCAACCGATCTCGCGCACGAAATCGATCGCGTCGCGGGCCGTAAGATGCGTTCGGCCTTCGTGGTGGATGTGCTCCGGAGAGAAGTTCGCCGACTTCGTCAGCGCGCCGCGCTCAAGTTATCCGCAGGTGCCTGGCGCACCGAAGATCATCCGGAACTGCTGCAGGGCGGAGCCGCTTACGTTGAGCAGATCCGCAGCGATCGCGATTAATCCTATGCTGAAAGACATCGTTTCCGCCCAGCCGCTCGCTGGCTATCGCTTGCACCTTCGCTTCGAAGACGGCATCGAGGGCGACGTGGACGTCTCGGGGTTAGTTCGATTCGACGGCATCTTCGCCGCGCTGCGCGACCACGCATTCTTCGAACAAGTTCGTGTCAATCCCGAGCTGGGCGCCATTTATTGGCCCAACGGCGCCGACCTCGACCCCGACATGCTTTATTCCCGAATCACTGGTACTCCCCTCCCATCATTCGAAGCCACGCCGTCTCGCTGACCGCGCCCCGCTATACTACCCATGTGCGCCCCACGTGGCGGTCTCTTCCCTATCTGCTCCAGCGCACCCTCCTCGCCGCCATCGACGACGGCTGCTTCTCCATCGCCAAAGGCGCCGCCTACTCGGCCCTGCTTTCCATCTTTCCCATCCTGACCTCTGCGGCCACCGTCTTCGTCATGACCGGCGCCGAATTCGTCACGGGTTCGATCACCGAGGTCCTCAAGAAAGTCCTGCCTCCCGGCACCGAAGGAGTGGTCCTCACCCAGTTCCGCGCGCGCGGCCAGAAGTCCATCACGCTCCTGATCGTCGCCCTGCTCGTCGCCCTCTGGGCCGCCGCCGGACTCCTCAAGAGCCTCATGCAAGGCTTCAACTCCGCCTACCGCATCCCGCGCGACCCTTCGTATTTCCATCAAACTGGCGTCGCCATCGGTCTGGTTTTTCTTTCCGCCATCCCGCTCGTCGGCGCCTCCGCCCTCGTCTTGTTCGGTAATCAAGCCGAACGCGCGCTCCTCGGTATCTCGCGCCTCGACCCGGTGCTCAATCCGTTGGCTCTCGTTTGGCAATTGATCGGCGAAGGAGCGCGTTACCTCACCGCCCTTGGCGCGACAGTCGCCCTTACTTGCATCCTTTACTACTACGGCCCATACCGCCCGCAGAGGTGGAGCGGCGTGTGGCGCGGCGCCGTTTTCGCAACGGTCCTGTGGTTTTTGGCCACCAAGGGTTTCGCCACCTACGTGCGTCACATTGGACACTACAACGTGATGTACGGCAGCGTCGGCGCCAGCATAGCGCTGCTGGTCTGGATGTACCTGATGGCCGTGATCGCCATCCTGGGCTGCGAGTTCAACGCTGAATTCGAGCGATTGTCAACCAGTGACGAGCCGGCCGAGCAGCCGTAAGTCCCCTGGCTTTGCCCCCTCAGTCCAATATCTGAAACAGGTTGCTGTAGTCGTCGGTCCACATGCGCAGCCCCGGCCGGCTCTCGACGGGCGCCGCGGCTTTGAAAACCAGCGGGAATTGGAAGAAACTCTGGCGGCCGGACACCAGCACCCACGATGAGGCAAAAACCGCGTTGGCGTCATCATCCTCGTTGTCAATCGTCACTGCATGCTTGCTTAGCGCGCGCGCCAGCGTGTCCACAACCGGCGCAAGGTCGAGATGTTTGTTGGATACGTGTACCGCCAACACACCGCGTGGCTGCAAGTGCCGGAAATAAAGTTCGAAAGCCTCGCGTGTCAGCAGATGAATCGGAATGGCGTCACTTGAAAAGGCATCAACCGCCAGAATGTCGTAATTCTGTGGCGCCTCGCGTTCCAGGGAGAGACGTGCATCGCCCAGCACCACCTCCGTCGTTGCCTTGCATTCGGGAAGAAACCGGAACTCGGTGCGCGCAATTCCAATCACCAGCGGGTTGATATCGTAGAAACGGTAGACGTCGCCCGGCCGCCCGTACGACGCAATGGTTCCGGTGCCCAGCCCGATCACTCCCACGCGCAAATTCAGTCTCCGCTGCGCCTCGAGGATCGTGAGGCCGATGCCGGTGTTGTAGCCGTAGTAAGTCGTCGGCTGCAGGTGCCTTGCGTCATCCATGAATTCTTCGCCATGGTTGATGGTGCCGTGCGTTAGCTTGCGCATATGCGCTTCCTCAATGCCGTCGCCCTCATCATCCACGCGCAAAGCGCCATAGAAGTTCCGCACCAGCAGACGCGAACCGCTACGGAACTTGTGCATCTCGTATCCCAAATAGCCCGCCAGCACCACCGTCGCGGCCATCGCTCCGATCCACACCGCGTACCCCAGCCAGCGGCTTTCGATCCTGACGCTCGACGGCCGCAGCACGATCACCATCATCACCGCGCACCACAGCAGCGCAATTTGTAACTCAAAGTACCCGGTAAAGAAGTGAGGCGCTACCAGTCCCACCAGCACACCGCCGAGCGCTCCACCCAGCGCAATCATCAAATAGAAGGAAGTAAGATGCCGATGCGAAGGCTTCAGCCGTGCCAGCTCGCCATGGCAGACCATGCAGCACACCGCGAGACCAATCGTGAACAGAGGAACCAAGACAATCAGTTTGGGGTTCAGGAACTTGTCGCCGAGACCATACCCCATTCCACCCAACGCCACGGCTCCCAGTTTCAAGAACGTGCTCCGGTGATTCAGGGGCATGGCAAGCTTGCCAAGCCGGAAGACCGTAATGCGGTCATACCAGCCGTGCCCTTCAAAGCAAAGAATGAAGCTCAGCAGGTACAGCGCCAGCGGCAGAATCCAAAGAAACGGAATGGACGCCACGTTCTGCGTCAGATGGTTCGTCACCGCCAGCAGCAGCGTGGAGGCGCAGGCCGCCAGCGACAGCCACATCAACTGCCGCCGCCAATCCGGCCGCTCGTCGTTATCGTCGCTTTCTTTTTCTAGCGTCCTTCCGTGACGCGCGCCCCACGCAACCGCGCCGCACAGCAGAACAAACGCAACGTATCCTGCCGACCATCCCCACGCCTGGTGCCGCGTGGAAAACTTCGGCTCCACCAGCACCGGGTAAGTGATCAGCGCCAGCATCGACCCGGCATTCGAAAGCGCGAACAGCCTATACGGCGCGGCCTGCTCGTGCGTCCGTGCGTACCAGGCCTGCACCATTGGGCTCGTTGCCGATAACAGCAGGTAGGGCAGACCCAATGTCACCGCCAGCAATCCGAGAATGCGCCACGACGGATCCTCGCCGCCCAGCGGCTTCCACGCCGGATTCGGAATCACCGGCAGCAGCGCCAGACTCGCCGCCAGCAAAGCCAGGTGCAGCCATACCTGGGCCCGCGGCGTGAGCGCCTTCACCGCTAGATGCGCGTACAGGTATCCCGCCAGCAACACCATCTGGAAGAAAAGCAGGCACGTGGTCCACACCGCCGCCGATCCGCCAAACCACGGCAGCACCATCTTGGCGATGATCGGCTCAATCTGAAACAGCAGGAACGCACTCGCGAAAATTGTGGCGGCGTACAACGCCAGCGGTGTTCCTCCGCGTCTCAGTGTCTCCGCGGTCAGTGTTGGGCTACTTGTAAGCTGCGACACCCGTGACTCGCTCTCCGATGACAAGCGCGTGGATGTGGTCGGTTCCCTCATAGGTCTTCACCGTTTCCAGATTGCACAGGTGCCGCATGATCGGAAACTCATCCGTGATCCCGTTGGCGCCCAGCAGATCGCGGCTCAGCCGCGCGCATTCAAGCGCCATCGCAACATTATTACGCTTGAGCATCGAAATGTGCGCCGGTTCGATCTTCCCTTGGTCCTTCAACCGCCCCACGTGCACTGCCAGCAGTTGCCCTTTCGTAATCTCGGTGATCATCCATGCCAGTTTTTCCTGCACGAGCTGGTGCGACGCGATCGGTTTATCGTCAAATTGCTTCCGGATGATCGAGTACTGCCGCGCCGTTTCGTAGCAGTCCATCGCCGCCCCGAGCACGCCCCAGCCAATCCCGTATCTCGCCTGCGAGAGGCACCCAAGCGGACCTTTCAGCCCCTTCGCCCCCGGCAGCATGTTCGACTCTGGAATCTTGCAATCGGCAAACGCGAGGCTCGACGTCACCGACGCCCGCATTGACCACTTCCCGTGAATGTCGGACGTAGTGTACCCGGGCGTTCCCTTCTCTACCAGGAATCCGCGAATGCCATCGTCGGTCCGCGCCCAGACGACGGCGATGTGCGCAGCCGTACCGTTCGTGATCCACGTCTTTTCACCATTCAACACCCAGCACTCACCCACGCGCCGCGCCGTTGTCTTCATGCCCGCCGGATTCGACCCGAACCCCGGCTCCGTCAGGCCGAAGCACCCGATGGCTTCGCCCGATTGCAGCCGCGGCAGCCAATGCTGCTTTTGCTCCTCCAACCCGTACGTGAAAATCGGAAACATCACCAGCGCACCCTGCACCGAAACGAAACTGCGCAGCCCCGAATCGCCGCGTTCCAGCTCTTGCATGATGAGGCCGTACTCGACGTTCGACATCCCCGCGCACCCGTATCCCTCCAGGTTCGCGCCCAGGAAACCCAGCCGCCCGAGTTCCGGAATCAACTCCGAGGGAAACCGTGAATCGCGATAGCAATCCCGAATTACCGGGACCAGCCGGTCTTCCACAAACTGCCGCGCCGTCTGCCGCACCAGCAGTTCCTGCTCGTTGAACAACGAATCCACCAGTAAATAATCCACGCCGCGAAACGGTTGCATGTACCTATCTATAGTAGGACAGGCGTTCGGCGCCTGCGCGCTACTGCGCTGAAATGAACTTGTGCTTGAGCGAAAGGCAGATGGCTAAAGTCCGGAGGTTCGAGTTGGCCAATGCAGATGATCTCAATCGACGGCAATAGGAAGAAAACGCTCCGCGCTACAATCGTATCCAATGCAGGAAAAGTACGACATCGTGGTGGTCGGCGCTGGCCACGCCGGTTGCGAGGCAGCCCGCGCCTGCGCCCGCATGGGCCTCAAAACCGCCATGGTCACGATGAATCTCGACCTCATCGCGCAAATGTCCTGCAATCCCGCCATCGGCGGCATCGCCAAAGGCCATCTGGTCCGCGAAATCGACGCGCTGGGCGGCATCATGGGGGAAGTCACCGACGCCGTCGGCATCCAGTTCCGCTTGCTCAACACCAGCCGAGGGCCCGCCGTCTGGTCGCCGCGCGCACAATGCGACAAGAAAATGTACCGCGTCAGGATGCGCGAAGTCCTCGAGCGCGAGCCCAATTTACGCATCAAGCAGGCCGAAGTCGCCGAGCTGATCATTGAGACAAATGGCTATCGTAGAATTTCGGGTGTGAAACTCCGTGATGGCCGGACCGTTCGCGCTGCCGCCGTCATCGTGACCACCGGCACTTTCCTAAACGGCCTCGCTCACGTCGGCGAGATGACCTACACTTGCGGCCGCAACGGTGAGGCGCCTTCGCAGTTGCTCGGAAATCAGTTGCGCACCCTCGGTCTTCAATGGACTCGCCTGAAAACCGGCACCCCGCCTAGGCTGGACGGTCGCACCATCGATTGGGCCCAATTCGAGCCGCAACCCGGCGATCCCGAGCCGACTCCGTTCTCATTCATGACGGAAAAGATCGATCGCCCCCAGGTCGCCTGCCACATCGGTCGCACCACCGAAGAAACCCGGCGTATATTGCAAGACAGCATTTCGCGCTCACCCCTTTATAGCGGGCAGATCAAAGGTATAGGCCCAAGATATTGCCCCTCGATCGAAGATAAAATCGTCAAATTCCCAGACAAACCCACACATCAGATCTTCTTGGAACCAGAAGGTTTAGACACCAACGAGGTCTACCTAAACGGCATGTCTACCAGCATGCCGATCGATGTCCAGGAGGCGATGGTGGCTTCAATCCCCGGTCTAGAGCATGCCGAAATGATCCGCCCCGGCTATGCGATCGAATACGACGCCATCGACCCGCGCGAGCTCCTGCACACCCTCGAAGTCAAGTCCATCAAAGGACTTTTCCTCGCTGGTCAGATCAACGGAACCTCGGGTTATGAGGAAGCCGGATGCCAGGGCCTTATCGCCGGCATCAACGCCGCGTGTCAGGTCGGCGGCCTCCACTCGGTCATCATTCCACGCACAGACGGTTACACCGGAATCCTGATCGATGATCTCATTACCAAGGGTGCCGATGAACCGTACCGCATGTTCACCTCCCGTGCAGAATTCCGCCTGCATCTCCGCATCGATAACGCCGACGAGCGGTTGACGCCCCTTGGTCGCCGCGTCGGATTGGTAGGCGACCAGCGGTGGAGTATCTTCACTACCAAACAAGAGCAGAAAACCAGGCTTCGGGAAGTCCTATCCCGCCATCAGAACGGCCAATGGCTGAAACGTCCAGAGTCACGCATCGAAGATCTGCGGCCTTGGATCGTTGAATCCTTGGGTGCCCAGCCGGTGCGTGGCTTGCTGCCAACTGTCGAAACCGAAAGCAAGTACGCTGGCTACATCGGTCAACAGGAGCGCCAGATCGAGCGGCTGAAAAAGTCAGAAAACCGCCACATTCCTAATAACTTCGGCTTTCGAAAAGTCCCTGGCCTATCGAGAGAGATCGGCGAGAAGCTGGAAAAGGTTCAGCCAGCCACCATCGGCCAAGCTGCCCGGATCCCAGGTGTGACTCCAGCCGCCATTGCCATCCTGGATGTCTATCTGAGCATGGGCCGTGTTTGCTGAGGCGCTTCGCAAGCAGCTGTCTTTACTAGAAATCGAGCTATCCCATAGACAAGTATGCGAGTTAGAACAGCACTTCAACTTGCTCAATCGATGGAACAAAGTCATAAACCTCACCACAATTGAGGGCCTCGATGAGACCGTTCAGATGCATTACTGCGAGTCTCTTTTTCTCGGAAGGTGCCTGCCCCAAGAAGCACTCAAGATCGTAGATGTAGGGTCTGGCGCTGGCTTTCCAGGAGTCCCTATTGCCATCCTCCGGCCCGATTGCCAGGTGACTCTACTTGAGTCTAACCGGCGAAAGAGCGTGTTTCTACAAGAGGCGACTCGGGAGTTAGGAAACACCCAGGTGGTTCAAAAGAGAGCGCAAGAGGTTTACGAGCGGTTTGATTGGGCTGTTTCTAGGGCGGTGAACTACAGAGAAATCGAAGAGTCGCTTGGAAGACTGGCACCGAATGTCGCGCTACTGGCGGGTGAAGACTGTCCAAATGATTATTTCACGTGGAACAAAGTGAAACTTCCTTGGGGTCGGCAACGATTTGCCTGGCTGCGAAGTTCCACGTGAAACATCGTGCTAACATAGGTCCAAATTGGGAAAAGTCATCGCTGTCACCAACCAGAAAGGCGGCGTCGGAAAAACAACCACCGCCATAAATCTGGCCGCATCGCTCGCTGTAAGCGACATTCGAGTGCTCTTGATCGATTCAGATCCGCAAGGAAATGCGACCAGCGGGCTTGGGATCTCAAAATCATCGGACCGACCGAGCCTCTACCATGTGCTACTCGGCGAGTACGAACTCGACGCTGCAGTTATCAAGAGCGAGCTGGAAGGCCTGTTTGTGGTTACGTCCGACAAGAACCTCATTGGTGCGAACCTAGAACTCGTGCCCGTGGCGGAACGGGAGCTTCGCTTACGCCACAAGATCGCGCAAGTCAAAGATCAATATGAATTCATCCTGATTGACTGCCCGCCTGCCCTAGATCTGCTGACACTAAACGCTTTAATGGCCGCAGACTCTGTTCTTATTCCAATCCAGTGCGAGTTTTTTGCCCTGGAGGGCATATCTGAGCTTATCGCTACTATCGACAGAATCCGCGAAACGCTGCAGCACCCTCTCGCAATCGAGGGAATACTACTCACCATGTTCGATGACCGCACCAACTTGACCCGACAGGTAGCGGCCGACTTGCGAGAATTCTTCGGCAACGACGTACTACAAACAGTAATTCCGCGAAGCGTTCGACTGGCTGAAGCTCCGAGCCATGGGAAACCGATTCTGACCTACGACCTCCGGTCGCGGGGAGCAGAAAGCTACATTCAACTAGCTAAGGAGATTTTGGATCGTGACCACGCCAAACGAAAATCCGCGCAGAGCGTTGGGTAGAGGGCTTGGAGCGCTGCTGCCGACAAGACCACTAGCGGCTGCGGCACCCGCACCTAGGCCGGAACCAGAAAACTCCAGCCGGATCGCGATCGAGCTCATCGATCCGAATCCGGTGCAACCGCGGCGGGTGTTTCAGCAGGATGCACTGCACCAACTTGCCGACTCGATCCGGCAGCACGGTATCATTCAGCCACTTGTGATCAGAAGAAGTGGCGAGCGCTACCAGCTTGTGGCGGGAGAACGGCGATGGCGGGCGGCAAAGATTGCCGGCCTGACGGAAGTCCCAGCGGTCTTACAGGAGATTTCAGACGATCATCTTCTTGAAATCACACTGATCGAAAACATTCAACGCGAAGATTTGAACCCCATCGAACTCGCCGTTGCACTTGATCGCATGGCCCACGAACTCAACATAAATCAGGATGAGATCGGAAGACGGACCGGAAAGGATCGCAGCACAATCTCGAATTCGATTCGCCTGCTGCAATTGCCACCTGACTTACAGCAGCTCGTAGCGGAACGGCGGCTCTCGGCGGGACACGCAAGGTCACTGCTGGCCCTGACTGATGAAGAGATGCAGCGCAAACTGGCGGAGAAGATCGTCGCTCAGGGGCTGTCGGTGCGCCAGGTTGAGCGCCTGACCAAGCGTCTGACGGAACCGCGCGACCCGGCAGCGGAGGACGACGAGACACTCGATCCAAACGTCAAGGCGGCGATTGCAGATATGGAGCGCGTACTCGGCACGAAGGTTCGTATTGTGGAGAAGAGCAGCAACCGAGGCAGGATCGAGATTGACTACTACTCACCGGATGATTTGGACCGCATTTACACGCTGATCGCCGGATCCGCGGAGTAGCGGTTATTTCATCAACTTCAGGATTTCCGCCAGTTCGCGCCGGATCTCGGGAAGCGGATCGGAAAACAAAATCTGCTGTTCCTGTTTTATCTCTTTGTGAGCGTTTTTCGCCTCTTCATGCATGAATTGGCGCGCCCCGTCGATGGTGAATCGCTTCTCGTAGAGCAGGTGTTTGATCCGCAAAAGAAGCTCGACGTCCTTGCGCCGATAAAGCCGGTGGCCAGTGCCAGATTTCT
The DNA here is from genome assembly GCA_035297145.1 of Bryobacteraceae bacterium. Classification (GTDB taxonomy): domain Bacteria; phylum Acidobacteriota; class Terriglobia; order Bryobacterales; family Bryobacteraceae; genus QHXW01. The sequence continues at coordinate 194,909 of DATGZN010000109.1, forward strand.
TCGGGCTCAGGGAAGGGAATTCAGTTTCCCAATAGCGGAGCACGTAGGGCTCCACGCCCAGCATCGTACTGACCTCGCCGATGCGGAAGAAGAGCTTATCTGGGATCTCGGGCGCATTCGCTGTGGCAACGGCTTCCGGCACTACACCCGCCATGCTACGAGATGGTGACCAAGGCGTCAACCACTGTTTAGTAGATAACTGTTTGGATCATTACGTACACTAGCGAAAGGTCAGAGGCGCAATGCCACAAGGATGAGCTGGCGCGCTGTGTAGCTTCGCCCGGCCGCGGATTCATCGAGTTTGCGGTAAGCGGGGCCGGGATATCGAGGCGTAGTAGCGCCGAGGTCATTCGGGGACTCGCAGTGCACGGGGCGGATATAAACGCTCGCACCCGAGATGATGCGCAAAGGCCGCTTCACATCGCAGCAGCGATGGGCAAGATGAAGGCAGTCGAGGCACTCGTCGGACTTGGCGCGGATCTGACAGCCAAAGACTCCCAGGGGCGGACGCCACTCGATGCTGCCGAGCGCGCCGGCCTAACCGATGTCGTCGCACTCCTCAGACGTGCCGTGGCGGCCAAATAAACTGACTCGGTCGGGTCGAGGACTGGCGCTATTGTTCCGCAGGTGCGGCTGAATTGAACGAATGCCTCCGCTATCTTCGCAACGCACTTTTTGGGATTCAGTACAACGGGCGGTCTGGCACCGGGTTTTGCCGACACCGGGTTTTGCCGCTTCCGGTCAGCGCTGACTCCAACCGTTCGATATGATCGCTTCCTGCAAATCACGTTCTAAGGCCGAGAACGCCGGCAGATCCCGCAGCGGGCTAAAATCTTCACAATACGGTGCGTGTCAATGAAAATGAGACACACAGCGTGAAAGTTTAAGGAGCTTTCTCCTGGTCCGGAGGCTTGTTGATCCAGACGGCAGTAGGGAGAGAAGGCGGCTTGGGAGGGCGGCGGACGAAGCGTTCCGGGTGAGTC
>DATGZN010000110.1:0-14745 GCA_035297145.1 Bryobacteraceae bacterium
GATTTGGCTGGCACTTCAACGTCCGCCGAACTGGCGGCAAAAGGAACTGCGCTCTTGGCTTCGCTCACGATGGTTCTCCTTGCCGCCCTGCTCTGTAATTATCGCCGCGGTAAGTGTCTCACCGATATTGGCACGGAGGGAAGGCCAGCGGAGACGAGTCAACAACGGCCCGCCGTTAGACCCGGTTCACTTCGCACCACTGTTACTGCAGAGAAAACGTAGCATTTCCACACTACTCAATGCTGCAGCTGCCGTTGTCACCTCCCTGCACAGACTGCATCTCGGAAGGTGAGAGAGCGATGTTCGAGAAACTCATTTATTTCGCTGTAGTGGGACCGCTGTTCGGGCAGCAGCCGCTATCGCTGCGGGACGCTGTCCGCGTGGCGCTCGATCATAACAATTCGGTCGCGGTGGTGGCGGAGGAAGGGCGAGCCGCGGCGGCGCGTGTCAAGCAGGCGTCGAGCGGCTGGCTGCCGCGGCTGAACTACGCGGAAACCTGGACGCGCAGCGATAACCCGGTGTTCGTGTTCAGTTCGCTGCTTACCCAGCACCAATTCACGGAACAAAATTTTGCCCTCGGTGCGTTAAACCAGCCGAATGCGCTCGACAACTTCCAATCGCAGCTCAATCTGGACCAGACGATCTTCGATGCGGGCCAAGTGCGTAGGGCCACGCGCTCAGCGCGCCTGATGGAGGGAGTCGCGGGAGAAGATAGGCGGCGCACCGAACAGGATGTGATTGCAGGCGTAGTTCGCGAGTATTACGCGGTGGTTCTCAGCGGAGAGAACCTGGCCGCCGCCAAGGACGCTGTGCGCTCGGCCGAGGCCGATCTGAAGCGAGCCAAGGCCGTTCGCGCTTCGGGTATGTCCACCGACGTCGATGTGCTCTCAATTCGTGTGCACCTCGCCGCAGTGACGGAACAGCAGATCCGGCGCTCCGCCGATCTGGATGTAGCGCGGGCTGCGCTGAATGACGTTTTGGGCCAGGCATTGGAGACTAAGTATTCTCTGACTACGCCGCTGACGCAGGTGGATCTTGGAGACCTTGCTCTCGAGCAGTATGAACGCGAGGCCCTTGAGCGGCGGCCGGAAGCGCGGGAAGCCAAGCTGGCAACACAACTGGCGGAAACGCAAGCGGCTGCGGCACGGTCCAGCCTGCTGCCGCAAGTTGGAGTTCACGCGGATATTGAGCAGGACCGCCAACAATTCGCCGGGCGTTCAGGAGGCAACTGGATGGCATCCGTCTCGCTTCGATGGAATCTCTTCAACGGATTCGGCGATAAGGCGCACATCGAAGAGACGAAGCACCTGTTGCGACGATCCGAGGCCGAGGAGAATCGCGCCGGCTCAGCGATTCGCCTGGAGGTTCGCCGGGCATGGGCAGAGTTGCGGGCGGCGAATCAACGGATTGAAGTGGCGCGGGCCGCTGTGGATGAGGCCCAGGAAAGCCTGCGCATCACGCAGAACCGCTATGCGGCCGGTCTGAACAATGTGACGGACCTCTTGCGCAACGAAACCGCGGTGCTGGAAGCCAAGACGCGCTATCTCGCGGCAGTGAATGATCAGCGAGTCGCTGCCGCGATGTTGGAAAGAGCGGCGGGCACGTTGTCCGTCAACTCGGAGGTACTCAACTGATGAAAGCAGGTCTTGTGCTGTTTGCGGCGGCACTGTTGGTGGCTGGCTGTGGCGAGCCACCACGAAAGATAGAGGCCGTCGCCTCGACAATTCCCGTGAAGACCGTAGTGGTCGCGGCGGAGTCTTGGCCCGAAGAATACGAAGCCACTGGAACCGTTCGCGCTCGCACGACGGCGGTGTTGTCGAGCAAGGTGATGGGCTACGTGCGCGAAGTGCATGCCACCATCGGCGAGCATGTGAGCGCAGGCCGGTTGCTGGTTGTGCTCGACGCCGCGGATCTGGAGGTGAATTACCGGCGAGCGGACGCGGCTCGGGAAGAGGCCAGAAGCGCGATTCCCGAAGCCGACAGCGGCGTGGCCGCGGCTAAAGCCAACCTGGAACTGGCGCGAGCGACCTTCAAGCGCATGAATGATCTGTTTGCGAGCAAGTCCATCTCAAACCAGGAGTATGACGAAGCTACCGCGCGGCTGAAAGCGACCGAAGCTGCTTACGCGATGACGGAATCCAAGCGGGCGCAACTGAGCTCGAAGATTGCCCAGACGGATCAGGAGCGCCGCGCCGCCGAGATCCAGCGCGCTTATGCGCAAATTCAGGCGCCGTTCGCGGGCGTCATCACCGCAAAATCCGTGGAACCTGGCAATCTTGCCACTCCCGGCGCTACGTTGCTCACGATCGAGCGCGATGGCGAATACCGGCTCGAAGTTCCGGTGGAGGAATCGCGGCTACCCATAATTCGCAGCGGTAGCAAGGTCTTCGTGAGCATCGATGCTTTGAACCGCACGTTGGAAGCACCCATAAGCGAGGTTGTACCGTCGGTTGACGCGGCCTCTCGCTCCTATTTGGTGAAGATCGATCTGCCGGGAATGCCACAATTGCGGTCAGGGGCCTTTGGCCGCGCCAGGTTTGTCCTCGGTAGCCGCCCTGTTCTCACGCTGCCGGCCTCCGCTCTTGTAGAGCGAGGCCAAGTGCAGTCCGTCTACGTGGCGGAAAACGGCGCTGCGCGTCTGCGCATCGTTTCCACAGGCCGCAAGCGTGCCGATCGTGTTGAGGTGCTGGCCGGCCTCAGTTCTGGCGAACGAGTTGTTTCGCCCATCCCAGTGGCCCTCGCTGACGGCGCCAAGGTGGAGATGCAGCAGTGACCCCGGAACACCGCCTTGGTCCCGCGGGACGTTTTGCGCGGGCGTGGGTGTCCTCCAAGCTAACGCCGCTCATCATCGTGTCATCTCTACTTATCGGCGCGCTCGCGGTGTGGAAGCTACCGCGCGAGGAGGAGCCGCAAATTATCGTGCCGATGATCGATGTGTTCGTCCAGATGCCCGGCGCTTCGGCGCGCGAGGTGGAGGAACGCGTCACTAAACCGATGGAAAAGCTGCTATGGGAAATTCCAGGCGTCGAGTATATTTACTCAACCTCCAGCCCCGGCATGTCGATGGCGGTAGTGCGATTTCTAGTTGGGCAAGACGAAGAGAAGAGCATCGTCCGCCTCAATCAGAAGCTCTACGCCAACATGGATCTGATTCCGCCGGGCGCTTCACTACCCCTGGTGAAACCGCGTTCCATCGATGATGTGCCGATTCTTGCGCTAACCCTCTGGAGCAAACGCTATGGCGATTTCGAGCTGCGGCGCATCGCGGCCCAGGTCCACGACACAATTAAACAAACACCAGACGTTTCCGCGGTTACTTTGATTGGCGGGGAACGGCGCGAGATCCGGATCATGCTTGATCCGACACGGCTCGCGGGTTATTCGCTCTCGACCTTACAGGTGGCCGGCGCGCTCGGCCTGTCGAACCGCAGGCTGCCGTCAGGCCATTTCTCAAACGGCAATCAGGAGTATCTGCTCGATACCGGAGAGTTTCTGCGCACCGCCGATGATGTGCGGAACGTGGTCGTGGCTGCCGTGCATGACAGACCCGTTTTCGTGCGCGACCTTGCCCAGGTGAGCGATGGCGGCGAGGAGCCAAGCGAATACGTCCGGTACTCTGCGGGCCACGAGTTCTATCCAGCGGTGACCGTCGCCATCTCCAAGCGCAAGGGCACGAATGCAGTGAAGGTTGCGGCCAACGTGCTCGCGCGTATCGAGACGCTCAAGGGCAGCGTGATTCCATCGGATGTCACGGTGTCGATCACGCGGGACTATGGCGAAACGGCGGCCGAGAAATCGAACGAGCTATTGTTGCACATGTTCATCGCGGTAGTTTCGGTGAGCCTGCTCATCGCAATTGCGCTTGGATGGCGCGAGTCTTTGATTGTATTTCTCGCGATTCCCGTGACGCTGGCGCTCACGCTCGCGGTCTTTTACCTGTACGGCTACACGCTGAATCGCATCACGCTTTTCGCTCTCATTTTTTCCATCGGCATCCTGGTGGACGACGCCATTGTGGTGGTGGAGAACATTGCGCGCCACTGGCGCATGCCGGGCAACCGCGGGCGGCCACCCTACGATGTCGCGATAGAAGCGATCGATGAGGTGGGCAACCCGACCATTCTCGCAACATTGGCAGTCGTGGCGGCGATTCTGCCCATGGCTTTCGTCGGCGGCTTGATGGGACCTTACATGCGCCCCATTCCAATCGGCGCAAGCGCCGCCATGGTCTTCTCCCTGCTTGTAGCGTTTATTGTGACACCGTGGGCCGCCGTCCGTATCCTGAAACCCGGCGCGGCACACGCGGAAGGAGAGCGGGAGGACGCTCTAACGCGGCTTTACCGGCGGTTCATGGGAACGCTCCTGCGGGTGCCTGTGTTGCGCTGGGGCTTTCTCGGCATGGTTCTTTTTCTGCTTCTCGGGTCGATGTCTCTGGTCTATTTCAAATTCGTGAAAGTTAAGATGCTGCCGTTCGACAACAAGAGTGAGTTTCAGGTCATCGTGGACATGCCAAATGGAACAACGCTCGAGCAAACCGCGCGAGTCACGCAAGCGCTCGCGGTAGCCACTCAGCAACAGCCCGAAGTAGTCAATGTACAAACCTACGTGGGAACGGCGTCGCCATACAATTTCAACGGCCTGGTACGGCATTACTATTTGCGGCGCGGCTCCAATGTGGCGGATATCCAAGTGAACCTTCTCCAAAAGGGCGAGCGGCGGTTGCAGAGCCACGAGATTGCCAAGCAGGTGCGCCAGCGGTTGGTTCCAATCGCGGCACAGTACGGCGCCCGAATCAAAGTGGCGGAGGTGCCGCCTGGCCCGCCGGTACTCGAAACGCTGGTGGCGGAAGTCTATGGTCCCGATCAGGACGGCCGCATACGGATTGCCCGGCAGATCCGCGATCTCTTCCGCCGGACGGATGGCATCGTGGACGTGGGCTGGTACGTCGAAGACGATCAGTCCAAATATCGCTTCGTTGTCGACCAGGAAAAGGCTTCGCTGAGCGGTATCTCCAATGATGATGTGGCGCGCGCCGTGGCCATGGCTTCAGACGGGTACCAAGCGGGTCTGCTGCATGTGGACGCGGCCAAAGAGGACGTTCCCTTGGTGCTGCGGCTCGACCGGGCGAACCGCTCCGATCTCAATCGTCTCGCCAACCTGAAACTCGTTGGACACTCGGGGCAGATGGTTGCGCTCAGCGAGCTGGCGCGGCCCGAGCAGATGATCGCCGAGAAGAGCATCTACCACAAGAACTTGATGCCGGTCACCTATGTCACGGCGGATGTCGCCGGCTCCATTGAGAGCCCTGTGTACGCGCTGCTGAAGACCGGTCCGGAGATCGATCGTATCTCGATTCCCGAGGGTTACGCGATCGAGCAACACATGGCGGCGCTGCCTTCGGATGCCGGCCGCTACTCGATGAAGTGGGATGGCGAATGGCACATCACGTATGAGGTCTTCAGAGACCTCGGATTCGCCTTCGCCATCGTTTTGATTCTGATCTACGGACTGGTGGTGGGCTGGTTTCAGTCCTTTGTAACACCGCTGGTAATCATGGCGGCGATCCCGTTCTCGCTGGTCGGCATTCTGCCGGCGCATGGGCTGCTCGGGGCATTCTTCACCGCGACATCCATGATCGGCTTCATTGCCGGCGCCGGCATCGTCGTCCGGAATTCGATCATCCTGGTTGACTTCATCGAGCTGCGATTGCGCGAAGGTCTGGCGCTGGAGAAAGCGGTAATCGATGCCGGAGCCATTCGTTTCCGCCCCATGTTGCTGACAGCGGCGGCGGTAGTTGTGGGCGCAGCAGTCATTCTGTTTGACCCGATTTTCCAGGGTCTGGCCATCGCGCTGATGGCGGGCGAAATCGCTTCGCTCGCTCTGTCACGCATGACCGTGCCGATCGCCTATTTCATCGTGAACCGAAGGAGAGTGCAAGTATGAACGTCGAACGTTATTTGCGCATGATCGCCGGGGCATTTGTGGTGCTCAGCGTCGCGCTAGGCTACTGGGTGCATCCGGCATGGTTCATTTTCACAGCCTTCGTCGGCCTGAACCTGTTTCAGTCGGCGTTCACGAACTGGTGCCCGATGATGACAATCTTGAAAAAAGCTGGCGTGCCGCCTGCGCTGACGGTGCCAAAATCTCGCCTTCCGTTAGTTTAAAAGAGAGTTAGTCCTCTGGAGAGGCATCGCCTCTGGCCAGTTTCTTTCTGCGAGCACGACATGCCCTAGAGACATTTGTCCGTCGTGGATCGGCTATGTCCTGCTCAATCGTCCGCGCTGCCAGGCGAAGATCCGATCGTACGAAATGAGTGATGGACCTTACAGATCGGACCATGGCGCAGAAGTGGCAGTGGTCGGCGTTGTCTCGTTCCGGATTCATCTTGCTACAGCAAATATCCAGTGCAACTACTTCCGTGAGGGTATATCCATCCAGCCTGAAAGCAATCTATATTGTTGCCTAGGCTGGCAGATTGGCGCACCTGGGGTGTGCCACTGCGATCGGCCATTGCGACCGTCTGGAGTGCTGGAGATCGAGCGTTCCGGTACGTGGCACGCGCGGAACGAACGGCCACACGGGGCGTATTGGCGGTGCGCTGCCAGCCTGCCATCTCCCTGGTACCGAAGGAATGCCGGACGCGACGTGAGGAGGTCAGTTGGCAGTGAGTTGACAATCGGTGACATCCCGTACCCCCTTTTCAAGAACGAGTCCGTAGCTACTTGGAAATCAATCTGAAAGTACTGTTTTGCAGGTATGGGATGTCCGGTGGACGTCCGGTATTCTGACTAGGCGATGGGGCAAGTGCTATTCACCCGTCGGCACACTTCGTATGGACAAAAGGACCGTTCTTTTGGCCGAAGACAATGAGATGGTTCGGTCATTTGTGCGCTCGGTTCTGGAACGTCAAGGGTATCGCGTTCTGGCGGCGGAAAACGGAGCGGAAGCCCTAGCGCTGGCCAAGCGAGTTGGGTTATACGGAATCGATCTGATTCTGGCGGACGTCGATATGCCCTTACTTAGCGGCATCGAACTCGTCAGACGCCTGAAACAACTGCGGCCCGATCTGAAGATTCTATATATGACCGGTCAACCGGCTGCGCACGGGAATGAGTTGTGGAATGACTGCGCGGTCATCGAAAAGCCGTTTGCGTACCGTACGCTCGTGCGAGGAGTAGACGCATGTCTGTCGGAAAACCGGCACTACGCATAGCAAATATGAGCGCGGCTTCCACAGCGATCTTGAGAGCCCGTTGCTGCCTGATAGCGCTTGAGAAAAATGGGGAATTGGAAATGTCGGATCGCGGCTTGCTGGTTGTTTTCAGTTTGTGTGTCATCGTCGGCTGCTTATCGATGGCGGTTTGGCTGGCGGTAACAGGTCAGGCGGCATATATTGACGGTCTTTTCCTGATGCTCTCATGTCTCGTGTTGGTGCTGGCCTTCGGTTTATACGTGAGGTACGTCATTGGAAGCGTCACGGCGGACGTTCCGGTAACAGCGACGTCCAAAGTTAAGGCCGATCGGCAGAAACCTGCGCCTCCTGCGGCTGTTACCGCGAGTGAACAGGTTTCAGCGGACGTCCGGTAAGAGGACCGCCATGTTCCGTTTGCGTTCATACGTGGGCGCGTCGTCGGCCCTTGTTGTGATAGCGATCGTAATTACCGCTCTCCCGGTGGCAGCCGTTGCTCGAAAGAAGCCGAAACAACAAGATTCGAGCCCGCCCAGACCCGTGATCCTGGATGTGGTCGCACTGGACAACAACGGAGCACCGGTTACAGATCTGCTCGCGACGGACGTCCGGATATCCGACAACGGCAAATGGCAGCAAGTAGTGCTCTTCCGTACTAATTTTGCTAAGCGGCGGAATACAGAGGCACTGGTTGCCGACGAGTATTCCAATCGGGAACACCCAACTTCACCCCAAACGGTGATTCTGTTTGATCTCATGAACGAGCGCTTTATGACAGATGCGATCACACAGAATGAGCTTGTTCACGCTCTCGAAGGCCAGGAAACTGGCGAAGCTCTCTATCTGTACATTCTGACCAATCGAGGTGACTTCATTCCGATCCACCCGGTACAGAATCCGCAGGCGGAAGGTGTAAGGGAGGAGAACTGGACTCGGCAGATTCATCTTTTGTTAGACTCCGTCATGAAGAAGATTTTCGGTTTTCGGCCCCCGGACGATTGGGACCCCGGCTACCGGTTTCAGGCAACTCTTCAGGCGGTCTCCGCGCTGAGCGCCCAGATGGCAGTTGTGCCTGGCAGGAAGAACCTGGTGTGGGTCACGCACGGTGTGCCGATGGTGGTTCCCGACATTTCTGGCGATCCTATCGATCTTTCGCCACAAGTGCTTCAGTTCGCTGCGACGCTCGAGAAGGCTCACATCGCGGTTTACGCGGTAGATCAGTCTTCCAAGGGTGCAGGCGCGACTCTTGGAACCTTCAGCATGCAAACGCTCGAAGACGTATCGGAGTTGACCGGTGGGCGATACTATGCGAGCGATTCGGTTGAGGCAGCGATCAATCAGGCCCGGACGGATTTGCGCGCTAGTTACACGGTCGGATATTTTGCGCCGCTTCACGAGGAAAACGGAAAGTTCCACCGAGTTCGCGTGGCCAGTAGCCGCCGCGGTCTTCAGCTGAACACACAGCGAGGATATTATGCATTTCCGGAGACTGAGCCCGGCGGCCAACAGGAGGCGGCTCTCAATGCGGCCGCTACTAACCCGTTCGACTCCTCGGAAATAGGGTTGCGAGCAAAGATCGAACATAGTGCTTCGCAGCCGGCTCACCTCGGCATCCGGATTGATGCGAAAGATGTCCTGTTCCGGCAGTTGGGGGATCAGTTTGAGGGAGATCTTTTGCTCGCGGTGTTTCCGTGGGATTCGGGAGACCCGTCGCGATCGGAAGGGTTCGCAACGCGACTCCAACCGCTAACCGCCGTCCCCATCCACCTGAGCATGACTCGAGAGCAACGTGACAAAGCAATGCGGGACGACACTGGGATCATACGAGACGTCGTCCTGCCAGGTGCGAACAAGAGGATCAAGCTGATCGTTCTCGATGGAAATTCGGGCGCCTATGGTTCGTTGGGGATCCGGTTATCAGCGGACAATTCCGGCAGCTAACAGCAGAGAAAATATTCGTATGTTGCGTTCACTTGCCCTCGCGGTATTAGCAGCAGCGATTCACGACGCTGCTGCGTGAACGACATCAGACATGCCAACGCTCGCCGGCATCGGCGCGTTGCCCAGAAAATTGAGCGATAATGGGAGACCATTGTGCCAGCGAAGCGTCTGCCGCAACGCTGGCGCTGGGTTTTTCCGATCAATGGGGAGCGCACTGCCCGCGCAGGAAGATGACTGAGCCGTGCGTCCGGCCGCACCAACTGTGATGGCTCTTGCCTTGGCGGTAGCTGGTGCTCCAGCACTTGCACAGCCTGCCGCGACCACACAGCAACGCGCCGACAAAGCTCTTCAGTTCGCGCAGCAAGGCGATTTGAAGAGCGCCGAAAGTGAACTGCGTAAGGCTGTCGACCTGCCGCCCAGCGATCCCAGCCTGCTGACCAGCCCGGGGCATCCTCGGCATGGAGGGCAAACTCCAGGAGGCGAATACGTACCGAGCGCGGGCTGTAAAGTTGAATCCGCAAGACCCCGCCTCGCGCCGCAATCTTGCAGCCAACGACTGGCAACTGGGACGGCTCAGGTCCGAGCGGAGCTTCACTGGCCCGCGCGCGAGGTTCAGGCGGTTGCAGGTCTCTCCACGAGGCGATATCACAGGATTATAGAGCCACGCTAATGGCAAAAAGTGCCGCGCGAAGCATAACATCTGCCAGCAAGCTGATCGTGGCACTCGTATGGATCGGCATACTCGCCGGCCAGGAGGCGTTGCTCGACGAGGCCGCCGCTGCCTTTGAACAGGGCCAGGCAGCGGAAGCCGGCCAGAAGCTGGACCTTTTTCTGAAGGACCATCCAGCCGATTTGCGGGCGCTTATTCTCAAAGGCGCGGTTCTAGATTCTCTCCAGCACTATGCCGAAGCGGAAAGCTATTACCAACGCGCTCAAAAGCTCGCGCCCGGTTCCGCGCAAGTACTCAACAATGCCGCCAATCACTACCTGGCCAGCGGCGACCGCCGGCGCGCCCGCGAACTGTTTTTGAAGGCCGTCGCCATTGACCCGCGGCACGTCAACGCGAATCTGCAACTGGCGCAGATGAGCGTCGACGACAAACACGGTGCCGAGGCCCTGACTCATCTGGACCGGTTGGGAGATTCCGCAAATTCCGCCGGCGGTGCGCTCCTGCTGCGTGCGCGCGCGTTGGCTCTAACAGGTCAGTGTGCCGATGCGGGTAACTTGCTGGGCAAGCTTGAAGCGCAGACGGACGCCAGCCCAAGTCTTTTGTTCTCCTCGGGAATGGCTTTCGCCGAGTGCAAGCAGTACGATCACGCCGAGGCATCCTTTTCCCGCGCACTGGATGCTGATCCGAGAGATTTCGATATCCTGTACAATCTGGGGCTCGCCGCGCTTGGAGCGGGGCACGCGGAGCGCGCGACAACCGTACTCGAGATCGCACTGCAGGAGCATCCGGAGGATATCGCTTGCCTGTACGAGCTTTCGCAGGCTTTTCTGAAACAACGCCGGCCGTTGGATGCTGCCCGTCTGCTGGCCAAAGCCCAAAAGCTCGCGCCCGAGCGTGCCGACGTACTTTTGCTGCTCGCCCAGGTTTCCTTCCAGCTCGAGTTTTACGAGGATGCCGCCGCTGCATATACCCGTTATTTGAAGCGGAAGCCGGACGATGATGCCGCGCGCAGGGAGCGAGGCATGGCTTTGGCCTGCGCCAACCAACCCGCCAGCGCGCTCGCCGATCTCGAATGGTATGTGCGTAAGCACCCCCGCGATGCGATGGGGTTCTACGAGCTCGCCGTGGCGCAGCAGTTTATGGATCGCGGTAAAGCGTTTGGAGCGCTGGACCGGGCACTGGCACTCGATCCCGTCATGATCCAGGCGCACTACACACGCGCGGTTCTGAATATCGAGGATGAGAAACCCGCGGCGGCCATTGACGACTTGCGCCTGGTGCTGGAGCGCGATCCGTCGAACTATCGCGTGCTGATTCATCTTGGTCAGGCGTATCTGGGGGCCGATCGCGCCGCGGATGCCGCCGAGGTACTCAAGCGCGCGGTCGAGCTCACTTCCGGACAGCCGGCAGCCCTCATCCAATACCGCAAGGCGCTGGAAAAGCTGGGCCGCAAGGACGAAGCAGCTGCAGTGCTTGCAAATCTGAAGCAAGCCGATTCCACGGCACAGTTCCGCAAACCGCAAGCGGGTCTGATCGACTATCTCAGCCTTTCACCCGCCGAGCAGCGTGCGCGCTATCTCGCCAATCTGCGCAAGTATAGCGAGTCCAACCCGGATGATCCACGATGGAAAATGCGTCTCGGGCGGGAACTGCTGGCCGATGGCAAGATTGCCGAAGCGAAGGATGTTTTTCGAACCTTGCTGCCGGCAGACGATCCCGAACTACGTGCGACCTGTGGAAGAATCCTCCTGGAATCCGAACAATACGATCTCGCACGGCAATTTCTGGAACCCGCTCTGGCTCGCAACCCGTCTTTGATTAGCGCCCGGCTCGACTTGGCAACTGTCCTGTTCCATCTGCAAGGAGCCGCCGCGCTGGGGGAGCTGGATAAAACTCCAGCCTCCGGCCGGCAAGGGGACTACTACCTGCTGCGAGCACAAATCCTCGATGCCCAAGGCAAAATGCAGGAAGCCGCGGAAGCACTCAATCAGGGCATTCGTACCGCGCCCACACGGCCGGCTCTTTACCTTCAGGCGTCCGGCTTCCTGCTGAAGCACAAGCTGTACGAGAAGGCCTTGGCACTGCTCGAACAGGCCTCGCGCCTCCTTCCGGACGACCGCGATTTGCTTCTCGCGCAGGCCGTCACCCTGGCCGTTACGCCGCGCGACGACGATGCCCAGAAGCTGCTCGCCAAAATGCAGGCGCGATGGCCCGAGTGGGACCGGCCGTATCTGCTGAACGGCATGATTCTAGAGATCCAGCTCAAATCGGCCGAGGCCCTGCCGCTACTGGAGACGGCGATCGCTCTCGGCGCGAACACCCCGGAAGCATACTATTACCAGGCTCTCGCGATTACGCATGAGAGACCCAATGATTTGGAAAGCGCAAACCAGGCGATCTGGCGCGCCGTGGCGCTAACCCCGAATGACCCCTACATATCTTTGCTGGCCGGGAAAATTTCGCTGGCCCGGAAGGACTACGCCGCCGCCGTCGGGCAGCTCGCACAGGCGACGCGTCTGCTGCCCACGCTGATTCCCGCGCATTACGCCCTGCGGGACGCGTACAAAGCCATCGGCGACGACCAGAAATCCGCCGCCGAGCTCGAGACCATCCAGCATATCGCCGACGAAAACGCCGCGTCCGACAAGAGCCCGTTTCCCGTCGAAGATTTCATATTTTCTGTTCGGCCTCCGAGCTAGAAGGATGCGTTGGAGCGCGGGCATCTACGCGGTCTTGTTAGCCGCCTGGCTGTGGTGGCCGCGTGCTACGGGCTCGCCCGCCGGCCCCATCCTGTTCGAGAACGTAATCGACCGCTCGGGCATTCGTTTCGTTATGGACAGCAGCACCAGTCCGCGCAAGCACCAGATCGAAACCATGCTTGCGGGCGTGGCCGTCTTCGACTACAACAACGACGGGCTGATGGATTTGTATTTCGTCAACGGCGCGCGCCTGCCCGATATGGACAAGTCCGATCCGCGTTACTGGAACCGGCTCTATCGTAATAATGGCGATGGCACGTTCACCGACGTGACGGAACAGGCTGGCGTGCGCGGCGCGGGTTTCGGGATGGGCGTGGCCGCGGCGGATTACGACAACGACGGCTGGGTGGATCTGTATGTCACCGGAGTGAATCGCAATCAGCTCTTTCACAATAACGGCAACGGCACTTTCACGGACGTCACGGAAAAGGCCGGTGTGGCCGGTATTCACCCAAAACTGGGCAAAACCTGGTCCATCAGCGCTGGCTGGTTCGATTACGATAACGACGGCCGCCTCGATCTTTTCGTCACCAATTACGTGAACTGGTCGCTCGAAACCGAACCGGTTTGCAAAACGCGGGACATTGTCGCCTACTGCTCGCCCAATAGCTATACCGGCCAGCCCAACATGCTGTTCCACAACAACGGCGACGGAACTTTTACCGATGTTTCCGAAGCCTCCGGCATCGGCAAGCACGCCGGCAAGGGCATGGGGGTAGTCTTCGCCGATTACGATGGGGACGGCTTCACTGACGTGTTCGTCTCCAACGATACCTATCGCAATTTTCTATTCCACAACAACGGCGATGGCACATTCCGCGAGATCGGGACGATTAGTGGCGTCGCGTACAACGAAAACGGCAGATCTATCGCCGGGATGGGCGCGGACTTCCGCGACGTCGATAACGACGGGCGGCCGGACATTTTTGTCGTCGGCATGATTGGCGACACCTTTCCGCTATTTCGCAACCGCGGAACCGATTTCACCGACGTCACCAGCGCCTGGGGAATCGCTGGCGCGACCGCCCGTTCGACCGCATGGGGCGCCGGCATCGCCGACTTCGATGACGACGGTTGGAAAGACTTGTTTGCCGCCTGCTCTTCCATCCTGGATAACTCGGAGGAGATCGAGCATCTGCCTTCAAAACTGCCAAATAAGGTGCTGCGCAATAGTGGCGGCACTCACTTCGACGACGTGAGCGCGTCGGCCGGCTCGAGTTTTGCCACGCCCCAGGCGCACCGTGGCATGGCGTACGGAGACTTGAATAACGATGGCCGCATGGATGTGGTGGTGACTGTGAAGGATGGGCCGCCGGAAATTCTGCTCAATCGCTCAGCGGAAAAAAATCACTGGCTGCTGATCAAACTAATCGGCACGCGCAGCAATCGGGATGGCCTGGGTGCCCGCCTCAAAGCCACGCTCGCCGGCGGCCGCGCTCTGTACAACCACGCAACCACCAGCACCGGCCTCAGCGCGTCGAGCGACCCGCGGGTGCACTTTGGCCTGGGCGTGGCTGAACGCGTCGAGAAACTAGAAATCTGGTGGCCCAGCGGAGTCCGGCAGGTTCTCCAAAACGTCCCGGCGGACCGCATTCTGACGGTCAAGGAGCCGGCAAACTAGAAGGGGGGCCAGAGAGCTCTCCGGCCCCGTCATGGTCGTGAAGGTGTCGCTGCACGTCACCAGTAGAACTTCAAAGCCGCCTGTACCTCTCTTGGGCCGTTGGCTGTACTGGTAATAACGCCGAAGCTCCCTCCATTCACCGTCGTGTTTGGCCCGTCTGCCAGCCGCCAACGATAGCGTTCACCACGGCGTTGGCATTGCCAAGCAGCGGTTTGCCTTTTCCGATAGGCAATTCGTAGGTGTAACTCAACTGCACTACGGAAGGAATATCGAAGGTCGAAAGACCGCGTTCCAACAGCCGATTGTTCACGATTGTGAGAACTGCGGATACGAGGTGCCGATAGGTTACGCACTACCGCATACCAATCCGCCTAAGCCCGTCAGGATCTACTTCGATCGCTGTCCGTTATGCGGTGGTAAAAACCGCGTTCACATCCTGCCATTCCCTCGTAACAGAAACAGTCCCCCGCATCGCGGCCGGGCCCAGTCCAGGCCGAGCGCAGCGAGCCGAAGGGTAGCCTGGACGGGTGGCCGCGATGCCATATCCTCATAGACGAGGGAATGG
>DATGZN010000111.1:0-28318 GCA_035297145.1 Bryobacteraceae bacterium
CGAGATGGTAATGCCGGGCGACAACGTGAGCCTGGTGGTGGAGCTGATCACGCCGGTGGCCATGGACAAGGGACTGCGCTTCGCCATTCGCGAAGGCGGCCGCACCGTGGGCGCGGGAACCGTGACGGAGATTGTGGAATAATCCATGGCGCTGAGAGAACGCATTCGCATCCGCTTGAAAGCGTATGATCACCGGATACTCGACCAGTCGACGACGGAGATCGTGGATACGGCCAAGCGAACCGGGGCCAGTGTGGCGGGGCCGATTCCGCTGCCGACTTCGCGGAGCGTCACGACGGTGCTGCGATCGCCGCACGTGGACAAGAAGTCGCGTGAGCAGTTTGAGATTCGCACGCATAAGCGGCTGCTCGACATTCTCGAGCCAACGCAGCAGACCGTGGACGCGCTGATGAAGCTCGATCTTCCGGCGGGCGTGGATGTGGAGATCAAGGCGTTTGGAAAAGATCACAAGTAACGAGGGGCTAGGTGCTAGGGAAAAACTGAACCCTAACACCTAGAACCTAACACCTGAGGGTTTTTTATGAGTCCAGGAATTCTTGGCAAAAAGATCGGAATGACCCAGGTCTTCCGGCCGGACGGGCAAGCCGTGCCGGTGACGCTGCTGAAAGCGGGACCGTGCCTGGTGGTGCAGCGCAAGACGCCCACCATCGATGGCTACGACGCGGTGCAGCTCGGCCTGGTCGAGTTCGTCAAGCCGGCCCGCATCAACAAGCCAGCCACCGGACATTTGAAAAAGGCTGGCGTGGAAGGCGCGAAATTTCTGCGCGAGTTTTCGCTGCGTCCAGGCGACGACGATTTTAAGCCCGGCGACAAAGTTCTGGTGGACCAGTTCAAGCCGAAGGACAAGGTGGATGTGATCGGCGTGAGCAAGGGCCGCGGTTTCGCGGGCGTGGTGAAGCGGCATCATTTCCGTGGCGGCGGGGGCTCGCACGGCTCGATGTTTCACCGGGCGCCGGGATCGATCGGGGCATCGAGCTTCCCTTCCCGCGTGCTGCCAGGCATGCGCATGGCGGGTCACATGGGCCACGCGCGGGTGACGGTGCGGAACCTGGAAGTGATCGAGGTGGATACCGAGGACAACGTGCTGATGGTCAAAGGCGCGGTGCCGGGACCGAACGGCGGTTATGTCGTCGTGCGGCGGGCGAAGAGGTAACGGACATGCTCGTGGATGTCGTCGATTTACAAAACCAGAAGGTCGGCGAGCTGGATCTGGCCGACAAGGTGTTCGCCGCCGAAGTGAACGAGGCGCTGCTCTACGAGGCCGTGCGGCACTATCAGGCGGGCCAGCGCGCGGGTACGCACAAGACCAAGGTGCGGTCGGAAGTGGCGGGCTCAGGCAAGAAGCTGTGGAAGCAGAAAGGCACGGGACGGGCACGCATGGGTTCGATCCGGTCGCCCTTGTGGCGGCACGGCGGTACGGTGCACGGGCCGGTGCCTCGCGATTATTCCTACAAGCTGCCCCGCAAGATGGTGCTCGGCGCACTGCGTTCCGCTCTCACTGCCAAGCTTCGCGATGGCGAATTGAAGGTGGTGCAGGGATTCACGCTGGCGGATCACAAGACCAAAACCATGCGCGGCGTGCTCGATCATCTGGAAGCCAAGCGAAAAGTCCTTTTGGTGGACAATGGCGAGAACCGCAACCTGCAGCTCAGCTCGCGCAATCTGGAGGGTGTGACGCTCGTGCCCACGCGCGAAGTGAACGTCTACCATCTGCTGGGACACGATCGTGTTCTGCTCTCACAAGCCGCGGCCGCGAAACTTTCGGAGGCGCTGGCATGAACATTCATGAAGTGATCCGGCGGCCACTCGTTACCGAGAAGGGCGTAGCCAAGAAAGAAACCGAGCTGACGCTGTGTTTCGAAGTGGCGCCACGCGCGAACAAAGTCCAGGTGAAGGCCGCGGTGGAGAAGCTTTTCAAAGTCAAAGTGGATGAAGTGCGCACCTGCAACTTCATCGGCAAGGAACGGCGGCGTGGCCGATTCACGGGCTTCCGGCCCAATTGGAAAAAGGCCTATGTGCGATTGAAAGCGGGCGAAAAAGCGCCGGACTGGGCGGAGATCTAAGATGCCGATCAAAACATACAGGCCGACTACGCCGACGCGACGGTTTCAGACGGTCGTCTCGCGCGAAGACATCACCAAGAACCGCCCGGAAAAAGGCCTGGTTGAAGCCAAGCATCGCACCGGCGGGCGCAACAGCCGGGGCTGGGTCACGTCGCGGTTTATCGGCGGCGGGCACAAGCAGGCGTACCGGGTCATCGATTTCAAACGCGACAAGAAAGGCATTCCGGCTACGGTCGCGGCGATCGAATACGATCCCAACCGCTCGGCGCGCATCGCGCTGCTCCATTACAAAGACGGCGAGAAGCGCTACATCCTCCAACCCGACGGCTTAAAAGTCGGACAGACAGTCATGTCGGGGCCCGAAGCCGACATCCTGGTCGGCAATGCCCTGCCCCTGAAAAACATTCCCGCCGGTACGGTCGTGCACAATATCGAACTGCGTCCGGGCAAAGGCGCGCAGATGGCGCGCTCGGCGGGCACGCAGGCGCAACTGGTATCGAGAGAAGCCGGTTTGGCGTTGCTCAAGCTACCTTCGGGCGAAATACGGCGTGTGCAGGATGACTGCATGGCGACTATCGGACAGGTCGGGAATCTCGATCACGAGAACGTCTCGATTGGAAAGGCCGGCCGCACGCGCTGGATGGGCAAGACACCGCACAATCGCGGTGTGTCGATGAATCCGGTGGACCATCCGCATGGCGGCGGCGAGGGCAAAACCTCCGGCGGCCGCCATCCCGTGACGCCTTGGGGCCAGCCCACGCGTGGATTCAAAACGCGCAACAACAAGCGCACCGATAAGTGGATCGTCAACCGGAAAGCGAAGAAGAGATAAGCCATGGGCCGTTCCGTTAAGAAAGGGCCGTTCACCGACGGCCATCTTGAAAAGAAGATCGACGCGATGAACAGCGCCAACGAGAAGAAGGTGCTGAAAACCTGGTCGCGGCGATCGACGATTCTGCCTGAGTTCGTCGGTCACACCATCGCGGTGCATAACGGCAAGAAGTTCATTCCGGTGTATGTCACGGAAAATATGGTGGGGCACAAGCTGGGTGAGTTTTCGCCCACGCGGCAGTTCAAGGGGCATTCGGTGAAAGCGGCGACGACCACGGAAAAATCCGCGAAGCCAGCGTAAGGGATATAAGACATGGAAGCCAAAGCAGAAGCTCGATACCTGAGGGTCTCGCCGCAGAAAGCGCGGCTGGTCGTCGATCTGATTCGCGGGCAGCAGGCCGGCCAGGCGATCACCACGCTGCGCACCACCAACAAGCGCATTGCCCCGACCATCGAAAAGGTGCTGAAGTCCGCCATCGCCAATGCCCAGAACCTCTCGGAAGACGTGGATGTGGATCGGCTTTATGTGTCGGAGGCGTATGTACACGAAGGGCCCCGGATGAAGCGCATCCGGCCGGCGCCGCAGGGCCGCGCATACCGCTACCAACGGCGCATGGCGCACATCGTCGTCAGAGTGGCGGAAAAGGAATCGTAGATGGGACAGAAAGTACATCCATATGGCTTCCGCTTGGGCTTCAACAAGCCCTGGCGGTCGCGCTGGTTCGCCAAGCAGGGATATGCGAAGTTGTTGCAGGAAGACCTCGAGATGAAGGAAGACTTGCGCGACCGGCTGAAGTCAGCGGGCGTGAGTTCGATCGAAGTCGACCGGCCGGGAAACAAGCTGCGGATCACCATCCGCACGTCGCGGCCCGGCATCATTATCGGACGCAAGGGCGCGGAAATCGAGAAGCTGAAGCAAGATCTCGCCAAGCAAACCAAGCGCGAGGTGTTCATCGACATTCAAGAGGTGCACAAGCCGGAGCTCGACGCGCAATTGGTTTCCGAATCCATCGCCCTGCAACTGGAAAAGCGCGTGAATTTCCGGCGCGCCATGCGGAAGGCCGTGGATTCCGCGCTGCGCTTCGGGTGCAAGGGAATCAAGGTTCGGGTATCGGGCCGGCTGAACGGCGCCGAGATCGCCCGTAGCGAATGGTATCTGCAAGGGCAGCTACCGTTGCACACCCTGCGCGCCGACATCGATTACGGATTTTCGGAAGCGCGGACCACTTACGGTGTGATCGGCGTCAAAGCGTGGTTATACAAAGGCGAGATTCTGGATACCAAGCTCCGCCGGTCGGGCCTTTCGTCTGAACCGGAACCACGGCGCATGGAGCCGAGACGCGATCGGGACCGGGATCGCGATCGTGACCGCCGCCGGGAACCGCAGCCTGTAGCGGCAGAGATTCCAGGAGGGGCGACCCAGGCAGCGCCATCCGATCTGCCGCGGCCCGCGCGCACCGGAGGCCCGCTGATGCCGCCGCTCATGCCGCCGCAACCCGCCTGGAAACAGGAGGCGCGCTTGGAGGCTCCCGAAGCAACTCCCGAAACGAAAGCTCCCGAGCCAAAGGCTCCCGAAGCCAAGCCCGAAGAGGAGAAAAGTTAACCCGCCATGTTGATGCCGAAGAAGGTCAAATTCCGCAAGCAGCAGCGCGGGCGCATGACCGGAAAAGCCTGGCGCGGGTCGACGGTCTCATTCGGCGATTATGGTTTAAAGGCCCTGGAGTGCGGCTGGGTGACCGACCGCCAGATCGAAGCGGCGCGCGTGGCCATGACGCGTTTTATCAAGCGCGGCGGCAAAGTCTGGATTCGCCTCTTCCCCGATAAGCCCATCACCAAGAAGCCGGCTGAGACCCGCATGGGAAAAGGCAAGGGCGCGCCCGAGCAGTGGGTCGCGGTGATCCGCCCCGGGAAGATTCTGTTTGAAATGGAAGGCGTGCCGGTAGAAACGGCCCGGCAGGCCATGTCGCTGGCAGCGGACAAGCTGCCCATCAAAACGCGCCTGGTTACGCGCGAGGCAGTGGAGTAGAAACCATGCGATCCCAAAAAATTCGCGATTTGGATAGCCCGGAATTGCAACATCAATTGCGTGACACCGAAGAGCAGCTTTTCCGGCTGAAGTTGCAGATGTCCATGGGACAAATGGACGGGCTGAAGAAGTTGCGCAGCATTAAGAAAACCCGCGCACGCATTTTCACCACGCTGCGGGAGCGCGAACTGGCCGCGCAAGCGGGAGCGAAACAGTAAGGTATGGCCGAGGAAAAGCAAGGACACAAGACGGAAAAGGTCGGCGAGGTGGTGTCCACCAAGATGCAGAAGACCATCGTGGTCCAGGTGAGCCGCCGCGTTCCGCACAATTTGTACAAGCGCATCATTACCAAGCGCAAGAAATTCTACGTCCACGATGAGGACAGTACCGCGAAACTGGGCGACGTGGTGCGCATTGTCGAGTGCCGCCCGCTGAGCCATCTGAAGCGCTGGAAGCTCGACGAAGTGATCCGGCGCGCCGCGCAGGTAGCGGTGCAGCCGTCGGATTTGGATGTAAAAGTTTGAGGTTTCAGGATCCAGGTGTCAGGTTTCAGGTTGCTAACACCTGGCACCTAAGACCGAGCACCTTAGGGAGCAACGTGAGGAGCGACTTATGATTGGCATGCGTACGATTCTCGATGTTGCCGACAATAGCGGCGCGCGGCGATTGCAGTGCATTCTGCCGCGTGGCGGCGACCTCGGATTGCGCGCGGGCTTGGGCGATGTTGTGACCGCCAGCGTAAAGGAAGCGGCGCCGGATTCGGCTATCAAGAAGGGCAAAGTTGTGCGCTGCGTCATCGTGCGGATGCGTAAGGAGACACGCCGGAAAGACGGCACATATATCCGGTTCGATTCCAATGCCGCGGTGTTGATCAGTGAAACCGGCGAGCCCGTGGGCACGCGCGTATTCGGGCCGGTGGCGCGCGAGCTGCGTGACAAGCGATTTATGAAAATCGTTTCCCTGGCTCCGGAGGTGATCTGATGGCCATCGTCAAACACAGACCCGAAGAGAAGACGCGCATTCAGCTCAAGAAAAATGACCAGGTCCGCGTGATCGCGGGCCGCGACAGGGGCAAGAGCGGACGCGTGTTGAGCATCGATCCTTACAGCAACAAGGCGCTCGTGGAGCACATCGCTATGGTGAAGCGGCACACGCGGCCGAATCCCGCCAAGCAGATCAAAGGCGGCATAGCCGAGCGTGAAAGCCCGATCACGGTGTCGAACCTGATGATTCTGTGCCCACAGTGCGGGCCGGTGCGGATCGCGCACCATGTGGAGAATCTGCCCGGCGGCAAAGTGCGGCGGACGAGAGTTTGCCGGAAATGCGGGCAGACACTGGATAAAAAATGAAGGCAAAAGGCAAAAGGCAAATGTCAAAAGGCAAAAATGAAGGCGCCAAGCCACCATACTTTTGCCTTTTGCCTTTTGCACTTTGCCTTTTGCCTTGGAGCTTTTGATGGCAGCACGATTGAGACAACATTACGCAAAAAGTGTTATTCCGAACCTCAGCAAGGAGTTCGGCTACAAGAATGTGATGGCCGTGCCTAAGCTGGTGAAGATCTCGGTGAACATCGGGCTCGGCGAGGCTACGCAGAACGCCAAGCTGATGGATGGCGCAGTGAATGAGCTGGGGCAGATCGCCGGCCAGAAGCCGGTGGTCACCAAGGCGCGGAAATCGATCGCGGCATTCAAGCTGCGCGAGAACATGCCCATCGGCTGCATGGTCACGCTGCGCGGCGACCGCATGTACGAATTCTTTGACCGGCTGGTGAATGTCGCCCTGCCCCGCGTCCGCGACTTTCGGGGCGTCTCGTCGAAATCGTTCGACGGGCGCGGCAACTACACGCTTGGCATCCGCGACCAGTTGATCTTTCCCGAGATCGACTACGCGAAAGTCGAGAAAACCAAGGGAATGAATATCTCGATCACGACCACCGCCCGGACCGACGCGGAAGGGCTGGCGTTATTGAAGGCCATGGGCATGCCGTTCCGGCAGTGACCGAGGAGAGAGCGAAGAGAAAATGGCAACAACCGCAAAGATGGCGAAGGACCTGCAACAGACGCCGAAGTTCAAGATCCGGCACCGCAACCGCTGCTGGCGCTGCGGGCGTCCGCGCGCGTTTCTGCGCAAGTTCGGCGTGTGCCGCTTGTGCTTCCGTCAGCTCGCGCTGAACGGCGAGATTCCTGGCGTGATCAAGGCCAGTTGGTAGGAGGAGCGAATGACCAGCGATCCCATTGCCGACATGCTCACCCGGGTGCGCAATGCCATCGCCTCCCGGCACCCGAAAGTCGACGTGCCAGCGTCCCGGCTCAAAACGGAAATCGCGCGCATCCTCAAGGAAGAGGGTTACATCGCGAATTTCAAGGTGGCCGAAGAAGGCGTCAAACGGGTGATCAAGATTTATCTGAAGTATTCACCGACGAATGCGCCGGTGATCACGCGCATCGAACGCATCTCGCGGCCAGGCTGCCGCGTGTACGTGGGCCGCGATGACATTCCACGCGTGCAGGGCGGGTTGGGCATCAACATCCTGACCACCGCGCGCGGCGTGATGACCGGCAAAACCGCGCATCGGGAAGGGGTCGGCGGAGAAGTGCTCTGCCAGATCTGGTGATTTATGTCTAGAGTTGGAAACAAGCCGATCCCGCTGCCGAAAGGCGTGAAGGTGAACATCGGCGAACAACTGCAAGTGGAAGGGCCCAAGGGCAAGCTGACGGTACCGGTGCCCGCCGGTATAAAGGTGACGCAGTCGAACGGCGTCATCCAGCTCGCCCGGCAAGGCGACGAACACGCGGCCCTGCACGGCCTCACGCGGGCGCTCGCGGCCAACGCGATCAACGGAGTCGCGACTGGTTTCACCCGCGAGCTGGACATCGTGGGCATCGGGTACCGCGCCGACATCAAGGGCCGCGTGGCCACGTTCACGCTGGGCTACTCGCATCCCATCGAGGTTCTCCTGCCCGAGGGCGTGGACCTCAAGATCGACAAACAGACGCACCTGGTGCTGACCAGCTACGACAAGCAGATGCTAGGCCAGGTGGCGGCGAATATTCGCGCGCTGCGCAAGCCGGATCCGTACAAGAATAAGGGTATCCGGTACACCGGTGAACTGCTGCGGAAGAAGGTCGGCAAGACCGGCGCGGGAGCTAAGGCATGATCCAGAGAACCAATAAGAACGAAATTCGCTGGCGCATCCACAAGCGCATCCGCCGGAAAGTGCGGGGCACGCCGGAGCGTCCGCGCCTGGCGATTTTCCGCAGCCTTTCGCACATCTACGCGCAAATCGTGGACGACACCAAGGGCCAGACGATCGTGGCCGCGGCATCGTCGGAGAAGGCGTTGCGCGGCGCAGCAACTGCGGCAGCCCCGGCACCGGAACCGGAACCGGCTCCCGAAACGCCCGCACCCAAAGCCGAAAAAGGCGCTAAGGGCGACAAGGGTGAGAAGAAGGCCGCGAAAAAGGCTGCGCCTCCTGTCAAAGCCAGTGGCGGCAACGTAGCGGGCGCGAAGCTGATCGGCAAGACGATCGCCGAGCGCGCCAAAGAAAAAGGCATCAAGCAGGTGGTATTCGATCGCGGCGGCTACATCTACCACGGGCGCGTCAAGGCGCTGGCCGATGCCGCGCGCGCGGCGGGACTGGAGTTCTAGCAGATGGCTTCTACGGTGGTAAAACGGATCGATCCGCAAACGCTCAACCTGAAAGAGCAGGTGGTTTCGATCAATCGCGTGACGAAGGTCGTCAAGGGCGGCAAGAACCTGAGCTTCTCCGCGCTGGTCGTGGTGGGAGATTCCTCGGCGAAAGTGGTGGGCTTCGGCGTCGGCAAGGCGAAAGAGGTGCCATCGGCCATCCGAAAGGGCATTGAAGCGGCCAAGAAGAACCTGCGCAAGATTCACTTGTTGGAAACCACGATTCCCCACATGGTGCTGGGCCGGTATGGCAGCGGCATGGTGTTGCTGAAGCCGGCCCCGGAAGGAACCGGCGTCATCGCCGGTGGTCCGGTGCGGGCCGTGGTACAAGCGGCGGGCATTCCCAATGTGCTGACCAAGTCGATCGGTTCTCACAATCCGCACAATGTGGTGAAAGCCACGATCGACGCCCTCGAGCAGTTGCGCGACAAGAGCGCCGTGGCCGAAATGCGCGGTTTGGCGCTGGAGAAAATGTAATGGAAGGCATGATCAGGATCAAGCTGGTGCGCAGCCCCATCTGCACTCCTATGAAGCACAAGAAAGTGGTGCGGGCGCTCGGGCTGCGCAAGCTCAACCAGGTGGTTTCGAAGCCGGATACACCGGGTTTTCGCGGCATGGTAAAGAAAGTCCCGCATCTGCTGGCGCTGGTGGAGGAGTAGAGTCATGAACCTGAGCAACCTGAAACCTCCCGCGGGTCAGAAGCGCGCGCCGAAACGTATCGGACGAGGCATGGGTTCAGGCCGCGGAAAAACGGCCACTCGCGGCCATAAGGGCCAGCACGCCGGCACGGGCTTCAGCCTGATGCGCGGCTTCGAAGGCGGCCAGATGCCGCTCCATCGCCGCCTTCCCAAGCGCGGTTTTACCAACATTTTCAAGAAGCAGTATGCTGTAGTGAACCTGGGACGGCTGGACAAGCTGGAAGGCGACAATTTCACGCCCGACCGTTTGATCGAACTGGGCATAGTACGGAAGACGCGTGATGGCGTGAAGGTCCTGGGATCGGGAGAATTGACGCGCAAGATCCGCGTGGAAGCGCACCTGTTTTCGCGCTCCGCGCTCGACAAGATCCAGAAGGCCGGCGGCGAAGCCGCGGTCATTGGAGCGGCAGCCAAGTAAGCTGGCCGGGGCAAGGTCATGAAATTTTTCGAAGCCTTTGCGAACGTTTTCCGGATTCCTGATCTCCGCAAGCGCGTGCTGTTCACGCTGGGCTTGCTGGCGGTCTACCGGCTGGGCGGCCACATCCCGACACCCGGCGTCAACATGCAGCGGTGGACGGATTTCTTTTCGCATAACCAGGGATCGATTTTCGGCTTCTTCGACCTGATGGTGGGCGGCAATATCCGGCGCCTGACCATCTTCGCCCTGGGCATCATGCCCTACATCACGGCGTCGATTATCCTCCAACTGCTTACAGTGGTCGTTCCCACGCTCGAGAAGCTGCAAAAGGAAGGCGAACTCGGCCGGCGCAAAATCACGCAGTGGACCCGCTACCTGACGGTCATCCTGGCCGTCATCCAGTCGTTCGGCATCGCCATCAGCCTTCAGGCCATGCAAGGCAACGTGGTCGACACTCCCGGCATCGGGTTTGTGCTGATGACCATCATCTCGCTCACTACCGGGACGGCTTTCATCATGTGGCTAGGTGAGCAGATCACCGACCGCGGCATCGGCAACGGCATGTCGCTCATCATTTTCGCCGGCATCGTGGTCGGCCTGCCCAACGCCATCGGTAACATTTACACCAACGTTTTCAAAACCAGGGAATGGAGCCCCCTGCAGCTGGGCTTCATCCTGATCATGATGGTGGCAGTGGTTGCCTTCATCGTCTTGGTGGAGCGCGGGGAGCGCCGCATTCCGGTGCAGTACGCCAAACGCGTGGTGGGACGGCGCGTCATGGGCGGCCAGTCCACGCACATGCCGCTCAAGGTGAATGCGGGTGGTGTGATCCCGGTCATTTTCGCTTCCTCGATTTTGGCCTTCCCGCAGACGGCGCGGAGTTTACCCGTGGTCCAGAACAGCAAGTGGTTAAGCAGTATGTTGTTCAGTATCCAGCACGGCGAGCCGCTCTATTTGGTGCTGTTCGTGGTCGGAATTATCTTCTTTTGCTTCTTTTATGTATCCATCATCTTTAACCCGAACGAAGCCGCGGATAACATGCGGAAGTACGGCGGGTTCATCCCCGGCATCCGGCCGGGCCGTTATACCGCCGAGTACATGAACAACATCCTCACCAAAATCACCGTGGTGGGCGGCATTTATCTCTCGATCCTTTGCCTGATCCCGGACATCATGATTTCCGGCATCCACTTACAACACCTCCCGCTCATCGGGAACTGGATCGACAACTACTTCCCGCGCTTTCTGCTGGATGGCCTGAACGTGACATTCTATTTCGGCGGCACGTCGCTTCTGATCGTGGTGGGCGTGGCCATGGACACCATCAATCAGGTAGAGGCGCAGCTCATTATGCGCCATTACGAGGGCTTTACGCCGCGGGCAGGCCGCATCCGCGGCCGGCGTAACTCATTCTAAAAGCAGGATTTGGGAGTTAGGATTTAGGATTTGGCGCGCGAAAGTCGGGTTGAAAATGGCGGAGTGCCGGCGGACAGGGACGCAGGCCAAGTCCCAAATCCCAAACCCCAAGCCCTCTTGGCTCTGATTCTGTTTGGGCCGCCGGGCTCTGGTAAGGGCACCCAATCCAAGCTCCTGGTGAAGACACTCGGCATTCCCCAGATTTCTACGGGCGACATGCTGCGGGAGCATGTGCGGAAAGGGAACGCGGTCGGTACCAAGGTCGAGGCGAAGATGAAGGCGGGCATCCTCGTTAAGGATGAAGTGGTCAACCGGCTGGTGGAGGAGCGCCTGGCCCAACCGGATGCCGCGCGTGGCTTTATTTTGGACGGTTATCCGCGAACCCGGGCGCAAGCCGAGACCTTGTGCCGGATGCTGGCGGGCCTGGGAGCAGAGGCAGTGGTGATCCACCTCGTTGTGGATTACAATGAAGTTATCGCTCGCCTGACCGGACGCAGGCAGTGCCCTGTGTGCGGCACCTTGTACAACGTGAAGTCCAAACCGACTAAGGTTCCGGGTGTGTGCGATCTGGATGGCGCGGCTCTGATCGTTCGCGATGATGACCGCGAGGAAGTGATACGGGAGCGGCTGGATGCTTATCAAAAGCAGACGCGGCCGCTAATTGAGTTTTTTCGCGAGAGTGGCAAGAGATTGTACGACGTGGACGCCAGCAGTGAACCGCCGGAAATCGTTTTCCGGAAAATTCTGGCGTTGATTCAGTAGTCATGATCATTCGGAAAACGGCCGCGGAATTGGAAAAAATGCGGCGCAGCGGGCTTTTGGTTTACCAGATCCTGCGCAAATTGGGCGACATGGTTCGGGAAGGCGTCAGCACCTACGATCTGGAGGTCGAGGCGGAACGCCTGGTGGCCGAGGCGGGGGCGCGTCCCGCCTTCAAAGGCTACTTTGTTCCCGCGGCGGGCGAGCGGTACAAATTCGTGCTGTGCACTTCGGTCAATAGCGAGATCGTGCATGGCATGCCGTCGCCGAAGCGGATTTTGAAAAAGGGCGATATCGTTTCGCTGGATACAGGCGTGGAGATGGACGGGTATTACGGTGATTCGGCCATTACGGTGGGTGTGGGCGAGTTGAGCGAAGAGGCCAAACGATTGCTTAAAGTGACCGAGGAATCGCTCGAACTGGCGATCCAGCAGGTCCGCGCGGGCAACCGGCTGTTTGATATTTGCGGCACAGTCGAGAAACACGTGACTTCGAACGGATATTCGGTGGTGCGTGAGTATGTGGGGCACGGGATTGGAACGCATCTGCATGAGGAACCGCAGATTCCTAATTACGTGGACCGCAAGAACGAGAATCCGCGATTGAAAGAGGGCATGGTGCTCGCCATCGAGCCCATGGTAAACGCCGGTAAACCTGATGCAAGAGTGCTGGCCGACAAGTGGACGGCAGTGACCAAGGACGGATCGAACTCGGCGCACTTCGAGCATTGCGTGGCCGTGACGTCGAATGGCCCTTGGGTGTTGACCAGACCCTGAGGTGCTAGGTGTCAGGTGCTCGGTGCCAGGGTTCGGTGGTGGAAGAGTTGCCGCAGCTGGTATTTCGAGTTGACTTGGGAAAAGGGCATCAGGTTCTCGCGCATGCTGTCGGGATGACCGAGCGAAATTTTGTGCGGCTGCTGCCGGGCGACAAAGTGGAAGTGGAGTTGGCGAATACGGACGTCACCCGCGGTAGAATTTTGCGGAAATTGTGAGGGATCGGATTTGGGATTTAGGATTTAGGATTTGGCAAGCGGCGGGCTGCGCTGACCAAATCCCAAGTCCCAAATCCCAAATCCCAAAAAACCATGAAAGTGCGAGCGTCAGTTAAAAAGATTTGTGACAAGTGCAAGGTGATCCATCGCCAGGGGGTGGTGCGTGTCATCTGCCCGAATCCGAAACACAAGCAGCGCCAGGGATAGGAGAGCGTTATGGCACGTTTAGCAGGCGTAGATCTGCCGCCCAAAAAGAGAGCGGAAATCGGCCTTACGTACATCTACGGCATCGGCCGTAGCCGTTCCCGTTCCCTGCTCCACCGGGCCGGGATCGAATTCGACAAGAAGGTCGGCGACCTCACCGAAGACGAGGTCAACAAGGTGCGCCAGATCCTCGAAGAGGAAGGCGCCGTGGAAGGCGATCTGCGCAAGGAAATCTCGATGAATATCAAGCGGCACATCGAGATGGGCTCCTATCGCGGCATGCGGCACCGCCGCAGCCTGCCGGTGCGCGGCCAGCGGACCCACACCAACGCGCGCACGCGCAAGGGACCTCGGCGCGGCACCGTGGCCAACAAGAAGAAAGCGGCGTCGAAGACATAATCCTATGGCGAAAGCTGAGCAGAAAGCCAAACCGACTAAGAAGAAAAGCTTCAAGAAGAAGGAAAAACGCATTGTCCATTCGGGCATTGTGCACATCCAGGCGACCTTCAACAACACCATCGTGACCATTGCCGATCAGGAGGGCCATACGCTCTCCTGGTCGAGCGCCGGCTCGCTCGGCTTTCGCGGGTCGCGCAAGGGAACACCGTTTGCCGCGCAGCAGGCGGCGCTCACCGCGGCCAACAAAGCCTCGGAAAGCGGTTTACGAACAGTAGAAGTACGTGTGAGCGGTCCGGGATCGGGCCGTGAATCGGCGGTACGCGCTCTCTCGACAGCCGGGCTGGAAGTCCGCAACATCAAGGACGCAACACCCATCCCACACAACGGCTGCCGGCCGCCGAAAAAGAGAAGGGTTTAGAGAAGGCGAGGTTTCCAGGTCTTGGTTGCTCACACCTAGAACCTAACCCCTGGCACCTGTTTTAAGCAGGACGAAGGTCCGAGTGCCGGACTGTAAACTGCACCTGAAGTGAAGAGGTAAGGAGGAACATTGGCACGTTATCGAGGCCCGGTTTGCCGGCTCTGCCGGCGCGAGGGCATGAAGCTGTTTTTGAAAGGCGAGCGCTGTCACAGTGAGAAGTGTGCCATCGAAAAGCGCAACTTCGTTCCCGGACAGCATGGTAAGGACCGCAAGGCAAAACTGGTGGGCTACGGCCTGCAGCTCCGCGAAAAGCAGAAAATGCGGCGTGTGTACGGTCTGTTGGAAACCCAGTTCCGCAACGGATTTGAAAAGGCAGCGCATCAAAAGGGCATCACCGGCGAGAACCTCTTCGCGGGCCTGGAACGGCGGCTCGACAACGTGATCTACCGCATGGGCTTCGGTACCAGCCGCGCGCAGGCGCGCCAGGTAGTGCATCACGGCCACGTCCAGGTAAATGGCCGCAAGGTCAATGTGCCATCGTTTCAGGTGAAGATCGGAGACGAGGTCGCCATCCGCGAATCGAGCAAAAACAATCCAACGATTCTCGCGGCGCGCGACGCGACCGCACATGCTCCAGCGCCGGGCTGGATGGAGGTCGACCGGGAAAACCTGCGCGCCAAAATCACGGGGCTCCCCAAGCGCGATGAATTGGTGCAGATTCAAATTAACGAGCAGCTCATTGTGGAGTTGTATTCGAAGTAAAGCTTCAACGCCGAGACACAGAGACGCCGAGATGCTAAACAGTTTTCTCGGCGAACTCGGCGGCTCGGCATTTAACAGTTGTTTGGAGATTCCAAAATAATGTTCAAAGGCTTTCAGAAACCCAAAAGATTAGTCGCCAATACCGAAACCCTCACCGAGCGGTATGGCATGTTCACGGCGCAACCATTCCAGCGCGGCTTCGGCACCACCATCGGCAACGGGCTGCGGCGCGTGCTGCTCAGCTCCATCGAGGGCGCGGCCATCACCGCCGTGCGCATCGAAGGCGTGGAGCATGAGTTCAGCCCCATCCCCGGCGTGGTGGAAGATGCCACCGATATCATCCTCAACCTCAAGCAGATTCCGTTCAAGATTATGAGTGAGGGCGTCAAAACCGTTCGCCTGACCGTCGACCAGCCCGGTGAGGTACTCAGCGGCCAGATCCAAACCGACCAGGATGTCGAAGTCCTCGATCGCAACCTTCATGTCGCCACCGTGGGCGAGGGCGGCAAGATCAACATCGAGATGCGCCTCAAAACCGGCCGCGGCTACGTCAGCGCCGACAAGAACTTCGACGAGGACCTCGCGCTCGGTTATATCCCGATCGACTCCGTCCATTCGCCCGTGCGCAAAGTAAATTTCACCGTGGAAGCCGCGCGCCTGGGGCAGATGACCGATTACGACAAGCTCACGCTCGAAGTCTGGACCAACGGCGCCGTCTCCCCGCAAGACGCCATCGGCTTCGCCGCCAAGCTCCTCAAAGATCACATGTCGATCTTCATCAACTTTGAGGAACTCCCTGAGAGCACCGAGGAGACCGCCGAGCGCTCCATGGACAAGATGGGCGAGCAGTTGAACCGTTCGGTCGAAGAGCTCGAGCTGAGCGTGCGCTCTTACAACTGCCTCAAGAACGCTAATATCCAAACCATCGGCGAACTGGTGCAGAAGACCGAGGCCGAGATGCTGCGCACCAAGAATTTTGGCCGCAAGTCGCTCAACGAAATCAAAGAAATTCTGGCCAATATGGGCCTTTCGCTGGGTATGAAGGTAGACGCGCACGGCCGCCTGGTCGCTCCTCCGCCGCCGGCGCCGGGATCGCAGCCCGAGATTCTGCCGGATGACGATCAGTACGAACCCAACGATCAGCCTGGCGAGTAAGGGAATCCGATGCGACACAGACGAGGTGGATACAAACTCAAGCGGGACATCGGCTCCCGCAATTCCCTGCTCAAGGGACTGGTGACCAGCGTCATCGAACAGGAGCGCGTTATTACCACGGTTCCCAAAGCCAAGGCGATAAAGCCGCTGGTGGACCACATGATCACGCTGGCCAAGCGCGATACCTTACACACACGCCGCCAAGCCGCGGCATTTCTGGAAACGCCGGCGTCGGTGAAGAAGCTATTCGACACCCTGGGCACGCGCTTTGGCCAGCGCTCCGGTGGCTATACCCGCATCGTTCGCCTGGGCTTCCGCAAGGGCGACGGCGCCGAGCAGGCCATGATCGAACTGGTCGGCTCCGAACTCGTCAAGCGCGCCGCCGACCGCACCAAGCGCCGCGAAGAACGCCTGAAGGCGCAACGCGAGGGTCGCGAACCGGAAGAAGAGACGCCGGAAGAAGAAGAAAAGTAGGGCCAAACACGGGATCTGGGATTTAGGATTTGGCGTCACTCCTGGCCCTAATCTGCACAATCGCCCAGACGTTAGTCGTTGTGAAACCTTGATCCGGAGTTGGCAGTTTGCGTGCCTCGTGGACGCCATACCCAGACTCCGGATTTTTGCTTTCTTGATCCCTCTGCACCATCAACCTGGAAGTCGCTAATCCGCTGTCCGGAAACATGCACGCATGCAACGTCAATGTGAATGGCGAAGGTGAGCTCATTGAGCCGGAAGGATCCGATGACAAGACCGACCCCATTCTCGACCCTAAATTACAAGGCGACACGCTCTCTTATTCGGTCAAGGACGAGGACGGCGGCGAACCGCTGAAGTTCGAACTAAAGCTCACTGGCGAAGGACAGGCTGAGCTGACATTTTTGAACGCGCCGGTGAAAATGAAGCCGATCCGGTTCGAGAAGAAGTAGCAGCCACGGCGCTAAGCCGCCGGCGTCACCTCGATATCCTTCGCCACGCTGATCGGCTCTGGCACCGGCTCGCCAAACTCGCGCAGTGCCTGCAAGTGGCCCTGAATGGCTTCCCGGATGTTGTTCTCCGTCGCCTCGAGAGTCTTCCCCGTGGAAATGCAGCCAGGAAGATCGGGAACGTACGCGGCCCAATTGTGCTCCGCTCGTTCGAATATGACGGTGTACTTCACGCTCATTTCTTGACCTCTGGATCAAATCCCGCACCTTTACTTCCCTCCATTTTAGGCCAGTGACAGACTTTGACTGTCAGTTTCCTCGGCGAGCTCGGCGGCCTCGGCGTTGAAAGCCTTTATTGGGAGATGCCACACTATTAGCCATCGCATCGATATCTCCCATGAACAAGCCTCCTCTCTTCGAATTCCACGGCGCCGCCATCCTCTTCGATATGGACGGCACGCTGGTCGACTCCATGGCGCACGACGAGCGGCAATGGACCCGTTGGGCCGCGCGGTATGGCCTGGATCCGCAACCGATTCTGAAGATCTCGCACGGACGGCGCACAGAGGAGACAATCCGCGAAGTGGCGCCGCACCTCGCGACCGAGGACGAGTTCGCGCGATTCGCTGAGGAGGAGCTCTCGGATCGTGAAGGCGTCCGCGCCGTCCCTGGCGCAGCCGCTCTGCTCCGCGCCTTGCCTCGTGGGTCGTGGGCCTTGGTTACCTCCGCTCCGCGACAGTTGGCCCAGGTGCGCATGGAGTGCGCCGGCCTGATGCTGCCATCGGTCGTGGTTTCCGCAGATGACGTGAAGAACGGTAAGCCGCATCCGGAAGGTGTTCTTCTCGCCGCGCATTTGCTGGGAGTCGCGCCCGCCGAATGCCTGGTCATCGAAGATACTCCCGCCGGTATTCAAGCTGCGCGCGCTGGCGGGATGCGTGCGCTCGGCGTCACCACAACTTATTCCTGCGACGAGCTCCACAGCGAGCACTGCATTCGTGACTTCACGGCCGTGCAGGTCGTGGACGATGGATGCTTGCACGTCGTGATCCACGCTCTGCCACAGGATTGATACTGCTGGCTGAAAAGCACCAGTCGCCGGTGCATTCCGGCCAGAATTTCATTGGTTTGCCGCCTTTATTTCCAATCATTTACGGGTAAATAGCGAATGGTGAAACAGATGCACTACAGAGAGCGTCGAGAAGCAGTGAGACAGCTATGAGGACCCATCAAATGATTCGATCCGCGACTTACTACATTGCCGTAACTTCGTTGGCGGCGTGCAGTCTTGCATTCGCACAGGATCCGCAAGACGCACCGGCGCCGCCGCCGGATCAGGCGCAGGCGCAGCAGCAGATTTCCGCTCCGCCCCCGCCGAGTGACCAGCAGATGCCGGCGCCAAATGGCGCATGGCGGCGCGCCAGCGATCCGCCGCAAGCCGGAGACACACAGGCGGCTCCGCCCACTTTTGCGCAGCGGCCAAACTATGCCCAATATCCAAACTATTCCTCACAGGGCCCGGCCCCGCAGGGACAAGGTCCGCAAGCACTGCCTCCGCAACCGCCGGTGCCGGCGCAGTTGACCATCAAGACCGGTACATTTGTAACCGTTCGGGTCAATCAGTTTCTATCTTCCGATCGCAGCCATCCCGGTGATGCCTTCACGGCCACCCTGGTGCGCCCGATCGTTGTAGATGGCGTGATTGTCGCGCAGCGTGGACAGACCATCGGTGGCGTGGTGAAGGAAGCGCAAAAGGCCGGCCGCGTCGAGGGCGTTTCCCGTCTCGGTGTTCAGCTGACGGATCTGACTCTGGTCGATGGCCAGCAGGTGCCGATTCAATCGCAGCTTATCACGCGTAATGGCGATACGTCGGTCGGCCGCGACGTCGCCGGCGTAGGAGTAACCACGGCAACCGGTGCGGCAATTGGCGCCGCTGTGAATGGAGGCGTCGGCGCAGGTGTCGGAGCCGGCGCTGGCCTCATCGTGGGAACCATCGGGGTGCTGCTTACCCGTGGCCGCCCAACTTACATCACTCCGGAATCTGTTCTGACGTTCCGCGTGGAAGCACCAATCACGATTGCTACCGACCGCGCGCCGTACGCGTTTCGCTACGTCGATCCCAACGAGTATGACCGTCCGAATAACAACGGTGGTCCGCAAGTTGGCTATCGTCCGCCGCCGGCTCCCTATTATGGGTACGGCTATCCGTATGCTTATGGCTACCCGTACTATCCGTATCCTTATTGGGGCGGCATCGGATTTGGTTTCTACCCCGGCTTTTACTACGGACGCGGTTTCTACGGTCGCGGATTTTACGGCGGTGGATACCGCGGTTTCCGCCGCTAGTTCCGGAAATGGGGCCGGATTCGTTCCGGCCCCATTGCTCTTCTGCTGTCTACCCTCCCGCGTAATATCCGTCCCGCGCCTGCACGAGCAACGC
Source organism: Bryobacteraceae bacterium (assembly GCA_035297145.1). Classification (GTDB taxonomy): domain Bacteria; phylum Acidobacteriota; class Terriglobia; order Bryobacterales; family Bryobacteraceae; genus QHXW01. The sequence goes on from DATGZN010000111.1 coordinate 19,209, forward strand.
CTTTTCTTTAACCGTCACCGTGATCTTGTGATATCCGGCTTCGGCTTTATCCGGCGTATACCCCAGGCTGTACTGGCTGCGCAGCTCTTCCTGGATGTGCTCGTAGATCTGCTCGATGGGCTGCTTCTTGGAGACTTCGAAGAATCCGCCGCCCGTCTCCTTTGATATCTGCTCCAGAATCTTCTTGCCGTCGGGGCGTTGCTGCTGCGGATACCGGCGGCCTCCGCCGCCATATCCTCCATGGCGCCCCATCCCGGGTCCGCCCAATCCGCTGCCGAATCCTTCCTTGTCAGCAAACAGGATGGAGTACACCAGGGTATCGGCGCGCTGCGCGGACTCGATGGCGCCCGGTAGCGGCGTCTTGCTGCCACGGTCCACTCCGTCTGTGAGCAGAATAATGGCCTTACGGCCCTGCTGCTTCTTCATGATCTCGTTGGACCCAAGCAGAATCGCGTCATACAACAGCGTTCCTCCGCCGCCGCTGCGGCGCCCGCCGCCTCTCCCGCCACCACCCGGATAACCGCCGCCGCCCGAATTGCCGCCACCGCCACTCTGGTCACGCCGCTCCAGTTGCGGGGTTTCCAACTGAGCCAGCGCGGCGTCCAGGTCCTTCTTCGACGAGGTCAGGTCTTTCAGAAGCTCCACATCATGATCGAAATGAATCACGAAGGCCTTGTCCTTGTCCGGACGGAGCACCTGGTCGAAAAAGCGGTAGCTGGCACTCTGCTCCTGGCCCAGAACGTTTCGCTGGCTCATGCTCGTGTCCACCAGCAAGCCCAGCGTCAACGGCAGATCGCTTTCCTGCGAGAAATAGCGGATGGTCTGCGGCCGGGTGTCTTCCTCGATGGAGAAATCGTCCTTAGTCAGGCTGTGGACGATTTGTCCCTTCTTGTCGCGGACGGTGGCGAGCACGCTCACGACTTTGACATCGGTGGAAAACTTCGGCTGATCCTGGGCGGCTGCCAACAACGCCGTGGCTGAAAACAGAAAGGACCGGCGTGAGACTGAGTCAGACACAATACACCTCTATACATTTCCCGACGAGATCCCGAGACGCGCGGTTACCTCTGATACACTTTCAAGGCGGAGGTTTTCATGGCGCCTCAGATCAAATCCAGACGAAATGCGCCTCTCGAATTCAACCACGCGATTATTTACGTGCGGAAACTGGCGCCGGCGCTGCAGTTCTACTCTGAACTCCTTGGGTTCAAAGTCATCGAGCAAGTCGGCCAGAGCTACGCGCGCCTCAAATCGCAGAGCGGCGAATCTACGTTCGCATTACACGTCGTCGATGCCGGAAGATCGCCGGATGCCGAAGGGATTCGGCTGTATTTCGAGACCAAGGACCTGGACAAGTTCTGCGCGGCGCTGGCAGCCGCCGGAGTGGTGTTCACTCAACCCCCGAAAGTGATGCCATGGGGATGGAAGCACGCCTACCTCAACGACCCCGATGGCCACGAAATAAGCCTCTACTGGGCCGGCAGGAAGCGCTTTCAAAAAACGCCGCCAATGCGGTAATGTAGTGCGTCCGAAACGGCCGGCGTTTGCAGTCGAGGGTAAACCGCTTGCTACGCGCGCGGCTCAGCAAAGCTCCTGCGCGCTTGCAGCCTTTTCAGAGCCGCGACCACAGGGAGCGGTCGTCCAACGATGAAGAAGATAATCCTGGTTCTGCACGCCTCACTACACTAGTAACTCAGCCCATGCCCCAGCGGGAAGAGCGTTTTGTATCCTGGATCGTTCCGCGCGAACGTGGTCGATTCCCGGCTGGGCCAGGTGAAGGAGAGTTTGCCCGATGGCTTGTGGTCTCCGAACAGCACGTCGGCCACCCCATCGCCTTCGCTTCCCGGGCACCACGCAGCGATCACGGCGTCGGCCTTCTGTAGCACGCTCTCAATAATGAGCGGCCGTCCCGATATCAGTACGACCACCACCGGGATGCCAACGCGCTTCATGTTCTCGACCACGCCGACATCGTCGGAGCCGAGGTCAAGGTTCGTGCGGTCGCCCTGCATTTCCGCATATGGCGTCTCACCGATGACAGCAACCCCCACTGTGGCCCCCGCGGCGCCCGCGCCATCGTGCGAGTGCGTGACCTGCGTGCCTGAGCCAACGGCCTTGCGAATTGCCGCCAGGATGGTCGTCCCGTGTGTGATGGGCCCGCTTTTGCCTTGCCAAAAGATGGTCCAACCACCGCATTGATTGCCAATATCGTCGGCGCATTTTCCGGCGACGTGAATCCGCGCGGCAGTTTTGGCCAGAGGCAGAACGCGCTTCTCATTCTTGAGCAGGACCAGCGACTTCCGCACACACTCGCGCGCCACGGCGCGGTGTGCCGCCGATCCAAAGGTATTGTGCAAACTGCGGTCGGCTAACTGTTTCCGATTCGGGTCCATGAGCCCCATGGCGAACTTCACGCGCAGAATGCGTGTGACCGCGTCGTTGATGCGCGACATGGGGACCTCGCCCGACTGCGCCAACTCGCGGAGGGTGTTGTAGAACTCGTGAAACTTTTCCGGCACCATCACCATATCCATGCCGGCGTTGATGGATTGCTTGATCTGCTCCTTACGGTTTCCGGGTAACTCGTCGAGCGCGTTGTAGTCGGAAATCACAAAACCTTCGAAGCCCAGCTCTTTTTTTAGGATGTCCGTCAGCAGCTTGCGATGGCCCGAGCATCTGACGCCATTCCAACTGCTGTACGAGGGCATGATGGTCGCAGCACCCGCCTGAATGGCCGTGATGTAGCCGGGCAAATGGATCTTGCGCAGCGTGGCCTCATCCACGCGCGTGTCACCCTGATCGACACGCCCCCCAATTCCGGTGCCGAACGTCGTCCCGCCATCGCCTACGAAGTGCTTCACGCAAGCTGCCACCGAAAGCGAATGGTCGAGCGCACTACCCTGCAAACCGCGAACGGCGGCCGCTCCCAGGGGCTGCACCACGTCCGGTGACTCGCTATAGCCCTCATAAGTGCGGCCCCAGCGAATGTCCTGCGGGACTGTGACGCATGGCGCAAAAGCCCACTGTATTCCCGTTGCCCGAACCTCTTCCGCCGTGATGCGCGCCGCGCGCTCCACCAGATCCGGATCGCGAGTGCAGCCGAGCGCGATATTGTGCGGGAAGATCACTGCGCCGATGACGTTGTTGTGGCCGTGCACCGCGTCGATCCCGTAAATTAGCGGGATGCGCGGCTTGGCCGAAAGCGCGTGCGATTGAATGCCATCGTACAAGTCCGTCCACGACTTCAAATCATTGCCCGATGCGGGATCCGAATCGCCACCGCTCAATACCGACCCGACATGCAGCTGACCGACATCATCCAAATTCTTGAGGTACTGCGAATCCGGCTGCGTCATCTGCCCGACTTTTTCGTCGAGCGTGAGGGTGGGGAGCAAACGGTCGACCTGGGGGTCTTGTTGCGACAGGCGTCGCGTAGCGGCAGCTTTGGCCAGAAGGGCCACGGAACCAGCTAAAAGCTGGCGGCGAGTGAGGTTCATAGAAGATCTAGTTTATCGTAATCAGTTGAATCCAATGGAGATTTAATTATGGCGGCAGTACTTGACACTATAGCGCTCATATTTTATGATCTAGTTGTATTGAGATTTTTGGCTATGCCAATTGTAAGGAGAGAAAAACCAATGTCGTTACAGCATGACCCCCTCGCCAGCCTTCGTTTTTTCGAGGATGCGGTTACCCGGCTGATGAGCGAGCCTCGCACTGGCCGGCCCTGGTCGCCTCCTGTAGACATCCTGGAAACCGAAAATGATCTGGTTTTGAAAGCCGATGTGCCGGATCTCAAGCTCGAAGATATCGATGTGCGCGTCGAGAATCAGACCTTGTCGATCAAGGGCGAGCGTCGCTTCGAAAAGGACGAGAACGGGAAGGGCTATCACCGGATCGAGCGCAGCTTTGGGAGTTTTGTGCGAAGCTTTGCCGTGCCCAGTTCGGTGGACACGGAACACGTTTCAGCGGACTATAAAAATGGCGTCCTGACCGTCAATCTGCCCAAGAAAGAGGCGGCCAAGCCGAGACAGGTGAAGGTTGAAGTCAAACAGTAACCTCAGGCATCTAACAGGCGAACGAGTGACACCGGGGCGGCCATCGAAAGCGCCCCGGTTTGCATTTAGAAAGCAGGGACCCAATTGTTTCGATTTGAAAAGTTGACGCAGAAAGCTCAGGAAGCGGTTCAGCAGGCCCAGTCCATTTCCGAGAAGCACCAGCACCAGGCGCTCACCCCGCTGCACCTGTTGATTGCCCTGGCCAGCGAGCAAGAGGGTATTGTCCGGCCGGTGCTGGAAAAGTGCGATGTGCATCCGGATGCGGTGGTGCTTGAGGCCCAGCGTATGGTGGAGGCACTGCCGAAGGTTTCGGGCGCCGGAGCCGGCATGTATATCGCGCCTGCCCTGAATCAAGTGTTCGAGCGGGCGTTTGAGGAAGCCGAGAAATTCAAGGATGAATTTGTCTCGACCGAGCATCTGCTGTTGGCCATCGCACAACAGAAGCACGAGCCTGCAGGCCAGCTTCTCAACCGCGCTGGAGCCAGCTACGACGCCATATTGAAGGCGCTGGTGTCAGTGCGTGGAACGCAGCGGATCACCGATCAGAATCCGGAATCGAAATACCAGGCGCTCGAGCGCTACGCCGTGGATCTGACGGATCAGGCGCGCAAGAACAAGCTCGATCCAGTCATTGGACGCAACGATGAAATCCGGCGTGTGATGCAGGTGCTGAGCCGGCGCACGAAGAATAATCCCGTGCTGATCGGTGAACCGGGTGTAGGCAAGACCGCCATCGTCGAGGGTCTGGCGCAGCGCATTGTGAAGGGGGATGTGCCCGATCAGTTGCGCAACAAGCGGCTGGTGTCGCTGAACCTCGGCTCCATGGTGGCGGGCACCAAGTTTCGTGGCGAGTTTGAAGACCGTCTCAAGGCCGTTCTGAAGGAAATCACGGACTCGAACGGCGAGATTATCTGCTTCATTGACGAGCTGCATACGCTGGTGGGCGCCGGATCGGCCGAAGGAGCCATCGACGCCGCCAACATGCTGAAGCCCGCGCTGGCACGCGGCGAGCTGCGCTGCATCGGCGCGACCACCCTGAACGAGTATCGAAAGTACGTGGAGAAGGACGCGGCGCTGGCCCGGCGCTTTCAAACCGTCATGGTGGGCGAGCCGACCATCGACGACACTATCGCGATTCTGCGCGGTCTCAAGGAAAAGATCGAGATCCATCACGGCGTGCGCATCAAGGACTCGGCGATTGTGGCCGCAGCCGTACTTTCGAACCGCTATATCACCGACCGGTTCCTCCCCGACAAAGCCATCGACCTGATCGATGAAGCCGGCGCGGCGCTGCGCATCGAGATCGGCTCGTTGCCGATCCAGTTGGATCAGGTGGACCGCCGCATCACGCAACTCGAAATTGAACGCCAGGCATTGAACCGCGAGAGCGACCATGCTTCGCGCGAGCGGCTGCGAGTTGTCGAGAACGAACTGGAGCGAATCCGCGCGGAATCCGCAACGCTGCGCGAGCGGTGGAACCGCGAAAAAGCCGCCATCAGCCGCGTGCGCGAGCTCAAGGAAGCGCAAGATAAGGCTCGCCAGGAAGAGGAGAAGGCGACGCGCACAGGTGACTGGGAAAAAGCGGCGCAACTGAAATACAGCGGCTTGGCACAGATCGAAAAAGATCTGGCAGCCGCGACCAAAGAGCTGGAAGCCATCAAAGCCGCCAGCCCTCTGCTCAAGGAGGAAATTGATGAAGAGGATATCGCGCGTATTGTAGCGAAGTGGACCGGCATCCCTGTGGCGCGTATGCTCGAGGGCGAAATTCAGAAGCTGGTGCACATGGAAGACCGGCTGCGCGAGCGAGTGGTTGGGCAGGATGAGGCCGTCAGGCTGGTTTCGAACGCCATCCGGCGCAATCGCGCGGGGTTGGCCGATCCCAACCGGCCTATCGGCAGTTTCATTTTCCTCGGTCCGACGGGGGTTGGAAAAACTGAGCTGGCGCGGGCGCTGGCGGCGTTCATGTTCGACGATGAGAAAGCTCTGATTCGCATCGACATGTCGGAGTACATGGAGAAGCATGCCGTATCGAGGATGATCGGCGCGCCGCCGGGATATGTCGGCTACGAAGAGGGCGGGCAGTTGAGCGAGTATGTGCGGCGGAAACCGTATTCGGTGGTACTGTTCGACGAGATTGAGAAAGCGCATCCCGACGTCTTCAACTCGCTGCTGCAGATTCTGGATGACGGCCGGCTCACCGACGGCCAGGGGCGGACGGTGAACTTCCGCAACACCGTGATCATCATGACGTCCAATGTGGGGTCGGGCGAGATCCGGGATGGCGCGACGATCGGATTCTCGATCAACGCGCGGCATACCAACAGTGAATCGACGCGCACGGCGCTGCTGGATGCGCTACGCAAGACGTTCCGGCCGGAGTTTTTGAATCGCGTGGACGACATCATCGTGTTCAATCCGCTGAACAAGGAACACCTGGCGCTCATCATCGACATCCAGATCCAGCGGGTGGCGGCGCTTCTCGAGGGCAAGGGCATGCACCTCGAGGTGACCGAGAGCGCCAAAGACGTGCTCATGGCGGAAGGTTACGATCCGGCCTACGGCGCGCGGCCAATGCGGCGGGCGATCCAACGGCTGATTCAGGACCCGCTATCGCTGCGGCTGCTGAGCGGCGATTTCAGCCAGGGCGACACTGTGGTGGTGGATGGCGACGCCGGAAAGCACGAGCTCAAATTCACGCGGCGCGTGGCCGAGTTGGTGACACAATAGAGTCAGATCATGCACAGTGGAAACACAATGAAGACCGTCCTGCTGCTGGGGCTGCTTAGTGGGCTGCTGGTAGTGGGCGGGAGGGCGATGGGCGGGCGCAACGGACTCTACATTGGGCTCGCCATCGCCGTCGTCATGAATTTCGCCGGGTATTTCTTCTCCGACAAGATCGCTCTGGCCAGCTATTCGGCGCAGCCGGTGACCGAGACGGAGAATCCGGAGGTTTACCGGCGGGTTGCGCCGATCGTCGGCGGTCTCGCGCAGCGCATGGGCCTGCCCATGCCGAAGCTGTGGCTGATTTCTGAGGCTTCGCCCAATGCCTTCGCCACCGGCCGCAACCCGGCTCACGCCTCTGTTGCGTTCACTGCCGGCATCTTACAGGTGATGGACGATCGCGAGCTGGAAGGTGTGGTGGCGCACGAACTGGGCCACGTTCTGCATCGCGACATTCTCATCAGCTCGGTGGCGGCGACGATTGCCGCGGCGATTACCGCGCTGGCTTCCATGGCGCGGTGGGCCATGATTTTCGGGGGCATGCGGCGCGACGACGACGATGACGGCGGTGGCTGGGCCGGCATTCTCATGATTTTTCTGGCTCCGCTCGCGGCGGGGCTCATCCAGATGGCCATTTCGCGCTCACGCGAATTCGATGCGGATACGGCGTCGGCGAAGTATACCGGCACCCCTTACAATTTGATATCAGCGTTACAAAAGCTCGAAACCTACTCGAAGCGGATTCCCATGGAAGCCTCACCTGCTACGCAGCACCTGTTCATCATCAAGCCGTTCACGGGACAGGCGTTGATGCGGCTGTTCTCCACACACCCGTCGACTGAAGATCGAATCGCACGTCTACAGGCGATGCGTTGACGGAAGTCAAAGTCAATCGCAAAGCCGCCAACCGGGTAGCCTCTGGGCATCCCTGGATCTTCTCCAGCGATGTAGCGGAGCGCGATCATGCGGCGCCCGGATCAGTGGTCAAGGTGATCGATCCGCAGCGGCGCGTGCTCGGCGTAGCGCATTACAGCTCGACATCTCAAATTTGTCTGCGGTTGCTGTCACGGGAAGTTCAGGAAATCGGCCCGGAGTTTTTTGCCCGGCGCATCGCGGAAGCCAACGAGTATCGCCGCAACCTCGTGCGCGATAGCGATGCTTACCGCGTGGTGCATGGCGAAGGTGACCGCCTCCCTGCCCTGATCGTGGACCGTTACGGCGACTATCTCGTCATACAGACACTCGATCAAGGCATGGACGCGGCAAAGGATTGGATCGTCGCCGCGCTGGTGGATTTGTTTTCGCCGCGCGGCATCGTAGCCCGCAATGATGTGGCCGTGCGCCAGCACGAGCAGTTGCCGCTCGAAACCGGCATCGTGTTCGGCGAGGCGCCGCGTGAGTTGACTGTGCACATGAACGGCCTCGCCTTTCGCGCCGATCTGCTCGAAGGCCAGAAGACAGGGATCTTTCTCGATCAACGCGAGAACTACGTGGCCGCGGCGCGCTACGCAAAAGGCAAAGCCCTCGACTGTTTCACGTCGACAGGCGGCTTCGCCCTGCACATCGCCGCGAAATGTGAGTCGGTGGAGGCTGTCGATTCGAGCGCGGCGGCGCTGGCTACGGCGGAGGCCAACCGCCAGGCGAATGGCATCGCGAACGTGGAATTCCGTGAAGCCGACATGTTCGAAGTGCTCGCCAGTTACGCGTCAGCGCGACGCGAGTTTTCGACGGTGATACTCGACCCACCGGCGTTTGCCAAGTCACGCCGGAATCTCGAAGCTGCCACCCGCGGTTATAAGGAGATCAACTTGCGCGCGTTGCGCCTGCTAGGTCCAGGCGGAATTCTGGTGACCTGTTCCTGCTCGCATCACTTGAGCGAAGCGATGCTATTGGAAATTGTGGCCCAAGCCGCTCTCGATGCCGGCCGCGAGCTGCGCGTGCTGGAACGCCGCACGCAAGCGCAGGACCACCCAATTCTGCTGACGGTGCCGGAAACTTGTTATTTGAAGTGTCTGGTGCTGCAAGTGGTGTGAGGAAGGTCAAGACCCTTAGGAAAACGTGATCGGCAGCGCACAACGCGGCAATTTCGACGCACACCATCTGAGCCTTTCTTGGTTGTCGCCACGCTGCCCTCCGCCAGTACTTCGCCCTGCTCGTCCAATATGCAGTAGCGACTACTTCGATCTCCCCGATCGATGCCCACCGTCAGCTTCCGGTTGGCTCTCTTCCTGGTCACTGCAGACTCTGTTGTGGTGATATGCTTCCTCATGGCCGGTCTCCTTTCGATTGCACCTTGAGTGCGTTTCTCATTGGGAGCGTATCGCATCCCGC
>DATGZN010000112.1:0-191165 GCA_035297145.1 Bryobacteraceae bacterium
AGCCGCACGCCTGAGGAAGCGGGCATGAAGCTGACGCGCCAGCCGCGCCCCTTCAGCCTGCACACCAGCCGGCACCTGATGCGCTTACTCGGCAAGAGCGACGAGCAGTGGCGTAAGTATCTGTTCTACTGATGGCTCTCGAGCCACTTCAGTTCTTCGCGAACCTTGATTTTCCCGTGCCACGGGTTCTTGTCGAGCGCGTGGCCCTCGCCGGGAAAGATGAGCAGCTTCACCGGAATGCCCTGCGCGAGTAGCGCCCGTTCGAGCAGATAGTTCTCACCCACGTAAACGCGAATATCCTCGGCACCGGCCACGATGTGCGTCGGTGTCCTGACTTTGTTCATCTGCCAGATAGCCGCTTCGTCGTTGTACCGCTGCTTGGCTTCCCAGGGATTGCCACCCAGGAAGTAGGAGTCATCCAGGGTGGTGTCATCGTTGCCCCAGTTGGCGGCGTGCTCCACGGCGCCTGCTCCCGTTACAGCAGCTTTGAAGCGAGTGGTTTGCGTGATCAGCCAGTTGGTCAGATAACCGCCATAACTGTATCCGCCAATCGTCATATGATCGGAGTCCGCGATGCCGTCTTTCACCAGCGCATCGACTCCAGCCAGGATGTCTCTTCCTGGTTTCGAGACGATCTGGGGCACAATGCCCAGCGTGAACTTGTCGCCATAGCCGATGGAGCCGCGATAATTGGGCTCAAACACCAGCCAGCCCTGTGTCGCTGCCAGCGATCCCCACTGGTACCAATCGGCCTCGAAATGATTGCCGTCGGCATCCCCTGGCCCGCCATGAATGAGCGTCAGGGTACGCAGATGCTTCGCCTCGAATTTTCCCGGAGGATAGATCAGCATCCCTTCCACCGTCACGCCATCGTCGGCCGTCCAGCGGTAGGGCTTGCCCTCGGGCAGAGCGCGTTCGGTGAGGACTTGGTTGAATGCGGTGATGCGGCGCGCGTGCGCGATATCGGCCGCGGTTTCCGCCAGGTAGACCTCGGCTGGCTGCTGGAGATTCGAGTGGACGAACGCGAGCCTGGGCGAATGCGCGGCGGGGGAGATCTCTTCGTATGTTCCCGGCGTTCCCGATTGCCTCGCGAAATCGCTGTCCGCGCTGTGTTGCACGTACGTTTGCACCTCCGTGCCCATCCGTCCGGTCGCGAGCAGGCCACCATCGGACAGCGCCGCGTAGTCAGCAACCGCGCCCGGAAACATCGCCGCCCACCGGACCATGGAGCCGCTTTCCACGTCAACCGAGTAAACGCGTGGCTGCGCATCCTGATAAGGGCCCTCCACCGCGCCATTCAGGAAATGGAAGAAAATATGACGGCCGTCCGCCGCCCATCGCAGGCTATCCAGAAACGCCGGTCGCGCCACCAGTCTCTTGGCCGTCCCACCAGCCGAATCCACCACGTAGATTGCGAAGTCTTCGGCCGACTCCCACCGCTCCGTCCGCGATTCTGTGAGGACCGCGATGCGCTTTCCGTCTGGTGAGGTCTCCAGCTGCTTGGCGCGGAGCGGCGTGCTCGTGATTTGCGTGGCCGCGGTGGATGCGTCGCAAGCTTTGCCTGTGTTCACCATGGCACAATGCATTGCGTCCGCAACAGCGATCCGGCTGATGACGTCGCCGCGCTCCGATTCCCGAAACTGCACAGCATCCTTCCATTCCTTCTTGTACGCCTCTTTCTGCTCCTTGCTCCAAGGCGTGCGCGTAGCGAAATAGATCTCGCGCGAATCGCCAGACCACGCGAACGCATGGACCTCTTCCTCGCCACGCGTCATTGGGAAGGCCTCCCCACCAGCGACGGCAATCGCATATACCTGCATCGTCTTGGTGGGCTCAGTTTTTGCGTGCTCGTCGTCTTTTTCCGGTTCTTGCGGGAGGCCACGATCGGAGAGAAACGCGATCCACTTGCCGTCCGGCGACCACTGCGCGTCCTGGTCATGCCCCGTGGTCGTGAGCGGCACGAGTGCCCCGGCGCGATCGTCCCGGTAGAGCCATAAGTCCGAGCGGAAGCGATCCGCGTCCCAATCCGCACGCGACGTTTCGATGACCACCGACCGGCCATCCGGCGAAATCCGTACGTGATGAATGTCCACCGCGTTAAAGAACTCGTCGAGCGTGAGCAGTGGTTTCTGTACTACACCGAATCCCGTGCTCAGAAATAACGTAAGGAGTGTTAATAGGACGCAGCGCCTGTGCATTTTTGCCCGATAAGCGGCAATCATACACGATTCAGGTTGAGACTGAATCTGGTATAGTTCTCCGAATGAACCGGATAATCGCCGCACGCACTGCCGCAGGGCTCCTTTTCCTCACGCTGGCTTGGTTTGCCTACACGCAGACTCAGAACCAGCCCCCGCAATTGACAGTGAATAAAGTGAAAGACGACCTCTTCGAGATCGAGGGTGACGGGGGTAATGTCGCGGCGTATGTCACGGGCGACGGCGTCATCCTGGTCGACGACAAGTTCGACCGCGATCACGAGGGCATCGTAAGCAAAGTCAAGAGCGTCACCAGCCAGCCAATCAAGTACGTGATGTCGACGCATCATCATTCCGATCACAGCGGCGGGAACACGCAATTCCTTTCGACGGCGGAAATCATCTCGACTGTGAATGCGCGGAACAATATCGTCGAGCACAAACAACCCAATGGTCTCCCGACATGAGCCCGGCGCGCGTCGTCTTCACCACCGAGATGTCCGTATTTCTGGGTGGCAAAGAAGTGCGCGCGCAATACTTCGGCCGCGGCCACACCAATGGCGACGCGATCATCTATTTCCCCGCACTGCGCACCATCCACACCGGCGACATGATGGCCGGCAGCACTCCGCTGATCGACTATACCGGCGGCGGCAGCGTAATTGAATGGACCAAGACGCTCGACGAAGCCCTGAAGCTCGATTTCGACACCGTCATTCCCGGCCACGGTCCCGTAACTACGAAAGCCGGCCTGCAAACCTACCGCAACAACATCGAGAAGCTACGCACCCGCGCCAGTGGCTTGATCCACGAAGGCAAGAGCCAGGAAGAAGTCGGCAAAGTGATGGCCGCGGAGTTCGGCTGGGGTCCCAACAGCATGCAGGCGCAATGGAGCTTGCCGGGGATCATGAAGGAGCTGCGGTGAGGCAGCGGATGACCGGCTTCCTTTAGATCGATGCTCAAGGTGTTACAGCTTGATTCGACAAAATAATCTTGCCTCCTGCAGATGCAATTTCAAACAGAGGCAAACCCTGGGCGAGGGTCTTGATCCGGGCTGCCTTTCTGGCACTTGTTACGAGGTAGCAGCGCGCCTGGCGGCCCCATAATTGAAGAAAATCCGAGTCATTGATGAATACGTTGGGGGCATCGGGCGCGTACGAGCCGTATTCCAGAACAAAGAAACGGCCGTTCAAGATCAGGGTTTTATCCTCGTGGTAGAAGAAGATTGAGGAGAGGGAGTTGTAGTCCCCTTCCTCGATCAGCTCGCCTTTGGGCAGCCGATTCAGGGCTTCTGCCAAGGGGCGGGAAGATAGGTACGGATCAAAAACAACCAAAGCGAGTCTGGCGGCTTGGAAGAAAAGAACCATCATTACGGCGATGGCAAGAAAAGCCCGCTCGCCGCGCAGCCGCCACGCTCCGCTTGCGCCGATCACGCAGGCGATTCCAGCGAGTACAAGAGGTAGCCGCAGATAAGCGCAGGCGCTGAGCGTCAGGTCCTGCAGGTGCCCCAGGGACAATTTGTACGCACCGGGATGGCGCATGAGTGCGACCGAGATATCGCCAGGTGCCGGCAGATTCCTCGTTAAGATCAGGGTTGCGGCGATGACCACAGCGCCCAAGCTGGCGATGACTGCAACGATCCTGCCGCCGATTGAAATGTAGCTGCCTTCGAGCGCCATTCCTCCGCCGAGCAGTAGAGCGGCAGCGGGATACAGCGGCAGCGAGTAGTATTCCTGAGTTGTAGAAAATGAGAAAAACAGCAGTACGGCAGCAACCCAGCAGAGCGCAAGCAGATTGGCGCGCCCGGCACGGTGCGAAGGGCGGAAATCGAGCCACGCAACCGTGGGGATGTAGACGCTCCACGGAAAGAGCCACACCAAGTGTAGCGTCCAGAACAAGAATCGGGGGACGGTGTCGTAATCGCGAGGGTATCGCAGGTTCAGGAAGCGCAGGACCTGTTCGTTGATGAAATAAAACCAGAAGAAGCCGCGGTATTCACCGGGCCCGCCATGCATGGTGAAGTCGAAATATGGCGGGTTGCGGATCGTGGCGAGGACGTGCCACGGCGCAGCGATCGCCAGGAATAACAGCAAGCCAGTAAACACGTGCAGCCGCTTCCAGGTCTCAAGTTGGAACAGGCGGCGCGAAACAAGCAGATAGACGAATATGGCGGCGATCGGCAGGGCCAGGGCGACCATGCCCTTGATGAGCATACCGATGGCTAGCGCCGCGGCCATGATGTAAGCCCACAGGCGCGGGCGCGTTTCCTCGTCATCTTGCGAGCGGATGAAGGCCCATAGCGCTACGGCGATCGCGAGCGTGAGCATCACGTCCGGAATAATGATGCGGGTGAAGAGAAAAAGCCCGATGCAGGTGGAGAGGACGATTCCGGCATAGAGACCGGCTTTCTCGTTGATGGCCCATCTGCCAAAGCGCATGACCACCCAGACCATAAGGATCGCTGACAAGGCAGACGGAATTCGCGCGACCCAGTCGTGCACGCCGAGCACTTCGTAGAGGAGTATCGTCACCCAATACTTAAAAGGGGCCTTGTCAAAATAGCGAACACCGTCGAGCCGGGCAGTAACCCAATCGCCCGATTGGTACATGTTCTGCGCCATTCGGGCCTGGAATGCATCCACGTCGTCCATTAGGGACGGCGGGCTCACGATGGTGGTGAGGAACACTAGTGTTGCAATGAGCAGAACCAGCAATTCAGCTCGCGAGCCAAGAAGAGCGCCGGACGCTTTCTTCAAGCGCTGACCTCCGCGTCTTTTAGCTCAAGGTCTGTTGAAGAGATGTCCCAACGCTTCATCCACAGAAAGAGTGTCATCAAACCCCAGAGATGATAGCCGACATTCCGGCGCCGCTCCAGATGTGCCTTGATGAGTTCCTGAACTCCCTCCGCGGAGAAGACCTGCGATCGTGCGACGGTATCATAATTCAAAGTTTCGAGCAGGAGCTCGCGGAGAGGGCCTCGCAGCCAGGCATGCACGGGGATGTCGAAGCCTTCTTTCTTGCGCTTCAGAACGGCAGAGGGAAGTTTGCCCCGCATCAGCTCCCGCAGGACGTACTTTTGGTTAGATCCGCGTATCTTGAGATGATTCGGCAGAGACGCGGCGAACTCCGCGATGCGGTGATCGAGAAAGGCGGGCCGTAGCTCCAGAGCGTGCGCCATGCTCATGCGGTCGCACTTCATAAGGATGTTGTCAGTGAGAAAGTATTGTTGATCGAACCAGAGATAGCGGTCGATACCGCGCAGTGTGTCCCCATGTCCAATCGCGTAGAGTTCGCTGAGGTGTGACTGGGCCTGACAGATAGCGAACTTTTCGGCGCTTGAGAACGTGCCATTCCAATAGCAATGCGCTTCATCCGGTGGAAGCAATGAACCGGCCATCATCCGCTTCACTTTATATTCCAGGCTGATCTTGTCGTTCGATACCGGCCACAGTTGCAGCGCCCGAGTGGCGAGGCGGCGCAGAGGTGCGGGGATCAGGCGCAGCCGTTCGGCGATGAGGTCGGCCCGGTAGGTGAGGTATCCGCCGAACAGCTCGTCAGCGCCCTCGCCGCTCAGAACCACGGTGACATGCTCCCTGGTCGCTTTCGACAGAAACCACAAGGGCACAGCGCCCGCATCCGCCGTGGGTTCGTCGGAATAGTACGCGGCATTTTCTATGGCGCCGGTGAGATCGAGTGTGGCGTTGAGATCCAACTCACAATGGTCCGTGTTGTAGACTCGGGCCACTTCGCGGAAAAAGCGCGATTCGTCGAAACCGTGACCCTGGAAGGAAACTGAAAACGTCTTGAGCTTGGTGGAAGATTGCTCAGAAGCGTAGTGCAGCAGCGTAGACGAATCAAGACCGCCACTGGCCCAAACTCCCAGCGGGACGTCTGAAATAAGATGTTCCTTAACGGCCTGGCGCAGATGATCGTCCAGGGCTTCTTTCGCGGCTTCGAGTGTCCAGTGAGGCTGTGGCTCCAAACGCAACTGCCAATAGGCTCCGGTAGTCACGCGGCCGTCAATCCACTCCATCCAGTGTCCCGGCGGCACCTTGTCGATTCCCGCCACCAACGTGTGGGGACAAGGAACATAGTTTAAGGAAAGGTAATGCCCTAGCCCGGTCAGATTCAGTTTACGAGGAACCTCCGGATGGACCAGGATCGCCTTCAACTCGGAACCGAAGATCAGATCCGCACCAAGCTTGTAATAGTAGACCGGTTTGATACCCAGGCGATCGCGCGCGAGCACCAGGCGCTTCCGGGAGTCGGACCACAACGCTACGGCGAACATGCCACGCAAGCGTCTAAAGCACTCAACATCCCATTCCCGAAACGCCTCGAGCAGCACTTCGGTATCGGAGCGGGAACGGAAGTGATGGCCGAGCGAGGACAGCTCTGCGCGCAGTTCAGCGTGATTGTATATCTCTCCATTGAAAACAATGGTGGTGTCTCCGTCGTTGCTGGTGATCGGCTGATCACCGCCTGCAAGGTCGATGATGCGCAAACGCACTGCACCGAGCGAAACAATGTTCGAATGAAAGACGCCCTGCTGATCAGGACCTCGATGAATCAGGCAGGCCGTTGCGCCGCGAATCCGCTCCCGGTCGACGCACCAGTCCCTATGTGTAAATCCCGCAATTCCACACATTGAGAGAATTTCCTACGGCCTGTTTCGCCGGGTGATCCGTAAAACTTCCGAATCGCGCAGAGCTTCAGACTTCTGATGATGCTGCCGGACAACCAGCTCACCCAACAGGCCGAAGCACACGAGAAACACGCCTACGAGCAGCAAAACTGCGGTAAAGAATAATAGTGGGCCATGTTCCTGCAGTACATTTGCACCGCGCAGGAGGCCTGTAACAAGCCACGCAGCGATGGCTCCACCGCTCGCGATACCCAGAAGCCCCAGCCCTCCAAAAAAGTGCATGGGCCGGGTCACATAGCGTAATAGAAAAGGGATGGTGAGTATGTCGAAGAGGAACGGAACCGCCCTGCTGAATCCATAATGTGACTTCCCATGACGCCGCTCGGAAATATGGATTGGAATTTCACAGATGCGTGCACCATACGCAGCCGCGAGTGCGGGAATGAAGCGCTGTAACTCACCGTAGAGTGGAATCCCCCGGATTAACTTGGTCCTGTACGCCTTAAAGCCACCGACGAAATCATGGATAGGCACACCGGTCAGTTTCGACATCAAAAGGTTGCCGATCCGCGATGGAAGGCGCTTGAAAAGCAGGCTATCGCCCGGGCGCGCTACCCGGCACCCACAAACAACATCGTAGCCCTCCTCTAGTTTCCCAATGAACAGTGGAATTTCATTCGGATCGTGCTGGAGGTCCCCATCCATCGCGATGATGCAATCACCCTCTGCTTGATCGAACCCAGCTACCAGCGCTTCTGTCTTCCCGTAGTTCCGCTGAAGCCGCACAACCGTGACCCGATTATCGTGGTCCGCAATCTGACTCAAAAGCCCGAAGGTCTCGTCGTGGCTACCATCGTCTACAAAGATCATCTCGAAATCGTCGCATGTAGCCTCCAGCGCATCTTTGATGCCCCGATAGAGTTCCGTAACGCTTTCCTGCTCGTTGTAGAACGGAACTACGATGCTGTACTTCATCGGCTTCGTGAAACCTCCTGACGGCAAACGCTCTGCTGCCCAGCTCTATACGATGATACCAAGCTGGATATTTGCACGTTCCACTTCTGTTGGCTGCTGTGCGCGGGATAATTTACGGCACAGGATCTTCCGTGCCCGTGGGGACCGAGCTGGTGCAAGATCGGAGGCGCCGCGTGGTCAGCCACAGGCCGCGCGCGATTCCGAAACGCTCCACGGCTTCGAGGGAATACTCCGAGCAGGTTGGACGGAAGCGGCAATGAATGAAGCGGCTGGTCACCGGCCGTCCGAGTCTCTGGTACACACGCACACCCGCTACCCACACTTTCACAGTCACCTGCGCATCAGGCCGGCGCGTAGAATCGAGAACGGACAGGAGCATCAGCAGCGCCAGCGCATATAGATAGGTATGCGGCCTTTTCAGGCATTGCCGCAGTGCGGACATTTGGCGCTTGCCTGAAGGCGTTGGTTGTGGCAATGGGGACATTGGATCAGGTTGCCCTGCGGCCGGGAGAATATGTAAATCACTAATCCGATCACGCTCGTGAACATCACCAGGATCATCCAGACGACGGCGCTGTCCATGCCACGCGATTTCGCATCGCGCGCCACCCAAACCAATAACGCGATATTCAGCACCAGGATCAGAATCGGAATGAAGATGAGCGACCCGCATAAAGCAGTGCCGCAGGCAGCTCCCGCGGCGTCCCGCTGCGCCTGTGCACCGGATGCCAACAGGAGCATGAAACCCAGGGTCCACACGAGATCTTTTCGCATTTAAGGGGATTTTCCTCCCGTAGTACTGTAATCAACTTCACAGTTCTTGGCAAGCTTGGGTGAAGGGCAGATTAGGGCTATGAGACTAAGCGGACGATGAACCTGGCTACAGATAGCTCCGCCCGCTTCAACCACTGGTTATAATCACGCCGATGCCCAGTTCCACATTGCCCCATGCTGCCGGCCCGTTCGATCGACCGGACCCCTACCTCCGTATCCTTACTATTAATGTTTTCGTTCGCGATCAGGATCGCAGCTTGCGCTTCTACCTGGATCAGCTTGGATTTGAGCTGGCGTTCGACGCGCGTCTTCATTCCGGCCAGCGCTGGGTCGCCGTCACGCCTCCCGACGGTTCAGCAGTCCTTACTCTGATCGCACCCGAGCCGGGTTCGCTCCAGCACAAGCTCATCGGCCGCGCCACGCAGGTGGTCTTTGTGACCGACGATGTCACGGCCAAGTTCCGTGAATGGAGTAAGCGAGGCGTGCGTTTTCGTCATGCGCCGCGATTGAGGCGCGCGGTTTATGTGCGGGCTGAGCCGGCTGAAGGCTCTGCCACGCCATCAAGTGGGCGCGCGGAGAGGCCGCTCTGGGGTGGAGTTTTTACCCGATTCGAAGATATCGATCGGAACTCATTTGGACTGGTGAGTTTTGACGAGGTCAGCCAGGACGTCGAGACACAACGCCGCGCCAATGCCGAGAAGCTCGAGGCCGAACGCCGCGCCGCCCAGGAACTCGACATCGCAAAACAGGTGCAGGCCCGGCTTTTCCCACAAACGCTGCCAAAACTGACCACGCTCGAGTATGCCGGTATCTGCATCCAGGCACGCCAGGTCGGCGGCGACTATTACGATTTCCTCGATCTCGGCCGCGAGCGGCTCGGGTTAGTGATCGGCGATATTGCCGGGAAGGGAATCGCGGCTGCATTGCTCATGGCGAATCTGCAGGCCAATCTGCGCAGCCAGTGCGCTATCGCTCTCGATCAGCCGCAGCGCTTCTTGCGCTCCGTGAACCAGCTCTTTTACGAAAACACGACCGAGAACGCTTACGCCACGCTCTTCTTTGCTGAATACGACGATAAAGCCGGCCTCCTCCGCTACGCCAACTGCGGGCACCTTTGTGCTCTTCTTCTCCGCCGCGACGGAAAGCTGGAACGGCTCCATTCTACTGCCACTGTGTTGGGGCTCTTCAAAGACTGGGATTGCTCGATCAGCGAACGGCGCCTCGTCCGGGGTGACACACTAGCCCTGTACACGGACGGCATCACCGAAGCCTTCAACGACGCGCAAGAGGAATTCGGCGAACCGCGCCTGGTCGAAGCCCTGCGCCGGCATCGCGATTTGCCGTCCCCAGATTTGCTGGCATCCATCGTGGATGAAGTCCGCCGCTTCAGCCCTAACGAACAGCACGACGATATCACCCTGATTGTTGCCAAATGCAGAGGAAATTAGAGGAAAGCTGCTAGCCCAGGGGTTCTAGGCGACTCGCACTTCGAGTCGATCGTTTATGGTGAGCCCGGTTTTCAGGACGGCATGATTCATTCCCCGCGCCGAATACGCACTTCACAGTATGAGGCGAATCTCAAGATAGAGATTCCGCACTCTATAGAGGAGGAATAGGAATGAACCGTGTTGTTGTCTTAGAAGGAGCCGGTGTGTCCACAGACCGGCGCGCCAAGTTGTTCAAGGTCTTGGGAGGGCTGGTTCTGCTGGCGGCTCTCGCAGCACAGGCAAATGCGAGTCCAGTCGGAATATGCCTGACGAATAGCGGTTTCGGAAATGGCAATATCTCTACAGCTCAGTATGCTACCGCCGTCGTCTCCGCCGGATGCATTCCCGGATTCTCTTCCAGCCTTGGTTCGGACGGCGTCGTAAATCCGACGTCGCTCGCAGCGGGACTCACTACGGCAACCCTGACGCTGACCCAGCCCATGACATTCGGGGGCAAACCGGTCGCAACCAGCACGGCCAGCCTCAACCAGGGAGTATTGCGCGATAACTCCGATACTGCGGGCGGGTTGGGCGGCTGTGGAGGCACCTGCACCACGACGGGCCCGTTTGGCAATTGGACGCAGCGTGGTGTCAGGTGAGGCGCGCCACCCTTCTTGCCCGCGAGGGAAACACCACCAGGGCGCTCCCGCTAGCCACTGAGGGGTTGAAGGAGCTGGCGCGAATTTCGTCCGCTCCGGAAGCCGCCCCTCGCGCCTTGCAGTTGGCAGCCGAGGCCTATACGGAAGTCGAGCCGAAAGCACTGCGCAACGCGCAACGCGCCGTCGCACTGGCTCGTCGCTACCTCGCCGCGACGCGGCAGGACAACATCACTGGTCAGTACACGTTCGCGCTGGCGCTCAAACTTGCGGGCCAGGTAGCCGAAGCCAAAGCCATCGCCGAAAAAACTCTCGCGCAAATGGCGCCCGTTCGCGGCGGCCGGATTCCGTACACCCGCAAGCGACTGGAAGCCCTCGCTAACAACTAAGACGCGCAAGACGGGGTTGACAATCCTTTAAGGCTGCCCCCCTGCTTGCCCAGTCCAATACCCCGGCCGCGCACGAACCCGAAAATCACCGCCCGCGACGCGCACCTCCAGCCGATGATAACCACTCGCCGGATTGTCCGGCGTAAAACTCAACAAATACTGCGAGTGTAGTTCTGTCCCGAGTTTCTCGATGGCTTCCTCCAGGCCTTTTAGCCGCGTGAACGGAAATATCGCTCCGCCCGTGCCTTTCGTGAGCGCCTCGCTGGTGTTAGTCTTCCCGAGCCGGACCAGTTCTCCAATGCCACCCTTGACGTCCACGCGTTGCTCCAAGGGTGGCATCGCCGGATCGGGACATGCCACCGGGTTACACTCGGGTGGCCCACCGCTCACTGTGCCAGTTTCATCGGTAGGCATTTTCGGGTGATTGAGCGTCAGCGGCTCGGTCTCCGGCGGCGCCTTACTCGTGAATCCGGTCTTGAATGCGGAATACGTGGCTGCGTACACCGTGACGCCGGCGGTTTGAGCGGCCACAGCGACCTGTTCGAGTGCCGTGTCGCTGCCGCGGTCCCGCGACTCTGAAATCAGCAGAAGGACCCGGTGCGAGTTGGGATGTTTCTGCAGGCGTTCAATCGATTGCTCGACAGCGTCCAGCATGCGCGCGCTCTTGTTCGCGCCTGGACGGATCTGCTCCAACGCCTGCGCCAGTGCGTCGTCGTTGCTTGTACATTCCTGCATCCAGACGATGCGTTCCGAGAACGACACTACCGCCGCACATCCGCGATTGCCCGTGACAATTGGCTGGATCATCCCTCCAATTTTGCGCACCTTGTCCAATACGGCCTTCGAGATTCCCGATGCCTGAACCGCCACCACCAGTGCAATTGGGGCCACACCTGTGCCGATCGTGTCCACAGTTAACTTCTGTGGCTTGCCGTTATCGAGTACCATGAAATCTGTCGTTTCTAGTCCGTCGATTGTGCGTCCTCTAGCGTCAGTGACCGTAGTGGGTACGAGCACAAGACGCGACTGGGCGCCGAATCGCGGCT
The DNA here is from genome assembly GCA_035297145.1 of Bryobacteraceae bacterium. Lineage (GTDB taxonomy): Bacteria > Acidobacteriota > Terriglobia > Bryobacterales > Bryobacteraceae > QHXW01. The sequence continues at coordinate 12,111 of DATGZN010000112.1, forward strand.
CCTGCGCCGTCAGCGCGGCCGCCAGCACGAGCGAAACGAGACATTTCATCGGCATCCTGTTTGCATGCAGAGTGCCGCCGTAACAAATGAAACAGGAACTGGACGGCCCGCGCTTCAGTCTAAGTACTCCGGAGAAACTTTGAGAACCTGTTTGCCCCCGCGCGCTTACCGAAACGCTGCCGCGGTGCTGCTGTTTCTTCTTGGCGCTCGTAACGCATTGTGCGGCCAGGCAGGCTCCGCCCAAATGCCAACAGGTCCCGCGGAAATAGAGGGAATCGTAGTCGATGCCGCCAGCGGCTCGCCACTTCGCAAGGCCTATGTGACCCTCTCGACGGTGGAGGATAACCCCGCGGAGGCTCTGGCAATCACCGACGACTCGGGCCGCTTTGGTTTTGCCAATATTCCTCCAGCCCGGTATAAGCTGTACGCGCGGTGCGATGGCTACCAGCAAGCCTGGTTTGGCGCACCAACGCCTCACCATGCCGCCGGCGTGATCACTCTCCATGCGGGTGAGCGCCGGCAGGATTTCAACCTCCGCCTGTCCCAGCTCAGTGCGATTTCCGGCGTCGTGCTCGATCAGGATGGCGATCCCGTGGACGGCGCGATCGTCAGCTTCTGGACGCCTTGGTTCTCACGCGGGAAGCCGGGTTTCAGGCAACACGGCTCAGTCTCGACCAATGACCGCGGCGAATACCGGATGTCCATCCTCACACCCGCCAGTTATCTCGTGATGGTCAACTGCAGGAGCCGGCAGACGCTGCGCATCCAGCCGGAGTCTGTCGCCAGCGCTCAACGGATCGAGCAGTTCAATCAGTTCCAATTCGGCGTCCAGTATTTCCCCTCCGCCGAGCGCCCCACCGAAGCATCCCTCGTAACCGTCGGCGCGGGCAAAGAGATCGCGGGCATCGATCTTCATTTGACGGCCCGGGCAACAACGACTCTGCGCGGTAACGTGGTTCCACCAGCCGATCTGCCGGCGGATGCTTTCATTCAGATAGCCACTATGTCGCTGGACATGCCGAATCAAGCTGAGTTCACCTTTAACTCTGGTGCCGGACCGCCAAACTACGAATTTACAATCAGCCCGATCTTGCCTGGCGAATACTTGCTCGTAGCCAATGTTCCCGCCGGCGGGCGTCCGTATCGCGGCGTCCAGCGCGTAGTGATCAATGCAGACGGGGAGAACCGCGCCACGATCAAACTTGACCCCGGCATCGACCTCGCGGGAACCGTCAAAATCGAGGGGCAAAAGTTGGAGCCCGGAACCAGAGTGTTGTTGCCATCCGGCGATGGTTTTCCCTCTTTTCAGGTGCAGCCCCAAGCTCAGGTGAAAGGGGACGGCACTTTCGTTATTCAAGGAGTGGTGCCCGGTATTTGGGACATTGACGTGCAGCCGATCCCCGATGGCGGTTACATCAAGTCCATGCGCCTGGGCCGGCAAGATGTCTTGACCGAGGAGATGGTCATTGCCAGCGACACGAAAGATAAATTGGATATCGTCGTCAGCGCTCATGGCGGCATTCTCGAAGGCGATGTGAAAACTGACTCAGGCGAATCAGCCGGCCCGGTTCATGTCCTGGCCGCGCCAGATGGCGAGTACCGCAATGTCCTGAGTTTCTACAGCATCGCCAACTCAGATGAAAAAGGTCACTTTAAGCTGAAACATCTCACGCCCGGCCGCTACAGGATTTTTGCATTCGAAGTGTTGGATTATTGCGCCTGGTGCGACCCCGATTTTCTCAAACCCTTTGCCAGCCAGGGACAGCCTGTTCAAATCATCGAAGGCCTGAATCAATCGAAGGAAGTCCGGCTCATTCATAACGTTGGGAAGCAGCCATGAAGCCATTGATACTACTCGTACTCGCGGCTAACCTCGGAGCGCAAACCGTGAAAATTGACTTGCCCCAGCCGCAGGCCACCTTTCCGACCGGCAATAGCTCGATCGAAGGCGCAGTCATCAACGAAGTTACGCAAGCCCCGGTGCGGCAGGCCCAGGTGACCATCTCCGCCAACGCGCCACCCGCGGTCACCGACTCCACCGGCCGCTTTGCTTTTCGGAACCTTGCTCCGGGAACCTATTGGCTACAGGCTGACCATCCCCTCTTTTCACGATCTGCGCGAGCCGCGGCGCGTCCGCTCAACATTACCCTGGGACAGGATGAGCAGAAGCGCGATGTCGTAATTCCGCTCACTCCCGGTGCAACCATCACCGGCACGGTGTTGGACGAAGACAAGAAACCAATGGAAGGATGTAATGTTCAAGCATTCCGATTTCAGCCGGGCCAAACCGGTCGAGAACTGAATGGCGCCCAGAGCGCCTCGACCGACACCCGCGGGCAATACCGCATCTACGGGTTGCCGGGCGGGCGCTATTACCTCATGGCTCAGTGCCACAAAACGCTGCTGGCGCCTCATCCGTTGATGCGCATCGGCCCGGACACGGATTTGCCGCAGATGCGGTATAGCGTCGAGTTCTTACCAGGCACGCCTGACTCGACCGCCTCCGGCCGCCTCACAGTGGCCGCTGGAGCGGATCTTCAAAGCGTCGATTTTCAAATGCACGCGACGGCCACGGTCACGGTACATGGGCGACTCAGCGGTGACTCGGAGGCACTCCAGCATAACCCATGGGTGCAGTTAGTTCCGCGCGATCACGTTTTAAATAATGTCATTCAATACACCGGCAGGGTGGATACCCGTCGCAGTACTTTCCGCATCGATGCCGTGCCGCCGGGAAGCTACACACTGCTCGCGATCGCCAACAGCAACGAACATGGCTACCAAGCCCAAATCCCGGTCGACATTGGCGCCGAACCCCCGGAGCCCATTGTAATGACATTCCTCCCCGGCGCCAGCTTCACAGGTTCGATCGAAGTGGCTGGAGATCAGCCGCAGCCGATTCCAAGTGCCATGATCCGGTTCATACCGCTAAATTGGCCCGTTTATAGCCAGCCGTACGCAAAAATCGAAAACGGGAAGTTCACAATTTCCGGCGTCATGCCCGGTCGCTGGCGGCTAGAAGTGGACAACGTGCAGGGGTATGTCAAGAGCTTCACGATCGGTGATCAGCCGGTTTCCCCTTACGGCTTCAACGTCGGCCCTGCCTCCGGCGGTGCGATGCGGATCGTGATGGGCGATCACACAGCGCAGATCGAGGGTACTGTGACGGGTGAAAGGCCGGAAGGCGCCAGTCTCTGGTTGATGGTCGTGCCTGAGGATCCGGACCGCATCGCGGCGAGCCGTTTCTGGACTACAGGGCTCGATGGCAGTGGACACTTCATGCTAAATGGCGTCGAGCCCGGAAAATATCGTCTGTTTGCTCTCGCCGGTGTAGAGCCCTGGACCATTCAGCAGAATTTCTCTCTTTTGAAAGCCATCGCAGATCGCGGGGTCCAACTGGAGCTGGACGAAGGAGCAAAGGCGACGGCGCAAGTGGAGATCACCCCGAGTGAAGAAATCACGCGGGTCATTCAAGAACAGGAGTGACAGCCGGAAACATCCATCCGGCTGCCACGCAATTAAAGCGGCAACTTGCGCTTTAGCTAGGGCCGCTTCCGCGACGGGACGGCTTTCTTGAGCAAGTAGCCAATCCCCAACAAAGCACCGCCGAACAGACTCACCGTGGCCGGTTCGGGCACGCTGGTGGACGCGGGCAAAAAACTATACGCGATGGTCGTGACGGCTCCGGCCGTCGACGATCCGCCGAAGAACAACCCAGGCTCTGATGTTCCGGAGTACGTACCGCTGCCGGCATTGACGTTAACCGACACGATCAAGCCCAGCCCCTCAAACAAGCTGAAATCCGCCGGGATCACCATCACAGAATTGGTTGCGGAAGCCAGAAGGCCAGGGAACGCGTTGAAACCGGGTGCCGCAGTGCCGCTTGTCGGACCAGCCGAAAGAGTTACGGAGGTGCTCGTCGGTCCAGGTCCCGTGAGGCTCACCGGAATCTTGGCGGTTGCGCCGGTGAACGAAAGGGGCGAAGCAGTACCGTTCATCACATCGACTTCCGCCGTTCCAGTCGCGTCCAGCGTAATAGTGATGTCGTCCAACGTGCCGAGGCTCGTATCGAATCCCGGGAGCAGGAAGGTATCCGTAAACGGTACGGTGGTAGTAGCGGTCGTGTGGGTGAAAGTTTCAATCGTGTCAGCTCGCGCAACGGCCAGTGCCAACAGAGCCGCTGCACAGCCGCCCAGGAATTTACCGATTTTCGTCATTTTCTCTCCCGTTTTATTTAAATTTGGATATTAACGTACAATTTCTTCCAAATGTCGATTATTTTCTTCAGTGATTCCACAGGATACCAGTACTATTGGCCTCGTCAAGGTTAATTGTGTACGCGTTGGGACATGCTCGGTCTCCAGCCGTGAGTTAGAGCACACTACGCCCCGGCAAAAGTGAAAAAGAGATCACTCTGTGACGTGATTGTGATGTGGCTCGCGAATTCGGAGCCGTGCCAGTTGACTCGCGAGGGCCGCTGTGTCCGTACGAACTTTGCCGGAAGCCGGAATGCCGGCGTAAAACTGATCTTGGCGTCCCCAGGGGGATTCGAACCCCCGTTACCGCCGTGAAAGGGCGATGTCCTAGGCCGGGCTAGACGATGGGGACCACGGAGAATATCGGGAAGACATTTCTACTGTATCTTTTAGCGCGTTCCATCGTCAACCGGCGCGCGCCTTCCCCATGCCCCTGCGCGATTCGATCCGGCACATCACCGGCCTCGCCGTACTGGCTGCGCTCACCATGGGTATCTACTGGTCGATGCGTCTGGCTTGGGCGGATTATCTGTTTCGCACCGATGCGGAGGCTTCGATCAGGCAGGCAGTGCGTTTGGCGCCGTGGAATGCCGAGTACCACGCGCGGTTAGCGGCGATTCTGGAAGGGAGCGGAGACGCCGGGGCCGAAGCTGAGCTGCGGAAGGCGGTGGAAGCCAATCCCCGGCTAGCCAGCGGCTGGGTCGAGCTGGGGTTGCGCGCCGAACGCGCTGGAGATTTGGCAGGCGCGGAGACTTGCCTCTTGCGCGCGGCTCGCGCGGACCACACGTACTCAACCCAATGGACCGTGGCCAACTTCTATTTCCGGCACGAGCAGCGCGAGAAATTCTGGCCTGTAGTACGGCGGGCGCTCGAAATCGGCGACGTGGAGGCGTACGATCCCGCGCCGCTGTTCCGCCTGTGCTGGAAGCTCTCGCGCGACCCGGATAGCATTCTGGAGCATGCCATCCCGGATGTCGGACCAGTCGAGTCGCGCTATTTGCAATTTCTGGTGCGCGAAAATCGCGCGCCGGCCGCGGAGCATGTGACCGAGCGCGTGGTGGCCCTGAGCGGCGAACACGATCTGGGCGCGGTGTTCGAGTATTGCGACCGGCTGATTGCCGAGGGCGATGCCGAACGCGCCATTCATGCATGGAACGCGCTCTGCTGGCGCACCCTGCACGGCTACCGGCCGCTTGAGCCCGCGGCGGGAGTTTCGCTCACCAACGCAAACTTCTCAGCGCAGCCGGCCGGACACGGGTTCGATTGGCGCATGCCGGCAATCGATGGGGTGACTGCGGAGCGCGGCGGGCTGCCGCCACGGCTCTGGATTACCCTCGATGGCCAGGAGCCGGAGAACTGCACTCTGGTCGAGCAGGTGCTGGCCCTTGCGCCGAAGCACAAGTACCAGCTGCGTTTTCGATATCAGACCGACGGCCTCGCCGCGCAATCCGGAGTTCGGTGGCGACTGATGGATGTCGCCGGGCATGCCGAGATCGCGAGTGACGCCGCGGATCTTTCGAGCGAGCAGGAAACGCCGGCCGTCATCCGATTCAGTGCGCCACCGGGTGTTCGCCTGGCGCGACTCGTGTTGGCTTACCGGCGTGTGCCCGGCACGGTCCGGATTGAAGGCAGAGTATCCGTCTCCGAAATCGCCCTGGAGTTCGATCGATGAATCGCGGACTCGCGGACGCCCTCGCGGCTGCGCTGTTTCTGGGCGTGCTCACGTGCTGGGCGCCGGGTTTTTGGCCCGTAGCTCTGGTCGAGGTGTGCGCCTTGGTGCTGCTCGGCTGGGTGATCGTGACGCGCCAGATTGGTGGGGCTGGATTCGCCCTTTGCGCGATGGCCGCCGTCGTGGGTTGGGGCCTCGGGCAGTTCGCCGGCGGTGTTACGGCATACCGCTTCGAAACGGGAAAAGCGGTGCTCTACTGGGCCGCCAATGCCGCCATCTTCGTGGCCGCGCGCGCAGCTTGCGCCACCAATCTCACGCGAAATCGTTTTCTACGCTGCATTCTGTGGTTCGGCGCGACAGTGAGCTTGTTCGTCGTATTGGAGTACTTCACCTCGCAAGGCAAAATCTTTTGGTGGTTCCCGAGCGGCCAGGACCGCGTGCTTGGTCCTTTCCTCTATAAGAACGAGTGCGCGGCATTCGTCGAGCTGGTGTTTCCCCTGGTTGTGTATCAGTCACTTGTGGATGATCGCGATTCCCTCGTTTACATCGGCGTGGCCGCTACCATGTTTGCGGCGGTCATCACCACGGTTTCACGCGCCGGTGCGGTGCTGGTTACTGGCGAATTGGTGGTCGTGGTTCTGCTGGCGTGGCGGCGTGGGCTGATCCCGGGCGCGAGCTTACGGCGGTGGCTCGCTTGGACGGCGGTCTTCAGCGTGGCGCTCGCGGCAGTCGTCGGCTGGCAGGTGACGCTCGAAAAGTTTCGCGAGCCCGAGCCATATCGCGTGCGCACGGAGTTGCTGCGCTCGTCGCTCGCGATGGTTGCGGAAAAGCCGCTGACCGGATTCGGCCTCGGTACGTGGCCGGTGGTCTATCCCGCCTATGCGCGATTTGACGATGGTCTCGCGGCCAATCACGCGCACAACGATTGGGCCGAGTGGACGGCCGAAGGCGGCGTGCCGTTTGTAGCACTAATAGCACTGCTGGCCCTCTGGAGCATCCGACCGGCGGTGGACTCGCTCTGGGGCATCGGCGTGCCCGTAGTTTTCCTGCACAGCCTGGTGGATTACCCGCTGCGCGAGCCGGCCCTCGCCGCGGTATTCTTCGCGATGATGGGGGCGCTCGCCGCACGGTCGAGCAAGGAGTAAGCGCTGGCGTTTCGGCTGGGCGATATATACTCACGCAAACGCCCGCATCACCTATAGCGGCACGTGCAGCGTCCCCACCAGTCCCGACGGTATATCCCGAAAACCCAGGCTGAATCCAGTCGTGCCGGGCGGAGTCTTCACGCGCGCGCCGAGCACCAGGCCCTCGCCCTGAATCTTTTGGAACATGGCTTCGGAAAAGCTGAGTGGCACTGTGGTCAGTTGCTCGACTTTCCCCACCACCACGAGGAATTGCAGCGAGCCGGTCCATTGGCCGTCCTTGGGCTCAAGGGTAATGGTGCGCGGATCAACGGTCACCGATAGCTTGTAGCCGCCATCGGTGGGGGCCAGGTGCGCGGTGATGCCGATCCCTGCGTAAGCGATCGGGGCTGTGATCGCGTCGGCTAGCGAGGGAGCCACGGCTGGTTTGCTTGTGGCCACATAGCCCGGCCGGTAGCGCAGTTTCAAATCGGGGCGCCGCGTGGAAACTTCGAGCCTGTGATAGGTATTATCCAAGCTGTCGGGCGGCGGGTAAAATGCGAGCGAGTAGGTCACATTGGCATCGCTCGCGGCTTCCTGCATCGCCGTGTGCAGTTCGTTGATCTGGTAGAAGGCGCGGCCGCCGGTTTCCTCGGCAAGACCTTGGAGCGTTTCATAGGCGAAGTCCGTGGGCGTGCCGGATCTCCGGGGTCTGTTCTGCCTGCCGATAGAGGCGCGATCGGCTTGAAACGGCGCCGCCACGGTGACGCCGCGCGCGTCGACCGGATAGACCGCCACATCCGCTTCATTCAGTGCACGAATGGCGCGCTCGACGTCCGTCTCAAAGGAAAGGCCGGTTCCCGGCGCTCCGCTGGCGGATGAATTCGAAGCCGAGGAACTCGAACTGCCACTGGCGGACCCTCGACTGCTTCTTGCGCCGCCGCCACCGCCTCCGGTTGCCCGTCCACCGCCCTGCCGGCTCTCTCTTGGCCCGCGGCGGGAATCGCGCCCGTTGGCACTACTCTGGGGTGCGCTGTCTCCACTGTTGTGCAGGCCCAGTTGAATCGGGAACCCGCTTGAGATCCAGATCAGGGTCTTTCGGCCGGGAACGCTCTGAAGATGAGCCGCGATGGTTTGGAGCGCCGCCGCCGTGCGCGTGGCGCGGACAGTCTCGGCATAATCGGTGTAGGCCTGATTAGAGGACGCCATAAAGCTATCCCATTGAGCGGTTGTCGTGCTATCGCCCGTAACGGACCCGGACGATGCCGGCGGGGCAGCCGACGCAGCGGCTTCGGGACTGCCGCGATTTCCGTGCTTGTCGAGAGCGGCGATCAGGGAAGCCGTATCCTGCGAAAAATCGTGAAGCAGGGTGAGCGAGTCACCCAATACGAACACCGCCACGCGATCGCTGGGAGCGAGACTCCGCAGATATTTCAGAAATTCCTTCTTGGCGACCTGCTGATCTCCAAGCTGAGTGTTCAACTCATCGAAGAGAAACGCGGTCACGCGCGCGGCGCCCAATGCCGGTCCGTTGGTGAAGGTCAAAGGAGCGGCCGAAGCAGTGCCGTCGGCGTGGCGAGCATCATCCAGCGCAAATATTGCAATTTTCTCTTCCTGATCGTTATCGCGCAACAGGAAATCGTCCCGCTTGAGATCGTCTACCGGTTTCCCATGCTTGTCCTTCACCACCACGTTCAGCACCACGAGGTGCGATGACGAGTGAAACGCGGCAGGCTCCGGCGCCGGTTGTTGCGCGGGAAGCGAGCCGAGCGACACAAGCGTCACCCAAACGGCCGGGCGGAACGAGCGATGTGCCATAGAACCGTTATACGATGTTCGTTATGCCCACCACACGTCGAAACTTCATCGAACAGTCCGTCGCGGGAGCGCTCACCACTGCTCTCGCTGCAAAATCGTCGGCTCTGGCCGCGCCCGCTAACTCTGCTGTGACCGTCGGCTTGATCGGCGCCGGCATTCGTGGACTCGAACTGATGCAGGCCGCCATCGGCGATGGCGCAAAGGTTGCGATGGTCTGCGATCTTTACGATGGACACCTGCGCCGTGCGCAGGAGATCCAACCCAATACTCCCACCACTCGCGACTTCAACAAGGTCATCAACAACAAAGAGATTCAAGCCGTGATCTGCGCGACTTCCGATCACTGGCACGCGCCCGTGGCCATTGCCGCCATGAAGGCCGGCCAGGACGTGTATTGCGAAAAGCCCATGGCGCACACCATCCCCGAGGCACTCGAAATGGCGAAAGTCTCGCGCGAAACCGGTCGCCTCGTCCAGGTTGGCAGCCAGAGCCTCAGCATGCTGAGCACGAAAAAGGCCAAGGAGTGGTACGACGCCGGCGCCATTGGCAAGGTCTTTATGGCGCAATGCTCCATCTATCGCTCTAACGCTATCGGCGCCTGGCGGTACCCCGTTCCGCCCGATGCTTCACCCGAAACGGTCGATTGGGACCGGTTTCAGGCTAACGTTGCGAAACGCCCGTTCGACGCCAATCGCTTCTTCCAATTCCGCAACTGGTGGGAGTACGGCACCGGCATCGCGGGCGACGAGTACGTCCACTTGCTTTCTCGCGTGCACTATATATTAGGTGTGCAATTTCCCCAGAGCGCCACCGCCGAAGGCGGCATATATAAATGGACCGGCGATCGCGATGTTCCCGATATCCACAACACCCTCTACGATTACGGCAAATTCACGGTACAGGTGAGCGCCAACCTGGTGTCGAACTGGGATGGTGGCGAAATCGTTCGTTTGATGGGAGATAAGGGAACCATCGAGATGAGCGAAGACCGCGCCAGCGCCGTCCTGGTTCCATACACCCCCCGAGAAGACTACGAGTATCCGCTGGAAAGCTGGCCTAAACCTTTGAAAGAGCAGTTCATAGCCAAGCATAAGAACGACCCCCTCGCCGACATCGGCCTGGCCAACAAGCAGCCCCAGCGGAAACCGGAGAAGTTTGTGCAGCAGCGCGAAGGCACCGAGGATCACATCGCGAACTTCCTGGAATGCGTGCACACACGCCAGCAACCTATTGAGAACGTTGAATTTGGACTCGGCACCGCAGTCGCGTGCCACATGGCCAACATCTCCTATCGCGAGAAAAAGCGCGTTTTCTGGGATTCCCAGACATCAGCGCTCCGAAGTTAAGGCTCTTGACAATCGATTGATTCAAACGCACAATTGAATCAATCGATTGTTTCAATGAGCCAGACCACTAAAGACAAAATCTTAGACATCGCTGAGCGGCTGTTCGGCGAGCAGGGTTACGAGTCGACATCGCTGCGGCACGTCATTTTCGAAGCCGGCGTCAACCTGGCTGCCGTCCATTACCACTTCGGTTCCAAGGAAGAGCTACTCGACGCTGTAGTTTTGCGCGGAGCAACACCTTTGAATGAGGAGAGAATTGCGCTGCTCGATCGCTACGAACACGAATCGGCGCCAAATCCTGTGCCGGTCGAAAAAGTGCTGCGAGCGATCCTATTGCCGACGTTCCGGATGAAGGAGCGCAACCCGCAATTCGTGAAGCTGATGGGCCAGCTACACGGAGAGGGGTTGATGCCGGCCATGGTGAAGCGCCACTTTCGACCGCTGGTGGAGCGATTCATGGGTGCGCTGCGCCACACTTTGCGGGATCTGCCCCCAGAGGAACTGTTCTGGCGGGTACAGTTCATGTTCGGTGCGATGGCGCAGGTTTTGCGCGGTCCTCACTTGATACCAATGCCGGAAGGCTTTGTCGAATCGGGTGACACCGAGGAGATGGTGGACCGATTGGTGGGTTTTATGGCGGCCGGATTTCACGCGCCGGTGGCGGCTACTGTCCAGGAGAAGTAGATGCGGCTTGTTTGTATTTTGGCCGTTCCCACAATATTTCATGCGCTGATCCGTCTAGGTGGGTAGATGGAGAAAGTGCTCAGCACCGATATGGTTGCCATCGACCAGAATCGGCGCATCTCCGAAACGATTACTCGGGAACAGGCGCGGCTGCGCCAATTCATCCGTAAGCACGTCCGTGACGATGGCGACGCGGAAGACATCTTCCAGGAAGTGTTCTACGAACTGGTGGATGCTTATCGGCTGATGAAACCCATCGAGAAAGTGGGGGCGTGGCTGTTTCGCGTAGCGCGCAACAGGATCATCGACCTGTTTCGCGCCAGGCGTCCGGCCGTCTTAGGGAATGATTCTATTCTCACAATGGAAGACGGCGAGGCACACCAATGGGAGGACTTGCTCCCCTCGCCGGATGCGGGGCCTGAGGCCGCTTATGCGCGCAGCGTGTTGTTGGAAGAACTGGATGCCGCGCTCGAAGAGTTGCCCGAGGAGCAACGCGATGTTTTTGTTGCGCATGAAATAGAGGGCCGAAGTTTTAGGGAATTGAGCGAAGCAACCGTCGTGAGCGTCAACACGTTGCTGTCCCGAAAGCGATATGCAGTGCTGCAACTGCGGCGTCGATTGCAGGCCATGCATGACGAGTTTGGCAAGAATTGAGGAATGGGAAATGAAGAGATACCGCTTTTTGAGAGCCCTGAAGATCGCCTTGTTTGGAACCTTGGCTGTGGCGGCCATCAGCTTCTTGGTGATGGGCCTCTGGAACGTCTTAATGCCGAGCATCTTCGCGGTTCGAGCGATCACCTTCTGGCAGGCGCTCGAACTCTTGGTGTTAAGCAAGCTGCTCTTCGGAGGGTTCCGCCCATATCCTGGCGGCAGCCCGCGCTGGCGCCGTCGCATGATGGAACGTTGGGAACAGATGACACCGGAAGAGCGTGAGAAGTTCAAGCAGGGAATGCGCCACGGCTGCGATCTCCGCCACAGGGGAGATGCGCCAGACAGGGGAGCAGAGGTGCGGGCATGAGTTCCATCGATCGCACCAAAACCGAGTTCACTGCCGCCATTGCGAGAGGCGTAGACCAGTGCATAGTCATAGGTTCGTGGCCGCAGCCGTGGCGCGACGCCTTGCAGAGATCCGCAGAGCGCAACTTGAAAGTGTTGGCCGTGGATGAGGATCCGCAATCGGACCTTCAGGAGAAGTAGATGCGATTGGTTTCTCTATGGCTGGCGGCGGTGCCGTTGCTGGCGCAGGATGCGGCACAGCGCGCGCCGCTACAACTCAGTTTAAAGCGCGCGGTGGAGATCGCCACGTCGCCGGAAGGGAGCGCGCAGGTTCAGCTTTCGACCGAATCGTGGAAACAGGCGCGCGCGCGGTCGGCTGAAGCGCGGGCGGCGCTACTGCCGGATGTTGAAGCGTCGTTCAACGACCGGAATCAAACCACCAACCTGGCAGCACTCGGCATAACCTCGATACACGTGCCGGTTCCCGGCTTTGAGTTCCCTTCATTGGTTGGCCCATACTCAACCGCAGACGCACGCGCCAGCGTCAACCAGAGCGTGTTCGACTTCAGCACCATCCGGCGATACCAGGGTTCGCGGGCCGGTGTTTCGGCGGCGAAATCGGACGTAGACGCCAGCGAGGAACAGGTGGCGGGGCAGGTGGCGCGCACTTATTTGGCGGCCATCAAAGCGGACGCAGATGTCGAGACCGCCAAGGCCAATGTGACGCTCTCGCAGGCTGTCCTGACGCAGGCCGAAAACCAGAAGAAAGCCGGTACGGGGACGGGCATCGAAGTGACGCGCGCAAAGGTGCAGCTCTCGAACGATCAGCAGCGGCTGCTGGTGGCCCAGAACGATCGCCGCCGTTCTTATCTGCAACTGCTGCGCGCCATGGGGTTGCGGCTGGACACAGAGGTCCAACTGATGGACGCGCTGCACTACGAGCCTATCGACGCGGGGACGCTGGCGGAAGCTCGGGCCAAGGCGCTGAAGGAGCGTCCGGACTATCGAGCGCAACGGGAGCGCGAGGCCAACGCGCGATTGGATGCAAGCGCGACCAAGATGGAGCGGCTGCCGTCGCTGGCGGCCTTCGGCGACTACGGCTCCATCGGAACGTCCTTGAATAACGCTCTGCCCACACGCACCTACGGAATCTCTTTGCGCGTGCCGGTGTTCGACGGCGGCCGGCGGGATGCGCGCCGCGCCGAGACGGCGTCACAATACCGAGCGGAAACGGTGCGAACCAACGATCTCAAAGAACAGATCGAGCTCGACGTGCGGCTAGCGTTGGACAGCCTGCAATCGGCCGATGATCAGGTCAAAGTTGCGAAGGAAGGCCTGGAACTTTCCGAAAACGAGCTGGCACAAGCGCGGCGGCGCTACGAGGCGGGTGTAGCCAACAGCCTGGAAGTGACCGATGCCCAGACGAGGCTCGAGCGCGCGCGCGATAACCAGACTGCGGCGCTCTACAACTACAACGCAGCTCGAATCGACCTTTCGCAAGCGCTGGGGACGATCCGGAAGAGCATCCAATGAAGGGAAACATCGGAGAACGCGGATGAAGAAGCGAATTATAGTAATTGCGGTGGTGCTGATCCTGGCGGGTGTGGCCGCGGTGTACGCCTTTCACGGCTTCGGGCGCAACGATGACGGGCGCATTCGCGTTTCGGGCAACATTGAGCTGACCGAGATCAATATCGCGTTCAAAACCGCGGGCCGATTGATCGAGCGCAACGTGGATGAAGGCGACAACGTGAAGAAGGGGCAGACTATCGCGCGGCTCGATCGCGATCAACTGGTCGCGGAGCGGGCGCGCGAAGTCGCGGCGCTCCAATCCGCGGAAACCCAAGTGGCCCAGGCCGAGACGTCGATCCAGTGGGAGCGGGCCAACCTGGCGGCGGACATAGAACAGAAGCGCGCCGATCTGTCATCGAACGAATCGAAGTTGTTGGAGCTGAAGAACGGCTCGCGGCCCCAGGAGATCCAGGAAGCTCACGCAGCGGTAGAGGCGGCGCAATCGGAATATGATCGCGCCAAACGGGATTGGGACCGCGCGCAGACGCTCTTCAAGAACGACGACATTTCCACGGAACAGTACGACCAATACCGCAACCGCTGGCAAAGCGCCGAGGCTTCGCTGAAGCAGGCGAAGGAGCGTGATTCGCTGGTGGTGGCAGGCACGCGAGTGGAGCAAGTGGAAGGGCAGTCGGCCGCGGTGCAGCGGGCGCGAGGAGCGCTCAAGATGGCGGAGGCGAACGCGATCGAGCTGAAGCGCCGCGAGCAGGAGCTGATGACGCGGCGCGCGGACATTGAGCAGGCCAAGGCCAGCATCGCAATGATCGATTCGCAGCTCGCCGATACCATTGCCGTTTGTCCGGTGGATGGCGTGGTTCTGGTGAAAGCGGCCGACCCGGGCGAAGTGCTGGCGCCGGGAACCAGCGTTGTGACAGTGGGCGATATCGATCATCCCTGGCTGCGCGGATACATCGACGAGAAGGACCTGGGGCGGGTGAAGATCGGATCGAAGGTTCGTGTGACCACTGACTCGTACGCCGGCAAGGCCTACCAGGGGCGCGTGAGCTTCATCTCCTCCGAGGCCGAGTTCACACCCAAACAGATCCAGACGCAGCAGGAGCGCGTGAAGCTGGTCTATCGGATCAAAATCGATGTGGAGAATCCGGGGCGCGAGCTGAAATCGAACATGCCGGCCGATGCCGAAATCGTGACGGAGTAGCCGGGCATGGAGCCAATCATAGAAACGCGCGGCCTGACGCGGCGCTTCGGCGACCTCACTGCGGTAGACCACCTGGACCTTTCGGTCACCCGCGGCGAGATTTTCGGGCTGGTAGGTCCGGACGGCGCGGGCAAGACGACGACCCTGCGCATGCTGTGCGGTCTGATGGACCCGACCGAAGGCAGCGCCCGCGTGGCCGGACACGATTCCGCGCGAGAATCGCAGGCGGTGAAGGACCAGATCGGCTACATGGCGCAGCGGTTCGGGCTGTACGGCGATCTGACGGTAGAAGAAAACATGTACTTCTACGCGGACCTCTTCGATATCACCGGCGCCAGGAGAGAGGAGCTTGCGCAGCGCCTGCTTCAGATGACGCGCATGGAGCCGTTTCGCACGCGGCAGGCAGGCAAACTCTCCGGCGGCATGAAGCAGAAGCTGGCGCTCATGTGCACGCTGCTGCACCGGCCGCAGATCTTGTTTCTCGACGAGCCGACCAACGGCGTGGATCCGGTTTCACGGCGCGATTTCTGGGCCATCCTGTATCAGCTTTTGAAAGACGGAATCACGATCTTCATGACCACGGCATACCTGGACGAAGCTGAGCGCATGAATCGCGTTGGCCTGCTGCATCGCGGCAAGCTCATCCATTGTGCTCCGCCGGAGGAACTGCGGCGCCAAACGGGAGCGGTCAATCTCGAAGCCGCGTTCATCGGATTGATTGAAGCGGCGGAGGCGCGGGCATGACCGGCGCGAACGGCTGGGCTGTCGAGATCGACGATCTGGTCAAAACATTCGGCTCTTTCGTCGCGGTGGATCACGTTTCGCTGAAAGTGGGCAAGGGCGAGATCTTTGGCTTTCTTGGCCCGAACGGGGCAGGGAAGTCGACGACCATTCGAATGCTGTGCGGACTGCTCAAGCCGACCTCGGGCCGCGCGTCGGTGAACGGCCACGATGTTGCGACGGAGCCTGAGGTGATTCGCCGCAACATCGGCTATATGTCACAGAAGTTTTCGCTGTATGACGATCTCACCGTGGAAGAGAATATCGATTTCTTTGCCGGCATCTACGGAGTGCCGCGTGAGAGACGCGCGGAGCGCAAGGAGTACGTGCTGCGCATGGCGGAAATCACGGAGCGGCGGCACGCCAAGACGCAAACGCTCTCCGGCGGCTGGAAGCAGCGCCTGGCGCTGGGCTGCGCCATTCTACACGAACCACTCATTTTGTTTCTGGACGAGCCCACTTCCGGCGTCGATCCGATTGCGCGGCGTGCATTCTGGGCGCTGATTCACGATCTCTCGGCAGCAGGCCGCACCATCTTCGTCAGCACACATTACATGGATGAAGCCGAAAACTGCAACCGGTTGGCGCTGATGTACCACGGAAAAGTGATTGCTCTTGGCGCGCCCTCGGCGCTGAAACAGCAGCTGAATTCGCAACGCATTCTGCGCCTGGATTCCTCAGACGTGCTGGAGACGATGCGGGCGCTCGAAGGGATCCCCGGGATCCATGATGTCGCGGTGTTCGGCGGCGGGCTGCACGTCACCGTGGATGATCTGGACGCGGCCAAGGCGCGCATTACGGTGGCGGTCGCCGCGAGGTCGATCGAGCTGAAGCGCATGGAGCCGATTGTGCCGTCGATGGAGGACGTGTTTGTGGCCATGATCGCGGCCGAAGACAGGCAGGCAGCATGAGCTATCGCAGAACCCGCGCCATCCTCATTAAAGAACTGCATCACATTGTGCGTGACTCGCGCAGCCTCGCCATGGCCCTGGCGGTGCCTGTGATGATGCTCATCCTGTTCGGATTCGCTTTGAGCCTGGACGTGGATCGCATTTCTACTCTGGTCTACGATCAGGACGGCTCTTCCGCCAGCCGCGAACTGATCCGCCAGTTTCAGGGCTCGCACTACTTCCAGATCCTTGGCTCGGTGGACCACTACGAGGGTATTGAGCGCGGCATTGACCGCAACAGGATCTTGATGGGCCTGGTGATCCCGCGCGATTATTCGCGGAACATCGCCGAAGGGCGCACAGCGCCGGTGCAGATCCTGCTGGATGGCAGCGATTCCAACACCGCCGGGATCGCACTCGGTTACGTGGATAGCGTGGTGCGGAACTACTCGCTGGCGCTGCGAGCGGACATGCAGAACCGGAAGGGCGCGGGCGCGGCGTTGCCGCCCGTGGATGCGCGGATGCGCGTCTGGTACAACAGCTCGCTCGAGTCGAAAAACTACGTGGTACCGGGATTGATCGCCGTGATCCTCATGATCATCGCGGCGCTGCTGACTTCGCTGACCATCGCACGCGAACGGGAAATGGGCACCATGGAGCAAGTTCTCTCGACGCCGCTCCGTCCGGCGGAGATGGTGCTGGGCAAGATGCTGGCGTACTTTGTGGTGGGCCTGATCGATGCGGCGGTCACGGTCATCGTGGGGCTGTTTGTGTTTCAGGTGCCTTTTCGCGGAAACTATCTGACACTGGCCCTCACGACGTGTTTGTTTCTGTTCGGCGCGTTATTCTGGGGAATTTTCGTGTCCGCGTCGGCGCCGACGCAGTTGCAGGCGTACCAGATGGGGCTGCTCAGCTCGTTTCTGCCGGCGTTTCTGCTTTCGGGCTTTGTTTACGCGATTGAGACCATGCCTACGATCATTCAGGTGATTACGCACGTGGTTCCGGCGCGCTATTTCGTGACGATTCTGAAGGGAGTCTTTCTCAAAGGCGTAGGAGTCAGCGTCCTGTGGCCCGACATGTGCTTTTTGGCGCTGTACGCGACGATCGTATTTCTGCTGGCGACGCGCAAATTGAATCAGAAGATGGCGTGATCTATGTGGGAACGGATTTACATGATTATGCGGAAGGAATTCATTCAAGCGCTGCGCGAGCCGCGTATGCGGATCATGCTGTTCCTGCCGCCGTTGTTACAGCTCATCCTGTTCGGATTCGCCGTGAATCTGGATGTGGACCACGCGCGCATCGCATGGATGGATATGGACCGCACCCCGGAAAGCCGTGACCTGCGCTACCGATTTGAAGGCTCGGGCCGCTTCGATGTGGTGGCGGAACCGCGCAACGAGGAAGAAGTGCGGCAGCTGCTGGACCACGCCAAGGTGGAGGCCGTGGTTCGCGTGCTGCCGGAGTTCGCGCGGAACCTGATGCGCTCGGGCGGCGCCCAAGTCCAAGTGCTCACCGACGGGACGAATTCCAATACGGCGTCGCTGGTATCGAGCTATGCTTCCGAAGTGATTGCCAAATATTCGAGCGATGCGGTGGCCAACCGGCAGAATGTGCTGGTGCTCACGCGCAGCCCCAAAGCCGCAGCCAATATGAACATGCCGCAGGTGGAGGCGCGCACGCGTGTGTGGTTCAATCCCGATCTGCACAGCCGCAACTACTTCGTGCCCGGCGTGGTGGCCAACATCATTATGCTGGTGACCTTGATGCTGACCGCGCTGGCCATTGTGCGCGAAAAGGAAATCGGCACCATGGAACAATTGATGGTGACGCCGCTGCGGCCCATCGAGCTGATGCTCGGTAAAACGCTGCCGTTCGCGCTGGTGGGTCTCGTGGACGTAGTAGTGATCACCGCGGCGGCGCTGATTATATTTCACATTCCGTTCCGCGGAAACCCTCTGCTGCTGCTGGCGAGCGCCGTGCTGTATCTACTTACCAGCCTGGGCGCCGGGCTGTTCCTTTCCACTATCTCGCAAACGCAGCAGCAGGCCATGATGGCTTCCTTCTTCTTCACCACGCCGGCCTTCATGCTCAGCGGCTTCTCATTTCCCGTCCGGAACATGCCGGTGGTGGTGCAGTACCTGACTTATTTGGACCCGATCCGTTACTTCATGGAAATCGTGCGCGGGATCTTTCTCAAAGGTGTGGGCTTCTCCGCGCTGTGGCCGCAACTGCTAGCGCTTCTCATTTACGGCGTTACCGTGCTCAGCCTGAGCGTGGCGCGGTTCCACAAGAGTCTCGACTAGCGGCGGGCCGGACCCGTGCCCGGCCCGATGAATCAGGTGCTCGCTTACGGCGTGGCCGTCAGCACCAGCGGAATCGCTGCGAAGCGCCCCACGACAAATTGCGTACGGCCGGTATCGTCGTTGTAGACTTCGAGCGTCGGCAGCAGCGCGCACGTATTTGCCGTGTACGCGATAGTAGCGCGGACTTGTACGCGAAAGTCGCTCACAAGGAGATCGACGTCACGATCCAGGTTGATGGACATGCTCTCCCCCGGAGGTACGGTGACCGAAGTGGTCTTGAGAACCTTGCCCTCGGCGTTGAGAAAGGACAACTGCGCCGCGCAGACCACGCCGGTCGCCGGCGCAAGCGCTCCCGGATTCAACACGTTCAAGCGTGCCGTTTGGCCCGCCGTCAGGCCCACCATGCCGGACGTGTGGAGGGCAACTGGCAGCATGGGCATGGTGCTCTGAGCCATGGCGCCTCCCGCCATCGCCAACACGGCCCCCGCAAAGACACAAATTCGCTGTAATGTTTTGAACATTCGTTTCGCTCCTCAGATGATTTGGGATCGTTTATCGAATCGTGTGCTGGTTCAATCCCAGGATGGAAACACAGTGGGCTGGAAAAAGTTTCCGCCGGATTCTGAAACAATAGTCTCAGGGATGCGATATCTGAAGCGCGCGCTCGCCGGAACGGCCACTGTGCTGGCGCTCGTGTACGTGGGCGACGATCTCGCTGTGCGCCTGCCGATTCCCCGTAGCCGTAATCCATACGGCACCGTGCAAATCAATAGTTACTACGCGATCCCGCAGAAAGACCAGAAAACCGAGTTTGTGCTTGGCGATCCGCAAACCGTGACGTGCGTCCACGCGCTGCTTCCGCACTTCGGCTACAGCCCGTGCTGGTACGTGGAACGGAAGAAGATGCAGCGCATTGACGAATAGGGCGGAGTGCGCCGCCCCTACAGCTTCTCGTCGAACGATAGGTCAGCGATCATCTGATCGAGCGCTTCATCGGCGCGATCGCGCTGTGCGTTCAACTGATCCGTTTCCTTCCGAAGTTTTTCCAGTTGATTTTCCTGTTCGTTGAGCTGTTGCGTGTAGCGCTGCAATAGCGCCTTTTCCTCGGCGCTCCCGCGGAGCGCTTTCATGTTTTCGCGTAAGCGCTGCTGGTCGTCGAAGATCTTCTGCATGTCTTGTTCGCGGGCAGTTTTCTTATCGTCCAGCTCGCTGACCACATTCTTTTGCGCGAGAATTTTGCGCAGCGCATCTTCGATGGTCTTGTTCACGGATTGCTGGTGGACGAACAGGTCCACCTGCGCGCCGCTCAGGTTGGTGAGGCTGTAGTCCGTATGCAACGCCCGGGCTTCCTCCACTTCGAGCGCCGCAGTCTGCTTCGGTTCCACTTGCAGGCGGAAGCGCATCCAGAACGCGGTGGTCTCAATCGGCTGGATGTGGCTGCGCAATGTATAACCGGTTCGCACCGGATGCTCGACGATCACGGAACGCGGCGCAGTATCTTCATTGCGGAAGGTGTAGGTTTTCTTCTCGCGGATTTCATTTTCGTGCGTCATCACCCCGTGGCTGATGCGCACGCGCGAAACAC
Source organism: Bryobacteraceae bacterium (assembly GCA_035297145.1). GTDB lineage: Bacteria > Acidobacteriota > Terriglobia > Bryobacterales > Bryobacteraceae > QHXW01. The sequence goes on from DATGZN010000112.1 coordinate 32,293, forward strand.
GCTGCTGCTCGGTCGCCTGGCGCGAACTGGCGTTGAGTGCCAGGTCGGTGGCATAGGAAACCAGGCGTTTCTCGCCCGGCCGGATGGGATCGAAAATGCCCTCTCCGGCGAATGTCTCTTCCTCCATCACGCTGAAGCTGCCGCCATCTAGAGTCAGTCCACTGGAATTGATGAGCCACAGCGCGCGCTGCGGGCGCGGCAGGCCGGCCTGATCGTTCCAGATGGAAACCTTCTCGGCGGTGATCGAAGATTGCACGATGGGAACGAGTGCCGACCGGTTCTTGCGAATGGTGATAGGATCTTTGAGTTTGTATTCGAACAGATCGCCCAATTCCTGTGCTTGCGCGGCACGGTAGAAGCCGCCCGCTGCGCCACCCGCCACGCCGGGGCCAATGCCACCACCTTTACCAGCGCCCACGCCGCCGCCTGATCCGCGGCCTGTCCCACCGAGGCCAACACCGCTGCCGAGCATTCTGCCGCTGCCGGCGGCGCCGCGGGTTGCGGCCATCTCCGCATTCATGGTCTGCGCCATAGGCGCGGCCGCAGTCACCATCACCGCTTGGCTCACCTCACCGACTTGTAGCGTCACATCCTGCTTCGCCGGTCTGCTTGCCGACGCCACAACACCATTAACAGTAGTTCGCTGGAACCCCTGCCGCTCAACATCGACGCGTACCGGCCCATCCGGCAGAACCGCAAACTCGTAAGCGCCCGAAGCGTCCGCTCGCGTTTCGCCGGCAAGCGTGCCGTTCGCGTCGTACACCTTTACCGTCGCTCCCGGAACCGCCGCGCCCGAAGCGTCTGTCACCACGCCGCTCAAAGGTGCTCTGCCGAGGATCAAGGTGGCTTCATAAGTCTGCGGAGCCGCGCTGACGCTCTCCGGCAATGGCACCACGGGGCGTCGCGAATAATAGGGTTGCGAAAGATTCTGAACGAACGACTGCGGCGCGCCCGCCACCAGCGACAACTGCACGTTTTCCCAATCCTGGCCAACCGTGTTGTCCACAATCGCCCAGCCTTGCAACAGCGGCTTGTCGCCGGCCTTCGAGTTGAGGACAATCCGATAAGTTGTTTTCCACACCGGCACCTCGCTGATGTAGCTGACGAACAGCGACCGCTCGCCCGACCCTTCCGCGGAAATTACCATCCGGCGCACGTCGGCTTCCCGCCCTGCCGAGATGAGATCGAGATAGTGATCCACTCGCCCCGGCAGCCCGGCGTCCAGAAGGCGAACTGAGAAGGACGGCGAAACCTCGGTCGTCCGGAGTTCGCCATTGTCGGTGATTAAGGAGAGATAGTCGACCTCGAGCGTGGTTCCGCCACCGGTTCGAGTTTTGCGCTCGACGCTCAGCAGACGCCCGGTGATCAACGAAGTTCCGTTGCGCACCTCCAGCCGTGCTCCGCGCAGCGATCCGAGAAATTCCGTGAGCGATGGCTTCTCGCCTACTGGCAGGCGGAGGTCATCGAGCTGCCGTTCGATGGGAGCTGCCGAGCCGTACCCGACTCCGGCGATGCGCCCGCCGTTCAAATCGAGAACAGTTAGAGTTTTCAGTACATCGTTGAGCTGGCCCGAGGTGAAGGAGATCGCAACATCCTGGTTGTCGCGAACGCGGCCCAGGTGCTCAAAATAGCCGACACCGTTCTTGTACAGCACCACGCGCTTTACCGGGAGTTTTGCAGCGTCGTCCGCGTTGGCAGCCGGCCGCGCTGGTCGCGGTGTTTGGCCCATGATGCAGAGGGGCGAGACAAGCGCGAATGCGATGCGGAGATATTTATCGCGAACCATGCGAGATTTGTGGGGAAGCATACCGACATTCTCGCGTGCCCAACAGATGCTGGCAAACCGGTGCAGCCAGATGTTAAATGCTCCGCCCGCCGAGAGCCACGATGTCATCCACCAGCATCGTTTCCTTCACCACGAACGGTTCGCCGTATTTAGCGCCGACAAGGTTTCCGTAGAACCGCGCCACCGCCGCCAGGCGCTCGCGAATTTCCTGTTCCTGGGGAAATAGTTCGCCGCCCTCGGTGACGGCGCCGTATTGCGAACGGTAACTCAGCAGCGCCGCCATGCGCCGCTCGAATTGCGCGGAGATATCCACGACGAACGACGGTGTCACATTTGCGTAGAGCGAGGAGTAAATGATTTTGTAGGGACGGTGGGGCTCGGAATATTCATCCAGCTTTTTCAATCCCGCCAGAAAGCACGCCTCATAGCCGATCTCCGCCGCCCGATAGTGATCCGGATGACGGCCTTCCCAGTAGGGCAGAATGACGGTGCGCGGCTGCCACTCGCGAATCTTGACGGCCAGAGACATGCGCGCGGAAATCGTGTTTTCGAGGCGCGCATCGGGAAAGCGCATGTTGTCGCGCTGGCGCACCAGCAAAGTCTTCGCCGCCTCGGCCGCTTCTTCCAATCGGATCTCCGGCGTCCCGCGCGTCCCCATATCGCCGGCCGTCAAATCGAGGATGGCCGTGCGATAGCCCTTCTCCGCCATCTTGATCAGCGTCCCGCCACAGGTCTGCTCGACATCATCGGGATGTGCGGCGATGGCGAGAACGTCAAGGCTCATGCGCGCGCCTCGAGCTTCTTCAGCAATTCCGGCTCGGTCACCCGGTACTTGAATGCCTTGCGGCCGTTGATGGCGATCACCGGAACTTCATCGTTGTAGAGACGGCGCAGGTTGGGGTCGGCGTCGATATCGACTTCCTCCAGATCGAAGCCGGCCTGTGTACGTGCGGCCTCTAACACGTGCTTGGCATCGTCGCACAGGCAGCAGCCCGCGCGCGTATACAGCGTGACCCTCGGCCGTTCCGCCATTACCAGTTGAGGTCCGGCCGGCGCACATATTTCTGGCGCGTGCCCATCACGGCGACGAGGATCATTCCCGCGATGAAGCCGCCCACGTGCGCAAAGAACGCCGTGCCGCCTTGCGACAGATGTGCGTAACCCACCGTCTCGACGCCGCTGACGAGTTGGATGAAGAACCAATACAGCAGCATCAGCACCGCCGGCACCTCGATGGTCGTGATGAAGAAGAAGATGAACACCAGGGTCACAATGCGCGAGTGGGGGAACTTGATGAGGTATGCGCCCATCACGCCGGCGATGGCGCCGCTCGCTCCCACCATGGGCACGCGCGAACCGACGGTCAATAGCGTCTGCGTCAAACCCGCGGCAATTCCACACAGCAGATAGAACACCAGGTATTTCGTGTGCCCCATCACGTCTTCCACGTTATCCCCGAAGATCCACAGGAACCACATGTTGCCGATGATGTGCATCCAGCCGCCATGCAGGAACATCGAGGTCAGGATCGACCGGAACTGAAAATGTGCTGGAACCAGCCCATAGTGCCGAATGAAGTGATCCTGAGAGTACGGGTCAAGTAACTTCCATTGGAGAAACACGGCTACGTTGATCAGAATGATGATCACCGTGACGAAAGGCCGCGAGTAGCTGGGTTGTGTGTCCCGGATCGGAAACATCTAGCAAGACTCCCCGGAATCGGAAAAAGCACTCGCTGAGACGCAGAGACGCCGGGAAAGCAGGACTTCCTCCCCAGGGTTCTCTCTGCGCCTCTGCGCCTCTGCGGCGAATAGAAGTTGACTCATTCACTAGCTCGGAAAGCGACATTGCTGCGCGTCTCGAATTCCGGGTGTGAGCGGCGCTCGGCCCGCGCCATCAGAGCTCGCGCTTCTTCCAGTCCCCGGATGCCGCCGCGCGCGCCTACTGCCATACAATTCAGCGCGGCCATGGCATTAGAAAATTCAAGCGCGTCAGCGATCGGCATGGCTCGCAAGACAGCATAGCAGAAGGCGCCGTGGAATACGTCGCCGGCTCCGGTCGTATCCACACAGTTCACCACGAACGCCGGCGAGTACAGGAAGCGCCCCTCAAAAAGGGCCAGCGATCCGTGCGCGCCCAGCGTCATCGCCGCCACGCGCATTTTGTATTCTTTCTGAATCATCTCCAGCGCCTTGAACGGATCGCGCTCGTTGGTCCACTGCACCGGGAATTCGGAGCTGGCGACCAGATAATCCACGTACGGAAGCACGCGATCGAAGCCGTGATAAATCGTGTCCACATCCACCGTGACCGGCATGCCCGCCTTCCGGGCGATACGCGCCGCATGCTCCACCGCCGGCGTGTCGTGGCCGTCGATGTGCAGCAGGCTCGCGCAGATAATCTGCTCGGGTGTGATCTCCTCTGGAGAAATACGCAGGCACTCATCGCGCCGCCACAGAACTGTGCGTTCGCCCGTGGAGCGGTCGATGATGATGTAGGCCGATTGATTAGCGCAGCCATGCCGCTGCTGCACATGGTCGAGGTTGATTCCGGAACCACGCAGGCTTTCCATTTGGATGCGCCCGCGCTCGTCGTCTCCAACGGTGCCGATGTACTTCGTGCGCAGTCCCAGCTTGGCGCAGGCCACCAGCGCGCTCGCCACCTGCCCGCCCGGACTGAGCACTTCTTCCTGGTACGGAACTTTCCCCGCGTACGCAGGGAAGTGTGGCACAACCAGCATCGTATCGGTGGCGTTCAACCCCACGCCCACCACATCAAACTGCGGCATGATTTGATTGTAAAGGCAGCGCGGGCGTGTTTGCCGGACTCAACTTGTTCAGCGTAGCCGTCTGTGAGGATCTAACCGGTTCACGGAATGCCCTTCGGAATACCCCAACTTCGAATGCAGCGAGCGGCCCGAACAACCGTCCACCCGCAGAGTCGAAGCTGTGAATCCTACCGGGTCAGACGATAAACATCAACTCCGCCGTTGTAATTGGGTACATAAATCTGACCTCCATCGATCACGGGAGGGTTGAACTTGTTGAAGAGGAAGGTAACACCCCAACGTTGCGAATCCCACAGCACTTTCAGCGATCCATCAGCGGCAAGGTGGACGGCATCGTAAACCAAGAGGCGCCCGTTTACGACTTGCGCATTTGCATCACCGTAAGGGATTGTGCAGACGAGAATTGCAGAGTTTGGATCCGCCCCATTGCTCGATCCTGAACAAAAGCCTCCGGGCATTCCTCCCGGAAGTTTCCCGCGCAGGTTATCGCTCGCGAACTCATTGCCTTGGGCCACGTAGGTGAGCGCTCCAGTCGAACTGACCTTCCATTTATGCAGCTGGGCATTCTCGCCCCAGGCGAATATTGTCCACGAATTGAGCAGCGGGTCAAAGAACTGAACCGGCGTCATGTGGAGATGCGCAGTGTACCCCCACGGGAAAAAGTTCAGAGTCATCGGGTCGTTCGGGCACGGATCCACCGGCCCCGGACTCATGGTCAGCCACACAGGCGGGGCAGCGAGCTTTCCACAATTCGACTTTGCATTTGCCAGATCCTCGACCGTGGTTCCTCCCAGATCAGCCGTACGAATCGGATATGCGATGCCGTCCTTTCCCGTCGCCACGCAGACGCCGATCGAGAATATGCAAGCCGGTCCCGCCGAGCCCCAGTCTTCATCAGACCAATTGCCACTGGCCATTTTGGGGAAGACAAGAACGACTGCGTTATTATTCTCGTCCACGCTGATCTTTGCGGTAGCGTTCTTGAGGGCGCCGCTGCTCATTCCGCTATTCACCGGTCTCAAGGCCTCGCTCGGGGCGCTCTCCCCGGCAACCTTGGTGGCCGCCAGTTTCTGTTGCCCGGACCGGACCAAATCCATCCATGGCGTCCAGTGGTCCACCACCCGCAGACTCGCAGGCGTTCCCGCCGAAGCCAGCGTGTACTGAACCTTGACGAACGACTCGCCCCACAGAGCCTGCCCATCAAAGTCTCCATTACCGGTAATTGCGTAGAGAAAACCTTGATCGTCGGCGGCCAGCCCTTGTCCGCCCATCCAGATGCCGGCCCCTTCTCCCTGGGTCATCGCGAGAGCAGCGGTGATCGAATTGGTTGCGCAATCGAAGGCAAAGATCCATCCCGCAGCTCCCTGCCCGGTTTCCATCACCGTGCCCGAGGCCCAGAAGACCGTCTTGCGACCGCCCACGCTGCTGAGGACCAGAGCGCTCCGTTGCTTCCGCATGGTGCTGGAATAGGATTGCGTCCCGCTGGTCCCGTTTACCGGAACTGGCGCGACTACCTGGGTTCCGTCCTTCATATTCAAAACGAATACGTGGTGCTGGGCCTTTTGTGGCGTGCCGTCGGGAGAGATCCAGGCAACCAGGTAAACTCGCTGCGTCTCGGGATCGATGACACCGGTGCTCAATACTCCCCATTTGTCGTTGATCGCATGGCAGTCAATCGTCCGTTGAGCTCCGACGCAGTTGTCGGGCTGAGTCTTTGGGCCCAGCGGGGTGGCGCCATTGATCGGCATTCCCAGATTCGCGCCTAGCGTCACCTGCCACAATCCCGCGCCTGACCGCGCGTCGACGCCGCGCACGATATTCGCCATGGACGGCAGCACCATGACGTCGTGCGTGGAGCCATTCGGCAGCTTTACCTGCGGCAAAATGAGTGGCTGCGCCTCCATGCCGCGCGCGTCGCCGAAAACCGGAATGATCGTGAAACGGACGATCCCCTTCGTCCCGACCGACGCTTGCGTGAGTTGCGTCTCGTGTGAGTTCCACCCACTTCTGGCGTTATCGGCGGAACGCGTGAGCCACGGCGCCATCTTCTGACCAGCGAGAGGAAACGCTGTCAGGCATAAAATCGACAGAATCGCCCAACGGATGGCCTGTTGCCGTTTCTTTGGGGCTTGACGGATGGAGCCGGGTTGCGACGGGGTGAGCATCTGGATGGGATTGCGGACCCGTTGCCGAGACAGAGCGCATTTCCGATTTGTCATTGTCGTAGTGACCTCGTGCGCCGCGATTTTGTTGCGGGAGCGATGTAATCACGCCTGCCATGACATCGCTCCCAAAAACAGCGAATTCGCTCAACCCCAGACGGAGGGTGGAACAATGATTTCGTCTTCTGGCACCAGCGTGTTCACCGAGACATGCGGCCAGGTGAGGCCGGCAAAATTCAGCAGGACCGTCTGGGTGTACTGAATCTGCGTGAAATGAACCGTAATCTCGCGCGGCACATCCAGATCGAATGGCGGCGTGACGGAGAACGTCGGCACGCGCTGACCGGGAATGCTCGGTTTGGCTTTGATCGCGAAGGGCGGCCCACCCAACCAATACGGCGGCACCAGAATAACCTCTTCAACGGTTTCGATCCAGAAGATCGCCGTCATTTGCGTGGCCTGGGCGTTGGGGGCGGTGGCCGCGGGCTGGCCCAGCAGGAAGGCAATGTTATCGGTTCCGCCCCCGAAGAGCGGCGCAGGCGGCGGAGGGGCCGTAGAAATGATGAGGGCGATCGTCTTGATGATCTTTTGTTTGCTGATGTGACTGCGTAGCAAACTGTTTGGATCGTCCAAGAGCGCTTGCGTAATCGTGCCGGCGGCGATAAAGCTGCTGAGATCTTGCGGAATTCTCGGCGTCTTTGGGTCGCTGGCGGTCTGGCTGGGGAACTTAATCTTGTTGTTAGGCGGCGCCGTTTTGAATGGCGTGATGTCAACTGCGGCTATGGTTGGCGGCCCTGCGATGGTCGCAATGATGCCTTGGGCGTCGATGGTAGTCCCGTGCGGGATCGACGCCATGCGGGCGACCGTTTCTTGGGTTATGGGGGGCACGGTCGTCGCCGGTACATGAATCCACATTCCAGGCTCGAAGTGAATACCAACCTTCTCGCCGTGGATCGTAATATCGCTGATGGTCTGCAGATAAGGCACTCCGTTGAGGAAGATGTCCCCCTGCGGCGTCGTCCCCCGGTTCGGAACCGAGCCGAGGGTCTTTGAAAACGCGAGCTCCTCGGAGGTGAGGTTCAGTTCCAGAATGTTGTCGCCGGGAGGAAGTGGATTGGGGAGCGGCGTTGGCGTCGCCGTGTTATTGGGCCGGAAAATCGTGTTGAAGCCGTTACCGACCCAATCTCCAACAAATGCGGCAAGTGGGCCGAGGGGTGGGGACGGTGGAGACGGGGCGGTCACTTTGTGATCTGGGCGAACATGCCCAAATCTGAAATCGATGGGCAGCCTAATGGATCCTCTGGATGTTGTGTCGCTCATTTGTTAATCCTCCTTATGGGCAAACGTTCAGTGTGCTTTTTATTACATGGAAGCGGGAGATCTCCACTTTGGACTTCTCGGAACGATTGAGTATATATATCACACATTTACTTTTCAGTGACTGTTCATTTATGAATTGTCCATGAATATTTCATGACTTCTGAAGACACACGCACACCACAGGGCAAAAGCATTCTGCAATGAGTACTTTCTGCCGGGCATATAAGATCCTCTCAGATACTGACCGGCACAGGTTCGCAGGGCTTGGCGGTGGCGAGATGACGTCCAAATCCAGATTCTTGCAACTAACGAGGCAGCGGCTTCCAACAGAATCATTGGTCACATCGCATGCGACGTCTTTGTGGGGGCACCTTTGAGCATTTATCGTATTTCAGCTAAGAGTTAGCCTTCCTTGATTGGCTTAGGGGAGCTCCGCAAGTGCTGTTGATATGCGGGATTGTACGTATTGATGCGGAGGATTCCCTTGACCTTCGCCACGTTTTTGTGGACAACTCCCGCGCAATGGTCCATTAATAGTGACCCCAGCGACGTCAGCGAGCTTTCCCACACACGCGTAGATCGTTGACCGCCTAATTCCAGCCGCTTTCTGTTTATAGATGACTCCAGCCCCTACCGAACGTTCACGTCGAGCAGGGTTGCCCAGTACTGAACGGATTGCAGCGTGAAGCCGATCAGAATCAGGCCAACGCCAAGGGCGCCCATTCGTCGCTCGGGCACGTGATCGGCCCCCCATTCAACGAAAGGCGTGCACGTGCCGATAATCACCGTGACCATGCCAATAGCGAGCCCCGCCTTCAGGCCCGCTGCGATTGCGTGTGCCTGCTCGTGCGCCACCAGGCTGCTCAGATAACCCGCTGCCATGTAGCCGGCGGTGCGATTCGCGCCCGCTAACAATTGAAATCGCGTCAGACGCGGACGCATGGCGGGCTTGTAGTCGACTGTCGGCCGGATGCCAACCCGATAGGCCATCACCTGTCCGGCCGTGCTCAGCACGCCAAACGTGATGCCGAACGCGGTGCCGAATGAATAGGAGGCGCCCACGGCAAAGCCGCACCCGCGAATCGCACTCATGGCCGTATCCAGCCAAAATCCCGGTTGCGATTCATGCCGCGAAGCACGCGAAAGTTCCCATGCGAGAGTGACGCCATGTGCCAAGCCACTTGCCACGCCGAAAACGGGTCCCAGGGCGAGGCCGAAGCCGGCGCCAAAGAGTGCTCCGTAGGTAACCGCGCGCGTTAGAGTGCGCAGAGGTCCGTGTTCGCCGCCCAGGAGATCGTAGGCGAGATACAAGGCTCCGAGCACGTCGAGCGAGCTGCCGATAATGCTGATCAACGCCAGCGTGTGCTTGTCGATAGTCAGGGGAGAAGTCATGCCAGCGTCACGGATTGACCATTGTCGAGAGCCAGAAACGAATCGCTTGCGCCGTACGCCCTGAGAAGCTTCTTCGGCGTGTCGATCCCTTCATCCCCCAGTTGAAACGTGCCGTGATGGATCGCGATGCTCGTTTTGGCCGCCAGGATCTCATGGGCTCGAATCGCATCGTCGGGAGCCATATGAATTGGCGACATGAACCAGCGCGGCTCGTAAGCTCCAATCGGCAGCAGCGCGAGTCGCGGCGCTCCAAAGCGCTCGCGGATTCGTGCAAAATGCCCGCCGAAGCCCGTATCGCCGGCGAAATAGACGATGCGTTCCGCGGTTTCGATCACATATCCGCACCACAGGGTCCGATTACGGTCGAACAGCCCCCGAGCCGAGAAATGCATCGCCGGTACGCTGTGAACGGTGGTGTTCGCGGCGGGCAACGAATCGCCCCAATCCAGCTCGTGGGCGGGACCGATGCCCCGGGACCTCAGCCATGCGGCTACCCCCGCCGGAACAATGAATTGAGATTGTCCGCGATCCGCCAGCCGCCGCAGGGTGGCAAGATCCAAGTGATCGTAGTGATTGTGGCTGAGCAGCACAATATCGATGCGGGGAAGGTCCCCGAATCGCACACCCGGCTCCCGGCGCCGGCGCGGACCCATCGATGCGAACGGACTGGCCCGCTCCGACCAGACTGGATCGGTCAGAATGTGGACCCCGTTCTGCTGCAGCAGCAGCGTGGAATGGTTAATCAGCGTCACGCGCAACTGGTTGTCTCCGACGCATGACGGCGGTTGTGATGGGACGACATCTGAAACGAACCGAGGGGATTTCTCTGGCCGGCTGGTCAGCTTCCATCGCAGAACATCCAAAAAGCCGCGTGCCTGACAGGCTTCCGGATTGAAGAAGCGTTTGCCGTCGGAATGCCTCGAAAATGGCGGAGCGCCGGCACTGTGCTGCACGATCTTTATTTACTCACAGGCGCCCTTTGTTTGTAGGCGGGCGGGCGCTTCCGCTGGTGCTCCGCGCAGCGCAGCGAGAATCTGCTCTGCTGCGTGCTTGCCGCGCTCGCCCACCTCGCCCACAGGCCCCACGCACGAAGGGCATCCATCGCCGCACGGGCATCGAGCCAGCAGCTCTGCCGTGTCGCGCAGGAGCGCGTCGGTCATTTCGTAAAGCGGTGCACTCTGCCCCACGCCGCCAGGGTAGGTGTCATAGAGATAAAGATCCGGCTCAAATGTGCCCGGCGGTGTGCCCAGCGCGACGCCCAAATCGCGCGGATCGCACATCAGCCGCAACGCCGCGATGCTGCGCAAAGCGTTGCCGAGTCCAACCAGCCCGTTCTGCTTTTCCGTCGGCGACAGATCGCTGAACTGCGCCAGAAAAGGAGCAGGGAAGTGCAGCCAGAAGGCCGTCGTGTGCATCTCCTGCTCCGGCATGTTGAGCTTCCCCGCACCCACGTTTTCCAGGGTGTAGAACTTGATCTTCTTGAATCCCACGATCTGCCGGTTCACCCGCACGTCGCCATGCAATCGCTGCGCGCCGTGCATTTCGGCTGTGGCAAATTCCCGCAACACCTTCACCTGGGTGTAGTCGATGGCGTCGGTGAAGTAGTCGCACTCAACCTGCCGGACGTAGGCCTTGCGCTCCTTATAGTCGAACCGCTCCACGTGATATTGGCGCGCCTCGTGCAAATAGATGGCCTTCTCGTGCAGCGAGGTCAGCGCGGCGGTAAACGCCACCTCGGCGATCACCACCGGCTCGCCCGTGATATCCACCACCACAAAGTTGTCACTGGTCACCGCACGCAGACTCACGGCATCCGCTGGATAACTCTGCGACGTCCAGTGCCAGGCGGCGCCTGCGTGGTGCAGGAAACCTGTTTCTTCGAGGAACCGGCATAGCTCGCCGGTCTCATGCGGGCCGAACTTTTCGCCATCCGCCAGCGGCAGCTCGAACGCCGCGCACTTGAGGTGGGCCAGCAGGATTTCCAGGTTATCCGCGTTGATGCAAGCGTGCTCCGGTGATTGGCCGAAGAAATACTCCGGGTGCTCGATGATGAACTGGTCGAGTGGCGCGCTCGATGCCACCAGCACTGCTGCCGACGCGCTCTGTCTTCGTCCGGCGCGTCCCGCGCGCTGCCAGGTGGAGGCAATCGTCCCCGGATAGCCTGCCATCACCACGGCATCTAGCGAACCGATATCGATTCCAAGTTCAAGCGCGTTGGTCGCGACCACGCCACGAATCTCGCCCTCGCGCAGCTTACGTTCGATTTCCCGCCGCTCCCGCGGCAGGTAGCCGGCGCGATACCCGCGAATGCTGTCGTCCGGCGCCGGGCCGCGCAAACAGGCGTCGCGCAGATAGGTGATCAGGATCTCCGTGGCCAGGCGGTTGTTGGCAAACACCAGCGTCTGCTGGCCGCGCTCAATCAGTTCCACGGCGAGCCGCCGGGTTTCATTGATGTAGCTGCGCCGTATGCCGAGATGCCGGTTCACCACCGGCGGGTTATAAAAGACAAAGTATTTTTCACCGGACGGCGCGCCGTTGCGGTCGACCAGCGCAAAGGCCGTTTCCGTCAGCGCCTCGGCCAGCTCCCTCGGGTTCGCAATCGTCGCCGAAGAGCAAATAAATTGCGGTTCCGAGCCGTAAAATGAGCAAATTCGCTTCAGCCGGCGCAGAATATTCGCCAGATGGCTGCCATAAATGCCACGGTAATAATGCAGTTCGTCGATGATGACGAACCGCAGATTCTCAAACAGCTTGGCCCAGCGCGTGTGATGCGGCAGGATGCCGCTGTGCAGCATGTCCGGGTTGGTAAACACCACGTTGGCGCGGTGGCGAACGGCTTTTCGCGCATCCTGCGGCGTGTCACCGTCATAAGTGAACGCACGGATTTCGCCGGGAAGATCGTCCGCCGTCGCCTGGAATCCGTGGAGCTGATCCTCCGCGAGCGCCTTGGTGGGGAACAGGTACATGGCTCGCGCTTGGGGCTCCCGAAGCAACAAATGCAATACCGGCAAGTTATAACAGAGTGTCTTTCCGCTGGCTGTCGGAGTCACGATCACGGTGTTTTTTCCGGCTGCGATCTGATTAAATGCTTCCGCCTGGTGTGTGTAGAGGTGCTCGATACCGAGTCGTTTTAGCGCTTCGCGAAGCCGAGGATCAACCGAATCAGGCACATCGGCATACTCGCCTTCCGAAGCCGGCTGATGGCGTATCGCGCGGATGGGTGAGTCCGGCTGATCGATGAGGCGCTCAAATTCCTGAACTACCGCAACCAAGTTACAGGCTTTAGTACTGGTAAGCCGGAGCACGATTCGCCTTTTCTTTGCCCATCGTACACGAAAAGATTAGGGAGAACAAGAGGCGAATCTTAGGAATCGCGGCGGACGAATTGATAGCGGTCGAGCGTGGCGGCGATGAGGTAGTCCTGCGACGTTTCCGGCTCCGTCTTCTCCGAACGGACGACTTTGCCGGTGCAGCGGAGGTCGACTTCCACGCCGCGCACGTTGGTGAGCGTCACAACGTACTCAATAGGCCCGCCCAGCTCTATCTGCGAGTCCGCGGTGAACAGCACGCCGCTCGCGCTGATGTTGCGGGTCAGGGCGCCGTAGGAGATGTGACCATTGCCTGTGCGCATGACGCGGAGTGGCAATTCGAGCTGGAAGCGCTGGTTTCGTCTTTGATCCACCACTTGAACAAATCTAGATGCTTTTGGCGGCGGGGTCAATAGTGCGGAAATGGATTTAGTTATGGTACTAGGAGCTAAAAATTTCCGGTAGGAGGCAGGTAAATTGGGGAGGCAATCTGATTTTCCCGAGTGGTGGGCCAGTCGCGATCCGATGCATTGGGCATGCGACTTCATTGTGCATGGGGGTGAAGCGGTACTCGGGGCTAGCGCCTCTAAAACACTGTTAATGCGAAGGTTATTCAGCGGCTACTGTGGTGACTCGACGGGCAGGGAGAAACCTGCCCGCCTAGAAAACCGCGACTAATTGACCTGGACCAAAATGATGACCAGTGTGTAAAGCGCCAGAGATTCGATCAGCACCAAACCAAGGATTAGTGCAAACCGAATCGCGGCGGCGGCGCCGGGATTGCGCGCCATGCCCTCGGCGGCGGCGGCGGTTGCCTTTGCTTGGGCCAATCCGCAAAGGCCGGAAGCGATGGCCATGGAAAACCCGGAGGTGATGGCGACCCAGTGGTGATTAGCCTCGGGTGTTGGAGCGGCGAAAATCGGGCTGGCGAAGACGAACAACGCCAGAAGAAACATATACAGCTTCACTTTCATTGTGCGTTTACTCCTTTTTTAAGATTTGCTTCCAGGAGGTGGTTCCCGTCATCCTCTTGCAGCCGGTCTCACACTGGAAGGCGCATAAAGCCGGGCTATGAATGCTGCTCGTGGGGCACTGTTTCCGACAGATAAATCATGGTCAAGAGCACAAAAATATAAGCCTGGAGAAAGGAAACAAATACGTGAAGCCCCATGAATACCGCCGGCACGACCAAGTAGGTCAATCCCAGAAATGCCATCGTGACCTTCTCACCGGCAAGCATATTGGCAAAGAGACGAATGGTTAATGAAAGCGGGCGCGCCATGTGGCTGACGAGCTCGATGGGCAGCATGAGCGGCGCCAGCCACCAGATCGGCCCGGCGAAGTGGCCTATATACTTAAAGACTCCTTGTTGCCTGAAGCCCATGAAATTGTAGTAAATGAAAACGAGCAACGCGCAGCCCGCAGGCACGGAAGGATTCATTGTCGGCGATTCGAATCCGGGAATGATGCCGATCAGATTGCTGAACAAAATGAAGATAAATAACGTGCCGAGGAATGGAAGGAATTTCGGCCCGTCGTGTCCGATGTTGTCGCTGGCTTCACCCCTCAAGAAGCTGAAGATCGCTTCGAAGGTGTGCTGCATTTTTCCGGGGCGATCCACGGAAAGACGCGGACGCAAGATGGCGAAGACCACCACGATGACGGCAGCCACCACGATCTGCATGGTGATGAAATTGGTCCAGGGCCGCGCGGGATGCTCGGCGTGAATGTTGAAAACCGAAAGCAGCCAATTGCCTAAACCGGCCAGGTGGTCGTTGAACAGCCCCGTCAGCCAAACTTCATGTTCCGGCATAAATCAATTCGAACAGGATCTCCAGAATGACGGCAGCCGCAGGCACGAGCAAACCAATCAGGCCGGCCGTCAGCGATAGCGTAGAGTAGTTCAATATAACATAGGCGGCTGCAGCTAGCAGCAGGTAGCGAAGCCCTAGAAATACGGCCCCTCGGACCTTTGGCCGCTTTCCGGTTGCCGCCTCGCCGAGCGAGTGCACCATTTGCTTCAGCCAGCGAAAATTCATCCAGGAAGCCGCGGCGCCCAGCAAGAACCCGCCGGCCCATCTCCAGCCTCCGCGAATGGCACCTGCGATCACGCCGGCGACAGCCAGGAACGCCATGAACAGGTGGATGCGGACGAGCGCCTGGTCGAGGAACGCCTGGTCACGATCCATCTTGTTTCGTGTCGCGCAGCAGCCGCCGGATTAATTGCACGAAGCCCGAGGCAATTCCCAGCAGCAGGAAAACCACATAGAGGAAGTGCGTGCCGAAAGCTTTGTCGAGCAGGTAGCCGATGGCGTATCCCACGAAGGTCGCGGCAGGCAAGAGAAAAGCCAGCGAGGTGTACTCGCCCGCTTGCTGCATGGCTGACTTCTTCACCGTTTTGCCTGGAGCAGCGCCGGGGCACGGTCGGCGGTTTCCTGCACGAGAAATCCCATCTTCGGATGGCTGGGTTCGAAGTCAGGATGAATACCGTTGTCCTCGAGCGCTTCGGTAGTGGCGGGGCCGACGGATGCGACGACCATTTTCGTGAGCGCAGTGCGCACGTAGTCCTCGAGTCCTTTTTCCGCAGCCACGCGCAGCAGGTGATCGATCTGGACCGATGTGGTAAACAGCGCCACGTCCACTTCCTCGGCGGCGATGCGTTCGGCGGCTTCGCGCAGGGGGCCGACATCTTCGGGCAGTTCCCATTGATACACGCGCACCGCAGTCACTTCGGCGCCCCGCGCGCGCAGACCGTCTAGAAGCTCCGTGCTCGGCCGGCCGTATTCTTGAACGGCGATGTGGCGCTCGGGTCGGCCTTCGGTTGCGGCCAGCACTTCGCGCCAGGTATTGGGCTCGGGTACGGTGACGGCGAACGGCACGTTCAGCTCGCGCAAAACCGCAATCGGTTTTGGGCCGCGCGGCACGACGGTGAGACGCCGCAGTGCTTGGGCGAAGCGGTCCGGCGGGTATCGCGTGGCGAGAGTCTGATTCAGAATGCGCGTGCCCACGCCGGTGAGCAGAACCATCATGTCGAATTCGCCGGCGAACAGGCGCTCGGCAAAGCGAAAGGCCTCTTCATTGCGCTCGAGCGGGGCTTCACGCATGGAAGGCGCGACGATGGGCTCGCCCTGCTGTTTGCGGATGAGCTGGGCGATTTCGCCGGCGCGCCGGCTCTCGAACGCGACGACCTTGAGACCAGCGAACGACATGGCGTCATTATAGCGAGGGGCAACCGAACCTGAGTGAATACCATGGCGTCAGCGTGGCGAGGAGAGGCTGCAGGGGCAGGATATAGTTCGCTTGTCAAGCCCTGGCAATTTGTTCTATGATGCAGAACTAATATGAGCGAACAGAACCTTGGTGAGTTCGAACAGATCGTTTTGCTAGCTGTTTTGCGCCTCGGCGAGGAAGCATACGGCGTGCCGATCCGGCGTGAGATCGAAAAACGAGGCGGGCGGAGCGTGACCATCGGCGCCCTGTATTCGACGCTGGACCGTCTGGAGGCCAAGGGATGCCTCACCTCCTGGTTTGCGGATCCAACGGGCGAGCGCGGGGGGCGTTCGCGCCGCTACTTCCGCGTCGAGCCGCAGGGACTGGAAGCGCTGGCGCGGGCCAAGAACGTTTTGGACCGCATGTGGAAAGGGGTGCGCCTTGCCTGAGCAGCGGCCACCGCGGATGGCGGAAACTTTTTTACGGCGGCTCGTGCCGGGCCGCGAAGGGGAGATTATTGTGGGCGATCTGCGCGAGGAGTTCGCATTCCGCGGCGGCGGGCGGCTGTGGTATTGGCGGCAGGTGCTCAGTTGCCTGGCAGTGCGCATCTCGCCGCACCGGCTCACCGCGCCCGATTCACGCCAGGATTTCCACTACGCGCTCCGTGTGCTGCGGCGCAATCCGGGATACGCACTAACAGCCATGGTGTGCCTGGCGCTGGGGATCGGCGTGAACGCCACGGTTTTCACCATGGTGAATGAGCTTTTCTGGCAGACACTGCCGCTGCCGCAGGCGGATCGCCTGGCCATGATCGGGCGCACGGGCGAGGAGATGACTTGCTCCTACCGCGATTACATCGAATTCGAGCGGCGTACGGCGGAGCCAGCCGGCCGGTTGTTTTCAGGCTTGGCGGCGTTCGACGGGATGGCGACTTCGCTCGATAGCGAAGGAGTGAGCCAGATCGTTATGGCCCAAGCGGTCACGGCGAACTTTGCCGATACACTCAGGTTGCCAGCCCAGGTGGGACGGTGGTTTTCACCGGAGGACGACAGGCCCGGTAGCGATCCGGTGGCGGTGCTGAGCGATGGCGCCTGGACTCGCCGCTTCGGGCGCAAGATGAGTGCTATCGGGCAGCGTGTGCGCATCGAATCGCAGTGGTATCGTGTGATCGGTGTAGCGCCGCCGAGCTTCCTGGGTGTATCACCACCACACGCGGCGGAAATCTGGATTCCATTCACATCGCAACCCTATGTCAGAGAACTGCTCACCAATGCCGGAGAACGCGAGCGGCCGAAAGTGCAATTGATCGGCCGGCTGGCAGCGGGAGTAACCTTGCGGGCGGCGGAGGCGGAACTGACGTCCGTGGACGCCCAGATCCGGCGGGAGTTTCCCCGCAAAGATGCATCCAACGGGAAGCTCACAGCGGCAGTAGCGGCGGGAGCCTCGATGCCGGCGGCCCGGGAAGTAGCGGCTACGATAGCGACGTTGCTGCTTTCTGTGACCGGAGTCGTATTGTTGATTGCGTGCGTGAACGTGGCGAACCTGCTGCTCTCTCGCTCAGCGGTTCGCCGGCACGAGATGGCGGTGCGGCAGGCATTGGGAGCGGGGCGGTGGCGGCTGGTGCGGCAGACGCTGGCCGAAGGACTTGTGCTGGCGGCGGGTGGCGCACTGTTGGGGCTGGTGGTCGGCGTGTGGGCGAACCGGCTGCTGGCACGATCGTTGCCGGCCCTTCCGCACGTCGGGAAGGTGAACTTAGATCTGACGGTGAACTGGCGCGTAGCAGCTTTCGCCGCCGCGGCGGCGCTGGTAAGCGCGCTACTGTTTTCGCTGGCTCCCGCGATTGAGCATGCCCGTCCGAACTTGACCCTCAGCTTGCAAAGCGAAGCAAGGGGTTGGCGGCGCATGCGGCAGCGTGACGTTTACGTGGTGGCGCAAGTGGCGCTGTCTTTGTGCCTGCTGATTGCGGCGACGCTCCTGGTGCGCGCGCTGGAGCACGCGCGGTCGATCGAACCGGGATTCGCGATGGATCACCGGCTGGCGGCACGAATTTATGTTTCGGAACCGGAGTACACGCCCGAAACCGGCAAACTGTTTTTCGCGCGGCTGCTGGAACGCGTGCGGTCAACGCCGGGCGTCCAGAGCGCGGCCATCAGCTATGGAACGCCACTGAACTTCGGGGATTCCACTTGCTCGGCTGTGGATCGTGCCGAACGGCCTCGGCGCACTGGGTCCGATATCGTGACGCCGGGCTACTTTCAAACCATCGCAATTCCGATGGTGCGGGGGCGCGCATTTGACGTTACGGATCGACTGGAATCACCTGCAGTCGTCGTGGTGAACGAGACACTGGCAAGGCGGTATTGGCCGGATGACAATCCGATCGGAAAAACAGTGTGGCTCGGGTGCGACGTGAAAGGGCCGCGTACGATGGCGGAGGTGGTGGGGGTAGCGAAAGACGCTAAGTACGGATCTCTGGAGGAAGAACCCCGGCCCTTTCTATATCGCCCACTGGAGCAGAGTTGGGTGGGGTTTGTGG
The DNA here is from genome assembly GCA_035297145.1 of Bryobacteraceae bacterium. Taxonomy (GTDB): domain Bacteria; phylum Acidobacteriota; class Terriglobia; order Bryobacterales; family Bryobacteraceae; genus QHXW01. Next base: position 50,795 of record DATGZN010000112.1, read on the forward strand.
CGCTGATCGTGGAGACCGCGGGCGATCCGGGCGCCGCGACGGCGAGTTTGCGCGGGATCATGCGCGGTCTCGACCCCAACCTGCGCGTTTATGAAGTACGCACGCTGGAACAGTACGCCGAGGATTCGTTGTGGAAAGTACGCTGGCAGGCTTCGCTGCTGGGCGCGTTCGGTCTGCTCGCGTTGGGGTTGGCCGCGGTGGGGCTGTATGGTGTAGTGGCTTACACGGTAGCGCAACGGACGCGCGAGATCGGCGTGCGGATGGCGATGGGAGCGCAGCAGGCAGATGTGTTGTGGATGGTGCTGGGGCGCGGATTGCGGCTGACCGTTGTGGGAATCGCGATCGGGCTGCTTCTGAGCGCAGCGTCCACGCGAATGCTTCGGTCGCTCTTATATGGAATGAGCCCGCTGGACCCGGTGGCGTTCGCGGCGGCGGCGCTGGGATGGACCGCGGTAGCCATGCTGGCGAGCTATCTGCCAGCGAGAAGGGCCATGCGGGTGGATCCTGTGGCTGCGTTGCGGTGGGAGTGAAAGGGGTCGCCGGAAGAGAATCGGTTAAGCCCAGGAATTGTTCCTCCGGCACACTTGCGCACGGACTGCGGCTTCAGGGCGACAGTCAGTGAACTGGCGGCTAAACGTCAGCGTCTAATCATCCCGTGAGAAATGGAATCGTATGTCTCGGGCTCATGGCAGCATTTGCACTCGCGGCATCGGGCGAGAACATTGATGGGCATCTGGTCAACGTGGGTGACCATCGACTATCCGGGCTCAACCGCCGGCATCGTTCTGGTCGATTCCTCGCATGAGCAGCAATATAGCCACTATGCTGCGATCTCCCCTTCGATAGCGGAACGCTACGCGACCCAGGATGGCCGATTCGATCGAAATGATTTCCTGAGAGCCGCGGGCCAACTGGAGCACGGCAAGAGGCTCGAATGGCACTTGGATGTACCGCTGATTGTCTTAGAACATAAACGCCTGGTGGGTCCACCGCGAACAGAAGAGGACAGGCTCGCAGTCGATTGGCATACTCTTCAGGTGGATTTGGCCGGCCGGTCCAAATACGGCAAGGTGATCGAGACGAACAGCGGCCACTTCATGGCGGCCGAAGAGCCGGAAGTTATCGTCGATGCGATTCGCGATGTGATCGGACAAGCGAGGGCGCTGAAGCGAGAGACGCCGAAAAAGTGACCAATTTGGAATGGGCCTGATGCCGGCAGTTTGCTGCGTCTGGAATAGCCATGCAGCAGAAGACGCATCAGGCCCTTCGGTGGTCAAGACCGAAAGCTGACCCTCTAAGGCACAAAGAGCGTCGTGGTGCCAGGCAGATCCCCTGGAGGTAAAGAAGAGAACACCGGGAACACTTCGGCGTTCAGCGACAGGCTGATGATGGGGATCGTGGAGGTGACCTCGACGAATCCCGTGAAGCTTTCCAGACCGAGCAGGGGTCCGAGGTTGGCGGCTCCGTGCGCTAACGGCCCGAGATTTATGTTTGTACTTCCCAGCAACGCTCCCGCCGAGCTAATCACGGACAACGTAACCGTGGCGGACTCACTCGTGGAAGGATTTGCGTATGCGACTCCCGTCCGCGTCTGGGCGAACGTAACGAACTTGGTGGTAGGCGCGGTCTCAGCGTTCACACCCGCCTCTCCGACCGGTACTTCCGATCGATAGAGGCGATAGAGTACGCTGGCCTGCACTGGGCCGTTGCACGTAGCTTGTGCCCACCCTTGCGCGACCGGTGCACTGAGGTTTGCCACGGTTTGGTCATGGATGACTTGCCCGGGTTGCAATGTATCCGTGCGGTTTGAAATCGTTCCTTGGGTGAACGGCATCAGCAACGGGCTTCCAGAGTCCGCATAAAAATTCGTCAGACAGGTTACTGTCTGCGGTGAGTAGTTGACGTAGGTGAGAGTCGTTTGGTAACCGCCGCTGAAGGCGAGTTGGGAAAAGTAATAGGACTGCGACGGTGGAACGAATGTGGCAGAACCCGTCACCGGTCCGGTGATGCTCGATCCGGCCGTGAGCCCAACCGTCGCTACGGTACAACTGGATACCGGCGTGCCGCTGCAGGTCGCAGAACCGTTATAGACCAAGCCGGCCGAGGCTCCGGCGACGAACGCGCCTCCCGCTACTATCGGCACAACGACAGTTCCAGTAGAGGTAGTCAAGTCTAAACTTATCGTTGTTTGGGGAACGAAAGACAAGGTAAACGAATTGGAACCCGCGGCTTGCTCAACACCCATGAACGGAGTGGGGCCAGTGCCTACGTACGTACTGGACAGGATATAGGTGCCGGCGGTGAACCCCGGCGTGGTACCAGTAAAACTACCGGAAAGTGTGCAGTTTGTATTGCCGTTGCTGGCGGTGCAAGCGCCAAAGGTAATGACGTACTGGCCGAGGCCGGCCGCGTTTGGCCCGCTACCGGCCATGGTAAAGTTCTGCGCGCTTAGGCCGAGGTCCACTGTGACCGACGCCGCTTGCGCCATCAAAGCGGTAACCAGAAATCCAAGCAAACAGATAGCGGTCTGTGAAATGGACTTCTTACGGGGGCCAATAGTGGGAAGCGCGAGATTCCGGTTTCTGATCGTAGCGTTCATAGATGCTGTCTCTTTCCTTGAGGCGTGAATTTAGGCGGGTGCTCGATCCTCGATTATGCCATTAAAATCGCCTCCGGGCGGATTGGAAATGTCCTAAAAGGCACTACCAGCAGATTGGGGCTGACAGCTCCGAAGGTGCCATTGCTCCCAATTTCAGGTGACTCCGGGTTTCGAACATGACGGATCGACCTGCACTACCCCATCGGCCGCTTCGCGTGGCGCGGACCCACGGTGACCAACTAGCACTGTTGTGGGGCACACTAGCAACGCGGAATCTCGGTGTCTTGCTACGTGAACTATCCGGCGAATTTGTCCGTTGCCGCAACCAGTGCGCGAGTGTTGGGCGGGTCGAACGCGCTGTGGCCGCTGTCGGGTGTGATGATGATGTCGGCTTCGGGCCAGGCGCGATGGAGCGCCCATGCGCTCTCCATGGGACAGACAACGTCATAGCGGCCCTGCACGATCACGCCGGGGATGTGGCGGATGCGCGCGGCGTGGTGCAGCAACTGGTCGTCGGCTTCAAAAAAACCTTTGTTATAGAAGTAGTGCACCTCAATGCGCGCGAAGGCGAGCGCAAACTCATCTTCTTCATAGTGGCTGGTGAAATCGGCATCGGGCAGGAGCTTGGAGGTGGCGCCCTCCCAACCGCTCCAGATTTTCGCAGCGGCGAGACGCACTGACGAATCATCGCTGGTGAGGCAGCGATAGTAGGCCGAGAGCAGATCGCCGCGCTCGGCCTCGGGGATGTGGGCCAGGTACGGCTCCCAGGCGTCGGGATAGAGAATCGACGCACCGCGCTGATAAAACCAGTCGATTTCCTGCTTGCGGAGCAGAAAGATGCCGCGGAGCACGAGTTCGGTGACACGATCGGGATGAGTCTCGGCATACGCAAGGGCGAGCGTGGAGCCCCATGATCCGCCGAACACCTGCCAGCGCTCAACGCGGAGGTGCTCGCGCAATTTCTCGATGTCGGCGACGAGATCCCAGGTGGTGTTGGCTTCGAGAGACGCGTATGGCGTGCTTTTGCCGCAGCCGCGCTGATCGAAGTTCACGATGCGGTACTTTGCAGGGTGGAAGAATCGCCGTTGTTTGGGGTCGGAACCACCTCCTGGACCGCCGTGCAGAAACACGACTGGTTTGCCGGATGGGTTGCCGCTCTCCTCGAAATAGATTTCATGAACGGGGGAAACCTGGATCCGGCCCGTGTTGTAGGGCTCGATCGGAGGGTATAGCCACGTTACAGGATCCTTCATTATGGATTCGGGCAATCGGTGATTGGACATCGCGAGTAGTATACGCTGCGTAGACGGCCCCTGGAGCTGTGCGAACATGACTGCATGGATCTGCAATACCCGATCGGCCGCTTCGCTTGGAGTGGACCGAATTCAGAAGATGACCGGAAGCGTTACATAGGTGAGATCGAACAGGCGCCGTCGCGATTGCGCGCTGTCGTGGCAGGACTCTCGGACGCACAGCTCGACACACCATACCGGCCGGGCGGATGGACCGTGCGGCAGGTGGTGCACCACGTGCCTGACAGCCATCTCAACAGCTATGTGCGTTTCCGGCTGGCGCTCACCGAACCGGAGCCAACGATCAAGCCTTACGATGAGAGCCGGTGGGCGGAGCTCACCGATGCGAAGACAGCGCCGATTGAGATGTCGCTGGCGCTATTGGAATCACTGCACTCACGGTGGATCTTACTGCTACGGGGGCTCAAGCAAAACGATTTCGCGCGCGAGTTCCGGCACCCGGAACTGGGCACCGTGAGTCTCGACAAGAATTTGGCGCTCTATGCGTGGCACGGCCGGCATCACGTGGCGCACATCACTTCTCTGCGGGAGCGGATGGGCTGGAAGTAGGCCCGATTACCTTGCCGTTGCGCCGAGTTTAGTTCGCGGGTGCCGCTGCGAAAGGCGGGGCGAGCATGCGCTGATACGGATATCCGGCCGCATCCACACCTTGCACGGCAATGCGGAAAGCGGAGTGTTTCACGACGCATGCGCCCGAAAATTCGTTTGAGTCCGCGCCTTCGGGGACCGGTTTGAGGTCCAAAGGTTCCAACGTCGCGCCAGAGGCATCAACCAGGCGGAAACTCTTGTTGCCGGCGGGCGCCCTCAGGCCAACGGACAACGTGCGCTGCTCTCCGATGTGGACGGGACCTTTAACCGGGAACATTCCTTGGTGTCCTGGCCGTCCTCCCAGTTCGACGAATTCCGCGCGATCAAGCGAAATGGAACTCTTGGCCGTTACCACGGCGAAGAACATGCCGATGCCGGCCATTCGGATGCGCCACTCTCCCGCGGCCGGTTTGGCAAGGATGAGGATCAGTCCGGACTTGAATCGATTTTCATCCACGTCCGGCTCACCGCCATGCACCTCGGTGTTGCCAGGGCGGTAAACGGTGATGAATTGCAGGCACTGTAGCGAAATGGAAACCATGAGACTCTCGACGGTGGAATCCACCGGGAACGAAAAGTCGCGAGATCCTGTAGAGAGCGTGGCCATGGAGCGGAAGATAGTGTCTTCGTGCTTGCTTGTGTTCCGGACCAGAACCAGGGACCGGCCGGCTTCGGAGCGGTCGAAGAGAAACACTTGCCCACCCGTGGCTTCGGCCACGCGGACGTAGGACGGGTCGACGGCCTGGCCGGCAACGCATGGCCATCCGGGTTTGGATGCCGGGGACTGCGTTTGAGCGGAGACGGAGGGGGCCAGCGCCAAGCCAAGCAACGCCCATTTCAGTGCTCGAAACACAGTGCTCTTATTCTAGCGAAGCGGAGTTTCACTGCGGGCTTTCGGACAGGCTGGGCGATGCTGGCATAATCAATGAAATGCTCTCATCGCTTCTTTTCACGCTCTTTTTGATGCAGGCGGCCGCGCCGCACACCGAGGCGGCCAAACCGCCGGAAGGCAAGGCCGCGGAGAAGCCGCCGGAGAAGGAAGAGCCGCCGGTGGTGACGCACCACGAGATCCACATGGGCGGAAAGACGTTGAAGTACACGGCGACCACGGGGCTGATGCCGCTGCGTGATGCCAAAGGTGAAACGGAAGCGCAGATTTTCTTCGTCGCGTACACGCTTGATGGAGTCACTGACACGAGCCGCAGGCCGCTGATGTTTTCGTTCAACGGAGGGCCGGGATCGGCTTCGGTGTGGCTGCACCTGGGGGCGCTGGGGCCCAAGCGCGTCGCGATGCTACCGGATGGCGAGATGCCGGCGCCGCCGTTTCACCTGGTGGACAACGAGTTCACCTGGCTCGACCAGACGGACCTGGTGTTCATCGATCCGGTGGGTACCGGATACAGCCGCGCGGCGAAACCCGAGCTGAACAAGAAATTCTGGAATCTGCGGGGCGATATCGAATCGGTGGGCGAGTTCATTCGCATGTACCTGACGCGCTACGAGCGCTGGACCTCGCCGCTGTTTCTGGTGGGAGAGAGCTACGGGACCACGCGTGCGGCCGGACTCTCGGGCTATCTGATCGAGCGCGGCATGGCGTTCAACGGCATCGTGCTGGTGTCGTCGATTCTGAATTTCCAGACGGCGCTGTTTGCCAAGGGCAATGACCTGCCCTACGTTCTCTACTTGCCGACGTACACAGCTACGGCATGGTATCACCACAAGCTCGCACCCGATCTCCAGAAGGACTTGCAGAAGACGCTCAAAGAAGTGGAAGCATGGGCGGAAACCGGATATGCGGAAGCGCTCGCCAAGGGTGACCGGCTCCCGGCGCCGGAGCGCCAGGCGGTTATTGATCGCCTATCGCGTTATATGGGCATCGAAAAACGCTACGTCGATAACAGTAACCTGCGCGTGCCGATTTTTCACTTCACCAAGGAACTGCTGCGCGACGAGAAGCGCACCGTCGGGCGGATCGACAGCCGGTTCAAGGGCATCGACGAATCGGCGGCGGGAGAGACTCCAGAGTTCGATCCGTCGATCGCCGCGATCCGGCCGCCCTACACCACGACGTTCAACAACTACGTGCGCGGTGAATTGGGCTACAAGACGGACGTGGAGTACTACATTCTGGGCGAAGGCATCACCAGCCCTTGGGAGTGGGGACCGTCAAGCCGCACCGGGTTTGCCGACACGAGCGACGACCTGCGCCAAGCCTTCGCGAAGAATCCGTATATGAAACTGTACGTCGCGTCGGGCTATTTTGACCTGGCGACGCCCTACTTTGCCACCGAATACACGCTATCGCACATGGGGCTCGACCCGAGCCTGCGCGGCAACATCCGGACGGGGGAATACGAGACCGGGCACATGGTTTATATCGAAGCGAAGTCGCTGGCCAAACTGAAGCGGGAGGTTGCGGAGTTTGTAACCAGCGCCGTGAAGTAATCGAGTACGACCGTGCCAGATGTTCTTTTAGTTACTTCCTCGGAAACGCGATCACCCGATATGGCCGTCTTATCTTTCATGTCTGTTCGACTGCTTGTCTGGGCCGTCGCGCTTTCAAGTCTTACAAGGGCCCAGGGCCCAGGCTCCGGCGCTCCACCCAGCAGTTCCAACGCGACTTCCGGGCCATCGTCGGCGCAGTGGCGCGGCCTCAGCGTGAAAGAGAAGCTCCGCTATGATGCTCGCCATTTCTTCGATGTGGAGCACCTCGTCTATGCCGGCATGGGTGCGGGTCTCGATCAATGGCGCGAGCGTCCCGGCCAATGGGGCGATGGATATGGCGCGTTTGGGCAGCGATACGGGTCCCATTTTGGACAGTATCTGGTGCAACGCAGCGTGATGGCCCCGGTGCAGGCCATCGATCACGAAGATACTCGATATTTCCGTTCGAAGCGCACGAGTTACAAAGGCCGGATACGCGATGCGTTTCTTCAGACTGTCTGGCGCCATAACGACAGCGGCGGCATGATGCCCGCGTACAGCGAGTTCGTCGGCGACTACACTGCGGCCGCGGTATCACGGATGTGGTGGCCGAACCGATATCACACGGTTTCCGCCGTCCTGATTGCCGGATCGGACACGGTGCTGATCGACGCGGGTATAAACATCCTGCACGAGTTCGCGCCCGATGTGAAACGTCGGCTGCACTTACAACGCTTCACGCCACAACCCTAGACGGTTCGGCAGCGAGCCGTGAGCACTACGGGTGACGGTGCAGGACGTGGGTGGCGATGTCCGGCCAGAACTCGCGAAAGACGTTGGTCAGCGCGTCACGCCCCACTGCGTATCCGAACTTAACGGCCAGCGCACCGAGAGTGCGATCCTGCCTGGGGTAATAGAACTGCGAGATCTCTTGGGAAACGCCGCGGCCGAAAATTTCGGCGGCATTGATGGTGTTGTGTCCGTGGTAATTCGGTGTGATGAGAATGCGTGTGGCCGCGTAAACGCCCCGTTTCAGGACACCGCCCTCGCCCATCGCATAGTAACGCTCGTCCTCGTGAAAAACAGTGGGTAGGGCGAAGATGACCAGGTAATTCCCGTCGGTCTTATCCACAAAGCCGCGCCAGTAGTACCGGCCGAAGCCGGGCAGACCTTCTCCCAGTTGCGGGTGCGAATCCGAGGCCCACTCGGCCATCGCCGAGGTGATGCCGACGAAGATGAAGGAGGAGTAATCGAAGCTGTTCTCGGTTGCGATCTTGAACGCTTCTTTGGGAGTGGGTGGCGGCGGAATCGCTCCGGCGCTCACGGCGCGATAATTCGGCATCACTCCCAAGATTCGTTTGGGCTGCTGTTTGGAGACCGGCACTTCGGATTTCGCCGGAGGCTGGTTCGAGTCGGTCTGGCCGGGCACCGCCGCCTGAGGCTGGCTTTGCGCGTCGGAATCGCCGGCGGCGGTCGCGGATGCGACCGGTTCATCGCCGGCGAAAACGCATTGACAGGCGACTGCAAGGTAACAAAGGAACACCGCTAACCTCATTGACACCAGCATAAATCTTACTGCAGCCTAAGGGAAACGACTGCATTGTTTCTGCGCACTAAGATTCCTTAATGTGGTAACCGCAGTGGAGTCTGCTAGCATCTAGTGTTAGTGGGGATATTTCGTACCTCTTTCCTTCCAGCGGTGCTGTCGATTGCCGCGGTTTGTTGCGTAAGCGGCCAGCAGCCGGCGGCGGACACTGGTGCGGGTGCGCCGGCAACTGGCAATGCGGCACCGGCCGCAGATCCCCCGGCGGCAGCTCCCGCAGCGGCACCGACCGCGCCCACAGCCACCGCGGATAACATCGCGCCGGTTTTGCCCGTAGAGCCAATCGACAAGCGGATTCTGGGCGTTCTGCCGAACTACAGGACGGTTCAGGACACTGGCGCCGTCGAGCCGATTCCCCCCAAGCACAAGCTGTGGATTGCTTCCAAGGACAGTTTCGATTACCCCATTTGGCTCACGGCTGCCGGATTTGCAGGGCTGTACCAGATCGAGAATGAAAACCCTGAATTCGGGCAGGGAGTCAAGGGCTACTTCAAACGTTACGCAAGTTCGTTCGCCGACCAGGCGATCGGCAACATGCTGACGGAGGGGGTGCTTCCCTCGCTGCTTCACGAAGACCCGCGCTACTTCCGCCAGGGCAAGGGTAGCATTGTGCATCGCACTGGGTACGCGCTGACGCGCATCCTGGTGACGCGCACCGATGCCGGCACCAACCGGTTCAACTTTTCTGAAGTCATCGGGAACTCGCTTGCGGTTGCGATTTCCAACATCTACTACACCCAGGATCGTGAGGCCCTCGACAACGCCCAGAGGCTGGGGTTGCAATTGGGCACCGACGCCATTTCCAACGTCCTCAAGGAATTCTGGCCGGACATCAAGCACAGGCTATTCCGTCACCGGCCGCCGGCTGAAATCTCCGCGCTGGAATTCTAGTTACTGGCTCACGCCGGCGGGCGAGGCCTGCGCCGCGGGAAGCAAGACCACCGGCGTTCTGGGGAACGCGAACTTGCGGCCGAATTCATCGATGATATTCACTTGGCAGACGTACTTGCCGGGTTTCAAATCCTTCAATGAGGCTTGCAGACGCAGCGGGATCGTATTGGTGCGTTTGGCGTCAGCACGGTTGACGCGGACGGGCGCGGTCTCGAGCACTTTACGGCTGCCGTCGAAAAGCGCCAGGTCGGCGGCGACGCTGGTGGGCCGGACATTTTGCGGAAGATTCTCAGGGATCGCGGGATCGTAGACTTCCAGGTACACGTAAAGATCCTGGCCTGGCCGGAAAACGCGGATTACGTTGGGCACAATCTTCTGGCCAGTGCTATCGACCAGGGGATTCTGCTGCACCAGTTTTTTATCGTTCTTCACTCCCGCGCTCTGCTGGCCGCGCTGATTGCTGAGAATCACCGAGCTGAAGCGCAGCGCCGAGCCCGAAGAAAGATCGGGTATGGTGAACGGCGTCTCAAACGTTCCCACCTTGCCCTCGCCGTTCTCGCGCGCCACGAAGCGCAGCTTATATTTCCCGGGCGTGAGCGTGAGGCCGGTATCGTACTGAATGTGCTTGCGTGTGACCTGGCCGGCAGTGGCTTCATCCAGCTTCAAGGGGATGGTGTCGCGCACGGCGGCGGCTGGCTTGTCGTGCGCGTCGCGTACCTCGGCGGTGAAGTCCAACTCGGTGGCCGCCTTGCTGCCTTTGCTGTGGAAGGCGAGCGCTGAGCCGGGAATCTCCACCGACAAGGGTACGAAATATTTTGACTTATCGAGGCGAAAGTAATCCAGCTCGACGGCCAGCGGCAGGTCGGTGATCGGATTCTCGCTTTCGAGGGCGCGTTGGAGCTGCGCTTCTTTGTTGGCCTCGCTCATGCGGGCGAAAGTGGTGGGGGCAAAATAACCTTTCCGGAAGTCCAGCTTGGCTTTGGCCAGCGTGACGCGCGGCGCAAGCCTCACTTGAATGCGGCGGTAGCGGCCATCCTCGGCCGCATTGGTGCTGGCGTAGGTCAGGATGTAGTAGCTCTCGATATCCTTCTGGACTTGCGTCATGCCGAGGGTGAGATCGTTCGAGTCGAGCAGCGCCTTGCCACCGGTGTCGGCGGCCAATGTGGCGAGCGTCTCCTGCTGGTCATGCAGGCTGTTGCGCAACGACGCTTGTGCGGCGCCTCTATAGAGGTTCGTTCCTACGGCGCCGGCCTGGGATGCGTCGCCGCCGGGTACCTGCGCCACGAGGCCCCGGGCATCGATGGGATAGAACGCGACGTTGGCCCGCACTGCCTCGTTCACGGTGGCACGAAGCTGCGATTGATTGTCCACGCCGGTCTTGTCGACGCCAGCCGATATGTAGACCAGCGCTTTCTTTTCCGGATATGGCGCCAGACGGCGGGCGGCGTCCTCGAGAGCCGCGAGCTTGAGATCCGTGTTGAAGATGTTGAACTCAGTTTCGTCGGCAACGAAGGAGCCGCTCTGATCTTCAGCGTCCGCGCCGGTGTCCGCCAGGCCCGCCTGCTCACTCGAGTCGCCGATGTGGACGCGGTGGATGGCGGCGAGCAGCAAATCGCGATCGTCGGTAAATTCCTGCACGGTCTTGAGGGTGACCCCGAAGGTCATCAGCGAGACCATATCACTCCGCGTGAGCTGTGTGTTGACGAACTTCGTTGCGGCTTCGACCGCGCGGATCTGCTCGGGCGGCTGCATCGAGGAGAGGTCAAACAGCATGACAATCAGGCGGCGGTCGCGATACTTGGTATCCGGATCGGTGTTGGCTGGGGCTGTCGCGGGTTTTGGCGGCGCGGGCGGGGCGGCGGTGTCGCGAGTCTTGAGCTCCGGTGTAGCGGCCGGTAAAGCTTTCGTCTCCAACTGTTGCAGATCGCAGCTCAACAAGTTCTGCTGTTTGTTGTCTTCGAAAATGATGAAATCGTCCTTGCTAAGGCTGGTGACCGGCCTGCCGTTGGCGTCGGTTACCCGGACGTCCACCACCACCACGTTCGTCGTGGTGGAGAAGGTCACCCGCGGCGGGTTGGGCGACTGCGCCACGAGCAGCGAAGTGATGATCAGAATCGTGAGAAATCTCAAAACCGGAACCTCACAACCGCGCTCAGCGAGCGCATGCTCGAGGCTGAGACGGGCGCGCCATAGTTGAGGGCGCCCACCACCGTGTTGACACTCGTGTAGTTCACCTGGTTCAGCACATTGTTGGCTTCCAGGCGCAACTCCAGACGTCGGCGGGTTTCTCCGAACTGGAACGAGCGGGCGAACGCCGCGTTCAGGGACACCAGATCCGGACCGGGGATTGTGTTGCGGTCGGCGTCTCCGAATTCACCGGCTGGGGGAAGAGTAAAGGCGTCCAGGTTGAAGAACCCCGTGGAGGATGCCACGCTCTCTCCGGTGGCTTCGGCGCGCCCGCTGCCCGCGCCGTTGGTTTGGGCCAGTCGCGCAGTATTGCCGAGAACACGAGCCGTCAGCGGAATGCCTGTCTCGGCCGTGAGGCCACCGCTCAATTGCCAGTCGCGCAGCAAGCGCCCGGACGTGCTGGTAGCGGCGATGCGCGAGGTGGCGGTGCCGAAGGGCGACGTATAGATCCAGTTCCAGGTCAAGACGTGGCGGCGGTCGAAATTTGAAAGGCTCCGCTCGGCTGAAATGTCCAGCCAGTTCTGGGCGACGCTGGTGCCCGAGTTGCCGAAGGTGGAGGCATCGTCGATAGATTTCGAGAAAGTGTAGAAAGTCTGCATCGAAATGCCGCCGCTGAATCGCCGGTTCACGCGGAGTTGCAGGGCGTGATAGATGGAATCGCCAACCGAGTTATCAAACGTGAAGCCGACCGCATTGCCGATCTGGTTCCCCTGGCGAAAGCTCCCGGTTTCGTTGGGCAGAATCTGGACGTCGAGGCCGGTGCCCTTGGTGCCGAGATAGCCGAGCTCAATGAAGAAATTTTTCGGCAGCTCATGCTGCACTGTGACGCTCCAGGTCTGCGCGTAAGGCGTGCGGTAATTGCGATCGACCGCGAAGGTGTTGGTGATGTCTTTGGGGGACACGGAGACAAAGCCGCTCGCCAGCGTTAGGGGGTCCTCCGGGTTGCTGTTGACGTTCTCCGAAGTGGCGAAAGGCGGCTGCTGTGCGAGGCGTATGCCGAACGGAATGTAAGACTGGCCGTTGTAGTAGATGCCGTACCCGATGCGGACTAAGGTCGAACGCTTGATCTGCGGGACCTTCCAGGCGAGCGCGACGCGCGGCGAAAAATTGTGGTAATCGGGGTTGATCAGGCCCGCGGGGAACTGGCCCGTGTATGGACCACTGCCACCGGCCACCACGGGAGCGACGGCGGAAAAATACGGACCGATATCGAGATTGGCCTCGTGGCCGTACTTTTCGGTGAGCGGCGTGAAGAAATCCCAGCGGCCGCCGAGGTTGAGCGTCAGGCTGGGCCGGATCTTCCAATCGTCCATGAAATAACCGCTCACGCTGGTCTGGCGGAAATACGTGCTGAAGTTGCCGTATTGAATGGAAGCGGACTGCGGAAGGCCCAGGAGGAAATCGGCGAAGTCGAAGCCTGTTCCCGCGGCCGGCACTTTGTTCGCATCCAGTTCGCTCGTGCCCTGGCCGGTAAAGTTGAATGTGCCGCGCCCGTTCTGTTCGGTCTGCGAATTTAAATCGTTGCGATTGAATTGCACGCCCCAGGTGAACGTGTGGACGCCGTGCGACCAGACCAGGCTATCGCTCGAGCCCTGGCTCTGGTTGCGCGTCAGCACCGGCGAGGCGTCGCTTAGGCCACCGAAGTTGGTGAAGTTCAGGTTGGGCGGCCCGTAGGAAAGCGGGTTAGTGGATGCACCCGCAATGCCGAGCTCCGCGGCCACGTTCGCGCCATCGGCGAAGAAGGGCGTGGTCTGGCTGACATTGCGGTTGAAGGTGACCTGTGCGTTGTTGATCAAGTGCGGAGTGAAATTGTGCGTCCATCCAACATTCGTGCCGATTCCGTAGCCGCTGGTCGTGTCCTCAAATCCGAATGTTTGGATGTTGTCTCCGGCGCGGCGCTGCCCCTGAAACCTGAACGACAGGCGGTCAGCTTGACTGACGTTACGCTGAACGCGGATGCTGCCATTGTCGGTGTTCTGCGGGACGGAATAGAACGCCTCGTAATTGTTCACGAAGCCCGATTGGTTCGGCAAGGGGATGTAGGTCAGCAGCTTTTGCGAGATCGGATTCAGGAGGCTGGCGGGAATGATGTTTCCGGTGAATTTAGGTGAGAAGAGCTCGACCGGACCCCCGGTTTGAGTGACTTGGGAGAAATTCCCCTCGCGCTCGAGTTCGGTGGGAACGGTGGCGACCTCGGTATTCGGATTTCTGGCGCGCGTGCCGAAGTAATTCAAGAAAAAGGTTGTCTTGGTGTCTTTGACGACTTTTGGAATCAGTAACGGACCACCCAGCACGACGCCGATGCGAGCGGATGCATAGGCTGGCTGCGGGAGGTCGTTGCCATTTAGCGAAAACGGTTTGGCATTCAGAGCGGAATTGCCCAGGGTGAAATAGAACATTCCGTGAATGGCCGTAGGCTGGCGGCGATTGCCGAATTGCCGGGCTTGCTGTTGCCCCTGGCCGGCGCGCCCGCCTGGACCACCGCGACCGCCGCCACGCCCACCTGGCCCACCCGGTCCGCCAAGCCCACCGCCTCCGCCACCGAACCCGCCACCGCGTCCACCGCCGCCAAATCCGGGGGCATTTGCGCCCTGCGCGGCCGCTCCGTCCTGAAAGCCGCCGCCTAAGAAGTCAGGCCGCATCCCAAATCCTGAATCGGGCGCCGCGTTCTGCTGCAATCCCTGGCTCAAGCTGCCGGAAATCAGAAAAGCTTCGTTAGTCGTCTGCGCTCCGGGAGTGGCCGCCGCGGAGGGCTCTGCTTGCGTGCCGTTCATTTCATTTTGCAATTGCGTTTCGAGTTGGTTGGCGCTCTGTCCGTTCGCGCCCGCGCGCGCCAGGCGGCTGGCCATGGGCGATTCGCGCAGCTTCAGGGTGAAGTTGGCTACTCTCTCCTTCGAGTAATCAACCTGCTGCTTCACCGGCTCGAATCCGAACATCTGGACTTCGACCGTCCACGCGCCATCGCCGAGGGATGCAAATGAGTAATAGCCGTCGTCGCCGGTAGCCGTCACGAATTTCTTGTCACCTTGCGTCGCGGTGACCGAGACACCAGGTATGGGCTGATTGCCCGAACGGACGATGCCGCTCTGCGCATATAGCGAGGCGCAGAACGATGCGGCAAAAAGGCAGATGAATAGCTTCAGTCTCGGCAAGTTGCTTGATTCCCTGGGTCCCGGGCGAAACAGCCCCTCCCAAGATATGGGCGATTTTAACAGGCAGCTTGGTTACGGCATACAATTTATAGAAACGCCGAACAGGCGCTTGCCGTCGGTTTAAACAGTCATCGAAATAGACCGTGGGATTTTGTAACGGGGAGTAAAGTGATTGGCCTACGCCGCCATTTCCGCCGAAGCTGCGCTGTATCGCGCCCATGTGAATCCCGAATGGTCGAGGCTGCTCAACGTCTTACAGATGGACGTTGGGTACGAACGGTGCGCCGGAGCGGAATTGTTCACCACCGGCGGACGCCGGATTCTCGACTTCCTCTCCGGGTATTGCGTCCACAACGCGGGTCATAACCATCCGGCAATCGTAAGCGCGCTCCATGCGGAACTGGATCGGCACGGTCCTGCCATGTTACAGAGCCATGTTCCGGAACTCGCTGGAGAACTCGCGGAGAAGCTGCTCGCACGGGCCGGAGGCCGGCTGCGGAAGGTTTTCTTTTGCAGCTCTGGAAGCGAAGCCGTGGAGGCTGCGATCAAGTTTTCTCGTGCCGCTACGGGACGCGTGGGCCTGGTGTACGCCGACGGCGCATTTCACGGCTTGACCTGTGGAGCACTTTCGCTGATGGGTCAGTCGTTCTGGCGCGAGGGCTTCGGTCCCCTGCTGCCTGAAACCGAATCCGTTCCATTTGGCGATATCCAGGCGTTGGAGCGCAAATTGGCCACCAGGCGATTTGGCGCATTCGTGATAGAGCCGATCCAGGGCGAAGCGGGCGTCCGTGTGCCTGGTGCCGGGTACCTGCGGGCAGCACAGGATCTATGCCGCCGTCACGGAACTCTTCTGGTATTGGATGAGGTGCAGACGGGTTTATACCGCACGGGCCCATTTCTAGCCGGACAGCATTTCGACGTCGAACCCGATATGGTGGTGCTGGCAAAGGCCCTCAGCGGAGGATTGATTCCGTGCGGCGCTCTGCTGATGTCGGATGCTGTATACGAGCCGGTTTACGGTTCGCTCGAGCGATCGATCATTCACACATCCACATTTAGCGAGAACGGCCTGGCGATGCGTGCCGGACTGGCCACGATTGAAGTGTTGGAGCGTGAGCGGTTGGGCGAAAGAGCCATGGCGGCTGGCGCTTACCTGCGCGAGCGGCTGCGCCAGGCCCTCGAGAATTACGAAATGGTGAAGGAAATTCGCGGCATCGGTCTGTTGAACGCGATTGAGTTCATGGCGCCACATTCGCTCCGCTTGCGGATTCCGTTCGAGGCCTTCGCCAAGATCCATCCGGGGATGTTCGGACAGGTTTTGGTGATGCGGATGTTCGGAACGCAGAACATTCTGACGCAGATGTGCGGCAATCATTTCCTGACCCTCAAGGTCGCGCCACCTCTGGTAGCGGAGGATCAGCATCTGGACGAGTTCGTACAAGGCATAACAGCGGTAGTGGACGAGATGCACTCGCGCGGCGGGTTCTGGTCGGAGGCGTTGGGGCTTGCGCGGCGGGTGCTGAATATCTGACATGCCGCAAATACCACGCGAGACTGACGTCTTCATCGCCGGTGGCGGGCCCGCCGGCCTTGCCGCGGCGATCGCCTGTTGTCAAAAAGGGTTTCGCGTCGTGGTGGCGGACGTGTGCCGCCCACCGATCGAAAAGCCTTGCGGCGAGGGTTTGATGCCGGACTCTGTCGCTGCGCTGCGACGGCTCGGCGTCGGCATCCCACCGGGCGAGTGTTTTCCGTTCACTGGCGCCCGTTTTGAGGGCTCGGGCGTCTCGGTGGAAGCGAGCTTCCCGAATGGGTACGGTATGGGGGTGCGGCGGCGCGTTCTGCACGAGGCGTTAGTGTCCCGTGCAGAGGCCGCGGGCGCAGCGCTCCTATGGGGCGTGCGCGTGAGCGGCATTTCAGACCAGGGCGCGCTCGTGGACGGCAGCCTGGTGCGGTGCCGATGGATTATCGGTGCAGACGGCGAGAATTCCCAGATACGGCGTTGGGGCAGGCTCGATCATATTACGCACTACGCGCGGCGTTTCGGGTTTCGCAAGCATTTTCGCGTGCGGCCCTGGTCCGGGTGCGTCGAGGTCTGGTGGGGTACGGCCGGACAGGTCTACATCACGCCGGTCCGCCCGAACGAAATCTGCGTTGTGCTTCTTTCGCGCGATCGTCATCAGCGCATCGACGCCGCATTGGCAGAGTTTCCCGAGTTGCGGAATCGCATCGAGGGGGCTCCGGCCGATGCGGAACGCGGCGCCGTTTCGGCCTCACGCCGCCTGCGGCATGTGGCTCGCGGTGGAGTGGCGCTGATTGGCGATAGTTCGGGATCTGTGGACGCGATCACCGGTGAAGGGCTCTGCCTCGCGTTCCGGCAGGCGGAGGCGCTTGCGCTTGCACTCGAAGCTGGCGACCTTCGAGCGTACGACCGAGAACACCGGCGCTTGTTACGGCGACCGGCCTTGATGGCACGACTGATGCTTTCGATGGACCGGTTCCCTCTGATCCGCCATCGTGCGTTGCACGCCATGGCCGCCAAACCAGCAATATTTTCGAATTTGCTGGCGGCGCATGTGGCCGAGCGTCCCACGGCGAAATTGGTGACCGGCGGCATCGTTCCGTTAGGTCTCCGCATGATGGCAGTTAGGTAGGTGCAAAACGGTGCGAAACGCTGTTCGTCTACTGATCTTTGTCTGTGCCATCTGCACCGGCGCCGCGCGAGCCGAAGACATAGTGTTCGACCTGGATCAGGCTCAGACCGAAATTCGGTTTACGCTGGCGGATGTGCTCCACACTGTCCACGGCGCCTTTCAATTGCGGAAGGGCACGATCCGCTACGATCCGGGGAACGGCAAGGCTGGTGGCGAAGTGATCGTAGACGTGGCCAGTGGGAATACGGGCGGTGGCGCGCGCGATCGGAAGATGCATAAGGACGTTCTGGAGAGCTCCCGTTTTCCCGAAGCGGTTTTCACCCCCACCAGCGTCGAGGGACGTTTCGAGCCCCAAGGGACGTCCGAGCTGGTAGTGCACGGCCTGTTCCAGATTCACGGAGCGACGCACGAATTGACCCTAAATGCGCACATCGAAACTAAAGGCGATCAACTGACCGCGACGCTGCGCTCCGAGTTGCACTATACACAATGGGGCATCAAGAATCCCAGCACGCTGTTTCTTCGTGTGAGTGACAAGGTGCAGCTCGATATCCGCGCAACGGGACGCAGAAGTGCGGGCAGCAGTGCGGCGGCCGTTCGTTAGCTCACCGGGGCGGTTGCGTTTCGAGAGCCAGGACGCGCTCTTCGAGTGGCGTCGGCTATGTCGCCGGATTTGCAGACGAGCCGAGGATGCTATTCAGCAGAGACGTAGGATCGTTATTTATCTGCGGTGGATTACCAAAGCCATGGTGATGGCCGTGATGGCCTCCATGTTGCGTGCCGAACCCCGACACTTGCAGCGCCTGCGCCGAGGGAAGCTGTCCGGTAGTAGACGAGTTTTGAAATTCCGTAGCGAGTTGCTTGAGTTGGCTCGCCTGCGTGGAATTGCCCTGGGCAGCGGCAGCGTTGGCCTGATTTTGGAACTGCGTCGCGAGCCGCGAAGTGATCTGTTTGAACAAAGTGGGATTCTGCTGCTGGACCTGCTGGAGCATGCTCAAGAAACTGGCTGCCGGTGAAATACTGGGTGAATCGGCCGGCGTCTGCGTTTGGGCGGCGGAAAATGGGTTTGGCGATGTGCGATTGACAGCGTTGCCCGGCTGGAAGGTCACGGGGAGCAAGCTGGTTAGAGCGTTAATGATCATGCCCATCCGGTTGCACGTTCACAACCTCGGCGAATCCGCAGAAAACAAAGAGTTTGCACTGATGCTGGAACGCCAATTCTGTAGCGGGTGTCAAATTTGTGACGCTTGCCGATTACTTTCCGAACTCGATCGTGGATTCGCCGGTGAACTTGTGGTAGTTCCGAAAATCGATCACGTTGTGTGCACAGACGCTGGTACCGCGCTGGCACATCAGGTTCTCGGAATGCACAGGTAGCAGGAACTGGTGTTCGGAGAGGCGGATGAACTCGTAATCAGTCGCCATTTCGATCTTGTCGAACGGGAATTCCTCGGGAAGGTGGACGGTCTGCATCTCGATGCGCAGCGTGCGGCCGGTTTCCTTATCGATCCAGACGGAGCCCCGGTACGCGGGTAAAACCGATTGCGAAGGCGCGTGAATGGCCCAGTGGGAATGCTCCCGATCCACCTGGAAATCGTAAAGTAAGGCGTCTCGTCCGCCACTTTTGGAGTTCCGTCGAAACCTAAAATCGGCGGCGGTAGCCGGTGAGAAAAGGTCCACGAGTACTGAACCGAATTCCCCGGTGGATATGGAGCCGGGTATCTCCTCCATCCGCTTCGCCTTGGCCGGTTTGCCGTTAATCGCCAGGTTGCGGTAGCTCTCCTTCCCCTTCTCATAAACCAGCTCGGCACTAACGAGATCCATCGGCACCCAGCTCACCACATGTGTGGTGCTCTGGAATCTCGCGGTTTGTTGTTGGCAAATGTAATCGGGCAGGGTCTCAGTAAACGCGTCCGCCGCCTCCCGGGCTTTCTGTATGTGGGCGTCAACCGGCGGGGCCATTTCCCCGAAGCTGGGGCCTTCAGCCGCCGGGGCGGGAGACTGGCCTGTAGCGGCGAGTTGCGGCTCGGAGGACGGCGCCGCTGGGGGCGCGGACGCTGGTGCGGATGCCGCGGAAGCCGGCGCGGGTGGAGAATTCAAAGCCACCTGGTCGGCGTCGGTCGCTTTCTTCGGCTTGGGTTTTCCGCGCGCGAGTTTCGGGGGACCACTGTCGGAATCGTCAACCGGCGCGTGTGAACTGGTGTTGGTGGGAATGTGGTCCAGATCCAACCCGGCGTCCGGTGGAACAATGGGCGGGAGCTCCGTGGAAGCGGCCGCGGGCGCCGTGGCAGGTGGGGCGGCTTTCGCAGCGTCAGCCGGTGCAGAGCTCGGCGCCGCGGCAGGAGTTTGCGCCGTGTCTGCGTGTGGGGCAGGCGGCTGTGCATCCGAGTTTGAGGAATCGGCTTTCTTCGAATCGCGGCGCCGCTGTACGGGACGCTCGTCATCCGCCTTGCTTTGCGAAACCGGCTCAAGGATCTCCACGGGCACCGATGCGTGGGCACGTTCCGAGGGAGTGCCTTCCTTCTCCAGGGTCACATTGACCGCGGTCATGAACCCTTCGTCGTCTTCGCGGTAATCGATGATCAGATGATCGCCAGGCTTCAGGACACTGGCTTTCATCGGATCGCCATCGCGGAGGAATTTCGTGCTCGGCAAGCGCTTCATGTGGATGAGCCGGGTGTCCTTGGATTCGACAACTATGCTGTTGTCATCCAACTGCCGGAGCATGGTCTCATTGAGAGTTTGTAGCGGCTCCTGCTGATCGTCCTTCTTCTTTTTGTGGCGGCCCGGAAACGGGATGCCGGGGCCGCCAGTGTTGTTTCCGCAAGGATAGCCCGGCAAGCAGCCACCGGGTTCTCCGGGTCCAGGGATTTGGGCCGGCAAAGGCAAGTCCGCTGTAAGAAAAAACACCAGCGCGCCGAAAGCGAATGCATGCCGCATGAGGCTAGTCATATGTCGGACGCACGGACGCGCTTGCACGTTACCCAGTTTTCATCGTGAACTACCAGAACCCCATATTGCAAGCGCCATAGGCAGCCCACTGGCGCATAATAAGAAACATGGCACAGGTCACGGAACTCCATGTGAATGGGACCAGACGCCGCGTGAACGCCAGCCCGGAGCGAAGCCTGCTCAGCGTTCTGCGCGACGATCTGGATCTCACCGGCGCGAAATACGGGTGCGGAGAAGGGCAGTGCGGCGCGTGCACGGTGCTGCTCGACGGCCATGCCGTGCGCTCCTGCATCACGCGCGTCTCAGCCGCGGAAGGCAAACGGATCCTCACCATCGAGGGCCTGGAACGCAACGGCGGACTCCATCCGTTGCAGGAAGCTTTTCTCGAAACCGGCGCCATGCAGTGCGGCTACTGTACGGCTGGCATGATCATGAACGGCGTCTCGTTACTCGCTGAGAACGTCAGCCCCACCGAGAGTGAGATCGTCCATGGCATGCAAGGCAACATCTGCCGGTGCGGAACTTATCCGCGAATTGTGGCGGCTGTGCGCATCGCTGCCCAACACCAGAAGACCATGCGGAGGGCGTCATGACCACGGAACTTTCCCGTCGCAACTTCTTGAATACGCTAGGCGGCGGCATCGTGGTGCTGTGCGTGATCGATGAAGCCGCGGATGCACAGGAATCCGGACGGCGCGCCCGTGGCGGCGATGCACGCCCGGCGGAGATTTCCGCGTGGCTGCACATCGGCGAGGATGGTGGCATCACGGTTTATACCGGCAAAACCGAGGTCGGGCAGAACATCCGGACATCGCTCACACAGGCTGTTGCCGAGGAGTTGCACGCGCCGGTGGCGAGCATCCACATGCTGATGGCCGATACCGATCTGGTGCCCTATGACATGGGCACTTTCGGCAGCCGCACGACGCCGACTATGGCACCGCAGCTTCGCAAAGCGGCGGCGGCGGCCCGCGAGGCGCTCATCAATATCGCCTCGTCGGAGTGGAAGGTTGACCGTGGCGCGGTGCAGATTGCGGACGGCAAAGTGACCTGCAATGGACACAGCGCGGGATTTGGCGAGCTGACGCATGGCAAGCAACTGGTGCAATCGATTCAGGCCGAGGTGAAGCTGACGCCGGCACTCGAATGGAAGGTCGCGGGGCATACCATCCCGAAAGTGAACGGCCGGGATATCGTCACCGGCAGCCACCGCTACACCACCGACGTCAAGCGTCCCGGCATGCTGTACGGCAAAGTGCTGCGCCCGGTGGCGTTCGGCGCGAAGCTGACAAGCCTGGATGATTCCGCCGCTAAGCAGATTTCCGGCGTGACCGTGGCGCATGACGGTGAGTTCGCGGGTGTTGCCGCGTCCGATGAGATGACCGCCGACCGCGCGCTGGCCGCGCTCAAAGCCGATTGGAAGAGCGAGCCGCAACCGTCGGATCGCGACTTCTTCACCTATATCAAGACCGACGCCGAGGCAGGCGAGGATCGCGACGCACGCGGTTCCATCGAGCGCGGAATGGCGGAAGCTGAGCACAAAGTCAGCGGCACTTACACCATCGCCTACATCGCACACACGCCGCTCGAGCCGCGCGCCGCGGTGGCCGAGTGGACCGGCGACAAACTCACCGTCTGGACCGGCACGCAGCGGCCCTTCGGAGTGCGCGAGGAACTGGCGTCGGCGTTGGGCATTCCCCAGGAGCGCGTGCGCGTGATCGTGCCTGACACCGGCTCCGGCTACGGCGGCAAGCACTCGGGCGAAACCGCGATTGAAGCCGCGCGTCTTGCCAAGGCCGCGGGCAAACCCGTGCAAGTGGTTTGGACGCGCCAGGAAGAGTTCACCTGGAGCTACTTCCGGCCGGGCGGCGTGATCGAGATTTCCGCCGGAGCGCGTGCGGACGGGCACATCACAGCCTGGGAATTTCACAACTACAATTCGGGGTCCTCGGGAATGCAGATCACTTACGACATTCCCAACCGGCAGATCGTGTTTCATCCATCGAAATCGCCGCTACGGCAGGGATCATATAGAGGACTTGCCGCGACGGCCAACCACTTCGCGCGCGAGTGCCACATCGACGAGCTGGCGCACGCCGTGGGCATGGATCCGCTCGAGTTCCGCTTGAAGAATCTCAAAGACGAGCGGCAGCGCGCGGTGCTGATCGCCGCCGCCGAGAAGTTCGGCTGGGGTAAACAAAAGTCGGATGGGCGCGGCTATGGGATATCACTCGGCTTCGAAAAGAACGCTTACGTGGGCTGCTGTGCGGAAGCAACGATGGAAGGCGGCCGGCCGAAGATCATTCGCGTGGTGGAGGCGTTCGAGTGCGGCGCGGTGGTGAATCCCGATCACCTGCGTAACCAGGTGGAAGGCTCCGTCATCATGGCGATCGGCGGCGCGCTCTTCGAGCAGATCCGCTTCGCCGATGGCAAAATCCTCAACCCACTGTTCTCGCGCTACCGCGTTCCGCGCTTCAGTGACGTTCCCGCGATCGAAACCGTCCTGGTGGACCGCAAAGATCTGCCGTCGTCAGGGGCGGGCGAAACGCCCATCATCGGCTTGGCGCCGGCGGTGGGGAATGCGCTGTTCCAGGTTACGGGGAAGAGAGTGCGCTCGATGCCGATGTCGGCGGCGTAAGGGAGCGATAGCCGAAGGGGTGGGGAGGTGGCGAATCAGCCAGAGGCTTTGCTAGCCTCGTTGTGATTAGTCAGCTTGCTGCCGCAGCCAGCCGGCAGGCATGGGGATCATGACGGTACCCGGCGAGGCTCCCATAAGCCCCGCCTTCGCGCCCATTGCCGGGTGGTCCTTCCCGTTTTGTGCGCAGATGTCAGCAACGGGCGTTACAAGGCAAGGTGCGTTTACTTCCGGAACCGCCGTCACTCAGGACTGGCCGCTTTCTGAATCGGCTAAAATTAACTGCATCGCCCATATGCCCCTGTCTGCAAATGAAACAGTCTCCTGGAGTCAAAAAGGAGGCGACATTGGCAATCGTCTTTGAGTTCAACGTGATCCTTGCACGGAAATCTGAGGTGGACTCGAAGTATCCGGGAGGGTTGACTCAATTCAGAGTCGACTGGCTGGAGAAACCACCGGAGAGATGGTGCGAGGACGAGCACCTACTTGCATTTAGTTCGATGGGTTCGTATTTCGAGGCGGTTTACAAAAGCCTGTTGGAGTGCGGTGTCGATGTTCTCAGCGCCAGCGAATTAACGCCGCCGGACGAGGTCGTCTCGCGTTGGAATTGGCTCGCGTTTGATACCGAAAAATGGCGACGGGAGCTTGCAGGTTCTGGTGTCATGTTTTTCGAGATTCCACGGTACTGGCTCAAAGGAGAGCAGCCAGGAGTGAAGGTTCATTTTAGCAGGCAGCCGAAAAGAACCGCCTCGGACGCATCGGGCACCGACTGAGAACTCCTTGTTGTCCCAACTTCCGCCGCGTGGGTGAGGCTGGGGATTGGAAGCGACCGTTTTTCGACTCGGTGGCCGGCTTCGAAGGGCACCGAACCTCAGGAGCCTAGGACGAGTAAGCCGAGGGCCGAGTGGCCGACCATCCAGCAGCTATCTCGCCGAGCCTTCAAGAATCAGAGTGTTATCAGCGATTTCGGCCGCTCTCGGCAGCTGCCACTATTTGCCTGTTGGTGCGCGCCGCCACAGTTCGTCGAAGAAGTTCGAAGACGAAAGTCAATGGCACGGAAAGCCTGAAGGGTACGAGAACTATGCCTGGTGTTCAACCTAACGTAACCGAAAACTTCCGCTGACATTTACCGAAACTGCGAACAAGCTGTCACCGCTTTGTAATCTGCGGATGCTAGCATGGCTGGCGCAGTACGTGTCGAGCACACGTCTCTGTTCCACCCAGAAACTTCCGAGGAGAGACTATCAATGAAAGCGAACATCGCAAGAAAGCGAACATCGAGAGCGAACATTTCGAGAAAACGCCTGTTCGCGGTTGCAGCACTGCTTACGGTCGTTTCTATCGCTACCCTGGCGGGCGTCTTCACCGCTTATGCCCAAAACGGCAGTGCATACTTCTATCCCGGCAACCTGGTGGTCACCCGCAGCTTCTATATGGACACGGGCAGCATTGTAGCCGGGACGACGGTTCTGCCCCCTAACTGCTCGCCCGCCAACTGCCCGACCCCTGCAACCGCCGTAACGAGCAGCGCCTATCCGTACGTTTTTAACAACGATACCGTCGATGGCAACTTCGGCATCACCTCGAAGATTTTTCTCGACCAGATCACCCCCGCCGGCACGCTCGTCACCTCGCTCGAAGTGCCCAACAGCTCCCAACACGGAGTCCCGCCCACCAAGGATCAAGTGGTCACCAGTTTCTCCTCGAAATCGGAATTGGCGTTGAACTTGTCGACCGATGGTAACTACCTGACCTTCATGGGCTATTTCGCGCCGATCGGCGCAATTGACGTCTCGAATTCCAACACGCCCGGAGAAATCGATCCCACCGTTGCCCCCGGAAACAGCTACTACCGTTCCGTGGCGCAAGTGGATCGGCACGGGAAATTTCACATTACGAAAACCAACGCCTATACCGGCGACAATGGCCGCGCGGCGATCCTGAGCAACTCCCTCGGCGCGAACCTGGTCTACATGGCCGGCAACGCGGGCAACGGCACCCAAACGCCCCAGCCGGTCGGCGTCATTATCAGCACCGGCGCGCAGATGCTGACGCCCGAGGTCAAGGCGGAAGTCGCTCAAAATCCCGGAACTCCCACAGCAGTGGGGAGCTTCAACATTGCGCAGTTGGGCGACAAGCTGGACAAGATCGGGAAAGACACCAACTTCCGCGGCCTGACGATTTTCGACAACGTGCTCTATTACACGAAGGGAAGCGGCGGCAACGGCATCAACACCGTCTACTTCGTCGATAGCACCGGCTCGGTGTGCACGGACACGAATGGGGTGGGCCTTCCTGTCTCCGGCGCCGGCCTTCCGACGTCGCCACTGGCTTACGACCCCAGCGCAACTGTCATTCAAACCGATGGCCTCAAACCTTACAATATGTGCATCCTGAAGGGCCTCCCCACTGTCCTCGCCAAGAAGAGCACCGCGAGTTTCCCTTTCGGCATCTGGTTTGCGAACGCCACCACGCTTTACGTCGCCGATGAAGGCAGCGGTGCCTCGGGCGCAACCGTCGCGGATTTCTACGCCCCCGCCACGCCAGCGCAAAACCCAACGGCTGGACTCCAGAAGTGGGTGTTTAACGCAGCCGCCGGCGAGTGGCAGCTCGCCTACACGCTGACGAATGGCTTGAACCTCGGCGTACCGTACTCGTACGCGATCACGGGTTATCCGACCGGGCTCAATAACGGAGCCGGAGGAAGTGGATTTCCGTGGCAGCCGGCAAACGACGGCGTCCGCAATATCACGGGCGTGGTGAATCGCGATGGGACCGCGACCATCTACGCCATCACCTCCACCATCAGTGGAAACGGCGACCAGGGCGCCGATCCGAACCAGTTGGTCGCGATCACGGATACCTTGAGCGCCGGCGGCCCCACTCCTCCCGCCGGGGAAAGCTTCACCATAATCAAAACGGCCGGCTTCGGCGAAGTCCTGCGCGGCGTCGCCTGGGCACCGGGGACAGCCCGGCACTAGAGCCGCGAGGCGCAAGTGGGGCGGGCGACCGTAGCCCGCCTCTCCCGCCCAGCGCGCGTTCCGAATGAGCGAGTCGCCATCTCGGACTTTGGGCCGCCCTGCGGTCCCAGACCCGGCGTTCTGCTTAGATCCCCGCCCCCAACGCCTTCATAGTCCGCCCGCAAATCTCCTCCGGCGATCCCCTCGCCGCCACAGGCATCAGCAATCCCAGCTCCGAGTAAAACTCGATCAGCGGCATCGTGCTCCGTTGATACGCCTCCATCCGAACCGTTACGGATTCCGGCCGATCATCCTCGCGTTGGAATAGCGGGCCGCCGCAATGATCGCACACACCCTCGGCTTTCGGCGGCTGCCCGGTGACGTGACACACCGCTTTGCACTGCTTGCAAGTGCGGCGTCCGCTGAGCCGGCTGACGATCACGCCCAGGGCAGCTCGCGTCGAGCACCTGCGATTAATCCGCCAGTCTGGGGAGTCCGCTGGTTGGGATATAATACCGCGATGGCTACTTCTCGTATTGGACGCCTCGCGCTCATAGGGTTGGCGATCGGCGGATTCTTGCCAGCTGCCAGCGCCGGAACAATCGACGCAATATATGCCTTCGGCGACAGCCTCTCGGACGTCGGAAACGTTTTTATAGCGACCGGCGGCGCCGAGCCTGCACCCCCGTATTCCAACGGGCAGTTCAGCAATGGGCCGATCTGGATTCAGGATCTCGCGGCTAAATTCGGTGTCGCGCCTCTTCATCCAAGCCTGGCGGGCGGAACCGACTATGCCTTCGGTGGGGCAGAGACCGGCCCAGAGACGTTCAATACCGCAAATCCCGCGACAGACCTCACCGCACAGGTGGCTCAATTCGGAGCGGCTCATCCGGTTGCTGACCCGAATGCGCTCTACACGATCTGGATTGGCAGCAACGATCTGTCCGACATCCTGACGGGAGCGCTTCCAACGCAATATCCAGGGGATATCGGAGCTGCCGTGACCAACGTCGATGCCTCAATCGGTGCTTTGGCTGCCGATGGTGCGAAGAGGCTTCTCATCGTCACAGTGCCGGACCTGGGCAAGACTCCCGGCGCAATAGCTGGGGGTCCGTCAGTGCAGGCCGGCGCATCGTTCCTGGCGGCGAATTTCGATAACGCCCTTGTCACTAGCGCGCTTTCGCTCGCAGGCTCGGATGGCTTACATCTGTCCATTCTGGATACCTATTCGCTCCTCGATGGGATTGTGGCGAATCCATCGCTCTACGGCTTCGCCAATGTAACGGCCCCCTGTTTGACAGGAGAAGTCAATTTTGCCGGCGGCACGCCCTGCTCCAATCCCAGCCAGTTTCTGTTCTGGGATACCGATCACCCGACGGCAGCGGGCCATTTGATCGTCGCCGATGCCGCGGACGCTGTGGTGACTCCGGAGCCCGCCTCTGTGTCCCTGCTCGCCGTGGGATTGCTGGGCGCGGCTCTCGTTTTCCGCCGCCGGCGAGTATAAGCGGTACGCGATTTCGAGACTTCTTCGGTTTCTTCTGGTGTGGACGTTCGTTCCGCTACGCAGACGATCTCTCCCGGGCGAAGGTCCGCCAAGCGCCCGCTCTGCTACCGCTTCGGCACCAGGAAAACGACAACCATCATCACCTGGCGCGGCGACACCGTGATCGGCATAGCCTGTTCCAAGGAGCCATCGCCACCGTACCATGCCGGCTGGAAGCCCTTCGTCTGGACACGCAAACGGATGGGCGCGGCGGGCACCAGCCACTGGTTACCGAGGCGGCTGCCCTCGATCCAGCGGTCGGGAGGGCCGTCGCGCTCCAGCCTTATTGTGATGGCATCAATGTCGGCGCCGGTGACTGCGTTTCTCGCTTTGACTTCTAGTCGGCCGGCTGGCGAAATTTTGAGGACGATGCCGGACACTTCTCCGCCGGACGGCACCTCGATTTCGCTGGATGTTTGACTGTCCCAGAGGCCGAGCAAGCGGTCCGGGTAAAAATCCTCCTCCTTGCTGGCATCCACGGAAGTGCGGCCGGGTAGCAATCCCGCGAGTGCGAACCTCCCTTGTGAGTCGGTGAGGGCATGCGGCACTTTGCCCATGATTGGAGCGCCCATCAACATGGCCTGAACCATAGCGCCGGGAAGGGGCTGGCCCTGCTCATTCTGAACTACTCCGGACACGCGGCCGCGCTTCGGATCGGAAGCATCCTGGAAGGCAACAGTTTGCGCGAAAACGGATGCGCTGACCAGCAGGACTACAATTGCCGGCCTCATGCATTGACTCCCAACGCCCCCATCGTCCGCCCACAAATCTCCTCAGGCGATCCCGTCGCCGCGACCGGCATCAGCAATCCCAGCCCCGAGTAAAACTCGATCAGAGGCATCGTGCTCCGTTGGTAAGCCTCCATCCGAACCTTGATGGCTTCCGGCCGGTCATCCTCGCGCTGGAATAGCGGGCCGCCGCAATGATCGCACACGCCTTCTTTCTTAGGCGGCTGTCCGGTAATGTGGAACACCGCCTTGCATTGCTTGCAAGTACGCCGGCCGCTCAGGCGCGACACAATTTCGTCCAGCGGCAGTTCGTAATTCACCACGGCGTGCAGCGCAAGCTTCTCATTTTCCATGTGCTGCTTCAGCGCCTCAGCCTGGCTCAGAGTGCGCGGAAATCCGTCGAGGATGAATCCACCGCCGCAATGCAGGCAGCCGGTCCGTTCGCGCACCATCTCCCAAACGGTAGTGTCCGGCACCAGTTCACCACGGCGCATGTGCGCCAGAGCCGCCGTCATGGCTGGCGTTTGATCGCAATCCGAGCGGCCCCCGGCAGCGCGGAAGACATCGCCTGTCGAGAGATGGCAGGCACCCAGACGCTGGCTCAGCAGCAGAGCCTGCGTGCCCTTGCCCACTCCCGGCGCTCCCAGCAGCACCAGCCGCCAAGGCGAATCGACGTCACCGGGCATCGAGCATTTGGCCGAAGGTCCTTGCAGCCAGGCTAACCGATCGTTCTTTTTTTGCGCATCCATCCAGATATCCTCCAAGAAACAGCCTCGCTAATTGCCGGCACTCGCCGCCTTCAAATGGGTGCTCCACGCTCGCTGCAATTCTTCCACAAATCTGTCCGGCTCCTGCACCTCCACCAGCACAGCCGCGCTATCACCGTTTGGAGGCAGTAGGACTAATCGCTTACCACCGGCCTCGTAAAGATGAACTTTTTGACCATTGGCGACCTGGAACCAGCCGGAACGGTAATGTGAGTTCGCGAAGCCGTTGGCTTTCGCGGTTGAACGCCATTCCTTCTCCACGCCGAGGTCCACTACTCGAATATGGGCGACATCCACGCCGTCCGCTTGCAGCGTGACGGGATAGAAACGGTCGTGGATCGCCAGCGAGTCTGCGGTCAACGTCAATCGCGGCGGCCCCGGCGAGTACGAAACGGCGAAAGCAACAACCGCAACTGCCACGACGCCGACGGCAGCTCCTAGCCATGCGAGTCCGGCACCGCGGGGCTCGATCGCGCCAGCCGGCAAACCTCCACCCATTTCCGGAACCGGAGCTTCTGCCCGCACTGCCGCCAAAAAGCCGTCAACATCGTCCGGACTGAACAGCGTCGTCTTTGTTTCGGTAATCAACACGACCGCCTTCGCGCGGTTCGTCACATACCAAGTGCATTTTCCCAGTTTCGTCGTTCGGAACAAACCGTAATACCCGAACAAGCCGCCACTACCCCACAGCCGGAGACAGCCGCGGAAATCGTCGGCGGTCGCGGCTCGGATTTCACGCACGCCCTCGAGCGGAATGCGGACGCGCCCGATCAGCCGGCGGACGACAATCGACCGCTCCGAAACTGCATAGCCCAGGGGCGAATACGCATAGCAAACCGCAATCACGACCGCCCCAAGAGCGGCGATCAAGATGTTCTGCGCGGCGAATGCAGCCAAAACCAGGACGCCGCACACGACGCCCGAAATAATCTTCGTCGTCCTGTCATATGACGCGGAGAAGGATTGCGCTCCGTTCGTGGGCATGGCCGCTTCCTCATCATAATTTTACGCTATTCAGACCGATCAGTCGGAAACGTAGCGAGGGGACACGCGCCGTTTGCGGGTACCTGCGGCCTTTCGGGTTCGTCGCGCCGGAAAAACCGCGGGTCGCCCGCAAACAACGCGTTAGCCCCGCGCTACAGGAATGGGTGGTTCATTCGAAACAATGTCGCCAGTGACGCGCATCAACAATTCCTAACCGTAAGCCGCGGAGTTGCTGCTGCTCCGATCGCGAGCGCACATCATACTGAATACTGATGACTGAGAATCCAATAGGCACTCTGAGTGCGACATCCACCCTCCTCGCCGAGGCTGCCCAACGCGCCGTCCGCTACCTGGAAGAAATCCAAGATCGCCGTGTTTATCCGTCGGCGGAAGCTCTGCGTGGTCTCGCGGATTTGGGAGGGCCCTTACCGGAAAAGCCGCAAAGCCCCATGGAAGTGATTGCGCAGCTCGACGAAATTGGCTCACCTGCCACCGTGGCAAGCACTGGAGGCCGTTATTTCGGATTCGTCATTGGTGGCGCCTTGCCGGCAACCGTCGCCGCGAACTGGATTGCCTCCGCCTGGGACCAGAACGCCGGCTTGCGCGTGGCATCGCCGGTGGCGGCCCATCTGGAGGATATCGTGCTGGCCTGGCTCCTCGAACTCCTCCGCCTTCCGCCCGGCTGCGGTGGCGCGTTCGTCACGGGGGCTCAGATGGCGACATTCACCTGTCTGGCCGCGGCGCGCCACGCCGTGCTCAAGCGTGCCGGCTGGAACGTGGAATCGGCCGGGCTGTTCGGCGCGCCACCCATTACGGTGGTCGTGAGTGAAGAGGTGCACGTCACTGTCCTGAAGGCGCTCGCCATGCTCGGACTCGGCAGGGACCGCGTTCAAACCGTACCGTGCGACGCGCAAGGCCGCATGCGGCCCGACTGTCTCCCGCGTCTGGAGGGTCCCACGATTATCTCGGTCCAAGCCGGGAACGTGAACACCGGTTCGTTTGACCCAACCGGCGAGATCTGCGAGATTGCTCATTCCGCCGGTGCGTGGGTGCATGTGGACGGCGCTTTTGGTCTTTGGGCCGCCGCCACACCGGAACGCCATCATCTCACCAAGGGCATTGCAGCCGCCGATTCCTGGTCGACCGACGCGCACAAATGGTTGAATGTCCCCTATGACAGCGGTATTGCTCTGGTGCGCGAGCCTGCTCACCTGCACCAGGCAATGGCGATCACCGCGCACTATCTCGACCCGTGCGCCGCCCGTGAGCCCATGCAGTGGGGTCCCGAATCTTCGCGGCGCGCTCGTGCGGTCGAGATTTGGACGGCTCTACGCTGCCTGGGACGCGAATGCGTGGCTGAACTCGTCAATCAATGCTGCCGCCACGCCCGCACCTTCGCCGATCGTCTGCGCGCCGCGGGTTACGAAATCCTCAACGACGTTGTACTGAACCAGGTCTTGGTCGCCTTTGGTGACGACGAGACAACTCAAAAAGTAATTGACGAAATACGCGCCGATGGCACCTGCTGGTGCGGCGGCACAGTCTGGCACGGCAGGAAAGCCATGCGGATCAGCGTGTCTTCCTGGGCCACTACCGCCGACGACGTGGAAAAAAGCCTGACGGCCATTGAGACGATTGCTTCGCGGTTCCGCTAAGTCGGATACGCGATCAGGGCGTCTTTCGTCGCGGCGCGATGACGCGCCCGCGCAAGACGACCGTCGAGACTTGCCTGCTGTTATGAATATCATCGAGCGGATTGGCATTCAGAAGCACCAGGTCCGCCGGATTTTTTCTAATGTCCCAGGAACTCGGCCATGGTCTTCACCATGGTGCCGTTTGCGTCGTCGTCCTTGAGCGCCCATACATAAGCTCCCCCAAGTCCTCTGGCATCGACGTACAGCATCTTTAACAACGCCGTGGCCGGATTGTCGAAAGTGTAGAACGTTCCGGGTGTCGGGTCGAAGAGCGTAACCGCAACTCTCAGCGGGTCGAAATGAACGCTATAGCCGTTGGCCTCGAGATTCACCAACGTAGAGTAAGTGGCAACCCCCGGCGTCAGCAGCGTATCGCATCCGGCCGTGTTGCCGCTCCAGTCAGGACACAATCCCTTTCCGTTCGCCAACGGAACCGGAGATGGACCGGTGGAATTCTGATACAAGCCGTGGTTCACGTTGGGAACGCCCGTCCAGCCCGCGCCATATAGCGGTAAGCCCATCGTGTATTTCGAGGGCGGCACGCCGGCTTTTAGATACGCATCCACCGTGTCGTTAATATCGAGACCCTGGCCGAACGCGGGATCCTGCCGCGAATCCAACAGCGGTGAGGCGTCGTTGGTTTGCGTGTCCCACGATCCGGCGTAGTTGTACCCATCGATCGTAATGAAATCCACCGCCTTGGCGGCCTTCGCCAGGTCGATATTCACGTAGTTCTGCGAGCCGGCCGGCCCATCGAATGACAGGATGTACTTCTTGCCGGTGGTAGCGGAGAGCTGGTCCAGCTGATTGCGGAACTCTTGCAGCAAGGCGGTGAAATTCTGCGTGTCGCTCGCCGTCGGAAACTCCCAGTCGATGTTGATGCCATCAAACAGGCCTGGCGCCGTAATACCAGGAGCGATGTTGCCTTCGATGAACATGCCGATGCAGGAAGCGGCCAGCGCCTGGCGGCCCGCTTCGGTACTCGCCGCAGCGGAAAAATTCGCCGTGTTGGCGGCAGATGCTCCGCCTAAAGAAATCAAAACATGCAAATTGGGATGAAGCTGCTCGAGCTGCTGTATGGCGGCGAAATTGCCGTACATCGGTCCGGTGTAAGCAGCTCCGCTGACACTGGGAAGATATGGAGACTGGTAATCGGCCCAGGGGTCCGCGATCGCGCACGCGGGAGTTGCATTTACGTTAGCGAAGGCATAGATCAGGTGCGTCAGTTTGTTGGCCACCCCGTTCTGCTGGAGGTTGGCGATGTTGTACCCGGCATAGTAGATACTCCACTCTTCGAAGTATCCACCGAGAATTTTGTCTTGCGGGCGGTTTTGTGCGAGTGAGGGAAGATTAAGTAGTGCCAGTACCAGGAAGCTCGTGAACAGAGCCCGGCACAGGCGTTGAGAACGGCTCGTTGTCATAGAAAACGCCTCCATCGTGGTGTAGTACCACGCGATCAGTTTTGCGACGCATTGCCTCCCCCTTTTGCCTGCCAAGCTTTCTGTTTTGGCATGCTGCCCGCCATCGATTGTACATCCAATCGAGTGAATTTACGACCTTGTCATCTGTTTCTGTGTTTACAGTGGCTCCGGCGGCCATTGCCGGCGATGGGCGCGTCGGCCGACGGTGAGCTGGAGTGTTAGACGGTTGCAGCCTGTCCCTCAGATACCGCTCCGTCGTTCTGACGGATAGTGAACCATCAGGGCTAGATACGTCGATCGGTTACTTCAACCCCTTCACCAGATACAAATCCGACGTTGCCTGCCGGTAGTTATACGCGTAGGCGCGCCCATCGGGCGTCACGCGAAGGTTGGAGACCTCGTCTACCGGGCGCGAGGGATGAATCTCTTTCCATGGCTTGCGCTCGCCTGTATCGATATTGAGGATGGCGACCCGCATCATCTTGTTCGTGTCAGCGTGAGTTCGCACGAAGATGGAGTGGTTGTCGCTGTACCAGCCGGCGGGAATATCGTGCGGCGTCAAGCCGCGCATGTCACTTTGCTTGCCGTCACCGATTGAGTAGATGTGCCACGCGCCATCCGGTCCGCGATGGAAAAATCGCCGGCCATCGGGAGAGAGTAACGGCAGACCCTCGCCCGACATGCCTTCCGGCGATACTGGCCGCACCGTTCCAGCCACGGCATCCCAGGCGAAAAGCTGCCAGGGGCCCTTCTTCCCCGGAAGGGCGCCCATCACCAGGTAGTTCTGGTCTCCCGGCAGCCAGCCGACCAGCAGACCTGACCCCTTGACCAGACCGGGAACCGTGACCTCCTTCTCCTCGCCTGTCCCGGTCGGCAGCAGCACAAATTTCCGCGTGACCCCGTCTTGCGTGGTATACCCTGCGAGCCATTTGCCATCGGGAGAGAAGGCGAATCCGTTGCCTTCGCCCAGGCGAACCGCAGGCGAGCCGTCCGTTCGCCGCAGGTACATGCTGCCGTGGGGACCTCCACTTGCACCCACGGCGTTGGTCAGGATCATGCTGCCGTCCTGCGAAATGCTCGAAACGTATGTCGCGTCCAGAACCGAAAGGTCCCGCTCGGCGGTTTCGCCGGGCGCCACGCCCAGAATCCCCACGCGTGTCGTGTCGGTGCTGATGAGGGCTTCCCCTCTGCGCGACAGGTCATGCAGCTTGACTTCGCCCGGAAACCGCGCAATCACGCGGCGTTTACCGTTCAAGCCCAGCCCGTAGATGGTTCCTAGATCGTTGGCATCGAGTGAGCGGAACCAGATTTCCCGGCCATCCCGGGACCAGAACAGCCGCGCGTTTTCCGCCATCGAAATTTGGCTGGAAACCACCCCGAGGTATTGACGCTTCCCGGCGCGGTCGATCGTCATAATCCCAACGCGGCTACCTTGGTCGTACACGCAGAAAGCCACGCGCTCGCCATCGGGTGAAATGCGCAGTCCAAAAGCCGGCCACTCCGATTCCAAGAGCACCGTGCCTTCCGGATATTCCAGGCGCCATTTCCCGTTAACGCGGCGGGAAAGCGCCCCCGATTTTCCATCCGCTGTCCAGTCGCCCGCGAACACGTGCTCCAGCAGCTCCCGCGTCTGCCCGCCGGTGATGGAATTACGCGCCAGCGTTCCCGAGCCATCCGGATCGAACGGGCCAACCAGAAGTGCGAGATCGTTTGCGGCCGATACCGAGAGGAGTTGGCTGTTTTCGGGCATCATCAGATCGCGCGATTCGGGATTGCCCGGCGTCACCAGGTACGTGCGACCGGGTCCGCCCTCCCAGTTCGCCGTGTAGATCACAGCGTCGCCAACGAACCGCGCTGCCGAAATGTGGCCCTGGCGAAACGTGAGCCGCTCGAATTCCGGAGGGTTTTGAACCGCGGTGCGATCACGCAGCAGATAACCGCCCGCGACCAGGAAAACCGCGACGGCGGCTATGGCCGCAACGCGCAGCCATTTTGAGTGCGAAACAGGTTCCGGTGCAATCATCGCGGGCTGGCTTCCAGAGACGGTGGAAATAGATCGCAGCGCGAAAGCCAGGTCCGCGGCGGATTGAAACCGCTGATCCGCTTGCTTTTCCAGGCAGCGGCGCATGATCGCATCGAGTGCCGGGTTTCCGCTGGCCGGCGGGTCATCTTTCAGAATTGCGCTCAGTACTTCGGCTGCCGAGCCTGCCTCAAAGGCGCGTTTACTTGTCGCTAGCTCGTATAAAATACAGCCGAAACTGAAGATGTCCGAGCGCCGGTCAACGGGCTCGCCCCGTACTTGTTCTGGCGACATGTAACCCACTGTGCCCATTACAATTCCGGGTTGCGAGAGCACTGCAGTTGCGGTTTCGTCGCCGGTGGAAATGGGGATTTGCTTGGCCAAGCCGAAATCCAGAATCTTGGCGCGGCCGTCGCGCGTAACCATAATGTTTTCAGGCTTCAGGTCGCGATGCACGATGCCAACACCGTGCGCGGCGGCCAGTCCGTCAGAGATTTGGGAGGCGAGATCGGTCAACTTGCGCGCGCTCAAAGGCCCGCGCCGGATGAGCGCGCGAAGTGATTCACCCTCAACGAGTTCCGAGACCATGTAGGCCATATCGCCATCCGTGCCTACGTCGTACACCGCTACAATGTTGGGATGATTGAGGATACCGACGGCCCTGGCCTCGGCTTCGAAGCGCTGCCGGCGGTCGGAGTCGCGAGCCAGATCAGGGGGCAGGACCTTTACAGCCACGAAGCGGCCGAGGCGGGTGTCGCGGGCGCGCCACACTTCGCCCATGCCGCCTTCACCCAGTTTTTCAACGATTTGGTAGCTACCGAGCGTGCGGCCAACCATTAGCGGGAACTATAACACGACGGCGAGAAAAATCTTAAAAACTGCCCAACCAGGGCCGATGAGCTAATAGGAGGCGCCTAGCCTATGTCGATCAGCGGTGTTAGCAGTCCCAACCCAGTGAACTACGCCTATCAAACGCAGGCCAATCAGCAACCCCCGGCCAAGCCGACTCACAACCAGCCGACGGATACCACGCCGCAGCAGGACAAAGTCCAATTGAGCAGCGCCGCCAAGAGCGCTTCGGGCGATGTTGACCACGACGGAGACAGCCATTAAACCTCATGAGGTGAACATGCAACACTAGTTCACCTCGACTATTTCTTTAATCCACCCACCAGCGTAAAGACCGCCTCGTCGGGCAGATCCAGCTTTGCGACGCCTTCACTGGAAGATACCGCCGCCACTTTCTGGCAATTCAACGTGGGGGTGGTTATGAACAGGTCGAA
This sequence comes from Bryobacteraceae bacterium, assembly GCA_035297145.1. Classification (GTDB taxonomy): domain Bacteria; phylum Acidobacteriota; class Terriglobia; order Bryobacterales; family Bryobacteraceae; genus QHXW01. Next base: position 87,190 of record DATGZN010000112.1, read on the forward strand.
CGGTTCAGAGGCTTCGACTCCGCTAAGCACCAGGTCAACTCTCTTAGGGCCGCCTTCCTTTACACCCACCACCACGAGACTGCTCGTGCTTGTGTCGAAGAAAGCCGACACCGTAAGGCCAGCGGTATCGCTCACGGCACCGATGCGCTGCGCTCCCGGCTTAACAAAGTGATATAGCTGGCGCGTGGCGTAGTAGCGTTTGCGCGGCGTGTAGATGTGATCAGCGCTGCGGAATAGGCCGTAAAACGTCAGGCGGCGGGCGCACTCCTCGTAGTCGTCGAAGGCATCGAAGAAAAAAACAGCGCTGGCGCCCTGATTCAGCGCAGTGAGCGCGCGGCGGTTGGCGGCGAGCGAGAAGTTTTTCCAGTCGTTGCCGTCGGTTCTGTCTTGATCATTCAGATCGCCGTATTCGGTGAGCCACACGGGCATGTGCGGGTACAGGCTGCTGCGGACGCGTTCCACCTGCGGGCCGACCGAGTTCTCGCCGTAAGTGTGCAGCGTAAGCGCGCCCACCTGCTTCATCAGCTCGGGATCGGCCAGGATCGGCGTGATGTAGTCGTTGGTGATGACGGCCTGATCGGCGGGGGTGAGACGGATGTCGCCCATACCTTCTTTGTTCAGGCGGCGGGCGACGGCGGCCAGCACCTTGGGCGCTTCCTCGGGATCGATGCGGGGGCCTTCAGGCGGGTAGCAATCGGTCTCGTTGAACGGGCTGAAATACTCGAAATCAATGCCGGCCTTTTTGCGCGCATAGATGACCATCGAGACCACCATTTCGGCGAACTCGTCGTACATGGCGGGCTTGAGGGCGCGCTGTTTGCTGTCGGTCTGGCAGACCTTGTGTTTCGGCGGAGCCCAATGGTCGTCGAGCATCCAATCGGGAACCGGACCCATGAGTCCGATCACCGGCCGGATGCCGCGTGAGTTGAGAAACCGCAGGCCGTTCCAGGTGGCTTCGAAAACAGGCGACGAGTAACGGTCGTTGTAGTATTCCCAGTTCATGACGTTGGGATCGTCGTTGTCGTTGGTCTCCTCCCAATTGCTGTAGACCAGATAGGGGACGACGCGGAACATGGTGGCGCCCAGATCTTTGATCAGCTTGTCGAACATGGGCTTTTGATCGTCACGGAAGTACGGCCCGGTGTAGTTGACGCCGAAACCCTGGATGAACTGGTAGCGTTCAGAAGGCGCAAGCGTGATGCGGGCGGCTGGGGACGGCTGGGCCATGGCCGAACTTGCGAGAGCGACAGCGCACAGCGTGAGCAGCAAGTTCCATCGTGAAGGCATGCTCCACACTGTATCGCAGGGAGATCGCATCCGGGGGGCTAAATGCCGGAATACCTCGCGCGCCAAGGGGGCTGACGACCACCACCATGCCGTTGGCGCACAGAGAATGTTCTCCCGTTTAGCGACTGCGCGAGAATTTTTGAAACTAATCACCACAGGTTTTCACATATTCCTGTGTATGTGCCAACCGGCAGAGCTGCGGAGCGGTGGAAAATGGCGAGCGCAGCGAATGCAAAGAACACCGTCGAGGTGGGTGTTAGCGACGGATTTTCCGCCGGATACCTGGCGAGTGCGCGCAAAGGCGTCGCATGGCTAGCGGCAAAAATTGCGTGTCTTAGCAAAAATCCGAAGTAACAATCGGACAATTATGTAATAAGGGCTACTTACTTTCCGCACCACTCCGCATAGTTCCTACCCTCGTTTACGCCATAACCGAATATCAGCCGAGGTGTGCTTCGCAGTACTCTACGACCGTAATATTTCTTTTCCACCTGCGGAAGGGAGGGTCACGTTATGTTACCAATGCCTTGGCCGAAGAGTTAGCTAGCTGAAATCAGCAGGGCCAATCGGCCTGCGAGCCTGATCGATCGTTGCCAGAACCACAGCGATCTACATGGTAAGATTGAGCGACGGAATAACGGATGGTTGCCCTGACTTCCATGTCGATTGAAAGGTCGCTGTGGTTAGGCAACGCGCTGTTATGCGCCGCGCTCATTGTGCGGTTGTATGTCGTCAAATTAGCTTCGACTTACCGCTTCTTTTTTGTTTCCCTGGTTTTTAGTTTGGTTCGTACCGGTTCACTGTGGCCGATTAATGATCGGTCTCCGGCCTACGCGAACGTCTGGAAGTCAACCGAGCCAATCTCGTGGATGCTGAGCACACTCGTCGTCCTTGAGCTGTGCTCTCTCATTTTCAAGGAATACCGTGGAATTCAGGTGTTGGGACGCCGGACTATATACGCGAGTCTGGCAACCTCGGTTTTGATATCGCTGATCCTCTTGGCGCCAACGTGGCGGCATTCCAACGAGGGGATGCTCTCGATTTCGCGGTTCCTCATGGTCGAACGCGGCGTCGACTCCGCGTTGGTTATCCTTTTGCTCCTTTTGTTGGTATTTCTCGCGCTGCTCCCGATTCCTCTGAGCAGAAATGTGGTGATTCATAGCATCTTGTATGCGACGTTCTTCATGACTAGCTCGCTCGGAATCTTTATTGCAAATGTGACCAGTCCCCAAACCCGCCTTGTGATCAGCACCTGCCTGCTAGGGGTCGCATTCCTCTGCTTAGTGGCGTGGATCGGTCTGCTGAGCCCGGAGGGAGAGACCAAGGTTGCGGTGATGCCTAAACCGCTACCCGCCGCCTACGAGCAGAGGCTGGTGGAGCAACTGTCGAGCATCAACGCGACGTTACTCCGGGCCAGCTCCAAGGTGGAATCCGCGCGGTTGGTCGGTAAGTAAAACCATTTCAACGCCGAGACGCCGAGGCGCCGAGAAAATCGATTGTGTGGGGAACGGCCTGGCGGTTCGGAATCGAGATAGTTATAGGGGAGACAACCGCCGCCGTCGCCCCTCAGTCTGCCAGGTCAGTGTTTGGTTACAACAATCTCTGATACGCTGGGGCCACTGGCCTCGCCCCCGAACCTTTTCACAGTCCTCGTGCGAGATCTCATCCTTCTGAGGTCCAGCAGTTACGGTTTCCTGATTCTTCTCGATTGCCGTTTTTCCTGTCATAGCGATTCTCCGTTTTTAGTGCTCAAGCGCAGCTGATTTTCAGTCCTGACGGCATTAGGCTATGGGAATCGGGGCCCGTGATTCCGCGTGACGAAGTGACCGAGATCAGGGTTCACCGGGATACTGTTTTTCTGCACGCAATAGGTGCCCCCTGCCAGAGCAATGATTCCCGACGATGAGTACGCACTATTGAATCCGCTGTTCTATCTTGCATTACCGGCCGCGGTAGTTGTGTCGCTGGCCTGCGCTCCGGTCACGCTCTCGGTCGAGGGCGTCAAACGGCTGCTGCCGGATCAGGTGATTCAGGTGGCGCATTGAAATTGATGCGGCACTTGATTACGTGCTCTTGGCTTTCTGCGCTATCCATCCCGCTAACCAGCCGCCCGAGCCGCTGACCCACACGACCGCGACGTGCCAGAACATGATGTGTGGCGCATTGAGGATGGGGCAGTGCAGTTCCAGCATGCCGAGACCCGAGAGGCCGGCGAGCGTGCCGGCGGTGATGCCGGCGGCGCGATAGTCCAGGATGAATCCGCGCCGCAGGATCAGGGCAATCAGGAGCGCGGCCGGGACGGCGCAGGCCAATCCGGCCAGCAGGCACTTCACGCCTTCCGGTACGAAGTTCTGAAAGTTGTAGTCTTGGAACAGGCAGGCGAAGGCGACGAGCGGCGCGAGAATGCCTATCGTTAGAGCGATTGGGCCGCTCCGGGTGCCGCCCGCGGGCCTCATCTCGCGAACACTGGCTACTGCTGCGATGCACGCTCCGGCGAGCACTACCGAAAAGATAACGGCACGCTGAACGAGGCTCAGGACTGGCAGACCGCGCACACCAAGCGCCCAGGCACCGCACAGGGCAACGGCCGCAAATGCGGCGACGAACAGAGACACGAAAGCCCATGCGGCGCGCATGGGGCGCACGGAACCGAATGAACGGGGCAGCGAGGCTTTTGCCCGCGCGATAGCCGCGGAGTTGTCACTCTGAGGCGCGGTGCGATTCGCAGCCTGAGCGAGGATACCGTCCATGTCTTGCGGGGTCATTCAGTCCATCCTCGCGGCTGCCGTTCCAAATCCCATCTCCAACAGCACCTGGCGCAGTTTCTGGTACGCGCGGTGCGCCTTTTGTTTTACCGATCCTACACTCGACGAAGTCGCGCGCGCCACCTGTTCCAGAGTCATTTCTGAAACCTTCAGCATGACGATCACCTCGCGCTGGCTCTCGGGCAGAGTACCGAGCAGAGCTTCGAGATCGGGTCCCGGCGGCGACGAACCGGTTCCCTGTGCGGGATCAGGGAGAATGTCCACCTGCTGCTCGCGGATTTCGGTGCGGCGGACCTTGCGGTAACTATCCACCCTGGTATGGCGGGCGATGGCGTAGATCCAGGGCAGCACCGGTTCACCGGGCCGGTAGGAGTGCCGCGCTTCGTGAATGCGTAACCAGGTCTCCTGCAGTAAATCGTCGGCATACCGCCGGCTCACCACTTGAGCCATGAAGAAGCGATGCAACTGCGGGCTGACTCTCTCGATCAGGACTTCGGCGGCAACACGGTCCCCTTGCTGGTACGCAGCCATCAGGGATTCCAGGTCCTCAACAGGATGCGGTTGCACGAGAGAGATCGGCTCTCCCAAACATTAGCAAAAAGCGGGAGCGCAAACCCTCTAATGAGTTTCGGGGTGACGGGGGAGAAAGTTACTGTTTCGCGAGTATTATTCGTGACGCAACGCCTCGAGCGGCTCTACCGCGCAGGCGCGTTGGGCGGGCACACACGCTGCGACGGTAGCGACGCAGGCCAAGACGGCTACGGCGACGGATACCGGTCCAGGCTCGAAGGCTCGGACGCCATATAGCAAGCCCTGCACGAACCGGCCCGCAACAAACGTCAACAGAAGCCCGAAGGCGATGCCGGCGAAAACCAGACGAAGCGCCTCGCCGACAACCAACCACCGCACGTTCGCCCGGGTCGCGCCGAGGGCGACTCGTATGCCGATCTCGCCTGTACGGCTGGCGACGTGATATGCCAGCAAGCCATACAGACCCGTGGCCGCCAGCAGCAGGGCGAGCAGGCCGAATGCGGATGAGAACCAGGCCAGAAGGCGCTCCTCGAGCAGTGAATTCTCGCGCTGCTGTTCCAGATCGCGCGCGTATTCCACGTACTCATGGCGGGCGCCGCGAACCGTGCGGCGGAGCAAATCGACGAAGCCGATCGTGAGGCCTCGCGTGCGCGCGATGAGGACGCCATATTTCGCCGAGTACGAGTACTGCCAGATGTTGATATATGCTACCGGCGACTTTTCGTCGCGGGCGTAGTTCAGCCGGGTATCGGCGGCGATGCCGATGATTTCGAGATCCTGGTTCTCCGGCTCGGTCCCCACGCGAATGTGACGGCCGATCACTCTTCCGTCGGGCGACAACAGCCTGGCGAGCGACTGGCTGACGATCGCGGTCCGCACGCCCTGCGCGCGGCTGGTACGCTCGAAGTCTCGTCCCGCAAGCAGCGGAATATCCATGGTTCGCAGGAAACCATCCGACGTCCAGAAGACGCCAGCCTTACGGCTGTCCGTTTCCTGATCGGTGATGAAGCGAACCGGTTGTGGATAACCGCCGGACAGCGGTGCGAAATTTGAGTAGCTTGCCGATTCGACGCCGGGGAGGGATTCGACGCGGGCCAGAAGGTCGCGATAGTAAGCCTCGGGGGAGAAGTTCTCATAACCGTGCGGCACCGGAAAGAGCTGCGCTTCTACCACGCCGCCTGTCTGGAGCCCGAGGGGAACATTGCGCAGGCGCTGAAGCGAGGAAACGAACAGGCTCGCTCCGGCCACCAGCGCGAGGGTGAAGGCTACCTGAACGGAAATGAGTACGCGCCCTGCCGCGCTAGTCTGAATTCGGCGGCTGGACTGCTTCAGCGATATTGCCATGTCTACGTCGCTGCTACGCCAAGCCGGAAGCACACCGAATCCGATGCCGGTGATGAGTGCCATTGCGGCCGCAAATGCCAGCACTCTGAGATCCGGTGATGCACTCAAACTGAAGTTGATGAACGCGGCCTGCGTCTGTGTCATGAGGACACGATCGGCAGCATAGGCCAAGCTTGATCCAAGAATCGTTCCAGTGAGAACCAGCAATAAACTCTCGATGGCAAGTTGGCGGGCCACGCGCGCCCGAGACGCGCCCATTGCCAGGCGCACGGCCAGTTCCCTCCGGCGGCGCACTCCGCGTGCCAGGAGCAAGTTCGCGAGATTGACGCAGGACGTGAGCAGCACCAGGAAGGAGATTCCGAGGAGCACGTATAGCGGCCGAGTGAACCGATTGCGCAGCATATAATCCAAGCCGGTCGCACCAGAAACCAGATCCAGCGTTTGCGAAAGAAACTCACGCCTGCGCGCGCCCTGGTAATCGGGCAGGACAGATTCTTGGAGCAGATGCTGTTGCGAGAACCTCAGCCGCGCTCGGGCCTGTTCCATGGAGACGCCATGCGCCAGGCGTGCGAAGACGTGGACCCACGAATAATGCCGGCGCCCCGAGGTCACGTGTGCGTCGCTGGGATCTTGCGCCGCGGGAACGATGGCTCCGGGCCAGAATCCAAGCAGTACGCCGTGAAATTGTGAGTCGGCGACGCCAACAATCGTGAACGCTAGGCCATCGATGCGAATGGTGCTGCCGAGAGCATCCGCCCGGCCTCCGAACGCGCGGCGCCAATAGGAATCCGTCAGGACTGCTACTCTCGCACTGCCTTCACGATCGTCGGCGGGTTGAATCATGCGGCCGATTTCCGCTTTCAGGTCCAGCGTATCGATGCATCAGCCGGTAGTCGCGAGGATACCAATGGGTTGCGGGTCACCGTGCGCCTCGGTCGTGAGCAAAGGTGTAGAAACGCCGCAGACGCCGGCGAATACAGGTTCTTTGTCGAGATCATCCAGAATTGTGGACGGCAGCACCGTGTCTATTCCGGCCAGCTCGTGCGGCGCACGCACGCCGGACACCGGCCGCAGCAGAAGCGCGTTGAGCAGGCTGAAGATCGCCGTGTTGGCGCCAATTCCAAGCGCGACGGACACGACGGCCAACGCACTGGTTACCGGTGCGCGCCGCAACACACGTAAACCATACCGGACGTCCCGGGTAATCTCGTCCAGAAACCGCACGTGCCACTCCGGTCTACGAATTGCTTGCCGCCACTGCCGTCTCCACATTGCGCGAGCCCAGAATCCCTTCGCTCACCATCTTTGCAGTGACGGGCGCCAACAGGATTCCGTTTCGGTAGTGGCCGTAGGCCAGCCACAGGCCGGTATCTCCGGCGCGGTGGATCAACGGCCCGTGCGAGTCAGCGGCGGGACGGAAGCCGGCCCAGGCGGCCATTGGCTGGTGGCGGCGGATCCACGGCAGGAGCTCGCCCACGCGTGAAGTGATGCCGTCGACGGAGTCTTTGTCCAGCAAGCGGTTGAAGCCGACCTGCTCCGACGTGGTGCCGGCAATCAGCACGCCGGTGGAGCGCTGTAACAAGTATGTATGGCCGCGGCGAAGAATGGGGCTTAGCGTGCCGGGTTCTAGTTGATAACTGGTCAGAATCCCTTTGACGGGAAAGGCCGTGGGCAATGGGGGCAGGGCAGCGCCGGAAATGGCGATACCCGTGGACCAGGCGCCGGCGGCCAGAACCACGGCGGACGCATGCAGCCTTTCCGCCGGGCTTTCCACCAGGACCGATCCTCGCGAAACGTGAAGCGCGGTTGTGCGCCATCCTTCGCGAATCTCAACTCCGGCGGCGCGGCAGGCGACCGTGAGCGCGCGCATGACGTCGCGCGGGTCGACCAGTGTGTCGTCCGGATAGATAAGCGCTCCGGCGTATTCGCGGTCGCACAGCGGGATCAGATCGCGGAGGCTTTGCCGGTCGAGGATGGTGGACTGGATGCCCAGAGCGCGCTGTTGTTCAGCACGGCTCGAGAGAGCCTGCCACTCGTCCTCAGCGAAGGCGACGTCGACGCCGCCGCAGACTCGATAATCGATGGTTACCCCGGAGGCGGCGTGAAGGTCGTCCACAAAGCCGGGGTACTGACGCATGCTTTCGAGAGCGAGGTCGAGCCAGGGCTCGCGAGAGACAATTTCGCCACCTGGCGCCAGCATGCCCGCACCGGCCCAACTGGCTTCGCCACCTACGGAGCCGGCGTCGACGAGCGTCACGCGCAATCCGGCGAGCGCCAATTTCCAGGCGATGGAGGCGCCGATGATGCCGCCGCCGATAACGATGGTGTCGGGAGAAGAAGTGCTCATGGCTACCTATCATCGTAAGGCAATGGCGGGACAGGAGTGCCGATGCCCCTGCTTCGATACAATGAAACGGTGATCCATCGGCACATTCTGTTCAACGACCAGGTGCGGGATTCCTCGGAGAAGCTGCTGGCGCCGGGGCAGGTGGGCCTGCTTGCCGGGTGGGGCGTGTTCAGCACGATCCGCGTATTGGACGGCGTATTGTTCGCCTTCGAACGCCACTGGGCGCGAATGGTCAAGGACGCAGCCCTGTTCCACGTGCCGATGCCGTGTACCGCGGAAGAGGGACAGCGAAGGCTGTTGGAACTGGTGGAGGCGAACCGGGCGTACAACGCATCGTTGCGCGTAGTGGTGGTACGCAACGACGGCAGCGTGTGGGCAGGACCGTCGGAGCGGCGGAGCGACCTGATGGCTCTCACTTCGGACCTGCACCACTGGGGTAGAGGGGTGAACCTGGCCTTGATTCCAAATGCGCGCCATGCGGCATCGCCATTCGCCGGGACAAAGATTCTCTCCTGGGCCATGAACCTGACTTGGGTGGAGGAGGCGCAGGCCAAGGGTTTGGATGAAGTGATCCTGCTGAACGAGAGGGGCGAGGTTTCCGAATGCACGTCGGCGAATATTTTTATCGCGCGCGGAAACCAGGTTTGGACGCCGCCTGTCAGTTCGGGCTGTTTACCAGGTGTGACACGCAGTGTGCTGCTCGAAGAGGTGCACGTTCCGGGATTTGCAATCGGCGAAAAGGTGCTGCTCCCAGCGGAATTAGAGAGCGCCGATGAGGTCTTTATTACCTCGACCACGCGCGAGCTGTTGCCGGTGCTCGAAATAGAGGGCAAGCCGTTGAAGCAAGGGGACCGCGCGCGCCACGGCCTCCAGGCGGAGTTCTCAAAATACGTCGAGCGCTACGTGGCCGAGCACCGCACGGCGCAAGCTCCCGCGCGGTAACAGCCGCACCGCTGAGTGTTTTCCTAATTCCAGCGAATTCCCACCAAACGATCTTATAAATTGCTATTATTGACGGGTTAAAGCAGGCGTTTTCGCATCAGTTATTCCTCGCTGGTAGATGACTTAGCGGTTTTGCACCGACATGTTCCTGCATTCCATTTGGCAAGACGTGCGCTATGGATGGAGAGGCCTGGCTCACCAGCCAGGTTTTGCCTTGCTTGCGATTGCGGCGCTGGCTCTGGGAACCGGCGCGGCCACGACAATCTTCAGCGTGATCAACAACGTTTTATTAGAGCCGGTTCCATACGCGGATGCGAAGAACCTGGTGGTCATCTCGGTGAACGATCCGGCGCGGGGCGCGCAGGGCGCGCGCCAACTTTTCTCGATTCCCGAATTTCTGGAGTACCAGCGAGAAAACAATGTCTTCGAACAGGTGTTCGGGACGCTTCATATCGATGTCCTGTACACGGGCGGCGAAGGGGCGGAGCGCTTTTCCGGCTCCATCGTGACGCCAAATACTTTTCGCGTGATGGGCGTGCCACCGCTGGCGGGCCGCGCAATTACGCCGGATGACGGCAGGCCAGGCGCGCCGCCGGTATTCACGATCAGCTACAAATTGTGGATCAAGCGGTTCCAGCGCGAGCCCGTTGTGGGGCGCACGCTGGTGTTGAACGGCAAGGCGCGGATACTGGTGGGCATCATGCCGCCGCGATTCAGCAAACACGCGGATCTCTGGATGCCGGTGGAGCCCGACCCTAGCGACCCGGAGCTGAAGAACGGGAATTTCCTCATGCACGCGCGTCTCAAGCCGGGAGTCCCGATGCGGCAGGCGGAGGCCAATCTGGATTTGATTGCGCACCGGCTGGCGCGGACGTACCCGAGGCAATATCCGGAGAAGTTCGCCATGCATGTGGAGACGATGACGGATTTCGGTGTAGCCAACTTCGGCAAGGTGCTATACATGCTTGTAGCCGCGGTTGGGCTACTGCTATTGATTGCGTGCAGCAACGTGGCCAATATGCTGCTGGCTCGGGCATCGGCGCGCGAGAAGGAAATGGCGGTGCGTGCCGCTCTAGGCGCCAGCCGCTGGCGCATCGTGCGTCAATTGCTGGTGGAAGGCTTCCTGCTAGCGTTGAGCGGCGCCGCCGCCGGGTGTCTGGCGGCCTATGGCGGCATCGAGCTACTGGCGCGTGAGATTCCCTGGAACCTGATGCCGGAAGAGGCGGTAATCCGCATCGATTACCGGGTGTTGTCGTTCAGTATGGGTGTGGCGGCGTTGACCGCGATTCTGTTCGGACTCGGCCCAGCCTTGCGGGCGGTAAAGCCGGAGATTGTCGAGTCGCTGAAGGATTCTGGCAAGGGCGTAAGCGGGGGCTTTCGCCGCAGCCGGCTCAGAAACACGCTGGTGGTGCTGGAGGTGGCGCTGTCGCTGGTGCTGCTGGTGGGAGCAGGGCTGCTTATGCGGACGTTCATCGCTCTGCGGCAGACCGATCTGGGTCTGAATCCGGACAATATCCTGGTGGTACGCACTCCGCTGCCGCGCGCGCAATACAGATCGGCGGCGGCGAAGCAGCATTTCTTCCAGGCGCTGCTGCAGCGCCTGTACACACTGCCGGGTGTAGTGGCGGCTACCGAAACCAGCAATCTTCCACCGTATGGGGGCGTCTTCACAGAAATCGATGTGCCCGGCGCCGCACACTTGGAGAAACGGCAAGGCATTTTCCAGTTGTGCAGCGAGGGCTACTTTTCCACGCTGGGAATCCGGTTTCTGCGCGGCCGCGCGCTGTCGGAGATGGAAGTCAAAGATGCGCGCCGGGTAACGGTGGTGAACCAGACGCTGGCACGAAAATACTTTGGGCAGGAAGACCCAATCGGCCGCGAGATCAAGCTGGCCATGCTGGCGACAGAAGTGGACCCGCCGGTCGAAAACCCGATGTTCCAGATCGTAGGCGTAGTGGCGGACGTGAAGAATCAGGGCATTCAGGAGCCAGTGATGCCGGAGGCGTTCATTCCGTACACGATGACGGGATCGTTTGAGCGTGGAGTTCTGGTGCGGACGACGGGTGATCCCGCCGCAATGTTAAACGCGGTGCGGCGTGAGATTTGGGCGGTCGACCGCAACGTCGCCCTTACTCTAACGGGAAGCCTCAAAGACATTCTGAAGGAGTATTCTTACGCCGAGCCGCGCTTCAGCGTGGTGTTGCTGGGGATATTTGCCGCCGTGGGCATGATGCTGGTGGCTCTTGGGGTGTACAGCGTGGTGGCCTACACGGTTTCGCGGCAAACGCATGAGATCGGGATTCGCGTGGCGCTGGGAGCGGGCCGGGCGCAAGTGCTGCGCATGGTGCTGGCCATGGGCGGCCGCCTGGTTGGGCTGGGTGTGATCGCGGGTATTGCCACAAGTTTTGCGGTGACGCGCCTCATTCGGAATCAGATTTGGGGCGTTTCGCCGCACGACCCGATGACGCTCGTAGTAGTCGTGGTGGTGGTGTCGCTGGCAGGATTTGCAGCGTGCTATTTCCCGGCGCGCAGAGCCACCCGTGTGGATCCGATGGTGGCGCTGCGGCACGAATAGGGGAGCCAGGAGAAAAGGGTTTACTCCCCGTTGCGCGAGCTTTGGAAGTGTAGGCGATATTGTCCGGGCGCGATCGCCACTGACCGCTGGAAAACATTGCGCATGGTATTCACGTTATCCGATGCGGTGGAGAAGCAGAGTGGAAACTGCGGCCCAAAAAGGAAATGGTTCCAAGTGACTCAGTGAACAGCCCCACTCCTGCCGGCATGCACGGCATAAGCTTGGCGATCAGGAGAACCGGACGTCATCTTCTTTGCTCCCCGCTGCTCCTTTTGTAGAACAACGGATCAGTGCTCCAAAGCCCGCCTGCCAGTTCTTCCTGCTCGGAACCGGCTGCTCGGAACGGCCTTTCACTCCCTCCCAACAACTTCCCGTTGCCGGGTTGCCATTGGAAGATTAACGATCCTGGCCTATTCCTTCGCCGCCCCGCCGAACTTCGCGCCGAACCCGTTCGGTCTGCCACTCCTCCCCCGCCGCCTGGTTCGCCCCGGCTGCGGGGAATTCAACGCAACAGACCCGTTGCCCAGCTCTTAGTCCAGCGTTTTCTTCCGGTGATTGAGCCTCCGCTCCCCTTTGGGGTTCTTAGGCCCCTCTAGATCGAAGCGTTCAGCCCACTCGCCTGTCGAAAAGCTCGCCTGTGTGCCCGGCCCGATTCCCCTTCGCTCCCCGCCAGCTTCCCGTTTTAAAGTTTCGCCAGCGGATCAACGTTCCAGGCTCGCTACCGTTCACCAGGTTGACTGTCCCATGAACCTCTTGGAACCATCTACATAATGATCCGAACGTTCACATCCGTCAAACAAAATCTTAACTTTCGAGAACATTTTCCTCAGTTTTATGACGGTTTGGTTTCATACAGTTACTCACGGCGGGCGGTGCAAGGGTGGTGGATAAAACAGGCCGATGGAGACTTGTTTTATTTTCCGGGAACCAGCTTTAAAACCATGCCGGTATCGGTGGCGATCCAGATGTTTTTGTCGTCAATGGCCGAGATGATGACGCGATGTGCGGTGGCGCGGTAATCCACGTCCATCTCGTGCCAGTTGTCCAAGTCGTCGCTGCGCAATACTTTAACCGGTCCGGGGATGGGGCTGTCATTCAGACGGTCCAGCTTCTCGATTCCGGTCAGGTAGGCGGGACCGCTTGGCGGTAAAGCCACGTCGGTGATGAGCCGGTTCTGTTCGCGGAAGACGCGCGAGCTTTCGCCCGTGGTCCAATCGATGCGAAACACTTCCGACGGCCAATCGAACGCGTCCTTGAACTGAATGATGCCCAGACCGTAGCCATTCAGCGAAAGCCGCACGCAAGCAACGTGGCCGAACAGGGAACCGGTGGTGGGGTTCCATGTCTTTCCGCCGTTACGCGTCTGCAGGAAGATGGAGAGGTGCGGCGCCTCCCGCCGCGAGGAGGAGACGTGCGACGGACTCACCCATTCGGGAATAACGCGCCGTGGATCGGGGGCGGGCTGATTCCATCCGGTGATGATCCCCGCGTCCGGACCGGCGAAGTCGATCCAGTTGTAGATGGTCCGCTCGGGCGTGGAGTCCGGCTGGGCCGCCGCCGCTAGTTCCGTCCAGGTTTTTCCACCGTCGGACGTTTCGTAAACCTTCTTCTGGTCGCCCACCGCCCAACCATGCTCGGCACTGTTGAAGAAGACACGCTCGATGTCGTTCAACACCGTCAGCTTTTTCCAGGTGCGGCCGCCATCTTCGCTGCGCCAGATGGCGTCATCGGTGACCATCCATCCTCGGCTGCTATCCCGGAAGAACAACGAGACGGGGACGTCCTTGAGCGGAGTGAATGTCCAGTGCTGGCCGCCATCGTTGCTGACGAGAGTGGTGGGCTTGATTTTGCCATCCTTCTCGAGCAGGAATCCGGCGGCGACACCGTGCTGAGCTGTTAAAAACCTGAAGTCGTTGATGACCAGCGAGGAGTTCAACTCGTCGTACGAGTACACCTTGCGCCAGCCTTCGTTATTTTCGGCGGCGGAAACCACGGTTGCCACGGCGAGCCAGGTTGCCAGGATCAGAAATGAGTATGCGTGACCGCTCCCTGTGGTCGCGGCTCGGCTTGGGCCCCGCGCGATTCTGAGCCGCGACCAAAGGGAGCGGTAAACGCTTGAGTCTTGTGGCAATCGCAGGAACACGTTGTCAGCCCCTCGGTTGCACCGGGCCGGAAGAAAGCACCAGTTCTACATGGCCGGCTTCGGCAACCGCGGTCGGTTCCATGCGCGCCAAGACCAGCATGCAGCCCACCTGCTCACCCACCGTAGTGAGTACCTCCATTTCGCTGCCGGTATGCTGGTGCGGCGCACGATGCTGGACGTTGATGACACCCACCACGCGGTTGCGGGCAATCACGGGGGCCGAAAGGAAAGCTTCGAACGTGTCTTCCGGCAAGTCGCCGAAATACTTGAACCGGGGATCTCTATAGGATTCTCGTGAAATCGCCAACAGGCGCCGCTCGCGCGCCACCCAACCGGTGAGACCTTCGCTCAACTTGAGGCGTATTTTGCCGATAGTGGAGGGATGCGGCGTGTTGGAAGCGCAGAGCACAAGCTGGTCATGATCCAGCAGGTAAACCAGGCAGGAATCGCATTCCATGAATTCGACGATCAGGGATACGATGCCTTGCAGAACCTCCTGGAGGCTCATCTCGCGGACCATGAACCGGCTGATTTTCTGAAAAAGGCGCAGTTGCTGTTCGGTGCGCTCGAGGCGCATCTCTAGCTCTCTGGCTTTAGGCATTACCTCCATTATAGGAGCGTGGCGGCAAGCCGTTATTTGGCCAGCTCGGCAATCGAGCGTAACAGGATTTCCATGCGCACCGGCTTGGCTAGCACACGGTGGACGAATTCCCTTTCCACGCCGGCGGCCAGGTCTTCGGTCCACCCAGAGATCACGATGACCTTCAGTGGCGGCATTCCGGGAGGCCGTTTGTGGTTCTTGAGGGTGCGAATGAGCGCAAGGCCATCCTCCATCTCGGGGACGCGCAAGTCCGTGATGACGACTTCGGGATCGGTTTGCTCGAGAAGGAGAAAGGCAGCACGACAGGTTTCGGCGGTTTGTACCTGGTGACCGGCGTGCTCCAGAATCAGCCTGTAGAGCTCCAGGAGCTGGCGGTCGTCATCCACTAGAAGCAGCCGGGACATGGATGATCAGAAGTGCAGCCCGCCGCTGGCGATGAGCACTTCGCCCGTGACGTAATCGGAAAGCGGCGAGCAAAAGAACAGCACGGGTCCGGCCGCCTCTTCCGGCGTTCCCATACGGCCCAGCGGGCACGATGACTTCACCATGTCCAGAATCTTCTGCTGCGCGCCAAGGACGATGGGGTGTCCTTGGATATCGACGGCAGTGGTATCCGGCGCGAGCGGCTGCGTGAGCCGCGTCTCGATCATCCCGAAGCCCACGCAGTTCACGTTGACGTTGTAGCGCCCCCATTCCTTGGCTAGCGTGCGCGTCAGTCCGATGATGGCGGCTTTCCCGGAAGAGTAGCCGGCCTGGCCTGGGTCTCCATCGATGCCGGCGATTGAAGTGATGTTCACGACTTTGCGCATCACGCGGCGCCCCTCGGCGATCTCACGCTTGGCGGTTTCGCGAAGAAAAGAGGATGCCGCGCGCAGCACACGGAACGGCGCCATGATGTGGATATCGAGCATGGCTTGAAACTGCTCGTCGGTGGTTTTCTGGATGAGGTTGTGCCAGGTGTAGCCGGCGTTATTGACGATGATGTCGAGTGAACCGAAGGCCGCGAGCGTCTTATCGATGAGCTGCTGTGGAAACTCGGGCCGCGTGATGTCGCCCGCCATGTGCGCGGCGCGTCCTCCCGAGTTCTGAATGGCGTTGGATGTCTCGGCGGCAGGAACGGCGTCCAGATCGTTGATCATCACCGCGGCGCCAGCGGCCGCCAGCTTTTCGGCGATGGCCCGGCCGATGCCTCGTCCTGCGCCCGTGATCAGCGCGGTTTTCGATTCCAGCGTAAATGTTGAAGTATTCACTGTCACTTTGCAGACTTGGGCCAGACGTGTCCGGCCCCTACCCAGCATCCAGTGTAGGGGCGAGGCACGCCTCGCCCTGTGCTACCGCAGGAGATCTTCCAGTTGAATCTTGGCGTCGGTTTTCTCGTCGCGGTATTTTACTATGACCGGAGTGTAGAGAGAAATCCCCCATTCCTTACCCGGCCCGCTGGCGATGGCGCGCGAGCCTGCGATGACCACGGCATTCTCGGGAATGACCAGCGGTTCATCATCGGTGGCGCGGTGGATTGCGTTGCGGACGATGTCGTAGACCGGCGTCGAGCGGTTGAGGATGGTGCCCGTGCCGAGCACGGCGCGGCGCTTCACCACCGTTCCCTCGTAAACGCCGCAATTGCCGCCCACCAGCACTTCATCTTCGATGATCACGGGGAGCGCACCCACGGGCTCCAACACACCGCCGATCTGGGATGCAGCCGAGATATGGCAATTGCGCCCCACCTGCGCGCAGCTTCCCACGAGCGCGTGTGAATCAATCATGGCGCCGTCGCCGACATACGAGCCGGCGTTGACGTACATGGGCGGCATGCACGTTACACCTTTGCCAACAAAGCAGCCATCGCGAATGCTCGATCCGCCGGGCACGATGCGCACGCCGCTCTGCGCGGTGAAACTTTTCACAGGATAGGTGGCCTTGTCAAAAAACGGCTGCCGGTTGGCGTTCACCGACATGTCCACGATTCCACCCATCCGGAATCCAAGCAGAATGCCCTTCTTGACCCAGCCGTTCACACGCCAGCCGCTTCGGGCATTAGCGTCGGGCTCGGCGGCGCGGATCGCACCAGCATTCAACGCAGCTTTGAATTCCTGGAAGAGCTGGAATTGATCTTCGGTGTAGACGTTGGGTTTTTCGTCAAAGAGCTTCTCGATCCTAGCTTGCAACGCGCACCCTCCGGTCCGCCAGGAGTCCGAGGGATTCGAGCACCTTCTCAATCTTGCTCAGATTCTCGGGTTTGGGCGGGCACATGGGAAGGCGGAAGACCGGATCGAGCAGGCCCATCAATCCCAAAGCCGCCTTCACCGGGATGGGGTTGGATTCGACGAAGTTGATTTCCATGAGCGGCAGGTACTTGCGTTGGACGACGCGTGCGCCGGCGAAATCGCCATTCAGGCATAGGTTTGCGAGTGCGGTCATTTCCGCGGGAATCTCGTTGGATGCGACTGAGATGACGCCGCGCCCGCCCAGCGCGATCAGCGGCAGCGTAACGGCGTCATCGCCCGAGAGCACGGCGAAAGTATCGGGCACTTGCTGGATCACGTTCGCCATCTGCGTGATGTTCCCCGAGGCCTCTTTGACGCCGACGATGTTGTCAATCTGCGCCAGCCGCCCAAGTGTCGCCGGCTCGATGTTCACCCCTGTGCGGCCTTGGACGCTGTAGACGATCATCGGAATCCGCACGGCCGCGGCGATGGCCTTGAAGTGCTGATAAAGACCTTCCTGCGTGGGTTTGTTGTAATACGGAGTCACGGAAAGGATGCCATCGGCGCCAAGACGTTCCACTTCCTGGGCCAGCTCAATCACCTCTTGCGTATTGTAGCCGCCCGCTCCAGCCAGCACCGGGACCTTGCCTTTGGCTTCTTCAAGCGTGATCTCAACGATGCGCAGATGCTCGGCGCGCGTGAGCGTGGGGTTCTCGCCGGTTGTGCCGCAGGGAACCAAAAAGTTGATACCGGCGTCAATCTGGCGCCGGACGAGCTTGCGCAACGCCGCTTCGTCGAGCGAAAGGTCACGCTGGAATGGAGTGACCAGAGCAGTTCCGCATCCTGTTAACATGTACCCCTCCTAAAAAGGATTTGGGATTTGGGACTTGGGATTTGGTAAGGGCCGTCGACGTGGCCCGGTACCGTCGCCAATCGTTCGGAGCTACAACACCAAATCCCAGATCCTAAATCCCAAATCCTGCTTTTGCGTCCCAAATCCCAAATCCTAAATCCGTCTTTTACTCAAACAATATCTCACGAAATTCGTGAAAGCCTTTCTTCCCCACGATCCATTGCGCGGCCTTCAACGCTCCGCGCGCGAATCCTTCCCGATTGCGCGCCGTGTGGCGCAAGGTGATGGTGTCGGCAGCTGAATCGAAGCCGATCTCGTGCGTGCCAGGGTGCGCGCCGGCGCGATTGGAGCTGACATCGATGGCTCGCGTGTAGCCGGCGGCCTTCATTTCCTCAACAAGCTTCAGCAGCGTGCCAGACGGCGCGTCCTTTTTGGTGGAATGATGGATCTCCCACGCCCAGGCGCCGTACTCGGGCTGCGCCGCCAGCAACCGGACTGCTTCCGCCACCAAGCGGGCGAACACATTGACGCCGATCGAATAGTTGGGGCTCCACACGAGTCCGATGCCGTGCTTCTCGACGGCAGTCTTGACGCGGGCGAGGTGTTCCGTCCAGCCGGTGGTGCCGACGACAATGCTGACTCCGAGCGGGGCGATCCGCTCCACGTTTTCGACGACCGCGGATGGAATCGAAAAATCGACGGCCACGTCGACGCCGCGAAAATTCTCCGCGATGACGCCCTCGTAATTGGCGTTATTGAACTCATCCAGTTTCAGAGCGACCGCAAAGCCGTACTCCGGCGCCAGTTGCTCGATGAGCCGCCCCATCTTGCCGTAGCCCACGATGGCGAGGCGTCGTTCAGGCTGCGGCATCGGCGGCTCCGTTTCTATCGAAAACCGCAGGATCGAGCTGCGCAAAGAACTCGCGATGCAGAGCTTCCACTGTGCGTTTCAGGTCCGCTTCGGCCACGACGAAGCTCAGATTTAGCAGCGATGCCCCCTGCGAGATCATCCGGATGTTGATGGATTCGAGCGACCCGAAGACGCGCGCGGCGACTCCGGGCGTGTAGCGAATGTTGTCGCCCACTAAGCAGACGATGGCCTGGCTTTCCTCGATCGCAACCTCCGAGAACTGGCGCAGCTCGGTGCAGATTTCCGCGAGCCGGTGCGGATTGTCGATGGTCAGCGAAACGCTCACTTCCGAGGTCGCCACCATATCCACTGGCGTCTCCAGCCGTTCGAACACGTCGAAAATGCGCTTCAGAAAACCGTGGGCCATCAGCATGCGAGTGGAGTGAATGTTCACTAGCGTGATTTTGCGCTTGCACGCGATGGATTTCACGGTGTTCGAGGTGTGGACCGGCTCGGCCACAATGCGCGTGCCTTCCACGGCGGGGCGGCGCGAGTTCAAGATCAGCACAGGGATGTTTTTCTCGACCGCTGGAATTACCGTAGCCGGATGCAGCACCTTGGCGCCGAAGTAAGCCAGCTCCGCCGCCTCGGCGAAAGAAATGATCTTCACGCGGTGGCCGCCGCCCAGGATGGTGGGATCGGCGGTGAGCATGCCGTCCACGTCGGTCCAGATCTCGATCTCTTCTGCACCGATGCCGGCACCCACGATCGACGCTGTGTAATCCGACCCGCCGCGCCCGAGTGTGGTCGTTACACCCTCAAGTGTCGCCCCGATAAAGCCGCCCATGACGACGATCTTGTCTTTCGCAAGCGGCGGAATTGCGGCCGCTAGGCGCGCGTACGTTTCGGGATATAAGGGAGCGGCCTGCGTATGGCGGTGATCGGTGACAATCACGCGCCGGGAATCCACGTGCGCGGCTTTCATCCCGAAATGCGCGAAGGCCAACGTCACAATATAGCTCGAGAGCCGCTCGCCGTAACTTGAGATGGCGTCGATGGAGCGCGGCGTCAACTCCCCTAGCACCGCCAGACCTTTGGCCAACTCGGTCAGCTCTTGAAAATGCTCGTCGAGCGTGCGGTCGAGCTCCGCGCGGTCCGCCAGCGGCACCACCAGGCGCGCTTCGCGCGAATGAAAATCGCGGAGATCGTGAATCTGGGCGAGGTAGTCGGCGCGGGTTCCGTTGATGGCGGCATTGGCGATGGCTAGCAGCTTATTCGTGGTCTTGCCCATCGCCGATACCACCACAACCGGCTTGCGTTCCGCGCGCGCGCGCACAATCGACGCCACGCGCTCGATGGCGGGAGCCGATTCGACCGACGTCCCGCCGAACTTCATCACAATCATCAGTCCAGCATCCCCTCGGCGTGCATCAGCTCGGCGTTCAACACGGCCGCGCCGGCGGCTCCGCGGATGGTGTTGTGGGTGAGAGCCACGAACTTGTAATCGAGCACGGGGCAGGCGCGCAGCCGTCCGACAAAAGCCGCCATGCCACGATCGCGCTCGGCATCCTGGCGCGGCTGCGGCCGGTCGTTCTGCGTCATGTAGGTGACGGGCCTCGCCGGTGCGCTGGGCAGTCTTCTTTGTTGGGGCACGCCCGTGAACTCGTCGAACGCGCACAGCAGGTCGGTCTGCGAAGGCTGGGATGACAGCTTCACCGAAATTGTGACCAGGTGGCCGTCGACCACGGGCACGCGATTGCAGTGCGCGCTGATCTTGGCATCGAGATGGCGCACATGGTCGCCGGCGAAATCGCCCAGGATCTTCTGCGTCTCCTGCTCCATCTTCTCCTCTTCGCCGCCGATGAACGGAATCACGTTGGCGTTGATGTCCATCGACGGCACGCCGGGATAGCCCGCGCCGGAAATCGCCTGAAGGGTGGTGGCGATGACCTGTGTAATGCCGAAGGGTTTGAGCGGCGCGAGACCCATCACCATCGAGACCGTGGCGCAATTCGGATTGGTCACAATCTGCCCTTTCCATGGGCGATGCCGCTGCTGGAGCGGCACGAGTTTGAGATGGTCGGGATTCACTTCCGGCACGAGCAACGGAACGTCCCGATCCATGCGGTGGTTCTTGGAGTTTGACACGACTACGTGCCCCGCCTGCGCGAAGGCCCGCTCTATCTCGGTTGCGACCGACGAATCCATGGACGAAAACAGCAGGCGTGGAGCGCCGTTGGGCTTGCACTCTTCCACTACCAGGTCGGCCACTTCGTCAGGCATCACGCCTGCCAGGTGCCATTTGGTGGCATCGCGATATTTCTTGCCGGCCGAGCGGTCGCTGGCGCCGAGCCATCGCACCTCAAACCAGGGATGGCCCTGCAAAAACTTGATGAAATGCTGGCCGACCATGCCGGTCGCGCCTAGGATGCCGACTTCGATTCTTGGTTCCATAACTGTTTCACCATGCGTTGATAGATTTCGACCGCTTCCACGAGCTGTCGCTTGGGCACGCGCTCTTCGAGCGTGTGCGCTACATGAATGGTTCCGGGACCGATAAGGAATGGCTGGCCCCACGTGCCCGCGAACGCCGGGATGTCCGTCGTGTAGGCCACAACCGTGGTTTCAAACCCATCCAGCCGCCCCAGGTGAACCGCCGGGATTTCCAAAACCTCGCGCGCTTCGGCGCAATCAGCCACGGCGGCGGCAATGGCGTCCTTGGTCGAGTGCGAGTCGCCAACGAGACGAATCATTAACTCGGCGCGTGCCTCATCCGGAATGATGTTGGGAGCGCGGCCGCCGCTGATGGTTCCGATGTTCAGCGTGCTCGGTCCGAGCAGTTCGTCTACGGGCAGCGCGATCTGCCGGATGCGGTCGAGCGCGTTGAGCAGCTTTTCGATCGCCGAATCGCCCAACTCCGGATAGGCCGAGTGCGCCATCTTGCCATGCGCCACGATTTCGTAACGCAGCGCGCCTTTGGAGCCGACGGCCAGTTTGTTCTCGGTGGGTTCGCCGTTGATGAGATACTTCGATCCGCGTGGCTGCGCCGCGGCGTGGTAAGCTCCGGCGCTGTTGCGTTCTTCGCCCACCACGAACAGAAGAGCGAGATTCCGTCCGCCAGCCGCCAGCAACGCGTCCGCGGCGTGGATCATGGACGCGATGATGCCTTTGGTATCGCACGCCGCCCGGCCGTGGATGAACTCATCATCCTCGCGCGAGGCAAAGAACGGCGGCACCGTATCCATGTGCGTCGAGAGCGTGACTACGGGATCGCCCCAGTGCGCCAGCACGTTGAACCGGTGCGGTTCCACTTCCATTCGCTCCATGGTTCCGCCGTAGCGCTCGGCGAGCTGGGAAAGATAGCCGAATAGAAACCCGCCGGCACGTTCTTCGTTGCCGGTTATGGATTCGATATCGACGAGCGCTCGCGTGAGCTCAAAAACGTTCATGACACTTTAGTGGGGGAGCGGGGAAGGAAGGTTGGCGGGCCGTTAGGCAGGCGATGATGCAAGATCCGTACTGCCGCGCGGTTTTCACCCTCCGATAGCGCTCCATCCGTTTTTCTCAAATCGGATGACAGTGGGCCGGTGTTATCCGCACCCCCCAACCACCGGATTACGAGTTGCCCGGCGATTTCGGCAGCCGGCCCCTTTTTCGCGGGCGTCCGAAGCTCGTCGGAATCGCGCGCCCGGATACTGTTGGCCGCCGCACCTCTACCAGAAAGGTTCAGGATATCGGGTTGGAATGGGTTGCGTCAACTCGCCTACGGAAACACTTGCTCGTTGCCAGCGCTAAGGGAACGATCAGAATGCAGGCGAGGCATGCCACAAATGGACTGGGCAAGACGAAGTACACATCATGGATGTAAACATCCACCACCCAGCGATGCGAAATCGCAGCGACAAAAAAGGCTGCCAATGACACCACTACCCAGGGCAGCATCACCAGCCACGCCAGTAGGACGCAAATCCGAATCAATGCAGTCAAGGGCGCTGGTCAGCCTTTTTCCCCGCTGCGCGGCACCACTAGAATCCATTCCGCGGGCTTGTCTTCGAGGTTTTCGATGCCGTAGTCATCGCGCTCGATCCATCCCGTGTAGCCGGCCTTTTCGACGCGCTCCGAAGGCTTGCCGTGCGGATAAATCAGGCGGACGTGCTGATCGCTTACGCAAGTCATGACGTGGGCGGGAATCTCCATCCATGCGGTTCTCTCGTGAGGGCCGAGCCGCACGCGAATCACTTCCACGAAGGCATTTTGGAAGACACGCTGGAAATGCGCGCTGTCGAGCGCCGTGGGATGAGTATCGAAGAATTCGGGCGGCAGAGGATTGTCACCGCGCTGTGCGCGCGCACTCGCCGCTACCAGGAGAACACCGGCTACCAACCAGAGGCGCATGCCATCACCTCCAACAAGTCCAGTCTACTGCCGTTTTTCCTTATCCAGCGGGTCTTCTTTGGCCACGCGCACGCGGGCATCTTCCAGCTTTTTGCCCACCTGCGCCATTTCCTCCGGGTCGGCATCCGATTGCGACACGCCAGCCTCGTACTCTTTCAGCGAGCTTTGCCACTGAGCGATGGCCTCCCGGATCTTGCCTTGCTTGAAATAAACGTCGCCCAGGTGATCGTGCACGGTGGGGTCTTTGGCCACGGTGGGTATTTGCAGCGCCTTCTGCAAGTAACCCACGGCGTCATCCAAACGGTTCTGGCGGAAACACACCCATCCCAGGCTATCCAGGTAAGCGCCGTTCGCCGGCTCCAGTTCCACAGCCTTGCTAATCATCTTCTGCGCTTCGTCGAGCCGGGTGTTGCGGTCGGCCAGCATGTAACCCAGGTAGTTGAGTGCGCCGGCGTATTCGGGGTCCAGTGCCAGCACCTTGCGAAATTCGGCTTCCGCCGCATCAAACTGTTTGGTTCTCTCCAGCATGGCGCCGCGCATGAAAAGTACAGTCACTTTCTGCGGTGTGGATTCCGAGATCTTTTCGGCGGCGTCGAGCGCCTTGCCCATGTCATCGAACCTCTTCCCCTTCTCATAGACCTGGGCAATCTGGATTTGAGTTGCCAACTCCTTGTCTCCATCCGGCTGCGAGCGGAGCACCGCAACCGCTTCGTCGATTTTTCCTTCATCGGCCAGAAGCGAAGCCTTAGCGCTGTTCAGAGCGCGCTCCTTGGGAAACTTTTTCAAGGCCGCTTGCAGCTCGGCATCAGCTTTTTTGAAGTCCTTAGCGGCGCGCCAGGTATCAACGATCGCAGCAGACACACGCGGCGCTGCTTCGGGATCTATATCGGCCATCTGCCGGAAAGCGTCCACCGCTTCGCTATAGTGTTCCGCGTTGCGATAGAGCATCCCCAGCCGCTCCAGCAGGATCGTACGGCGCCCTTTCTCCTCATCCGTGTAGGTCTTGGCGGCGGTGTCGTTGAGCATGGCGCGGAGCGCCGCCACGGCAGCGTCCGTCTTGCCCTCGGCATCGAGCAGATTTACTTCCTCGTAGCGCAATTCCAGATTTTGGGAATCCAACTGGCGCGCCTTGCCGAGCGTCGCGTGAGCCTGGGTATACTCACCTCGCTCGCGGTAAATTTCGGCCAGTCGCAACAAACTGTCTTCATCCCGCGGATCGGCTGCGGCAAGCTCTTGATATACCTTCAGCGCTTCGGCCATGCGATCGGCGGATAGAAGATCCCTGGCCAATGCCTGCTTGATGCGCGTGTTCTCGGGATCCATTTGCAGCGCCTGCTGCCAGACATCCGAGGCGCTGGCATAGTCCTTGGCATTGTGGTAAAAGCTCGCCAGTTCCGCCAGTGTCCGAGGGTTGGGATGCTTGCTGGTGGCCATGCGCAGCATCTCGATCGCGTTCTTGGTGTCGCCCAGGTCCGAATACACCATTGCCAAGCCGGTCAAGGCTTCTTCGTTACCGGCATCCTGGTCGAGTACCTTTTTGAAATCCTTTTCCGCTTCGACGGAATTCCGGCTGACGCGTTCCAGGCGTCCCAGCATCAGCCAGCTTTCAATATCCTTGGGCTCCTTCTCGGTGACCTTTTGGAATTGCTCGATGGCCAACCGCACCATCTCGTCGTTCACCTTGTGCTGCTCCGGGTCGCCGATCAGCCGTGCGTACATGCGGCCCAGCATCCTCCGGGCATCCAGGTTGCCGGGGTCCTGCTTCAGGAGGTCTTCGGCCTCGCTGACCGCGTCTTTGATCCTGCCAGCCTGGATATAGAGATCCGTCAGCTCCTCGGAGAGAAAAGACGCCGAAGGATCGAGCTTCATGGCCTGGCGATAGTAATCAATGGCCTTGTCGGTGTAATCCCTGCGGTTGCCGAAGGCGCCCGCCAGCTCCGCGTAGAGATGGCCCATGGCAAAGTTGTAATAGGCATTGGCCTTGTCGGAAACTTTGGGATCAGACGTGCCCGGGCTGCCCGCGTCGGTTGGGGACTGGCTGAATGCCAGGCCCGTCGAAAAGGCAGCGAGGCACAAAGCCCCTCGAAGCAATCTTGCCGGATAATTCATTGATGAAATCTTCTTTCGCCCACCGCGCGCCTGGCGGCCAGAACAGACGAAGCCCTTCTCTTTTTCATTGTATACTGCCAGGCCGCTGAATCTAAGACGTAATGGACAAGCATCAGGTTATTGCCATTTTGGGGCCTACCGGGGCTGGGAAAAGCGAACTGGCCCTGTCGATGGCCCAGAAATTCACGGGCGAAGTGGTGAACTGCGATTCCTTGCAAATTTACCGTTACTTCGACATCGGCACCGCTAAGCTTCCACAGGAAGCGCGGCGTGGGATACCGCACCACCTCATCGATATCCTCGATCCGGATCAGGTATTTACCGCAGGCGAGTATGCGCGCCTCGCCCGGCGCGTGCTCGACGAGGTCGCGGCGCGCACGAGCCTGCCAGTGATCGCGGGCGGAACCGGCTTTTATTTCCGGGCCCTGGTGGATGGCCTGTTTCCGGGCCCTTCACGCGACCAGGGTCTGCGCGACCGCTTGAGCGCCCGCGAGCGCCGGAGATCCGGCTCGGTCCATCGCCTGCTCGGACGGTTGGATGCCGAATCGGCGGCGCGTATCCATCCGCACGATTTCCCGAAGGTGGTCCGTGCGCTGGAAGTGTGCCTGCTGACACGCCGCGCCGCGAGTGAGCTGTATCGCCAGGGGCGCGACGCCTTGCGCGGCTATCACGTTTTGAAAATCGGTCTTGCCCCGACGCGAGACCAGCTTTACCAGAGGCTCGACCAGCGCACCGAACAAATGTTCCATGGCGGCCTCGTCGAGGAGGTGCGCGGCATCCTGGCGCGCGGATTTCCTGCATCCGCGAAACCGTTCGAGTCGCACGGCTATCGCCAAGCCATCCAGCTTCTCAACGGCGAGCTAAACCTGAACGAAGCGATCTTTTATGCGCAACGGAACACACGCCGCTATGCCAAGCGCCAGATGACCTGGTTCCGGCAGGAGCAGCAGATGGAATGGTTCTCCGGTTTCGGCGATGATCCGGTGACACAGCAGGCCGCGATGGATCGCGCCAGCCGGTTTCTTGGTTAATTGGCTACGCTTTTTACCATTACCGTAAAACCACCGTTTCTCGCGGAACATTTTCCGGTCTGGACCGTATTATGGGGAAAGACTTCGTTAACGGCTTCCGGGGATTGATTTCGTAACGGCAACACTGGAGTAACAAGTGTGTCTGTGCTCAAGTGTGGCCGGCAACCGGGAGCCGTTGGCAACGACTAAGGAGAGTTTGCATCCATGACGAAACGGTTTTTGATGCTGTTCGCTGTTCTAGGGCTGGCCGCGCTCGCCAGCGCGAAGTCATATTCCCTCAAGCTGTTCGAGCCCTCCGTGATTGGTGGAACGGAGCTGAAGCCCGGCGAGTACACCTTGGAGTTGAAGGATCAGAAAGTGGTGATCCACAAAGGGAAGCAGTCGTGCGAGGCAACCGTCAAGGTCGAAACCGCCGACAGCAAGTACGGTTCCACCTCGGTTCGTTACACTAACGGTGATGGAAAATACCACGTGCAGGAAATCCACCTGGGCGGCACGAATATGAGATTGGTGGTCAGCGAGTAAGCTCGCATATCGCTCGGTGAGTTCTGCGTCCGGGGGCTGCTGCTAAAATGAAGGGCAGTGCAGTGGCTCCCGTTTCTTATCCTTGTTGTTGACTTCTCCAGTGTTTCCGTTGCCCGTGCGGAGACCGTCCTGGTGCTGCCGTTCTTCAATGTATCCGGTTCCCAAAATATCGATTGGATTGGCGAAAGCATCGCCGAAACCATCCACGAATCGCTAGCCTCGCAAAATGTTCTTGTGCTCTCGCGCGAGGACCGTCTGGAGGGCTGCCGGCGGCTATCCATCCGGCCCAACGCGATTCTGACGCACGCTTCCATCATTAAACTGGGTGAGGCGCTGGATGCTTCCCAGATCATTTACGGCCGCTACGAGATTACGCACTTGGCGGGCTCGGACCAGCCGGCAACATCTCCCGGTGCGCCCGCGGTTTCGCCTCGCGATTCCATGCGCATCACGGCGCGGGTTCTCAACCTCCAGCACACGCGCCAGGGTCCCGAGTTTGATGAGATCGGCGCGCTCGAAGATCTGGCGTCGCTCGAAACCCGCGTGGCTTGGCAATGTCTCAAAGCTCTGGTTCAGGACAAAGCTCCTTCTGAGCAGGACTTCAGCCGCGACCGGACGACGGTGCGTTTGGACGCTATGGAAAACTATGTGCGCGGTCTCATGGCGCCGTCGCCCGAGCAGAAGCACCGTCTGTTTGCACAGGCCGCACGGCTGGACGAGCGTTTCTCGGAGCCCTGCTTTCAGCTTGGAAAGATGGAGTTCGAGAAGAAGGACTACGCGATCGCGGTAGGCTGGCTGCAGAAGGTCAGCCGCGCCGACTCACACTATTTCGAAGCCAGTTTTCTGCTCGGCCTGTGCCGCTACTACACGGGCGATTTCGCCGGTGCCGCCAAAAGGCTCGAAACGGTGGCAGGCCCGCTTCCCCTCAATGAAGTGCTCAACGATCTGGGAGCAGCGCAGTCACGGCTGGGCGCGGCCGCGGCGCTCGACAATTTTCATCGCGCCGCCGAGGGCGATTCCGCCGATCCAGACTACCAGTTCAACATCGGTTACGTGCTTTGGAAACGGGGCGACTTTGCGCATGCCGCGGAGAGTTTTCGGGCGCTACTGGACCGCAGCCCGGACGACAGTGAAGCCGTGGTTTTCCTGGGGCGCTGCCTGCAAAAGGACGGCCCGCGCCCCGGTGATCCCAGAAGCGAAGGCCGCGAACGGCTGAAATTGAACTTCGAGGAAACCGCTTACCGCCAGCTCAAAGCCGAGCTGGAATCCAAGCACTGACACTAGGCGTTGCCAGCCCGCCGCACGCCCCCTAAATAACGCGGCACTTCCTGCCGATATGAAGCATGACGACTGTAAACAGTCGGTCAGGGGAGCGTGCCGCCTGAAGGCGTTGATTGCAGAAGACAATCCCGGTTTCCGTCTGGCGTTGGAAAAACTGCTTAAGAAATGGGGCTACGACGCGGTCGCGGCCGTCAATGGCAAGGAGGCGTTGGAGGTCCTCAGTAAGGACGACCCGCCGCGGCTGGCAATTCTGGACTGGATGATGCCCGAGCTCGACGGCGTGGAGGTCTGCCGCCGGGTACGCGAGCAGAATCGCGAGCCATATATCTACATCTTGCTGCTGACCGCGAAAGACACCGCCGAAGAACTCATCGAAGGCATGGAAGCAGGCGCCGACGAATATCTACGTAAGCCAGTGAATACACAAGAGTTACGTGTACGGCTGCGGGCCGGGCGACGAATTATTGACCTGCAGGAAGAGCTGGTGCGCGCCCGCGAGCTGTTACGGAAGCAGGCCAGCCGCGATTGCCTGACGGAGTTTTTTAACCGCGGCTCGATGTTCGAGGTCCTGATCCGCGAGCTAAAACGCGCCGAACGCGAATCGGTTAGCCTGTCGCTCATCATGACTGATCTCGACCACTTCAAAGAAGTCAACGATAAATTTGGACACGCGGCCGGAGATGCCGTTCTCCGCGAGGCCGCTCGACGAATGGCGGCGTGCGTTCGCCCCTACGATGCGCCCTGCCGTTATGGCGGTGAGGAGTTCGTCATCGTGATGCCGGGTTGCGGGCTAGACGACGCCATCGCGCGCGCCGAGGACATTCGAGCTCAAGTCGCGGCCACGCCCATCCATGTCCCCGAGGGCCTGGTTCACGTCACGTGCAGCGTGGAAGTCACTGCAACTTCCGGTCCAGCCGGCTTCAACTCTTCCGCCTTGCTCCACGAAGTGGACGAAGCACTCTACATCGCCAAGAACAAAGGCCGGAATCGCGTCGAGGTTTTTGCCGCGCAGCCCGTTCTCGCGCGCTAGCGGAACGCCTCTAGTACATCGTCCCGAAAGTACCTTCAACTATGTCTGCCCTTGTGGCGCGCGCTTTAGCGTGCCGGGTCGAGATTCGTCTCGCCTTCCGCTCAAGTTAGCTCAAGCCAATCACGCCAGGCTAAAGCCCGGTGCGGCACGTTAAAACGCGCGCCACATCAGCAGGCATAGCCTTACTCTAAGGAACTTTCGGGACGATGTACTAGTAACCCATCCCGTCGCTTGTGAACAGAGGGCCGCGCGATTGGCCCTCCACCGTGGCCTTCAGCCGGTACATCAACTCACCCCAGGTGGTGGTGCAGGCAACGAGGTAGTCGGTTTGGGACTTCCATCCGGCGTGGGTGAAACGCAGAAGCGTTCCGGCGCCGCGGAGCTGCGTCTCGAAAATGAGCCGCGTGCCGCTCCATTCCGCACCGGTCTCACAGAGCCATTCGGTGCGCTGGGGTGACGGGTGGCCCTGCAGTTTGAGGCGGTAGAGGGTTTGCCGATTGAAGAACGCGAATTCGATAGCGCCGTCTTTTTCGGTGATGTCGGTTGCCCACCAGCGCGCGAAGCCTGCTGCGGTGGAAACCAGGGGAAGGATGGCTTCCGGGGAAGCCGAAGTCTGCACGGAGTGGAGGATGTCAGCCATATAGTTTGACTATATTCAACCATATGGTTGAACGTCTGCCAAGCCGGCTAACTGTAAAATCTCGCAGCCTCAACGTGCGGTGCGCCCGCTCAAGAGGGCGAGCACCAGGGCTCCGGCTAGGCCCAAGGCCGTCAGGAACGCGCCCCAGTAAACCGACATGGGCCGGTAGTGGAACTCGATTCGGTGTGCGCCGGCCTCGACAACGACGCCTCGCAACGCGCCGTACGCTTCAAAGATCGGGGCGGGGCGTCCATCGATAGCCGCTACCCAGCCGGGGTAAAAGGTCTCGCTGGCAATCAACATCCCTTTGCAAGCCATCCGCACATCCAACACCATTTGCGTATCGTGCCTTTCCACGAGTCGCACCTCATCGCTCGCGGTGCACTTCTCGAGCGCGGGAGCATTGCCAGTGAGAGAGACCTGCCGCCGCAGATCCGCGTTTTGAAGACGCGACATCAGCTCCGCATCCTTAACCGAAACAGATTCATGCACGGTCCAGAAGTGGGAAAAGGCGTCGGGGTTCCGGTACACCTTGAAGCCGGATCGTCCCTGAAACACCTCCTGCTGATCGGAGCGAAGCGGCTGCCGGCCGAGAAAGTAGTTGAGTGCGAACAACTCCGGCGCGAGCCGGCCGCCTTTGAGGCGGTCCATTTCGAATCGCGCCACGTTCCAGGTCATGCCCCCCAGATAGGCGCGGAACTGGTCGATTCCCTCCCAGTCGCCGATGTTGTACGGAACCGCATCCGTGTCCACTTCCACTCGGACGAGATCTGGCTGCTTGCGCAGGAACTCGAGCACGTCGCTGTTCTTCTCGAGTTCGGCGAGGAAGCCGCCCGGCGTCTCACGGTGCCGGTAGTTTCCGCCAATAACAGTGCCCAGCTCGAACAGAACCACCACAAAGATCAGTCCGATTGTGGCGGCTTCCGAAATACGCCGTGCCTTCCAGCCGTAGAGGAGCGCGGCCAGCGCGAGGGCGACCAACCCCAGTACGGCCAGCCGCTCGTACTCGAGCGATGTTTCACGGCGCAGGGACGCGACGATTGCGAGCACCGGCCACGGCAGAATGCCCACAGTCACGAGCACAGGAATACACCAGCGGCCGATGAGGCCCCTGCGCAGGGCATCCAGGCCATATGCCGCCAACACCACCAGCGCAAATTGCACGATAACGATCGCCATCGCCGGGCTCCGTGCCTTCTCGACCATTGGCACAACCAGGTAAGCGAGTCCGTGGAAAATAGAAAAGCCGCCGAGCGCGAATAGCAGCCCGCCCGCACCGATTGCGCCCAGCAGACGGACCTCCGATGCCTCAAAGCAGGCGGCAAAACCAACGGCGGCCAGCACCACAATGGCTAACCCTACAAAGGTGTCGTGCGGGCTGAGGTTGGGCAGCAGAAATCCGAGCACGCCCAGGGGACCGAGAGAATGCGCGGGCTGCTGATGAACCAGATACGGCACGGATTGGCCCCAGAAGACAGCATTTTGCGATCCCACCCAACGGATGGACCGCGCGCCGTACTCATATGCAGGCAACATCTGAAATGCGCTTACGAGAGCGGTGAACAGCACCGAAACAGCGGCGGGCTTGATCGGCCGCAGGCGCTGCCGCCAGAACTCGAAAATCCACACGCCGGCAACCATGAGGGCGGTGAACGTCGGGATCTGGTGGTGCCCGCTGAGAAACGAGATCCCAAGAAACGTTCCTGCGAGGGCTGCGTTGGTTAGTGCGCGTTCCCCCCGAGTGGCACGCAGCAGGAAAAGAAAAACCAGCGGAATCCAAATCGCGCCGTTCAACATCTGCGGCCAACCGACCGAGCCGACTACGCCGCTCAACGCAAACGCAGCGCCGCCCAGAACCGATGCCGCTCGGCTGCGTCCCAGGTATAGGCAAAGCCAATAGCAAAACAGGGCGGCCAGGAAGTGCGTCAGGATGAAAGCGAAGTTCAACCAAAGCTGATTGATGTGGCCATTGTGCAGTGGCAGCAGAAACAGGGGCCAGTTCAGAGGATAAGCGGCTCCGGGCTGTAACTGGCCGATCAATGGCTGGCCCGCCCACACGTGCGGATCCCACAGTGGGAACTCGCCGTGGTGCCACGCGGCAGCCTGGAACTGGAACCACGGAAGCACTTGATAGGCCATGTCGGGCTGGTCCATCCACGTGTATTGCTTTGTGAGAAGTTTCCAGAAGGCGCCAGTGACAATCACGAAGAGAATGGCGGGGCCGGCAAACGCGGAAAGGCGTCTCATTGAAACAAGATCATGATATCGTTTGGCGGCGGATCGGTTCTCGCCAGGAATCGCCTCGTCCGCGATCTTCATCTTTCTTTCTGAAGGAGAAATTATGACAGCCAGATTGCATTACGTGAAGGAGGCGCCAGGCGTACTGGACGCGATGTTGTACCTGCACAAATATCTTGGCCAGAGCGGCATTGAGGAGAACCTGCTGAATCTCATCTCCTTGCGGGCATCGCAGATCAACGGCTGCGCATACTGTTTGGACATGCACTGGAAAGACCTGCGCGCGGCGGGTGAAAGCGAGCAAAAGCTGTCGATGCTCAACGCCTGGCGGGAAGCCCCGGGGTTCACGGACCGCGAGCGTGCCGCGCTGGCCTGGACCGAAGCCGTGACGCTGATCACGGAGGGCCACGTGCCGGATGAGGTGTATAACCTGGCTCGCGGGCAGTTCAGTGAAGCGGAGCTGGCGAACTTAACGCTAGCCGTGGTCGCCATCAACGGCTGGAACTGCCTCAACATTGCGTTCCGGACTGAAGCAGGGAATTACCAGCCGGCTCCGAAGAGGCAGACCGATCCCATTGAGGCAAGGCCCAGCGGCGAGGATGTATACTACTTCGTCAATGAGGCGGAGACGCGCTGGAGGAGCAGAACATGGGCGAGTTTGACAGCGATTCAGATTTTACGCCGGGAGAGCAGAGCGACGAACTTCTGGCGGAGCTCGATGCTTTGCTCGAACGCCAGCGCGTTTCCGAAGCGATGACCCCGGAACAGCGTCAAATGGTCAGGAAGTATGTCGCGGAGCATGAAGGAGAGATCGAATGGCTCCGAGAACAGTGCCGCAAGCTTGAGGATGGTTCGATGTCCGCCGACGAAGCCCAGAAATGGTTTGATGCCTTCGTCTCGATGGAACGTGAAAACTCTGCGTAATCTTCGTTTGCAGGGGAATCTAGTTGCTGGCGATATTTACCGGGTTCGATTCCGCGTGGTACCCGGGCAAAACCGGGGCCATCTGCGATCTTGTGCTGGAAGCGGACTCGCTCCGTATTGCGGCTCCTCCTATTCCCGCGACTTGGGATTGCGCTCTAGAGCGCGTCCGTCAGCCAGCAGAAATCGACCTCCGCGTCTGGGCGATCGATCAACCCCTCGTGGTCGCCAACGACCAAGGATGCCGTCCGGTTGACATCGATCTAATGCGTGCGCTGATGCGCGATTTCCAGGTGGGCGCCCACACTGCAAACCTTCACAGACCGCCTTGGCAACCAGGCGCTCCGATCTGGCAGTTTCTCCAAGCACTGGAACAGGTCGGGTACCGGCAAGATCCCATGGCCATTCCCCACGCAACAGGTGGCCGGTTCTACTTCGAGTGCTATCCCCATCCCGCTCTCATCGGTCTCTTCGATTTGGACAGGATCTTGAAATACAAGAAGCGATCCTATAATGAGGACGATTGGATTCGGCTAATTAATAGTGTTCGCTCGCTTGCTTCCGAAGAGTTCCCCATAAAGAACGTCCGCGATTACGTCCCGGCCGGCATCGCTCACAGCAAGACGAGCGAGGACATGCTGGACTCGATCGTCTGCGCATACATCGCTGCCTATTGGTGGAGATTCGGCGTCGAGCGTTCCAGCCTCATTGGTGATCTTTCGTCCGGATACATGGTTACTCCGCACAACTCTTGCACGGTGGAGCGGTTGGAGCACATCTTCCGCGGGCGGATGAACATGGTGCGGCCAGGCACTCCATCCCCCATCCCGCAGTCCGCCAATCAAGGCGTGCCCTCCTCGCCAGAGGCAGACAGACCGGCGTCAATTAGGACTGAACCATCGAAATATGACTGGATCTATTTCTCGAATGAATCCAAGTGGAACTTGGATGGGTTCTGCGAATTTGTTTCGGAGCAAAAGCTCATCGTCAGGACCATCCACAACAAGGCCAGGATACCCGTTCCAAATGTCCTGCAGCTAAAGCCGGGAGAGCGAATCCTATTGGTGTACAAGGCCGATCGCAAGCCGCATATCCAGCTTTTTGCATGCACAATCGGCCAGTCTCCGAACCCAATTCGATCCGACAGGCACTTGTTCGACGCCTTCTCACGAATCGAGGGACGCTTCGAAGACATGCTGACGGAAGCGGGGTTCGATACCGATCCCGTAGTAGGCGGATTTACCGGAATCTATCTCTCCGAAACCGAGGACCTCCACCGCGCGGAAATCGACCTCCGAAAGCCAGTCCCCATGATGGCGATCCAACGCTGGGCTGACGTATTTCCTGAAAGCGGTTGACGTCAAATCGCACATCTACTCTCCCACCGAAATTTCCTTGTATACTACTTTTTCAAATGCCTGAAGATCGCTATATTTCCCCGGTCAAACGTCGTTCCTTTCTCTCCACCAGTACCCTCGGCGCCTTCGCCGGTGTGCGCGCCCTCGCCGCGGACCGCGACTGGAGCGGGAAGAACCCGGTTCGCTATCCCGATCCTGACATCATCTCGCTCGACAAGCGCTTCGACAAAATCAAGATCGGAAACACGCCCATCCAGCGGCTCTATACGGGAACTTTATGGTCGGAAGGTCCGGCGTGGAACGGCGTGGGCCGCTATCTTATTTGGAGCGATATCCCCAACGACCGGCAACTGCGCTGGATCGAGGACGACGGCCATGTCAGCACCATGCGCAGTCCGTCGGGTTACAGCAATGGGAACACGTTTGATTATGAGGCGCGCCAGCTATCTTGTGAGCACGGCAACCGGCGCGTGGTGCGGTACGAGCATTCGGGCGCGGTGACGGTGATTGCGGATAAGTGGAATGGCAAGATTCTCAATGGCCCCAACGACATCGTGGTGCATCCCGACGGCGCGATTTGGTTCACCGACCCGGGCTATGGCACGTTGGTCGATTACGAGGGCCACAAGGGCGAGCTGCTCATGAAAGAAGCCGTGTACCGCGTGGACGGGAAGACCCGCCAGATGACCATGGTCTCTGACGAGCTCTACAAACCCAACGGCATCTGCTTCTCGCCGGATTACAAGAAAGTGTATATTTGTGACACCGGTGCCACGCATTATCCGCAAGCGCCAAGGATCATCCAGCTTTACGACGTGGTGGACAGCAAGACGCTGCGCAACGGCCGCCGGTACATCTCCATGGAATGGCCAGGCAAAGGAGCGGGATTGGCCGACGGCATTCGCGCGGACACCGACGGCAACATTTGGGTTGGCTCCGGGTGGGTAGGCGCCGGTTACGACGGGGTGCAAGTGTTTACGCCCGAGGGCGAGCGCATCGGCCAGATCCTGCTCCCTGAGATTTGCGCCAATGTCTGCTTTGGCGGCCCCAAACGCAACCGGCTTTTCATGGCGGCCGGGCAATCACTGTATGCGGTTTATGTGGAAGCGCACGGGGCGCACATCTGCTGAGCGGGCCCGCCCGGTGAATTACTACTGCGTCAAACTCCTGACAGTAGACCCTATGCACTGTCAGAATACTGACAGGAGATAACCCACCCTCTCCAGCGCCACTTGCCTGCGATTGCGGGCCGAGCCGCGCCGCCAGAGATTTGCCGTCTCGATGAGGACGGCAAAATTTGGTCGGTCCGATCCAGCGCCCGGCGAAGATTCGACGGGACTTAGCGGATTTTAGCCTTGGCCCCAGGTTTGCACATTACCAAGGGTCGAACTGCGGCGTTTGAGCTGCGTTCCGAGGAGAGCCATAACGGTGTCCACATCCCAGGTGTACCTGAAAGAGCTTCCGCAGGAAAAACGAGTTACGGACGACGAGCCATCTTCCGGCCGCCACCTCGACTTATGGATGCTGGCCGGAATTGCTATTGCGGTGATTGCCACGGTAGCGGGAATCGCCGCCACGGGCGTGAATATCGCTTACTTTTTTCAGCCCACGGGCGTGCTGATCGTCTTAGGCGGGACGATCGGCGTCATGTTCATCACCACTCCGCGGGCCGCGCTGGGGCATTCCGTGCGGCGAGTGGCCGGGCTGTTTTCGACCGTTTCCGTTAGCCGGGAAGACTTGATTGAGGAAATCGTTTCCTACACTCGGCTGGTCCGAACGAAAGGGTTGTACGCGCTGGAACCGCTGGTGGAACGCTCGGGCAACGCATTCCTGGCCGAATCCTTGTTGCTGGCGATGGACGTGAGAGAGCGGGGAGAACTACAGTCGGCCTTGGAGAGCAGGCTCCGTCTGAAGGAAAGACAGGGTGAGGCGGACGCCAAAATCCTGGAGGTCGCGGGCGGATTCTCTCCCACTATCGGAGTGCTCGGCACGGTAGTCGGACTCATCCACGTGTTGCGGCAGTTTTCCACGCCGTCCGCGGTGGCGTATGGAGTGGGCACGGCGTTTGTTTCCACGATCTATGGGCTGGCACTGGCCAACATGGTGCTGCTGCCGGCGGCGCATCGCATTCGCGCCAGAGTCGCCGAAGAATTTGAAACTCAGGAACTGATCATGGAAGGCGTGCTCTGCCTGTTCGATAAGATGCACCCGTCGCTGGTGCGGCAGCGTCTCCGCTGCTTCCTGCGGCAATGGCCTATAGAGGATCCTGCTGCTGTGAACTCCGCGAGCGCCGCCGCGGCGCGGTAGCATGAGCCACCTGAAACCGAAATATCTGCAAGCCGAGACGGCCCGCGATCGATGGATGGTCAGTTACATGGACGTTCTGACCATCCTGCTGATCTTTTTTGTCGCGCTTGCCGCGCAGAGCCTGGAGCGGCCGAAGGAGAAGCAAGCGCCCAAAACCGTCGCCGCGGCTGTTCCCCCGAAGACTCCGGAGCCGGCTCCACCCAGTGTGCCGGAAGCACGCCAGAAGCTCCTGGATGCGCAAAAGGCTCTGGAGCAACATGGATTGGACCTGCGCATGGAACCGCGCGGCCTGGTGATCAGCATTCCACAGGCAGTCCTGTTCCCGTCCGGTGCGGATCAGGTCAGCCGCCACGCACTGCCGATCGTTGCCCAGATTGCCGGCGTCCTCCACGATATTCCGAACGGCGTCAGCCTGGTGGGACATGCAGACGCTGTGCCTATCCACAATCGTCGCTTCAAGAGCAATTGGGACCTGGCTACGGCGCGCAGCTTGAATCTGCTGGCGGTGCTGAGCCGCCGGTACGGAATTGCGGAATCGAGGCTCTCGGTCGCGAGCTACGGTCCGTACCGCCCCAGTGGCCCCAACGATACCCCCGAGGGCCGCGCGCAAAACCGCCGGGTGGAGATTGTGATCCTCGATGAGACAGCGCCTCTATAGCCGCATAGAAATAGGGTGCTTTCTGCGGTAACCAACGAATGCTCTTGAGCGCCGTCATATACAGTTGGGCGCGTTCCGACGATTCATCGTAGGTTAATCCTTTGGTTGAGAAGATGAAGCTTCAATGAAATTCCTATACCGGTTATTTCTTGCCCTTGTTCTTTCGTCGCCCCTTCTGGCACAAACGGCTATTGTTCGTGGCATCGCGACCGACGAAAGCGGCGCGGTCGTTCCTGGTGCAAAAGTCACAGTGAGCGGGCCATCCGGCCTCGTGAAAACCGCCACCACCGCCGCTGACGGATCGTATTCGGTGGTTGGGCTGCGTCCGGGAGATTACACCGTGCAGGCGGCGGCACCCGACCTAGCGATGGGCCAGGCGGCAAAAATCACGCTCAGCACGGGAGCGATTACTCTGAACCTTCAGTTAAAAGTTGCGTCGACGGTGCAGCAGGTCACGATTCAAGAGAACGCCGGGCCGCAGGTGACCACCGATCCCTCTAATAACGCCAGCGCTCTAGTGCTGACCGGTGACGACCTGGATGCGCTTCCCGACGATCCCGACGATCTGCAGGAAGATCTGCAAGCCTTAGCCGGCCCGTCCGCGGGTCCCAATGGCGGCCAGATTTACATCGACGGGTTCAGCGGCGGCGAGCTGCCGCCCAAGGAGTCCATTCGCGAAATCCGCATCAATTCCAATCCGTTTGCACCTGAATTCGACTCGCTCGGATACGGCCGCATCCAGATCTTCACCAAGCCCGGGACCGATAAATTTCGCGGATCTGCATTCTTCAACTACGGTGACGATATCTGGAATTCGCGCAATCCCTACGCGGCGGAAAAAGCGCCGTTCCAGCTCGAAGAATATGGCGGCAACCTGAGCGGACCGCTTGGAAAACGAGCTTCGTTCTTTCTCGACGTCCGGCGGGATTCGGTCGACAACGGGTCGATCATTAACGACTTCCACGTCGATGGGCCGTTTACCGGGGTGTTTCTCTCGCCGCAAAGCCGGGTGCGAGTCAGCCCGCGGATTGACTACCAGCTGAGCACGAACAACACCCTGACTGTTCGCTATGCCTTCAACCATTCCGATATTCGGGATGCCGGCATTGGCGGCTTCAACGAGGAATCGCGCGGTTACCATAATCAGCAAGATTTCCAGACGGTGCAAGCGACGGAGACCGCGGTGCTCGGCACTCACACCATCAATGAGACGCGGTTCCAGTACTTTCATGAGAGCTCGCAAACCAGCGCCAACAACCCAAACCCTGCGATCACGGTCCAGGGCGCGTTCAACATTGGCGGTGCGCAGAACAAAGGTTCCTACACACAGAGCACTTACGAGCTGCAAAACAACACTTCCATCGCCCAGGGGAAACACGCATGGAAGTTCGGCGTGCGCATGCGCGGCGACACCGACGATAACATAACGCAGCAAAATTTCGGCGGGACCTACACGTTCGACTCGCTTGCGCAGTATAAAGCTAAACAGCCGGCGCAGTACACGATCAGTCGCCTCCCGGCGAGTGCATCGCCCTCGCTCAACGTCGGCCAGTTCGACATCGGGGTGTATGGCGGAGACGACTGGAAGATGCGCCAGAACATCACAGTGAGCCTGGGGCTGCGTTATGAAACCCAGACCAACATTCACGACCTGAAAGATTTCGCGCCGCGTATCGGGTTGGCTTGGGCCCCGGGCTCTACCGCCAAGAAGGCATCCAAGACCGTGGTCCGCGCCGGCTTCGGGATGTTCTACAGCCGTTTCGACCTGTCGAATACCCTTACCGCGGAGCGATACAACGGCATCGCGCAGCAGCAGTACGTTTTCACGAATCCTGACTTCTTCAACCCTAATATGTCAGGTTACTTCCCCACCGGCGGTGGCTCCCTGACGACTCAGGCGATTGAGAAGGTCAGTGCCAACCTGCGCGCGCCGTACATGATGCAGTCCGCGCTGACGATCGAGCGGCAGCTGCCGGCACACACGACGCTGGCGGTCACATACACGAATTCGCATGGACTCCACGTGTTCCGTTCGCAAGATATAAACGCCCCTTGCCACACCGACGACATCAACGCCCCTTGCCACGGCGATCTAGGGGGTATTGTGTATCCTCTGAGCGGAACCATGAACCCTGCGACCAAACAGCTGTATGGGGATGAAGCTGTGTTTCTCATGGAATCCGCCGGACTGTACAACCAAAACCAGATCATCACCAACATCAACTCGCGCATGAATCGCAACGTTTCGCTGTTTGGGTTTTACACGCTGAACTATGCGCGAAGCAATACCGACGGTTTGAACACGTTCCTAGCGAATCCGTACAGCTCCGTTGGCGAGTATGGCCCCGCCTCGACCGACGTGCGCAACCGGGTGTTCGTGGGTGGATCAATCGAACCGCGCTGGGGCATTCGCTTCAGCCCGTTCCTCACCGCGCAATCCGGAGCGCCGTTTAACATCATCACCGGCAGCGATCTTTATGGGGATACGATAGTGACCAATGCCCGGCCAGGCATCATCCCTGGCTCAAACTGCACAGGCGACCGTTTTGAAAAGTCGTGCTTCGATCCCAATCCCATAGGCAAGGACGAGGCACTTGTGCCACGTAACTTCGGCCGCGGACCCGGCGCCATCTCCTTTAACGCCCGGCTGAGCAAAACTTTTGGATTCGGCGCCATCCGCGAAGGCGCGGGCGGCGGAGGCGGATTCGGTGGCCCAGGCGGTGGCGGCGGTGAACACCGTGGTGGAGGCGGCCCCATGTTTGGCGGAGGCGGAGGCCCTGGTGGCATGTTCGGCGGGCCCACAACGCCACATCGGTACAACCTGACGGTCTCGATGCAGGCGCGCAATCTGCTGAACCACAACAACCCCGGACCCATCATTGGCAACATCACCTCGCCGTTGTTTGGCCAAGCCAATTCGGCCGCTGGCGGCTGGGGCGGTGGTTTTGCTGAGAACGCCAACAACCGGCGCCTTGAATTGCAATTGCGCTTCAACTTCTAAACCTCCGCTGTTTCGACACTCCCGAACCGACTTACAATGGAGAGTCCGCCGCCTGCATGGTCGCGAGCGGCTTGAAACTCCTCGGAGGTGTATGCAGCCTGAAAGTTGTGACATCGGATTGATTGGTTTGGCCGTCATGGGCCAGAACCTTGTCCTCAACATGAATGACCATGGCTACCGTGTGGCCGTGTTCAATCGCACCGTGTCCAAGGTCGACGATTTCCTCAATAACGAAGCCAAGGGCACGAACGTTGTGGGCGCACACTCCATTCCGGAGCTGATCGGCGCGCTCAAAAAGCCGCGGCGGATCATGCTGATGGTGAAAGCCGGCGAGACCGTAGACCAGATGATCGACGGCCTCGTGCCGCATCTCGAAAAGGGCGACATCATCATCGACGGCGGGAACTCCCACTATCCGGATTCCAACCGCCGCACGAAGTCGCTCGCGGAAAAAGGAATTCTCTTCATCGGCACCGGCGTCTCCGGAGGCGAGGAAGGCGCGCGTCACGGCCCCTCGATCATGCCCGGTGGAAATCCCGCTGCGTGGCCCTACGTGAAGGAGATCTTTCAGGCCATTGCCGCCAAGGTGGAGGACGGCACACCGTGCTGTGACTGGGTGGGCGAGAACGGCGCCGGGCACTACGTCAAGATGGTGCACAACGGCATCGAATACGGCGACATGCAGCTCATTTGCGAAGCCTACCAGTTGCTCAAAGATGGCTTGGGCCTGGGCGCGGACGAGTTGCACAAGATCTTCGCCGAGTGGAACAAAGGCGAGCTGGATAGTTACCTCATCGAAATCACGGCCGAGATTTTCACCAAGAAGGATGATGACGGAGCACCGCTGGTGGACAAAATCCTGGATACTGCCGGCCAGAAAGGAACCGGAAAGTGGACGGTGGTTAGCGCCCTGGACACTGGGATGCCAGTCACACTGATTGGGGAAGCCGTGTTTGCCCGCTGCCTCTCGGCCATGAAAGACGAGCGCGCCGCCGCTTCCAAGATCCTGGCCGGGCCGAAGATCGCGCCTCCCGCAGACCGCAGCGCCTTCATCGAGGACACGCGCCGCGCCTTGTATTGCTCGAAGATGATCTCCTATGCGCAGGGCTACATGCTCTTGCGGGAAGCCGCGAAAGAGGAAGGCTGGAACCTGAACTTCGGGGGCATCGCGCTGATGTGGCGCGGCGGCTGCATCATTCGCAGCCGTTTTCTCGGCAAAATCAAAGAAGCGTACGACAAGAACCCGCAGCTCTCGAATCTGCTGATGGATGAGTTCTTCAACAAGACACTGAACGGCTACCAGGCATCGTGGCGCCGGGCGATCGTCCAGGCGGTTCAAAGCGGGGTTCCGACGCCCGCGTTTTCCACGGCGCTTTCGTTTTTCGACGGATACCGGACCGAGCGTCTGCCGGCGAACCTTCTGCAAGCGCAGCGCGATTTCTTCGGCGCGCATACCTACGAACGCGTGGACAAACCTCGCGGCC
Source organism: Bryobacteraceae bacterium (assembly GCA_035297145.1). GTDB lineage: Bacteria > Acidobacteriota > Terriglobia > Bryobacterales > Bryobacteraceae > QHXW01. The sequence goes on from DATGZN010000112.1 coordinate 128,613, forward strand.
AGTTCTTCCATACGAACTGGACCGGACACGGCGGCCGCGTCTCTTCGGGGACATACAACGTGTAGAGCGGTCCAGCACAATCTCACCGCAGAGGCGCAGAGACGCGGAGCAAACATCCTCAGGAGAACCGCATGAGCTTTGGCTTGAATATTCCTAAGACGGGCGCGCTCGATTTCGTTTCGCTCGGCGCACTGGTTCACCGCCTGGACCCCGGAATCATTCCCTTTCGTAAGGCGACGCAGTGTCACATTCACGTCAGCGGCGGTGAATTCAATGTCGCTGCGAATCTCGCGGACTGCTTCCGCATGCGCACCGGCATTGCTTCGGCCATGGTCGACTATCCCATCGGCGACCTGGTCGCGGAGCGCGTGCGGGCGATGGGCGTCCAGCCGTTCTACAGGCATTTCGAACATAACGGGCTCAACGGACCGAATATCGCCACCGTGTACAGCGACCAGGGACACGGCGTTCGCGCTCCCGTCGTGTTTTACAACCGCTCGAATGAAGCCGCCGCCCGCTTGAAGCCGGGCGATTTCGACTGGAATTCCATCTTCGCGGGTGGTGTGCGCTGGTTCCATAGTGGTGGGATTTTCGCGGCACTCTCGGAGACCACGGCCGAAGTCATCATTGAGGGCATGCAGGCAGCCAAGGCCGCGGGCGCGGTGATTTCGTTTGACCTGAACTACCGTGAAAAATTGTGGAAGATCTCCGGTGGCCAAGAACGCGCGGCGGCGGTGATTGGACGCATCATGAAGAACGTGGATGTTCTCGTCGGCAACGAGGAAGATTTGCAGAAGGGCTTGGCCGTTCCGGGCCCCGAAGTCGCCGCCAAGTCTAAGCTCGATCCCAGCGCATTCTTCGGAATGATCGATCGCGTCCTCATTAAGCACCCGCAAGTGAAGATCGTGGCCACAACACTACGCGAGGTGCATGCGACCAATCGCCACCATTGGGGCGCGGTAGCGTGGATCGATGGAAAGACACACGTCGCGCCCACTTGCGAGCTTCACATTCTCGATCGCGTCGGAGGCGGAGACGGGTTCGCTTCCGGGTTCTTCTTTGGCGCACTCACGGGCGAGTCGCCAGAGGAGGCCATCAAGCTGGGATGGGCGCATGGCGCGCTTCTCACTACATTTCCGGGGGATACAACCATGGCGACCCTGGAGCAGGTCCGTGCCTTCGCTAAGGGCGGGTCGGCGCGCATCCAGCGTTAGGCGTAAGCTGGCGAGAGATGTCAAGCTGCCGAGGCTCCTTTCGCGCTCTGCTTTTCTACGACGTTGCTGACGAGATCCATCTCGACGTGCTGCGCGAGCTGATCGGCGTCAGCCCGCCCGGCCGCAAACCAGAATTCAAGCTCCCCGCACCCGTCTACGTGCGGTTCGAGCGGCCGCCGGTGGTGGAGTCCGCGGAGGCCATACGCCTCTCGACGGGGGAAACATTCGAAGGCCGATTGAAGTATTTCGACTACGGCGTGGTGAGTCTCGAGCTGGAGCGGCCGTTTCAGGCCGGGTGGGACGAACTCATCCGATTGACCAACCGCTGGATTGAGCAGCCCGAAATCGAGCAGGCTGCGGTTAAGATTGTGCGCAAGCGGCTGGAGAGCCTCACGCCGGCGCTCAGCAAACCGTATGCGGAATGGCTCGATGAAATCTATTACACGCTGCATGTGCAGCCAGTACAGCTTACGGAGAACCGTGTTCTGCCCGCCACCGAACTGCTGGCCTGGAACGGACCAGCCATCGCGCAGATCGTCCGCGGCGATCTGAATCCGCTCTCTTCATCCGAAGAGCGGGAGGTGCTGGGGTCGAGCATGTCGTACTATCCGACCGACCTCCTGGTTGTGGGCTGGATGGCCGCTTTTTTATACGACACGACCGAGGGCGCCGCGCCCACGGTGCAACTGCTCGAGTACGCGAACACCCAGTTGCTGGAGTACCGGCGGTATGACGAGGTCCTGACCCGAGTTTTGAAGCGGGGCTATGATGCGTTGGAGCACGGGGGCGGCTTTCTCAGACGCTGGCGTTATGCCAGAGAGGCGACGCGCCTGAACACGTTGCGCCTCGACATCCGGGAGCTAACTGAGCGGACTGACAATGCCATCAAGTTCCTGAGCGACATGTTCTACGCGCGGGCATACCAGCTGGCTTCGGCAAAAATCGGGGTCAACGATTACCGCCACCTGGTGGAGGAGAAGCTGCGCACGGCCGGCGAACTCTACGACTTCATGGTGAACGAGTTTCGCCAGGCCAGAGGGTTCGTTCTTGAAGTGTTGGTTGTGGTTATGATCCTCATTGAGATTCTGCAAGCCTTTCGCATGCCATCCGGCTGAGCGCATTTCGTAAAGGTGTGGTCCAGAACTTCTGCCCGCAAATGCCACTGCCCCCGCGAAAGCCGCCATGTGCTAGGATTCGCACCATATGCGCCGCCGAGGTCTGCCTGCCATTCTCGTGTTTTTCGTCTCCGCCGTCCGGGCTTTCAGCCAGACGGGAACGAGCATCCCATCAAACGATGAAATCTTCGAATTACTGGCGAAGGCTGAGCAAAAGGTTTCCGGTTTTGAAAACGCAGTAAAGGGCGTCAAGCCCGATTTAGATAAGGCCGATCCGAAGCTTTCGACGATGTACAAAGACGCCGGGGCTGCGGCTCACGTCATCATTCTCAGCATTCGGAAAAACGGCCCATCTGCATACGGCCTCATGAGCCTGGTGACCACTCTTGACGACCTGAGCTTAGATGCTGCGACCGCAAGCGTACAGCTATTGCTCCTTCGAATTCAATCAGGAAAAACAGCGGCCAGCAATCTGGATTTTCTTGTTCCGCTAATGACCTCAAAAAATGAATGCAATGACATCAGTGAACTGATTATGCATGCTACGTTACGGTATATACGCGCGGAAGAAGACGTACTCGAAAAGCTTTCGCATATCAATAAATAAGGGAAGACCGGCTGAACGGGGCCGATGATTCGGGCGGTAGTAAATCCATGCGGCTCGTCATGGGAAAGAATGCCAAATCCGGTAACGAAGTGCTTGACTCCAACCTGCGTGGTTTTTGTATTCCTCTGTGGGTGGGGTAAACCTGCGGTCCCTTACCAGCGGTTCGTTCCCCTTTCGCATCAGCCCGAAAGTCTCAAAGGCGATGCGTGGCAGGGAACCTATGCGCCCGATACGAAGACAGGACAACTTTGCGTTACATTTGATCCGAGCGGCTTCAGTTCTGTAAGCGCAATTCCAACGTGTTTAAAGCTCTATCGGGACTTTCCAGACTAACGCTGGCGCCGGGGAAGCGTGAGAAAATGGATACTGTGGCGTCGCAGAAGGCCACAGATCGTAAGAGGCTAGATCATATCCTCCCTCTCGGGTATTTGGAGGGCTTCACCATGCCTTCAAAAGAGGGGCGGCTGTGGGTGTTTGACATCGAGCGGAGGAAATGGTTTGAGAGCAGCCCGCGCAGCGTGGCCGCCGAACGCGCATACTATGATTACTCGGAAGGCAGCGAGCCGGACGCAACAGCCGATCAGGCGTTTAAGGAATTCGAAACCAACTTTCCTCCGCTAAGACAAGAACTGGTTGCCAGCAAGTTTTCCGACTGGACAAAACACCGCGAGTTTCTTGTCCGGTACTCGCAGATGCTTCGTGCGAGATCAGATCTATTCCGCCAAGAAGTACTGAAAGAAGCACACCACGCAACCTTTCTGAAGGTGGAAGAAGTGCTACAAACGAGGTCAGACCCGAATAAGCCGGGGGAGACTGAATGTCAGATTAAATTTTCAGACGCCCAGATGCAGAGCAATGCTCACCGCGCCGTGTTTTTTAAGAACCTGAGCATCACGAAGATGCGAATGGAGATCAAGAAGGGGGCCGGGGAGTTTGCTGGGTGGAATTGGGGGCTGCGTTTTACGGAGGATGTTACTAAGCCCGTGATTACAGGTGACAATGCAATTGCGTTAGTCGGTTTTGGCCATTCTTCACGCGAAGAAGCGATAAAGGATCAAGACACTCTCTTCATTTTTCCAATTTGCTGGCAGGCCTGCCTAATCGGACGTCGCCACAAAATTGACGAGACTGACGCCTTCCAACCAACGGCGCTATTAGACCTTTACCCGCTATACCTCAATGAAGCCGGGTGTCGGTTTGCGTACTCACCGCATCGGCTAACTTAGTGCCCGGTGTTCCTTCCCTGCTGCGTGCCTTGCCAGGCGCGGCCAATCATCCGGCCGACGCCTCCTGGAATGGCCTTCAGCTACTTTCTTTTCCCTTGTTCAGGTTCACCAAGAGCTCCGGTCAGAAACGTTGTCGCCGTGATGGAAGTCGTCAGCCCTGTGCAAAACTGATCCCGCGTTTCGCCTTTTGAGGTCGAGCTAAGGCTCACCTTCTTGGCGGCAAAATCAAACCGCAAAGTATTCACCACGCAAATCGGTGAGCTATCGACCGCGATCATTTCACTCGCGTCCCACCGGAGGATGTCGAAACTGCTAAGGCTTACTGAAGCCAATTTGAAGGAATTTGACGCGCTAGCGACTTCGCAAAAACCGAAACGTTTGTAACAATGGATATCGGTTGAATTTTTCCCTACGTCGGGGCCAGCATCCGACCATTTCCCCTCCGCGAAAGCCCAAAGAGTTTCAAGCCGTTGTGAGCCAACGACAACCGTGCTCACGTCAAAAATCAATGGTTGCTGAGCCATACCGGGGAGGGCTCCCAACAGCAGAAGCACATACGCCCACCGAACGAGAACCATCGGACGCTCCTTCGCGTTTTATTCAGTATCTTCCCTTGATAAGGGATATATCGCGGCCCGAAATGACTCTGAAACCGAGGGCCGCACCGCCCGTATTCCGACAAAATTTGCTTGCCCATCAACTGTCTCATTGTATGGCAGGATGGCACCCGCGATCGCCGCACTCTTCAGCCGGTACCCATTTTGTAACAATTCCCGTCACTCAACCGTAATATTTCCCGCTCGCGGCGCCCGCTGTGTTACAGGGATATAACCCCATTGTCATTCCGCTGCAAACCTATTGCGGTATCCAGGGTCATGACCAATGGTGAACCCGAAGGTGTGGCGGACGCCTCCGCTAGTATTGTCAGCCGCAATCTCCTTGGCAATGCGAACCGCGGTGTCGAAGACCTGTTTTGGGAGAAGCTGCTGCTTCTCGACCGTTTACGAGAGCTGTATCAGAAGGTCAAGAAGCCGGAAGGCCGGCCGGTTCTCGAAAACCTGTTGAACGAATTGCAGATCAGTTACCAGGTAGATCCCGAAGATTTAGCTGGTATTCCTAAAACCGGTCCCGTAGTAGTGGTAGCCAACCACCCCTTCGGCCTTCTGGAAGGCGCCATTCTGGGGACCATGCTACCCCGCATCCGGCCAGACGTCAAGATCATGGCCAATTATCTTCTCGCCGGGCTGCCCGAGGCGGAGGACCAGTGCATATTCGTCGATCCTTTCAGAGGTCAGAGTTCCACGGCAATCAATAGCCGCGGGCTGCGGCGGGCGATCCGCTGGGTAAAATCCGGCGGTATGGTTGTAATCTTTCCGGCGGGTGAGGTTTCGCACTGGAAACTCAACTCGGGCGAAGTCGCCGACCCGGAATGGAGCGAAACGGTTTCGCGCTTGGCGCGCCTCACCGGAGCTTCGGTGGTTCCCGTGTTCTTCAAAGGAAGCAACAGCATCCCATTCCACCTTCTCGGCATGTTTCACCCGCGTTTGCGGACGATCCGGCTACCCAAGGAATTGTTGAACAAAACGGGCAAGAGCGTCGAGGTTCGAATCGGCACGGTCATCCCCCACAAGGCCATCGCCGATATTTCCGGCGACCGGGATGCGACTTCCTATCTGCGCTGGAGAACCTACCTGCTCGCCAAGCGCGGGGAGCCAGACATGCGCCTGGTACCACGCATGATTCGCTCGGTGGTTCCCAAGAAACCGCTCGACCCCATCGCACCGGAAACACCGAAGGAAGTTCTGATCGACGATATTGACCACCTGGATGCCGAACAATGTGTGGCGGAGTCGGGCGAGTACTCCGTGTACCTGGCCGGCGCCGACCAGTTGCCTTACGTATTGCCTGAGCTGGGCCGCCTGCGCGAGATCGCGTTTCGCCAGGTGGGCGAGGGCACAGGCAAGAGCTCGGATCTGGATCTGTTCGACTCGTACTATCTTCACCTGTTCGTCTGGAATAAATTGCGTCAGGAGCTGGTGGGCGCCTACAGGATCGGGCGCACGCACCAGATCCTTGGCCGGCTGGGGCCGAAAGGGTTGTACACCAGCACGCTGTTCCAGTACGATCCGCGGTTCTTCTACCGCATCGGGCCGTCGCTCGAATTGGGCCGCTCGTTTATCCGGCCCGAATATCAACGCCAGCATCAACCTTTGTTTCTCTTATGGAAAGGGCTGGGAGCGTTTGTGGCCCGCAACCCCGAAACTCCCGTATTGTTCGGCGCTGTGAGCATCAGTAACGATTACAACCCGGCCTCGCGCCGCCTGCTCGCGCACTTCCTCGAAACTCATCGGCAGGAGGAGGATCTGGCCAAGCTGATTCGCCCGCGCCGCGCCTTCCGGCCTGCACTTGATCGCGACCTGGATTCACACGTGATCAGCAGCCTGCTGCCGGATCTCGACGCGCTTTCGAACCCTATTTCGGACATGGAGTCCGATGGTAAAGGTCTGCCCATTCTGCTGAAGCAATATATGAAGCTCGGTGGGAAACTCTTGGGGTTCAACGTCGATCCGGATTTTTCAGAGGCCCTGGATGGGCTGGTTCTGGTGGATCTGCGCGAGACCGATCCCGTCGTTTTGCAGCGCTATATGAAGGCGGAAGGTACGGAATCGTTCCTTGCCTATCACCGGCATCGCCTGGCCATAAGTGCAATAGCTGCAAGCTGATACGAGAACTTCTGCAATTCTCTGGTACCGGCCGGTTACCATTGCTCCCTGGGCAGCGGTAAAATTAAGGCATATGAACAGTCTGAAAACAGAACTCGACGCCGAAACTACGCAACAAGTGGAATTGGCGGAGAGGGAGTTGAAGGCCGCATTGATATTCGCCAGATTCTCTTCTACCTCATACTCAACAGGCAATTTGCAGCATGCAACCGATGCCCGGTCGAAAGCTACGGCGGTTTGCGCGAGAGCGGCACTGAGATTGTCCGCTCCGGAAATGATCCAGGCCAGCCCCGATTCCGTGAAATTGATTTGGACGGAAGTCCAAAATGCGCTGGCTGATTTGACTACCCCGAAGGTCAGCCCTAAGGTGCACAGGGCGGGAGGCTAGCTCCCGATCTTTTAGCAGAGGGCGCCTGGAGGTGATAGTCTCCTAGGGTGGCGTCTGCTCCATCGAGCCTTCGGTCGCGGTCGAGCGGCATCCTCCTACACCCAACTTCGCTCCCAGGACGTTTTGGGATCGGCGATTTGGGCGCGGAGGCGTTCCAATTCGTCGAATTCCTTCAAGATGCCGGGCAGCGTGTGTGGCAGGTGCTGCCTCTCGGTCCTACCGGTTACGGTGACTCTCCTTATCAATGCTTTTCCGCGTTTGCCGGCAATCCACTGCTGATAAGTCTTGAGCGACTGGCGGAAACGGGTTTGCTGCCCGCCACCTGTCTCCAACACGTGCCGCGCTTCCCAGTGGAGAAAGCCGACTATGGCCGTGTCATTCCCTGGAAAATGGGCCTTCTGGAATCGGCCGGGAGAGACTTTCTAACACACGCGCAGGGCGAAATCCGCCAGCAGTTCGATGCTTTCTGCGCGGCCCAGGCGAGCTGGCTCGATGATTATGCGCTCTTCATGGCGCTGAAGCACGAGCACGGGCAGCAATTCATCTGGACGCGCTGGGATGCGGGGGTGCGGGCGCGCCGGGCTGAAGCGATGGCCGCCGCGCGAGAGCGGCTGGCGGCGGAAATCGGCCTCTATCGTTTCTACCAATTCGAATTCTTCAACCAGTGGCGAGCGTTAAAAGAGAACGCCGCCGCCAGAGGAATTCGCGTGATGGGAGACGTGCCCATCTACGTGGCGCACGATAGCGCCGACGTCTGGAGTCACACCGAATATTTCGAGCTTGACGAAAACGGGAATCCTTCCTGCGTCGCCGGTGTGCCGCCGGACTACTTCAGTGCCACCGGCCAGCTTTGGGGCAATCCTCTGTATCGATGGGATGTGTTGGCTGGCAGCGGATATCGCTGGTGGCTCGAACGCCTGGCCGCCACACTCCAGATGGTGGACCTGATTCGCCTCGATCATTTCCGGGGATTCGAAGCGTACTGGGCTGTCGCCGCTGGTGAGACCACCGCCGTGAATGGACGCTGGATCAAAGGTCCCGGCGGCGCGTTTCTGCAGGCTGCCCAAGACGCGATGGGAAAGCTGCCGCTCGTCGCGGAGAACCTGGGCGTCATCACGCCCGAAGTGGAAGCCATCCGCACGAAATTCGGTTTTCCCGGCATGAGCATTTTGCAATTTGCTTTTGGCAAGGACCCGCAGGGGCCCGATTTCCGCCCGCACAACTATCCGCGAGAGCGCGTCGCCTACACCGGCACGCACGATTGCGACACGACGGTTGGCTGGTGGACCAGCAGCGGGAGAGGCGAGAGCACGCGCACCGACGAGGACATCCGCAAGGAACGCGATTACACTCGCCGCTACTTGAACCTGGACGGCCAGGAGATTCATTGGGCTTTCATTCACGCGCTGATGGCATCGGTCGCGGATACGGTGGTGTTTCCGCTGCAAGACGTCCTGGGCCAGGGAACCGAAGCGCGCATGAACCTTCCGGGTACCCCCAGCGGCAACTGGCGTTGGCGGTTCACCAGTGGCGCACTCACACCGTCATTGAGCCGCCGCCTGCGAGAGTTGACGGAGACTTACGAACGATGACTCCAACCAAGCCCGCCTTCCAGGCGCCAGCGTCGTTCTGGCAAATCTGGAACATGTGCTTTGGATTTTTCGGCATCCAATTTGGTTGGGCCCTGCAACTGGCCAACATGAGTGCCATCTACGAGTATCTCGGCGCGCGCCCAGATCAGATTCCCATGCTTTGGCTGGCGGCTCCGCTCACTGGCCTCATCGTGCAGCCGATCATCGGTCATCTGAGCGATCACACCTGGGGACGGTTGGGCCGCAGGCGGCCTTACTTCCTGACGGGCGCCGTGCTGAGCACGCTGGCACTCGTGGCGATGCCCAACGCTCCGGCAATTTGGGTGGCGGCCGGTCTGCTGTGGATTCTGGATGCTTCCATCAACATCAGCATGGAGCCGTTCCGTGCGTTCGTCGCCGATCTGCTGCCGGAATCGGAGCGAACCCGCGGATTCGCCATGCAAAGCCTGTTCATTGGCCTCGGCGCGGTCATTGCATCGTCGCTGCCGTATTTGCTTGAGGGGCGTGTCAAAGGCAACGGTGGGGGCGCCATCCCACTGACGTTTCGATTCTCTTTCTATACCGGCGCGGTCGTATTTTTCTGCGCCGTACTGTGGACTGTCATCCGCACGCCGGAACGCCCGCCGGAAGATCTTGTTGCGTTTCGGAAAATGAAGTCGCAAGGGCAGGGAATCGCGGCGGGCGCGCGCGAGATTCTCGCCTCGGTTCGCGCCATGCCGCGCACCATGCGGCAACTCGCCTGGGTGCAGCTTTCCACGTGGCTGGGTCTGTTTTGCATGTGGCTCTATTTCCCGGTCGCGGTGGCGCATCACGTATTCGGTGCGGCCGACCCGACCTCGCCGCAATACAGCGCGGGAATTGCCTGGGGCAGCCTCTGCTTCGGGATGTACTCGGCTGTGTGCGCCGTGTTTTCGTTTGCGCTACCGGCGATGGCCCGCAAACTCGGCCGCGGCACCACACATAGTATTTGCCTGCTGGCGGGAGCCTGCGGATTGCTCTCGGTGCTGGTGATCCACAACCAGTACCTGCTCCTGCTGTCCATGGTGGGCGTCGGCATCGCGTGGGCCAGCATTCTGGCGATGCCATACTCCATCCTGTCTGGCGCACTGCCGCCGGAGAAAATGGGCGTCTACATGGGGATTTTCAATTTCTTCATTGTGATCCCGGAGATCATCGCGTCGCTTGGTCTGGGTTGGGTGATGAGCCACCTGCTCAATAACAACCGGCTGTTGGCGGTGGTTACTGGTGGGGGATTTCTGGTGCTGGCGGCACTGCTGATGCGCCGCGTGGACGACAAGGAATCAGCCGCGTGAAGCGCCTCCTTCTGCTCGTAACAGCGTGGAGGCTGATCGCCGCCGCCCCCGAAGTCAACAAAGTTGAACCGCCGAACTGGTGGGTGGGACATAGCCTCAACCCGGTGCGCCTGCTGATTCACGGGAAGGATCTAAAAGGATCCACCGTCAAATGCGCGGAAGCAGGCGTGAAGCCCGGGCGCGTGCAATCGAACGCAGCCGGTACGTATTTGTTTGTCGAGGTTGAGATTCAGGAGAATGCCAAGCCCGGCTCCTATCCGCTGCAGGTCACCACACCCGATGGGACGGCGACCGCTCCGTTCGAACTTCAAGCGCCCTTGCCGCGCCGCGGGCGGTTTCAAGGTTTCTCTTCCGATGACGTCATCTACCTCATCATGCCCGACCGTTTCGCAAACGGCGATCCCGGCAATGACGACCCTGCTGTTTCCCATGGTCTCTTCGATCGTCACAAAGCCCGTTACTATCACGGCGGCGATTTTCAAGGGATCATCGATCATCTTCCGTATCTCAAAGATCTCGGCGTGACGGCGCTCTGGCTCACGCCCGTCTACGACAATGTCAATCATCTAAACGAGCGCGAGAAGTATGACGATGAGGCCATCACTGACTATCACGGATACGGCGCGGTGGATTTCTATGGCGTGGAGGAGCACTTCGGTGATCTGGCGCTTCTGAAGAAGCTGGTGGACTCGGCCCATGCGCTTGGCCTGAAGGTACTCCAGGACCAGGTGGCCAACCACACCGGACCATACCATCCGTGGGCCGCTGATTCGCCGACGCCAACCTGGTTCAACGGAACGGTTGAGAATCACCTGGCAAATACTTGGCAAATTTGGACTTTGGCCGATCCGCGCGCACCCTCGTCCCTACAAAAAAGCACGCTCGAGGGATGGTTCATCAACACTCTCCCGGACCTCAACCAAAACGATCCCTTGACCGCGCAATATCTGATCCAGAACACGCTGTGGTGGATCGCCTCGACGGGTATCGACGGTATCCGCCAGGACACCTTGCCATATGTGCCACGCACCTTTTGGCGCGAATGGATGCAGGCCATCAAACGCGAGTACCCCAGTTTTCGTGTGGTCGGCGAGATGTGGGATGAAGATCCAGCGCTGGTGGCGTTTTTCCAGGGCGGCAAGGCGCAGTTTGATGGAGTCGATTCACGCGTGGACGCGCTGTTCGACTTTCCATTGTTCGGGGCCATCCGGCGCGTGTTTGCGCACAATGCGCCGGCTGAGGAGCTGGCAAAGGTGCTGGCGCACGATCGGCTTTACCCGGATCCGAATCTGCTGGTGACTTTTCTTGGGTCGCACGACACGGCGCGCTTCATGAATGAGAGCGGGGCGAGCGTGGATGACATAAAGCTGGCCTTCACGTTCCTAATGACAACTCGCGGCATTCCCATGGTTTATTACGGCGATGAAATAGCGATGCGAGGCGGCGGGGACCCCGACAATCGCCGTGATTTTCCGGGCGGCTGGCGTGAAGATGCGCGCAACGCCTTCGAGGTGAGCGGCCGCACACCGGAAGAGCAGGCGATTTTCGATCATCTGCACCGGCTGATGCGGGTACGGGCGAAACTCGAGCCGTTGCGCCGAGGTACGACGATTGACCTGGTGGCGAAAGATCAAGTCTACGCTTTTGCGCGAGTATCCGGGAACGTGGCCCCGCTGGTGGTGTTCAATTTGGCCACCGATCCGGCAATGGTGTCGGTCGAGACTTCGGAATTGCCAATTCCACCCCAGATCGTAGTCAGCAACCCGCAACCCGGCAGGTCTTGGCACGATGAACTGGGCATCGCCCCGGATGCCCAATGGTGGGATAGCAAGCTCACTGTCGAAATGCCGCCCCGTTCCGCTGCCATCTACTCCATCAGCCGGTAGAAAAGGCTGGACATGTCCAGCCACTACGAATCAATTGGTTTTTCCCCCAGGCGCGTAGTAGCCCTTGCGCGCTTGCACCTTCAGGTTTTTGTCAGTGACGCGTAAGTCCACGCGGCGGAAGCTGCCGTCGCGCTTTTCGTTAGTGGGCTTGTAACCGATGGCGTACTGACTGCGCATCTCGTCCTGCAGTTCCTTGAAGACATCGGGCAGAGTATTCTTACGGTCCACTTTAAACACTCGCCCGCCAGTATCGTCCGACATCCTGTGCAGATACGAATCCGTCACAGCGCCAAAATAACCGAAGCCGCCGTACGCGCTGCGATCGACATAGTAGATGCTGTAAATGACGGTGTCGGCCCTCTGCGCCGCACTGATGGCTTCCTCGATCTTCAAACGGCTGCCCTCATCCATGCCATCCGTGATCAGCACCACTGCCTTGCGGCCGACTTGTTGGGTCATTTGGTCGTGGCAGGCGAGATACACGGCGTCGTAGAGGACCGTGCCACGCGGCTGGCCAATCGTCGGCACCGGTCCAGGGTGAATGCCTTGCACTCCCGAGTTGACTTGCAGATTCTTGAGCCCTGCCTGGAGCAACCGGGGGGACCCGGTGAAATCCTGCAACAGCTCGGCATCTTCGCCGAAGCTGATCAGGAACGCGATATCCTTCTTGCGCAGCACCTGCGAAAAGAATTGATAGGCGGCTTCCCGCTCGATATCGATCAGGTTGCGCTGGCTGCCGCTCACATCCACCAACAGCCCGATGGTCAGCGGCAAGTCGGTTTCGCGCGTGAAATACTTGATCTCCTGGGTCTGGCCATCCTCGCTGACAGTGAAATCGTCTTTCGTCAGATTGCCCACCAGCCCGCCGCCTTTGTTGTGCACGGTGGCCAGGATGCTCACCAGGTTGACCTCCACCTGAATGGGGGCTGGAGCTTCTTCAGGCGGCTTTTGCGGCGTTTCCTGAGAAGACGCCAACGGCAGCAGGGCGATTGCGGCAACACAGGCTGCCGCCGTGCGGGCATAAAAGTTCATCATACGGATAGAATGGTGACGTACCCCCGTTCCTAATTGTTTCAAATGCGTGCAGCCATCCGCCACTTGAAGACCTGCGACCCCGTGCTTGGCGCGCTCATCGAACGCGTCGGGCCCTATTGCATCGAGTTTCGCGAGCCGAGTTTCGAAACGCTGGTGCGATCCATTGTCTTCCAGCAGCTAAGTGGAAAGGTGGCGCGGGTGATCTACGGCCGCTTGGCCAGTGCGCTTCCCGACGGGCGTGTGACGCCGGAAGGTGTTCTGGCGCTACGGTTCGAGCGTATGCGACGGCTGGGCCTTTCCCGCCAAAAGACCCTTTACATCCGCGATCTGGCGCGCCAAACCGTGAAAGGGAAAGTTGCATTTGAGGTACTGCCGGATTTTCCGGATGAAGAAGTGATCACGCGCCTGACGGCTGTTAAAGGCATCGGCGAGTGGACGGCGCAGATGTTTCTGATCTTTGCTTTGCGGCGCCACAACGTGCTGCCTACGGGAGACCTCGGCATTCGCAGCGCGATTAAGAAAGCCTATGGCCTCGCTGAACTCCCCAAGCCACGCGAAGTCGAGGAACTCGCGCGCGGCTGGCATCCCTACTGCACGGTTGCCAGCTGGTACCTTTGGCGCAGCCTGGACGGGCAGGCGGGGATTTAGAAGCCGGTGCCAGGTGTTAGGTTCTAGGTGCTAGTGAAAACCTAACCCAGCTTTCTTCCGATGATCGCGTAATCCAGGCCACCGAAGAACACGTCGCGAAAGTCTCCGGGCAAACTCGCAAGTACGGGCATGGTTTCGACAGCGGGGAACCGGCGGTGCACCTCGATCTGGCCGATGCCGTATTCTTCCATGTAGAACGCGAGCAGCGCGTGCGGCACAGGCCGTGTGTGCGTGGGATCTAGGTAGAAATGCGTGGCGAAGATGGCGAGGCACTCGGGGTTGGGCGTCTCGATGGCCAGCACGCCGCCACGGCGAAGCGCTCGCGTTGCCAGGCGCATCATTTCCGGAAGCTGCGCGGGGGCAAGATGCTCGATTGCCTGTGCGCAAAAAATACCGTCGAGTGAGCCCTCTGTCAGCGCTGCCAGATACGCGAACAGGTCTGCCTCATCTGCCTGAAGTCCCTTGCTCCGGCACAAGTCCACGGATTCACGGCTGAGGTCGATGCCACGGGCCGCGACCCCGGCTTCACGCATCAGTTCAAGAAACTCGCCTCGCCCGCACCCGATGTCCAGTACGTCCTTGCAGCCGGCGAAATAGGGAACGTAGAATCGTTGTCCGGCTTGGACGAATTCCTCCGAACCGCGAAAACGTTCGGCGAAACGCGCATAGTCGAATACCGAACCGGCTTCCGCGATGGGCGGCGCCGGTTGGGCCAGTGGCGCCGGTGAGGCCAATGAGGTCACGGAACGCGCGCGCTGGCGGATCAGGCGAAGCTCCGTGTGAATGATGGTCTCGAATGCCGCGCTAGCCCGGGCGAAATCGGCCGCCAGTTTCTTTTGCATGTCCAGGGTTGCTCTCTCGAGAGCACCCAGATAGTCCGCGTGCTGCGCTTTGACGTTGTCGCGGAAATTCGTCTCCATCAGTGTGGCACGGTGCTGGAAAGCGATTTGCAAATCGGCGACGCTGCGCAGAAATTGCATTTCGTTGGTGGCGAGCCTGTGTTCCCACTCGCTGCGCCAAGTGGTCCAGTGGGTGCGGATGTCCTCTACTTCCTCCGCCGTGCGGGCTACAGAGCCGAATCGCTGATTCAGAGACACAATCGAGCGATTCAGTTCACTTAGCGCTTCGAGCGTGGCTTCCACGCAGGCCATCACTTCACGGTTGAAAACCACTTGATCACGGACGAACCAGCCCAGCCCGCGCGCGATTGTACCCTTCGCCGCTTGGATCAACGAGTTCAGGAAACCGGGCGGCCGCGGATTGACGCCGCCGATCGCAGCAATCTTGGCTTCCGCTCGGTCCCTCGCTTGTGCCAGCGGCATCAGGTCGGCAACCGGTTCTGAGCCTGATCCGTTAACTCCGGGGTAGCGTGCGCTCACCCGCTCGCGCACCGCGCGCAGCAGTTCCGCCAGTTCCTCAGCCTTTAAGGCTTCGTTACTTTCGGGCGCCACTCTTCTTGCTCCAGGTGGCCGTCACTTTCGCGTGCAGTCCGCCACGCGGTGTAAATTCGCCCACCACGGTTGCGGTAATGGGTTTGGCCGCAGCCACCACATCGCGCAAAAACCGGTTCACCACGTTTTCATAGAAGATGCCGAGGTTGCGATATGCCAGCACGTACATCTTGAGCGACTTCAGCTCCAGACATAATTTGTCTGGCGTGTAGCGTAGGGTGATCCGCCCGAAATCCGGAAGGCCGGTTTTAGGGCACACGGAAGTGAACTCGGGAACAACAATTTCGATCTCGTAGCCCGGGAATTGGTTCGGCCAAGTTTCGATTTCAGGCAGCGGCGCTTCGATTCCGGCCTCCGCGTGCGCGTCAGTGTAGGAGCGCTTCATTTCTTCACGAGCGCGCGCGAGAGCAGATCGAGAAACAGCCCGACATCCGTCACTACGCCCACCGCCTGGCCGGTGCCGCGATCGCTCACTTTGGTGGCGACGGCCGGATTGATGTCCACACAAACGATCTTCACCCAGCTCGGCAGCATGTTGCCCGTGGCGATGGAGTGCAGCATCGAACCCAGGCACAGCACCAGCCCGGCGCCTTTCAAGTGTTCAGCGTAGGCGTCCTGTGCGGCGTTCATATCGGTGATGGTGTCGGGCAGGGGGCCGTCGTCCCGCAGGCTACCGGCCAGTACGAAGGGAACGTTCTTTTTCACGCACTCGTAGAGAACTCCCGATCGTAAGCGCCCACTTTCCACAGCGCGGGCGATGCTGCCGCAGTGATAGACGGCGTTGATGGCGCGCATGTGATTGCGGTGGCCATGTTCTTCCTGGCGCCCATCCGCCAGACGGATTCCGAGTGACGTGCCGAACAACGCCGCTTCCAGATCGTGCACGCCTAGCGCGTTGCCGCTGAGCAAAGCCTGGATGAATCCGCTGCGGATCAACTGCGCCAGGCCCTGCACACCGCCTGTATGCACCACCACCGGACCAGCGACGGCGACCACTTTCAGACCTTGTTCGATGGTCTGCTCGACGAGCGTCGCGGTCTGGCGCACCGCCGTTTCCACTTGGCGCTCCGACGAGATGCCGTTACTCATGAACGCGAAAGCCAGCCGGTCGCGTTCCTTCGATTCGGGCACCACACGGATGCCGCGCATCCCCACGACGACTTGATCGCCGGCGTGGAGGTCGCGCATCCGGCGGCACACCGCTCTGCCGTCTGCGACCACCACGAGCGCGTCCATGCGTTGATTGTCCACCTCAATCCATTGCTGCTGGTGGCGGACGAGCGTGCGGTGGTTGGTGGTGGAATAGAAATCCTCGGGAGCACAGCGGTCGCGCTCCACCGTGCGCAGTTGCGCGTCGCCGCTGTCGACGGGCGAGCAGCCCAGGCCGAGCAACTGTTGCAGCAGGCGCTCCATGACGGCGCGCTCGCTGGCCTCCACCTTCAGGCGTAGGTACGATCCGTCGCTGTTGGTCTTCCCAACGCGGAATTCTTCGACCTCGAACCGGCCGCCGAACTCGACCACCTGATCGAAAATCTGCTCCATGATGTGGGAATCGATCAGGTGGCCCTGAGCTTCGACGACTTCCTGGAATGGCATGAACTCTAATTTCGCCTTTCTCCGCGCCTCCGCGCCTCTGCGGTGAGGCGTTTGACTCTACGCCCGCGTGAGGAAAATCGGCAGGCCGATCTTGTTCTCGTAACTTGGCCGGTAGCGTTCGGTGTTGTACATCGTCCCGACATCCACACGGCGCGGACCAAGCTTGGGATCGGGAATCGGCACTGCCGTGTAGCAGCCTCCGCTGATCGCCATCATAAGTCCGTGTTGTCCGCGCTCGATACATCCCATAGCCATGCCCGCGAACGTGGACGCCACCATTTTGTCGAGAAAATCCGGACTGCCGCTGCGCAGATCGTACGTCAGGTCGCTGACGATGGTTTCCTCGCCGGTACGCTTCTTGATCTCATCGCTCAAATCCTCGCCGACGTTAGCTTTCTTCTTGTGGCCATACGCGTCCGCCTCGCCGGTTTCGCGCAACTGGTAGCCTTCCCATTCCGCGCCCTCGGAAAGAACCACCAGTGAGTAGTTGCTGGGCGTCGTCCTCTTGTCTTTCAGAAGCACCTCGATCAGCTTCTCCAAATTGAACTTGTATTCGGGGATACAGCAACGCATGGAGGTCACGTAGGCCGTGTAGAGCGCTGTGTAGCCGGCGTCGCGTCCGAAGATGCGGAATATGCCGATGCGTTCGTGCGAGCCCACCGTGGTTCGCTGCCGCCCGATGGCTTCGGTGGCGCGCGTGATTGCCGTCGAAAACCCGATGCAATACTCGGTATTCTGCACGTCGTTGTCCATCGTCTTCGGAATCGCGATCACCTTGAAGCCGGCTTGATCGAGCTTCGCCGCGTAGCTCAAGGTGTCGTCGCCGCCAATTGCCACCAGGTACTCGAACCCGAGCTTCTCCAGATTCTTGATGACCTGCGGTGTCAGGTCGTACACCGTACTTGTCTTTCCATCTTTCGTGACTTGCGACGTCTTGAAACTGGCGGCATTCAAGAAGTCCGGCACCTTTTTCATTTTGCCCGGATTGGTGCGCGTCGTGTGCAGAAAGGTGCCGCCGGTGCGATCGATCGTGCGCGTGTTGTCACGATTGAGCGGCAGAATATACCGCGCGCGGCTTTGTTCGTCGTCGAGGTTTACGTTCGTCAAACCCTCCCATCCACGCCGGATACCGGTGATTTCACAGCCGATCTCACCGCCTCGATAGACCACGCTCTTGATCACGGAATTCAAGCCGGGAACATCACCACCACCGGTGAGGATCCCCAGACGTTTAACGGACATCCAAACTCCTCTCTTGTTGGGTAAAGAACTATTATAAAGTCGCGGCGGCGGGTGCCACCATGCCCGCTAGTGGCGCGCGTCAATTTTACTCTTGATGGTGCGCCGATCCAGCTGCAAACGCCGCGCGGTTTCCTCGTAGCTGCCGGTTTCGGCGTATACGAGGGTGCAATAGCGCCGGAGCAACTCATCAGCAGTTAAGCGCCCCATGGACAGATCCTCCGACAGGCTCTCGGCGTCGGATGCCGCTCGGCTTTCAGGCGGCTGATACTGTTTTCGGATGAGGACGTTGCGCACACACTGTTCCAGCTCGCGGTAGTTTCCCGGCCAGGCGTAATCCGGTGGCAAATGGTGGCGGATCCAATCCTCAGCTTCCCTCGCCAGCGGCTCCGCCTCGGAACCCGCGACCCTGCGCGCCATGTAATGAATCAGGTCGCGCATGACTTCAGGCGATTCCCGCACTTGTTCGCGCAGCGGCGGCGTCAGGATCACGTCCGCGCACAGCCGGTAATACAGATCTTCGCGAAACCGCCCCCGTTTCATGTCCGTGGCTAAATCCCGGTTGGTGGCCGCGATCAGCTTGCCGCGAAACTGACGGGCGGCGGTACTGCCGAGTGGATGGAACGTCCGCGTCTCGATCACGCGCAGCAATTTCACCTGAAGCGCAAATTCCAGGTCGCCCAACTCGTCCAGGAAAACGGAGCCGGATGGCGGGCAGACTTCCAGCCACCCCTTGCGGTCCTCCAGGGCGCCAGTAAAAGCGCCGCGCCGGTGGCCAAACAGTTCGGATTCGATCAGCGTGGCGGGCAGTGCGGCGACGTTGATCGGCAGAAAGTCCTGCTCGGGGTCGTGTTCAAATATGAGCTTCTCGGCGTCGAATGGCACGTATCGAGATAGCGCGATGGCACGTGCCACCAACTCTTTTCCGGTGCCGGACGGTCCCATGATGAGCGTCGGAAAATCGGCCATGTGCGCGTAGATGCCGCGCCAGTAGCGGCGGAGGTCGTGTGTAAAAATCGAGTTCCACACCGATGCTCGCAGCTTTGCAGCCGACAGAGAACCGCCGATGATGCACAGGAAAATGTTGTGAAAAGCTCGGGCGATCTGGTAAAAGCAGGCGAAGATGTGCCGGGGGTCGTGGTTTGTGGGCAGCGAGACGCCGGGAATCTGGAAATAGCGCTCCCACTCCGCTTGAAACTGAGAATAGAAGCTCAAGCGCTTCTGTTTGCCTGAATTGAAAATTGTTTCCACGAAGTGCGGGAACGCGTGGTGGTAGATCACATGCAACACCGCGTCTTGATAGAGCGCCAGGTCGCTGGCTGGCACGTCGCGAACGCGCTCCAGATGCTGGCGCAAACGCTCGACTAAGGGTTCGAGAAGTGCGATGATCTTCCAGACATTCGTGCGTGGCCGGTCGGGATCTTCCACTTGCACGCTCCACACTGGTTCGCCTTCGACGAACTCGCTACCCAATGCGGCGCGCTCCAGACTCACTCGCTCGGGGACGAACGGGTTGGAATAAGCCAGATCGGAAGTAATGCGCAGTAAGGAGCGCTCTTGGGCGTTGACGAAGGCCACGAGGTGAGTATACAGGAAATGTACATAATATGAGCATGGATTGTACTATAGTCTTGACAACTGAGCCAATTTAACAGGTAAGTTGTTCTAAATCAGTACAGCCGAGCTGGTCCTCCCTTTGCACCGATAAGGGCAGGAGAACAGATACAAATGGCCGCGAGCAGCTACAAAGAGCTTCTGAAGTCGGTCGGGTTCCAGTCGTTCCTTTGGACGCAGTTCCTCGGCGCGTACAACGACAACGTCTACAAAATTCTGGTTTCGCTTTTGGCGGTGGAGATTGGCGCCAGGACCGGCAAGGGCAGCGAGTACCTTTCGCTCGGAGGCGCAGTATTCATCGTTCCATTCCTGCTGTTCTCGGGGTATTCCGGCCATCTCGCCGACGTCTTTAACAAACGCCGCGTTCTGATCGCCACGAAATCGCTGGAGGTTCTTTCGATGGCACTCGCCATTCCGGCGCTGGTTTCCCAGCGCATCGATCTGATGATGGCGGTGCTCTTCCTGCTTGCGCTGCAGGCCACGCTGTTCAGCCCCGCGAAATACGGAATCCTCCCGGAGATGTTGCCGGATCGCGATCTCTCCCGCGCGAATGGCCTGCTCGAAATGAGCACATTCGTCGCGATCGTGGTCGGGACGTCGTCCGGGACGTTTCTGTTCTCCGCGTGGAAATATGCGCCGTGGAAGATGGGGACGGTCATGCTCGCGATTGCGATCGTGGGCACTCTCGTCAGTTTCAAAATCGGGAAAGTCGCTTCTCCGAACATTCGAACGCCGTTCGCGCTGAATCCGTTCGCCGAGGTAGTCGTCGGCCTGAGGCGGCTGTATCGCGACCGCCCGCTGTGGCTGACGGTGATCGGCATGTCCTATTTCTGGTTCCTCGGCGCTCTGTTTCAGATGGATCTGATCGTTCTGGGGCGCGAGGTGATCAAGGTTAACGAAGTCCACATAGGCCTGATGGTCACGGCGCTAGCGATCGGGATCGGCGCGGGCAGTTTGGCCGCCGGCCGGCTTTCGGGGGACAAGGTCGAACTGGGCCTGGTGCCGCTAGGCTCGCTCGGCATGGGCGTTTCTTCCATGCTGTTGTGCTGGGTCATGCCGTCGTGGTTGGGCGCCATTGTTGCGCTCGCGTTGCTGGGCTTTGCGAGCGGCCTGTTTATTGTCCCGCTAAACGCCTTCTTGCAGCAACGCAGCGGAGACGATGAGAAGGGCCGGCTGATCGCCACCAATAATTTCTTGAACATGGTGGGCATTCTGCTGGCCTCGGCCGCGCTGTGGGAATTGCACGACAAACTTGGAGTCGCACCGGACAAGATCGTGCTGTACGCAGGAATCTTCACGCTGGTTGCGACGGTTTATTCGGTGAGCGTGGTGCCCGATTTCCTGGTGCGCTTTGTGCTCTGGCTGCTCACGCACACGGTGTTCCGCATTCGCATCGTGGGCGCCGGCAATGTTCCCTTCCGTGGTCCCGCGCTGCTGGTGGCGAACCACGTCTCCCATATCGATGGCTTCCTCATCGGCGCGTGCGTGCAACGCTTTATCCGGTTCATGGTGTACCGCCCTTACTACGAGATTCCAGCGCTCCACTGGTTTTTCCGTCTGACGAATTCGATTCCGGTGGGCGCCGGATCGCGCCGGGACTTAGTGGAGTCGATCAGGAGCGCGCGCCGGGAACTCGAAGCCGGCCATGTGGTTTGCATTTTTGCGGAAGGCGCCATCAGCCGTACTGGCAATCTGCTGCCGTTCAAGCGCGGCCTCGAGAAAATTGCTGAAGGTCTGGACGTGCCCGTGATTCCGGTGCATCTCGATCGTCTGTGGGGAAGCATTTTCAGCTTCGAGCGCGGCCGCTTCTTCTGGAAATGGCCGAAGCGTGTGCCGTATCCGGTAACCGTGTCGTTCGGCAAGCCGCTCAGCTCGCACGCGTCGGCACACGATGTGCGGCTCGCGATCATGGAACTCGGCAGCGAAGCGGTCGAGGAGAGGAGGACCGCGCAAGATCTGTTAGACCTGCGCTTCATGCGATCAGCCAAACGCAACTGGTTCTCATTGGCTATGGCTGATTCGAGCGGCAAGCAACTTACATACGGCCAGACGCTGATGGCCAGCATACTGCTCGCCCGCTGGCTGCGCCGGCATAGCGCCCCGGCAAACAAAATCGGGCTCTTGCTGCCAAATTCAGTGGGAGGCGCGTTGGCTAATATTGCAGCGCTGACGGCTGGCAAGATTCCCGTGAACCTCAATTACACCGCCGGCAAAGAATCGATGGCGTCGGCCGTTGAACAATGCGAGATCCGAACCATCCTGACGTCGCGCCACTTTCTGGCTAAGGCCAAGCTGGAACCGACCGAGGGCATGGTGTTTCTGGAGGATGTTTTGCCAGCGTTCAGCGGATGGCAGAAAGCCGTCACGGCTGCCGCCGCCTTCCTGCTTCCCACGCGCCTATTAGCGCGCCTCATGAACTCAGAAAAGCGAACGCCGGATAGTCTGGCTACGATCATCTTTTCCAGCGGGAGCACCGGCACTCCGAAGGGTGTGATGCTCTCGCACTACAATCTCATTTCCAATATCGAGGCGGTGGCGCAAGTGTTCTGGATTGGCAAGACCGATCGCATTGTGGGCGTGTTGCCGTTTTTCCATTCCTTCGGCTTTGTGTACACTCTGTGGTTTCCGGTGGTGATCGGCGCCGCGGCCATTTATCATCCCAACCCCATGGATGCGAAAGCGATCGGCGAGCTGGTTCACAAGCACCGGGGCACTTTTCTGTTGACCACCCCGACCTTCTGCGTCGGCTATACGCGCAAGTGCTCCGCCGAGGAGTTCGCCTCGTTGCGGTTCGTGCTCGTGGGCGCGGAAAAGCTGCGCGAGAATATTGCGCAAGCGTTCCACGAAAAATTCGGTTTGAGTCCTCTCGAAGGCTATGGGGCTACCGAAATGTCGCCCGTGATCGCCGTGAATGTGCCAGACCACGAAGATCCCGCGAATCCACAAACCGGGGTTAAGGCCGGCACGGTTGGGCATCCGGTTCCTGGTGTGACGGTGAGGGTTGTGGACCCGGACACGGGTGAGCGGTTGCCCGCTGGGAAAGCAGGACTGCTCCTTGTGAGAGGCGCCAACCGGATGCTCGGATACTTAGGGCAGCCCGAGAAGACCGCGGAAGTGATTCGCGATGGCTGGTACGTGACGGGCGATATCGGGTGCATCGACGACGACGGATTCATTCGGATCACGGACCGGCTCGCACGCCTCAGCAAGATCGGCGGCGAGATGGTGCCTCACTTGAAAATCGAGGAAGCCCTACAAGCCATTCTTGGTGATTCTGCCTGTGTAGTCTGCGGCATTCCGGACGATCACAAGGGCGAGCGCTTGGCAGCTCTGTACACGCGTCCGGATCTCACGCCGACGGAGATCTGGCGGCAACTTTCCCAGACAGAGCTGCCCAAACTCTGGGTGCCTAAGAGCGAGGATCTGCACTTTATTGAAACCATTCCGACTCTCGGGAGCGGCAAGACCGACCTGCGGCAGGCGAAAAGTGTCATCATGCGTCTGGCGGAAGTAGCGGAGAAGTAGTCACCTATGACTGCGTTCTTGTTTTTCGTAGTGGTTCTGCTGGCGATCTGGATTGCCCGCAGCTCGTCCAGAACGCGAACGCTGGAATCGCTCATCAGTAAGCTCACATCGCGAGTCTTTCAGCTTGAAGAGGATTCCAAGCAACTCCGTAAGCTGATGGAACGGGAACGCACAGAGGCGCAGGCCGCACCTGCCGCGAAGGAGCCAATCGAGCAGGAGATACCCCCAGTTGCTCAGGTTCCAGTTCAGCCCCCACCGCTTCCAGTGTCAGGGCAGGAGGTTGCACCGGAGGTGGCAGCGGCCGAATCCGTGGAACCGCCGCCACCAGGGCCGCCTCCGCTCCCGGCTTTTTCGCATGCCGAGCAACCCGGATTCTCTATCGGCCGGCTGCTCAATCTGGAAGAGGCTCTGGGCACAAACTGGCTCAACAAGATCGGCATCATCATTCTGGTGATTGGTGTGGCGCTGTTTCTCTCGTATGAGATGCGTGAGCTTGGTCCGCCCGGAAAAGTCATGGTGGGTTACGCCGCCAGCGCGGTGATGCTCGGCGTGGGCGTGCTCTTCGAGCGGCGCCGCCAATGGCAAATTCTGGCACGCGCCGGAATTGGTGGCGGATGGTCGCTCCTTTACTTCACCACCTACGCTATGTATCACGTACCCGCGGCGCACATTCTTTCTTCGGAAAGCGCGGATCTGGCTCTGCTGCTGATTGTGGCCGCGGGCATGATCGCGCACACGCTGCGTTACGAGTCGCAAGTCGTGACCGGGCTGGCGTTCCTGCTGGCATTCACCACGGTGAATATCAGCCGCGGCGATGCCTCTAGCCTCGTTGCCAGCGCCATTCTGGGCGCCGGTCTGGCGATGGTTGCGGTGCGCCGGCGCTGGTTCGAGATGGAGATTGCCGGGATGGCGGCGGCGTATTGCAACCACTATCTCTGGTTGCGGCCGATCATCTTGTCGATGCACGGCCACGTCCACGCCTTCCCCGGTTATAGTGCCAGCTCCGCTCTGCTCTACAGCTACTGGCTCATTTTCCGGGCTTCGTATGTGTTCCGGCGCATCGATGACAGGCGCCAGGAGCAAGTTTCGACGATCGCCGCTGTGCTGAATGCGGCACTGTTCGTGAGCGTGATGGGCTACCAATCGGTCCATCCCGAGTTGGCCTTTCAGTTCTTTTTGGGAGTGGGGGCAGTCGAGTTCCTGGCAGGCCAGTTGCCGATTACCCGCCGGCGCCGTACAGCATTCGTGGTTCTCACAACGTTGGGGTCTTGCTTTCTGGTGGCGGCGTTTCCTTATCGATACTCGCAGGCCAGTCTTTCGGCGAGCTGGCTGGCGGAGGCGGAAGCGCTGTTTCTCGCGGGCGTATTCCTTCGAGAAATTCTATTCCGCCGGTTGGGAATGCTCGCGGGGTTAGCGGTCTGGATCCAGATGCTCGCCGGTGACGGAGCCACAGTTCTCGGCGAGCGCATGTATCACATCCGTGAGGGAGGCCAGCCGGGATTGGCTCTGCTGTTCGGTGTAGCGGCAGCGGTGTTCTACGCGAACTCGCATTGGATTCCGCGCCGATGGCCGGATTTGATTCAAACCGATTTGGAGCGCTTGTGCTTCCGACGGCTCTCCCATATGGCGACGATTCTTGCGGTTGCCGGCGCGTGGATCGCTTGGCCGCATGCTTGGACTGCGGTTGCGTGGGCCGCACTGGGGGTGATGTTGACCTTGGCCGGCCGGCGCTGGCGTGTGCAGGAACTGTCCATCGACGGGATGGCTTGCATGGCCGCCGCCGTTGTTCGCGTGCTATTCGTCAACCTGGAGGCTACCGGCACCTATCCACACGCCACCTGGATGTCTGAGCGCCTGCTCACGATGGCGATCGTCGTGGCTCTGCTGTATCTCGGCTCCCGTTGGGCTGGGCTGACCGGAGTGCTCGCCGCCGCGCGAATTGTTCCGGCGTACACGTGGGTGGCTTCTGGTTTAGGCGCCTTGCTCGCGTGGTACGAGCTGCGTCCGGCAAGCGTTGCTCTATGCTGGTCGCTCGCGGCGCTGGTTCTCCTGGAAACCGGTTTGAAGCGGCAATCGTTGCACCTACGTCTTCAGGCGTATGCCGCGCTCGTGGCCAGCTTTGTCCGCGTCTTTTTTGTCAATCTCAACGCGGTCGGCCCACTCGGTGAGATCAGCCCGCGCATTTACACTACAGCTCCGCTCGCCCTCGCCTTCTACTACGTGTATGGCCGGTTGATCGATCACGATGGCCTGGAGCGGAAATTCAAAGTGGCGGAAGTGAACTGCTTCTTCGGCACCGTAACTTTAGCCGTGCTCATGCGATTCGATCTCGATGCCGATCTGGTGGTGGTCGCCTGGGCGGCTCTGGTTCTTCTCCTGGTTGCGATCGCCTGGAAAAGCGGCCGGAGAATATTCCTTCACCAAGGCCTGTTGCTGGGCGCGGGCGTGCTGTTTCGCGGATTTCTCCACAACCTCTACGAGCGCAGCTATTTTCCCGCGCCTTTCGGCCATGGGCCGGTGGCGTCAATGGGCACCACCGTGGCGCTGCTGTTTCTCGCGCTGCCCTTTGCCTTCTCGCTCAGACGGCTCAAGGACGCCAGCCCGTCTCGCCACTGGTTAATGCGTTTTCTGACGTTTATGGATCGCCGGCCGGAGCAGGTCTTCTTCTTTCTTCCTTTCGTGTTGCTCACCGCTCTGCTTGCAGTCGAGATGCGCAGCGGACTCGTGACACTGGCGTGGGGTGTTGAAGCGCTCGCGGTTTTCTCGTTAGCGCTCTGGGTCAAAGAGCGAAGCTACCGGCTGTCGGGCTTAGCCCTGCTTCTGCTGTGTGTGGCGAAAATCGTTTTCCGGGATGTGTGGGGTTTGGCGCCGCGCGATCGCTACTTGACGTTCATCGTCCTGGGATCGGCGCTGCTGGCGGTGTCCTATCTGTACACACGATACCGTGACGTGCTGAGGCAATACCTATGAAACACTGGGCCGCTTTCGCATTCATCGCCGCCGCGCTGGCTGCCGCGCTCGTCTGGAGTGAAGTGCGTAAAGTGGACGCGCGCGTCGGGCCAGAGCCAATCTTGAGCCTTATTGGTGACAGCGAGCGGGAGCTGACGAGGCTGCCGGTGGCGTTTGCGCCGCTTCCGGATGCCGAGGAAATCAAGATCGGCAAGGAACTGGAGAAATCGTACAGCACATGGTGGCATCGCGATGGAGAGGACGCTCAGAACCGCGCGGTTGAACAGTATCTGCAGCAGGTTGGGGCAAAGGTGGCTGCGCACGCGCACCGCAAGCTGCCCTACCGGTTTCATTACGTGCCGAGCATGGATTTCATCAACGCCTTTGCTCTGCCGGGCGGTCCGGTGTTCGTCGGTGGCGGCTTGATGGCGCTGATGGATACAGAAGACGAGCTGGCGGCTGTGATCGGGCACGAGATCGAGCACATCGATCATTACCATTGCGCGGAACGCATTCAGGTGGAGGCGGCGCTGCGCCGGGTACCACTCGGCGGGCTGATCGGGCTGCCGGTAGAGGTATTTGTAGCCGGCTATAGCAAAACTCAGGAGCTGGAGGCGGATCGTGAAGGCACAAAGCTCGCGGCTGCCGCCATGTATTCGCCGCAAGGCGCCATCCATATATTTCAGGCATTCGAGCGTGTTTACCCAACCAAGACCGTCCGCAGCGATACTCCGCCGGAAGAACTCTCTAAGGTCGCGCTGGAAACTCTCGAAGGCTATTTTCGCTCGCACCCGTTGAATGCGGAGCGCATCGATCAGATCCAAAAGATGATTGCGGGCGGCCAGTTGCCGGGCTGGACGCGAACCACCCCGTTCCCATTGGCATACATATTCGTAACGGAGCGTGCATGGCGCTCCCTTCAGGCGGCACGGGTGCGGCCCTACCCGTTCCTGACTTGGAAAGAGAAACAAAAACGGGAAGCGGAGCGGGTTAAGCAATATGAAGAGGCGCGGAAACTGACATCACAATCGTTGGAGCTGAAAACGGATCAGCCCCGGGCGACCGAGATTCTCGCAATATCGCAGTTCGCGTTGGGCGACTATCCGGCCGCAGTCGCCACCTATAGCAAGCTCCTGCCCGACTATCCTACGTTCGCCGATGGCGTCCGGCTCTACGCCGATGCGCTGGCAGAAGAG
The DNA here is from genome assembly GCA_035297145.1 of Bryobacteraceae bacterium. Taxonomy (GTDB): domain Bacteria; phylum Acidobacteriota; class Terriglobia; order Bryobacterales; family Bryobacteraceae; genus QHXW01. Next base: position 155,930 of record DATGZN010000112.1, read on the forward strand.
GCTCTCGAAACACAGCAGTATGACAAAGCGGCCAAGCTGGCGAAGCAGTCGTTGCAACTGCAACCCAACCAGCCGGAGACATTGAAGCTTCTGGCAAAGGTGCAGTTTTGGATCTCGGACTTTGCCGGCGCAGCCGAAACCTGCCGCAAGCTCAAGAACATGTATCCGGTGATCGCCGACCAACTGCGCGTGTACGCCGACGGGCTCGCCGCCTCGTTTTGGGCACAGCATAAGTATGAAGAGGCAGCGAAGCTAGCGGCTCTATCACTCGATCTGAATCCAGGACAAGCAGCGGTTTTGGCGACTTTGGCGAAAGCGCAGTTTGCGCTCGCGAACTTCCAGGCAGCGGCGGCTGCCTACCGGCAGCTCTTAGAGCTGAATATCTCCGACGCCCATGTGGTTCGTGGGTTTGCCGATTCACTTTCGGCATCTGATCTCAGCGCGCGAACCGCGCGGGATTTTGAGGCGTGGACGGGCAGGATTCAGGCGGTGACCCCGGCGCTGGCGACTGATCTGCGCGTCGAAGCGGCCGGCCTCATGGCCATGACGGGAAACGACGCTCCGGCGAAAGCTCTTATTTCGGAAGCTCAGGAACCTGGCCAGGACAGCATCTCCCCAGAGTCATTGGGGCGGCTGGGATGGTGGTACTATCGCGCCGGCAATTATGAGATGTCGCGTGGCTTGCTGCGCCAGGCGCTTGTTGCTCGTCCCGGAAATTCCGCCATACAGGTCGCGGTGGCCTGGAATGAATTGGAACAGCACCAATTCGACATTGCTACGCGGCATTTTACAGCCAGCTTCCGCGACACCTCGTGGAATTCGCCGATCATGGGCCGCGCTCTCGCGCACTGGCAGGCGCGACGGACAGCCGATGCCCTGGGAGATTTCGAGTCAGTGACCAGGAACGCGCCGGAGTGGCGAAATCCGCGCTGGGTGAGTGCTCTGTTCCCCGCATCGGTGGCACAGGACGTGGTTGCGCTGGACGCCGAGTGGCAGAAGCGGCAAACCACGCGGCGATAATCTCCCCATGGATGCAGCGCAGGGACACGCGCCGTATGCGGGTACCTGCGGCCGTTAGGCCTACATGTGAGAAAAGCCGCGGGTCTCCCGCCAACCCCGCGGTGGCCCCGCGCTGCGGGAATCCTCTGAAGCCGCTTGGTCCGTGCGCACGATAGACTGTCATAATGTCCATTCGACCAGTAAAAAAACTCGTCAAATCAAAGCCGACTCTTGAAGGAGCGGGCGTGCACCTGCGCCGCGCGTTCGGATTCGGCAACACATCCGACTTCGATCCATTCCTTCTCCTCGACGATTTCCGTAACGACGTTCCCGAGGATTATCTCGCGGGCTTCCCATGGCATCCGCACCGCGGCATAGAGACGATCACCTATGTTCTCGCCGGCACGGTGGAGCACGGCGATAGCATGGGCAACCACGGCGCCATCGCCTCCGGTGACGTGCAGTGGATGACCGCGGGAAGCGGCATTATCCACCAGGAAATGCCGAAGGGCGACCAGGCGGGCCGCATGCATGGGTTCCAGTTGTGGGCGAATCTTCCTGCATCGCTCAAAATGACGCCGCCGCGTTACCAGGAGGTGAAGGCCGCCGATATTCCGGAGATCAAGGACAACGACGGCACCCACGTTCGCGTGGTCTGCGGCAGCTTTTGGGGCAAGAAAGGACCCGTGGACGGCATCGCCGCCGATCCGATGTACCTCGACGTATCGGTTGCGCCCGGCCGCAGAAAGACGCTTCCGGTCGAGACCACGCGCCACGCGTTCGCGTATGTTTTCGCCGGGGCGGGGAAGTTCTGCAACGCATCCGGTCCGCTTGCCGTACCCACCGAAGCCGTCGGGTGGCTGGACATGGCGCCGCCAGCAGAGGCGGACAATCGCTCGCTCGTGCTCTTTGATCGCGGCGACGAGCTGGAAGTGCAGGCGGGCGAGGACGGCATCCGATTCCTTCTGGTCTCCGGCAAGCCACTCCAAGAGCCCGTGGCGTGGTACGGTCCTATCGTGATGAACACCCAGCAGCAGCTCCGCCAGGCATTCCAGGAACTGGAGCAGGGAACGTTCTTAAAGAAGGAAGCGAAGGGCTAAGGCATTCTTAAAGCCGCCATGGGATCGATCCGCGTGGCGCGCCGCGCCGGAATGTAGCTCGCCGCAAGCGCGATTACGAGGAATATCACGGCCATACCCGCGAAGGTCGCGGGATCAGTGGCGCTGATCTGGAACAGCAGCGTGCTGATCACTCTCGTCAGTGCAAAGGCTCCGCCGAGCCCGAGAGTGATCCCGGCTATCGCCAGTACAAAGCCTTGCCCCATGACGAGCCGCAGGATGTCGCCCTGTTGCGCACCCAAAGCCCGCCGAATGCCGACTTCCTGAGTGCGCTGCGCCACGGAGTAGGCGATGACTCCGTAAATTCCGATGAGCGCGAGCAGCAATGCCATAGCGGCGAACGAGCCCAACAGAGTGACTAGCAGACGCCGTTGGCCGATCTCTTCGTCCACCATCGTGTCCATCGTTTGCACAGCGGCAATCGGCTGATCGCGGTCCATCGCCAGTACCTGCTCGCGGATGGCCCGTGTGAATGACAGCGGGTCGCCAGAGGTGCGAACCGCCAGCATCGAAGACGCATAGGCATTCTGCGCGAACGGGACGTAAACACTGTCAGGCCAAGAGGCAGTTTCGAGGGCTTGATGTACATCGGCGATGATTCCAACGATCTCCGCGGGCTTGGGGTTCACGCCGCCGATCAGAAGCCGCTGGCCAATTGGATTCAGACTGGTGGGATACCCCGGCCAAAAATGGCGAGCCAGGCTCTCATTAATGATGACCGCACGCTGGGCGCTCTCCGTGTCATGTTCGCTGAAGCTCCGGCCGCGCCTTAACGGGATCTCGAGCGTGTGGAAGAACTCAGGCGTGATGGGGAAGATTTTCGCAATAGGCCGTTCGTTCAATTTCAGCGTTGGTTTCGCGGCGTCCTGCACAGGTGTGCCCGGGTAGCCCATCATCGGAAGAGTGAGGGCAGCTGTGGCGCTGCGCACGCCCGGCAAGGCTTCGATGCGCCGCACCAGTTCCTGAAAGAACGCAGCTTTCTTCTGGTCGGTGTCATAACGCGCCGGTGGAAGTGAAACGCGCATCGTGAGCAGATTCGCCGGATTGAATCCGACATCCACACCACGCAGCCGGCCGATGCTTTCTACCAGCAGCGTGACGCCAATCAGCAACACGATGGATAGCGCAACCTGAACGATGGACAAAAGGCTGCGAGTATTCCACACCCCCAGCACCCGTCCGGCCCCGCCCCGGTGAGCGGTTTCGCCACTGGCTCGCAACACACGCATAAGATCGGGCCGTGAAGCGCCGAACGACGGCGCTAATCCAAATAGCACTCCAGTTGCGATCGAGACCACCCCGGCGAACGCGAGCACGGTCCAATCCAAGTGAATGTCCGCCGCTCGCGGCAGATCAAAGGCCGTGATCGTGGGGATCGCGCGCAGGCTCCACGAAGCCAGCAAGATGCCGATGACTCCCCCGGCGGAAGACAACAGAGTGCTTTCCGCGAGCAGTTGCCCGATGAGCCGAATGCGCGGCGCACCGAGCGCCGCCCGAACCGCAAATTCCCGCGAGCGGGAGGTCGCCCGCGCCAGCAGCAAATTAGCAATATTGGCGCAAGCGATCAGGAGCACGAACCCGACGGCGCCAAACAGCATCCACAGGATGGAGCGCACGTTCGCCACCAGTTCATCTTTCATGGGCGTGATTGGGTTGGGTATCTTTCGCTTGGCATCGAGCATCGCTGGATGAGCCGCCACATATTGCGCGTAAATGACTTTCATCTCCGCATTTGCTGCCGTGAAGCTTACGTCGGACTTCAAGCGTCCGAAGATGTGCAAGAACGGGCTGAGTGCTCGTGACTTGGGAGGGATTTGCGGCCATTCCGATGGCGCTGTCATCCAGACGTCCAAATCAGGAAAAGGAAACTGGAAGTGCGGCGGGAGAACTCCGATGATGGGGCATGGCATGGCCGAAAGCATTGCCGCCTTTCCCACAATTTGCGGATCGCCCGTGAAGTGTCGCTGCCATAGGTCGTAACTGATCAAGGCAACGGGTGCGGCACCGGCCGCATCCTCCTCTGCGCGAAAGGTGCGCCCGAGCACGGGATTGACATCGAGAATTCGCAGGAAACTGGCCGATACGTGAACCCCCTTGAGCACTTCTGGCTCAGCGCCGCCGGAAAGCGTGACGTTTTCCTGACTGGTGTGAGCACCGAGATCCGTGAATGCATGGGCGGCGGCCCGCATCTCCGCGAATCGCGCCGGGGCGCCGTCCGCGATATTTACCAGCCGATCGGCATCTGGATAATCGAGCGGCTTCAACAGCACCGCGCGAATGACGCTGAACATTGCCGTGTTCCCGCCAATCGCCAGCGCCAGCGTCAGAACAGCCGTCGCGGCGAACGCCGGCTTCTTGCGTAGTGTGCGCAGGGCATACCGCGCATCCTGCCAGATGGTCTCGAAACGCCTCACGTGGTCTCCCTCACTTCAGCGCGTGCAGCTTTTCTCTTGCCGCCTCATTCCCGGCGTCAGCCGCCTTGGTGTACCAGTCCCGTGCCTTCTCCCGATCATCCCGGAATCCGATACAGCCCTCGGCATAAAGATCGCCCAGCATCAACATGGCCGAGTTGTTGTTCGCTCCGGCGGCCTCCTCGTACCAGTTCCGCGCGACATCACAATCCTGTGCCACGCCGTTTCCATAGCGGTATAGCCGTGCCAGATGGATGAAGGCCAGCGGGAAATCCCGCTGTGCGGACTTCTCATACCATTTCCGCGCGGCGCCGTAGTCCTTCGGCACACCCAGGCCCTGGTAATACAGCTCGCCGAGCCGGTCCATGGCCTCGCGGAAATCTTTCGCAGCGGCCTGCTCATAAAAGCTGCGCGCCATGACATAATCGCGTGGCACGCCAAGGCCCTTGAGGTAAAGATCGCCTATACGAGACATGGCACCGCCATCGCCTTTTGCCGCGGCCTTCTCGTACCAGTGCCGGGCTCTTGCATAGTCTTGAGCCCCGCCGCGGCCGGCGACGAATGCATCGCCGGTCTGCACCATCGTCCGAATATCTCCCGCCGCAGCCTTCTTCTCCAGCGTTGAGGCGGGCAACTGTGCGCCCGCGGACTTAGCCGATGCGCTGGTCGCCTCATCGCGCTCCGCTTTCTGTTCCTCTGGGCTCGCCTGCCGACGGACGGGTAGGCTGGAAGGCGGAGTTCGGGGCGGCAACGCCTGTGGGGACGCCGTTCCGGTCTGGGCGGCCTGCTGCGGAGTTACTGCCGGGCTAGTTTGCGAAGCCGTTTTCTGCGGAGTGCCCGCAGGCTGCGAGGAAGCCTCGGAATTCGAAGAGGGCACCATGCTTCTGAGGATTATTGGAGCGAACTTGACTGCCGCCACAACTGCCACGCCAGCGACCACTAAGAAAACTCCCGCCGCCACCCATATCCATTTCTTCGACCCCGCTGTCGCCACCTGCGGCATCGCAGTCCCAGGAAGCGGTGGAGGGACTTGCGCTTGCGCCGGTACCGGAACGCTGGGGGTTGGATTGGGGGGAGTCGATCGAGCAGCCGGCATTTCCATCGGCGCCGTTTCGACGGAAGCAGCCGAGATGGTGGGAGCGCCCGTGTTCTCGACTGGTGGCGCCACGCGGATCCAGGCTACCTCCAGATCCTGGACGAAGTCGCTACAGGTGGCATAGCGGGCCGTGGGTCGCTTATCCAGCGCTCGCGCCAGCACCCTGTCGACATTGAGCGTCACCGGGGGGACCTGGTTTGCGGCGCTCGCTGGCGTGGGTTGTTCATATACGATCATGTGCGCCAGCGTGATTGTGGAATCTGCCTGAAACGGACGCTGGCCCGTGACCAGTTGGTAGGCCACCACCGCGAGCGAGTACTGGTCGCTTCGCCCGTCCACCGTCTCCCCACGGATCTGCTCGGGAGACATGTATTCGACCGTTCCCATCAGCATGCCGGCTGCTGTCATCGTCGTCGAGCCGCTCAGCTTGGCGATGCCGAAGTCAGCCACCTTGACGCGCCCATCATCAGTAAGCAGTAAGTTGGCAGGCTTCACATCGCGATGGACCACGCCGCGCTTGTGCGCATAGTCAAGCGCAGAGGCAGCCTCACGCAGCACTCGCGCGCAGGCCACTCGATCGAGCCTCGGCGGCTGTTCCAGCCGATTCGCAAGATTGGAGCCCGCGACATATTCCAGCACCAGGTAGGCTGTTTCGCCTTCGTATCCGAAATCGTAGACCCCCACAATGCCGGCGTGGTCCATCTGTGCGACAATGCGCGCCTCCCGCAAAAAGCGCTCCGCCAAATCGTGGAGCGAATTTGGATCGGCGCCTTCTAGCAGGCGCACGGTCTTGAGCGCAACCCGGCGGCCCAGCACGGTATCTTCGGCCAGGTAAACCACTCCCATGCCGCCGGCTCCGAGCTTGCCAGTGATCCGGTAGCGGCCAAGCTGCTGCAACATATCTCACATAAGGGTACAACCTTCCTGAGACGGTGGTGTCCAAGGTCTAGATAACTTGAGTTATACGCACGTCTAAGCGGTCTTCCGTTTCGTCCCTTGGCCCACGACGTCCCTCAGAAAGCGCCGCATCTGCTGAGCCATGAATTCGCCCTTGTCCTCCAGTGCAAAATGGCCCGTGTCGAGCAAATGCAGCTCCGCCTCCGGCAGATCGCGCTGAAAGGCTTTCGCGCCTTCCACTGTGAAAAACGGGTCGTTCTTTCCCCAGACGATCAGCATCGGCGGCTGGTGCTCGCGGAAGTATGCATGCCACTGCGGGTAGAGAGCGAGGTTCGATGCGTAGTCGTGGAACAGGCTGATCTGAATCGCGTCATTACCAGGGCGATCGAGACCGAGCTGGTCGAATGTGTATGCGTCTGGGCTGACCTCCTCCACATTGCCCACACCTTCCGTGTATTGAAACCGGGTCGTCTCAGGAGCAAGAAACGCTCGCACGGCTTGTTCCGTATCCGCAGTGCGATTTGCCCAGAGCGCGCGCAGCGATGCCCACGCGGGACTGAGCCCCTCGACGTATGCATTGCCGTTCTGGACCACGATCGCCGAAATCGCCTCCGGATGGCCGCTGGCGAGCCGAAATCCCACCGGCGCGCCGTAATCCTGCACGTAAATGGCAAACTTCGCGAGGTGCAGCTTGTCAAAGAGCAGCTTCTCGACGTGCGCGGCCAGGTTGTCGAACGTATATTGGAATTCCGTCGCGGGCGGCTGTGCGCTGTAACCGAACCCGATGTAATCGGGCGCCACGACGTGAAAATCGCCGGCAAGCCTTGGAATCAAGTCCCGAAACATGTGGGAGGAAGATGGAAATCCGTGCAACAGAATGACTGTCGGCAAATTCTTCGATCCGGCTTCGCGATAGAAGACTTCCAATCCGTCAACTTGAGTGCGGTGATAAGTAATCATTTGTGTTCTCCTGTTTCAAACTGTGACAACGATCTTTCCGTTCGCCTGATTCGATTCCATTAGTCGATGCGCTTCTTGAATCTCCTCGAATCGGAAAACTTTTGCTGGCTTCGCGCGATAAATGCCTTCCGCCGCCCGATCGGCAATCGTCCGGAACGGAATGTCGGAAAGGGGATACTCGGGCGAGCCGTACGTGAATGCGCTGGCGAAGAAGCTGAAGTGAACGCCGCTCGGCATCTGCAGCAGCGGATTGAATGACGCGATGGGATCGCCGCCGCCCAGGAATCCCGCCATACACACACGGCCGTCCGGCCTCACGGCAGCGAGCGAGTCCAGGATCGTGCTGTTGCCCACCAGATCCAGCACACCGTCAATGCCGCGCGGATGGAGTTGCCGAATCTGTCGCGAAAGATCCGGAGCTTCCAGAACGGCTGTCTGCGCGCCGATGGCCTTCAATGTCCCGAAGCGATCCGGGTTGCGCGTCGTCGCGATGACCCGCCCCCCCGCCTGGGCGGCAATGTTCACGGCTGCCTGACCCAATGCCGACGTGGCGCCGCGGATAAGCAGCACCTGGCCCGCACTGAGAGCGAGATTCCGATTCACGCAGGTCCATGCCGTGGCGTACGATTCAGGGCCGCCAGATCGGCCCAGGACAGGGTCGACTCAATCGGCGCCACGTTGGTGGCAGGTACGCGCGTATATTCGGCGTAGCTGCCATCGAAGGTGCGGCCCATGCCGCCCATCAGCCCGGCAACCTTCTGTCCTGGGCGAAAATGTCCGCCGGGGTCGCTTCTGACCACCCCAACACACTCGATTCCGCTCACCTTGGCCACGTCGCCCCACATCCCTTTGCGGAAATAAATCTCGGCATGGTTCAATCCAAACGCCTTCACTTCGATCACCACCTGGCCTGCCGCGGGTTCGGGCTCGGGAATCTCCTTGATCACGAGCTGCTCCGGACCGCCGTATTGTTCAGTGACGATTGCACGCATCTACCTTGTCTCCTGGTTTTATTCTGTAGCGTCTGCTACACAGTACATGATGAACGTGCCTCCTCTGGAGTGTCAAGAGTTTTTTTAGCAGCTGCTACAGAATCTGCTACAATGCGTTCGTGGCGCGGAACATAGAGTTCAATTACGACCGGGCGATTGACCGCGCTACCCGCCTGTTCTGGAAAAAGGGCTACTCCAATACGTCGTTGCGCGATCTGTTGAAGGTGATGGGGATTGGAGAGGGTTCGTTCTACAACACGGTCAAGAGCAAGAAGCACCTGTACCTGGAATGCCTCAAGCATTACAACGACACCGTAAGCCGCAGACGCCTGGCGGCGTTGCTGTCGACGCCGTCCGTCAAGCAAGGGATCCGTGCATTCTTCAAGACGGTCCTGGATGAGCTCGATGATCCCAGAACGCCTCGCGTTTGCCTGCTGTCCGGAAGCTTGTCCAGCGATGTGCTCGCGGAGCGTGAATTGCAGCGTTGCGTCATCAGCGAGATGAACGCTTTCTCTGGCATGTTTATCGAGCGTCTTGAATCAGCCAAGCAATCCGGGGAGTTGCCCAAGGACTTCGACGCGGAAGTCGCCGCACAAGTGCTCGTGACCTACTTGCAGGGTCTGTTCCGCGTCATCCGCGTATTGCAGAGCCGGGCCCAGGTCGAACGCCAGATTGCAGCCCTCCTCAACGGGCTCGGTCTCTGAACTAGCCTCTCGAGCCTGCCAACCGTCGACAGCTATGTGACAATCATCCAGAGTCAATTCAGATGATCTGTCTACGCCCTTTCCTGCTACTCCTCCTCGCCACTGGCTCAGCCGCCGCGCAGAACCTGGTTGTCGATGCCACTCCCTCGCATGTGGCCAACTCGTTCAGCCCCGTTCGCTCTCTCGGCGCGGGCGTGGATCGCATCGGCGTCGGGCTTGCCGACAAGATGCTGGTCAATCCCATGCTCAAGGAAATACTGGCGTCCGGCTGGCAGCCCGTGACCTACCGGCAAAACACGGAGCTGGAAGCCGAAGCCTGGCATTGGAACCCGCAAGGCACCTGGAGCGATCCCAAAGGCCGAGGCTACTTCACCGGCAGCGCGACGCCCACGGAAATGATTCGTCATTCCTGGGGCTACACCCTGCCGCATCGAGGCATGAGCCGCGGCCGTGCCGACCGCAATTACTCCGTGCTCACCGACGGTGATCCGGACACCTATTGGAAGAGCAATCCCTACCTCACCCACGCCTTCACCGGCGAGGAGGATTCCCTTCATCCCCAGTGGGTGGTCGTGGACCTCGGCAGTCTGCAAAAAGTCAACGCCGTCCGCATTGCCTGGGCCGAGCCCTACGCCAAGAATTACCGCGTGCAGTTCTGGTCGGCCGGTGAAGACAATCCGCGCCGCAATGTCACCAAAGGCATCTGGCAGACGTTTCCCGCCGGCATGGTGACCGATGGCCACGGCGGCGATGTCACCATCCGCCTGACCGCCTTTCCCGTTTCGGCTCGATATCTCCGCGTCTGGATGACCGAGTCCTCGAATACCTGCGATACCCACGGCTCAGCCGATCCCCGCAACTGCGCCGGATATGCCATTCGCGAACTCTACGCCGGCACTCTCGGCGCGGATGGCGCCTTTCAGGACGTCGTAAAGCATGCCGCGGGCGGTGGACAATCGCACACCCTGTGCTCTTCCGTCGACCCCTGGCACACAAGCGCCGACCTCAACGAGCGCGGCGGCGATCAGGTCGGCTTCGATTTCTTTTTCACCAGCGGCATCACACGCGGTCTTCCCGCCATGATTCCCGTGGCCATGCTCTATTCGACGCCCGAAGATGCCGCCGCCGAGATCGCTTACATCGAGAAGCGCGGCTATCCCATCTCCTACGTCGAAATGGGCGAGGAGCCGGATGGCCAGCGCATGGATCCCGAGGATTACGCGGCGCTCTACCTCCAGTGGGCCGCCGCCATCCACAAGGTTGATCCGAAGCTCAAACTCGGCGGCCCTGTATTCGAAGGCGAAAACGAAGATATCGATGTCGCCCCCACCCCCGACGGCCGCGTCTCATGGCTCGGCAGGTTCATCGACTATCTGAAAGCTCACGGCCGCATCTCCGACCTGGCGTTCATGTCCTTCGAGCACTATCCCTACCCTTGCCGCTCCAAGTGGTCCGACCTCTACAAAGAAGCCGGTCTGATCACGCACATCATGGACGTCTGGAGAAATGACGGCGTGCCGCCGGAAGTTCCGCTCTTCATGACCGAAGGCAATCTCGCGTCAGGCGCCGGCGGAACCTTCCTCGACATCATGGGTGCGCTCTGGCTGGCTGACTTCGAAGGCGCGTTCCTCACCGGCGGCGGAAGCGCCAGTTACTTTTTTCACTACATTCCCGAGACCATGGGCCGCGGATGCGATGCCGGGGGCGGCACGTTCAGCCTGATCCAAACCGATCGCGACGATCGCATCAAGGGCTATCTATCGCAGTATTTCGCGAGCCAGCTCATTACGCGCGAGTGGGTACAACCTGTCGATTCCGCCCACCGTGTGTTCCGCGTCTCGAGCGATCTGCACGATGCCGACGGCAACACCCTGGTCACCGCCTACGCTGTGCTGCGGCCCGACGGCCAGTGGTCACTTCTGGTCGTCAACAAAGATCACGATAATCCCCACCGCGTGCGCATCGCCTTCCATGACGATGACGCAAAGTCCGAGCGTTCATTCTCCGGCCCGGTAACTCTATTCACGTTTGGATCTGCCCAATACCAGTGGCACCCCGATGGCGTCAACAGTTGGGCCGACCCCGACGGTCCGCCCGCGAAATCCGCCGTCACCGCCGGCGCACAAACGTCATTCGAATTGCCCAAAGCATCCATCATGGTGATCCGCGGAAAGATCGCCGGCGATTAGTGGCCTGTCGCAGACGGAACGGTTTGCGATATGGTGACAAACTCAAGATGTGGCGCACGTTTTAACGCGCCGCGCCGGGCTTTAGCCTGGCGTGATTGGCTTGAGTTAACTTGAGCGGAAGGCCGAGATGAATCTCGACCCGGCACGCTAAAGCGCGCGCCACAAGGGCAGACATAGTTGAAGGTACTTTCGGGACGATGTACTAGCCAGACCACCGGCTACTTGGATTCTTCGGCGATGCCTGCTTCTTGTGCGCGTACGTGCTCTCTGGCTTGTCGCAGCTTTTCGGAGGCCTCGCGTTGCCGCTCAGATTCCCGGCTTGCGTCCTCCTGGCGCCCCAATTGCCGATACGCCGTGGCCAGGTAGAGGTGGGGCGCCGGATTGTCCGGCTGTAGCTTGGCGGCGGTCTGAAGAGGCGATAGGGCATCCGCGGCGCGGCTCCCTTCAATCAGTGTCCGGCCAAGCCCGATGAACGCGTCCGCAAAACTTCCGTCGAGCTTGGTTGCGCGCGTGAAATGTTCCATCGCGACGCTCGTCTTCTGCTCCTGCCGCGCGAGCTCGCCCAATACGTATTCCGATGCTGCGCTGGAAGGATCGATTTTGAGTTCTTCTTCGAACTCGCGCCGCGCTTCTTCCTTGTGCGGGTCGCGGTTCGGTCCCGAAAGCAGCAGACGTCCGATGCGATAGTGAATCCCGTGTACGTCCGGTTCTTTCTTTAGCACCTCGCGGAATTCCCCGATCGCCTCCTCCGGCTTGCCCTGCGCCTCCATCGCTTCGGCATTCAGTTCGTGCATCTGGTAGGAACCCGGCGCGGTCGCTGCCAGTTCCTCGGAGGCACGCAACGAAAGATCTGAAAACAGGTGAACCGCGATGTACAGAACCTCTGGATCGTGGGGAAATTGTTTTCTGAGAAGGTGAACCAGTTCCTCGGCGGTGTCCGCGTCTTTCAGGCTCATCGCGCACTGCACGCCGTCCAGACCCAGACGTTTCTTCAGCGCCGGATCGTTGGTGCGCACCAGAGCCGCCTTCACGAGTGGCATCGCCTTGCGGCAATCGCCCGTTTCGGCAAGCTTCGCCACGGTTGCCGGTGCCGGAGCTTGAGCCCACGCCACTCCTGTGAACGCCAACGCGGCCACCAGCAGCTTCTGCATGCCGTCATTGTACGCTGGCGCATCCCTCAAGAATTTACAACCAGGAGACTTTCTGGAATCAGTGAATTACAGCTCCAGCGCGGGTCTTGCCTGATGCCATCCGCCTCCGACTGTCAATCCGTACTTTTCCTATTGACAACAAACATTTTAGGAGTATGATCGACGCATCTACGTTTAGCTTTGGGCATCACAAATCAATCACTAGAAGGCGGCGCCGATCTGGTGGCGCTTGACCTCGTCGGGCAAGTTTTGCCTGCCGGCTAGAAAGGTGCTGACGGTGTATGAGGATTCCAAATAGAGTTTGGCTGATTGCCTTCGTACTGGTTTTGGGCACTTCGCTCGCTTGGGCGCAATTATATTCAGGTTCGATTGTCGGTGTTGTCGCCGATCCATCCAGCGCCGTCATTCCCAATGCAAAAGTCACGCTGTTGGACGCCGACAAGGGATACACTTTCAACGCCACCACCGACAGCACGGGGCGCTATCTGTTCCGCGCCGTCCAGCCAGGATCGTACAAACTCACGGTTGTCGCGGAGGGCTTTCAGATACAGACCAGAACCGGCATCACGATCGTGATCAACCAGAACACCTCGGTGGACTTCACTTTGCAACTGTCCACCGGCGCGCAATCCGTCAACATCACGACCGAAGCACCACTGCTCTCCACGCAGGACTCGGTCACCGGTCAGGTGCTCGATCGCAAGCTGATTAATGACCTGCCCAACGTGGGCCGCGACGTCATGAATCTGGCCTATCTCACACCGGGTGTTGTCACAACGCAAAACGGCGGGAACCCTGGGGGCGGCAACAACTTCGTTTCCAACGGCGGCCGAAACGCCACCGCCGACGTGCTGATGGACGGAATCACGACTACCAATTTCGATCAGAACAGCGGCCAGCAGAACATGATTTATCAGGCGCCCTTGGACGCCATTGAAGAGTTCAAGGTGCAAACGTCAAACTTCAGCGCGGAGTTTGGGTTTTCCGGTGCGGCCATCGTCAATATGGTCACGCGCTCAGGCACGAACGAGTTCCACGGCAGTCTCCATGAGGCCTTCCGGAATCAGGTACTCGACGCCAACGACTTCTTCGACAATGAAGCCGGCAATCCGATACCCGGCCTTCGCCGCAACCAATTCGGCGGCACCGTAGGCGGTCCTATCAAGAAGAACAAGACATTCTTCTTTTTTGATTACGACGGCATCCGGGAGATTTCTCAATCGAGCGCGTCCGGCGGTATGCCCAGCGCCGCGGAGCGCCAAGGTAATTTTGGCGAGCTATGCGGCTATAATGGCGGCACATTTGACAAGAACGGCATGTGTTCGTCTCCGGCGGGTCAACTTTGGGATCCCTATTCCGGCACTTACAACGCTAATGTTGGGGGAGCTGTGCGCTCCACCTACATCCCCTTCAACAATATGGCCACCTTCATGAGCGGCGGCAATGCGAATTTAAACGGCACCGGTTATCAGTTGCCGGCGCGCCCAGGCAATCTCATCGATCCGGTCGCGGCGAAGATGATCCAATATTTTCCAATTCCCAATCTGGCGGTGGGAACACCCAACTATCAGTACTACTATAACTGGATCGCTTCCGGGTCCAATATCAACAAGAACGATCAGTGGGACCTGAAGATCGACCATCGTTTCAGCGATAAGAGTCTGTTGACCGCAAAGTATTCGCAGCAGTCCAGCTACAGCCACGGGTACAACTTTTACGGGAACGTTACCGATCCCTTTACTTCAGGACCTGCGCCTGGCACCGCCCACGCTTTCGCCATCACCGAGAATTACACTTTCAGCCCCACGGTTTTACTGAGCTTCTCCTACGGGTTCACGCGGAATTGGGGCCTGCAGCCAGGGATTTCGGGCGACTACAAGAACCTGGATCCCGTGAAATTACTCGGGTTGCCTGCATACATGGACCGCGGCTATCCGCCGGCTTTGCCCGACGTCAACATTAACGACTCGTACGGTACCAATATCGGCACACAGCCGTGGAGCTATTACCTGAATGGCGATCTTACGCACCACCTGCAAGCGACCCTTAGTTGGGTCAAGGGATCGCATGAGCTCAAGTTCGGTGGTGAAGGCCGCATGCATCGTGGAAATTATGCAAACCCAGGACCGACCGGGGGGAATTTTCCCTACGATTACACCGGGACATCTCAGGACCCCAACTACGGCGACGGCGGCGATGCAATGGCCAGTTTCATGACCGGCTTTTCAGGGGACGGCAGCGGAAATGGCGAGTACGAGATCGCGAATTGGGTGGCCACGCAGAATTTTCAGGCCGGAGGTTATGTCCAGGACAATTGGAAGATCTCGCGCAAGCTCACCTTGAATATCGGAATGCGCTACGACATCACCTTTCCGCGTACCGAGCGCTACAACAACATGCAATGGGACGACCCCAACGTAGTCTCGCCACTCCAGGTTCCCGGCCTGGGCACGCTGCACGGCGGCGAAATCTACGCCAGCCCGAGCGATCGCACCAACTACGAACTGGATGCGAAAGATTTCCAACCACGCATTGGATTCGCCTGG
This sequence comes from Bryobacteraceae bacterium, assembly GCA_035297145.1. Lineage (GTDB taxonomy): Bacteria > Acidobacteriota > Terriglobia > Bryobacterales > Bryobacteraceae > QHXW01. Next base: position 170,993 of record DATGZN010000112.1, read on the forward strand.
CAGCCCCTCAGCAAAACTGTGATACGCGGCGGATATGGCATCTTCTACTCGACGTCGAAGGTCGGCTCGGCGGGACCGGGCGCTTGGGGCTGGGAGGGTTATGTGAAAGATACGCCCTGGATCACCACTTATAACAACGACGGTGCTACTCCCTGGGGCCGCTTAAGTGATCCATTTCCCAACGTGGGGCCTGCCTTACCGCCGGGGAATTCCCTCGGTTTGCTGAATGACGTCGGCTACTATGCTTGGGGCCCGATTAAATCCATCAGCATGACCCCGTACGAACAAACCTGGAGCATGGGTTTCGAAAGGGAACTTCCCGGGGACATGGTTCTCGATACGACCTACGTGGGCAAGAAAGGGACTCACCTCTATTTCGGCGGCGCTGGCAACCTGGACTTTCTTGGACCTCAGATCGAACATTATTCCGCCGGCCAAATTGCCGGTCTGCTGACCTACGTCAACAATCCGTTCTACGGCGTCGTTAAGGATCCCAATAGTTTCCTTTCGGCGCCCACGGTGCAGGCGTTTCAACTGCAACTGCCGTTCCCCCAATATTCGGGTTTTGGCGGTGACGCACCTCCCTACGCCAATTCGATTTACCACGCACTGCAATCCCGTCTCGACAAGAAGTTCTCTCACGGAGTGGAATTCCTGGCGAACTACACCTGGTCGAAAGCCATCGATGATGCCTCGGCAACCGACCAAAACATCGATTTCAAAGGCATCGGCAAGAGCCATCTCCAGGATCCAAACAACTACGCGTTGGAACGGTCGGTCTCGGCTTACAACGCCACGCACCTGGTGAATCTCAGCTATGTGTACGAGCTTCCTTTCGGTAAGGGAAAGATGGTTGGCAATAACTGGAATCCGGTCTTCAATATCGTGCTGGGCGGATGGCAGTTTAACGGCATTTGGACTTTCGCCAGCGGATTCCCCCTTACCCTCGGTCTTGCGGGCGGTTTCTCTCTGCCGACCTACGGCTCTCAACAGCCGGATGTCATTGGCAGGCCCCAGCGCAACACGGGTTCGGATTGGCTGAATAACTACTTCTCAAATCCGGATGTGTTTATCGCTCCGCCCCATTACACCGTGGGTAATGCGCCGCGCACTTTGCCGTATATCAACGCGCCCGGCCAGGAGAATGCGACCCTGTCGTTGTTCAAGGAGTTTCCGGTGAATCGAATCCACGAGGGGACGCGTCTGGAGTTTCGCTTCGAAGCGCTCAACGCATTGAACCGTGTGCAGTTCGCCCCGCCGCATACGAGCGTGAACGCCAGCGACTTTGGCCAGACCACGGGTCAGGCCAACCCCCCGCGCCAGGTGCAACTGACCATGAAGCTGTATTTCTGATGCAGCTTCGCTGACTTCTGACAGCGGCGCTACCGATTGTCGCGGTTGCGCCGCAATCCAACTCACGAAAGGAGCGGTAATGCCCCCTAAGGAAAACATGAATCGCAGGGAGTTCCTTGCCCCGGCCGCCGCCGGTGTGGCGCTGACTCTTGTCCCTCGGCACGTGCTGGGTGGTCCTGGGCATGTCGCGCCCAGCGATAAGATCACTTTGGCCTACATCGGCTGCGGCACTCAGGGGACCAGAGAAATGCTGCGCCTGATCGCTGCTCCCGAGGTGCAGATCGTCGCTGTTTGCGATCCCGTCAAGGATGGCACGAACTATGTCGATTGGAGCGCCACGGGCATTCGCGATAGCGTCCGCAAGACTTTGGACGATCCGAATTGGGGGGCCGGAGTGTCGGGGGTCCGTGCCGGACGCGACATGGCCAAGGAAATCATCGAGACCTACTACGCCAAAAAGCGGGGCTCGGAAAAGTTCAAGGGCGTCGCCTCCTACGCCGACTTCCGCGAGCTGCTCGAAAAGGAAAAGGATCTCGACTCCGTCAAGATCATGACCCCGGACCACCTGCACGCGACCATTTCCATCGCCGCCATGAAGAAGGGCAAGAACGTACTCATGCACAAGCCGCTTTCGAACCGCGTGGCGGAAGTGCGCATGGTGGTGGAGTCGGCTCGCAAAACCGGCGTCGCCACGCACTTATTGGCCTGGCACGCGCCCCTGACCCAAGTCCGGCAGATGATTCTCGATGGTGCGATCGGCAACTTGAAGGAAGTACATAACTGGACGGACCGGCCGTTCTGGCCCCAGCAACTTGCACTGCCTACCGACCGGCCGCCTGTTCCGGCGAATTTCGATTGGGACTTGTGGCTGGGGCCGGAGCAGGAGCGCCCTTATCACCCGAGCTACACGCATGCCGTCTTCCGCGGCTGGTACGATTTCGGCGGCGGCAGTATCGCCGATATGGGGAATTACAGCCTGTGGCCGATTTTCATGGCGCTGGATCTGCCCGTTCCGTACAGCGTGGAGGCCCAATCCAGCTCCAGTTGCGAAATCAATGATCAGGTCAGCACGGTCAAGATGAATGATTTCGCGTTTCCATACGCCAATCGCGTGTGCTTCAAATGCGCGGCTCACGGCCAATGGCCGGCGCTGAAAGTCTATTGGTACGACGGTGGCATGCGCCCCTTCACTCCCGACGAGTTGGCGGAGGATGGCAAGTCCATCCCCGCCGCGGGTACTTTGTTCGTTGGCGACAAGGGAATCATCCTGAATAACGACCTCGTCCCGGCCAAGAAGATGGACGAGTATCGGGCGGCCAAAGGGTTGCCTCAGCCGCAACAAGGCGGCCGGGGTGGCGGCGGAGGCGGCGGGGCGGCTAACGCGGAATGGATTGCAGCGTTCAAAGGCGGACCTGCTTCCATGGGCAACTTCCTCAACGCGGCGAATTGTTCCGAAGCCATCGCACTGGCTGGCGCGGCAATCCGTTACAGCCGTAAAATATTCAACGAAAATCGCTGTGCGCCTGCTCTCCAGTGGGACCAGGAAGGCATGAAGTTCACGAATGTTTCCGAGGCCAACGAGTACTTGACCCGCAACTACCGCGACGGCTGGAAGCTGACAAGCGCCTGAGATCTGAAAATATGCTGGGACGAATCTTGTTGGTGGCACTGCTTACAGTTGGCATCTCGTCGGCGGCCGACGCTCTGGCCGCAGGCAAATACGCGGGAAAGTGGGAGGGTTCCTCGGCTTCTGGCGAGTTCCGAATGATGCTGACATCGGCGCCTGAAGGCAAATGGAGTGCTGACATCGTGTTCACGCTGGACGGCCAAGCCGTGAAGTGTACCGTTAAGTCCCTCACGGTCGCCGGATCGAAGCTGAAGGCCGTTTACGCATTCGACCTGCAAGGCTACGATTTGGAGTCGACGATCGAAGGCGAACTATCCGCGGACAAGCTGGGCGGCAAGTATACGACGCGCACTGGCGACGGGACGCTGGTGGATGAAGGTACCTGGCAGACTACAGCCACGAGTTGATAATAAGTCAGGAGGACACGTGTCCGGATTTTCGAGACGGCAATTTTTGAAGAAATCGGCAATGAATGTCGGTGGCGCGGGACTCCTTTCAGTTGCCGCGCGGAAACTCGAAGCCAATCCGCTTGGCATGCCAATCGGAAGCCAGACCTATCCCCATCGCCAAAGAATCAAATCAGGCGATTTTGCCGGACTGTGCAAGGACATGGCTGCGCTCGGAATTGGCAATGTGGAGTTGTGCTCGCCCGGTTACGCCGAATTCGCGAGTCTGGCGGACGGTAAGCAGACCAGGCGCATCGTGGAGGATCACGGCCTGAAATGTCCGAGCGCCCATTTCGACCTGGCAGAACTTCGCAACAAACAAGACCAGTCGATCGCCTGGGCGCACGACCTCGGAATGACCCAGATGGGCACCGCCAGTCTCGATGGGAAGGTGGAGAATGGCGTCACCACCATGGATACGGTGAAGAAGGCAGCGGAGGAGTACAACAAGATTGGCGAAACGGCCGCCAAAGCCGGGATCCAGCAGTTCCTGCATGACGAAAGATTCGAAATGTCGAAGGTGGATGGCCGGGTGACGTACGAGGTCTTGCTGGAACTGCTCGATCCAAGGTACGTGAAGATGCAGTTCCAGATGTCCGCCATGAGGGCCGTGGGAGATCCCGTGATGTACTTCAACAAATATCCTGGCCGCTTCATCTCCATGCATTTGCAGGGCGTCGACCTGAAAGCCCCGGAGCCAGCCCGCGGACAGCGCGGTGGCCCCCAACTGGCCGTAGGAAAGGACACCCTAGACTGGGCCAAGATTTTTGCCGCGGCCAAGACTGGTGGCGTGAAAAACTATTTCGTCGAACAGAACTGGGATCTTACGGTAGAGAGCGTGGCCTACCTGAAGACACTATCAGTCTGATAACACCGCTACCGCTTAAATAAAGGTATGATAAAGGCATGATTGAAGACTTATTGCAACCCAGGCACTTGCTGGTGATCCTGGCTGTCGCCCTATTCTGCTTTGGGCCCAAGAAGCTGCCTGAGCTCGGCAAAGGCCTGGCTGAGGGAATTCGCAGCTTTAAGGACGGCCTGAAGAAGGCGACCGCGGAAGATCCGGCAAAATCGGAAAAGTAGTCTGTTGCGGGTCCCTCCGATGAGTTTCAACGAGGCCGGTGCGTTACGCCGGCCGACGTGCCATTCTTGACTCCAAGACAAGCGACATTAGCGTGCGGATCGGCCTTCTCCTGTTGGGGCTACTTCTCGCACCGCTGACACTTCCTGCGCAAGATCCGTTCGAGATCCATATCTACGAGTACGAGCCGCTCTCGCGCGGCGAGTACAGCCTGGAAGCGCACCTCAACTTCGAGCCGCAAGGCACAGCTCTGCCGGACGGCACCCTGCTTCCCACCGAGCATCAAACCCACCTCACGCTGGAACCAACGATAGGACTGTCGGAGAACTTTGCGCTTGGATTCATGTTCCTCAACGCCTGGGAGCCCGGGTACTCGCCTCAGTTTGCGGGTTGGCGCGTTTTGCCGCACTTCTATGCGCCGGAGTCCTGGGGTTTGCCCGTGCGGCTCGGTTTTGTCAGTGAGTTCTCATTTCAAAATACGCGGTACGAAGAAAATTCACGGCGCGTTGAACTGCGTCCCATCATCGACCGTGAATTCAAACGATGGCAGATTGTGTTCAATCCCGTCTTCGAGCGTGCTTTGCACGGCCCCGGCACGGTCCACGGGTGGAACTTCGAGCCCGCCGTGCTCCTCCGCTGGAAGCGCAAGAGCTTTTCGCCATCACTGGAATACTATGGAGAGATCGAGAGCATCAATGTGCCGCCGCGCGCTCAGCCCGAAGTGCACCAGATTTTCTTAGGCGGCGACTGGCAGGCGAGTCAGGTTTTCAGCGTCAATATGGGAACGGGCTTCGACCTGAGCAGCCGCGGGCCTGGTGTGGTGCTGAAGAGCCGCTTCGAATGGGACTGGCGCAAGCACTAAATGCGCACTGCGTGGCGCGCTACATACTCGTCCAGTGACTTGTCCGGTCCGATGTAGTGAAACTCCTCGGCGTAATCAAGTCCATACTTCTTGCCCAGAACGCGATCCCGGTTTTCCAAAGCAACGGTGGTGAATTCGTGAATCGCCGCCGCTTCGTCTCCCGAAAACGCCGGTAGCCGCAGGTTCTTCTCCGCGAGCGATGCATTCAGATCCCGAACGAAGTGGGTCATCATCGTCCTGCACGATCTGAGGCAAGCCAACTTCGTTTGCACCGTTGGAGCAATATCGACCACCCGGTTCACCAATTGCGGTCCCCGCGCGAAGTAGTACTTCTCGGTTACGCTGTGGGGCTTCAGGCCGGCGGAGAAATGCTCTGGCATGTCCAGGTGCCCGCCGGACATCCAGCACGCCGCTTCCACCGCCTGCGCTGTCACATAATGATCCGGATTTTCCTCGTAGTGCCCCCACGGATCGTAACTGAAGACAGTATCGACCTTTAGCAGCCGGAACAGAAAAATCAGCCGGGCGCGGATCTCCGTGCGTGCAACGTCGTCCATGCGATGATTGCGATAGCCCAGGTCAAACGCTTGCTTCAATCCGCAGGCCTTCAAAAACTCAGCGGTATCCCGTTCATTCGCCGCGACGGTTTCACCGAAGGTGAGATCGTAGGAATCCTTTTCGTCGTTGCTGGTGCGAATGAAGTATCCGGTGTAGCCTTCCTGCAAGAGTTTCGCCACCGTGCCGCAGGCGAAAAAAGGCCCGTCATCCAGATGCGGCGTGATGAGCGCCAGGACTCGTCCTTTGTGCGGCTCACCAGTTGCCACTCGTTCTATTAAAATCTCACTAGCAGGCGTCGATGTCTGCGCCGCGGCCGCGAGACCGAACGCGCTCAGGAAATGTCGCCGTTCCATGGCAAGCATTCTCGCATGTTACGGCTTCCGGAATCGCGTGAATCGTTGGGTATCGACCGCAGGAATGCCGGGGAGCGTGCGAGCATCCGCTGCTGGATCGCCTATGGTGGTCCGAATGGGAACCACGCCAGCCCAGATCGGCAAAGCGTAATCTTCTTCATCGTCGATCGGGCCGCCGCTGCGCACTTTCGCGGAAACTTCGCTGAGCGGGAGAGCCAGGACGCTGGTGCTTTTCAACTCCTGCTCGGTAGGCTGGCGGACCTCATCCCATCGGCCGGGCAGGATGTGATTGGTAAAGGAGCTGAGCGCGAGTAGCTTCTCTTCCGGATCCATCACCAGCCTAGCTTTTCCCAACACCACGACCGAGCGGTAGTTCATCGAATGATGAAACGCCGACCGCGCCAGCACAAAACCATCCACTAGCGTCACCGTCAGGCAGACATCCACGCCCCCGTCTAATGTGCGCAGCATGCGGCTGGCGGCCGAACCGTGAATATAAATGTCCTCCCCAACCCGCGCGTAACCGGTGGGAATGACGTAGGGCTGTCCATCCACCGCGAACCCCACGTGGCAGAGAAAGCCTTCGTCGAGGATTGCGTGGACCTGCATTTTATCGTATACGCCGCGTTTGGCGAGGCGCTTTACCTGAGTGCGTGGAGTGGGAATGTAGACATCCATTCACTCCACTTTATCGCGAAGAGCGCTCGAGTTCGGTAATCCATTTCGGCACTCGACCTTCGGCGTCGTCATTCACCGGTTTGCCAATGGTGTCGCCGGTGAGATCGAACCAGGAGCCGCCGTCATCGTTATATTTGCCAGGCCCTGCATAAGCCGGGTCCTTCATGGCTTCTTCTAAACTAATAAAGCTGTAGCCGCGCTTGCGTATGATGGCGATGGAATCGCGCAGGGAGACCGAATTCATTTCGCTGCAATGGATGAGCAGGATCTGGGGCAGCTCGTAACCGAACAGGTCGCGAGAGATCTTTTCCGCCTGTTCGAATTCGACGTCGATCACTCCTAGATAAGCTTGCCGGATCTTTTCGGCGACATCGGCTTTCCCGACGCGCAACATGCGGCTGTAGGCCCCAGCGAACATGTAATCCTTGTAGTCGGCGGTAACGGGCGCGATGCGGTAGTGATGCTGCTCGAGAAAGTCCGCGAACTGCTGGCGCACCTCGGGGGTTTTGCCGTAGTCGAGGAACGGGTAGCGAAACCAGACCAGTTTGCGGCCGCGCGCTTCGAGCAGCGCCCGTGTGATTACCTCACCTTTAATCAGGTTGTCCTCAAACTGCCATAACGGGACCTCATTGAGACTGGGATGCGAGTACGTGTGGTTGCCGAGATCGTAACCTGCGTCGAGCCAGTTGGCGAGGACGGCAGCGCGGCCGTCACGCTGGCCCTGCACGTTGAGCTCGCGCTCGTTGATGAAAATGGTGGCGGGCACTTTTTCCGCCTGGAGAGAGCCAAGCAGGCCGGCCGAGATCCGTTGAAATCTCTCGAGATCCTTAAGCTCGTCGACAACGGGACCGTCATCGATGGTGATGGCTACGCGGCGCCCGCTAGCAGGGGCTTGAGCCGAAGCTGGGCAGAGACCCGTTAGCGCGAGCACTGCTGCCAGGAGCCGAGGCGAAGGCGACAACGTCATTTCATATCTCAGCTTCCGATTCTACCGCGCAACACCGTCACGGAAGCTTTGGGCAGGGTGAATGTGGCCTGCGGATTTCCGGTGACAATTGTCCCGGCCGGTGGCCCATCGGGATCGGCGTGGCTATGGGGACCGTCGTTCTTCCACACATACTGCTCACTGCCGAACGTTACGAGCGTGACCGGTCCGGTGAAGCTGGCGTTGCGCCTGGTCTTTGCATCTTCGAACGCAACACGCACGGTGTGTGGGTTGGACTCGTCGCGATTCACCAGCATCAGCGACCAGTTGCCATCGGGGCGATGCACCGCATACGAAGTCACCAGCACGTTTCCTTCACTGTCTTTGATGCCGGTTGCCGAAGGGAACATGTGATGAATGCCAGAGTGATGCGCGGCCCACTCGAGGTTGAGCATGTGGGCGGTCCAATAGAATGCTGTGTAGCCGTTGATGTTGTAATCGCGGTCGGATACGAAGTTCGACCATGAGGCGGTGCCGAGGCAGGTATTCTGGATGCCCTGAGGTTGAATGGGCGAATGATAGTAAGCGGCGCCGCCACCTTCAAAGAAAGCGCCGATGCTGTCGGCCAGCCAAAGCCCGCCCCAGATGGTGCTCATGGGTCCGGTGAGTCCGGCGGCCACGCTGCTCTCGGTCACCATGAGTGGAACGTCTTTCGACACGCCGTCGGATCGCCACACGTCCAGAATATGTTTCATCAACTGCGGTTCCCGGTACAAAGATTTCCAGGTGATGTCGCATCGCTCGAATGGGTAGTGCTCGAATGAGACGAACGCGAGGTCCGACAGCCGGCCGTGCGCTTTCAAGTATTCCACGAATCGGCCCATCCAGGAGGTTCGGCCTTGGGCATCCGGCCACACGCGGATATCTTCGTTGACGCCCTCGAAAACCGGACCGCCGAGTTTGAGCTTGGGGTCGACTTTATGAATCGCCGCAGCCCACTGGAGGTAGAGAGTGGCGTAGTCTTCGGGCATGGCGTGCTTGCCGTCGGGCTCTTCGCCCATCTCGATGTAGCTGATGGGGTAGCCGCGCTTCTCGATGTAAGCGATTTGTGCGGCGGCGTCATCCGGCGTGCCATAGAGCAGCGTTACCGGAATCATGGCGGGCAGGTTGTTGGTCAGCCCGCTCGAGAAGAAAATATCGAAACCGCTGTGTTGGCCTCCACCGGTGGCGTTGACGTCGGCGGCGGCATGCCAAGGATCGATGGAAGAAGCGCAGTAGGACGGCGCGTCACGGCCCGTGGCGCCTTGAGTGGCGTCGACGAAAGCTCCGCTGGCATCGACCGTGCCGGCGTGAATCTCCTGGATGGCGTAGCCGACGCAGTTGCGGACGTCGTCCGATCCGTGAACATCGCAGGTATTGGATGAGGCAGTCATCCAGATACGAAGGAAGCGAGTGCTGACGGGAGAGCCGGTGAACGTCAGAGTTACAGTGCCACCCTTTCCATTCTTCACATCACCGTCGGGGAAAGTCTTCCATTCACCTTTCGGGCCGGCATCGAAATCCAGGGCCCCTGTTCCTACCCAGTACTGGACCTGATAAGCCGCGGCGTACGGGCTGGCCCAACCGATCTGGACGGCGCTCACGGGCTTTTCAGCTTTCAAATCCACGACGACCCATTGCGGGTGGAGCGAATCGCTTTCACCGGTGAATTTGCTGGCGAGATAGGGATTGCTCTTCCAGTAGCTGAGATTGGCGCCCTGCACGGGACGATCGCCGCTGGTGGCGAAGCCGCGGTGCGGCAAAGGGTAGGAGAGGATGTAGCGGATCGGCTCCTTAAGCTCGGTCGAGCCGGTGAAGTACCCGTTCTTGTTGGCAGCATCGCTCCATGTTCCGTTATCATTCCAATGCCAGGCAGCCATGCGAAGCTCGGAGTTGTTGCGGTATGTGATGGGTCCCCAGCCGGCCGACAGAGATTCCTGGATGATGTGCGGTGTGTAGACCATGTCGATGTCCCTGTGGGAGAGGGCATCGATGGAGCTGCCGAGAGCGCTATCGGGATCGAACGAGTTAATGACGTGGCTGGGAGTGATATCGACGTGAACGACGGCGGTGTCCTTCGCGGAATCGGTAGCGGCGAGGCAGGGAAGTGCGGCGGCGACGGTGGCTGCGGCCAGGAACGAGCGGTGCGTGAACATTGGAATGACTCCGGGCGGAATTATATCGCGATTGTCAAACACCAGGGACCGAAGCGCGCGCGAATTCCGTATTCCTAAGTGATGGCGACGCGATTTCGTTGGGCCGTGGGCGTGATAGTGACGGCAGCATGTGCGTGTGCGGCCGGCGGCATCATACTGTGCGAGACGGCGCTTCATGTGCCAAAGGTTCGCCCTTTTCCTGTTCCGGCGTTCGCGACATGGCGCGAGGTTCCTCGCGCACGCTCGCTTCCCGAAATCCGCGCTGCATCGCTTTATGGCTGGTGCCGGGAGCTGCACACACGGGAGCGTTTGCCACAGCGCCGGAACAGTTTCGGTCACGGGTGCTCGGCTGGTTTTCAGAGCACGCCCATTAGATGACGGCCGAGCGCCAGAGAGAGAGATCGGACTGGGTTTCCCGGGTTTTCTTTGTCCCTCTTTGCTCGCGACCTATCCAAAGTAAACGTTGACCGCAGGTTTCGCCCGGAGCAGCATAGCAGTAGTGGACGCAGAAGGTGCTGCGTCCGGAGTCTGGCCATGAGCCTACCGCAATCGGATCCGAAGCAAGCAGGCGCGGTTACCGAGAAGGGCGCCGGCAAACGACTGCACGCGCGTAACGCCGTCCAGCGCCAGGTTCGTCTCTGTTGGCGAGGTAGCGAGGGAGACCGCATTCTCCAAGCGCGTGCCATCGACATCAGCAGTTTCGGGATGCTGGTGGAAGCTGAAAAAGCAATTCCCCCAGGAACGCTCGTTTCGGTGCAGACGAACGCGACGATGATCGGTAAGGCTTGCGTACGCCACTGCACACCCAAAGGCGCAAAGTACCGAATTGGCCTCCTCATGCCGGATCGCATGGTCCGCGAGCTTTAGTTCTGAATCGGCGCCCTCGATAGGTCCGTTACCAGGGCCAGCGCACTTGCATCGGCCGCCCGGATGTTGTATTCAGAAAGGCGCACTCATTTTTTTTCGGCAGAGACCACGCAGGCACAAAGAGGCGCCATGAAAGTTTCCCTGGGCAGTTGGGCTTTTTCCTTCGGTCCGTTCGCGGACCATCCCATTCCATTTGAGAAAACGGCCAGACGGCTTTCCGAAGCCGGCTATGACGGCATCGAGATCTGCGGGTTTCCGCCGCACATAACGCTCGATCAGTATCCCAGCAAGGACTCGCGGCGCGAGCTGGTGCAGTTCCTGCGTGACAATCGCCTGGGTGTGTCCGGCTATGCGGCGGATTTTACCAGTGTGAATCCGGTGATTCCGGGCAACAAGGACCGCTACCTGGATCTGGTGAAGCGAAACGCGGAGATGTGCGCGGATATCGGCAGCCCGTGCCTTCGCGTGGATACCATTGCCGCTCCGGGATCAATTGAAGACAGCGCCTACCAGTCCGCTTTCGACCGCCTGGCCGCCCTATGGCACGATGCCGCCGGAATCGCCCAGCAGGCCGGCGTGCGCATGGTCTGGGAATTCGAGCCAGGTTTTTCTTTTAACAAGCCTTCGGAAGTGCTGGCCATGCACCAGAAAGTGGCGCATCCGAATTTCTTCGTGATGTTCGACACCTCGCACGCCTACATGTGCGCTGTGGTGGGCGCGCGGCAGCACGGCGTTAAGGAGACTCTGCCCGGCGGCGTCGCGGAATTCCTGGAGAAGCTCAAGGGCCGCATCGGTGCAATCCACCTCATCGATTCCGATGGTACGCTGCACGGCGATGAAACCAGCACCCACCGCCCGTTTAGCGAAGGCTTCATCGACTTTCGAACCATCGCGCCGAAACTGCTGGAGGTCCCGAACATCGAGTGGTGGTGCATCGACATGTGTTTCTGGGCCGGATCCTGGGAACTGGTCGAGCCGAGTCTCCAATTCGTGCGCAATCTGCTGGGTGCTCACGCCGTGGTCGCATGAACCGGCGAACCTTCCTGCAAGTGGCGGCGGCAGGGCCTATTACGCTGCCCGAGTTTCATCCGAAAAGCATGCTGCACGTGCCCGAGCATCCCGTGCCGCGCGCCAAGTTTCCCGCCATCGATGTTCACACCCACCTGTTCGGGGCGGGGCGCAAAGCGGCTCCCGATTCCGCCGAGGCACATGCGGAACTGGCCCAGGTTGCCAAGTACATGGACGAATGCAACCTCGAAACCCTGCTTAATCTGACCGGTGGGAACTCCCAAACGCTGGCGGCGATCCGCAAAACCATGGTGGATTTTGGTGCTAAATTCATCACCGCGGCGGAACCGGTGTGGTCGCGCGCCAGCGAGCCTGGTTATGCGCAGTGGCAGGCGGAGGAGTTACAGAAATGCAAGCAGGAAGGGGCCGTTGCCTTGAAGATCGTCAAGGTCCTGGGGCTCTACCTGCGCGAGAACGGAAAGCTGGTGGCGATCGACGATCCGCGCTTCGATCCTATGTGGGATGCGGCCGGCTCGCTCGATCTGCCGGTCATGATCCACACCGGCGATCCCGGCGCGTTCTTCACGCCGATCGACCGGTTCAGCGAGCGCTATGAGGAGCTGCAAAACCATCCCGACTGGTCTTTCTACGGCCGCGATTTCCCCCTGCGCAGCGAGTTGCATGAGGCACGCAACCGCGTAGCTGCGCGCCATCCCAAGACAAAGTTCGTCTACCTGCACGTAGGAAATGATGCCGAGGATCTCGCCGTGGCGAGCGGATGGCTGGATCGCTATCCGAACGTGCAAGTTGAAATCGCCGCGCGCTTGGGAGAACTGGGCCGCCAGCCGCGTGCCTCCCGGAAGTTCTTCGAACGCTACCAGGACCGCATTATGTTCGGCACCGACGCAACCTGGAATGCCGGAAAGGAATTGCCGCAGCAGGATCTGAAGCCGGAAATGTACCGCTGCTATTTCCGGTTTCTCGAAACCGACGACGAGTATTTCGACTACGCGCCGTCAGAAGTCCCGCCGCAAGGCCGCTGGAAAATCTACGGCATCGCGCTGCCGGATGGAATTCTAAAAAAGCTCTATCACAACAACGCGGCTCGCCTATTCCGGCTCAAGACGATCTAGCTTCAACGCGCGACTTTCACCGGCACGCTCGCCTCAACATCCTGCCAGGCCAGTTTGAGTGTGAAGGCGTCGGATCCGCTGGGTGCCATGCTGATGGTGAACTCTTCCACCGGCGAGCTGAGTTTGGCAACGTGCATCTTGGTGCGACCCACGTCCTCCGATTCCTTGTAGGTAAACGCGCCCCACTGCTTCGCGTTCTTGCTGATGATCAGCGTCCAGGAATCCGCTTCGGGAATGGTGAACAGACCATACGTGCCCTTGGGAACCTTGAGGCCGTTGATGTCGAGATCCGCATCCGTCTCGATCGTGGAGCACTGGTCAGCGCCGGTGCGCCACACCTTTCCGTAAGGCTCGTGGTCGCCAATCATCTTGCGTCCGCGAAGCGACGGCCGTCCATAAGTGATCGTAATCTTGTGGCCTCCGGCTTCAACAGAGGTCGATTCGTGCGGGCTCTTGTTTTGCGCTGGAGCCACGTTGGCCAATCCGAAGATCAGCGCGCCGGTTGCTGCAATCGTCATGAGTTTGGGCATGTGGTCCATTTTAGAACGGCCCCGAAGCCCGTGGGCATCCGCAATTTTCATGGTCGCCGATGGCCGCCACCTGCTCCGCTGCAACCGAAGGCCGGTCTATTGCATCAATACCGATTAGGGTAAAATAGAGCAAAAACCTTTGGACATCCGAGGTATGAGGCCACTTCTGTTCTTTTCGCTCGTCTGCGCAACTCTTGTCGCCAAGAGTCCCGGCTATGAGCGCGCTCGGGCGCTTTATGAGAACACCGACTACGATGGCTCGCTGGCGCTGTTGTTGCCGGCCGAGGAAAAAGACGTTTCCACCCTGGTCCTGATCGGTCAGAACTATTTCATGATGCGCGATGCCACGCGCGCCTCGGAGTTCTTCCAGCAGGCCGTCGACCTCGAGCCTACTAACTCGGTTTACTACCACTGGCTGGGCCGCGCATGGGGCCTGCGCGCAGAGACCGGCAGCATCTTTACCGCCATGAGCAGTGCCTCAAAAGCGCGGCAGAATTTCGAAAAGGCTATCGAACTCGACCCCCACAACTCCGAGGCCGTGAACGATCTGTTCGAGTTCTATGTAGAGGCCCCTGGTTTCATTGGCGGCGGCCTGGATAAGGCAGCGGCGTTGGCGGAACGCATCGCCGCTCACGACGCCGCTGAGGGGAACTACGCGCAGGCGCGCATGGCGGAAAAGAGAAAGGAATACTCGCGCGCCGAAAGTCACCTGCGCCGGGCCATGGAGCTGGCGCCTCGCCAGGTGGGCCGCGTGATCGACCTGGCCAAGTTCCTCGCCAAGCACGGAGACTTCGAGGAAAGCGAAAAGAGCTTCCAGGCGGCCGAGAAAATCGCCCCCGGTGCTCCCAGATTGATGTTCGCTCGCGCCTCCGCCTACATCCAGGCCAAGCGCAATATCGAAACGGCCAAGAGTCTCTTGCAGAAGTATCTGACGGCCCAGTTGACGCCGGATGATCCGCCGCGCGAGGAAGCGCGCAAGCTCCTGCAAGAGGTCTCGGGCGGCTAGCTGGAAATGCATTTCAACGAGGCGCTCAACTTCAGCGCCCAGTCGCTTCGCGCCAATCCCGTCCGATCCATGCTCACTGGACTCGGCATGGTGATCGGGACAGCGTCGGTCATCCTGGTCGTCACCATCTCGCTCACCAGCCAGGAGTACATTCTCGATCAAATCGAAGGTGTGGGATCGAACTTAGTTTATGCGCAGGCTGAGATTGCCACACAACTGAGCGATGCCCAGATCGACGCCGATTTCGTCAAACTCGATGACGTTGCGGCCGTACGCGATCAACTGGCGGGGCGCATTACAGCAGCTTCCGCCATCATGAACACGTTCGACCGCATGCGCTTAGACGGCAAGGATCAGTACGTGCAAGTGATCGGCACCGACGAATTCTACAAGCCCGTGCGCAACATGGTCGTGCTCTCCGGCCGGTTTCTGGATTCGAGCGATGTCGCCCTCCGGCAGAAAGTCTGCCTGCTCACCGACAAGTTCGCCAAGCGCCTGTACGGCAGCGCGTCCGCCGCGCTGGGCAATGTCATCAAGATTCACGACCTACAATTCACCGTGGTCGGAGCATTCAAGGAGAAGGTCGAGAGCTTCGGGCAGTCGGAGCTGGGCGCCGAGACAATTTTGATTCCCTTCACGGTGCTCCGCTACTTCGCAGCCGCCGAGCGCGTTGACCCAATGGATGTGCAGGTCAAATCGGCAAGCGATGTCGAAGCGGTTACGCGGGAGATTAAGCACATTCTCGAAAGCCGCCATCGCCCTGGCGCGAAGTACCGCGTACAGAATCTCGCCGCTATTCTGGAGGCCGCGCGCAAGATCGCCACCATCCTGAGCCTCGTGCTGGTGCTGGTCTCCGCGATCGCGCTCGTCATCTCCGGGATCGGCATCATGAACATTATGCTGGTGACAGTAAGTGAACGGACCCGCGAAATCGGCATTCGTATGGCCGTGGGAGCGTCACGCAGCGAGATTCAATTGCAGTTTTTGACGGAGGCCGTGCTCATCAGCCTGACCGGCGGCGTGCTCGGTATTCTGGTAGGTGTGTCGTTGCCCCTCAGCGTTCAGCTCTTCGTGGATAACCTCCGCATCCCCGTCTCGCCCGCATCCATCATCATCGCCTTTAGCGTCTCCTGCGCCGTGGGCCTGATTTTCGGCTTGCTGCCCGCTCACCGCGCCTCGCGCCTTAACCCGACCGAAGCGCTACGATACGAGTAGAGTTTTGCGATGACGCCCAAGACACTGCTGTCGTTTGAGGATTTTGCGGCCCTGCCGAATGACGACCTGAAGCATGAGTTGAATGAGGGGGAACTGATCACCATGCCGCCACCCAAGCCGCGCCACGGAGATTGCCAGGTCAGATTGGCTGCGGCACTTGTGGAATTTGTGTCGTCGCGAGGCCTTGGGGCAGTCTATACCGAGAGTGGCTACCGCCTCACTCCCCATACTGTTCGCGGCCCCGACATCTCGTTCGTCAGCAATGCGCGCCTTCAAAATCCAGACGAGTATTTCGAAGGCGGCCCCGATCTCGCCGTGGAAATCGTCTCTCCTGGAGACGATGCGTCCGACCTTCACCAAAAAATCCAGCAGTATCTGGACGCCGGAACAGCCATCGTCTGGGTGGTCTATCCGCGCTCCCGCCAGATCGAGATTCATACGCCGGACAAGACCATCCGAACGCTAGGCGTAGAAGACAC
This sequence comes from Bryobacteraceae bacterium, assembly GCA_035297145.1. Lineage (GTDB taxonomy): Bacteria > Acidobacteriota > Terriglobia > Bryobacterales > Bryobacteraceae > QHXW01. The sequence goes on from DATGZN010000112.1 coordinate 187,309, forward strand.
GCTCAAAGCCCCCGGCCTGCTGTCCGGTTTTCAGCTCCCGGTGCGGGGTATTGTAGAGTAGGTCGCGGGCGAGATAGAGAGATCTCGCTTGTCTCTCTCTGCGTGCTCGGCGTCTCGCGTTGAAACTGGTTTTCCCAAGAGTTTCTTTCACTTCACAAGCGGCCTACGCTCTTTCGATGCTCGCTTTTGTTAGCAATCCGAGTGGATCACCATCAAAAGATTTTGCTCCGCAGGATAAAGAATTAACATTCACGGGTCGTCTCTCTCTATGAAGCACCGGCAGCGGTTTAGTGTTTTAACCCGCCCGCTGAACCGGTTCGCCACGAGGTTGACTATGGCACTCGCCAATTCGAATACAGGACAAGCAAGCGCGCCGGCAATGGAAGCCCGCCCCAACCGCCGGTTGCATGAGCGCATCCCCATTAACCGGCAGGTGTATCTTTGCTGGCGTGAACGCCAGGGAGACCAGGTCCAGGCTGGACGCGCCATCGACGTCAGCAAATTCGGCATGTTAGTCGAAGCCGACAGGCCTATCGCTCCCGGAACCACCATTTCCGTCCAAACCAACTCGGCCATGCTTGGCAGTGCCTGCGTGCGCCACTGTACCCCGAGCGGAGTCAAGTACAAGATCGGCCTGCATATGCCCGATCGCATGTCCCGTGATCTGTGACGGCTTGAAACGGTCGGGCTGGTGAGCTCACTATCGCTGTGAGCACTTAGTGCTGGCGTTTCGTACATAGGCCCGGCAGTGGACTCATCTGATTAACCGAGGTTAGTAGTACTGGGCTGACTATTGCGCCCTCCGCATTTCTGCAACGGTAAAGCTTGATCGCACGTATGTCACAACTAGTTGCCACACGAGGAGACAAAGGAATGGCTCTTGAAGGCCAACTCGACCCCAAAACGATTCTGGTCGTTGACGACGACATCTCGGTTCTGACCGTAGTCAAATGCATGTTGGAGTCCAGCGACTACAACGTGCTCCTGGCGAATAATGCAGAGGTGGCCTTGCGCATGGCGGAACGCGACGACCTGTCGATTGATCTGTTGCTCACCGACGTCGTCATGCCCGATGTGGATGGCCCCGACCTGGCCAAACGCATCCAGGCAATCCGGCCCTCTCTAAGGGTGCTATTCATGTCCGGATGCGCGGACTCCGACGTGGTGCGCGTGAAAGTTCTGAGGCACGAGTTGGGATTTCTACCCAAGCCGTTCACTTCCGACAGCTTGTTAGATACCGTCCAGCGGGTCCTCATCGCGCCGGCCGAGCGGTCGTTCGCGGCGAAAGCCTGTGGCCGTCCGCAATAACTCATTCATACCTTAAAGCCACCATCGGGTCCACTCGTGCCGCGCGGCGTGCCGGCAGATAACCGGCGAGTGCCGCGACTCCGATGATGGCGAGCATCGCAGCGCACAGCGTCAATGGGTCGGCCGGCTCCAGGCCGAAGAGCTGATCGCGGACCAGCCGCGCAGATGCCATCGCCGCGGGAAGTCCGATGGCGATGCCAGTGATCACTGGCAGCATGCTTTCACGAAGCACCATCCACAGCACATCGCGCCGGGCCGCGCCCAAAGCCACGCGAATGCCGATTTCATTGGTCCTACGAACAACCGAGTACGACATGACGCCATAGAGTCCGATCGACGCCAGCAAAAGAGCCAGCAGCCCGAAGAAGCTCGAAAGCATCGCGATCATGCGCTCGCGGATCAGCGATTGCTCCACCTGTTCCGAGAAACTCCCGATACGGTCCAATGCTACGTTCCGGTCTAAAGAGCGCACGACCTTTCCGAGCGGGCCGGCGATTGCGCTAACCGGCAGCGACGTCCGCACAAAGACCGCAGGGCCCCAAGGGAGATCGTCCTGGAAGCACGAGAGATAGAGCGTCCGAGGCGCTTTCTCACGCAGTGATAAATATTTCGCATCGCCCACCACTCCCACGATTTCCATGCGCCCGCCCATAATATTGACGTGACGGCCGATCGGGTTCGCATCCCGGAAGTAATACCGCGCCATAGTCTGATTGATGATGGCCACCTTGGGGGCGCCCTTTCCGTCGGCCATACTGAAATCACGACCGACGATGAGCGGCGTCCCGAGCGTCTCGAAATATTTCGGGGCCACAAGGTTCATATAGACTTCCTTGTCTTCGTCAGGCCGCGCCGTGTAGCCTTCGACTTCTACGTTGTTCGATATGCCGCCGCCACCAATCGGGGTGATGAGCGCAGCGCTGGCCGAGTGCACCCCGGGTACCTGCCCGACGCGGACTAGTAGTTGCTGGTAGTAGTCATTGAGACGGGAGCCTTTGTAGCCGCCGCCCTCTGCATCGAGATCCAGCATCAAGACGTTGTTCCGGTCGAATCCGGGATTCAGCGTTTCCAGATTCCGCAAGCTGCGCGCCAGCAGCGTCGCCCCGACGATCAGCACCAGAGACAGAGCTGCCTGCAACAGCACCAGAGTTTTGCCGAACCGGTTCCGTGCGCTGATAGCGCGCGTCTCTTTCAGCGTGGGTCCTGCCTCCACACGAGTTGCCCGAAGCGCCGGCGCCAAACCGAAAAGGATGCCGGTCAGAAGTGAGACCATCGCCGTGAAACCCAGGATGCGCGCGTCGGGTGTCAGGGGGGAAAGAATGGGCGCCTGGCCATTCTACATGAAAACAACTAACGCATTGCTGCCCCACCAAGCGAGCGCGAGCCCGAGCGCGCCGCCGATCGCCGATAGAAGCACACTCTCGGTGAGAAACTGACGAACGACACGAGACCGGCCCGCGCCCAGAGCCAGGCGCACCGCGATCTCGCGCCGCCGAGCCGCCGCCCGCGCCAGAAGCAGATTGGCGATATTGGCGCAGGCGATCAGCAGAACCAGCGCGACGATTGCCATCAGGATGTGCAGGGGATCGGAAAATTTCACCCGCAGGGAGTCGAGGCCAGCGCCGGCGGGAATCACGTCAAGCGTCTGCCCGAGGATCATTCGCCGCTCATGGAGGTCACTGATGTGGCTCGCCTGCTTGGCCGCCAGGCGTTGGAAAACCACGCCGGCGTCGGCACGGGCCTGCTCGCGCGAGACGTCGGGTTTCAGCCGCGCCATCACGCTGAGCCAGTTGAAGTCCGGCCGTCCCAGCCAGCTCTCCGGCCGAATGAGACGCTCGCTGTTCATGGGAATCGTAATCGATTGCGACCGGCCGGTCTCGACGCCAAAAAACTCGGGGGGCGTTACGCCAACAACGGTAAATGGGATCTTCTCCAGGAATATCGTGCGGCCAACCACCGATGGGTCCGCGCCGAAGCGCTGCTTCCAGAAAGAGTAGCTCAGCACGGCCACCGGCACCGGTTGGCCTCTCAGTTGATCATCTTCCGGTTTGATCACACGGCCGATGGTGGCGGTTACGCCCAGAGCGTCGTAATAGTTTCCAGTCACATATTGGCAGTCCACACGTTCAGTTTCAGCACCGGCGCGGAATTGGAACGGGTCGCCGCCGGATCTGGCAAACACACCGCTGAAGGAATGGCTCTGATCGCGAAGCTCCTGGTACCAGGGATACGAAAAGTTGCCGCGCTGGCTTCCGAAATAGCGGTTCAGCTGAACCAGCTCACTCGGATTTTTGACTGGCAGCATTCTGAGCATAATCGCGTCGATGATTGTGAATATCGCGGTGTTGGCCCCGATACCCAGCGCGAGCGAGAGAATCGCCACGGCGGTTAGCGCCGGACTCTTGCATAGCATGCGCCCGCCGTAGCGGAGATCCTTTACGAACGTTTCGAGCACGGGTAAGCCGCGCCTCTCACGGTAGGCTTCTTTGGATTGCTCGATGCCGCCGAACTCGCGCTCGGCGGCATGGCGAGCCTCCTCGGGCGTCATA
>DATGZN010000113.1:0-234509 GCA_035297145.1 Bryobacteraceae bacterium
TCTCCCCGGCTTGCATCCGCCGGACGGCCGCCGCCTTGAACTTCGGGCTAAAAACTCGGCTCTTCTTCATCAGGTTCAGTTCTCCATTCAGTGTAGAACTGTCCCTGATTTCTCTGTCTCAGTCCGGGGGCGCACTCCAATTCACGCTCCGCAAAAAGACTGCTGGTGCAGGACCCACGCCAAACCAGAGATTGTTGGTGCCAGACATCTGCGATGAGGGACCCGCGACATAGTTCTCCAGCGTTCCGTCCGAAGCCAGAGTTTGATCCGCGATATTGTTCCGGAGATGCATGGTCAACGCCGGCACGCTGCCATCCTTGACGAACGCCCCGGAATTGGATTCCGAAGGACGAGAACCGCAGTTATTGACGGTATTGTTGAAGATCTCGATCGCCCCGGCGCCGGGGTTTCCGGCGTTGGTGATATCAGCGGAGTCGTGCACGATAACATCATCCACGATAGTGTGTGCGATGGCATTAACTTCGCCACTGTTGACCCCTCATTAAAAACCCTCTTTTTCAATGGGTTCCGCTCTTCAAGCCGATCGGCGTTCGCTGAGGTAGATCACAAAGCCAAGCTGCTTTGCTTGAGATAGAATTGGTTGCATTGCCAGTTGATCAGGGGTGCCTGGCGCGTGACGGACTGTGCCAAAGAGGAGGTCATTGTAGTTGAAGAACGTCGGCAGCAACGGTGGGGTACTTCGCGATGCGGAGGTCACCTCGCTGACAGTTCGTGAACACCTCGACAAGATTCTCGCCAGCAAAGAGTTTGTTCATGCCGACAGCTTGCGCCGCTTCCTTTCCTACACGGTGGATAAGGCCATTGACGGCGATCCGGGCAGCTTGAAAGAGTCGTTACTTGGAACGCAGCTGTTCGGGCGTGGCGACGCTTTTGATCCTCGGATCGACCCCATTGTCCGAGTGCAAGCCGGGAAACTGCGCACGCGTCTCGAACGGTATTACGCCAGCGATGGGCGCTCGGACCCGCTGATCATCGACTTCCCCAAGGGAGGATATGTCCCGGTTTTTCACCTGCGCCCGGCGACCGTCCCTCCGGTCGAGATGCCAACGGCTGGCCGCCGCCCGAAGCTCGGCTGGATCGCCGGGGCGGGGTTGATCCTGGTTTTGAGTGCGCTTACGCTGACCTGGAAAAAATGGCCGGCGCCTTCCGCTCCGCCGATGTACCGGCAGCTCACCTTTGCCACCGCCTCCACCGCGGCTTTCCCGGCGATCTCGCGCGAAGGCAAGCTGGTGGTTTTCGCGTCCGACCGCGGCGAGCGCGGCCACATGAACCTGTTCATTCAGGCGGTAGGCGGGGAAGGTCCCGTCCGGCTGACGCAATCTCCTTCCAAGGACCGCCAGCCCGATGTTTCCCCTGACGGCACCAGGATCGTATTTCAGTCCGATCGCGACGGGGGTGGAATCTACATCCTGTCGCTTCTCAGCCGAATGGAAACCAAGCTCGCCGACAAAGGTTTCAATCCTCGCTTCTCTCCGGACGGTTCGCAGATCGCGTACGAAGGGCGAGACAAGTTTTACACCGTGGCGGCAATGGGTGGGCTGCCGCAGCCAGTGGCGTCTTCGACTTCAGGCGCAACCTTTCCGATCTGGGCGCACGACGGCAAGCATCTGCTGGCGCTGGTCAGAACATCAGATACGGAATTCGACTGGTGGATATTCCCTCTGGACGGCGGGCGAGCGTTTTCCATAGGAGCGCGGGACGTGTTTCGCCGCCAGCAATTGGGCAGCGCCGCCCATCCACCCATGCCGGGAGACTGGCTGGGCGACCGCGTGATCTTCTCCGCGGCGCAGAAGGATTCCGTCAGTCTCTGGGAGTTGCCTGTTTCGCAGCAGACTTTTCACGTTTCGGGAACCGCGCGTCAGATCACTTCCGGCCCCGGCGCGCACACGTACCCGCGCGTCGCTCCCGAAGCTGCTGGTCATCCGCGCATGGTGTTTGTCAACGAGAACATTGTCATGCAGATCTCCAGCTTCGCATTGAACCCAGGTCACGCCGAAGAGAATCCGGCTCTGGAACACGTGACAGAGGATAGCTCACTGGTTCCCGGATCGGCGCCGCAGTTGTCGGCCGATGGTTCGAAGCTGGCCTATTGCTCCACCCGGCTGGGCAACCGCGACGTGTGGCTTAAGAATATGAGCACCGGAGCCGAGACGCCGGTTGCCGCCAACCCGTGGCCGGAAGAAAATCCCGTCATTTCTCGCGATGGTTCGCGTGTCGCCTACGTGAGCCGTCCCGCCAGCGGAGAAGCGATCCAGATCTGGGAATCCTCCGGTGGCGCCACGCGTAAGCTTTGCGATGCCTGTGGAACTCCCATCGCATGGATGCCTGACGGCAAACACATTCTGGTTGCGGGCGATGCGCCGCGCCGGATGCAACTTTGGGATGCGCACACCGGTGAAAACCGCAATCTGCTGCCTGCCCTCAAGCACCCGGTCGAGAGTGCTGACGTTTCTCCGGATGGGCGCTGGATCGCGGTCTCAGCTCCCGGAACGCCGGACGGGTGCCCAGCCGCATTTATCGCTGCGCTGGACACGGCATCGCGGCAGACCTGCGCAGACTGGATTTCACTCGACGGATTAGGTTCGATCTGGGGCGTGCGTTGGTCGCAGGCCGGCGACTTGCTCTATTTTTTCTCCTCGCAAGATGGGAATCGCTGCGTTTGGGCCGAGCGAGTGCCGGCTCCGGGCCATCTTCCAGCGGGAAAGTCTATGGCCGTGCAACATTTTCATCGCTATCAGCCAGGTCCGTGGAGCGGCAGCGGGATTTCGATCGCCGCCGGCCGGCTCGCGGTCTGGTTTCAGGACGCGCAGTCCAGCATTTGGATGGCGGAACTCCGTTAGCAACAGGCGGGCGAGGCTGCCTCGCCCCTACCGGGCCGGACACATCAGCTATCCTTGCGCAATGACGACTAACCGGAGGAGATCACTTTGATCGGAGCCATTGACATCGGAGGTACGAAGATTGCCGTCGGCGCCGTAAGGGAGGACGGCAGTATCGCGGCGCGGCTGGAGTGTCCCACCGCGCCTGAGAAGGGATTTCCGGCGGCGATGCGGCGTGTGATGGAAATGCTGCGCGATGCGACCTCCGGCAATGGCGGCCGGTACGAAGGAATCGGCGTGGCTTGCCCCGGACCGCTCGATCCATTCACCGGCATCATCGGCGATGTGGGGACGCTGCCGGGATGGCAGGGTGGCAACCTTGAACAGGAACTCGGGCGCGAGTTTGGCGTGCGCGTGGCGGTGGAGAACGACGCCGACGCAGCAGCCTTGGCCGAGGTTAGCTGGGGTGCGGCCAAGGGTGCTAGCCGCTTCATCTACATTACGGTCAGCACCGGCATCGGCGGCGGGATCATTCTTGGCGGCGAGCTTTACCGTGGTGTGGATGGCGCGCATCCGGAACTCGGACATCAGGTGATCGATGCCTCATCGGGCCCACTGTGCTATTGCACCGCGCACGGATGCTGGGAAAGTCTGGCGAGCGGCCCATCCATGACGGCTTGGATGAGTGAGCAGTGTCCGGACAGGGGCAGTTTGACTGCCGCTCAGATTTGTCAACAGGCGCGCGAGGGCGATGGGATCGCGCAACGCGCCGTCGAGCGCGAGGGATACTATCTCGGATTGGGGCTGGCCAATCTGGTGACTCTCTTTACTCCTGGCGTGATTGCGCTGGGCGGAGGTGTGATGAAAAGCGCGGATCTCATTCTGGATCGCGCGCGCAGCGTGATCCGCCAGATCTGCACTCAGGTGCCAGCGGAGAAAACCGAACTGCGCCTCGCCTCGCTGGGGGCTGACACCGGTCTGATCGGCGCGGCGCGGGCGTATCTGCACAGGTATCATTGAGAAGCGTCAGCTTCCGGGTCGACGGTCTTCAGATTGTCGGCGGGAACGGGGTGTGGTCGGCGACTTACCTATTGCGACGGCGCAACTGCGACTGGGCGGCGCGCACGCGACGGTCTTTCCACTGACGCAGGTGACGTCGCCCGATCTGCCATCCGACAACACGAACACTCTGAATATCATCACCGCAGCAGCCGGGATTATTACTCGATTGGTGTGGGTGTGGATCTGATTCAGGTTCTGAATGGCTTGAAGATTGGATGGAAGTGGAACCGACGTGGACCGCTTCCTTTGGTCGCGGCAAAGCTGCTCGTAATCCCCGGCCGCCTCTACTTTCCGTTCACCACCACCTCCGACGCCAGCACATCATGCTCGGCATTCAGAAGCACGCGTTTCGGTCGCTGCGGCAGGGCAATGCGGAATTCTTTCGATGTGCCGTTCCCGGAAAGCGCGATCTGCCCGACGAGCATGGGCTTGCCGGTGAAATCGAGATACACGGGTACGAGCATTTTGAAATTTGTTGTCACGTCGCTCTGCTCCACGGTCCCTTTGAGCCAGACCTTGCCGCCTTCCTCGGAGAGCGAGTAATCCATGTGGTAGCGCGGCGCCTCGATTCCGTAGACCCATTCGTTGAAGAACCAGTCCATGCGGCCGTTGCCATCAAGATTCATCGCGGGCGTCATGTGTTTCTCCACCATCTTCTGGAAGTCCGCCGTGGATGGGTTCTGGCCATAGTACGTCTGGACGAAATCTTTCATCATGGCGATGAAGTTTGCGTCGTAGGTCTTGGGATCGCGCATCATCGAGCGCAGCATGTAGAGGATGTATCCGCCTTTGGGGTAAACCAGAAGGTTGTAGGCGCCACCGGTCTTTCGCGTGTTTAGCCGCAGACCCATCCACAAAGGACCCGCGTCATTGGCGCGCATTCCGAACTGATTTTTTTCCAGAATCTTCTTCCGCGCCTGATCCCAGTAACGCAGGTACTTATCGGGCGTCTTCTCGGTCAATTGCAAAAACAGGCCGGCCGAAAAGTCGGCGAATCCTTCGGAGAGCCACTGATCGTGGTAGGACGCCCAGCCCACCATGTGCCCCCACCACTGGTGCGCCACTTCATGCGGGGTCACCTCCTGGATGAAGTCCGCAAACCGGAAGGCCTGCTGGCCCATCAGCATCCAGCGCTGCGTGGAGTCGAAAAATGCGCTGATCGGCAGGTACACCAGCGTGGGCCACGATTGGCCGAAGTTAAATTCCGGCTGTTGTGTGATGGCAATGCGGCCATAAGGCGCGGGGCCGAAGTATTGGGTGTAGACGCGGATCGCGTTTGCCGCGTCGATCATGGCGTTTTCTGCGAGCCGGGAAGGCGTGATGGAAGACGTGTGATCTTCCTGATTGTGAGGCGCATACAGGTTGGGCGGCGCCTGCATGCCTCGGAGATAACTAGGGACCTCGGATGTCGCGTAACCCTCGATCTGGTATTTGGTCGTTTCGTCGGTCCTCTCCTTTTTCTTGAACCGGCCGTAGTTGAAACCGGCCACCGCCAGCGGAATGTCGGATGTCCATTGCGAGGCGGCATAGTCCCCTTCGCGCCACTCCTTCGCCAACTTGCCCACGCCCACGAGTGTGTACTCGTGCGGCACTTTGAACGTCAGATCGAACGTGGAGCGGTCGCCAAAGGCGTTGACGCTCGGATACCAGCTTGTGCGCGCGCCCACCGCAAAGTTCCCTCCGCCTTCGTCATTGAGAACCTTGTTCCCTTCGTATTCGATGAGGATCTTGTAATGCTGGCCGTTGACGGTGGGCTCCGGCAGGATGACATAGAACGAGCCATCTTCATTCCGCTTCTCTTGCACGTAGCTGATCTCGCGATCGCCTGCTGCAGTGACGCGCGTTACACGAAGCGTGGGCAGCAAACCGAACTTGAACACACGGTCGCCGTCGCCCAGGGCGGTAAACTCGATGGCGGCTGTAGCGGTGAAGCGGCCGTGCTTGTCGATCGCGGTCTCGATGCGGTAGTGGTCCACGTGCATGGTGCGCTTATCCTCACGGGAGCTGGCACGGTGCGCCGCATACTCGGTCTCGTAGTGAGCCACGTACCAGATGCCCTCGTCGTCGGCATTGGGATCGACGTTGAGCACGGCAACCTCCTCGGGTGCGGGCAATTGGGGCAGCACGCCTCGCGGACGCACGTGGAACCTGAGGTCGCCATGCTTGCGGCCGAAAATGTAGGCGCTGAAGAATCCCGGGCGCTTGGGATTGTAAAGGTCGGCCAGGATGTCAGACTCCACGTTGTCGATCGATTCCCAAGTCAACATGTATTCGAGCATGCTGCGCGGCGGGTCGGGACGGTGGCGCAGGCGATGGTGCAGGTCGTTTAACACGTCACGCTCAGGCGCAACGTCGGCTCCCTTTTCGGCTTGCCGCCGGATTTCTTCGTAGGTGCCATCGGTGAAGCACAGAGCCATGCGCGTGAAGGATTCCTGCACGCTATCGGCGTTGGTGATCAGATGCAGATGGTGGCGTTCGGTGGCGATGGCCGGTTCCAGCGTGAACTCGCCTTCACCCGTGAACGCCGCCATGGTCACGCGGCCGAGCACCGGCGGGACAAAACTGATGCGGCCGCTCTTGAGCGTCAGGGTCCCCCGGTCGCGTTTCAGCACAATATTGTTCACGGAAAATGTTTCCCGGGTCTGCGCGTCCCGAAGAGCACGATAGTTGGGATCCGTATTCGCCAGGGTCTCGCCTTTGCCGCGCACGCTGACCTCCGCGTGAGCCTCGGCCAGCTCCAATTTGATGTCCAGCACTGCCGGAGAGGCCTCCTGGACAACCACGCGGCGTTCCACGGTGACAAACCCGGCGAGCGTCACCTGGATCTGGTAAGTTCCCGGCGCAAGTTCCATCTTGTAGCTGCCTTGGCCGTCGCTCGTGGCGCGGACCACTTCGCCCGTTGCCTCGTTGCGTGCGCTGATTTGCGCGTTGAGGGCGCCTGTGCCTGAGGGATCGCGAACCGTACCGCTCAGGGTGGCAGCCCGCAGCGGGGCGGAGACGGCATAGAGGACAGTCATCGCCGCAATGATTCGACTGGTGCGAAACATGGGTGGGGCTGGTTGGAGTATGTCAGAGGGAATGGTACGGGTCAATACACTGCGCCTACTACGCAGGATCGCGCAGGAACGCAGCGGCCGTCTGCAGGAATTCGGGCCATCGTTCGCCGATCACGGGGCCGTGACCGCTGTTGGGGAGGATCCAGAGGCTTGACTGCGGAATAGCTTTCGCCATTTCGACGGAGAGTTCAACCGGATATAGAGGATCGCGGTCGCCCTGCACAATCAGGGTGCGGGCCTGAATGGTGGAGAGGTACGGCGGAGTGAAGTTCAGGTCGTCATAGCTGTCGGCGAATGCTTGGGTGCTGGCCAGAATGGCACGGATTTGAGCCTCGCCACCCGGATGACGGCGACGCAGAATTTCCCATTGCGCCTCGGGCAGAGTGTCCGGATACTGGCGCATGATCGGCCGCGCCTGCGCCGGGAAGTAAGGGGTCGCGCTCACCAGGACCATGGCGTTGATCCGCTCAGGCTGCCTGGTCGCCACATGCAGCAGGACGTTGCCGCCACCGCTGATCCCCAGCCCCTTGCACGCCTTGATTCCCAGGTGATCGAGCAGCGCGAGCATATCCGTGGCCGCGTCTTTATGGCGGAATGGTTTCGACAAGATGCTCGACCGGCCGTGACCGCGCAGATCGGGCGTGATCAACTGAAAATCCGCGAGCGGCCCGGTGGTCAGTGGCTTCCAATCCTGGCTCGAACCCGAGAAACCGTGCAGCAGGAGCAGCGGTTCACCGGTCCCGTGGACTTCGACGTAAATTTGGACGCCGTTGAGCGTTTCGACACACCCCGGCGACGTTTCTGAGGACATCTGGTAGCCTCCTTGTGTTTTGTGCCGTGCAAAAAAAAAACGCCCACGCTTGCGCGTGAGCGGTTGTCGTCTCTATCTACAACCAGAATATCAGCAGCCCGGATTCGAATCAACGGAATTTGCGCCGGAGTTTTGCCGCGCGACTGCTCTCCGGTTCAAGCCCGTAACTTATTGCGTTTCTTAGGTCCTGATAGGAAACCTTTGGGGACCTCTGGCCGTCATTTGGTATATCATTCTACGTAGGGGCGGACGCATGGGTATCGTACAAAAGATCTCCTTTTTTGGCTTGATGTTGATGGCGTTTGTGGCGGTGCCGGCGCAGGAAGGGCCGAACAAAGACGTTGGCGAAACTGTAGCCAAGCCGCGCAAGCCGGATGCGCCCCCGCCCGACGATAATCAGGCGCCCATTCCTTCCAAGCTGAGCAACAAGAACAAGGCGGATCTCCCGCCCGGCGCACCCGCGTTCAAAGTCGATACCAGCGTGGTCAACGTGGATGTAGCGGTGCTCGACAATAAGGGCCACTTTATTCCCAACATCCCGCGCGGCAATTTCCGCGTTCTGGAGGACAACGTTCCGCAGCAGGTCTCGACATTTTCCATGGGTGAAGCGCCCATGACGGTTTGTATGCTGATCGAGTTCAACGCGAAGTTCCAGCGATTCTATAGCATGAAATGGTACGAGACGCTGACTGCCTCCTATGGCTTCTTGCAGACCCTGAAGCCGGATGACTACGTGGCCGTGATCGCGTACGACCTGAGAACGACCATCCTTTCCGACTTTTCGAGCGACAAACGCAAGGCTTACGAGGCCATGCAGATGCTCCGGATTCCGGGGTTTTCGGAATCGAATATGTTTGATGCGCTGGCGGACACCGAGGACCGGATGAGCGGCATCGAAGGGCGGAAGGCGATCGTGCTGATTGCAACCGGAATCGATACCTTCAGCAAACTGACGTACGACAAAGCCCGTAAGGCTCTTCAGGAGGCGGGCGTGCCGATTTACCCCATTGGGCTGCTCGAGATGGTTGGAATGTACGGTGGGTTACCTAACATGGGGATAACCACCATGCAAGCCGAAAATGAGCTGAAAACCTTCGCCAAGGAAACCGGCGGCATGGCGTTCATCCCGCGCTTTTTTGGCGAGTTGCCGACTATCTACCAGGCAATCTCCCAGTCGCTTCGTAATCAATATTCCATCGCCTATTCGTCCACCAACCAGGCGAAGGATGGAACGTACCGCAAAATCAAGGTGGAGCTGGTGAACCCCGCGACCAACGAGCCGCTGCGGGTAACCGACGAAAAGGGCAAGCCGGTCAAGTATTCGATCGTTGCCAAGACCGGCTACAAAGCGCCACGCGAAGTCGAGTAAAGTCAAGTTCTCGAAATCGCTTGATTACAATTTGATGCAGAATCGTTGACACCTTGGTGACATCTCTGTTAACCTCGCACGGTTCCATGAAGACGCTACCCGCGCCGGTGCACCCAGGTGCGATGATTCTGTTGGTTGATGACAATCCGCACGGTTTGATCGCCCGCCGCACGGTGCTGGAGGAGTTGGGCTACCGCGTTCGCATCTGTGAGAGCGGCGCGGAAGCGCTGGAGTTGTTTGGCACCCAGCCGGTGGATCTTCTGATCACCGATTTCCGCATGCCCAACATGGATGGCGTCGAGCTCATCACGCGCATCCGGCAGGTGCGGGCGGACCTTCCCATCATTCTGCTGTCCGGGTTCGTGGAGCCCCTCGGGCTGACCGAACAATCCACCGGCGCCGACGTGGTCCTTTCAAAAAGCGCCGGCGAGGTTGGATTTCTGCTCCGCTCGGTGCGGCGCCTCCTGAACCGGCAGCCGCCGCGCAAGCCGGTGGAATCGGAAAGCGCGGTCCAAGCCAAGAAGGCTCGCAACGCGGGATGAGCCGGGCTGCGCGGCGTGAAAACCGCACATCCGGGCTTGTCTCCCTGCCGGTACGAGTTGCGTCGCCGATCCTTGCCGCCCTGTTGCTGTGTTCCGCCGTTGCGGTGCCGGAACGCGGCCCGCAGAAGACCGTCAGCCGGTGGATGAAATCGATGAGCTTGCGCGATAAGGTGGCGCAGCTCGTGATGATTCCGTTCAGCGGCCGCTCCATCAGCACTAAAACACGCGATTACCGCAAGTTCGTGCACCTGATCCGCGACGTCCACGTGGGCGGGCTGATTTTGGTGAACGTGGCGCAGGGCCGTTTGGCGGCGCGCCCCGAGCCGCACGAGCTGGCCTCTTTCGTCAATCGCTTGCAGCGCATGAGCAAGCTGCCCTTGCTGGTTGGAGGCGATTTCGAGCGTGGCGCCTCCATGCGCGTCAGCGGTACCACGGTGTTTCCCCACGCCATGGCTTTCGCCGCCGCCGGCGATCCGGCGCTCACTCGCTACGAGGGCGAAGTGACGGCCCGGGAGGCTCGGGCGGTAGGCGTACACTGGATTTTCTATCCGGACGCCGACGTCAACAACAATCCCGACAATCCGATCATCAATATCCGGTCGTTTGGAGAAAACCCGCAGGTGGTATCGCGCCACGTCCAGGCATTCATTGAAGGCGCAGGCGCCGACCGCCGCAGCCGCGTGCTGACCACGGCCAAGCATTTTCCCGGACACGGCGACACCGCCACCGACACGCACCTGGGTCTCGCGGTAATCAACGCCGACCGTCAACGGCTCAACGACGTGGAGCTCGCGCCTTTCCGTGCGGCCATCAGCAAGGACGTGGATGCCGTCATGACAGCCCACATATCCGTCCCGGCGCTCGATTCCGCTGACGTCCCCTCGACGCTTTCCGCCGCGGTGCTCACCAAACTGCTACGCGAAGAACTGGCGTTCCACGGGCTGATCGTGACCGATGCGATGGATATGGGCGCCATCGTCAAGGCTTTCGGCGATGCGGAAGCCTCGGTGCGCGCGATCGAGGCGGGCGCCGATGTGATCCTGATGCCACCCGATGCCGACACGGCGGTGAACGCGCTGGTCGCTGCGGTACGCCGAGGCCGGATTTCGCAGAAACGACTCGATCAAAGCGTGGCCCGTGTGCTGGCGGCTAAAGTCAAAGTCGGGCTGGACCGCGGGCGGCTGGTGGATCTGGAGGCCATCGACGATGTCGTCAATGCTCCGGAAGCTAACGATCGCGCGCAGGAAGTTGCGGACCGCGCAGTGACTCTGCTCCGCAACGAGCCGGCCCAGATCCCGGTGCGCGCTCCAGCCAAGACCTGCTTTCTATTGCTGGCGGAGAGTCATTACTCGAACGAAGGTCTGGTTTTTACGCAGGAGATACACAAACGCAGCCCGGATGCGCTGGTTTTGACGCTGGATCCATCGCTTCCGGATCCCGCACTCGATGTGGCGACCGAGCGCGCAGGTTTCTGCGATGCGACCGTCGTTGGCGCTTTCGTGCCCGTGGCGGCGCGCGCCAACCTCGCCGTCTCGGCTGGCTTTGCGAAACTGCTCGATACCCTGATCGCCTCGGGCAAGCCCATGACCCTGATTGCCTTTGGCAATCCCTATCTGCTGCGCAGCTTTCCGAAGGTCGCTGCGTATCTCACGACCTACAGCACCGTCCCACTCTCGGAGGTCGCGGCCGTCAAAGCGCTATTCGGCGAGATGCCCATCCGCGGCCACCTGCCAGTGACGATTCCCGATCTGGCGAAATATGGGGACGGAATCCAGTTGGCGGCGATAACGCCCGCACCACCAGTAAAGTAGCTCGGTAGCGCGGGGGTACCGCGCCGTTTGCGGGGACACCCGCGGCCTGTTCCACGCCATTGAAACTGGCGGAACCTTAGCCGTTCGGGCCGGACGTGTCCAAGGTACGCCTCGCCCGGCAGTCCGTTAACCGCCCGTATCCTCCGCATCCCGCCATAAACGCATGGCCCACAGCCACGCCATCGCAGGTACGAGCATTGCGGCGCCTGTGCACAATGCGACGGTACGAACGGCAATGCCACGGTCGATTGCGATGCTCGCGACATAGCCGCTCACGGCGATCACGAGCATGAGAAAGCCGAGATCGGCGGCAAATAGGCGGCCACGGAATCTGTCGTCGGAGAAACGCTGGAGCAGCGTTGTGGAAAAGACCCAGACGATCGACGCACCGCTGTGCGCGAGAGCCACGCAAAGGCAAGCTAACCGTAGAGTCGGGGCTTTGGAAAGCAATATGTAGCCGGCGCCGCCACAGAAAAAGCCGATGAGAATTGCCACGCGCATGCGGGAACTGCTGCCGCCCGCCCATTTTGTCGCGGAAAGCGGACCGATGAGTGCACCCACACCGCGTGCGCCCATCAGCAGACTCATGCCTAGCACGGCCCCGCGCGCAGCATCCATTCCACCAAATCGGACGGGAAAGATGCGTTCGCCCATGATCGGAAAGATCACCCAATTGGCGCCCATGATGCCGATCCCGCTCTTCAGCAGGACGGTGGCGAGCAGCCGGGCATCACGCCGGATGTAGCGGGTGCCCTCGGCCACGGGAGAGAAGTCCACCAGTTCGCGGAGATGGAATGGCGGCGTATCGGCCGCATGCGGCTCATGAAATCGCATGCCGCGGATCAATAACGCCGAGCAGAAGAACGAGAGCGCATTCAAGACGAAGACCGCGTCACGGCCCAGCAGCACCGCGACCAGCCCACCCAGCGCCGAGCTGACCGCAAAATTGAACGACCACGTGATGGAAGAAACAGTGTTGGCCGTGACCAGGTGCTCCTCGCCGACCAAATTCGGCAGTACCGCACTGCGAGCCGGCTCGAAAAATCCCCACATTACGGTTTCGAAGAACAGCAGCGGATAGACCAGCCACACCGTCCCCGCGGAGCGCACCAGCATCATGCCGAGCACGATCACCATGCGGGCCAGGTCGGCCGCAATCATGACGTGCTTCCGCCGGACGCGGTCGTTGACCACCCCCGCAGTGGGCCCGACAAGAGTCGAGGGCAGAACCTGCAATACCAGCGCGAGGCCGATCGACCGCGCCTTCCCCGTGAATTGCAACAGCAGGCTGTAAATGGCGAGGATGTAGAACCAGTCGCCCATCTCGCTCACGATTTGCGCCAGCCACAGCCGGCGGAAATTGCGGTTCTCGCGGATCAGGCGCCAGTAGGATCCGAACGTCACGGCGATGAATCAGCGCGTTTCGGTGTAGAGGCCCATGCGGCTCTTCACCAGTTCGACGGTGGAATTGGCGATTGGAGCCACGCGTTCGGCGCCTTCCCGCAGCACTCGTGCCACGTAGCCCGGTTCGGAGGTGATCTCGCGATAACGCTGCTGAAAAGGCTCGAGATGCGAAATCACCATCTCGGCGACCTGCTTTTTCAAGTCGCCGTAGCGCATGCCCGTGAAGTGCGCGCGCATGGCATCGTCGGTCGATCCGCTGAAAGCTTGATGAATGCTCAGCAGGTTTTCCACGCCGGGACCGAGCGACGCGAAATCCACCGCCGGATTCGAATCGGTTGTGGCACGCATGATAGTCTTGCGGACTTTATCTGGCGGATCGAGCAGGCCCACAGCATGGCCTGCACCGCTGGCGGACTTGCTCATTTTCACCGTGGGATCGTCGAGGCCCATGATGCGCGCACCTACCGACGGCAGGCTGGTCTGCGGAACAACGAACGTATCGCCGTAAAGCGAATTGAAGCGCTGCGCAATATCGCGGGTGAGTTCGAGATGCTGCGCCTGATCCTCGCCCACTGGCACGATCGCGGCTTGATACAGCAAAATGTCGGCAGCCATCAGCACCGGGTATTGCAGCAGCCCGTCGCCAACGGTCTGCTGAGTCGCGGCTTTGGACTTATACTGCGTCATGCGCTCCAGCCAGCCGACGGCCGTCACGCAAGTCAACATCCAGGCAAGTTCCGCATGCGCGGGCACAGCGGATTGCACCATGATGCTCGAGTGCTTGGGATCGATGCCTGCGGCCAAGAACAGAGCGGCGGTTTCCTCGATTTTTGCGCGCAACTCCTCAGGTTGTTGGTAAACCGTTATCGCGTGCAGATCCACGATACAGAAAATGCTCTCGAATTCTTGCTGGTAGCCAACCCAGGGCAACAGCGCACCCAGGTAGTTGCCGATATGCAGATTGCCGGACGGTTGGACGCCGGAGAATACGCGTGCTTTCATGATTTAGGATAGGACGGTAGTTCTCTATCGTAAGCGATGGCGCATTCTTCAACCAAACTCGCTGTAACGGTCGAAAAGCTCGTGTACGGCGGCGATGGACTGGCGCGGTTCAATGGCCAGGTCGTGCTCGTGCCCTTCGTGCTGCCGGGAGAGCAGGCGACTGTGGAGACGCTGGAGCAGAAGCCAGGCCTGGTACGGTCAAGGCTGGTCGAGTTGCACCAAACCGCCGGCGAACGAGTAGACGCGCGGTGCCCCTACTTCGGCCGGTGCGGCGGCTGCCACTACCAACACGCCGGCTACGAGGCTCAACTCGCGTTCAAACGCGCGATTCTGGCGGAAACGTTGCGTCGCGTGGGTAAGATCGAGCCACCCGAGGAGATCCGAATGATTGCGGCGGAACCCTGGCATTACCGCAACCGCGCGCAGTTTCACATCCAGGGAAATGAGATTGGATATCTCGAAGCCCGTTCGAACCGCTTCTGTGGCATCGAGCATTGCCCCATCAGCTCACCGCGCATCAACCAGGTGATCACGACCTTGCGGGAAATGCTGCGCGATGCACGTTGGCCACGCTTTGTGAGCGCGGTCGAAGTCTTCACGAACGAACAGCAGGTGCGATTGAATATGCTGGAAAGCGAACGGCCCGTGGCGCGCCGTTTCTTCGACTGGTGTGCGGAGGCGATTCCTGGTTTCGTGCCCGGGGCATTAGACTACACTGTGGCCGGTGAGACTTATCGCGTCAGCGGCGGCTCATTCTTCCAGGTGAACCGGTTTCTCATCGATCAGATGGCCGAGCAGGCTCTCGACCATGCGGCGGGCGAATCGGCACTGGATCTTTTTGCTGGTGTGGGGCTGTTTTCATTGCCGCTGGCAAAGCGATTCGCGAAGGTAACGGCGGTCGAATCCGGCGCGGGCGCGCTACGCGATCTGCGGTTCAATGCTGAGCGCGCAGGAGTCGCGGTTGAGCAGCACCAGAGCACCGTAGATGCGTTTCTCGCGAACCTGGCCGCGCCGCCGGATTTCGTCCTGGCCGATCCACCACGAGCCGGCCTAGGGAAGATCGTGGTGCGCGAGCTGCTGCGGCTGAAGCCGGTATCGATCACGATTGTCGCCTGCGACCCGGCAACGCTGGCGCGCGATCTCGCCGCGCTCCTGGTGGGCGGCTACAAACTAGAGAATCTCACGATGGTAGATCTATTTCCGCAGACGTATCACATCGAAGCCATAGCGCGGCTATCGCGGTGAAGGCCACAGCTGGTACAGCATCAGATAAACGACCACGCCGGTCACACTCACGTACAGCCAAATAGGCAGAGTCCAACGGGCGATGGCGCGATGCCTGTCGAAGCGGGCTGAAAGTCCGCGGCTCAACGTGATGATGGCGAGCGGCGGAACCGCAGCGGCGAGAATGGTGTGAGTTGTGAGGATGCTGAGATACACCGCGCGAAGAACGCCGGCATGCCCGAACGGCACCGAGCCCACGTGTGCGTGATAGATCAGGTAGCAGGTCAGGAACGCGCACGAGGTGACGAAGGCAGCGAGCATGACTTTCTTGTGCGTATTCGCCCGATGGCGGCGAATCAGAATATAGCCCGTGACAAGCAGCACAGCTGCGGTGCCGTTCAAAAAGGCGTTGACGGCTGGCAGATCGTGTATCGAGATCATGATTGCTCCCGCTCCAGGCGGCGAATGTCGACGATCAGGGTAGGGGTGGGATCGTCCTGAGCGGCGCCATAGTAACCGCGAATCTTCCCATGCCGATCCACCAGCACGAAGCGCGTACTGTGCTCGAGCGAGCCATCCACATTGCCAAGCATGAACGCGCGCCGGTCGAGCGCGTCCAGAGTTTTCTGGTCCCCAGTGAGGAAATACCAGCGTCCCGGCTGGGCATGATAGCGCAACGCATAGCTGGCCAGGGCTTCGGGCGTATCGCGCTTGGGGTCGACGGAAAATGAGACCAGGCGCACGTCGGGAAATTCCGAGAGCAGCGGTTGCACGTGGGACATCTGTGTACTCATGCGCGGGCAGGAGCTCGTGCAGTTGGTGAAAATGAAATCCGCCACCCAGATTTTGCCGTCGAGCGATGCCCGGTCGAACGGCGCGCCGGTTTGCGAGACCAGATGGAATTCCGGAACCTGGCCATAAACGGGGAGCAGCTTGCTGGAGCATCCGCTGGATACTACGCAAACGAGAACAGCGAAAATAACCGAATCCTTCAAGCCGAGATCACAGGCCCGGCCTGTCGAGCAGCATGAGGCCATACAGCAGGGGAAGATAGAAAACCGAAGTCAGCAGCACGCCGCGGGCCCGCAAGAGCGACCGTTCTGTAGCGGCGCGAACGCCGGAATAGAGAAACCACGCGCCGAGGGCGAGCGCGCCGAGTAAATAGACTTTGCCCGACATCCCGACCAGGCCCGGCGCCAGGCTCACAGGAATCAGCAATGACGCGCACAAAACAATCTGGCGCGCGGTGGAGTGGCCGTCTGGCTCGACCACCGGCAGCATGCGGATACCGGCGCGCGCGTAATCATCGCGGTACATCCACGCGATCGCGTAGAAATGGGGGAACTGCCAGAGAAACAGAATGGCGAAAAGCACCCACGCTTGGGACGTAAGCGTGCCGGCCGCCGCGGCGAAGCCGATCATCGGAGGCATTGCGCCGGGAAAAGCACCGACGGTTGTCGATAGCCACGAGCGCTGCTTCAGAGGCGTGTAAAGGAACAGGTAGCTGACCAGCGTGGCCCCGCCGAGCACAGCGGAGAGCATGTTGACGAACCAGGCCAGCTCACCGAATCCCACAATGGCCAGGCCGATGCCGAATGCCAGCGCGCGATTCGCATCCAAACGCCCGGCGGGAAGAGGACGATCGGAAGTACGCCGCATCTTGGCGTCGGCCTCACGCTCATACCACTGATTCAGCGCTGCGGTGCCGGAAGCGATCAGGCCCGTCCCCATGACGGTGTGCAGTAATGCCCACCAATGGATCTGTGCAAGCGGCGAACCGCGCAGCCCGAAGAAATAACCCACGCCTGCACTCATGAGGATGAGCCAAGTGATGCGCGGCTTCGTGAGACTGATGTAGTCTCTCATCGAGAAGGAACCGTAAACCCGACGTACCGGACTTCCGCCAGCGGCCGCCGTACATGGCGAAAAACCTGGATGGCCAGCACAACGCTCGAAGCCAGTGTCAGTGCGCCCACGGCGACGTGCGCCACCGTAAAACCGACCATGACCGGCATCGGTTGCGGCGCATCGGCCGTCGCCAGCCGGCTCATATAGGCGGCAATGCCCAGAAACACCTGCAAAAACGTAATCGACAATAATGCCAGCGCGGACCCGCGCAGTGCGTCGTGTCCCGCGTGGCGCATCAAAACGCGCACAGTCACCCACAGTACCATGCCTGTGGCCAGCAACGCTCCGAGGACGTGCGGCAGAATGCCGATGGCTTGATGGCGCGCGGAAGCGCCCAGCGCGAGTTGCAGGAATACGCATGCCGAGGCGGCCAGTGCGAGCCAGTGCAACGGCGGCGCCCCCTGGTCATCCACAATTTGGCGCCCGCGCTGCCAGCTCTCGGAAATGAAAAGCGCAATGGCGACAGTCGTAGAAAAGAAAAGTTGTGCGAGACAGGCGTGGCCGATGCTGACCGGCTTGGGCAACATGAAAAGAACGGTCATGCCGCCCAGCACGCCTTGCGCGATCACCGCGGCAAGCGAAATCCAGCCGAGATTCTTCAGCCATCGGCGGCGCTCAGTGCGCATCAGCCAGATCGCCATCCCGATGGTGAGCAGGCCGACCGTGGTGGCCACCATGCGGTGACCGTGCTCGTAAAAGATGTTGCCCTCCATCGGCGGCATCAGTTTGCCGTAGGAAAGCGGCCAGTCGGGCACCGAGAGGCCCGCGTCATTACTGGTGACGAGGCCTCCCGCCACTACAAGGAACAGGGTACAGAAAGACCACAGCACCGCGTAACGGTGCAGCCAAACATTCTTCATCGCTAGCTCGATTTCATCTGGGCCGAATCGAAGTCCTGCGTCTTGCTTTCCTTGGCGCCAACAGTAATCTCAACATCCTGGGTCCCGTACTTCTCATGCCAGGCTTCGATGGTGTACTTTCCCGGCGGCAGACCCTTGATGCTGAATGTGCCGTCGTCACCCGTCACAGCGAAGAAAGGATGATTGACCACGCCGATGTACGAACGCATCCAGGGATGCACGTTGCACTTCACCGCGATCATGACCTCTTCACGAGCGAACTTTTTCAGTTTCGGGTCGCCGTTGGGCGGCTGCGATTCATTCCACTCCTGGTTGATCTTGGGCAGCGGGTGGATATTGTGATTGGTCGGGTCATCATTGACGATCTTGATGTCCTGGCCGGCCTGGACGCCGATCACATGCGGGCCGTACATACAGCCCTTTTGCGCAAGCTCAACTGGTGTACCGGGGACCGGCCACTGACGGTCCGGCACGCCCGCCTTGATCCAGACGAAAACGTTCTTTAACGTGCCGTTTCCGTTGACCACCACTTCTTCAGACTTTTGCGCCGCGCCGGCATGTGCAAGGGCGCATTTAGGATTAGCCGACATATCGATATTCCTCATCGTCGGCTTGTCACCCGTGAAACTGACCTTGCCGGTGACGGTAGCGGCGTTAGCCTCATCGATAGCGGGAGCTGCTGCTGCGGGCGCGGCAGACTCCTCTTTCGCCGTCTCTGGCGCCTTGCTCCCTCCGCACCCGGCGACAAATAGCGCAGATGCGGCCACAACACTCACAAAAATGCTCTTCATTTCAGATAGCGTCTCCTCTTTTTCTGTAAGACATCTCAGCGTCCGGCTCCGGCGCCGGCACTGGCGCGCAGGCGATTTAATTCCTCCGGAGTGAACTGGAACATGTAACGCACCAGCAGATCGGCATGATCTCTGGCGTAAGTCTGGAAACTGGGCGGAGTTGGTCCGGCGAAGACCCAACGTTCTCCGTCGCGGCGGAACAGACCCGACGGCATAGCCGTTCCCGGCTGCATCATTTCAGGATGCACGATCCAGCGCTCGGTCCAGCCCGGTTTCAGCCGTTCCCTGGCAATCAGAAAACTTGGGGCCGTAGCGCGCGCATCGTGTTTCGGGTCGCCGGTCATGTGGCATTTCAGGCACGGTGCACCCTCGCTTGAGAACAACTGCCGCGCCATGGTGCGTTCCTGATCGCTGACCATCTCCATTTTGGGCGCGATATAGGGCGCGGCTTGTGAAGACATGGCGGCGAAGAAGCGTACCAATTTCTGGATCTCCCCGCTGGAGAAGTAGAAAGTTGGCATGCGGGCTTTGAGATATTGTCGCACGCCGTCGCGGTTGGCATCGGTATCGCTCAGCGACGGATTGGTCAGGAATCGCATCAACCATTGCGGATTGACGCGCGCCCCCTCGCCGATAAGGCTGGGCGGTTTTTGGTCTTTCCAGTCGGGATCCTGGTAGCGAGGCAGCACCATGAACACGGTGGTCTGCCCGATGTGCACCTGGTGGCACCCCATGCAGTTGTATTTGCGGACGACCCACCAGCCATCGATGATGTCCTGACGCTGATCGGCCGGATCGAAGTGGTAGCGCTCGGGCATCGTGGAATCCACCGAACCCAGCAGAAACGTCGCCACCTGATCGATCTCCGGCTTCGATAAATTGAAGTTCGGCATCTTCAACCGGTCAAATTTGTTCGGCTTCTCTTTGCCCGTATCGTAGACGGCGGGATTTTGCAACTTGTGCTCAAAGAAACCTTTGTGCGTGTACCAGCCTTGGTCTTCGGCTTCATGACCGAGCAAGGCGAAGTCTAGGCGTTCCAGTGGCTTAGAACCTTCTTTGGTCAGTTCGGTGCCGATGCGCAGCTCTTCCTCCAGCCCCGAGATTTCGTGGCAACCCGCGCAACCGTAATAACGGACCAGGAACTGGCCTTTGGACTTGAGCTGGGGATCGTCCAGGTAGTCCGCTGCCGCATACGTGACATTGTCGTGTTTACGCGTCATCAGGTAACTGGCGATGTCGCGGGCCTCGTCGATGCTCAGCCGCAAACTCGGCATGGGCGTCATCTGCTCGACCTGCAACTCGTGCCCGTCATTGGGGCATTTGTCGTGATCCATGTCGAACACGAACGGAAGCCCCTTCTTTTTATAGTCTTCCGCGGTCAAGTCGCGCCTCTCGAACGGGCAGTAGGGAAGGGTACGCTCGCGCGGATTGTGAATCCAGCGAACAATGTAGTCGTAGTTGTCCTTTTCGCCCACGCGGCTCAGGTTGGCGGCGAAATCTCCGCCCTGTCTTTCATTTCCTTCGCCCATCGAGTGGCAGGCCATGCAGCCGCGCGTTTCGAAGGCTTCCTTGCCCTTCACTGGATCGCCCTTGGCCTGCGATGGCAAGTTGCCGGTTACACCGGACTGCCAGATGAAGGCGCCGATCTGGCGGATTTCTTCCGGATCGAGGCGGAAGGTGGGCATCTTGGTGCCCGGGCGCCATTTGTGCGGGTCTTCCAGCCAAACAGGAATCCACTCTTTGCGCATCTTCATGCGGACTTCTTTTAGGCTGGGCCCGACCTTCTTCACTTCGCGAATCAGATCGCTAGAGCGGATGTCGGCCTGCTCGATCTTGGCATCGAGGCCTGTGATGCGAACTTTCAGATCGTTGGCGTGTTGATAGAGCCGCTGCGCTTCCTCATTGCTGCGGGTCTTGTCGGCTTTATCGGTGGTGAAACCGATCTCGCGGGTCCACTCGGCTTTCTGCTGTTCAAGCTGGCGGATCTGCTGTGTGACCGTGGTCATTTCGTCCGGTTCGCGGTCGAAGCCCTCGTAACGATGGCAACCCATGCAGCCGCGGCGCCGGAAAATCTCGCGGCCCGAGTTGAGCGTATCCGCCATTTCGGTGACGATTTCCTTCACGTGACACTGCTGGCAACCGGCTTCAAAGTTCTCGCGATAATGCAGCGGCCAAAGCCAGAATTTGTGCCGCCCGTGCGCCTTCAGCACGCTGTCCTCAGCCGCGCCATTCCCGCCGTGGCACGGCGTACAGCCGAATTTTTCGGGATCGTGGATCTTCAGCAGCTCCTTATTGGGGTGGCTGACGAAAACTTCGCTGCCGATGTCGGCCTTGGTGAGCGTCACAGGCTCGCGCGTGCCCAGGTGGCAGGATTCGCAACGGTCCACCAGCTCGACGTCTTTGATATGAATCTGGCGAATGTGGATGTCGAAATCCTGCATCTTGGTGATGAGCCCTGTCAGCGTGTCGGCGCTGACATCCGCGATGCGGTCGGAGACATACTTTTCGCGCTGGGCGCGCAACTCGGTTGCGGGCTTCAGGATTTCGACGCGCTGCTGAAGGAGTTGAGCTTTCTCGTTCTTCATGTCCTGCAGCGTCTTATCCATCAGCCCGAAATCCATCTCTTCCGGTTTCTCGTCACCAGGGAGCTTGATGGAGTGCTTCTCCTGCCTGAGCTTCGCGATTTCCTGCCGCTTCGAATTCTTGGAGCTCTCACTATCGGTGGTTTCGATCTGGTAGGTGAGCGCGCCGATGTGCCCGCGGACTTCCTGAAACGGATCGTTGAGCGCGAGAATGCGCGGAACCAGCTCCTGATTCACTTTGCGATCGATTTCGGCAACCTGCGCGGAGACGGTCTTCTCGGCTGCCTGCATCTCGCTATCCAGCTTCCGATAGTCGGCTGACGCCCGGATCTCCTTTTCAAATCCAGCTTCGTGCGGACGCACACGTCGCAGGTATGCCGTGTACACCTTGGCGAATTGGGCCTGATAGCTCTTCCAGGGACGAGTCCCGTAGATTTCATCCCAAAGCCCCCACCCGAGGGAGAGCAGCAACAACGCCGACCAGATGAACAGCGGCCGGCTCAGCGAGGAACTCAGTACGGGGTCTTTGTCTTGTTCTTGATCGCTCATACGTTGAACCAGGGCGTCACCCAGACATACTTAATTCGGAACAGGAGTCGCGCAAGAATCTTGATGGGCAGCGCCAGCATGATGATCAGAAAAGTCTGCATGACGGCATATTGCAACAGGCTCATGCGTTTAAAAATTCTCTGATTGAAAGGCTGTTCCTTGATCAGCTTCCACTTGCCAATCATCAGGCTCCGGCCGGCGATCAGTTTATGGATGAACCATCCGGCAACCGCCCCGTAGAGCCCGCACACGACCGCGCCGAAGATGATCTTTGCGACGCGGCCCTTAATGCCAAAAATATCGGGAAGGTCGCGGTTCACCGCAAACTCCAGCCGGTTGTGATCCCACGTCGTGCCGGGCCAGAACCACATCCAGCCCGGACCGCGGATCAGGGTGCCGATCACGATCATGGTCACCCACAAAACGATGAAGCCGAAAATGAAAGTCAGAATGGCGCTCTTCCGCTGTTTGAACGTGTAATAGCCGTTGCCCAGCGGGTTCGAGTCGATGTATGGAATCACCATCAGGCCGACGATGATGAGTGACGGCATCACCACGCCCGCGATCCACGGATCGAAGTACACCAGCATTTCCTGCAAGCCCAGGAAGTACCAGGGCGCCTTCGACGGGTTCATGGTGAGGGTCGGGTTCGAAGGTTCCTCCAGCGGCGCATTCAAAGTAATCGACCAGATCATGAGAATGAGCGTCACGATGATCGCCGCGAGAAATTCGATGCGCAGCAGAAAGGGCCAGACGTGCACTTCCTTGGCCCATCCGGGTTTCCACGGCTGCGTCTTGCGATGGTGCGTCTTGGCGAGCGCAGGATTGGCTTCGAGTTCGCCGATCAGCCGATCATTGGCAAAGGCTTGCCGCAACGCGTACCACGTATAGAACGGCACCACGAACATGAGCAGCACGATCGGCACATTGTCCGGAAGGCTGATGATGGTCCAGAGCTGATGTAGATCCATGGTGATCTCCCGTTAAAGCTTCCTCGGTTCCTTCATCTCCGTTTCGAGCTGTACAGGCGCCGGCCCCGAGATGCCGCCGTCTTTGCGTACGCGCCAGAAATGCACCACCATAAAGGCCGAGGCAATAATCGGGATCGCCACGCAGTGCCAGATGTACGCGCGCAGGAGCGCGTTTGAATCGACGATCGAGCCGCCGAGCAATCCGAAGCGCACGTCATTGAACGGCGTCATGCCGAGCTGGTGGCCGAAAGGACCATCGTGCCCGAGTAGCGGTGTCGCGCGCGCCATGTTGGTGCCGACCGTGACGGCCCAGAAGCCGAGTTGATCATCCGGCAGCAGGTAACCGGTGAAACTCAAGAGCAGTGTGAGCACCAGCAGAATCACGCCGACCACCCAGTTGAATTCGCGTGGCTTTTTATACGAGCCGGTCAGAAACACGCGGAACATATGGAGCTCGACCATGATCACCATGAGGTGCGCGCCCCACCGGTGCATGTTGCGCAGCAGCTTGCCGAAGGGGACGTCGTGCTCGAGGTACAAAATGTCGCGGAAGGCCACAACCTTCGAGGGATGGTAATAGAACATCAGCAGCGTCCCTGTAAACACGAGCGTGATGTAGACGTAGAACGTCATGCCGCCCATTCCCCAGGTGTAGTTGTAGGCCACGGCGTCGCGGTTGATTTTCGCCGGATGCAGGTGCAGGAAGACGTTGCTCAGGACTCCCAGCGCGCGGCTGCGCGGCGTCTCATCGTGCTTGACGCGCAGCACCGACTTCCAGACGTCGGTCTTATCGATGTTCTTGAGAGCCTTGATTTCTTCGGTGGCTTGCGTCTGAACCGCCTTCGCACCCTCCACCAGAGTGGCTACGGGACTCTTCTTGGCGCCGTTGTCACCCGCGCCGCCGGCTCCGTCACCGCCCGATCCGTTTGTTCCGTTTCCCTCAGCCATGGCTTACCTCCAGATGGCTAGACGTGAATGATCGCGCCGGCATCGTTGAACTCATCGCGCTCTCCTTTGGGCCACCGGTACAGGCGGCTCAGATCGACTTCAATTTGCCCTTCGGGCGTCAGCTCAACGTGCGCACGGTCCATGGGCCGCGGCGCCGGCCCTTCGAAGTTGATGCCTTCAGGATCGTAGCCCGAGCCGTGGCAAGGGCACTTGAACTTGTTCTCACTGGGTTTCCAATCGGGCGTGCAGCCGAGGTGCGTGCAGATGGCCGAGATGACGAAGATTCCCTCGGTGTTGCGGACCACCCAGATGCGATGCGCATTCTGAAACTTGGTATCGACTCCAAAGCCGAAGTCGGAAGGATAGCCGATCAGGAACTTGGTCTTCGGCTCGTAGAGTGCCCGCGGAAAAAAGAACCGCAGGAACATCAGAAAATTCACGCCAAGGAAGCCAAGGACGCCCGCCATGACGAAGCGCCGGCGTCGCGCGATCACACGGTCCGGATCGGGATCGTCGCTGGTAAAAATCCGCTTCAGCGCATCTGCTACGTTGGGCTTAGGTTTTGTTTCCGGCGCTTTAGCGCCCGGAGGAGTCTCGAGGGTAGCCATTTCGTGCTCCTATGACCGGGACGCACCCGGTCCCCTTCTGGAGAAATGAACACTGCGGCTCCTGAGAATCGGGGTCAGTTGAGGCGCGAAAGCAGCAGGCTTCGTTATGTAGGTTATCGAAAGCCCGATATAGTAAACCGTACTGCAATTATGAAGAGACGGTGCGAAAGCCTGTATTCTACTCTCCCGCTCAACCGGTTCAGTCCCCACCTCCCCGGCAGCCTCGAATCGTTTTGTATTCGACTGGTTATTGTTACACCCGCCGAAGCGATTTGCAATACCGCCTTGCAGGGATGCCGCGACACCGCTCGCGAACCATTCCCCCGCGTCCTATTTGACTCGCTCCTGAGGCTGTGTTAATCGTAGTGATCTTCACACGGAAAACCGGATGGCAGACGAGCACAACCCCGAAGGCTCCACGCCGCCACCCGCGTCGGGCGGGGCATCCGAACCTCCTAAACCGAAAGAAGCTCCTAAGGCGCCTGCTGCCAAACCCGCTGCCCCCGCGCACGCTGCACCGAAACCGCCGGCGCCCATGGCGGCGACCCCGTGGGAAGGCGAGCTTCCCAACCAGTTAAAAGAGCACTTCGGCGATCAGATCACCGCTTGTTCCAGCTATCTTGGCCAGAACTTCGTCGTCGCCAAACCGGACGCCGTGATTCCCATCCTGGAATTTCTGAAACTGGAAGCCGACTTCGATTACCTGGTGGACATCACGGCGGTGGATTATCCCAACCGTGCCGAGCGTTTCGAACTCTTCTACATTCTCTACAGCTTCCCGCGCAACGAACGAGTACGAGTGAAAACCGCGATCGCCGATGGTGCGCAGCCACAGACGGCTGTTCCTGTGCACACGGGCGCGAACTGGTTGGAGCGCGAAGTATTCGACATGTTCGGTATCCAGTTCGCCGGCCATCCCGACATGCGGCGCATTCTATTGCCCGAGGAATGGCAGGGTTTCCCGTTGCGCAAAGAAATGTCCATCATTCAGCAGGACGACCGCTGGGTCCGGGAGAACCTGGGGATCGAAAGCGGCCAATAACCATCGATGCCGGAAACCACTTTTCTCGACTCCAGCGAATTGGTGCTCAACATGGGACCGCAGCACCCGTCCACGCACGGGGTGTTGCGCGTCATTCTGAAGCTCGACGGTGAAAAGGTCATGGGTACCGAGTGCGTGATCGGATACCTGCACCGCGGTGTCGAGAAGATCGGCGAGAATCGCACCTACCAGCAATTCGCGCCATACGTGGACCGCATGGACTACGTGGCCGCCGTCTCGAACGGGCTGGGCTATTGTCTGGCGGTTGAGAAGCTGCTGAACATCGAGGCGCCGCCACGCGCGCAGGTTACGCGGGTAATTTTGACCGAGTTGAACCGGATAGCGAGCCACCTGCTATGGCTGGGCACGCACGCGCTGGATATCGGCGCCATCACGCCGGTGTTCTATTGTTTCCGCGAGCGCGAGGAAGTGCTCAAGATTTTCGAAAACTACTGCGGCGCCCGGCTCACCACGCACGCTTTCCGCATTGGCGGTCTTCAGTACGAGTTGTACGACGGCTTCGAGCAGCAGGTAAAAGCTTTCTGCGACATGTTCCTGCCGAAGGTGGACGAGTACGAAGAGCTGCTCACCAACAACCGCATCTGGGTAGCGCGGCTCAAAGGCGTCGGGATTCTGTCGGGCGACGAGTGCAAAGAGTTCGGCGTCACGGGCCCCGTGCTGCGCGCGGCGGGTGTGAAATGGGACTTGCGCAAGGCACAGCCCTATTCGGGCTACGAGCAGTACGATTTCGAAATCCCAACTGCCGAAAATGGCGACACTTACGACCGGTACACGGTCCGCATGGAAGAAATGCGGCAGTCGGTGCGCATCATCCGGCAGGCGGTGGAGAAGATCCCGGAAGGGCCAATCGGCAAGACGCCAAAAGTAATCAAACCGGCGACGGGCGAAGCTTACGTCTCCATCGAAGCGCCGAAGGGCGAACTGGGATACTTCGTGGTGAGCGATAACTCGACGCAGCCATACCGCCTGCGCGTGCGCCCGCCGTCATTCGTGAATCTGCAGGCGCTCGATCGCATGGTGCGCGGGGGTCTGGTGGCGGATGTGGTGGCGATTATCGGAACATTAGATATTGTGTTGGGTGAGGTGGATCGATAATAAGGTATGGGAAAATTTTTCCGGACGATTCTCCTGGCCGACCTCTTTCAGGGCCTCTGGGTCACATTTCGCAATCAAAACCCGAAGAATATTTGCACCGAGCAGTATCCGGCCGAGCGGCCCAAGGTAGCCGAGCGCTATCGTGGCGCTCCTCGCTTGAACATCAACCCGGAGAACGGCGAGACGCTGTGCATCAGCTGCAATCTTTGCGCGCTGGCCTGCCCGGAAAATCTGATTGTGGTGACCAGCGAGCGCAACGAGCAGACGCGCCGCAAGGATCTCACGACCTTTACCTACGATCTCTCTCGATGCATGTTCTGCGGCTTGTGTGAAGATGCGTGCCCGGTGGACGCGCTCGAATTGACGCAGGATTTCGAGCTGGCAAGCTACACGCGCGAAGGCTGGATCTGGGACCGGCAGATGCTCGAGGAAGGCCCCAGGCCCACCGAATACAAATGTTGACCGGGAGAGCGGGCTGCCAATGATGGACGCGCTGTTCTTCTACTTGTTTGCCGCCCTGGTGCTGGGCGGAGCGATTTTCACGGTCACGCGGCGCAGCGCGGTTCACAGCGCCATCAGCCTGATCGTTTCGCTCATCGGCGTGGCCGGATTGTATCTGCTGCAACAGGCCGAATTCCTGTTCGCCGTGCAGATCGTGCTCTACGTGGGCGGCATCATGGTGCTGTTTCTGTTCGTGATCATGCTGGTGAATCTGGATCAGGCAGCCAAGCAGCGCCAGTTCAACCGGCAGTGGTTGATCGCGCTCGTGTGCGTCGCGGCCGTGGGAGCTGAGCTAGCCTATTTCGTGCGCAAGGGCGCAAGTTCGTTCGCGCTGCCCAAACCGCCCTTGGCCGTTGCGGCAAACGCCGGCGGCAACACCGAACAGATCGCCACCGTGCTGTTCTCCCAGTACCTGCTGCCGTTCGAAATCGCTTCGGTGCTGCTGCTGGTAGCGGTGGTCGGATCGGTCGTGATGGCGAAGAAGAGGATCTGACATGGGACCCATCACCACCACACACTACATCGCACTGAGCGCTGCGCTGCTGTTGATCGGGACCATCGGCGTGCTCACGCGGCGCAACATCGTGATCGTACTGATGTCCATCGAACTGATCCTTAACGCGGTGAACATTAACCTGATCGCCTTCTCGCACAGTTTTGGGAACGTGAACGGGCAGATCTTCGCGATTTTCGTGATTACCGACGCCGTGGCGGAGGCGGCTGTCGGGCTGGGGATTTTGATCGCATTGTTCCGCAATAAGGAAACCGTACTGGCCGACGAAGTGGACTTACTCAAGTGGTGACGGCATGAACTTTCTCGACCAGATCTGGCTGATCCCACTTTTCCCGCTGTTCGGCGCGGCCATGATGCTGCTGTTTGGCAAGCTATTCGATCCGCAGCCGCCCTCGGATGTTGCGATTGCGCCGGGCGTCGAGCACACGCACGACGATCACGATGGCGATCATCACCACCACGGCCATACTCACGAGCACGCGCACGAGCATGTCACCGGGCACGATCCCGGTCATCATCACGGCGGCGGTCTCAAAGCTCTGATCAGTCTGCTCTGCCCAGGCATGGTACTGCTGTCGTTTATTTGGTCGGCAGGCGCGGTGATGCAACTGGCGAGTTCTCCCGAGCGCTCGCACCAGGTGATTCAGTTCACGTGGCTGGCCGGGCTGCCGTTCCACATGGCGGATGGGCGGCTCGCGACGTTCACCGCCGATTGGGGCTTCCTGCTCGACCCGCTCAGCGCCGTCATGATTCTGGTGGTCACCGGCATCGGGTTTCTGATTCACGTGTACTCCACCGGCTACATGGCCCACGACAACGGCTATTACCGTTTCTTCGGCTACTTGAACCTGTTTGTTTTTTTCATGCTGATGCTGGTTCTGGCGAACAATTACGCGCTGCTCTTCGTCGGCTGGGAAGGCGTGGGTTTGTGCAGCTACCTGCTCATCGGTTTTTACTTCCACAAGAAATCCGCGGGCGATGCGGGAAAGAAGGCGTTCGTTGTCAATCGGGTGGGTGACGCCGGGTTCATTCTCGGCATGCTGCTCATGTTCAGCGTGCTCGGCACGGTGAAGTTCGTGGACGTGAACCAGATCTTGCGCAGCGGGCATTTTCAGGCTGAAACCGCCGGCTTCGGAGTGCTGAGCACCATGGCCCTGCTGCTGTTCATCGGCGCGACCGGAAAATCGGCGCAGTTTCCGTTGTACGTCTGGCTGCCGGATGCCATGGAAGGTCCTACGCCCGTTTCCGCGCTGATCCATGCCGCAACCATGGTGACGGCCGGAGTGTACATGGTGGCGCGATCGAGCGCTTTATATCAACTGACGCCACAGACATCGACGATCGTCGCTGCGGTCGGCGCGTTTACCGCGATTCTGGCCGCTTCAATTGCTCTGGTCCAGAACGATATCAAGCGCGTGCTTGCTTACTCGACCGTGAGCCAGCTCGGCTACATGTTCCTCGCGCTCGGCGTTGGCGCTTATTGGGTGGCGGTCTTCCATCTGTTCACTCACGCCTTCTTCAAAGCGCTGCTCTTCCTTGGATCGGGTTCCGTCATCCATGCGGTGGGCGGCGAGCAGGACATGCGGCGCATGGGGGCGCTGAAAGACAAGATTCCAACTACGCACTGGACGATGTTCGTGGCATCGCTGGCCATTGCGGGAATTCCAGGACTTGCGGGATTTTTCTCGAAGGACGAGATTCTCTGGCAGGCGTACAGCTCCAAGCAAGGATCGAACGCACTATACGCGGTCGGTCTGCTGACTGCCGGCTTAACGGCGTTCTACATGTGGCGCCTGATGTACATGACGTTCTACGGCAAGTCGCGCGTGGCGCCTGAGGTTGAAGCGCACATCCATGAATCGCCGGCGTCGATGACAGTACCGCTCACCGCTCTGGCGGTTGGCAGCGTGTTGGTCGGCTGGTTGGGGACGCCGAAATTGTGGGGTTTCACGGGCTGGTTCCACGGATTCGAGCAGTGGCTGGAACCATCGTTCGCCTCCGCGGCCGTGGAAGCCGCAAAGGAAGGAGCGCACGACGCCTCGACCGAAGGTATCTTGATGGCGGTGTCGGTTGCCCTGGCGGTCATCGGCATCTTCATTGCGCGCTATTGTTATCACATTCGGCCTGAGATTCCGGGTGCAATCGAAGCCCGTTTCGGTCCGATTCACCGCACGTTGCTCAACAAGTGGTACGTGGACGAGCTCTACGACGTCCTCTTCGTCAATGGTTTCGCCAAAGGCGGCGGCAGGGTGCTGGGTGCGTTTGACCGCAACGTGATCGATGGCGGCGTAAACGGGGCTGGCTGGTTGACGCGCTTGTCCTCATCGTTCTCGATCTGGTGGGATACGTGGATTGTCGATGGCGCGGTGCGCTTGACGTCGCTGCTGGTGAAGTTGTCGTCCTATCCGGTGCGCGTCGTGCAAACCGGACGCGTGCAAGCCTACGCGCTGTTCGTGGTGGTTGGCGCTCTTGCGTTTTTCGGGTACTATCTGGCGCGATAAAACTATGGATCAGCACTTACTCAGCATCGTGCTCTTTACGCCGCTGGCCGGCTTCCTGATCCTGCTGCTGATTCCGGGATCGCAGAAAGAGCTCATCAAGATATGGGCCAACCTGGTGGGATTTGCCGGTTTCCTGATTTCGCTGCCGCTAGTCTCGCGATTCGACAAAGGCCTTGCCGGATTTCAATTCCAAGAGAGCTTTGACTGGATTCCCTCCATCGGCGCGCATTATCACATCGGTATTGACGGCATCAGCCTGCTGCTCATCATGCTGACCACGCTCGTCGGGTTCCTGGCGATTCTTTGCTCCTGGAACGCGATCGACGAACGCGTCAAAGAATATTACGCCATGTTCCTGCTGCTGCAAACGGGAATGATCGGCGTCTTCGTCTCGCTCGATTTCTTCCTGTTCTACGTGTTCTGGGAGCTGGTGCTGGTGCCGATGTACTTCATCATCGGCGTATGGGGCGGCCCGCGAAAGCTTTACGCAGCCATCAAGTTTTTCCTGTACACGCTGGCCGGCTCGGTTCTGATGCTGCTCGGTATCCTGACGCTCTACTTCCAGTATCACCAGCAGTTCGGCGCGTACACGTTCGAGATCGCCGACCTGATGAAGCTCGATATGCCACTCGGCTTGCAGCAGTGGGTGTTCTGGGCCTTCTTCATCGGGTTCGCCATCAAAGTGCCGATGTTCCCCTTCCACACCTGGCTGCCGGACGCGCACGTTGAGGCGCCGACCGCCGGCTCAGTCATTCTGGCCAGCGTGCTGCTGAAGATGGGCACCTACGGTTTCATTCGGTTCTCGCTGCCTCTGGTGCCGAAGGCCTCGGTGAACCTGACCATCGTACAAGTGCTCGCCGTACTCTCGATCATCGGCATTATTTATGGCGCACTGGTGAGCTTGATGCAGCAGGATTGGAAAAAGCTGGTGGCGTATTCTTCGGTCAGCCATCTGGGATTCTGCACGCTGGGAATCTTCTCATTGAATCCGAACGGCATCGCGGGCAGCGTACTCCAGCAGATCA
Organism: Bryobacteraceae bacterium; assembly: GCA_035297145.1. Taxonomy (GTDB): domain Bacteria; phylum Acidobacteriota; class Terriglobia; order Bryobacterales; family Bryobacteraceae; genus QHXW01. The sequence goes on from DATGZN010000113.1 coordinate 31,038, forward strand.
ACCACGGCATCTCAACGGGCATGCTCTTCTTGGTGATCGGCGTCATCTACGAGCGCCGGCACACGCGTGAAATCGCCGAATACGGCGGCTTGGCGCACGTCATGCCGAAGTACGCGGTCGTCTTCGCCATCGCCATGCTCAGCTCCGCGGGGCTGCCGCTGCTCAATGGCTTCGTGGGCGAGTTCACCATTCTGCAAGGCGCGTTTGAGGCAAGTTGGGTTTGGGCGGCCTTTGCGGTGATGGGTGTGATCCTCGGCGCGGCTTATTTGCTCTGGCTCTACCAGCGGACGATGTTGGGCCAGATCACAAATGGACGCAACCTGCATCTGCCTGACCTGAGCTTCCGTGAGATGGCCGTCTTCCTGCCGCTAATCGCGTGGGGCATCTGGATCGGCGTCTATCCCAAACCGTATTTTGACCTGCTCGAAAAGCCGGTGCAGCAGATCGTGGAGCGCGTGCGGCCCGATTACTATCAGGGAGCCGCGCAGCGCGCCGCCGCGGCGAAACCCCACATCGTGCAGGCGGGGGTGGGGCAATGAGCGAATACTACACGTCCGCCGACCATTTCGTCCTGTTACCGGCGATTGTGCTGGCACTGTTCGGGTGCGCCATCCTGTTGTTCGATGTCTTTTGGTTCCAGAATCCGAAGGACCGCAAGTGGCTTTCGCTCCTGGTCATTACCGGGCTCATTTTCACCGCCGCCGCCTTGTACAAACAGCAAAGCTATTTGACCGCCAATGGCCTTTCTCAACTGACCGCCTTCAACGGCGCGCTCACCATCGACCGTTTCGCCCTTTACTTCAACTGGGTCTTCGAACTGGCCACGCTGATCGTCGCCATCGTTTCCTATAACTATCTGGAGATCGAAGGTGAGCACCACGGCGAATACTATGCGCTGCTGTTGCTTGCGCAGTGCGGCATGTTCTTCCTTGCCGCCGGCACCGATTTGGTGACGCTCTTCATCGGCCTCGAGCTGATGGCGTTATGTTTTTACGTGATGGTCGGCTTCCTGCGCGGCGATAAACGTTCGAACGAAGCCGCGATGAAATATCTGCTGCTGGGCGCCTTTTCGAGCGGCTTCCTGGTCTACGGCTTCTCCATCATGTACGGGCTTTCCGGATCGACGAACCTCGCTGTTGTGGAAGCCGCAATTAAAGCCCGCTCGGCATGGGACCCTCTGGTGTTCCTCGCCATGACGACCACCTCGGTCGGATTGCTGTTTAAGATTTCGGCCGCTCCGTTCCACATGTGGGCGCCCGACGCCTACGAGGGCGCACCGACGACGATCACCGCCTATCTCTCGGTCGCCTCAAAAGCCGCTTCGTTCGCGTTCCTTTTGCGCATCTTCCTCGGGCCGCTCGCGCCCGCACGCGATTCCTGGGAGCCGCTGCTGGCTGTTGTAGCCATCCTGACCATGACCATCGGCAACCTGGCGGCTATCAGCCAGACCAACATCAAGCGCCTGCTGGCTTACAGCTCCATCTCGCACGCCGGCTACATGCTGCTCGGCTTAATCGCCGGCAATGAAACCGGCATTCAAGGCATCCTCGTTTACGTTCTGGTCTACGCATTCATGAATCTCGGAGCGTTCCTGGTGGTGATTGCGCTCCACCGGAAGAACATCATCGGCGAGGATCTCGACGACATGGCGGGCCTGATGTACAAGAGTCCGGGCTACGCCGTGCTGATGCTGATCTTTCTGCTGTCGCTGGCGGGAATTCCACCAACCGCCGGGTTCCTGGGCAAGTACTACATTTTCCTTTCGCTGATCGAGACGCACCACTATTTCCTTGCCGTGATCGCGACGTTGTACGTGGCAGTCGCCATCTATTATTACTTCCGAGTGGTCAAAACCATGTTTGTAGGCGAGTTGACCGAGAAGGCGCCGCTGGCCACCAGCTTCGGACTTCGCGTAGCGCTCGGCATCACGGGCGTGCTGACGCTGGCTGTTGGTATTTATCCCGAGCCGATCCTGCGCCTGGCACAGAATTCGTTCATGAGATAGCATGCAGACGATCATCCAGAATCCTCTGTTCATTCCGCTGGCCGTAACGGTCGTCATCATCGCGGTGTTCCCGCTGGTGGCCGGCTACCTGACGCTTGTGGAGCGCAAGGTACTGGCCGATTTTCAGGTGCGGCTCGGCCCCATGCGCGTGGGTCCGCATGGTCTGCTGCAACCCATCGCCGACGCCTTGAAGCTGCTGCTCAAGGAAGACATCATCCCCACCGATGCTGACCAGGCGATTTTCTGGATTGCGCCGGTCATCTCTACCTTCACCGCGCTCACTTCTTTCGCCGTGCTGCCTTTCAGCCAGCTCCTGTACGTGGCGGATGTCAACGTGGGCATTTTGGTGATCCTGGCCATGTCGGCGGTGGGAATCCTGGGGATTATTTTGGGCGGATGGTCGTCAAACAGCCACTATCCGCTGCTCGGGGCGCTGCGTAGCGCGGCGCAACTGGTCAGCTATGAAGTGGCGCTCTCGTTTGCTCTGCTATCCGGTTTGATGGTGGCGGGAACGCTAAGCATGCAAGGTATCGTGAAAGCGCAAGCCGCGCGCGGCGTCTGGTTCGCGTTTTCGAACTACGGTTTCATGCTGGTGCCGTTTGTGGTTTATCTAATTTCCGCCACTGCCGAAACCAACCGCGCTCCATTCGATCTCCCTGAAGCTGAATCTGAGCTTGTTGCGGGATTCCACACCGAGTACAGCGGCTTCCGTTGGGCGCTCTACTTCCTCGCCGAGTACGCCAACATGTTCGTCGCCGCCAGTGTCGCCGTGACGCTGTTCTGGGGCGGGTGGCTCAGGCCGTTCCCCAGCGTGGCGTGGCTCGATCCCATCAACTACGTACTGCCGTTTCTGCTGTTTTTCGGTTCCGGAGCATCCACCTTCCTTTTGGTGAAGAAGCTGCGCGATCCGCTTCAACAGAAAGTACTCGTCGCGGTGGCGCTGCTGCTGATTCTGGTGGGCGTGATCTTCGTGATACCGCAGGTAAACCAGGCCGTAATCGGCGTGTTCTGGTTCCTGTTCAAAGTTGCCGTGATCATCTACCTGCTGGTGTGGTTCCGTGGCACATTCCCGCGCTTCCGCTATGACCAGCTCATGAACATCGGGTGGAAGTACATGATCCCGATCGGCATGGGCGCGGTGCTGGTGAATGCGCTTCTCGGGATGATCTAGAGAAACTACCGTCCGGGGCTGATGGGCGCTTTTTTACTCTGGGTGGCGACAATGGCAGCCGCTGTGCCTCCGGCCGCCGCGGCGACCGCGACACCTGCAATTACCGCGGTCGAGAGGCCGATTCCCGCCGATGCCACCCCGACGGTCACCGCCGCCGTGCCAGCAGTACTTGCCGTCCCTCCCGTGCCGCCAGCGCTAGCGCCGCCCGTTGAACCTGCACCGTCCGCGTCGCCGGCAGACGCAGCGCCCGCGCTGTCCGGTTGCGTCGCGCTTCTCGCGCGCGATCCCGTTACAGCCGCAGCTTCCACCACGGCTCCGCAGCCGGATCCCAACACCTGGATCGCCTTCGCTTGAACCACCTGGTCCGCGGCAGCCAATGCGTGTTGTGAGGGCGCCATCGTTCCGCTCACTTGCACACGCCGGCCAACGTTGTTCGCAATCTCCGCCCCGCGCAGCTCTACTGTGACAGCGGACGCCTCGTCGCGCAAGACGTACGTGGTGCCGGTCTTCACGATGCAGCCCGTCAACATGGCCGCTTCGCTCGTCTGCCCCAGCCGGAGTTCGACGGCGCGGCCCGCGGCCACGTTAGCGACGGCTACGCCCTCGGCATTCTCCACATGCACCATGCCACCCAACGCCGCGACCTCGACCACACCGGATATACCAACCGAAACGATCGCTCGCGCCGAAGCCTTGGCCAGCGAAACCCGGATACTGTTCGCCTCTATTCTGTAATCCTTGCCGCGATCGAGCTGCGCGCGCCCCTTTTCCAGCACCAGATGCTTCTGGTCCACCAGCGCGCGCGAATGCGAATCGAGCAGGATCCTCACATCTCCCGCGATCTGCAACTGCGCCGGCGCTCCCTTGGTTTCCACGGTGCTGCTTTCGAAAATCGTTGCGTGGTTAGACACCCCGGCGCTGTCCACCCAAAAGTTCTCCGCGCAACTCGCCGTTCCGATATAGCGTGGTTGCGCAACGCAAATCAAGTTCGCTATCAATATGATGCTGCCTATCCGTATCACGTTCGCTCCTGCCGCCCCAATTCCAGCACGGCGTGAGGATTTCTGCATTTGCCCCCATAACCCATGTGGGGAATGCGGCAATACCGTGCGAAGATGTCTTGTTTGGACTCGACTACGAGCACGACACAGGCCGCGTTGGCGCCCTCACCCACTTCTCCCGACGTGCGCCGGCGCGTTATAAGCACTCTGGTTCTCGTGGCCCTTTACCTGGCGATCGAGTTTCTTCTGCCCCGGCCGGCATCGGTCACGCCCGCGGGTTGGCGCCTGCTCGGAATCTTCGTCGCCGCTATCGGCGCGCTGATGCTGCGGCCCATCCCCGGCGGCGCGGCGGTACTAATCGCGGTCGTTCTCGCCTCCATTTTCGGCGGGCTCACCATCCAGCAAGCGCTTGGCGGCTATGGCGACCCCACCGTCTGGCTGGTGATGGCGGCCTTCTCCATTTCGACCGCGCTCATCAAGACCGGCCTCGCGCGGCGCATCGCCCTGGTATTCATTCGCGCAGTGGGACAAACATCGCTCGGCGTTTGCTACGCGCTTTCGGCCACCGACATGGTGCTGGCCTCCGTCATCCCGTCGAATGGCGCGCGCTCGGGTGGAGTAGTGCTTCCCATCGTTCGCTCCGTCGCCGAGCTCTATGGCTCGCTTCCCGGACCTAGCGCGGCGCTGGTGGGATCATTTCTCGTCACCGGCGTCTACCAGGGCATTTGCATCACTGCGGCAATGTTCTTCACCGGGCAAGCCAGCAACCCGCTCGCTGCAAAAATGGCGACCGAAATGTTTCACTACCCGGTCACGTGGGCGCTCTGGCTCGCCGCCGGGATCGTGCCCGGCCTCTGCTCGCTCGCCATCGTGCCCTGGATCGTCTACCGCATGGACCCGCCGGTAATCCGCAAGACGCCCGAAGCGGCCGCGTTCGCCGCGGACGAATTGGTGCGCATGGGACCCGTCAGCTCCGGCCAGAAGATCGTGAGTGTGATTTTCGTTTCGGTGTGCGCCCTTTGGATCACCTCGCCTCTCCATCACCTGGACATCACCGTCACGGCACTCCTGGGGTCGGCAACACTCCTTCTGACTGGCGTGCTCACCTGGAATGACGTGGTGAGCGACCGGGCCGCGTGGGACATCTTCATTTGGTATGGTGGCTTACTGCAACTCGGCAAATCGCTCAATGACGCCGGTGTCACGCGCGAATTCGCGCGCCACGTGGGCGCGATGTTCGGCGCCGCGAGCTGGATCGCCGTGCTCGCCGGGGCGCTGGGTATCTACTTCTATGCGCACTACGGCTTCGCCAGCATCACGGCGCACATGCTGGCCATGTTCCCGCCATTCGCCGCTGTGCTGGTGGCCCGGGGAGCGCCCGCCGGTCTAGTCATCTTCAGCTTCGCCTGTTTCGCCAATCTTGCCGCCGGCCTCACTAACTATGGGACGACGCCATCGCCGATGTTCTACGCGCATGGGTACGTTTCATTTCAGAAGTGGTGGCGTGTAGGCTTCGTCGTGTCGCTGGTGAATCTGGCGATCTGGTCGACCATCGGGTTCGCCTGGTGGAAACTCATTGGAATCTGGTGATCTTAACGAATGATCAAAACTGTCATCTTCGACTTAGGCAAAGTCATCATCCCTTTTGATTTCATGCGGGGCTATCAGGGGCTCAGTGGCATTTGCGGGCTTTCTGTCGCCGAGATCCGCAGCCGGATCGCCGCTACCGATCTCGTCCAGCGTTTCGAGTGCGGGCTGGTTGAGCCCGCGGACTTCGTCGCGCAGCTCTCAGGCTTGCTCGATCTGCGCATCAGTTACGATCAGTTCTGCCAGATCTGGAGCTCGATTTTCCTGCCGGATCCATTGGTTCCCGAGCGCCTGCTGGAGGGTCTGAGCCGCCGCTATCGGTTACTGCTGCTCTCCAACACGAACGCGATTCATTTTGAGATGCTGGAGCGCACCTATCCTCTGCTACGACACTTCCACGATAGAATTCTGTCCCATCGCGTGCGCGCCATGAAGCCTTCTCCTGCCATTTACCGCGAGGCTATCGCGCGTGCCGGCTGCGCCCCGGACGAGATCTTCTTCACTGACGACATCGCCGATTACGTCGCCGCCGCCAAGCGCGAGGGGATTGATGCGGTGCAATTTGAATCGAGCGATCAGATCGAGCGCGAGCTGCGCGCTCGCGGCGTTACGTGGGAATAGTCGTCAGCGCGTCATCAGAGCTATTCGCTGCAGTCCTGCGCCCTTGGCGATGTCAATCACCCCCGCGATCTTGCTGAACTCCAGGTCACCGTCGCCGCGCAGAAAGATCACGTCATCGCCACGAACTTGAAAGATCTGATGCAACCGCGCCGGCAGGGCCGTAAAATCCACGCGTTCCTGGTTCAAAAGAACTACGCCATCCTTCTGCACTGTCACCACGATGTCTTGCAACCGGAGCGCGTTGAACTGTGCAGGCGCTGGCTCAGGCACCGTCGTCCTTAGCCCGACGGGTGCCAGCGGCGTGATGACCATGAAGATTATGATGAGCACCAGCAGAACATCAATCATCGGCGTGATATTGATGTCGGCCATGTGCGATCGATCGTTGCCGAGAACCAATCCCATGCCTTATTTGACACGCCGCCGCGGCGAGAAGTTCCCGAAGGACCTAATTCACCGCGAAGGGCGCGGCGTCTTCAATGTTGGTCTGTCGCTACGTTAGTACCGCTCCCTATGGTCGCGGCTCAGAACAAACCCGCCAGACACTGAGCCGCGACCAAAGGGAGCGGTTGTGTCACGGTCACGAATTCACCGCGAAGGGTTGGCGCCCCGCGCCTTCTTCACCGCAATGATGGAAATCTGCTCCAGCCCGGGATAGCGGCCATCCTCATCCGATTTGCGATCCGCGACGGGCGCGACTTGCTGGATCGTGGTTCTGGCCGGGTAAGGTGGCTTGAAATATTTTGCGTAAATCTTGTTCATGGCCTGAAAGTCGGAGATGTCATCGACGTACACGTTCGCTGCGACCACATCACCGAGATCCATTTCCGCTTCCTCCAGGTTGTCGAGCAGGTTGCGCACCGACTGGCGCACCTGCGTCTCAACGGTGCCGGCGTAGATGGCGGCGTTGGGACCGGGAATGAAGGCATCCTTCGCGGAACAGTACAGCGTATCGCCTGCGAACACGCACGGACTGGCGGTGGCGCTGGGCCGCATATTCTTGGGGCGGATCGCCCGCCGCTGACTGAGATCTCTAACAGCCACTCCGGTGAACTCGATTTGCGCACCCTCTGGCAGGCTGGAGACTTCGATAGTCGCGCGCGCCGGAGTGTTCCCGAATTCGAAGCGGCTGGCGTAGAGCTTGTTCATGACCCGGCCCGGAATTTGCTTCGTGAGATAAGGATTGATCAAAACCATGTGGCCCATGGTGAGACCAGCGGTCTCGACGACGGCCTTGACGCCATCGAGCGCCAGGTTGACTTGTGCGGCCGGATCTGCCGGAACCGTTCCCGTGCCCAATTCCCGGCCGCGCATTCCGGAGACGAAGAGGCGGTCATGAGTCAGGATGCCGGCTGACGCAGGCTCGTGCGGATCGTAGCCCGCGACCGAGATGACCTTCTTGCTGGCTAGATCGCGGACAGCGACGGCGTTGATCTCGACCGGCGTTCCCGCGAGCTTGGCCACGCCGAGGACGGCGCGTGCCGGCGGCGATGTTGGGAAGAACTCGCGGTAGATGCGGTTCATCCGGTCGAAGTTGGCGATGTCTTCGAGGTAGACCTGCGTGTAGACGACATGCTCCATCGTCAAGCCCGCGGCCTCGACGACGGCTTTCACGTTCTCCAGCGTCTGCCGCACCTGCGCTTCGAACGTTGCCGGCATCATGCCATCGGGTGCTTCCGCACCTTGTCCCGCGACATAGATGTAATCCCCCGCGTTGATTCCCGGAGAGTAGGGACCCACCGGCGCAGGACTGGAGGCGGGCACGACCGCGTGCACTTCCGCACCTGAGAGCGCCGGCAAAAGGAGAGCGAGAAAACCCAACTTCAAAGCATCACAACGCCACATGATCCGGTATTCTAGCATTGCGAATGCCGGCGCAAGCGCGGATAGTGCGCCAATTCTACGTTGATCGGACGGCGTGACTGTATCGGTTGAATATCATGAGGAAATCTGGATAACGTCGATCGATGGATGTAGCGCAGGGCCATGCGTAGTGTGCGGGGACCTGCGGCCGTTCGGGTTCGTCACGCTGGAAAAGCCGCGGGTCTCCCGCCAACGCCGCGGTAGCCCCCGCGCTACGGGACCCTTATGGACGGGCAAGAATGCCCGTCCCACCCTAGTCGAACTCGACCGACTTCGCCAGTTTGACTGCCGGATTCTCGCGGAGTTGCGCCAGCACCTTCTCCGGTACAGGTGCATCGGTGGAAACGACGGCTACGGCTTCGAGCGGCTCGCCGGGGCGAGTGGGCTCGTCGCGGCGGCCTAGCGAGAAGTTGGCGATGTTGATTTGGTTCTTGCCAAGGACGGTGCCGACGGAACCGATGACGCCGGGGACGTCGTTGTTCTTCATGAACACCAAATTGCCGGAGAGCGTGGCTTCGCAGTAGATGCCGTCGACTTGCAGCAGACGGGGCCGGTCGAGCAGCACGATGCCCTCAACCACCGTGACGCCCGAGTCGGTGTCGAGTTCAAGCCGCACCGAATCCGTGTGAACCGAGCGGCGGTCGTGGTGCTCGCCCACATTCCAACCGCGTTCGGAAGCGATCTGCATGGCGTTGATCAGATTCGCGCGCTGCCCGAGAGATCGCTTGAGCACTCCCGCGACTCCCGCGTTCCGGATTACGTGCGTACTGTTCTGCGCGATGTGCCCGAGGTAGGTGAGGCGCACCGCCTTGGGGTGGCCCAAAGCGATGTGCGCGGCGAAAACGCCGAGGCGCTCGGCGAGATCAATATACGGGCCGAGCGTGCGGTACTGCTCGGGCGAGAGCGCGGGCATGTTGACGGCGTTGATGGCCACGCCGTTTTTCAAATACTCGACAAGCTGCTCGGCGATGCGCACGCCAACAATCTCCTGCGCCTCTTCTGTTGAGCCGCCGATGTGAGGAGTCGCGATGACGGAATCGAGGGCGAAGAGTGGATAACCAGCAGGCGGAGGTTCGGTGGCGAAAACATCGAGCGCCGCGCCAGCCACTTTGCCCGAGGCGATGGCTTCGGAAAGCGCTTCGTCATCGATCAGTTCTCCGCGGGCAATGTTCAAGATACGCACGCCGGTCTTCATTTTGGCGAACGCCGCGCGCGAGAACATGCGCTCGGTTTCGGGAGTGAGCGACACGTGCAGGGTGATGTAATCGCTCTTGGCGTAGAGTTCGTCGAGCGAGACCAGCTCGACCCCGATGTCCTGCGCGAGTTGCGACGTGACGTAAGGATCGTGCGCCGCGATGCTCATCTCGAAAGCGCGGGCGCGCTTCACGACTTCGCGGCCGATGCTTCCTAGGCCGATGATGCCGAGCGTCTTGCCGCGCAGCTCGCTTCCCAGGAACTTTTTCTTCTCCCACTTGCCGGAGCGCGTGGATGCGTTAGCCGGTGCAATATGGCGCGCCATGGCCAGCATCACGGCGAGGGCATGCTCCGCTACTGAGACAGCGTTCCCGCCTGGCGTGTTCATCACGAGCACCCCCGCGGCGGTAGCGGCGTTGAGATCGACATTGTCCACGCCCACTCCGGCACGGCCGATGACGCGCAGCTTCGGCGCTTTGGCGAGGACCTCCGCGGTGACTTGCACGGCGCTGCGCACCACCAGCGCATCCGCCGTGGCGAGATGCGCCGCGTACTCCTTGGGATTCGAGACGATGGTGTTCCAGTCTTTTTGAGACTTTAGTAGTTCGATTCCGGCCGGGGAAAGCGGCTCGGCTACGAGAATGTTCATGTCAGTATTTGGGCCGCGAATGAACGCGAATCAACGCGCATGAAAACCAGATGCAAGTCGCGTCAGTTTGCTCCTACCAATTGGTGCCCTACTGCGACCTCGGTGTAAAGATTTTCCACAGCGGCCACGCCTGAGCCGAACTTCACTGCATGACCGTTGGCGTGCAGGATGATTTCCAGACCGGCAATGACGCCGAACAGATCGGCGAAATCGAAATAGCCGAGATGCGCGATGCGAAAGATCTGGCCTTTCATCGAGCCCTGGCCATTGGCGATGATGGCGCCGAAGCGCTTGCGGAATTCCTTGACGATGACGCCGGAGTCCATGCCGCGCGGGGCTTTGACGGCCGTAACCGACGCCCCCGGCGATTTTGCGGCAAACAGCTCCAGTCCCAATTCCTGCACGGCGGCGCGAGTGGCGCGGGCGAGCAACTGGGCGTTCTCGATGAGATTCGCCATGCCCACCTCCTTGACGTAGCGCAGCGCCTCACCGAGCGCGAGGATGATCGCGGTGGAGGGAGTCCAGCTGGATTCACCGTTGGCGCCGTTCTTTTTTTCTTTCTTGAAATCAAAATAGTAGTGCGGGAGCGTGGCGCTTTCCGACTGTTTCCATGCCTTTTGGCTGATGGAGAGAAACGCGACGCCAGGCGGCACCATGAAGGCTTTTTGCGAACCGCCGATCACAACGTCGAGACCCCAGCCGTCGATATCGAGCGGCATCGTCCCGAGACCAGTAATGGCGTCGACGATGAAGAGCGCCGGAGTTCTGGCGATTGCCCGGCCCATGGCGCGGACGTCGTGCGCGGCGCCAGTGGAAGTTTCCGAAGCCTGCACAAATACGCCTTTCGTATCGGGCGCGGCGGCGAGAGCTGCCTCCACACGCTCGGGCGCGACAACATCACCGTATTCGGCTGTGAGAACGTTCACTTCGAGTCCGAAGGCTTTGGTGATCTCGGCCCAGCGCTCGCCGAACTTGCCCGCCGAGCACACAATGACCTTGTCACCGCGCGAGAACAGGTTGGAGACCGACGCCTCCATGGCGCCGGTGCCCGAGGAGGCAAACAAGAGGATGTCGCCCGTGCCGCCCATGACTTCCTTGAGGTCGGCCAAAACCGACTTATAGACGTTGCGGAAGTCCTCGGTGCGATGGTGAATATCCGACGCCATCATGGCGCGCAAAGCCGGTGGATAGAGAGGGGTTGGGCCAGGGGTTAGGAGACGCTGTTTTTTTATGTGCATGATTTAAAACTGAACTAACAGGATACCAAATCGAGCAGGCGGAAATAGGGCGCTACGGTTCCAGCTAAGCGGAGACGATCAACCAATAGTACTAGGAATCGGTCGGGCGCCCAGGACGTAGAATCGTGCGTTACAAAGGGCGCACGAGTATGGATGGCGGCCGAAGAGGCGGAATAGCCAGTCGAGCACGCCCCGCGCCGGGGCGATGCGGTTGGAGTGGCAATTGGGACAGAGGAAAGGCAGTTCTAACCGTATTTGCACTGGTTGGCCTAAGGATATTGAATGCTGATGCGCAAAGTATCGCCGGATTTCTGCCGCGCCTCCAGCATGCGCTCCTTGATCTGGCTGACAACGGCTTTCGCCGCCTGCACTTCCTCGCGGGTCTTTTGAAACCCGGGGATCCGCTTGTCGATAAATTCGTTGCGAAACAACTGATCGGAAGCCAGAGGCAACAAAACCTCAAGTTCCGCGAACGTCAAGTGCAAACCTGGGTTTTTGTTATTCGTTTTGTGGCCTGGTTTCTTGCCCTCGGGTTTGTTGTTGGAGGACAGAGTACTTTCATCATAGCAGAAGCCGGCGATTGGCGCTTGAAACCGCCCAAAAACGCCTCAAAGCACGCTTGATGGACTAGAATAGGCTGAATCTATGGCACTACTGGAACGGGTGCAGGCGGATATGACTGCGGCCATGAAGGCCAAGGATGAGGCGCGGCTGAATGCGATTCGCATGATTAAGGCGGCGCTGCAAAAACATCAAATCGATTCCATGAAGCCCCTGGACGATGCGACCGAGCAGCAGGTGCTGAAACAGCTCGTCAAGCAGCGCAGCGATGCCGCGGAGATGTTTCGCAAGGGCGGGCGCGAGGAGCAGGCGCAGAAGGAAGAGACCGAGCGAAAGCTGATCGAGAGCTACATGCCGGCGGAGGCGAGTGAAGCCGATATCGCGCAGGCCATCGACGCGGCGCTGGCCGAAACGGGCGTAACGTCGCTCAAGCAAATGGGAGTGGTGATGAAGGCCGCGCAAGCCAAGCTGGCGGGCAAGCGGGCGGATGGGAAAGCGCTGAGCGAGAAGGTGAGGTCGCGACTGCAATGACGCCAACCGAGCGGCGGCATAAACCGTTCGTCCCCGAAAGCATGCAGATGTCGGAGTTCACGCTCCGCGCGCTGTTTATCGGGCTCATCATGACCGTGATCCTGGGAGCCGCGAATGCATATCTGGGACTGCGCGCGGGACAGACCATTGCGGCCACTTATCCGGCGGCCGTGATCGGCATGGCGGTACTGCGCGCGTTCAAGGGTTCGATTCTGGAAGAAAACATCGCGCGCACGGCGGGATCGATCGGCGAATCCGTGGCGGCGGGCGCGATTTTCACGGTCCCGGCGTTTGTCATCGCCAAGGTTTGGCCGTCGTTCAGCCCGGCGGATGCGTACTGGAAATCGACCGTCCTCATGACGACGGGCGGCGTCCTAGGGGTGCTGTTCTGCTCGCTGGTGCGGCGGGTGCTGGTGGAAGATCCTGAGCTGCCCTTTCCGGAATCGGTGGCGGCGAGCGAGATTCACAAAGCGGGCCAGCATGGCGCGCGGGGTGCGAAGTATCTGTTCTGGAACATGGGATTCGGCGGTCTGGTGTATATCCTGAGCGCTTTCGGGCTTTTTGCTACCGACAAGGATTTCTCCGTGGCGGTGGGACAACTGGGAAAGAGCAGGGTGGGGCTGAGCACGGCAGGCGCGCAATCACTAAGCACCGGCGGCATCACTATCTGGTCGGGGCCAACGATCAGCCCGGCGTTCTTTGGCGTGGGCTACATTATCGGTCCGGAGTTGGCGTCGATCAATTTTTCAGGCAGCGTGCTGGCGTGGGGCTTGCTGATCCCGCTGCTGATTTATTTTCTTGGACCGCAGTTGCAAACCATGTTGCCGCCGGGTGCGACGGATAATGCCGGCTGGGGCGGGTTGGCTTACGGTGTTTGGCGCTTCGTGGTGCGGCCGATCGCCGTGGGCGGGATGCTGTTCGGCTCCATCTACACTTTGTTTCGCATGCGCAAGGCGCTGACTGAGGGACTGCGCCGCGCGTTCGGTGAGTTTCGCGGCGTGAGCTTCCATAAGGCCGGGCGCACGGAGCGCTACATGAGCTCGAAGGTGGTGATCTCGCTTATCTTCGTGGTGTTTCTCTTCATGATCGCGCTGTACACATATTTTTCGGGACAAATCGTGAGCGGGATTGTGGCAGCAATCGTCATGCTGATCGTCGGATTCTTTTTCGCGACCGTGTCCGGGTATCTGGTCGGTGTGATCGGATCGTCGAACAATCCGATCTCGGGATTGACTCTTTCCACCATCATCGTCGCCGCGCTGCTGATGCTGGCCCTGGGGGTCTCCGGCACCGGCGGCGTGCTGGCAGTGCTGGGCGTGGCGGCGGTTGTATGCGTGTCGTCCGCAGTGGCGGGCGAGCTGTTGCAGGATTTCAAGGTCGGCTACATTTTAGGCGGCACGCCAAGATCGATTCAAATTGTGGAGCTGATCGCTGTGGTCTGCGCGAGCTTGGTGATGTATTTTCCGCTGATGGTGCTCGATCGCGGAATGGGCGGCTTCGGGAGCGCCAAGCTGCCGGCGCCTCAAGCTGGACTGATGGCGTATCTGGCGCAAGGGATCGTGGGCGGCCAGATGGCGTGGCCGCTGGTGATCGTGGGTGTGCTGATGGGCTTTGCGCTTGTGCTGGTGCGCGTGAAAAGCCCGATGCTGGTGGCGATCGGCATGTATCTACCGCTGGGCACGATGTTCGCCATCTTCGCGGGCGGCATGATTCGCTGGTTGACCGACACGATGAGCAAGCGGCGCGGGCACAACGACGCACAGCGCGCGCGCGTGGATAACGTGGGCATACTAGCGGCGTCCGGATTGATTGCCGGCGAGGCGCTGCTCGGGCTCGTGACAGCGACATTCAACTTCTTCGAGAAGCCGCTGATGCAGGTGTTCGCGAACCCTTCTTACGCCGTCGGAGTCGGGGTGATGGTGCTGATTGCTTTCGTACTGGTCCGTTATCCGCTGGCGAACGCGGGCCGTCCCGATGAACCAGCGCCGCCCACGGCGATGATGTAGATATTCACTGAGTCGGATGACAATAATCATCGACAAACAGCGTTTGATCGACCTGAAGCGGCTCGCTGCAGAGCGTCGGATGACACTTTCCGCGATCGTGGACGAGTTTCTCCGAGATGGTCTCGCAAGGTCAGCTAGCAAGAAGCAAAAGCCGAAATTGCTCCCGCGCGGCAAGAACATGGGCCGCATGCTGGTAGACATCGCGAACCGTGGCCGGCGGTCCGACGTGTTGGCCGGTCGGTGAAAAATAGCGGTAGCCTTACGCGGTGCCCGCTACTGGCTTTTTAGATACTCCACGATCTCAAATTGGCGCTTGGCGAGTGTGGCCTGTCCGGATTTGCGGTATGCCAAAGCGAGCTGATAGTAGGCGCTCGAATCGGCCGGGCGCAATTCGATGGCTCGGCGCAAACTGGCGATGGCCTCCGGCACTTTGTTCATGCGGAGGCAGACTTTGCCGCGCAGATACCAGACGTCGTAATCGTCCGGCGATGTTTTATCAGCTAAAGCGAGTTCCTCCGAGACGCGCGGGGCATCAACCGGTTCGTCGTTCAGCAGGGATTGCGCGATCGCCAGGTGCACCATGGGGTAGTCCGGCTTGCGCGCGGCGAGCGCGCGCAGAGTCTCAGTCGCGAGCTTGGGTTGACCCATTTTGCCGTAGGCATCGGCGAGCGTCGGGTAGGCCTCTAGTTCGTCCGGCGAATTGCGGATCACTTCCGCGAGGATCTGGCTGGCCTGAGCGTACTTTTCCACGGCAACCAGGTCCGCGCCGAGAGCCAGCCGAATTTTCTGTGAACCCGCAATTTGTTTGCTGCCCTGATCCAGAACCTCGACCGCAGCCTGGGCGTTTTGCTGCTTTCCGTAGACGCGTGCTAGGTACAGATAGAGATCCTCACGCGCGGGAGCAAGCTCGCTAGCCCGCTTGAGATGTTCGATGGCCTCGGGGAACTGCTTCAGATTTTCGTAGGCCAAGCCGGCGACCGTCGCGCCCGAAGCTCGCACGTCGGCGGGAAGCCCCGATTGCTGCTCGACGGCCTGCCCGTGCTGCGCGGCGTCCCCAAAAGCGCCGGCGTTATTCTCGATGACCGCGAGCGTCAGGACGGACTCGATATCCGGAACGCCACTTTGCTCGAAGCGCAGCGCTTCGGCCAGAGCCAGATCGAGCCGGTTCTGATGCAAGAGATCCTTAACAAACTCGGCGTGCAGCTTCCCGGCGCGTGGGAAGCGGTCCGCGGCCAGCCTGAGGAACTCCTTCACTTGATCCGGATGCGGCGACTGCAAGCTGATTTTCACCAGCATGGCCAACGGCAGCGGATAATCCGGGCGGAGGCGATCTGCCTCTTTCAGAAACTCGATCGCGCTCGGGAGATTTCCGGCAGCCAGAGCGCCAATGGCGGTACCGTACAGCGTGTAATACATGCGGAGGTCGTCGGGAGCCAGGCAAGCGCCTTGGCGAAAATCTTCGGCGGATTGAGCGTACTCACCGTTACGGAACTCCACTTGGGCCTTCTTGTCCAGCTCGTGGAAGCGGTCGCGGGTGTCGGGCGAGTCGAGATCCGCAGTCGGGCAGTCGGAGGCGCAGGCACAAGCCGAAGCCACGAGCGCCAGACAAATCAGCCTCATCGGTGCGTCCCACGCCATCTTAACAGCCTACGGCGAAGCTTGCCTTGCGGCGATGTTAGCGGGCGTCTGGAGCGGGGCGCAGGGCGATGGCCGAACTTTCGACGGGCAGGGCATCGCGCACATTCACCTGTACCAGGATTTCCCAATTCGCAGGGAAGGGCTTGCCGGGAGCCGCGGCGCGCATGCGATTGTAGACGAACTTCATCTTTTCCGGGTTCGAAAAGAACTCACCCACGCCTGCGGTGCCGGCGCTCGAGCATCCCGCCATGAGGAGCATATTGAAGCCGTATGGTGAAGCTGCCATGCGGATGACGCCATAATCGGTGACGGCGCCCGGGTTGGCGTGCGGCACGTATGCTTGCTGCTCGCCGGGCAGCGGCTTCAGATTTTCGACCCCGTTTTCGTCGAAATTGAAATTCGCCTTGACGATGTTCTGATAGGTCCAGTCGTTGATTTGCGGGCCGCCGAGGAGAATCAGGTCGCCTTTCTGGACGTGGTCCCAGCTCAGGAACCGCCCTTGCGTCAGCCGGACCGGGCGTTGCAAAGATTGCATCAGCCGCCCGATGTAGAAAGCTGTGACCGCCTCTCCCATTCCGGTGTAGTCTTCGCGCGTCGAGCGCAGGAAGTGAAAGGGCTGGTTCCGGTCCACATTATTCAGCGCGTCATCGAAGTTTGCTTTGAGCTCCTTAGGCGCGCGGATGGTGAGGCCGGGAAGAGTGGGGTTCGGCTGATTGGTCGCGGAGCCGTAATAAAGCACTACCTTAGGGTTGCTGATCACGAGAAGGGTTTCGCGATTCGGAGTCGCACCCAGCTTGCCGAGCAACTCGCTGTAGAAAGAGTAGTCCTCGGCGGAAGCGGCGGGGCGAATGCCGGGCTGCGCCTCCACGCGCTGGTGCAACCGCCGGTTCTCGACTCCCAGCCACAAGACAGCGGCCGTTAGAATGGCGAAGCCGGCAACCAGAACCAGTTTGCGGCCGGAGGGTGCATGAAGTTTAGTCTCTAATTGGGGAACTGCCGCCGGTTCAACGAGTTCCAGGGATGCGATCTCGCGCGGCTTAAAAACCGGTACGTACCCGCCCTTCGGGACCTCGATCAGAAGCGGCTCGTTTCGGCCATCGCCGGCGAAGTACGTTTCCAGACGTTTGCGAAGTTCCCGAGCTTCCACACGCACGATGTTGTCTTCGTTGAGGTTGTAGTCGGCGGGGCGGCCGAAGACGCGAGTTCCGATGCGTAGCTCGCGCACGTTTTCCAGGCGGCCGAGAAGCGCGTTTTCGCAAATGTAGAGAAGGAATGCGCGGAGCTTCGGGCAGTTACGGAAATTGGAAGCGTCGGCGACTCTTTGCGCCAGTTCCCAGCGCGGGTCCGTGAGGGAATAGGCGGTAAGCGGGGTGGGTGCTACTTCCTTCATTTTAGGGCTACGCCCCGTAAGATTACTGTAAGCTCGACCAGTTTTCGCGAGTATATCACGGCCGACGGCTCCAGCCTTGCGCGGCCCTACTAGGGGATGTCCTAGTCGATGTAACAGCGCAGTCAGGCGCAGCTCCTACCGTAAACTCACTGTGAGTTCCCCTTGAATAGTCAACGAACCTGCGGGAAGATCCATCAAATTGTGCCCGGATAGTATGGACATACTAGATCCGCATGCACGTCGAGTCTCGCGCGTCTGAAAGAGTGAAGCGATGAAAGTCTTGTTTAGAGCGATGGTGTTGACGGTCACGGCGCTTGGGGTCTTGTTTGCGCAAGGCGAGCGCGGCGCGATCACGGGATTAATCACGGATCCGAGCGGGGCCGCGATGCCCAACGTTGAGGTGGTGGCGAGGGACGTAAAGACGGGCGTCGAATTCAAGACGACGACGGCGTCGGCTGGCCTTTACCGCATTCCATATATGCCACCGTCGAATTATCGCGTGACAGCGACGCTGACAGGCTTCAAGACGGCCATTATCGAACCGGTGGAAGTGGCGGCATCGGCCGTTGTGACGGCCAACGTCACGATGCAAGTAGGCGATGTTTCCCAGAGCCTCACGGTCAACGCGGAGGCCACGCACCTGGACACGTCCACTTCGCAGGTGGGGTACTCGGTATCGCCCGAGGAATTCCACGCCTGGCCGCTCGACAGCGGGGATTGCGGCCAGCGCCAGATCCAAGCCTTCATCTTCAACAGCCTGCCCGGAGCTATTGGATGCTCCTTTCAGGGATCGATCAACGGAGGCCCCACATTTTCCCACGAGGTCCTGATCGACGGGATATCGATCGGCCGCGCGGACATCGCGGGCGACACCGCGGAATACACGCCCAGCGTGGACGCCGTCAGCGATTTCACGCTGCAAACCGGCGCGTTGAGCGCGCAGTATGGCGGAGGCCTGACGGCGGTTGCCAATTTCAATATCAAATCGGGGACCAATCAATACCACGGCACGATTTACGATTACATTCTGAACAATGCGCTCGACGCCAATTCGTTTGCTAACAATGCGCTGGGAGTTTCGAAAAACGCCAATCCCTTCCGGCAGAACAATTTCGGCACCGATTTTGGCGGGCCGGTGCTCTTTCCGAAGCTTTACAACGGGAAGAACAAAACCTTCGTCT
Source organism: Bryobacteraceae bacterium (assembly GCA_035297145.1). GTDB lineage: Bacteria > Acidobacteriota > Terriglobia > Bryobacterales > Bryobacteraceae > QHXW01. The sequence continues at coordinate 49,674 of DATGZN010000113.1, forward strand.
TCTTCAGCTATGAAGGGACCCGCACGACGACTGAGGGCATCACAGCCCTGCGGACCCTTCCCACTTCGGATTTTAAGGACGGCAACTTTTCCAGTCTTCTGAATCCAGCGTTCACGGGCAATGCCAACTCAGGGACTGTCATCGGCACCGATGCGGCCGGCAACCCGGTGACCTTTGGAACGATCTACGACCCGCACAGCACTACGCAAGTGGCGAACGGATTCGTGCGGACCCCGTTTCCGGGGAACATCATCCCTCCCACGGACATCAGTAAAGTTTCGGCGGCGATTTTGGCGCAGGCCCCCATTCCCAATCCGGTTCTTGGCACGTTTCTGCACAACTATCCGGGCGTCGACAACCAGCCGATATTCACGTTGGACACCTACAGCGGAAAGCTGGATCACATTATCAACGCCAATAACCGCGTGACCGTGTTCGTCAACTCCAACGAGCGAAACAGATTCAACGGCGACAGAAATTCGTACCAGCCGATACCGGGAAGCGTTTCCGGGCCGTTTGCGGCGCAAGATATTCATGGAACCATGGTGCGCGCAACCGAAGATTGGACCATCGCGGCACACTGGTTGAACCATTTTGGCTTCGGATATAACCGGTTCCTGAATTCCAATAACTCGATTTCGCTGGGCCAGGACTGGCCGAGCAAACTGGGACTCACGGGCGTGGCGGAAACGACCTTTCCTCAGGTGACCTTCACGGGAACAACCGTGCAGGGCGGCTCGTTGGTCATGCTGGGCCGCAGCAACGCCGGCGACGAACCGAACGGCAGCTACATCGCGCAGAACGATACCACCTGGATTCACGGGACGCACAATTTCCGGTTCGGAACGGAGATCCGCAAGTATTTCTACAATCAAGACCCGATAGGAAACACCACGGGCACCTTCACATTCAGTCCCGATCAAACCGCCGATCCAAGCAACCTGCAGTCCACCGGCTTTGCGTTCGCCAGCTTCTTGCTAGGTGCGCCGGGTAAGACTTCGCAGAATATTTCACCGGTTCTGCCGCAGTCGCGATGGTGGAACCCGGCATTCTATGTGACCGATGACTGGAAGGTGAGCCGCCGGCTGACGCTCAATCTGGGTTTCCGTTGGGACATCATCGGCGGATTGTACGAGCTCAACCACAGGTCGTCGGGCTTTGATCCAACGCTTCCTAACCCGGGCGCGGATGGCTATCCTGGGGCGCTGATCTTCTTGAGCCAGTTGCATCGCAATTCGTTCCAAAACACATACTGGAAGGGGTTCGGCCCGCGTGCCGGGTTTGCATACCAGATCAGCCCATGGATGGTATTGCGGGGCGGCTACGGAATCAATTATTCACCTCCGATTTCCAACGGTTTCGGCCTGGCGAGTATCGACGGGTACGACGGTTCGAACAATTTTCAAACCAGCAAGCGCGACCCGGTGTTTTACTGGGACAACGGCTACCCGGCGTACACCCACACACTCCCGGTTATCGACCCGACCTTGGATAATGGCAACGGGATCAACTACATCGCCGGCAACTCCAACCGGCAGCCTTATGCGCAGAACTACACGCTCGGATTCCAGTTCCTGTTGCCTAAAAACACGACGCTCTCAGCGAATTACGTGGGAAATAAGGGCACGCGGCTGGACGCGCAGCCGTTTAACAACCTAAACCAGCTCAATCCGAAGTATCTGGCACTGGGAGATGCATTGCTGGACGACATCAGCCAGCATCCGAACATCCCGTTGCCGTATCCCAGCTTCACGGGGACAGTGGCGCAGGCGCTGCTGCCCTATCCGCAATATGCCGGTGGCGGGGTGATTTCGCAATTCCCGTATTGGGGGACTTCACATTACGATTCGGCCCAGTTGCTGGTGACGCATCGGACCGGGAAGGGGCTCAGCTTTCTGGTCGCCTATGCGTTTCAGAAGACTTTGACGGATACTTCGGCCGCCTTGGCTTACTACGGCTACTCGCAGGACGTTTATAACCGGAAACTGGAGAAATCGGTCGCCAGCTTCGACCGCCCACAGGTTTTGAAGGTGACGTGGATTTACGAACTCCCGTTTGGTCGAGGCAAGCAATTCCTGAATCATGGCGGTGTGTTGAACCAGGTGGTGGGCGGATGGACGGCTACGGGAATCCAAATCTACCAATCTGGTGATCCGCTACTGATCGAGTCCGGGCTGAGCGGCGCTGGTTACTGGTTCAATGGAGACGTTCGCGGCGATGTACTGACCGGAGTTCCCCTCAAGGTCCCCTTGTCGGGACCATTCGATTTCGCCGGAGGTACCGGGATTGGATATCTGAATCCCGCGGCATACGCCGAGCCGCCCACAACCCCAAACGGTGTGGTGCTGCGGCCTGGCACGGCGCCCCACTACCTTGGCAACGTTCGCGGTCCTAGAAACCCGACCGAGAACTTCGGTTTCTTCAAGGACTTCCCGTTCCGCGAGGGCATGTTCTTTCAAATCCGCTGCGATCTGTTGAATGCGTTCAACCGGGCGGGGCTGGGGGACCCGGATACGAACCTCAGCGATCCCACGTTTGGGAGGATTCTGAACGCGGGTCAGGGGCCGCGACGCATCCAGGTAGCAGGGCGATTTACGTTCTGAGCGCAAGATGAAAACAGGCGCCTGGTCTCTGGACGGGCGCCGGTTCCGCACGCCGCGACTGATATCCTGAGCTCATAAGATGTATTTGCGCAGTAGGGTATACGTGTGTGTGCTGGCGCTAAGTGCGCTGGCAGCGTGCAAACGATCGGAGACCAATGCTCAGCAGACGCCGCATCTGCTTCCTCTGAACCTGGTGGTGGTGACCATCGACACGCTGCGGCCTGATCACTTGCACTGTTACGGCTACGCGAAAATCGAGACGCCGAATATCGACGGTATCGCGCAGAGGGGAACGTTATTTGAGAACGCGGTTACGCAGACCCCGCTGACGCCGCCTTCGCACGCGAGCATCTTCACGGGTTTGAACCCGCCCACACACCATGTGCGGAATACGGGCGGATTCGTTCTACCATCCCCGAGCACCACGCTCGCCACGATTCTCCAGCAGCAGGGTTGGGACACCGCAGCCTTTATCAGTTCCGCGGTTTTGAAGAAATTCTTCGGCCTCAACCAGGGATTTGCGGTTTACGACGACCAGATGCCCAAGCCCGGCAAAGGCCACGAGTTCATCGAGGATGCCGAACGGCACGCGGGGCAAACTGTGGATCGGGCCATCCAGTGGCTCGGGGCGCAATCCGGCAAGCCATATTTGCTTTGGGTTCACGTTTACGATCCACATGCTCCCTACCAGCCGCCTTCGCCGTACAAGGAGCAGTACAGAGATCGGCCGTATGACGGCGAGATCGCTTACACAGACCATGAACTCGGCCGGCTGTTTGAGGCGATCCGAAAGAAATCGCCGGCGGACAAGACGCTGATCGCGGTCCTTTCAGACCACGGAGAGAGCTTGGGTGAGCACGGCGAGTACACGCACGGGGTATTTTTGTACGACTCGACGCTGCGGATTGCGTTTCTGGTCGCGGGTCCCGGCGTGCCGAGCGGCTTGCGCGTGAAACAACAGGCGAGAACCATCGATTTCCTGCCGACGATTCTCGATTTGATGGGGGGGCGCGCGCCGGCGACTGTTCAAGGTACAAGCCTGACCCCGTATTTTCATGGCAAGGATGCTCCCACCGCGGTCTCGTACGCGGAGACTTTGTATCCGAAGATCAACATGGGATGGGCGGAACTGCGAGGGATTCGTACGAATCATTGGAAATACATCCGCGCCCCCAAGCCGGAGCTGTACGATCTTTCGCAAGACGCCGGTGAAACGAGCAATGTGATCGAGAGCCATGCCGCGGAGGTGCAGCGGTTCGAGTCACAATTGCGCGCCGTGATCGGGACGGGCGGCACGGAGAAGGTGGAGAGCGCCCTGGTCGACCGGAAGACGCTCGATCAATTGCAGTCGCTCGGCTACACATCCGGGTTTAGCGCAAAATCGTACGATTTGACGGGGCAGGGTGCGGATCCGAAGGATCGGGTCGGCATTTTGAAGCTGATGCAGGAGGCGGAACACCCGTTGACGCCTGTCCGCGCAGGCCAGTCGATCGGTTTGCTGCGCCAGGCTCTGAACGAAGACAAGGCCAATCCGATCCTTTACTATGTGCTCGGCGCCAACCTCGAAAAAGCAGGACGTTACGGCGAGGCGATGAAGCTGTACGAGACGGCGGTACACAATGGCATCGAGAGCGCGCGGCTGCACTCGCGGCTGGGCGATCTGCTGGTGCGCTCGGGGAAAAAGGACGAGGCGATTCCAGAGTATGAGAAGGCGGCGCAGCTCAATCCGGCGGACGCGGAGAGCCAGGCGAATCTGGCGACGGCATACCTCGAGAAAGGGCGTCTGGCCGATGCGGAGCGAGTCTACAAGTGGGTGATCACCACTGACCCCGCTTATGCGACAGCGTATAACGGGCTGGGCGTTGTCGCCATTCAGAGGCAGGACGCCGCGACCGCGCGCGGTTATTTCGAAAAAGCGGTGGCGCTGGATGCGGACCTGGTGGAGGCGCAATTGAATCTGGGGATTATATATAAGGACGCTGGCGACCGTGCTCGGGCACGCGCCTGTTTTCAAGCGTTTCTGGCGAAAGCGTCTCCGGCGCAGTACGGGGAGGTGATCCCGAAGGTGCGCGAAGAACTGGCCGCCATGCCGTAGTCAGTGGAGGCTAAGAAGCCTTCGCGCGCATGACCATCGGCGGGCCTTGGCGCGCTTCGGGGTTGAAAAGCTGAGCGCACAGAAAACGGCCCGTGGGGACGTCGCCTCTGCGTATGGCGTTCTTCAACTCGGGAAACTCATCCAGCCGTCGGACGATTCGGTCTGATTCCGCAGGAACTGAACTCTCAATTTTCGTGCCAACCGGTGTAGCCATGATCATCCTCTCCTTGGTGCCTTCACTGCCTTTCCCGCTCGATCTGCTGCAAGGCCCGCGATGACCTTCCTCTTCCCTGCCACAAAGGCCGAAGAGGCGCGCAACGTTCGATGCGCGAAATCAGCAGAATCGGTTGGGAACCACATCACTGAAATCTCCAAAGATCAGGCGCCGCAAGTGCCTGATGTACTACTTACACACTAGGGAATAAGCACACGGTAGGCCAATCGTTAACCGGGAATTGGTTCCGGCGGGTCCTCCTTGGAAGTCATTGGCTGATCAGGAGTTATGCTTCTGGGTGCGATCGCGAAGGCGGCGGCCGGCTCCAAACCAGGTCGGTTGACTATCCGATCGGATAGAATTCGCAAACGATCGGATAGCCGCGGGATCGCGAAACCATTCCGAACAGTGTGGCACTACCCCGAGGAGGCATGGCATGACAGAAGAGAGTTTCCTCCGGTATCGCCTGGATGTGGTCCGAACGATGCCGGAGGGTGCGCAGAAGATAGCGCTGATTGAGTCCATCAACGCGAAGATCTCGAGCTTGCGCGGCGGGCGACGGTTGGTGCGCTGACCGCCTAAAAGTGACGCAGCGTTACAGCGCTCAATACTGAGTGGCGGGGTGTATACTATCAGCCGAATCCGTATTGGAAGTTACTAATCAGCGGAGCTTTCGAGGGTTTAGAGTATGCATCATTCAAAACTCATTGGGAACGTGTTGACGCTTGTTCCGGTGATTGCGATTGCCATGTCCATGGCGGTTCTGTGCGCGGCACAGTGCGCGCAGGTGCCAATTTTGACATTTGAAGGACTTCGAAATACAGAACCGGTCTATAACTACTACAACGGGGGCTACGGAGCGAACAGCAGCGGCCCGGGGCCAAACTATGGAATCACATTCGAAGGAGAATCCCTGGCCGTAATCGACAACGCGTCCATCACACCCAACAACGATATCGGCAACCAAAACGGGGGTGATGCGAGCAACAACCCCAGCGGAGTGACCAGCGTCTTCTTCCTTAGCGGTACGGGCGTGGTCATGAACGTGGCCGCCGGCTTCACGACCGGCTTCTCGGTTTATTATGCAGCGGCCAACACGGCTGGAAGCGTTTCTGTATACGACGGATTGCACGGAACTGGCAATCTTCTAGCCACGGTTCAGTTGCCCGTCAACGGGTCCAATTGCGGTCCGGCAACGTATAGCTGTTGGAGTCCCGTGGGCGTGGCCATCGGTGGAGTCGCTAAGTCAGTCGACTTCGGTGGGGCGGCCAATTACATTGCATTTGACAATATTACAGTTGGCAGCGTGACGCCGGGCATCATCGCATCGATGGCGCAGCTTGCTTCAGCAGGCGGCTGGGACACGTCCTTCAATTTGGTGAACATGGGGGCGTCCGCGGCCTGCGCATCGATGCAATTCTACGCCGATCCCAATGGCGGCGCACTCAAATTGCCGCTGACGTTCCCACAAGGCGTGATCCCTGCCACTAGTGCATCCGACGTGGTGGAAAATATTAACCCGAACGCGCTTCTGGTAATGGACACCACCGGTCCTGCCGCTAACCCGGTGAACGTGGGCTGGGCAAACCTGCAAGTGGCGGGCGATGTGGGCGGATACGGCATTTTCACCAACACGCAGCAAAACTGGGAAGCGGTGGTGCCGCTGGAGTTGAGGAATGCGAATTTTTACGTCTTGCCCTTCGATAACACGGGATCGCTTTCCACAGGGTTGGCCATCGCGAATCTTTCTATACAGCCGGCCACCGTCGAGGCCAAGGTTCTCAACGATGCCGGTTTGCAGATCGACGATGAAACCATTCAGATGGACGCGTTAGGCCACACGTCGTTCCTGCTGGGCGGGACATATCCCAAAACGGCGGGTGTTCGCGGTAGCGTCATCTTAACTCCACAATCGGGTGGGCAGATCAGCGTACTGGGGCTGCGCAACAATGGGCCGGCACTGACCACGGTTCCGGTGCTGACAAATGTTCAAGCGGCCACCGGCTCGATGGCGCACGTGACGTACAACGGCGGCTGGGAGACGACCATCACGCTAGTCAATACCGGCACAGCTCAAGCTACGCCTACCCTGAGTTTCTACGGTGACGATGGTAGTCCTCTGGCGGTTCCGCTGTCCTATCCACAGACGGGTACGGTATCCAACGCGGCATCGATCAGCCCGGTGCTGGCGCCCGGCCAGTTGCTGGTTATGCAGACGCAGGGACAGGATTTACAGCCGTCGGTCGCGGGATCGGCGGTATTGACCTCGAAAAAGGGTGCGGCGGTCGGCGGTTCTGCGATCTTTCGTTATTCGCCCTCGGGGCAGGAGGGCGTGGTTCCGATGGAGACGCGCAACGCCACGGCGTTCGTGCTGGGCTTCGACGACACAAACAACCGCGTAACGGGTGTGGCGCTCGCCAATGACACAGCCGCCGCGGCGAATCTGGGGCTGATCATACGTGATGATACCGGCGTGACGCTGGCCACCGATTCCATCGCGCTGGCCAAAAACGGGCACACGCAAATCGTATTGGCGACTAACTATCCAGCGGTCATGGGAAAACGCGGCAGCGTCGAGATCGACGGCCCGGCCGGGTTCAGCGCTTTGGGCCTCTTCGTCAGTCCAACGGGCAATGTGACCACACTGCCTACGCTGAAGAAATAATGCCCGCGGAACGTCCGCTGGCCGCGATCACGGGCGCGTCGAGCGGAATCGGCGCCACATTCGCCAGGAAGCTCGCGCCGGATCACGACCTGCTTCTGATCGCTCGCCGTCTCGATCGCCTGAAGCAGCTCGCCGGTGAGCTTTCGAGCCAGTACGGCACGCACGCGGAATGTCTGGAAGCGGATCTCACCCAGGAACGCAATCTCGCAACGGTTGCAGAAAAGCTGGCGGCGGAGGAGCGGCTGGTTCTGCTGGTCAACAATGCCGGGTTTGGCACGCCCGGACGATTCTGGGAGGCAGATCTCCAAAGCCAAGAGGGCATGCACAAGTTGCACGTGACGGCGACTCTGCGCCTGACGCATGTGGTGCTGGGAGGCATGGTTGCAAGGGACCGCGGCGCAGTGGTGAACGTGGCCTCGGTGGCGGCGTTCATCCGGAGTGCGCGCAGCGCCAGCTATTGTGCAACCAAGAGCTGGATGGCCGTGTTCACCGAAGCGCTCTACCTGGAATTGCGGAGTGTGGGATCGAACGTGGCGGTGCAGGCGCTGTGCCCGGGGTTCACTTACTCGGAATTTCACGACGTCGCCGGCATGGATCGGCGGGGGCTCGCACCTGCTGCATTCTGGCTGACGGCGGAGGAGGTCGTCGAGGCATCGCTCGACGGTCTGCGCCGCGGAAAACTGTTCGTCATTCCGGGATGGCGCTACCGTTTTCTGACGTCGCTTCTGACCAAGCTTCCCACGCCATGGCGGCTGGCGGTGGAGGCTCGCGCGTCAAAGGCGCGGGGCAGGGCAGTAGTGGCGCCGGAGCGTCATATTCCGCCTTCGGTGGCGCCGGAGTAAAACGCGGCGCCCGTATAAAACGCCACGAGGTCGGATTTCAACTGTTTGAGCGCATCCACGTTCAGGTAAATCATGTGGCCGGAGTGATAGTAGGAGAATCCGATGTTGCCACGCAGCTTCGGCTCGAGCTCCATGTGGGCCAGGTCGTACTCGGTGATGAAAAACGGCGTAGCCAGGTCGAAAAGGCCGTTGACCGAGAGGACTTTTAGACGCGGATTCTTACGCATGGCGTCGGCCAAGTCCCCAGCCACGTAGGCGTCACGCATCGGTGGCGGCTGAGACGGGCCGGGCGCGGCTCCCGGCGGACGGTGGGTATGATCCCAATCCTGATTCGCGTTCGGCGCACGCGGCAGGTACGTTTCCTTGGTCGTGTATTTCAACTCGCGATCCAAATAGTCGTGGAACGCGGAAACAAAAGCGCCCATGATTCCGGTGCCCGACGGATCGAATCCGGGATTCTCACCGGCGGCATCGATATCGGTGCCTTCAAATCGCGCGTCATAGCGGCCCAGTATCACGCGCTGATCGCGAAGCAACTCTTTACGGAAGCGGGACGGGTCCACGCGCAGGTTCGCTTCCTTGATGAACTGGACGCTCAGGCCAATGTAGCCAGCTAGTTTCGCGGCGATAGCGTCTACTTCTGTCGCGGAAAGATGGTGCCCCTGGGCCAGCGCCTCAGAATAGGGGCCGCGAGCGAATGCGCGAACCTCGTCAAGGAATGTCTTTTCCTCTCTGCCCTGATGTGAGATCTTCTCGAAGTGCCAGGCAATCGCGGCGTACGAAGGCAGATAGCCAATGAAGACAGCATCGCTTCCGGGAGCGCGAGTGAAGTAATTGAGGATGGTCGACATCAAAATGACGCCATTGCAGGACATCCCCGCGGTCTCAAGCGCATCGACCAAGGCCGCGGAACGCGTTGTGCCATAGGATTCCCCGAACAGGAATTTCGGCGAGTTCCACCGGTGGTTTACGCTGACATAGCGCTGGATGAATTTGGAAAATGCCTGCACGTCCTGGTCGGTGCCGGCGAAATTCTTCATGGTGGCTTTTCCGACCGGCCGTGAGAAACCAGTTCCCACGGCGTCGACGAACACGAGATCTGTCTTATCCAGTAGCGAGTACTGGTTGGGCACGATCTGGTAGGGAGCGGCGCCGGTGGCCTCGGGACTCGAAGTGACCACGCGCACAGGTCCGACGGATCCCATGTGCAGCCAGAAGCTCGCCGAACCCGGCCCGCCGTTGTACAGGAACGTTATCGGGCGCGTGCGAAGGTCGTTGACGCCGCGGAGTGTGTACGCCACATGGAAGACGGTGGCATAGGGCTTTTCGTCGTCGCCATCGATCAGCAGCGTTCCGGCGTTTGCGGTATAGCGAATAGTCTTGCCGTCAAGCGTCAGTTCGTGATCGGTGGCGGAGTTGGTCTCGGCGGGGATCGGCGAGGGCTTCTCTTCGACAACGGGCGGCGTGTCGGGCGGCTTTTGAGCGTGGGAGATGAGCGTGGTTAAACCGGCGCCGAGCAATAAAAGGGTGGCGCGTTTTCGCAGCGGTAGGGGATCCATTTGGCGTATTCTCGCATGAATGCGAGCTGCCGAGATGACCTTTAATGAACGACGAGCGTGACGCCATCCTGGCTGGTCGCGCTGCCCACGGTGATGTGGACGGGCACCTGGCTGCCGGGTTGGACATTCGGCGACATTCTGGCTTTGATCTCAAACACTCCCGGCGTTTGACCAAGCGCGGCTCCGGCATATTCGACCGTAGCGGGCAAACCGCCGATATTGACCGAAACCGCAGCCAGAGGTTTGGGCAGAATATCTGCCAGGGCGCGGCCGTCAACGCCGGGTGGGTCCGTTTGCCCTTCGCCCGTGCCTCGCAGAATGACCATTGAGCCGACGCGGGCAGGCGCAGCAGGAGAATTCCGCGCGACGCCGTCGTCGTTCAGAATCACCCCCTGTCCTTTGCCACTGGAATCCGCTGTGAACAGGCCTGGAGCTGTGGCGGCGGCCGCGACTTCAAAAGGCTCGGACAGCCCGCCCTCGTACTCCACCTGGACATGAGTTTTGCCCGTGGTCAAACCGAAGTACGGCGCTACCGCCGAGCATTCAGTAGCGGAGGCGGAGACCATCGGGGCTGGAATTCCATCGAAGAAGATGCGAACGCCGGCGAGCGTGGTGCTCAGCATGCCGTTGGCATCGACCGTCTGAGGAGTCATGCTCTCAGGTCCCATGCGAGCGCCGCGAACCACAACCAGCTGTCCTGGAGCGACGGTCTTGCCGAAAGAGGCAGCATTCATGACTGCCGAGATGGTTGGCTGCGCACCGGAGTTTGATGCCGGCGGGATGGTGAGCAGAGTAATGGAATTCGCCGGAAACGCGGTGGTGAGAGTCGCGCCCGCTGGAATTTGCGGCTCGGCCACGATGGCGCTGAGTTTCGCGCCACTAAAGCGCCACACTTTCGCCTCGGGGCCCGCGGAAAAATTCTCCAGGCTCAGAGTGCTCGATAAATTGCTGCTGGTTTTGTTGATCACCATCACGGTGAGGTTTGAATCGGAGCGAAGTGCCGCATAGACCGAGAGCTTACTCTGATCGGCGCTTGCCGCGTGCACGGCGGTGGCCCCGAATGCGCCACCCTTGCCGTCGTAGTTGCGATACATTTTGAAGGCGAAAGCGCCGGGATCTGTGGGCTTGGGGGGCGCCCACAAGCTTGCGGCGTCCAATTGCTCGCGGCCAAAGATGCCGAGCAGATCGGCCTGAGCCAGTGCGCCATTGAGGGTATCGAGCGCGGTCCAGTTGTATTCGGTAATGGCGATCTTGGTGCCCGGATAGTTCTGGCTGACAATGCTGCGTAGCCGGGGTATCAGTTGTGGAGCGATGGGCGCGCCGTTGTTGTCGACGTCCTTGATCCAATAATCGTCGCTGACGACGTAGGTGGGATCCCAAAACTCGCGCGTGGAATCGAGCCGCAGAGCGTTGATCGCAGCCGTTTGCGTGCCGGCGTTTTGGACCGTCGAGGGCACGATGTAAGCGTGCAGGTCGAGGTAGTCGAGCAGGCGGTGCCCATGCTGTTTCTGGTAGTTCCGGAATTGTTGCAGATACCAGGCGAAGAATGGCACGCCGCCGTGGGCATTGCGATCCACGGGGTTCGACCAGTAGTTGCCGTCGTTACTCCAGCCGGCCACGATGTCTTTCTTTGAGAACCACAGGGAAGCCCAGTTGTCGGCCACCGGCCCCGCCACCAGTGCGGTGGGGTCGGCTTGCTTGATGGCTTCGGCGTACGCGAGGTCGAGGTTGAAAACCTCGTCATAGGTGTAGGGCTCGGGATGAATGTCGCGATGCGTGCTGTCCCACCAGATGGGCTCGTTGTCGAGAGCCCAAATCGCCACGCCGCCCTGGCTCGCCTTGCCATACCGGGAGACGAGGTAGTGGATCCATTCGGCCTGGAAGGTTTGATCGAATTTCGTGTAAACGTCGCTGGGTTCATTCGTAATATAGATGGGATTGGCCGGGAACTTGCCATCGTTTACCGAAGGATCGCCGCAGGCCGGATCGTAGACGACGCCGTCGCCGCACGTGACCGGATGATACTGCGCGTACGGGTCGATCTTGCACTGGTTTCCATACTTGGCCACGTTGTAGCTGCACGCCTGGACACGAGCCTTCGGGAGCCAGCCGAGAATCGGAACGGTACCGAGAATCTTGCCGCCGGTAGAGCGCGCCTGGTCGGCAAAATTGTTGAATGACGATCCGGCGGGCAGCTTGGAGGCGTCCTCCGTGGTGTCGGGCAGGACCTCGTAAAACCAATCGTTATCCAGGTCGTTGACATCGAATTTCCAGTGGTACGTGCTGGTCGAATTGCCGCCCCAGCGGCGTAATGTGGGCCGAATGCCAGGAGCAGCGGCAGCGTAGGCGGGGCCGTTGGGATCGCCACTCGCGCCCAAATCCCAGTAGAAGTTAATTCCGTAAATATCCGGGGAAATGGCATGGCGGTTGGCGCTCGCATCGACGGAGAGCGCTGGACCGGTTTGCTGCGCGACGGCGGCGAAGGCGGTAAACAGGCCCAAAGCCGCGGGCAGAACCGTGCGGAGCGGCATCCTTATAAGATGTTAGCGAATTCAGACGGCGTTGAAAACGCGGGCCGCGCCCCGTGACTTTTCGCCGCCACGACAGTTTATACAATCAGAGGATCAATGGCGGCCAGAAGACCGGCGGAGACGGCTGTCCGGAACAGTGCGGAGGAGCGCCTTCTGGTTGAGGCTGTACAAAAAGATCCCGCGAAGTTCGGCGATCTGTACGAGGCCTATTTTGAGCTGATCTACGGGTTCATCGCGCGGCGGGTGAGCGACCGGGCTACGGCTGAAGACCTGACGTCGGATGTTTTCCACAAGGCGCTCGCCAACCTGCGGAGTTACGAATGGCGTGGCGTTCCGTTTGCCGCATGGCTGATCAGGATCGCGGCGAACGCTGTCGTTGATCAATCGAAGCGTGCCGCGCGTGAGGTTCCGGCGCGTGATGACCTGCCGGAGCCCAGCGCCCAACCGAATATGGAAGGCTTGGAAGATCGCGCCCTTCTGTTCCGGCTGGTGAACCAGCTTCCCGACGATCAGCGGCGCGTCATCCAAGAGCGCTTTGTGGACGAGATGAGCATTCGGGAAATCGCCGGCCGGCTGGGACGAAGCGAGGGCGCGGTGAAGCAACTGCAATTGCGCGCTCTCGAAAAGCTGCGGAAGCAACTGGGAGGCGCCCATGCCTAGGCTCTCTCGATCCGATCGATTGGATCAGGCGATTGCGGCGATGCTTGCGGGGACGGGCGGCGAGCCGGAACCCAGCCTGGCGCCGCTGGTGCGAATCGCCAGGGAGTTGCGCGATCTGCCGCGCGAGAGTTTCAGAGCAAGTCTCAAATCGGATTTAGAAGGGAAGGTAACTATGGCTAGTCAAGTTACAGCGCCGGCTGCGATGCAAACGGCAACGATGAGGCTGCGCGTGAAGAATGCGCCCGCGGCGATCGAGTTTTACAGCAAGGCATTCGGGGCCGCCGAAATCAGCCGGTTTGAGGCAAACGGATCGATCGTCGTCGCGGATGTCAAAATCGGCAATTCCATTATCATGGTTTCGGAATCTTCGCCGGAGTTCGGTTTGCCCGGACCAGAAGCTTATGGTGGTTCGCCGGTAACTATCCATCTGCGCGTCGAGGACGTTGACGCTTTCGTAAGAAAGGCAGTAGCGGCGGGCGCTACGCTAACCGAGCCCGTGGCAGACCAGTTCTACGGAGTGCGCCGCGGATCGGTTGCCGATTCATTCGGCTATACCTGGGTTGTGGAGACGCTCAAGGAAGAGCTGCCGGTCGAGGAGATCTATCGCCGGTTCGAGGCTCTGGAGCAGGAACGACAATCGAAGCGCGTCGGCGTGAGTCCGATTCCTGAGGGTTACCACACCATTACGCCGTACATAGTGGTGGAAGATGCGCCCGCGCTGATCGACTTCGCCCGGCAGGTTTTTGGAGCGGAGGAGACGTTTCGCGCGATCGGCGGCGCCGGTGGTATCCACGCCGAAATTCGCATCGGCGATTCCATGCTGATGATCGGCGGCGGCGGTCCCGAGCTCGCGTGGCGTGGGGAATCGAAACTGATTGCGCTGCACGTTTACGTGGAGGATACTGACGCCGCCTACGAGCGCGCTTTGCAGGCCGGCGCGGTTTCGCTCGGTGCGCCGCAGGATCAGCCCTATGGCGAGCGCGGCGGCGCGGTGAAAGACCAGTTTGGCAACTTCTGGTACATCGCGACCTCGATGGGCAAGAGCTACGTTCCGGAGGGCTTGCGACGCGTCACGCCCTATCTGCACCCGTTGCGAGCGGAGGCGTTGATCAGTTTCTTGAAGCGCGGGTTCGGAGCGGAGGAGATAGCGAAATATGCATCGCCGGATGGCCAGGTCCTCCATGCTCAGGTTCGGATTGGAGATTCAGCGCTCGAAATGGGTGAGGCCGGTGGTCTGTACCCACCGATGGCGGCCATGTTCTATCTCTACGTGCCGAACGTCGACGCGATGTATGCTCGCGCCCTCGCGGCAGGAGCTACTTCGGTCTATGCACCCGCGGACCAGCCTTACGGTGATCGCACAGGGGCCGTGAAGGACGCCTTCGGCAATGAATGGTGCCTTGCGACACACATTAAGGATGTAGCGTAGCGCCGCTATCGGCCGCCAGCGAAACGCATGCCCGCCCGTGCGCTCGTATAATGACCGGAGGAGATTTCGATCATGGCACTCGAAAGCAGCCGGCGCGGCTTTCTGCTCGGCGCGGGCGCGCTGGGACTCGCGCCGCTTCGCGGGGCAAACACCAACAACGGTAGCGACGACATCCGGCTGGCGGTGGCCACCTATTCTCTGCGCGGTTTCCAACGCGATCTGGCGATCAAAATGATCAAGGAACTTAACGTTCACTACGCGAGCGTGAAGGAGTTCCACTTGCCATACCACGACACGCCGGAGCAGCTCGCCGCTGGACGGAAAAGATTCGACGAGGCCGGCATCAACGTCGCCTCCGGTGGCGTGGTTTATCTGATGAAGGATGAAGACGCGGACATTCGTTATTACTTCGACTACGCTAAAGCCTGCGGCATGCCCATGATGACGATCATGCCGACCGCGCAAACCATGCCGCGCATCGAGCGGTTCGTCAAGGATTACGACATCAAGGTCGCCATCCACAATCACGGCCCGGAAGATAAGAACTTTCCGACGCCCGAAAGCGCGCTCAAAATCGTGAAGAATATGGACGCCCGCTGCGGCATCTGCATCGATGCGGGCCATGCTGCTCGTGCTGGCGCGGACGTGATCGAATCCATTCGCGAAGCCGGGCCGCGGCTGTTCGACATGCACATCAAGGATCTGCGTTCTATCACCAAAGGCAGCGATTGCCCGGTGGGCGAGGGCGTGCTGCCGATCGCCGGAATTTTCAAAGAGCTGAAGAAAATGAACTATACGGGCACGGTATCGCTCGAGTACGAGATCGAGGAAGACAGCCCGTTCACCGGCATGAAAGCCTCGTTCGCGTACATGCGCGGTGTGCTTGCGGGGCTGCGGGGATAGCCGCGTGGCCCAAATTCCGATCGGCACGACTCGTGAAGAAAAACTGGAAGTGACTCCGGAAGTGGCCATCAATTTTATGGGACTTCCCAACGCGCGTGTGCTCTCGACCCCAAACATGATTTTGGGCCTGGAGCGCACCTCGCGCAACATGCTGCTCCCGCTGCTCGATCCTGGTTACGATTCAGTCGGCACGCATGTGGATGTCTACCACTTGGCCGCGACACCTCTGGGAATGACCGTCAGGTTTCGCAGCGAGATTGTGTCGATCGACGACCGGCGGGTTAACTTCAAAGTGGAAGCGTTCGACAATAAAGAAAAGATCGCCGAGGGAACGCATCAGCGCTTTATCGTTCACGCGGAGCGGTTTGCGGCGCGCGTGCAGGAGAAAGCGCGCTAGCAGCGGTTTAGAATACGAAGCTCACGCCTGCCATCGGGATCGAATCGAAAAGCCAGCCGCGGATTTTCGCGCCGGGTGCCGTTGCGAACAGCTCTTCGGGAAAGGGTGAGATGTACTCGCGAAAGTCCACTCGAATCGCAGTGTGATCAGTGAGTTTTGCTTTTACGCCGCCGCCCACGCTGATGAGCGGTTTGACCTCATTCGTATTGGTCAGCAGTGCAAAGTCACTGAACGGCTGATTGACATATTCCTGCCCGGTAGCGCGGAACAGCCGGATGCCTCCACCAGCCGCAACGAATGGACGGATGCGCGCTTTCTTTGAGGTCGGGTGAAACAGTACATCATAGTGGATCAGGTGTGAGTCGCCATCCATGTTCACCTTTTGCCCGCCGCTCTTCAAGACTAGGTCGTTATCGCGGAAGACATACCGGAGCTCACCGCTGAAGTGCTGATAGAGGTCCTGACCAAGCACCGCGCTGGCAACGAAGCGATTATCCATGCCTGCGGTGGCGGTACCGGAAGTGTTATCGATGCGGGCATTGCGCATGATGCCGAAGCCCGCTGCGCCGCCCACTTCCCACCCCCGATCCTGAGCTACACATGCGGATGTTAGCGCCAAGGCAATTGCGGCACAGGACAACGTAACCGATCGCATAGATTTCCTCCGTACCTTCAGCTTATTCAAGCATCACATGGCCGCGCGATGGAAGACAGGCCTCGGCGGGACCGGTGGCTGCTGGTTGCCTGCGTCCAGCACGTCGCGCACTTTTAGCAGCAGCGCAGCGGGTGAGAACGGTTTCTGGATGAGGGTGGTGCTTTCGTCGAGAATGCCGTGGTAGGCGATCACGTCATCGGCATAGCCGGACATGTAAATCACGCGCATTTGCGGTCCAGCGGAGGTCATGCGCTGCGCCAGCTGGCGGCCGTTGACGAGCGGCATGACAACATCGGTCAGCAGAAGATCGATCGAGGTGGCCTGCTTTTCGAACCTGCGGATGGCGTCGGTGCCGTCGCTGGCTTCGAGCACATGGTAGCCGGCGTGGGAGAGAGATTCGTGCAGCATGCGCCGCAGCGGGGCCTCGTCCTCCACCAGCAGGATGGTCTCCGTTCCGCGGCCATTGCCATTGCGCGCCGCCTCGGGCTTTTCGGCGATTGCCGGCTCACGGAGTTGCGGCAGGTAGATGCGGAACGTTGCGCCGCTGCCACGCTCACTCCACACTACGATGCCGCCTCCGTTTTGCCGCACGCTGCCGTACACGCTGGAAAGTCCCAGCCCCGTGCCCTTGCCGCGTTCCTTGGTAGTGAAAAAGGGTTCGAATAGATGGCTCCTCGTATCCGCATCCATGCCCTCGCCGGTGTCGGAAACGGCCATCTCCACATAAGAGCCGGACGGCAGCTCGCTGCTCTCACAGCGCAAGCCCTCGTCGAGGGTGACGTTCTTGGTTGCAACCGTCAGTGCGCCGCCGCGCGGCATGGCGTCGCGGGCGTTCGCCACCAGATTGATCAGCACCTGCTCCATCTGATTCGCGTCCGCCTTGATGGGGGCGAGATCGGGGCTGAGCAGCGTATAGAGAGCGATGTCCTCGCCGATCACGCGCCGCAACATCTTTTCCAGGTTGGTGATGACGTGATTCAGATCTACGGGTTTCGGCTGAATCATCTGGCGGCGGCTGAACGCCAGTAACTGCGTGGTCAGCGCCGCGGCCTGATTGCCGGCTTTCACGATCTGCTCGGCGTGAGAATGCAGTCGTTCTCCCGGCCGCAAGGCATCCAGCATCATGTGGCCGTAGCCGTTGATGACGGTGAGCAGGTTGTTGAAGTCGTGCGCCACGCCGCCTGCCAGCCGGCCGACGGCTTCCATTTTCTGCGAATGCCGGAGCTGCTCTTCCAGTTTCCTCCGCTCGCTGATATCGGCGATAGCCATGATGATAGCGGAAGCGGATCCGCTGGCATCGCGCAGAGGCGCGGTCCAGATGGCGACGTCAACCGGGCTGCCGTCCTTGCGGCGGCCCTGGCACTCCAAGCCGCTAATCAACTCGCCGCCCGTGGTGCGCTGCACCTTGTCCCAGATCTCTTCGGTCTGCCCGGCGTCGAAGAACGGCGGAATCTGATCCATTATCTCCGCCGCGGTCCATCCGAATACGCGCTCCGCAGCCGGATTCCAGCCCTTCACCTTGCCGGAGGTATCCAGAGAGACAATGGCGAACGGCGATGCCTGGATGACCGCCTGGTGGCGTTCGTTAGCCTGGCGCAAGTTTTCTTGCTGCACGGTCATCTGGAACTTGGCTCTTTCTACAGCTCTCGTTTTGCGCCGCGCTACGACAGCTAGGGCGCCACTGGTGTACATGAGAAAGCCGATTAGCAAGCTCAGCGCAAAGAGAATCTGGCGGGATTGGGTCCAGGTATCCGGTGTCGGCCAGACGCGAACCACCCATGGCATTCCATAGAAATCGATGCGCCCCTCGGACAGGTAAGGAGTAGCCGGCAGGCCAGCCGCCACGGCACGGGCATAGATTTGCTCATCATGATGCGAGATGGAGGCTGCGTAGCCCTTGGGAACCTCCGTATTGATGATCGAATTTAGCCAGTGCTCGGTCCCGACCGGCGCGATTACACACCCGTCGAATTGGCCATGGCGAAACATCGGAATCAGCACCAACAGCGATTTCGCGGTGTCGCCCGCCGGTACAACCGTGGTTTGTCGCGCCTTTCGCGCAGCATCGATAGCAGGCCGTATCACTTCGAGCGGTAATTGCGCGGATGGAATGCTCCAACGAACCGCGTAAGACGAATCCACCAGGTTGATGGATTCCAGCTCCGGATACCGTTGGTGTAACTGCCGGGCTTCCGCCTCCCATTCTGGTTGCCACGGATCCGGGTCCGCACCCCAGCGGGCCACCAGGGCGTCCAGAGGCGCAACCTGCGTGCTGATGCTGGAGGTGATCTTGCTTTGAATATTGCGGGTAACCAGCGCCGCGGTTTGCACCACCTGCACGGTTTCCCGGGAAAGCATAATGCGGCAAAGTAATAAGGTGGTGCACCAGCCGCAAACAGCTATGATGAGGGGCAACAGGTTCCACTGCGCGTGCTGCAAACGTACGCCCGTGCGGTCTGAACGATGTTGATTAGAATTGGAGTTATGGTACTTCTCGTCCACGCACGATATTATACGGGGCTGTCATTCATAAGTTAATACTCTAAGTGGTTTAGCTCCAGTTACTAACTAATGGGCTGCTAACTTCGGATAACTAACTCACTGCACGTGCCAATAAGATGTCCCGTGCAATTTCGAAACCCACGCGAACGAAGGCGAGGCCTGCCCCGCCCCTACGATGGCTGCGATGTGGCGCGCCGATTCGAGAACACCGCGGCAAGTTTCCAAGTGTAAACGATTCGAGCGGCGTGTCGCCGGCGTGTTGGCACAGATCGCGCGCCAACCGCGAAGGCGAAGAACCGGACGATCGGACGACGATGCGCAAATGCTCGGGGCAAGCGCGTGGGCGGCGCAACTCGTGGCAAACACGGCCTAAAAAATCCTGTTGCCTTGCGCTGAGCCTGCGCTATAATCGTTTCCCGGAACCCCAAAGCAAGTTCGAAAAAACCTCCCCAAAGGAAATTGATTGGAGGCCCGTTGTGGCACAAGTGCACCCCGTAGACGTGCTCGCTGATTTTGCTCATGAGATGCGGCAGCCGCTCAGCGCTCTCGAGGCGCTCACCTGTTACCTCGATCTCATCACGCCGGAAGATACGCGAATCCGGGAGCAGTTGCGGAGAATGCACGCCGAAATTGCGCATGCCGATCAGATTCTTTCAGAAGGCCTCCGCGCCGTCCGTGCCTACCTGCCAGCGAAGGGCGGTGCCGTGCTGGCCCTCGGTTCAGCGGCGCCGGAAGGTGTGGTGGAAGAATTGAGCCTGCCTCTTACTAGCGCGGCCATGGCCTCGGTCACCCACTGAGGCGGCTGCACGCGGAATC
Source organism: Bryobacteraceae bacterium (assembly GCA_035297145.1). GTDB lineage: Bacteria > Acidobacteriota > Terriglobia > Bryobacterales > Bryobacteraceae > QHXW01. Next base: position 69,545 of record DATGZN010000113.1, read on the forward strand.
GCGGTTTCGACTCCCACAATCTTCGCGCCACTCCGCTCCACGCGGGCGGTGTGCCGCCGCGATCGATCACGACTAGTGCGTCGGCGCGGTCGAGGTAGTGCAAGCTCGTGGGCTTGAAGTCGCGGACACCGAAATCCACCACAACCAGGTAAAGGTCAGGCTTGATGAATTGCAGCAGGCTGTTGGATTCCGCAATCACGTGCTCGCCGGCTTCGAGGATGCGCCGCACAGCCGGTAGCGCGTAGCCGAGCTGGCCGGCCGCCGTGCGTACCCAGTACGCTTGCCGCGCGCCCGCCGCCAGGAAACGGCTCGTATCTGTTGCGCTGTTGCGGTCAATCTCTTCCGTGATGGCGAAGGGATGCTCGGCGTCGGCTACCGTGCACTCGCACGGTTCGCCATCGGTCGAGCAGACGTCGTTTCCATATTGCGTAATCTTCAAAGCCGTCCAATGGAACTCCGGCAGCGCGGAGATCAGGCCAGCAACCACCGACGTCTTGCCGATGTTCCGCGTGTGGCCACCCACCACGACCAGCATGGCTACTTCGCTTTCTCTAGGTCGGCCAGGCGCCGTTTCAAGTCGGCAAGTTCGTCTCGCATCTCCGGCAGCCGCGTCAGGTTGGCGAGTTGCTCGAGATGCTGCTTGAGCGGACGTGCCGGCGTTCCCCAAACCACCTGCCCCGCGCGCACGATCTTCGAGGTAAGGATGCCGCAACCCGATCCCAATACCGCGTGGGTTTCGATGCGCGCCTTATCGCCGATTCCCACCTGTCCGCCAATCACCGCATAGTCATCCACCACCACACCGCCCGAGAAGCCCGTTTGTGCCGCCACCACCACGTGTTTTCCGATGCGGCAGTTGTGGCCCACATGGACCATATTATCGAGCTTCGTTCCCTCCCCGATATGTGTGGTCCCGAGAGCCGCCCGGTCCACACACGAATTCGCTCCGATCTCCACGAAGTCTCCGATTTCCACCCGGCCGACCTGCGGAAACTTCTGGTAACGCTCGCCATCCAGCACGAATCCGAAACCATCGGCGCCGATGACGCAGCCTGCGTGCAAAATGGCGTGGCTGCCGATATCCACGTCGTCATAAATGGTGGCGTGCGCGTGGAGCACGCTGTCATGCCCGATCTGTACGCGCCGGCCGATCGAGCACCCGGCAGCGATCCGGCAGTAGTCCTCAATGCGCGAGCCCTCGCCGATGCTGACGTGCGGGCCGACCTCAACGCCCTCGCCGATTTCTGCTTCCGGGCTGACCACGGCCGTCGGATGAATGCCCGGACGTCGCGGTGGCTCGGGTACCAGGCGGCTCACGGCGCGTGCGAAAGAGGTCCGCGGCGCGCTCGACCGGATGATGGTCCGGCCTGGTGGAAATTCGGTGGGAACAATCAGACATCCCGCCGCCGACTCTTCAGCCTGACCCATCGCCTTCATGCTCGCGACGAACGAAAGGTCCTCCGCGCCCGCCGCCTCCAGCGACTGCACCCCGGTAAGCTCTTTTTCCCCGTCGCCCTCGAAAGTCGCGCCCAACCACTCCGCCAATTCCCTGACACGCATGTCTAACACTGTAACGCGGGACGTGCGCGAATTCGGCATTGATCGGCGGCCGTTCACGTTCGGCGCCGCAAAAGCCGCGGGTATCCCGCCATCCCCGCGGTATTCCCCGCGCTACGGGAAACGTGGCTCCTGGCGAGGAGTGCGGTATAAAGGGAAGAGTGGCGACTAAAACGAAGAAAGCCCGGAAGCCAGCCCTACCCAGGCCAGCGGAAGAGCCTGCTAAGCCCAGCCGCACCGTGGCCGGCACCATGTCGCACGGCATCGCCGAGTGGGTGTTTAACTTCATCATCCTGATCTTCGCCACCAGCATGATTGCGCAGCCGGAAGTCATTCCCACATCGTCCATGGAGGACAACCTGCTCATCGGCGATCACGTGATCGTCGACCGCTTAGCCTATGCGCCGGGCGGGTCTGTCTTCAGTCATTTGCTGCCCTACGAGCCCGTCCGTCGCGGCGACATTATCGTTTTCCGCTACCCGCTCAACATCAAGGAAGACTACGTGAAGCGGGTCATCGGTGTCCCGGGCGATCGTATTCACCTGGTCAACAAGTATGTGTTCCTGAACGGCAAGAAGCTCGATGAGCCGTATAAAGTTCACAAGACGCACTACGTCAACGCTTATCGCGACAATTTTCCAACCGCTTCGCCCGACTTTTCCCTCCCGCCGGAGGCCATGGATATGCTGGAGAATCACGTGGTGAACGGAGAGGTGGTGGTGCCACCGGGTCATTACTTCGCCATGGGCGACAATCGCGACAATTCCGCCGACAGCCGCTACTGGGGTTTCGTTCCCGCGGAAAACATCAAAGGCAAGCCGGTGCTGATTTATTGGTCATACGACGCCTCCACGCAGGATCTGGTCGATTTCACCACCGGCCACTTCATCGACCTCGCCCAGCACTTCTTCACCAAGACGCGCTGGCGGCGCACCTTGATGCTGATTCACGGCTATCCCATCGTCTGACCCCTTTCCGCTAGTAAAATACCGGTTCATGCCCGCCGAACCCGCAGCCTTCATCGCTCCCACCGCACGCGTGCATTCCGACGCGGTGATCGGTCCGGGGACACGCATCGGCGAATTCTGCGTGATCGAATCCGATGTCACCATCGGCCGCGATTGCGTACTCGAGCCTTACGTGTACGTGAAGCGCTGGACAACGATGGGCGAGCGCAACACCGTGTCGGCCGGCACTGTGCTGGGCACCGATCCTCTCGACAAGACCTTCACAGGTGAGCGCAGCTACCTCCGCATCGGAAACGACAACATCATCCGTGAGCACTACACCATATCCCGCGGGACCGAGCCCGAGTCGGTGACGGAGATTGGTGATGGCAATTACATCATGACCTCGGGCCACATTGCGCACAATTGTAAGATTGGCAATAGCACCGTGATCTGTAGTTGCGCGCTGGTCGCCGGTTACGTGGAGGTGGAAGACCAGGCTTTCATTTCCGGCGGCGTGGTGGTCCACCAATTCTCCAAAATCGGGCGCCTCGCCATGATCGGCGGCAATACGCGTGTCAACAGCGACGTTCCTCCGTACTTTCTCTATTCCGGGTTCAACGTGGAGGCCAAAGGCCTGAACATGGTGGGGCTGAAGCGCGCCGGCTTCCAGCCTCCGCAGATCATCGCGCTCAAAGCCGCTTACAAATTGCTGTACCGGTCGGGTCTGAAGCTCGAAGACGCGCTGCGGCGCATTGAAACGGAAGCCGCCACGCCCGAGACGGCTCACCTGGTCGCGTTCATTCGCCAGAGCAAGCGCGGCATCTGCCGCGAGTGATTCGAAACCTATTGTGAATATCCTCGAGTTCACCGGCGTCATCACTCTCGGTTCTTTCGTCGCCGGTTTTCTCGGCTCCATCACCGGCCTCGGCGGCGGGGTTGTGATCGTGCCCCTGCTGGCTTTGGCGCTCGGCGTTGATATACGCTACGCCATCGGTGCATCACTCGTATCCGTGATCGCCACATCGTCCGGCGCCGCCGCGGCCTACGTCAAAGAGGGTTTCTCCAACATTCGCATCGGTGTCTTTCTGGAAATCGCAACCAGTTCGGGGGCTCTGATCGGGGCGTTCCTCGCCGCAAAGTTGCCCACCTCCTTTATTGGCGTCGTCTTTGGCGTGGTCTTACTTTACTCGGCTTATCAGGCTGTCACTGCCAAGGCCGAACATGCCGCGTCATTCGGGTCGTCTGACCGCCTCGCTCTCCGATTGAAAATGGAGGGAACCTATCCCGGCGATCACGGGCTTGTCAGATACCACGTCCGCGCGGTCCCGCTGGGATTCGGTTTGATGGCGATTGCCGGTCTCCTGTCTGGCCTGCTCGGCATCGGCTCGGGAGCGGTCAAAGTGATCGCCATGGACCAGATCATGGGCATTCCTTTCAAGGTCTCGACCGCCACTAGCAACTTCATGATCGGAGTGACCGCCGCGGCCAGCGCCGGCATCTACCTGAGCCGCGGTTACATCGATCCCGGCTTGGCGATGCCCGTGACTCTTGGCGTATTGGCGGGATCCGCCTTCGGAGCCAGATTCCTCACAACCGCTCGCACGCCGTTGCTTCGTAAGATTTTCAGCGCGGTGATTTCTATCATGGCGCTCGAAATGATCTACAACAGTATCTCCGGGAGGCTTTAGTGTGACGCCGGAATCCAGAGACCTCGCGACCGAAAAGATGGACCTGATTGTCGGCAACCTGCTGCGCGCCGGTGTCATCCTGTCGGGCGCCGTAGTGTTTGTCGGTGCTCTGATCCACCTGGCCCGTCACGGCACCGAAGCGCCCGCCTATCACGTCTTCCGTGGCGAGCCGACTGACCTCCGTAGTGTCCGCGGCATCTTAACCGATGCGTTCGCAATTCGTGGACGCGGCATCATTCAATTCGGCCTGTTGCTTCTAATCGCGACTCCGGTTGCTCGCGTCGCCTATCTCGTCTATGCCTTTGCCCGGCAGAAGGACCGGCTCTACGCCGTGGTGGCTCTGGTCGTCCTCCTGCTGCTGGCATATGGCCTCTCCGGCGGACGTGTTTGAATATTCGGAGCGTCGTTGCCGAGCCGCCACCAAAGGAAGCGGTATTGACGCTCTATCGAGCCTATTTCTTCCGCCGCGCCGCGGTCTGCGTCTGGCCTTCTTTGAGCAGTGGCTCGATGAGATCGCGGAAGTTCTTTTCTTGATCGGCCCTCTCGAAGAATTTGTCGTCTCCCGCGTACTGGGCGCGAATCGTGCCTTTCCGGTCGATCACCACCACTTGCGGCATCAGCAACCGGTACATCACCGGGTGCTGGAGATAGTCCTCTGCCGTTTCTCGCTGGTTGTATCCCACCGGGTACGCCGGCTGGAATTTCGTGATGAAGTCCGGCACATACATCTTGGACATCTCATCGATCGCCGACGCGATCACCTGTAACCCGTGTGCCCCATATTCCTGCTGCAACTTCGTCAGCACCTGCGAGGTGAACTGGCAGTGCGGGCACGTGGTCAGGATGAACGCCAGCACCACCACTTTGCCCTTGTACTCGCTCACGTGAATTTGCCGGCCGTCGTTCAAGAACACGGCGAAATCCGGGGAAGGGCGGGGAATCTCGGCGCCCGCCGCCAGGCTCGCCGTACACAGCATGAGCGGAAACAGTTTTCGGAGCAGCATCAGTTCGAGTTTACCGCAGCGTCCCGCAGGCCTTCCAGGCTGCTCACTACCGCGCCATTCAGACGCACCACGAAATAGCCGTCATCGCCAAGCCCACTGAAAGTCGAGTCGTTTCGCGACTGCACCTCCATCTTCCGCCACTTCTTGCGCAGCACTTCCTGGTACGCCTCGAAGAACCGCCGCGCCCAGTCCGCGCTTTCCCACTCCACTGCATATTCCAGCACTACGCGCTTTTCGGCCTTGTTCTCTTCGAGCGCGTAGACTCCGCCCTTCCAGTGCGGCGCAACCTCATCCGCATGCTTCGTATCCATGTATTGCTCGATCAGCAGAGCATGATCCAGCTCGCCCATGGTGCCCCACGCCAGCCGTTTATACCCGTGTCCGCCCGAAAAGTGCGGAAGCGGCGGCCGCGTCGGCATGATGTGCGCAAAGTATTTCTCCGGATGCAGAATCTGCTGCGTCGAAACCGGCGAATGCCGGAACACTTCGGCGAACGCCGCCTGGTCCAGCTTTTCCACAACCGCATTTTGAAAAATCATGCCCTGCGTGTACGGAAACACCAGCGTGCGCCGCAAATACATGGGTGTGGAATCGAACACCGGGTAGTCTTTCCCGCCCGAATCCATGGCGCGGCTCATCTCCTCCACCGCCGCCGGCGACCCCTTGAGCGTCTGCCCGTTTCTGCGCTCCACCGCTTCAGACATCAGCCAAGTCGCCTGCCCCTCCATCACGGCTTCCCGCGCCATGGAGAGGTCATCGTCATCGCCGCCTTTCTTGATGAAACGCTCCAGATGAAAATTCTGGTCGGCCAGCGCGTGCGACAGCTCGTGCACCAGCGCCTCCGCGCGCATGTCCTTCGGCGCCCAATCGGCGATGTAGAGCTTCTTCTTGTGATAGTCGTAGAACGCCGCCGACTGCTCCGTCAGCAGATCCACCTCGGTTTTCTTCAGATCGAAATCCTGCGGCACGAATCCGAACTTCTTGAGCCCGATTTCCTCGATGCGCAGGTCCTCCTGGGAGCTCTTCTCCTCCACGCGGTCCTTCAAGAACGTGTTCACCTGGTCTTTGGAAATGAGATCGAACGGAACCTTGTGGTGGATCTTTAGGCCGGTAATCTGGTTGAGCTCCTGTAGGTCTCTGCCGATCTCGTCGAAAACCGACCGGTCGGCCTGCTGGCCCCAGATCGCGGCAGCCGAGACCACCAGCGCAACCAGACATAATCTGATGTGCTTGGTGAGTAGAGGTTTGTTAGGAGGAGTGGTTCCTGCGGGTCGGTCGAATGCCAACCTTCAGGATAACGCTAGAATGGAACTTCAATTGGATCTGCGAAAACTTCCAAAGCAGTTATTGCTTTTTCGGCTTGTCGCGTTTCATCGCGCCGAACATGGCCCCCAGCACGGCTTTCTCGACCATGAATGCCGTCGCCAGACTTCCCAGGAGCGCCACGCCGATCATTGTTACCGCCATTGTTCTATCTCACTTTTTTCGATGCAAGTCTGATGCCACCCGATTCTCGAACCCGCGAGTGACTCAATGCTTATATCGTCCATGCAGTTGCATTCCATTACGATTGCCGATCCGCCTTTGCGCAGTTCGTACGGATTACACGCTCCGTACGCTTTACGCACTATCGTCGAGTTGAAAACGGATGACGGCATCACCGGCATCAGTGAAACCTACGGCGGCGATGGTCCTGTCGCCGCGCTCGAAGCCGTGCGCGCCCGCGTCACCGGCATGGATCCGTTTCAGCTCGCCGGTCTCTATCAGCAGATGAATCAATCGGTTGCGGGTGCCGGAGACCGCAGCCAGACCTACCTCGTCCCCGGCGAGAATCCCCTCGATCAGCACGCCCGCACCTTCGCCGCAATCGAAATCGCATGCCTCGACATCATCGGCAAAGCCGTCGGCAAACCTGTATGTGACATCATCGGCGGCCGAGTCCGCGACGCCGTTCCGTTTTCCGCGTATCTCTTTTATAAACAAGCGGGTGGCGGCGGCCTGGGCGACGATCGCCGCGACGATGAATACGGTGAGGTTCTCGATCCTGTTGCCGCCGTCCGCGAAGCCAAACAAATGATTGCTCGTTACGGTTTCCGCGAGATCAAACTCAAGGGAGGCGTGCTGCCACCGGATGTCGAAATTTCGACGATTCGCGCACTTCGTCAGGAATTTGGCGACACTTACCCGCTCCGCATCGATCCCAACTGCGCCTGGTCGGTTGAAACTTCGGTGCAGGTTGGCCGCAGCCTGCGCGACGAGCTCTCCGGCGGCGGCTATCTGGAGGACCCTTGCCCGAACTTAGACGGCATGGCCGAAGTACACCGCCGCCTGGTGGCTGAAAACAACCACACGCCACTTGCCAGCAATGTCGCCGTCACGAATTTTGCCGATGTTCCCCGCGCCCGCTCGCTCGACGCTGTGCAAATTGTGCTCTGCGACCCACACTATTGGGGTGGCATGCGCCAGGTCCAGCACCTGTCCCACATGTGCGGAGTGCTCGGCATGGGGCTTTCCATGCACTCGAACTCGCACCTCGGCGTCAGCCTGATGGCCATGACGCATGTCGCCGCCGCATGTCCCAATCTCACCTTCGCCTGTGATACCCACTACCCTTGGCAAACATCCACCGATGAAGTGGTAGCCGGCGGTCGCATTCCCATCGAGAACGGCTCTGTCCGCATTCCCAATAAACCCGGCCTCGGCGTCGAGCTCGATTACGACCAGCTGGCCCGCGGCCGCGAGCGCTACGCCAAACTCCCCTACCGCAAGCGCGACGACGAAGCCGAAATGCGCAAGCACGTGGACCCCAACTGGAAACGCGTGCTACCAAGATGGTAATTCAACCAAGGAAAGTGCGCCCGCTGCGCGTCGGATATACAGCGGGCGCGTGCATAACCTAATTGAGCCGTTGGACAATCGGACAATTGATCGAGAAGCCGGAGCTTCCGAACTTACTGCCACCCGGACCCGTAATCAGTCCGTCCTGAACGAACGTGAGAATCTGGAATTCCTCCCGCACCTGACCTCGATAGCCGCTATTGATCGCGTTTGTCGTCCATTCGAACAACTGAGCGTCCCACGCGGGGCTGTAATCGAGTGCATTGGTCGGTATCCCACCAACAACGTTGTTCGGGCGAAAGCCATCCGCTAGATCCGCGGACAAGCCTTGCCGTTGTGGATTGGCGCAGCCGTAGGCCCCGTTGGTGGCAATGAAGATGCGTTCGATCGGGCTTGAGAAAGTGTCGTCACCGCCCAGATGCAATGCCGCCATCAAAGGAGCGAAGGTGTTGTGTTCGATTGCCGCTGCCAACGGTATGCTCGCGTCCATCGACATGTACCAGACCGGCTTTCCAAAGCTGAAGCCATTGATGATGTTGATGGTCGCCGTCATGTTCACGGTATCGATCGCCACAACCTGGTCATGTACCTTCGAATAATCCACGTTGCCGTTGGGGAAGTTGATGTCAGCGGCGTTCACGTTGAATGCCACGATGGGCGCGTTATAGATAACGCCACCGGCATTTACGATCTGAACAAACGGACTGTAATCCTTGTCACCCACCGCCCCAGGCTGAAAAGCAGTAGGCGGGAACTCACTCCCCGGGAGACCGGGGGTGATGCTGCGGACGGGCGAAAAATCAACTGTTCCCTTGTCAAATACCAAGTCCCCGTTTTGATCCAGATTTGCCGTTCGCGCGCCATTGGCCATGAAGGTCATCTTCGCCGAGAAGTTCAGACCCAGCTCAGCGGCCACGTTGGGATCGTCAACGTCAGTCAGGACATACCAGACGTTTCTGCCGTCCCGCAAGTGTCCTAGGTAAAGCGGGATCGTGATGCTGCCATGGGTGGCATCAACCGGACCGGACTTGAGCAATTGAACCGGGCCCACCAGGCTCTGGTTCGTTGTTGAAGGCGGTGGTCCGAAGTACGAAAGATTCACCGCCGCGCCCACCGATGGCGGCGCCGGTAACAAGTTACAGCCGGGGCCCGGGCCGATCGGTCCCGGACCAGGACCTTGTGCCGCATTCGGGTCGCCGGATGTGGCAGCTTCAAAAATATCTCCTGTGTGATGCCGCTGCTCGATCGCTCCTTGGACCAGCCTGCGTGGCGTGCGAAGCCGAGGTGAATCCTGCGCAAGCGCCGTCAGCCCAAGAGCGATGGTGATCGCCGAAGCCACGGAACCGCGTAAAATTCCACGAACGTTGAAATCAATGCAAATCAATTGAGACTCTCCTCGTGTTGAATATTAGGCGCGCATCCATGCCGTAGTGCCGGATACGCCCGCCCATCAATGGTTCGCTTGAGTCCAGGGAGAAGTTATCCTCCCTCAAGATTTCGATGGGAAAACTCTGCTGTCAATCCAAGGTTTTACAAGTGGGCATACTCCGAATAGTCCCTCGAAAACGATGCCCACACCCGGCGCGGCCTGGGCGCCTTCGATTTTGTCCGGGCCGTGTCCGTGGTGACCGGATGCACAAAAACATCCCGGATCAGTTGTTCGACGAACGCCTGGTGCTCCTAAGTCCTTTCTTTGCGCCAATGTTACCCAATTTCAGTATTGGCTAGCCGCGAATCGCCGGTTACTCTTGTTCCGCAGTGAACCAAGCGCAGCTTGCAGTGGGATTCAGACACTGCATTTGATTTCAATTTGAACCGGGAGCTTGCAATGTTTCAAAGAACCGCTGGGCTTTTAACTCTTGTGCTGGCCGTGGGAGTTGGCAGTGCGTCGGCGCAGGGAACATTCGGACACCTGGCTTACGGAGCCGGTTGGCAGACGACTTTTCTCATTGTGAATCAGGACCAGACGACGGAGGCTAACGTGAGCCTCTCGTTCTACTCGGATTCCGGAACGCCCCTAGCCGCTCCGGTGAACGGCAACCCGACATCTGTGTATTCGTTTAACCTTCCACCAAGCGGTTCGACCGCAATCGTTCTTCCCGATGTGGGAGGCTCCACCGCCAACGAAGGCTGGGCCAGTCTCAATGTGAGCAACACCCCCGCTGTGAGCGGCCAGGCAATTTTCCGGCAACAGCTGGGCGGCTCCCATCCGGTATTGGAAGCTGCCGTCCCTTTCAATAGCGGGGCGCCGTCGTGTCTTGTCCCTTATGGGGTTGGGGCGACAACACACTACATCCTGGTCCCGTTCGATAACACCATTGATGTGCATGTGACAGCGTTTGCATTCGCCAACACGACCTCAGCAGCCATGTCAATTCCCATTGAGTTTGACGACCCTTCGGGCGCTGCCATCGCGACCGATACACTCAATCTGGCGGCGCTCAATCACAAGGCGTTCACTTCGACCGGCAAATACCCGGCGACTAACGGCAAGTCAGGCGTCCTGCGGATCACCTTGCCGGGCGGCGCGAACCCCGGCGATCTGAGCGTGCTCGCTCTTCTCGCGGACTCGGTTACCGGCACCTTGACGACTCTGATGCCGATTGCGCAATAGGTTTTGTATCAAACGCTACACTCGTGCACTGGTGTTGAGGATCGTGCAGGCGATTGTTCTCTGTCGCTTACCTTGAGATCGGACGACAGGAACTAAGTTATCTCCTTGACAGGGGTCATAGATAGAGCTACTCTTGTCGTCGAGCGGTCTTTCTGCTCGCTCTCCAGATCATCTAAACTAAGTTAGGTCCTCTGAAGCCTTCCTCTTAGCTAGCCAACTATAACCGAGGAGGTTATTCATGTTTGCTCGTAGTGTGACTGTACGGCTCAAACCCAATTCTGTTGCCGAGTTCAACAGGACGTTTGAGAAAGATGTCCTGCCCGTGCTGCAAAGACAGAAAGGCTTCCAGGACGCAATCACCCTGGTAGGTTCAAACGGATCAGAGGCTATCGGGATCAGTCTCTGGGATCAGAAGCAAGACGCTGAAACTTACAACAGAACAGCCTATATCGACGTGCAGGAGCGCTTGTCGAAAGTAATTGAGGGAACGCCTCGGGTTCAAACCTATGACGTTGGCGCCTTCACAGCCCACAAGACTGCCGCGCACGTGTAAGTCGGAATAGGCGATCTGTTCCCAGTTAGGCCTGCGGCGTGTCCGACCCCTACACTGTAGTTTCGTAAGTTATTGTAGGGGCCGAGCACGCTCGGCCTGATCTGCCCCAACCCCGTTCCCCGCTCAGCACACAGTGGCCCGAGAGCAACCAATGGCGCTCTGTTCAGTCTTTGTTTTGCCCGACAGATTTGACCATTTCCAACACTGTAACCGGGAACTTCTCGTGTGGAAATGCCCGAGCGACTCGCCAGCCGTGCCCTTTATAGAAGTTGATCGCCGCCGTATTCAATTGCAGAACGCGAAGCCGAAGTGTTTGACAACCGCGATTGACGATTTCAGTTTCACCCTGTGCCAGCAGTCGGTGGCCAACGCCGCATCCCCGATGTTGGCGAAGCACCCATAGATCACTAATCCATTCTTCGTGCGTCAGCACCGTTCCGACGATCCTGGCGTCCACGACCGCGACCCAAGAGAGACCCCAGCTCTCCTGGTCAATGGGAAGCGGCGGCGGTGCCCAAAGGCCACCATAGATCTCGTCGACGACGGTCTGCACGAGTGCTCGGACAGAGTCGTGCTCATCAGGCTGTGGCCGCCGTATGACCGCTTCGATCATCATCTGCCAAGATAAGACAGACTGCCCGTTTTCCGACACAATCCGCCTCTCTCCATCCGTTTGCCCTGATTGCCTATCGTGTGGTCCCTACCGGCCTCTCAGCGTGCCGCCTGCTTCTTCGCATAGATCCGCCGCCCGCATTCCGCGAGATCTTTGCATGCGCAGGGGCGCTGCAGCAGTTCTTTCGTAGCGGCGATCTTGCGCGCCAGTTCATCCAACTCGGCGATTTTTTTGGTCGCCAGCGTCTGCCACCGCTCGGAAGGCGGGGTGCCCTCGCGGAATCCAAAAAAAAGCCGCCGCGTTTCGTACAAGCTGAAGCCACAGGCCTTGGCTCGCTCGATCACCGCGAGGCGCTCCAATATCGAGGCGCTGTACATCCGTCGCCCGCCAATGCGACCAGGCTTCGGCAGCACCCCCGCTTGCTCGTAGAAACGAATCGCCGAGGCCGCCAACCCTGATTCCCTCGCCACCTGTCCGATCGTCATTCTGACATTTTACTTGACCTCAAGTTGACTTTAAGTCGGATGATCTCATCATGAACATTAAATCGTTTTTCAGCATCGCGATTCTTCTGGCATCCGCCTGGACCCTTGCGGCGGAGACACTTCCGCCCATTGCCTGCAACATGAAGGGGCTCACAGCCGAGCAACGGAAGCAGTTGGATAAACTGAGCGACCATGTCGTTTCCGCCATCACCAACTCCCGCGACCTCCCCGATGGCTACGCATTCCGCGTCGATCCGGCGAAGGCATCATTGATGGACGTGGCACAGTTGCTGGATGTGTGGCGCCGCTGCTGCCCGTTCTACGAATTCCAGATCGACTTCCACGCAGCCGACGGCAACATCTGGCTCTCCGTGAAGGGGCGTCCGGGAGTGAAGGAGTACATACCGATCGACGCGCCGCGGCTGGCGGTGAAGCTGCCGAAGTAGGCCTCCATTAACCACTCACCGCTCCGGCGGCGCGCTCATGGTGATCCACTTCGATTCGAATCCCCGTGGCACAACGTAACGCTTTTCGTCCGTGAAGAACTCGTATGTTCGTATCCTCCATGGCTGCCCCGCCGGCGGCAGGTTGATCGGGACTCCTCGCTTCGGCACGCCCACGCCTGGCGCCAGCTCACTGCGGTCCGGTTCGGCATAAAGAGGCGCCGAAACGCCTCCCGCCTCCCAGGTTTCGAGCCGAACGGCAATGTCGAACCGGTTCGGCGGCATCATCCAGTGCTGCATCCTGATGATCCGGCCCCGTACCATCGCCCCCGCCGGGATCAACACCTCCTTCGATCCTTTCGCGCGCACCGGTTTGCGGACCTTCTGCATGATCACATCGCCCGCCGCGGCCACATCCGTGTCGATTGGCGCTTCGAGCCCCAGCGATATCGGCAAGCCTTCGGGAAGGCGCGCCGGAAGAGCGGCCTCGGCCTTGTTCCCGGTTGCGATAGCCGGATCGTCCTCGTAATGGATGGTCGACTCGCTCTGATACTCCCGGCACCCGCTGTACGTCGTTACGACATCGTTTTCATTGGTGCTAACGGTGACGATATGCAGCCGGCTCCGTTGCGGCAACAGAAAATCGCCTGTGCCAATGTGGATCCTCGCGTAATCCGCATTCGTGGCTACCTCGCAAGCCTCCGTCTCAATCGGCAGATGGTAACTGCGCACCACCAAATGCCTGAGGTCAAGTGAATGGGGATCGATGCCAGCCTCGCCTTCGTATGCGATCGCCCGCCAGTCGCGCCCCGCGTGCACAAGGTAGTGGCTCGCGGCGACGGGTACCCGATAGCTGTACTGGTAAAATTTCCCGCTGCCCGATAGCACCTCGCCGTTATATGCAAAACTTGTTCCGCTGTTATCGAAAATGTCTGCGAGAAATGTCCCCAGCGCACCGGTGCCGAAAGGCCCCCTGCCGACAAGGTCGAAAATGCTCTTCGCATCGAATTGGCTCGCGCCCGCCCATGAACCGATCTCGACCCCGGCAGACACTTTGACGTCGAGCCGAAGGCGGTCTGTTAGGTAGAGATCAAGTTGGTACGCATGCGTGTCTTCCTCGGCATGCATCTGGCTGCAAGAAGGAAACGGGTTTGGTTGTATGGCTCGCCTGAAATAACTGCGGTCGACAGTTTGTACGCAAGTGTAATTGGGGAGGCGCGGGCGGCTGTCTACGATCTTGTCGCGCGCTTGAGCTAATACCTGAGTGGGGTCCGGTAATACCTGGGCCGAAAGCGCACCGGCTACTGCAAAAAAAAAGCCGCCGCGCATACCCTAAGCATACGCGACGGCCTTGGCTTTTGGAGCACTTACTCTACGGGCACGGATCAGTCGTGGCCGCGGTGTTGAACATTGCCTGCTGTCCGACTCCTTCTACGCCGTTCACTACCAGCCCCACCGGCTGCGTAGCGCAGACAGCCACCGCGCCATTGAATAGTGAAGAGCTGAACTTCACCTTGTCTGTGAGATTGAAGAGCGTCTGATTGTTCGCCGCCAGCGTCTCCTCGAAAGTATTGCTGACGCTGCCGCTCGAGTTCAGTACCTTTACCGTCACTGTCGTCGTGCTGTTGTTCGGATTGGCAATGGCCATCTGGGCGTTGAAGCTATTAGGACCATTCACCGCAACCGGAAAGCGGAAGGTCTTGGAGGGAGCCAGCGACACTGCCCCTACCGCGCTGTTGAACGCCGGGGGCTTGGAGGCGAGGTCCGACAGACTAAAGACATCCACGGGCTGATTTGAGGTGACGATGGCCCACATCTCCTCCAGGCTTGCCGAATTCCGCTTCGAGGTATCGCCGCTGATCACGAGCGTGCGGTTTGCAGCGGCGCCGAAGCTCTGGCTGCTCTGCAGACCCTTACCTGCCAGGGGCACCGCTGCGGACGCTCCCGCCTGATTCATGAACGTGACTTTCACCGACGCGGTTTTGCCGCTGCCGTTCCCCACCATGATCTGGGTGTTCCATCCGCCTCCGAATGGAAAGTGCGCCACGGTGTACTGGTAAGACGTTGTCGCTGTACTGGAAGACTGAGGCTCAACAACGGCCTCCGTGCCGAAAACGTCATCGAGCGAATCAGGTTCCGCGGACGAAGCCGGCTCCTGCGCGAACACGATTCCAGCCGAAACAAGAAGAATTCCGAACGTGCATATTGCCTTCATGCTTCTATTGTAAGGAATCTCACGCGCTCTACAATACTCAAGGCAAGGAGTTTACTTCTTTTAGATGTTAAATATTGGCAAACAGAATGCCCGGCAACGCCCCGCCTTACGGGCACGGGTCGTTTGTCACCGAAGTCGTGAAGAAAGCCTGGCCTCCTTCGAATCCGATGGTCACAAGTCCGATCGGCTCGGTGGCGCAAACGGCCATTGACCCGGCGAAAAGCGATGAGTCGAATGTCATCTTGCTGGAAAGAGTGAAGATGGTCTGGTTTTTCGCCGGCAGAACCTCCTGGAACGAACCTCTCACGGAGCCATTTGAGTTCAACACCTTTACCGTGACCGTCGTGGTACTGCTGTTCGGGTTCGCGATTGCCAGGCCGACCTCATAATTAGCCGGGTTGCCCGGCCCTGCATTTCTTTCCAAAATCGGCAACCGGAACGACTTATTTGCTGGCGTCGATTGCGCTCCCACGGCGCCGCTGATCGCCGGAGGATTGGGACCGTAGTCGAACAGGCTGAAGACGTTCAATGGTGCGCTCGAGCCTACCGTGGCCCATGCCACCTCTAGATTCTGGGAATTCCGCTTGGAAGGGTCACCGCTCAGTCCTTGCACGTCGTTTGGCTGAATTGTGAAGTTCTGGCTGCTCTGAAGGCCCTTGCCCGCTAATGGCACGGCGGCTGATGCCCCGGCAGGATTCAAGAATGTCACCTGCACCGTCGCCGCCTTGCTTCCGCCGTTGGCAAACATCACCTGTGTGTTGAAGCCGCCTCCGAAAGGAAAGTGAGCCACTACATATTGAAACGCTGACGATGTGGTACTTGCGGCCAAAGGCTCGACAGCCGAGTCTGTGCTGAAGATAGAGTCGAGCGAAGACGGTCCTTCCTGCGCTACCAGGATTCCCGCCGAAATCACAATAAATCCAAACGTGCAGATCACGTTCATTCCCTTATTGTTGGGGAATTCACTCGACCGTACAATGCGCAAGCCGCAGAGTTTACTTCTCTTTAGTTGTTAAATGATGCTTGAGCGTGAGTTTTGATGCACTTGTGATTCATGCGACTTTGGGTGCAATTGTGACGTTCCTTACTTTCTGAAGCGGGAATAGCGGCGGGGTGCGGCGGATGGTAACGTTTATGCGATGACCTCAGTCGGCCTGCGCAACCACTTTCGCGGCGTCTTGGGATTTCCTGTGACTCCGCTCCACCCCGATCTCTCCCTGGACCTTGATGGACTCGCGTGCAACGTGGCCGCGATGTCGCGCCACCCATTCTGCGGGCTGGTGGCGGCTGGCGGTACCGGCGAATTGTACTCGCTCACCGTAGCCGAGATCATCAACGTGGTGCGGGTTACGGTCGAAGCCGCCGCGGCACGCATGCCCGTGGTCGCCGGCGTGGGCTTCAATGCGGCGATAGGCGTTGAAATCGCTCGCGGAGCCGAGAAAGCCGGCGCCGGCTGCCTGCTGGTGCTGCCGCCCTACTACTCCAACCCTCCCGAAGATGGTCTGTTCAGCTACTACGAAGCCATCGGTCGTGCCACCGGCCTGCCGCTTATGATCTATAGCCGCGATTGGGCCGTGTTCTCTCCGCGACAGGTCGCGCGCCTTGCGGAGCGTGTCCCTTCGCTCGCCGCGTGGAAAGACGGCCAGGGCGATGTCCGCAAGTACCAGCGCATCATGAACTATGTGGGGGATCGCCTGGCGTGGCTGGGTGGCGTTGGCGACGATTGCGTGCCGGCGTATTTCGCCATCGGCGTGCAAGCCTACACGTCGAGCATCTCGAACATTGCTCCCAGGCTCTCCTTGCAGTTGGCGGAAGCAGGTTTGGCCAAGGATTTCGTGCGTCTGGATGAATTAATGCGCCGCTACGTGCATCCGCTCTATGCGATTCGCGATCGCATGCGCGGTTACGAAGTGGCGGTCATGAAGCAGGCGATGGAGATTCTCGGGATGCCTGCAGGCCCCGTTCGTCCGCCTCTCGCAAACTGCCGTCCGCAGGATGTCGATGACATTCGAAAGTTGCTGGAAGTGTACCGGGAAGTATTACAAGAGAGGGAGTCCGGCGAATCGGCGGAACGCTCCCCGGCGGGAGCGGGTAGGAGTTTTCGGTAGGGTGTCGGAGGCACAAAGTGAAGAAGTTGAGGAGGACCGAAATCCCTCTTTGGCCTACGATACGCCTGGCTCCTTCGCTTTTCTCCACGCAGGAAGGCGCCGCACTGAAAACAACCCAAATATTTCTTCTCGACCCGCGTCACTTCAAAAAGCCGCTAGCGCCGCTCAGGCGGGAGCTTAGCTCATCGTTCAGCGGATCATCAAGCGCCAACAGCTTGCACAGGCCCTGGCTGAGGTGGGCTTGCACGCCAGCGGAGAGCAGCTTCTTCTGATACTGCTGCTGCGGTTTGTCGCGGCGCGTATAGAAGGCGTGCATGGCGCGGCGCTGGCCCGCCGTGCGGTTGGCTGTGGCTCCATGCCACATGTGTGCATTCATGACCACTACCGTGCCGGCCCGGCCCATAAGCAGCACTTCGCCGGGGTGCGGTGCGGTAGGGTCTGCCAGCGCGTCCTGGGGTAATCGCCGCCATCTATGGGATCCCGGCAGCAGGCGGATCGCGCCATTCTCAGTGGTGAAATCGTCCAGCATCCAGACCGAATTCGCGACCCAGTATCCGCGTTCATCTGCCACCGCGCCGCTATCGGCGTGCAGCGGTTGGGAACAGTTGCTGTTGGGGCCGGCCACGCGAACGTTCAGGCTGCTGAGCTTGAATTCCGGGCCGAGCACGTGCGCCATGCACTCGAGCACCCGCGGAGTCACGATTGCACACTCGAAAATTTCACCTTTGTTGACTAAGTTCGCAAGGCGCCGCGCGTGGGGTTCTTGTTTGAACTCGCAGCCGGCCTGGTCCCCTTCTTCGGCGAATAACTGATCGATACGCTCGCGCAGCGCTCGGAGCATCCCGAGACCCATCAGGTCTTCGATTATGAGGTAACCCTCTTGGTCAAGCTGTCGCTTCTCTGGCGCACACAGCATGGGTTGCTTCCAGGTCGAGCAGGAAGCGTTTCCAATCGAGGCCTCCGCCGAACCCGACCAGTTTACCCGAGGCGCCGATCACGCGGTGGCATGGCACAATGATCGGTATCGGGTTGCGACCGTTGGCAGCTCCTACTGCCCGAACGGCACGCGGGGCGCCGATTTCGCCCGCGATCTGGCTGTAACTCCGGGTCTCGCCGTAGGGGATGTTACGCAACGCCCCCCAGACCCGTTTTTGAAAGGAAGTGCCAATCATTTCGAGCGGCAAATCGAATGCGCGTAGTTCCCCGGCGAAATAAAGACGAAACTGCTCGAGTGCCTCACGCATCAGAGCAGGTGAATGATTTTCCACGCCGCGCCTGCCGAACTCGACATGCCGGATGCCCAGCGGGCCGGTTTCGATGGAAATCGAGAAGCCGTCGCGAACGTGCCAGTCACACCAGTCGTACATGTAAGTAAAGTGTGGCAGATTGTGGTTTTTTAATCCAGTATTGTACCTGGCCAGGCTACGAGGATTGGCCCAAGCTGTTATAATTTAGTGTTTTAGCCAACATCTGATATGCCGTTGAAGCCTATCGCTGCCAACTACAGCGCGGAGAAAAAGATATACTTGCTCCGGCCCCGCGGGTTCTGCGCAGGGGTTGTGCGCGCCATCGATGTCGTCAAAATTGCCCTCGATCTGTACGGTCCTCCAGTCTACGTGCGCAAGGAAATCGTGCATAACAAGCACGTGGTGGACGAGTTACGGGAGGCGGGGGCGATTTTCGTTGAGGAGTTGGCCGAGGTGCCAATTGGCGCGCGGGCCATTTTCAGCGCGCATGGTGTTTCTCCGGAAGTGCGGCGCGAAGCCAAGGTCCGGAAGTTGCAAGTAATTGATGCAACTTGTCCTTTGGTCACGAAAGTGCACCTGGAAGCAGTGAAATTTGCCAAGGACGGCCACACCATCGTGCTGATTGGACACAAGGATCATGATGAAGTGATTGGTACGCTGGGAGAGGCGCCAGGCCAAACATTCCTGGTTTCGACGGTAAAAGATGTGGATGCCTTGCAGGTTCAGGATCCGGCGCGCGTTTGCTATTTGACCCAGACCACGCTGAGCCTGGATGAAACGCGGGACATCGTGATCCGGCTGAGGGAACGATTTCCGCAGATTCAGGGTCCGCCGGCCCAGGACATTTGCTATGCGACGGAGAACCGGCAGATGGCGGTGAAGGCAGTCGCGACGTTTTGTGACCTGCTGCTGGTAGTGGGATCGCAAAACAGCTCCAATTCGAAGCGGCTGGTTGAGGTGGGCGAGAATTCCGGAGTCCGCTCATACCTGGTGAACGATTGGGGCGACGTGGATCAGCAGTGGCTCGCGGGCGTCAGAAACATAGCGGTGACGGCGGGAGCATCGGCGCCCGAACATCTGGTGGATCAGTTGATTGGTTCCCTAAGAGAACACGGCTTTCACCAGTTGGAAGAAGTGGAGTTAGTGGAGGAAGACGTGCGGTTTTCGCTGCCCGGTGAGCTGACGCATGCGAATTCCGCTTTGACGACAATTTCCGCGCGATGAGTCCTACGGTCGAACTGAAACGCAGCCTGATTCAGGCGATTCCGGCGGCTGTTGAGCGCGCCGCGGCGGCACTGGTGGAGCAGCAGGATGCAGCCGGCTATTGGTGCGCGGAGCTGACTGCCGATACCACGCTCGAATCGGATTACATTCTTCTCCAGCTGTGGATGCATCCGCCAGTGAATGGCGTATGGAATCCGCCCACCATGCCGCTGGTACAGAAGGCGGCGCAATCCATCCTGGCGCGGCAGCTTCCCGATGGCGGTTTCAATATCTATCAACAAGGGCCGACCGAAATCAGCGCCACCGTGAAAGCGTACTGCGCGCTGAAACTGGCGGGCCTCAGCCCGAATGATCCACGCCTCTCGCGGGCGCGTGAATGCATTCTGGCGCGCGGCGGAATCCAGGCTGCCAACAGCTACGTCAAGATCAATCTCAGCCTGTTCGATCTTTACCCGCGCGAGCATGTCCCGACGATTCCGCCCGAGCTGATGCTGCTCGGCAAAATCATCTACCAGATGTCGTCGTGGACGCGGGCGATCGCGGTTTCGCTCTCCATCGTGCATTCGCATAATCCACGGCGTCCCGTTCCGGCTGGATTCTCACTCGAGGAATTGTTCGCGCCCGGTGTGAGTGCGGCGTTCCGCATCGATAACGAGTGGTTCACGTGGCGCAACGTATTTTTGCGTATCGACCGGATTCTGAAATTCTGGGATCGGCACGCGTTGCGCGCGATCCGGCGGCGGGCCCTGCGCAAGGCCGAGCGCTGGATGCTGGATCACTGCCAGGATGCCGACGGATTGGGGGCGATTTATCCACCCATGATGTACACCATCATGGCGCTCGACGTGTTGGGTTATGGCGAAGACCACCCGGCGCGCCAGGAAGCGGTGCGGCAATTCGATCGTCTGATGGTGGATGATGGCCGGCGCCCAATTTTCTTCCAGCCCTGTTTTTCGCCGGTCTGGGACACGGGCATCGCGATGTTTGCGCTGGGCGACTCGGAAGCCGCCCCGGAAGCGGTTTCGCGCGCGGCCGATTGGCTTCTCGAAAACGAAATCCGGCAGAAGGGCGACTGGTCGCTCAAGCTTCCGAAAACCGAGCCTTCCGGTTGGGCCTTCGAGTTCACCAACGCGCACTATCCGGATATTGATGACACCGCTATGGTGCTGCTGGGCCTGAGCCGCGCGCGCGCGACCGATATCACGGCGCAGCGGTCGACCGAGCGGCGTGCATTGCGCTGGATCCTCGATATGCAGTCGTCGGATGGTGGCTGGGCGGCGTTCGACAAAGACAATAACTGGGAGTTTCTGAGCAACGTTCCGTTTGCCGATCACAACGCCATGCTCGACCCCACCTGCGCGGACATCACCGGCCGGGTTTTGGAATCGCTGGGCGCTTTCGGGCTCACGCGGAGCCACTCCGGAATTAAGCGCGCGGTGGATTATCTGGTGCGCACACAACAGGCGGATGGAAGCTGGTACGGGCGCTGGGGGGTGGCGTACATTTACGGCACATGTTTCGCGCTGCGCGGCCTGCGCGCGGTGGGAGAAGATGACCGGGAAGTGCACGTGCTGCGTGCGGGTGAATGGCTGCGCGCCATCCAGAATGCGGATGGCGGCTGGGGAGAAAGCTGTGCCAGTTACGACAACGCCGCTTTCACTCCGGCCAAGAGCACGCCTTCACAAACGGCGTGGGCCATCCTCGGGCTGATGGCGGGAGGCGACACCACCAGCCGCAGCCTGCATCAGGGAATCGAGTATTTGCTCGAAACGCAGCGGCCGGACGGCTCGTGGAACGAGTCGCTCTCCACCGGCACGGGCTTTCCGAAGGTTTTTTATCTGAACTATCACCTTTACAGGCTGTACTTCCCGTTACTCGCTCTAGCCGAATTTGGCAGGTTACAGAATTCACGCGCGACGGAGCAATAATGCGATTTCCCCTTTCCATGACAGCCGGCATGGCCGGTTACATTTTCAAGAACAAGATGCGGCCGCGGCCGGAGTGGCAGAAAACCACCGTGGCTGCGCCGGACGCCTCCAATCCTTTTCGCATCCTGCCCGCAAAGGTGCTGGAGGGCGGAAGCCGGGAGCCGCATCCCATGATCAAGAAGCGGTTCCCGATTGTCCTGATGCTCGAGCCGCTGCACGCGTGCAATCTGACGTGCACGGGCTGCGGGCGCATCCGCGAATACGAATCCACCATCACGGAACGCATCCCGCTTGAGGAATGCCTGGCGGCGGTGGATGAGTGCGGCGCTCCCATGGTCTCCATTTGCGGTGGAGAGCCGATGATGTATCCGCAAATCGGGCAACTGGTGGCGGGCATTCTGGAGCGCGGCAAGCACATTTACTTGTGCACCAACGGCATGTTCATCGTGAAGCGCCTGCATGAATTCACACCCGACCGGCGCTTCTTCTTCAATGTGCATCTGGACGGCCTGGAAAAGACGCACGACATGTGCGTGGAGAAGGAAGGCGTCTTCCGTGAAGCCGTTGAAGCCATACAAGTGGCGAAAAAAGCCGGTTTCATGGTGTGCACCAACACCACGATTTACAAAGAAACCGACATGAAAGAGATCGAGGCGCTGTTCGAGTTCCTCGAGCAGTTTGATGTGGATGGCCACCAGCTCTCGCCAGCCTACGGCTATTCAGCGGTGAACGACCGCGAGATTTTCATGACGCGCGACGACATTCACGAGAAGTTCAAGGATGTCGACCGGATGTTCAAGCGTTTCCGGCTGAATCAAACGCCCATGTTTCTGGAATTTCTGAAGGGCGACCGCGATCTGCCCTGCACCGCCTGGGGCAATCCGACTTACAACATCAAGGGATGGAAGGGCCCCTGCTACCTCATCACCGACGCGCATTACAAGACGTTTGAAGCGTTGATGACGCAGACGCCCTGGGACAATTACGGACACGGTAACGATCCCCGCTGCGAACACTGCATGGTGCACTGCGGCTACGAGCCATCGGCTGCGCTGGGGATCAACGCAAAGCTGGCAGACAGTTTCAAAATGCTGAGCTGGGCGTTGCGGTAGGACGTTCCGGCGCTCCGCAGTGAAGCCCACGCTCGTCACCGGTGCATCAGGGTTTATCGGCTGGCACATCGCGCGGCTGCTCGGAGAACGGGGCCACAAGGTCCGGGCGCTGGTCCGGCCGGCCAGCAAACTGCGGGAACTGGACGCGGAGACGGTGACGGGGGATCTTCGCGAGGCGGTGTCGCTCGATCGCGCGGTTGTGGGATGCGGCCTGGTTTTTCACGTGGCCGCGGATTACCGGTTGTGGGCGCGCGACCAGCGCGAGTTGTACGAGTCGAATGTAGAAGGAACGCGCAACCTGCTGGAGGCGGCGCGCAGGGCCGGAGTGGAAAGGGTCGTTTATACGAGCACGGTGGGCTGCATCGGGGTTCCCAAGGACGGCTTGGGAGACGAGACGCAGCCGGTGAGGCTCGAAGAAATGGCGGGAGCGTACAAGCGCTCGAAGTTTCTGGCGGAGCGAGTGGCGCTGGATTTTGCCGCCTCGGGTTTTCCGGTGGTGGTGGTGAATCCCACGGCACCAGTGGGAGACCACGACGTGAAGCCGACGCCGACGGGAAAGATTGTGCTGGATTTCCTGAAGGGCGCGCTGCCGGCGTTTATCGATACGGGCCTGAACCTGGTGGACGTGCGGGACACGGCAGAAGCGCATTTGCTGGCAGCGGAGCGGGGAAGGCCCGGAGAACGGTACATCGTGGGGTCGGAGAATCTCACGCTGGCTGAGATTTTGCAGAAGCTGGCGCGACTGACGGGAAGGGAAGCGCCGCGGGTGAAATTGCCCTACGCGGTAGCCTACGCGGCCGGGGTGATTACGACGGGCTGGGCCCGATTGACCGGACGGCCGCCGCTCGCGCCGCTCGATGCGGTGCGTATGGCGAAGAAGAAGATGTTCGTCTCGATCGAGAAGGCGCGGCGAGAGCTGGGCTTTTCTCCCGGGCCGGTGGATGTGGCGCTAGGGCGCGCAGTGGAATGGTTTCGGGCGAACGGCTATTGCTGATCGCCGCGGAGCCGCGCGAGTTCCAGGGCCTGATGAAGTTTTGCCGGAATGTAAGGCGGCTCGACTGGCCGGTACATTGGGCGCGGGTCGTCGAGCTGAACGGGCGCGAGGGGTTGCTGGTGGCGAACGGTGCGGGGCCCGGCCGGGCGGCTCAGGCGGTGGATGTAGCGCGATCGTTCGGGAAGCTGGGTTTGATTTGCAGCATGGGATATTGCGGTGCGTTAGTGGAAGAGATGACGGTTGGGGCGATCTTTGTGGCTGAGCGAGTGCAGACCTGTGACAAGGAATATGTCACGGTGCGGCCCGAGTGTGATCGGCCGCACCACGAAGGAGTGTTGGCTTCCATCGGCCACGTGGCACAGACAGCGGAGGAGAAAAGAGAGCTGCGCGGGCGAGGAGCGTCGGCAGTGGAAATGGAGGCTGCCGGCGTGGCGGCGAAGGCGGAAGAGCTGTGCGTCCCGCTTTGCTGTATAAAGTCAGTGACGGATTTGGCCCATGAAAATTTCCATTTGGACTTCAATCGGGCGCTCCGTTCGGATGGAAGATTCGGTACAATGCGGCTAATTGCGGCTTCCTGCCGCCGGCCCCTAAGTCTGTTACCGGAGTTAATGCGTCTGGCGAAGCGCAGCCGCACTGCTTCCCGGGCGCTGGGAGAATTCGTTGGCGATTGCCGATTTTGAAATTGGTGTGCCCCCGACCATGCGGGCGGCCGTGTACAAGGGCGACAGCGTGGTCGCCGTCGAACACGTGCCTACGCCCGAGATCGGAGCCGGGGAACTGCTGGTGCGTGTGGAGGCGTGCGGCGTCTGTCACACGGACCTGAAAAAAATCGAATACAACCTGCTGGCACCGCCGAGGATCTATGGGCATGAGACCGCAGGGGTTGTGGCGCGCGTGGGACGTGGCGTGCGCAATTTCGCGCCCGGCGACCGCGTGGTGGTGTTTCACCATATTCCTTGTTCCAACTGTTTTTACTGTCGCAGGAAACTATACGCACAGTGCCCGGTATACAAGAAGGTCGGCGTGACCGCGGGCTTTGAGCCGGCGGGCGGTGGCTTTTCGCAGTTCGTGCGCGTGATGGATTGGATCGTTGAACGCGGCGTGGAGAAGATTCCCGATGGTGTTTCATTCGAGCGCGCCTCTTTCGTGGAGCCCGTGAACACCTGCCTGAAAGCCGTCGTGCAGTGTGCTCCAGAGCCCGGTGAGGTGGCGCTGATCCTGGGACAGGGGCCTATCGGATTGCTGTTCACGATGCTGGTGCGCCGCACCGGCGCTCACGTTATTGCCACGGAGACCATTGCCAGCCGCCGCGCCTTGTCGTTGCGTTGCGGCGCCGGGCACGTACTCGATCCGCGGGCCGAGGATGTCGCCGCGTGCGTTTCTTCGCTGACCGAAGGCCGCGGCGCCGATCTGGTCATTCTGGCGGCCGCGGTTCCAGGACTGGTCGAACAGGCGGTGCGGCTTTCGCGTCCCGGCGCGCGGATTCTGCTGTTTGCGCAGACTTCAGACAAGGAGAAAATCGAACTGTCCGGCGCATCCATTTGCGTGGGCGAGCGCACTATTTTCGGTTGTTACAGCGCTTCGGTGGACCTGCAAAAAGAATCCGCGGCGCTGGTTTTTTCCGGTGAGTTACCGGTCGATCTGCTGGTTTCGCACCGGCTTCCGCTGGCTAAGGTACGTTCGGCCTTTGATTTAGCGTTGCATCCCGACTCCGAATCGTTAAAAATAATCTTAGAGCCTCAGAGGTGGACCGAGTGAATACTCAAATGATGGCGGCCGTGCTCTACGGCAAGGAACACTTGCAGGTAGAGCCCATAGCCGTTCCGCATATTCAGACAGGCGACCTTCTCGTTCGCGTCCGCGTTGCGCTCACCTGCGGCACCGATGTTAAAGTGTTCCGGCGCGGTTACCATGCGCGCATGATCGTTCCGCCGGCGGTATTCGGGCACGAGCTGGCGGGTGATGTTGTATCGCTGGGTGAGGGAAGCACCAGGTTTTCCGTCGGCCAGCGTGTGGTTGCCGCTAACTCAGCGCCCTGCGAAGAATGCTACTTCTGCCGCCGTGGCCTGGAAAACCTTTGCGAGGATCTGCTCTTCAACAACGGCGCCTACGCCGAGTATATTCGCATTCCCGCCCGTATTGTGGCGCGTAACACGTATGAAATTCCAGCCGGCGTGTCCTATCAGGATGCCGCGCTGGTAGAGCCGCTGGCCTGCGTGCTGCGTGGCCTGGAGGAAACCGGAGTCCGCGCCGGTGATTCGCTGGCCATCATTGGCCTGGGACCGATCGGGCTGATGTTCGTGCGGCTGGCCAAGCTTTATGGCGCGCGCGTGATCGCCATCGGCCGGCGGAAAACGCAATTGGATCGGGCCGCCGCGGCGGGAGCCGACGAGTTGATCTCGACCGAGCGGGTTTCCCGGCCGTCCGACGTGGTACGCAATCTCACCGCGGGCCGCGGCGCCGACGTGGCGATTGAAGCCGTCGGCAATCCCGAGACATGGGATTGGGCCGTAGACATGGTACGGCGCGGTGGAACGGTCAACTTTTTCGGTGGCTGTCCCAACGAGAGCAGGGTCAGCCTGGATACTTCTTTGCTGCACTATTCCGAAATCACGTGCAAGGCCAGCTTCCATCACACACCGGGCCACATCCGTAAGGCTCTCGACATCATCTGCAACGGCGACATCCGCGCGCGCGATTTCGTGAATCGCGAAGAACCGCTCACCAACCTGCTCGAAGTGATGCGCCATTTGATGAGCCACAACGGCCACTTGAAAACGGCCATCCTCCCGTAAACCTGCGCTGGTGTTTCTCGCTCCCAAAGATTTTGTCCGCAATCCGGCGGCGATGGCTGCGGTCTGCTCGCTGCCTCAGGGCGAGGAATACACGCGCTGGCTCGCCACGCATCACTACGAGAATTTCCACGTTGTGAGCTGGCTGCTCCCCAAGCGGCTGCATCAGGATTTCTATAACGTCTACGCCTATTGCCGCTGGGCGGACGATCTGGGCGACGAGATGGGAGATACCGTCGAGAGCCTGCGCCTGCTGGCGTGGTGGCGCCGGGAGCTGCGGGCCATGTACGCGGGAGAAGTCAGGCATCCGGTGTTCGTGGCGTTGTGCGGGACCGTGGAGCGCTACGCGATTCCCCAGCAGCCTTTTGATGACTTGATCAGCGCTTTTGAGCAGGACCAGACCGTCACGCGTTACCGCAATTGGGACGAGCTTTTTGGATATTGCAGGTGCTCCGCGAATCCCGTGGGGCGCCTCGTGCTGTATCTCTGCGGTTATTCCGACGCCGAACGCCAGCGGCTATCGGACGCTACCTGCACAGCCTTGCAGCTTGCGAATTTCTGGCAAGACGTGACGGTGGATTGGGAGAAGGACCGTGTCTATGTGCCGCTCGATGTGCTGGAGCGGCACGGATCGTCAGTAGAGGAGATTGCCGCGCGCCGCTTTACTCCTGGGTTTGCGGCAGCCATGCAGGACGCCGTGGCCTGCGCTCGCAATCTGTTCCTCGAAGGGCTGCCGCTCACCGGCATGGTGGATCGCCGTCTCGCAGTGGATATCGAACTTTTCAGCCGCGGTGGAATGCGGGTGCTCGACAAGATTGCCGCGCAGGGTTACGACGTGCTTGCCCGCCGCCCGGCGATCTCGAAGACCGAGCGCGTCTGGATTCTGCTGGGCACGCTCGCTCGCGCTGCTCTGGCGCGTGCGGCGTAATGTCTACGCTCGACGAATCGTACGCCTTCTGCTGCGGCGTAGCCCGGAAGCGCGCCAGGAATTTCTACTACTCATTTGTTCTGCTGCCTCGCGAGCAGAGCGACGCCATGTGCGCCATCTACGCGTTCATGCGCTATTGTGACGACTTGAGTGACGAGCCCGGCGCTTCCCGCGAAGCCATGGAGCGATGGCGCGGCGCTCTCGTGGACGCGCTTACCGGCAAGTTCGATGCCTACCCCGCGTGGCCCGCGTTCTACGATACCGTCCAGCGCTACCGTGTCCCGCACGAATATTTCTTTCAGATGATCGAGGGCGTTACGTCAGACCTGGAGCCGCGCGCGTTCCAGACCTTCGATGAGCTGTATCGCTACTGCTATCAGGTCGCGTCGGTAGTGGGGCTCTGCACAATTCACATCTTCGGCTTCGATTCGCCCGACGCGCTGCTGCTGGCAGAGAAGTGCGGCGTGGCGTTTCAACTCACGAACATCCTGCGCGACATTGCGGAGGATGCCGCTCGCGAGCGCGTGTATTTACCGGCGGAGGATCTGCGGCGCTTCGATGTCGATTCGCACGACCTTCGCAACGGGCAGCCGAGTGAAGCGCTCAGGAGCCTCATGGAGTTTGAGGCAGGCCGCGCGCGCGCTTACTACCGGGAGTCGCAACCGCTGGTGGAGATGATCCACAAGCGCAGCCGGCCGGCGCTCCGCGCCTTGATCGGTATTTATTCGCGCCTGCTCACGCGCATCGAGGAGCGGAAATTCGACGTGTTTACGGAACGCGTATCGCTCTCGGCTGCGGAGAAGTGCTGGATTGTTCTGCGCGCCCGGATGGGCGGTTAGCCGCGTCGCTCCGTGCGCATCAGCCTTCGATCGCGCGCCCGAGCAGCCCGGCGAACTCTTCGGTTTTGCGGCCGACGCGTTCTTTGAGACTGGTGAGATCCCGCTCGATCGTATGCAGCCGATCGGCAAGGTGCAGGCAGGCGAGCACGGCAATCCGCGTTGCATCGGCGCTAGGCGCCTTCGACGCGATCGAATGCAGCAGCTCGTCCACGCTCTGCGCCAACTCCTCGATCTCGTGCGGATCTTCACCCGCCAGCGTATACGACTGGTTCAGAATGGTGACGCGAACGGGGCGCTTTTCCTCCATCGAAGGGATCAGCCGGTGTGCATCTGGTCGATGTTGCCGAGTAGCTTCTCAATGCGCGTCCGGACCTGTTTCTTCTCGGCTCGAAGCGCTTCGATTTCGCCGGCCAGTTGCTCGGTCTGCGCGCGGGCTTCGGCGGCTTCTTGCAACGCCGCCTCATTCGATGTGTGCAGGGCCTTGTTTTCGCCGCGCAGGTTCTCGGCTTCCTCGCGCAGCGTCGCATTCTCGGCGCGCAGCTCGGCGACCAGTTCGACGGCTTTGTGGATGCGCTCTTCGAGCGAAGCCAGGGCGTCGAATTCCTGGTGCGGCGCCGCCATCAGCTTGCGATCCCCAGCGCGGCTTGCGCTTTCCGGACAAGTTGCCGGAAACCGGCCTCGTCGTTCGCGGCCACCTCGGCCAGCACCTTGCGGTCCAGCGTGATGCCGGCCTTTTTGAGCCCGTTGATGAATTTGCTGTAGGAGAGCCCCGCCGCTTTGCAGCCGGCGCTGATACGCACAATCCACAACGCCCGGAAATCGCGCTTCTTCTGCCGGCGGCCGATGTACGCGAACTTCAGCCCGCGTTCCACGGCCTCCTGCGCCGCGCGATGCAGCTTGCTCTTGGTGAGAAAATAGCCGGAAGCCCGCTCGAGCGTTTTCGCGCGGGAGGCTCTACGTTTGGTACCTCGTTTGACTCTGGGCACGTTTCACTCCTTGTAGTATTTTGCGGCGGCTCGGGCACGTGCCACGCGCACCGTCCGCACGCGGTGACCCCTTAGTAAGGGATCATACGCTTCAGAGCCGGCTGGTCAGCCTTGTCGGCCACCACCTGCTCATGCAGCTTCTTCTTTCTCTTGCGGCGTTTCGACGTCAAGATGTGCCGCGCGAAGGCGTGGCCGCGGACCACCTGGCCCGTGCCCGTCTTCTTAAAACGCTTGGACGCACCTTTGTGGGTCTTCAATTTCGGCATAAAAACTGTTCCATCGGGGGAAAGCGGCTGAATTTGAAATTATAACACGAGAGGCCGGGGGAGCCGCTGTTTTGCCGCCTTTACGACCGCCGCGCGATCTCCCCCAGGTACCGTGCGCTTGGCTTCACGGTCCGCTCCTGCGTCTCCCGATTTACCGCCACCAGGCCGAACTTCAGCCGGTAGCCGAAGATCCACTCGAAATTATCCAGCAACGACCAGTGCACGTATCCGCGGACGTCGATTCCATCGCGCAGGCAATTCTGCACGCCCGCCAGTGCCCGCCGGATATACTCGACGCGCCGCTCATCGTTTTCCGTGCCGATGCCGTTCTCTGTAACGTAAACCGGCACCTTCGCCTGTTCGTGCGCATAGCGGATGGTCTGCTCCAGCGCCTCCGGCCAGAACTCGTAGCCCATGTCGGTCAACTCGACGCCCGCCTCCGCCGGCAGATCGCCATCCTTTCCCACGCGGCTGCGCGTATACGTCTGCACGCCGATGTAATCGCTCTTTGCCGCTGCGGCCATCCAAGGGCCGTAAACGCTCCGGCGCTTTTCATCACGCTTGCTGTCTGCGCCAACCGCCTGTTCGTCCGATATCGCAACGTTCACGCCCACCGGATATTTGCCCGGCCCGGACTTCATGGCCGCCAAACCGCGGTGGTGCGCCGCAACCAGATGGTCCGTGATGTTCCCGCCATTACCGAACAGCATGGTGCCGAACCGGTCGGAGCCGACCGCGCGCGCAGCCGCTTTGGCTACTTCCTCCGGGCTCACCGAAGGCTTGAACATCGTGGCCCAGGACAGCAACAGCGGGATGTTCGGCTCGTTCAACGTGCTGGCAATTGCAATGAAGTCGCCCAAATGCTTCGCCGACCGTTCGCAATACCGCGCATACAGGTCCACGGCTTCCGGGTTTTCCCACCCGCCCATCGCCGCCAGCCACCGCGGCATGGTGAAGTGATAGAACGTCACCATCGGCGTCAGGTTATTCTCGTGGCAACAAGCCAGCACACGCCGGTAATGCTCCAGTTCTGCGTTGGAGAAAAATCCGCGCTCCGGTTCGATACGCGCCCACTCGATGGAAAACCTGTACGTATTGAAACCCAGGCCGGCTAAGAGCCGGATATCGTCCCGGTAGCGATGGTAATGATCGCAGGCATCGCCGGAGCGTTCGGCGTACATGGTCGGCCGGATATTTTCCAGAACCCAAATGTCGCTGTTGATGTTGTTGCCTTCCACTTGGTGTGCTGCGGTCGCCGCGCCCCAGAGAAACCCCTTGGGGTAACCGCCTGATGCGGCGGTGGCAGGCCCGCCGGCGAGGCTCGCAATCGCCAGAGAGCCGCTCGCCAGAAAGCGCCGACGATTGAGATCCGCGGAGAATGGGAGCATCGTCACCTCTCAAACAAGCGCCCTCATTATAGTCCCCGCCAGACGCGTTTTGGCACGTAGCGCGAATCAACCCAGATTAGTTGGGATTTCTCGGCGGTGAAGAATTATTTTTATCGCGTGAAAAGCGACGCCCCATAACGCAGCACCGATTGCAGGTCATCCGCCAGTACATCCGGTTCGTAAATCTCGATGTAATCCACATGCCGCCCGGCGTTCAGCCGCATCCCCTTATCGATTGATCTTCTCAACGCGAGCGGCGGATCTCCCTCCGCGCCCATGTTGCCACTGTTGTGTTCGCACGACGTGCGCAGCTGAAAGCCTGTGACGATTCGTCCGTTATAACCAAGCACAAGATCGGTGCCGCGAGGACCCCGGTCCGTGCCTCGATTCCCGTCGAGATTGCTGTATTGGAGTGCAAACCGGCGCCCCAGGATGCCGATTGCCTCGTTGATCACTGCTTCCTTGGTGCGCACCCGTTCACGAGGATCGCGTTTGCCCTGGTCATTGATAGTGAGACCGAATCCCAGTGACAAGGAAACGTACTGATTCGGGAAGTCGGCGGCGTAAACCTGGAACACCTTCTGCCATGCCTCGATATACTTTCGCGGCGTATAAGAATTCTTGAGCCATATCCTGACATCCTCTGGGTCGCTTGGCAACGTGAACTCCGCGGAAACCGATGTCGGTCCGCCAGCCGCCACCACTCGGAACGCCGGAGACTTCCCGTATCTCTCGCTCAGTTGTTTCACGAATGCGAACCAACGGCTGAGGTACACCTTGTCCCACGGCATCGGAAGCCTCTCCACCGTGCCTTTGCTAGGGCCATACTGTAGCGGGAACTCTGCGCTCTTTGCGCCTTCAAGGGTCCACGGAGGAGAAAAAAATCCGGCAAAGATGAGCAGCTGTACCCATTTCTTTGATGATTCCGCCGCGGCGAACAGTTGATCCAGCTTCGACCAGTCGGGTTTTCCCTGAACCGGCTCAATGTCGCGCCAACGGATCTGCAACGCAACCCCGCTAATGGACGGATTGTCCAACGGCCGTAGATCCAGCCGATCATCTTGCGCTTTGTTCTCGATCACTACGACGAGTCCCGTCGGAGGATGCTCGGCGAACGCCCGCAGCGTAGCAGCGCAAAATAGCAGTCCGCCCGCTAAGACAGCGAGCCTGGCAGTCAGTGGCGCACCCCGCATCAACATATACGCCTCCTCAGAATCACGCCGCTAAAGTTATACCATGGTCTCGACGTGCCCACGCGCTTTGGCTGGATGGCCGACACCGATCCGAAGGCACTCGAGAAACTCATCGAACTGCGCCGTCGGATGACGTTCGACCAGAAGCTCCGGCAGTTTTTCGAGATGACCGAAATGCTGCTTCGCGGCTACGAGGATCGCGTGCGCCGTGAGTACCCGGAAGCCAGCGAGCGCGAGATTTTCTTACGCGCCGCGGCCCTGCGCCTCGGAAGCGACACGGTTCGCCGAGTCTATGGCTGGAGCCCGGAAAGCGGCGCTAAGGAATGATGACATCGCAGAGTGAATAGCGCAGATCGCCATCCTGTAGCGCAGGGCCATCGCTTGAATTTTGCCTTTTGCCCTTTGCCTTTTGTCTTTTGCCTTCACCATCACTCCTGAGACTCCTTCCACTCCTCGTACCACGCCATCTGAATCGCTTCCAGCTTGCCTTCGCTCGATTTCTTCGGATCGTCCCCGAAGTCATCGAGCTCCGTGATCCACTGGTGCATATCCGTGAACCGCACCTTCAGCGGATCGACGTCCGGATGCGCTTCGTAGAGCGCCAACGCGATATTCTCAGTGTGATCCCAAGTAAGTCCCGGCATGCCTTTTGTCTTTTGCCTTCATATCTTGGTTCCTTTCAGCGCACCCGTCACCGCGGTGTTAATCATGTTCTCCGCCAGTTGCATGGTCACGCTGTTCAACTGGTCAATCTTCGCGCGAATCAATAGATGATTGTCGCCATGATACACGACTAACAACTCGTTTAACGCACGACTGATCTCTCGCCGCTCATCTTCCGCCAGTTCCAGGTACGCCTCATTCTGCTTGGCTTTGTCCACAGCCGCTAGAATGCGATCCGCCTCCACGCGCGCTTCCGCCATCTGCCGCGCATTGAAATCTTCCTCGGCGTGGGCAAGGGATTCCTGATACATGGCTTCCACCTGCTCGTCCGTCAGCCCATAGCTCGGTTTGATCTCAACCGTCTGCTCCTTGCCGGTGCGCGCATCTCGCGCCGTCACGTTCAAAATGCCGTTTGCGTCGATCAGGAATCGCACCTCGATGCGCGCCATTCCGGCGGGCAGCGGATCGATGTCTTTCAAATCGAATCGCGCCAGGCTGCGGTTGTCCTTGGCCAGCTCACGCTCGCCTTGCAGCACGTGGATCAGCACGTTGCGCTGCCCGTCCACCGCCGTAGTGAACGTTTCGGTAGCACTGGCGGGAATGGTCGAGTTGCGGTGAATCAGTTTCGACACCACTCCGCCCATGGTTTCGATGCCGAGCGAAAGCGGCGTCACATCCAGCAGCAACTGGTTCTCGACCGTGCCCGAAAGAATACCGGCCTGCACCGCCGCACCCAAAGCTACCACTTCATCGGGATTGAGATCGGTGTGCGGCTTGGCGCGGAACAGCGCCTCCACCGCATTGCGCACCATCGGAATGCGGGTCGATCCGCCCACCAGCACGACTTCGTCGATCTGCTCCACCGTGACGCCCGAATCTTTGATGCAGGTGCGGCACGGCCCCAGCGTGCGGTCCACAATGTCGGCGATCAGCTTTTCAAAAACCTCGCGCCTGATCTCACGTTGGTAATGCTTTCCCTTGTAGTTCAGCTCGATGTTGGTCGCGGGCACGAAAGAGAGCCGCTCTTTAGCTTCAATCACCGCGCGCCGCAGCGTCTGCACGGCATCGCCGTAGTGCGAGATATCTTTGCCCCACTCGCTGTGAATGTCTTCGAGCGCGATGTGAATCAGCCGGTTATCGATATCATCGCCGCCCAGGTGCGTGTCGCCGTTGGTGGCAAGCACTTCGAAAATGCCGTCATGCAGCTTGAGAATCGAAATGTCGAAGGTGCCGCCGCCTAGATCGTAAACCGCGACGATGCCTTCGTGCCGCTTATCGAGACCGTAAGCCAAAGCCGCCGCTGTAGGCTCGTTGACGAGTCGCAGCACTTCCAGGCCCGCGATGCGTCCGGCGTCCTTGGTCGCCTGGCGCTGGGCATCGTTGAAATAGGCGGGAACAGTGATCACCGCCTTCAAGACGGACTCGCCAAGAAACGTTTCCGCATTTTGCTTCAGCTGGCGCAAAATGTGAGCGGAGACTTCGGGCGGTGTAAACTGCCGGTCGCCCAGTTGCACCCGAATCACCGCTTCGCTGCCCTCCGCAATCCGAAACGGAAACAGCTTCAACTCTTCCTGCACATCCGCCACGCCGCGACCCATCAGGCGCTTGATGGAATAAACCGTGCGATCCGGTTCATCGATCAGCGCCGCACGCGCCTTGTTGCCGACGACAATATCGCCCTTGCGCGTGAGCGTCACCACGCTGGGAACGAGTTTGTCGCCATCGGCGCCCGGAATCACGCTGGGGTGCCCCGCCGCGTCCAGATACGCAACCAGGCTGTTGGTAGTGCCCAGGTCGATACCGACCACGCGCTCCGACTTCCCGAAATCGATCTGGACCGGCGTCATGCCATCGCCCCCGCCAACTCTTTCTCCACCTCGTTCACCAGATTGCGCACGTACCGCCGCCGGTTCAGCATCCCGCGAATCTCCGCCAGGATGTTACGGTCTCGCGCCCCGTCGTATTCCGCAAACTTTGCTTGCAGCTCCCCGTCGATCTCCTCGCGCATAGCGATGAACTTGTCCCGCGCTTCTTCCAACCCCGCCCGAGCCGACTCGTCTCCGCCGCGCAATTCCTCCAATGCCATGTTCAGCTCGAAGACTTCTTCCAACAATTCCGGCGGAACGTTCTTCGTCCCCTGTTCCCCGATATCAAATCCGTACTGTTTGAGCAGATACTCGGCTCTTGTCAGCGGATCACGCAGCGTGCGATACCCGTCGTTCAGAATCGCCGTAGCATCCAGCGCCACCTGCTGCTCTTCCGCGCTCTTGAGCGTAAACCGGTCCGGATGATACTGCCGGCTAAGCGCATAAAACCGCTTCTCCAGATCCTTCAAGTCAAGATCTAACTTGTGCTCAAGTCCAAAGAAGTCGTAGTAATTCGAAGCGAGCACACTCATGGAATTGGTTTTTCTCGGCGTCTCTGCGTCTCGGCGTTGAAAAAAACTCTTACGCCGAGAACGACGTCCCACACCCGCAGTTCTTCTGCGCGTTGGGGTTCTCGAATACGAATCCCGACTGCATGAGCGACTCTTTGTAATCGAGTGTCATGCCGTGCAGATAAAGCAGGCTCTTGGGATCGACGACGATCCTGACGCCGTCGAATTCGAAAATCTTATCCGTCGGGCGCGGCTTGGTGTCGAACTTGAACTGATAGCTCAGACCCGAGCAGCCGCCGCCCAGCACGCCCAGGCGCAACACGCCCTCGACACCTTGCTTGGCGAAAGCCTGCCGGATTTTCTCGATCGCTTTCGGCGTCGCGTGGACCACCGGCTCCGTCTTTACAAGCGGCGTGAGAGCCACGAGTTCTTGGACTTCAGCCATTACGCCCGCGCTTCCACCGGCTTTCGCTGATCCTGCTTCTTCTTGTAATCGGTGATCGCCGCCTTGATGGCGTCCTCCGCCAGCACCGAGCAGTGAATCTTCACCGGAGGCAGGCTCAGCTCGTTCACGATGTCCGTGTTCTTGATCGCCAGCGCTTCGTCGACCGTCTTGCCCTTCAGCCACTCGGTAGCCAGCGAAGAACTGGCAATCGCGCTGCCACATCCGAAGGTCTTGAACTTGGCTTCGGCGATGACGCCGGTTGCCTCGTCCACCTTTACCTGTAGCTTCATCACGTCGCCGCACTCCGGCGCGCCCACCATGCCCGTGCCCACGTTGGGGTCGGTTTTATCGAGCGAACCCACATTGCGCGGGTGATTGTAATGATCCAGAACCTTGTCAGAATAAGCCATTGCGTCTCCTCTTTAATTTTATCGCCAGCGGCAAACTACTCCGCTGCCCAATGAACTTGACTCAAATCAATGCCTTCCTTCGCCATCTCGTAGAGCGGCGAAAGCTCACGCAGCTTACGCACGACTTCAATCACGCGCGCCGCCACGTAATCCACTTCTTCTTCCGTGTTGAAGCGGCCCAAGCCGAAACGGATCGACGTATGTGCCAGATCATCGCCCACGCCCAGGGCCTTCAGCACGTAGCTGGGCTCGAGCGTGGCCGATGTGCACGCCGAGCCGCTCGAAACCGCGATATCGTTGATTCCCATCAGCAGTGACTCGCCTTCCACATACGCGAAGCTGATGTTCAGGTTGTGCGGCAGCCGGTGTTCCATCGTGCCGTTGACGAAGACCTCGTCCAACTCGGTTTCCAGCTTATTTTTGAGCTTGTCGCGCAAATACCCCAGACGCTTCGATTCCTCCGCCATCTCGCGATGGCAAATCGCGCACGCTTCACCCATCCCGACGATTCCAGGCACGTTCAGCGTTCCCGACCGCATGCCGCGCTCGTGCCCGCCGCCATCCATTTGCGCAGTGATCTGCACACGCGGGCTCTTGCGCCGCACATACAAAGCGCCCACGCCCTTCGGTCCGTAAATTTTGTGCGCGCTCATCGACATCAGGTCAATATTGTCCTTGATCACGTTGACCGGGACCTTGCCCACCGCCTGCACGCCATCCGTGTGGAACAGCACGCCGCGCTCATGCGCCAGCTTGCCAATCTCCGCAACCGGCTGAATCACACCGATTTCGTTGTTGGCATACATAATCGTGATCAGAATGGTTTTGTCGGTGATGGACTCGCGCAGCATATCGAGATCCACCAGCCCATCCGCCTTCAGCGGCAGATACGTCACGCGATAACCGTGCTTCTCCAGCTTCTTGCAGGTATCCAGTACGGCTTTGTGTTCCGTGGCCGCCGCAATGATGTGGTTGCCCTTCTCGGCATACATCTCCGCCACACCTTTGATTGCCAGGTTGTCGGATTCCGTGGCGCCGCTGGTGAAAACGATCTCCTTCGAGGTTGACCCGATCAGGTCCGCGATCTTCTTGCGTGCGTCGTCGACCGCCTTTTCCGCTTCCCAGCCGAAGCTGTGGTTGCGGCTCGCCGCATTGCCGAATTTCGTGGTGAAGTAAGGCAGCATTGCGTCCACCACCCGTGGATCGGTTGGCGTCGTCGCATGGTTATCAAAATAAATAGGCGTCTTCATAAATATCCTCAAAGAACATGTAATGTTGATTCGAGCCGTTCCATGGCGATAGGCGGAGCGCTGGGCTCCGAGGCTTCGCCGGCCATCTCAGAAATCGTGATCTTACCCAGCAGATCGATAATCGCTTCGTGCACTTTGCGCAAGGGTTCGCGGACCGTGCATTTGTCGGACTGATCGCAATGGCCGTGCGCGGTGAAACAGGTCGTCAGAATGATCGGACCGTCGATCGCGTGAATCACTTCGAGCGCGCTGATCTTTTCCGGCCGCTTCGCGAGTTTGTAGCCGCCGCTCGATCCTGGCAATGAAACGAGCAGCCCGGTCTTCGTCAACTTTTGCAGAATCTTAGCCAGTAAAGGCAGAGGCATGCCGTAAGCATCGGCGATTTCCTTGGCGCTCGCCGCGCCCGCACGGCCAGACATCGCCAGATGCTTGAGGGCGATGAGTCCGTAGTCCGCCTTCTTGGTCAGCTTCAACATACTATCTACGACTGTTTGGGTCTGATATCAATATACTACCAGATCTCTATACCGGTCAACTAGTTAAATTGCGACCAGTTGTGTCGCATATGATACTCTGGGTCATAATGTTTCAGAGGCTGGTGGACAGGATAGTTCTGGGAACAGTAGGTTTTCTTTACGGAATTGCTGTGACCGTCCTGCGCCGCATCAAGCGCACCTGAATGATCCGGAACATTATCAGCGTCGACGTCGAAGAGTACTTCCATCCCACTGAGTTGGCGAAATATGTCCGCCAGGATGAGTGGACTTCGCTGCCCTCGCTAGTCGAACCGCAAACCCGCCGCGTTCTGGAAATTTTCGATCGCCACCAAGTGAAGGGAACGTTTTTCGTGCTGGGCTGGGTAGCCGAGCGCAATCCAGCTCTGGTTCGGGAAATCGCGTCGCGCGGCCACGAAATCGCCTGCCATAGCTTTTTTCACCGCCTGGTTTACGATCTGACCCCCGACGAGTTCCGCCAAGACACGCGCCGCGCCGTCGAAGCCATTGAAAATGCTTGCGGAATCAAGCCCAGAGCTTACCGGGCTCCCAGCTACTCGATCACGGAGAAGTCTCTGTGGGCGCTCGAAGTGCTTGTGGAATGCGGGTTTACGCATGATTCCAGCATCTATCCCATTGAGCATGATCGTTATGGGATTCCGGGGTTCGGGCGTCACTGTCGCGTGATGGCGACACCGTCTGGTTCAATTGTCGAGGTTCCAGTCGCCACGGTGCATCTTTCAGGGCAGAATGTAGCCCCGGTGGGCGGAGGCGCGTATCTGCGGCTGCTGCCTTATCGGTATACGGCGGCGGGTGTCCGGCGTATCAACGGAGAGGATCACCAGCCGGCCTGCATGTATTTTCATCCGTGGGAGTTAGATCCTGACCATCCACGGCTGGCGCGCGGCTGGGTCTCACGCCTGCGCACCTATACCGGGTTACGCTCGATGAGCCGCAAAATCGACAGGCTGCTTGGCGATTTCGAGTTCGGGACGTTATCCGGGTAAATACCTGATACATCTGGTTTTCCGAATCCCAAAACGTGTTCCAGTGTTCTAACTTGTGGGAGTTGGCAAACTAGCCCCACGGCTAACCCAAGGATAGTAAAGAGACATACATTTTGGTGTTAGAATTGCCAATCCAACAGATAACAACCGTGTCACTTGTCTGGATGCCGGTGGACGCCGGGGAAAAACCGCAGAAGCAGCGCTCGGGCCTGGCGATTCTTCGCCAAGTGGTGATGCGTGTGGCGCGCTGGCTCACCGACCGTATCCGGTAACGGATGTCCCGGTTTTTGTGGAAGCTGGCGTGGTTGGCGTCGGCGCTGGCTGTCGTAGCTGCTGAAATCCTGCCGTGGTCGAACTTTCAGGGTCATTCCCATTGGGCAAAGGTGTGCTGGATTCCATTTAGCGATCACCAGCTGCCGGGATTCTGGCTGGATGTGTGCCAGAATATCGTGCTGGTCGTGCCATTCGGATTTATGGGTATCCAGGCTCGAGTACGGCCGGCACAAATTGTGATTCTTGCCGCGATCCTGATGGCATCCGGGGAACTGTTTCAGGTTTACTGCCATAACCGGTTTCCCTCCATGACGGACGTCACCAGCGGAACGGTGGGCGGCTTGATCGGAGTCTTGATCGGACTGAGATGGAAATTCGGCCGCTAACCCCCGGGGATCGCGAACGATGGGATGGGTTTGTCCAGGCTCATCCGCATGGCAGCCCCTTTCATTTGATCGCGTGGAAAAAGTCCATGGAGGAGGTCTTCGGATATGCTCCACGCTACCTGATGGCGACAGACGGAAACTGCATTCGCGGAGTGCTGCCCTTGTTTTTGGTCAAGAACTTCATCATGGGCAAGGTACTGATCTCATCGCCGTTTGCCGTGTACGGGGGAATTCTGGCCGAGACGCCTGAAGCCAAGCAAGCCATGGGCGAGCAAGCCATGAAGCTTGGGAGGGAACTGGGGGTGGAACACATCGAACTACGGAACGCCCATCCGGAACAGGTGCTGGGGGTGCCCAACGTTTCGCGGTATGTGACCTTCACACGAGAGGTGACGCCGGACGAAGACGCGATTTTGGCCGAACCGACCTCCAAGAAGCGGCGCAACACGGTCAGGAAGGCTCTAAAGGCCGACTTTTCGATCCGCATCCAGCACAGCGATTATCGCGCGTTCGAGGATTTGCACTCGCGCACGCTGCGGCGGCTGGGAACACCCAATTTCCCGCCGCGGCTGTTTCCGGCGCTGCTGGCGAATTTCGGGGGAGCGGTCGACATCCGCGAGGTTGTGCTGGAGAACAAGGTGGTCGCGGCGAGCATGAATTTCTTCTTTCGCGATCAAATGCACACGTACTACGCGGCGTCGGATCCCCGATATCTAGCGCTGGTGCCGAATGACTACATGTATTACGAGCATTTGCGGTGGGCGGGCAAGAATGGCTACCGGACTTTCGATTTCGGGCGATCGAAACTCGGAACGGGGACAGCGGATTACAAACGCCACTGGGGGGCCACGATGCGCGAGCTTCCTTACGAAATCCTGCTGGTGAAGCGGAAAGAAGTGCCCAATTACAGCCCCCAGAATCCGAAGTTCCAGTTGGCGATCAAGATTTGGCAGCAACTGCCGCTGCCGGTGACACGCGCGCTGGGTCCTCAACTAGTGAAGCTGTTTCCGTAGATAACGGCAACTACTGTCGGCAACCAAGTCTAAAGTTTGGCACGAAATCCGAAAGTTTTGTTGCGTGGATGAGAGGGGCGGCGTGATGGTCCGCGATAGTTGTGGTTTGTAGGCGGGGTGGACGGAGTAGCCCTATTTTTCAAGGGGGTAGGAGCCTGGCCGGAAAGCGGGTCGAGTGCGGATTTGGCCACCGGATTGCACTCGTCAAGTCCCCAGACGGCGGAAGTCCTTGCCGGGCGGGCGTCACTCTAACGAATGATCCGCATATTCAGCCAATACGTCTCACCCAAAAGCTTGGCGCTGATGGCCATCGAGAGCCTGCTGATGTCGCTGGCTCTGGTTTGCGGCGTGTTCGTGCGTTTTTGGAACCAGCCAGTAGAGTTCGATTCCTTCGTTCAGTTTCCGGATTTCGCCATCCAGATCGTAATTTTCGTCACCATTTTCCAGATCTGCTTTTACTACAGCGATCTATATAACGTGCACACGACCCGGACGCGCTATGAGCAGCTGCTGTGCCTGGGACAATCGCTAGGGGCGGGTTGTCTGGCGCTGGGATTGGTCTACTACATTTTTCCGAGCCTGCTGATCGGACGTGGCGTATTTTTCATCAGCACGGCGCTGGCGGCGACGTTCGTCATAGTGAGCCGCATCGCTCTGGACAGGGCCTGGCAATTCGCGGCTCCGAAACAGAACGTTCTGATTCTGGGAACGCAAGAGATGGCGGTTACGGTAGCGCGCGAACTCACGCGCCGGGGCGATTTGAATCTGAACCTGGTGGGCTTCATGCAAACCGCAGGCTCACCGGACGACCAGCAGGAGCTGTTTGGGCACCCCATCGTGGGGAGCGCGGACCGGCTGGAAGAGATTGCCACGGAGAAACGCATCGCGCGCATCATCGTGGCGCTGGAAGACCGCCGGCTCAAGATGCCGACGCGCGATCTGGTGAAGCTGCGCGTGCAGGGCGTGAGAGTGGAGGATGCGCACTCGACTATCTCGTCGCTCAGCGGGAGGGTTTGGCTCAACACGGTACAGCCGAGCTGGTTCGTTTTCTCGGACGGGTTTCACCGGTCCAAGACAACGCTGGTGTTGAAGCGCTTCATCGACTTGAGTTGCGCGCTGGTAGGGCTAACGTTGTCGCTGCCGATCATGCTGATCCTGGCAATTGCCATCCGGCTGGACTCCAAGGGCCCGGCGATTTACCGGCAGAAAAGGGTCGGTTATCGAGGCAAATGCTTCGATGTGCTGAAATTCCGATCGATGTGCGCAGATGCGGAGAAGCTCAATGGCGCGGAGTGGGCTCAAAAAGATGACCCCCGTGTCACGCGAGTCGGACGCTTCATTCGCAAATTCCGTTTAGATGAACTGCCGCAGTTCATCAACATCATTCGGGGGGAAATGAGCTTCATCGGCCCACGACCGGAACGGCCGGTGTTTGTCGAACAATTGCGGCAGCAAATCTCCTATTACGATGAACGCCACTCGGTACGGCCGGGCCTGAGCGGATGGGCGCAAGTGCAATACGGTTACGGAGCCAGTTTAGAGGATGCGATCCGGAAGCTGGAGTACGACCTCTTCTATCTGAAGAACATGTCGGTGTTCTTCGATTTCGCGATCATGCTCCAGACCGTGCGCATTGTGGTGACCGGGCACGGGGGAAGATAAGTTATCGGGCCGGAGACGGGCCTCGGCAATCTACGCCGGGAGCCAGTTCCACTCTGTTTTTTTCCGGCTAGCTGCAGGTCGGGTCAGGCCTGAAAAAGCGTGCCGCGGCCCAGCAGCCAGTGCGGATCGAGCCTGCTTTTTGCCTCACGCATCGCCTGAATGTGCTCCGGCGCATATTGCAGCGCAAGCAGAGCGGCTTTGCGCTTGCCCAGACCATGCTCCGCTGAAACTGTCCCGCCCAATGCCACCGCCTGCTGGGCGAACTCGGTCAGCAGCCGGCTCGACGCCGCGGATTCCACCGCGTTCGCCGGCAGCATGTTGACGTGCACATGCGCGTCGCCGATGTGCCCGTAGATCACGTAACGGCCCGGTAATTCCTCCTCCAGCCGCCGCCGGTAATAAGCGAGCATCTCGCGATTGCGGCTGATCGGCACGGCGTAATCGGTCCCCATTTTGAGGAAGCCACCCGGAACCACCTTGGCGATCACCATCTCCGGCAGTGCATGGCGAAACTCCCGGAATCGCTCGCGATCCTTCGCCGTCGTCGCGAACCACGAAGCCTCCGTCAACGCCCCGGCGGAAGCAAGCCGAGCTTCCCACGCATCTATGTCATCGCCCTCGGCTTCGATCAACAGCGCCGCCCCTGCCGGAGCCGGAATGT
Source organism: Bryobacteraceae bacterium (assembly GCA_035297145.1). Classification (GTDB taxonomy): domain Bacteria; phylum Acidobacteriota; class Terriglobia; order Bryobacterales; family Bryobacteraceae; genus QHXW01. Next base: position 112,151 of record DATGZN010000113.1, read on the forward strand.
CCGGATATCGCTCCAATAGCAGATCGAGCGAGTTCCTGTCCACGTACTCGATCATGCGCAGCTCCCCAATGGGCCGCCATGCGTCCACCGCGTCCAGCGCGCGTTCATCTGACGGGAAGAAGACCACGCCCGCGAATAAGCTTGCCGGGATCGGCAGCAGTGCCAGCTCCGCTTCCAGCACCACGCCTAGCGTGCCCTCCGATCCGCAGAACAGGTCAATCCAATCCATTCCGGGCTCCAGGCGATAACCAGCAGTGTATTTGGTCGTGTCCGGGACGGGAATCGCCGGAACCGCGAAGTCGATTCTGTCGCCCCGCCGATGTTCCATGACGCGGCCCTCCATCAGCGCCACACGGAGCGCCAGCACATGCCGCCGTGTGCTGCCGTATTTGAAGCTGCGCGATCCGCTGGCGTTGGTAGCGATTGTCCCGCCAACCGAGGCCGTGATCTCGGTCGGATCGGGAGCATAGAACTGCCGCGTGGGCCTCGCCGCCTCGCGCAGTTCCAACAGTGTGACCGCCGCTCCCACCCGAACACGCCCTTCGCCGATTTCGAGCCGTCGGAACTTTTCGAGCGACAGCACCCATCCGCCCTGCGGCACCCGTGCGCCCGTCAGCCCAGACCCCGCACCCGCGAGTGTAATCGGCGTCCGTTGCTCGCGCGCCGCGTTCAGAACCTCGATGACGCCCGCCTCATCCTCCGGGACGAACAGTTTACTTCCGCTGCCTGTGTAGCCCGACGCGTCAGTCAAATACCGCGGCGGAATAGAATCAATCGAGCTGGCGCGCATGGCACTCACTATAGCTTCAGTCCGGCTCCTCCGTCGCCGCCGGAGAAGTCATGGATTATGGACATCCTGGCCCGAAAGAGTAACAAAAAGCCGGCGAGTGGTCGCAGCATCCGCGGCTTTTCCCTGCTTTTCGAGCACGGCTGCCCGCAGCAGCAGCAACCGAGGAAACGCCAGCCCAGCAAAGAGGTCCGGCGTCGGGTTGGGTATCGGATTCCTCTGGACAAAGCGTGCGGCATCCTCGATGTGTCCGGTTTCTATCTGCGCCCACGCCACGAGGACCGGCAGAATCTCCCGCGGTTCGGCTGCGGAGTGCTGATACGCCTCGGACAGCACGGGCGCGGCGGCTGAGAACTCATTTTGCAGCAGAAGCGCATAGCCAAGCATCAGGTTTCGTGTGGGCTCTTCTTCCGGACGGGGCAGAAGTCCGAGTGCTCGCTGTCTCCATTCTGCCGGTGGCGCCGGCGCCTGGCACAGAAAGCGAGCCACGGCCGCCACTGCCGAGCCGCGCGGCCCCTGCGCTCGCTGCGCAAATTCGCGAGCCCGTGTGCCATCCCCCAGTTCCAATTCCCATACAGCGAGCTGCGCATTCAGTTGTGGCACAAGGCCGCTCGCAAGTGCCAGAACGTCGTGCGTGTATGCTTCCAGGCGTTCCACGGCCCGCTTCCGCCGGCCCGTCACGAATTCCCATTCGGCGCGCCGCAGTTGCGGGAGCGGGTCGTTGCGCCTTGCTTCCAGGTATTGATTGAAGAGGGTGTCCGCGCCGCTGATGTCGCCTGTCCGCAAGCGCGCGTGCGCTGCTTTCATCAACGCGCCACCGCCGTTGAAGGCGTTGTCCTTCTCGAACGCCTGACGATAGTACTGCTCGGCCTGCGCAAACTGGCCGAAGTAGAAGTTCACATCCCCGAGCGAGTCGAGCGCATTCGGATCAGCCGGCCGGATGCGCCGGTATTCGTCGAGCGCCATGGTAGCCGCGGTCAGATCGCCGGCGAACATTTCGGCATAACCCAGGTCGTTCCATAACTCAGGATTCTCCGGCTCAACTGCCAGGGCGTTTTTGATGCTCTGCGCTGCCTCGTGATACCGCCGGGCGTTCAGGTTGGCTTGAGCCAGCCTGCGGAACAGGCCGATGTCCCCGGGATCGAGCCGTGCCACGGTTTCGAGCGCCCGCATGGTCCCAGCCTGGTCGCCGCGCAGTTCCGCCGCCAAGGCAGTGATACGAGCCCGCTCCAGCTCTTGAATGGCACCGCCGCGTGCTGATGCGAGCGTCAGGACTTTTTCTGCTTCGGCCCGGTCATTCTGCCCGGCGGCCAATTGTGCCCAAGCGACATACGACTGGCCGAAGTTCGGGTCAGCCGCCACTGCTCGGGAAAAGGCCGCAGCCGCGGCGTGCGGATCGGAGGATTCAAGGCCGGCACAATACTCGCGAAGCGCCTGATCCTGCGGTGTTCCAAAAGTCCGGACGGGGGCGGCCAACTGTTTTGCCAGAGAATCCGCCAGCCGGATCACTCCATCGGATTCGGGGACGGTTGCGGATAGCACCCGCTCGATCTTCCCGCGCGACCCATCGAACAGCTCGGCATCGAGCCGAAGGTTCGTGCCCACGCGCGACAGGCGTCCGTACAGAAGACGGTTAGCCCCCGCTAGCAGGGCGGCGGACCGTTCCGTCGAGATCCCCGGAGCCGCGATAGGCCGCGGTCCCAAACTAAGATCGGATGCGTGGAGCTGGCGGAAATCGATGACGGAGACCGCGCGCGAACCGGCGAGCTCCGCGTCCATGACTTCGGACACCGCACGCCCCATCCAGTTGAGCGAATCGTCGCCCGTCAGATTTTCGAATCGAAGGATCGCCAACCGCCGCGTGCCGGCCGGCTTCTGTTGGCAATTGGAAAGAATCAGGGTTGTGAATAACGCGAGAACAAGCGCGCCGCGGGCGCCGCTAGAGAACACGCGGTTCCATCGCGAGTAGCTCCTGGAACTCCGGCATCTGATGGAGTGAGGTGAATTCGGGGTCTTCCATCATCTTTTTGCGATCGGCGTAGCCTTCCTCCAGCGCTTTGCGAATGTAGGTGAGGGCGCGGTCGTTCATGCCTGCCTTGGCGTAAGTCTTGGCCAGATAGTAGTGAAACTTGGCGCGCTCATCGACGCTGCGTTCCTGCAACAGGACGCCCCAGGAATTGCGATGCTCGAACACGTCCGGGTCCAGCGCCAGCGCCTTCTGGTAAGCCACGATCGCGCTCTTGTAGTTCTTGCGCGCGAAAAACGCGGTGCCCAGGTTGCTAAAAATCGAAGCGGAATTCGGCGAAAGCTTCAGTGCCCTCTGGTAGAGCTTGGTAGCCCGGCGGAAGCTCTTATTCGAGTAGTAGATGGTCCCGAGGTTGTTGACGGCCTCGGGATAGTTGGCATCCAGTTTGATGGAACGCTCGTAGTATCGCTTGGCGAGGTCCATTTGCATCATCTGGTGGTAGGCGATGCCGATCTTGTTCTGAATGATGGCGGAATCGAGCGGTCCCTCTTTGTAGGTCTCCGCTGCCTCCCGGTACATCTTGCGCGCCATCAAAATATCGCCGCGCTTTTCCGGGCTCAACGGCACCAGTGCAGGCGCGGTTGGGGCCGTTTCCACGTGATCAGGAAGTTTGGAAGCCTCCAGCAGCGTATTCTGTGCCGGAATCATTGCCGGGAGCCAGAGAACCGAAGTGAAGCAGAACCAACGAGTCGAGACCATACGGCCTCCTTGGCTCTATTTAAACACATCCATAAGGCGCCGGAAAAACCCCTTATGCTTTTGCTGCTTTTGGTCCTGTTGGTCGTGCGGAGGATCGTTGGGAGGCGCCGGACTTCCGGCCTGAGGAACACGGCGCAACCGTGGATCGGCGGAAGCGAGTTGGGTGCCGTTTGCCGGCGCGACAGGCGGAGCAGCGGGAAGCTCCCATCCCGCCACATGCGTGGCTCCCGGGCTCGAGCCGCCATGCAGCGGGCAGGTGCCCACGGGCTGCGTTCCGGCGATGAATACCTCGGTTTTACGAATGGGGCAGAACGGAGTGGCCGGCATGCCTGATTGCGGATCAATCTCCACCGAAACCACACCGTCAGGCGCTGGAAACGGCTTGGCGTCGCGATAACCGCGGAAGGCGAGAGCGCGCTTCATGAATTCCGCCCAGATAGGCGCGGCCGAGTGCGCGCCTTCCAGGTTCAGTTCCCGGTTGTCATCGAACCCGACCCAGACCACGCACAACAGCTCGGTCGTGAAGCCCGCGAACCAGCCGTCCCGATCAGACGTCCCGGTCTTGCCGGCTGCTGGAACGGTGAATCCGCCGGCGCGCACCGCCGCGGCCGTTCCCGAGCGCAGCACCTCTTCCAGCATGCTGACCATCAGATACGTAACGCGCGGATCCAGCACCTGCCTGGACTGCGGTTTGTCCTGGAGCAGCGTGGAGCCGTTCTGCGCGCGGACGCTCGTGATCCAGTAGGGTTTGAGATATGTTCCCTGGTTCGCGAATAGCGTGTAGGCGCCAGCGATCTCCATGGGCGTTGTGTCATAGGAGCCGATGGCCACGGCCGGCGTAGCCTGGATGTCTTCGTTAAGCCCGGCTTTCTTCGCGAATTGCACCACAGCGTCATATCCGACCATCTCCGCGACCTTGATGGTCGCGATGTTCATGGAATGCGCCAGTGCCTGCCGCAGCGTCACTTCGCCGTAATACTCATGCTTGAAATTGTGGGGCTCGTAGGGTTTATTGTCGAACCAGAAGGTTGTCGGCGCGTCATCCACCATGGTCGCGGGCGTGATGATCTGCTGCCCGCCTTCCACCGCGGTGTTTAGCGCCGTTGCGTAGACAAATGGTTTAAACGAGGATCCCGGCTGGCGCATGCTCCACACGCGGTCCAACTGGCTGGTTCCGTAGTTGCGTCCACCCACGAGCGCCTTGACTGCTCCGGTGTGGGGATCGATCGCGATGAGGGCTACTTGCGGGTCCGGGAACGCCACGTTCTTGAACCGGCGCTGTTTCTTCAGTTGCTCATCGACGTGCTGCATTCCCATGCGCACGGCTTCCACCGCCGCCCGTTGCAGATCCAGATCGAGCGTGGTGTAGATGCGGTAGGTGCTGGCCTGAAAATCTTTGTCCTGGAAGCGCGTTTGCAGATCGTCGTTCACCATGTCAACGAAGTAAGGAGCCTCCGACGATTCCGATACGCTGCTCACGAGCTGGATGGGAGTGTCGCATGCCAGCGCGTATTCGCGCTCGCTGATGAAGCCGTTCTGCCGCATCAGCGCGAGAACCACATTGCGCCGCTCACGCATCCGGTCGGGATGGCGGAAGGGGTTGTAGTAGCTGGGCCGCTGGACCAGGCCGGCGAGCATGGCCGACTCGGGGATCGTGAGCTGCCGGATATCCTTTCCGAAATACGCCTGCGCGCCTTCGCCGAATCCACGGATGCCAAAAGTGCCGCGCTGGCCAAGGGGGATTTGGTTGCAATAGAACTCGAAAATCTGCTGCTTGGAGAGCTTTTGCTCCAGCTCCAGCGTGATCATCACCTCGGCGGCCTTGCGCTTCCAACTCTTGTCGCTATCCAGCCAGAACTGCCGCGCAAGCTGCATGCTCAGCGTCGATGCGCCTTCCGCCCTGCGGCCTTCCTTCAAGTCGACGTAGGCGGCTTTCACAATGCGAAACGGGTCGAACCCCGCATGCTGGAAGAAGCGTTTGTCTTCGGCTGAGATGACGGCCTGCACCAGGACCTGGGGAATATCGGGGTAGTGCACGATACGCCGCTTCTCGCGGTTGCGGTCGTATAGATTGGTCATCAGCTCCGGTTCGAGCTGAAATTGCTCGCGATCCGTATTGTCCTGGAGCGAAATGATTTGCGAAATCCGGCCGTTGGCGAATTTGATGACGCCCGCTTCATCGCGGGAGTAGGAATCGGGCCCCGGAAAGACTTCAATCGCGTCGGGCCGGATATTGAACCAGCCCATGGGATTGCCGCGGGAATCGCTGTAGCCCGCGCGGCGCAGATCGGCCACCAACTCATCGGGTGAGATGGTGTCTCCCACCCCGATCAACTTGGGTGCCGCATAAATCTTTGAGGTATTGGCGAAAGGTCCCGCTCGGAGCTTCTCGTCGATGAGGTGCGAGTACCTGACGTAAAAATAAGTGAAGCCGATCAAGCCGGCCGTGACCAGCAGAATGAAGCCGGCCAACAGCACTTTTCCGGCAGGCCCCATAACGAAGCGGGCCAGCCTGGCATTTTTCGGGACCCGGACCTTCATTTCTTTCTTCTTACGGGCCATGCGACGTTCTCATTGTAGCAGCGGGATCTAAACCAATGATCTGTGAGTGTCCGCATTCGGACACTGAGCCTATCGCACTTCTGCAATGGTAGACGAGAAATGCAGGTCCACCGTGTACAGCGGGAAGTTGACCCGCACCACGTAGTGGACGTCGATGGGGGCAGTTCCCGGCAAGCGGCGAATGTCCAATTGGTTAGGAGAGATATCGAGGCCGAGCGAGCGTCCGCGATCCAGAACGAACTGCCGCGCTACGTTCTCGGAGCTGATGTGGGATGTGCGGAGAAGCCGCGACAGCTCGAAATTGTGCAGATAAAACGGGAACGAGCAGGATACCGATCGAGGCTAGCGCGGCCAGTACCTCCCAGCCCGCTATCAGGCGCCAGACCAGGGTGCGTGAGCCACTCGCGCGGTCATCGCGTCGCCGTTCACGGGCGCGGCTCAGAGTCCTTTGAGGCTGCCGCGCAAAGCTCTTCCCACATGTCGCCGCTCTCAGTCCACTCGGGGTTGTCGAGGCCGGAGATGCGTAGCTCTTCCTCTTTGAGGGTGCCGTGGCCGTAAGGGCAGATGTATTCGATGCGCGGCCGTCCGAGTTGCAGCATGCGGCCCCACGAACCCGTCTCGATAGGCATGCGCAGCCGCCGCAGGCACACCCGGCAGCGGTACCTCTGGTCCAAAACACAGAGATAGAGCAATCCCACGGTAATGAGGAACCAGGCGCCCACGGCGAGCGTGAAGGCGAGATCGATTCCGAACCGCGGTAATCGAATGCCGCGGAACAACAGTGGCGAGGACCAGTACCAATTGATCCCGTTGAGTACGCCGAAAGACACCGCCCCGGCGATTCCCAGCTTCCCTGCGAGAAGAGCCCAGTACTTCATATCCGTTAGACGCTACTTATAGTTTAAAGTTTCCTTGTCCACTGCAAAAGGGCCTAGGCGCGAAAAAGATGCCGCGCGAGAAACACGACATTGGCCGGACGCTCGGCCAGACGCCTCATAAAGTATGGATACCATGCTTTTCCAAATGGCACATACAGCCGCAACCGATAACCTTCGGCAACCAGACGCCGCTGTAAATCGCGCCGGATGCCGTAAAGCATTTGAAACTCAAAGCTGTCGGGCGGGATATGGCGAGCCCGCGCGAAGTCCTTGGTCTGCTCGATGATTTTCTCATCATGCGTGGCAATTGCAGGATAAGTGCCAGCGGCCAGCAGAATTCTCACCAGTTGCACATAGTTACGGTCCACGTCCGACTTGGCCTGAAATGCAACTTCTGCCGGCTCCAGGTACGCCCCCTTGCACAGGCGAACGCGGATGCCGCGGCGGCACAACATTTCCACATCCTTCTCGCTGCGATGGAGATACGCCTGAATCACCGTACCCACCGCGCCGTGGCGGGCGTGCAGATTTTCGACCAATTCGAGAGTACGATCCGTGTACGCGCTCGATTCCATGTCCACCCGCACGAAGCTGTTCAGCTCCTTCGCCCGCTGCACGAGTTGGCCCACATTCGCGCGGCACGCCGGCTCCGAGATGTCCATGCCGAACTGCGTTAATTTGAGCGAAACGTTGCCGTCGATGTGATTCTCCGCAATCTCGTTCATGGCCCTCAGATAGACGTCGCGCGAGGCTTCGGCTTCAGCGAGTGAAGTTACGTTCTCGCCCAGATGGTCGATGGTGAGCGCGATGCCTTCGCTGTTGATCCGGCGTCCGGCGGCGAGGACATCGGCAAGAGTCTCCCCGGCGACGAATCGCGAAGCGACCCGCCAGGAGATTGCCGAAGTTTCCATCCAGCTCCGCAGCCAGCGCAGGCGGGAGAGCAGGAGAAAAAGGGCGCGCACCGGATTCCGCCTTAAGAGGACTCAAACAGCCCGAGGGTGCGTGGCTTTATATCCACGCGCTCGGGTTCGGGCGGCTCCTCGGCCGTGGTAGCGCCGAGTTCTCGAATGCGCCGCAGCGATGGATAAACGCGCGCCTCGAGCGAACCCACACATCGATTGAACGCCTCCACGGATTTGCCCAGTGAGCGTCCGATGTCGTTGAAGTGCGTCTGCAAGGTCACGATGCGATCGAACAGTTCCGCCGCCAACTGCCGGATCTCCTCGGCGTTCTCGGCCAGTTTCTCCTGCCGCCAGCCGTAGGCTACGCCTTTGAGAATGGCGATCAGCGTAGTCGGAGTTGCCACCAGCACTTTCTGGCGTGCGGCATCCTCCACCAATGCCGGCTTGTGTTCGAGCGCGGCGCTGAAAAAGGGATCGCCGGGCAGGAAGAGCACGACGAACTCGGGCGCGGGCTGGAACTGCGCCCAGTAGGTCTTGCTGCTGAGCTGTTCCACGTGCTTGGCCACCTGCTGGCTGTGACGGATCAGCGCCGTCCGGCGATCGGCGTCGCCGTTGGCGGCTACCGCATCCAGGTAAGCCGTGAGAGGCGCCTTGGCATCCACTACGATGGTACGTTCACCCGGCAGCCTGACGATCATATCCGGGCGGATGCGGCCAGTCTCAGTTTCCTGCGTCTCCTGCTCGCAGAAGTCACAGCGCTCCACCATGCCCGCAAGTTCGGCCACGCGCCGCAGCGTGATTTCTCCCCATCGCCCGCGCACGTGTGGCGAGCGTAGGGCTGTGACGAGCGCCGCGGTCTCCTTTTGCAATTCCACCTCGCGCAGCGCCATGGTTTGCATTTGCTGCTCCAGGCCGCCGTAAGCGTGCCGGCGCGCCGCCTCGAGTTCATGAATCTGTGCTTCGAGCTTAGTCAGTGATTCGGCGAGCGGCTTGACCACGGTGTCCACCGCGGTCTGGCGCTTGGTCAGGTCGCCGGTCATCTCCACGCGCACGGTTTCGAGCGTCGAGCGCGCCGATTCCAGAAAGCTCTGCTGGCTGGTTCGCAAAGCCGTGTCGGCCAGCGCTTGAAACGTTTCCGCCATCTTGCCCGGCCCCGTCTGGACCGCGGCAAGATTCACCTCGGCAATCTTGCGAGCCGCATCCAGTTCAACGATCCGGCTGCGCATCCACAGCCCGACCAAGAGCGCGCCCAGGGCGCATCCCGACACAAGTAATGTAGCGGCGAGCAATGTAGGGAGCATCCTGACACTCACGGTAGCACGGGATCCGCCCGGCGACACTTACGGGACGAGCAGCACGCCGATGGCGATCGTAATCACCGTCAACGGCGCGCCCACCCTCGCATACTCCCAGAACGTGATCTTCACCTTGTGCCGCGCGCGCTGGATGACGATGAGATTCGCGACGGAGCCCAGCACCGTGAGATTACCCGCCAGCGTCGACGACATGGCGAGTGTGAGCCAGGCGTGCATGGGGTTTCCGAGATGCGGAATGAACGGGCGGAACACCAGAACCGCCGGCACATTGCTTACGATATTCGAAAGGATCGCGGCGAAGGCGCTCATCACTCCGGTGCGCTCCAGATGCAGTCGCGAAGCGATCGCGAACAAATCCGTCGAAAGCGAAGTCTTCTCCACCCCGCGCACCACGATGAACAGGCCGATGAACAGCACCAACAGCGACCAGTCGATCTCGGCGTAGATCCGCTCGGGTTTCACGCGGCGCGTCATGAGCAGCAGAGCGCCAGTCACCAGTGCCACCTTCGCGATTGGAAATCCCAGGAAAAATAGAACGATCATGCATGCCGACGCGATTGTCGATTTCCATACCAGCCCCCGATGCACGCGCACCGTAGGCGGTTGAATCGTGACTCGCGGCGCGGCCCCCAGGAATTCTCTGCGATAACACAGCGCGATGATCCCGATGGCGGCGGCGAGGCCCGCCAGCGCTACCGGCGAGAGCGCGGCTGCGAACGCGCGGTAAGGAATGCCGGAGAAGCTGGCGATCAGCATGTTTTGCGGATTTCCCGTCACTGTGGCCACGCTGCCGATGTTCGACGCCATTGCCACCGCCAGCAGATACGGAATCGGATTGCGGCGCAGTTGCGTCGTGATCTCCAGGACCAGCGGCGTCAGCACCAGGCACATGGTGTCGTTGACAAAGAACGCCGAGAAAACGCCTGAGACGATGACAATCATGGCCAGCAGCACCAGCGGCCTGTGCGCGTGCCCCACCACCCATTCGGCTACGAGCGCGAAAAATCCGGAGAGCCGGAGGTTCGCCACCACGATCATCATGCCGAACAGCAGCAGGATGGTGTCGGTGTTGATGGCTGCCACGGCATCCGCCACCGTCAGCACGTTCAGCGCGACCATGAGTGTCGCGCCGATAATGGCGGCGCCGGTGCGATCCACGCGGAACCCGGGCATCCGGCCAATGGCCAGAACGAGATAAGTTGCGGCAAAGATGAGGATCGCGGAGAGCGCCGTGGACGAAGCCATGCCATCATCTTAAAGAATGCCCAGAATCGATCTGGTGTTTTTTGACGCCGGCGGCGGCCACCGCGCGGCCGCGCACGCTCTACGCCAGGTCATCGAGGAGCAACAGCGGCCCTGGGAAGTGCGCCTGGTCAACCTGCAGGAGCTGCTCGATCCGCTCGACATCTTCCGCCGCCTCACCACCGTTCGCTTGCAGGACATTTACAACCTGATGCTGCGCAACGGATGGACCCTGGGCTCCACGTATTTTCTCGGCATGATGCACGGCATCATCCGCTTGTATCATCGCCCGGTGGTGCGGATGCTGGAAAAATTCTGGCGCGAAGAGCGGCCCGATCTGGTTGTATCCCTGGTGCCGAATTTCAACCGCGCCATGGGCCAAAGCTTGCGGCATGCTTTGCCTGGTGTTTCCCTCGCCACCATCCTCACTGACTTCGCCGATTACCCGCCGCACTTCTGGATCGAGCGCCAGCCGCAGTATTTCGTCTGCGGCACAGCACGCGCCGCTCAGCAGGCACGGGCCCTAGGTCATGATGATGCGCATATCTTTCAGACCTCGGGAATGATTCTCGCGCCCAGATTCTACGAGACTCCCGAGATCGACCGCGCCGCGGAACGCCGGAAACTGGGGCTCGACCCCGAACTGCCCACCGCGCTCGTGCTCTTCGGCGGTTACGGTTCGCGCGCGATGCTGGAAATCGCACGGCGGCTGGATGGGTCAGGTCTCAAGCTCCAGCTCATTCTGATCTGTGGCCGCAACGAGACGCTTGCGCGGGATCTGCGGAAGCTGCCGCATCGTATTCCTATGTTTGTGGAGGGTTTTACTGAGGAAATTCCGCACTACATGCGGCTGTCGGATTTTTTCATCGGCAAACCCGGGCCGGGCAGCATCAGCGAGGCGCTGGCCATGAAGCTGCCCGCGCTGGTGGAGCGCAACGCCTGGACCCTGCCGCAGGAACGCTACAACGCCGATTGGATCGTCGAAAACCAGATGGGTCTGGTGCTCCGCAACTTCCGCTACATCGTCCAGGCCGTCGCGGAGCTACTCCAGCCCGAGAATTACCGCCGCTTTCATGCCAAGGCGGCAGCCTGCCAGAACCGCGCCGTGTTTGAAATACCGGATATTCTGGCCAAAATCCTGGCCATTAAGTGAGCCGCGTCTCACATCCGTCGTCTAATAACTATTGCCAGCGACGTGTTGTCACCTAAGGGTGACTAAATGTCACCGGAATCCGCCGGGCGGGCCGCGGCCGCATGGCTAAATATCTCAGGCGCAAGAATTTCCGGCTGCTGTTCTCCATTGGCCTACGAGTTGCCTAATGAGAATTGCCAAGGGATAACGGGCAAGGAGACCAACAAATGAAAAAGCTGACGATCAACTTTATTCAGGACGAGCAAGGCCAGGATTTGATCGAATACACGTTGCTGATGGCGTTTGTCTGCCTCACTTCCGCAGCGCTATTCATCGGTGCGGGCAGCAGCGTGTCGGGCATTTGGACATCCACCAACAGCCAGTTGGCGGCGGCGAACGTCTTGGCCAACAACTAGGCGGCTACTGCGCGCTTGCAGCCGCTTACCGAGCCACGACCAAAGGGAGTGGTTTCCTGGATGAATGGACGCAATCCTCATTCGGCGCGTCGCAGTACGCTAGCTGGTTGCATGACCGTGAAATTCTGCTGGCACTGGAGTATCATTTTGGACACCACCTTGGAGCGTGCCCATGAGCCGATTTACCAGTCGCAGAGATTTCTTCGCGTGGACCAGAGGATTGCTTGCCGCCGGAGTTGCGAGCCAGGCCGTGCCGGTCAAAGCCGCGCCCACGCCGAGTCAGCCCGCCGACGAAGGCGAGGATTACTATGACAAGCTCGGTGTCACCAAGATCATCAACGCTGCCGGGACGTACACGATTCTCACCGCGTCCACCATGCCGCCTTCGGTCCAGGCAGCCGTCGCGCGTGCGGCCAAACACCCCGTCCGATTAATCGAGCTGCAGAGGAAAGCCGGCGAGTACCTCGCTAAACGGTTGCGTTGCGAGGCAGCCGTGGTCACTGCCGGGGCCGCTTCTGCATTGACGCTGGGCACCGCCGCTTGCGTGACTGTGGCCAACCAGAATTCGGCTCCTCACAATATGCCCACTGAAATGGCAGGCCTCAAGAACGAAGTGATTGTTCAGAAGGCCCATCGCTATGACTACGATCACGCCCTACTGAACTGCGGGATTCGTTTCGTCGAGGTGGAAACGTTGGCGGAATATGACGCCGCGTTCACCGATCGCACCGTGATGGCTCATTTTTTCAACGCAGCGGAGCAGGGGCAGATCAGCCGTGAGGATTGGATTCGCGTTGCGCATAAGCACGGCGTGCCGTGCTTCAATGACGCAGCCGCCGACGTCCCGCCCATCTCGAATCTCTGGAAATACACGCAGATGGGTTTCGATCTGGTCACGTTCTCGGGCGGCAAGGGGATTCGCGGGCCTCAGAACGCCGGCCTTTTGCTGGGACGGAAAGATCTCATTGCGGCGGCTGTCATCAACAACAACCCGAATGATGACGTGGTCGGGCGTGGCATGAAAGTCGCCAAGGAACAGATCGTGGGCATGGTGGCGGCCGTGGATTGGTTCGTCAACCAGTCGGAGGAGGCCATGCAGAGCGAATTCCGGCGCCGCGCCGAGCTCATCGCGGGGCACGTGAAGGAGATTCCCAGTCTCGAATCGCGCATCGTGGTGCCGCCCGTTGCCAACCAGGTGCCCCACCTACTGTTGCGTTATGACCAGCAGCGCGTGAAGATTTCACCGCGCGAGGTGAAAGAACAGTTGCGAAGCGGTACGCCAAGTATCGAGCTCAATCCCGCCACCGGTAGCACCCACGGAAGCGCCGGCTTGCCCACCGATGGGAACACCATTGTCGTGGGCGTCTGGATGCTCGAGCCCGGCGAAGACAAGATCGTCGCCGAGCGCTTGCGCGAGGTGCTGTCGAAAGGCGCGGTGTAGCGGAAACCGTTCTGCAAATGACCGGGACGGCTTGCTAGGCGGTCCTTGCCGGCGTCACACCGGCAATTGCCTCGAGTAGCTCGACACGGTGAATCGGTTTGGTGACGTATCCGTCCATGCCGGCGGCCAGGCACCTTTCCCGGTCGCCGTTCAGAGCATGTGCGGTCATCGCGACGATGGAAACTCTTCTACCGGTGAACTTCTCCCGCGCGCGGATTCTTCTGGTTCATCCAAGCCATCCATTTCCGGCATCTGGATATCCATCAGGATCAAGTCGAACAATTCGCGGTCGAGTGCCGCAAGGGCCTCCCGTCCGTTTCCCACAACTACGACTGAATAAGACGCTTTTTCCAAAATGTTGAGCGCCACTCTCTGATTCACGACGTTATCCTCGACAACCAGAGCGCGTAGAGCGTCCCCACGATCGACCCGGTTACTGTTCACTGCGGAACTTGCAGCCTCGCGTGGCGCAGCGGCGGCAGAATGTTTGTACGGATTGGTTGCCAGAATATGCTGTACCGTCGCCAGCAGCTCTCCCTGGCGCACCGGCTTCATCAGGTAGGCTTCCACGCCGAGCTCGCGGCAACGCGCAACGTCGCCGGCATAACTGCCTGAGGTGAGCATGATAACCGTGGCGGCTTGTCTCGTTGACTTTATGCGCGTGACCAGCTCAAATCCATCCATCTCCGGCATGTGAACGTCACTCAGAACCAGAGGCAGGGGACCGGAATATGCCGCAAGTGCCTGTAGCGCACTGGCGCCGCTATCCGCTATCAGCGGCCGCATGCCCCAATTGGAAGCCCACTCAGCCAGCATACGCCGGTTGGTGGGGTTGTCATCCACAATCAGAACTGGCACTCCCTGGAGGCTCTCCAAGCCGAGCGGTTGCGTGACGGCGCTGTTTGGACAGCGTCTCACCGGCACGGTAAACCGGAAGATGCTGCCTTGCTGGACCTCGCTTTCTACCGAGAGGCGTCCTCCCATCATCTCTACCAGCCGTTTCGAAATAGTAAGGCCCAGCCCTGTTCCACCGTACCGGCGAGTCGTGGAGCTGTCGGCTTGTGTGAAGGCTTGGAAAATCGTTTGAAGCTTCTCGCCTGGAATTCCAATTCCGGTGTCGCGGACGGCAAAATGCAGCTCAACTTGCGGCCCCATCCTGGTTCGCGCGCGAGTTCGGTTGTCCCGTGACGGAAAACACGACTTCTCCGCGTTCCGTGAATTTTATCGCATTGCCGATCAGATTCACCAACACCTGCCGGATCCGGATCGCGTCAGCCATCACCGCATGGGGCACCGATTCGTCCACATCGCAAACCAACTCCAGACCCTTTTGATGAGCGCCCAGAGCCAGCGTCCGCATCAGTTCCTCGATATTTTCGCTGATGCGAAATTCGACCATGTTGGTATCGAGCATGCCGGCTTCGATTTTGGAAAAATCCAGAATGTCATTGATGACGACCAGTAACGAGTCGGCTGAGCTCTTGGCCATGCTCAAGTATTCGCGTTGCTCCGCGGTCAGCTCCGTATCGAGCACCAGGTCCGTCATGCCGAGCACGCCATTCATCGGCGTCCGGATCTCATGGCTCATGTTAGCCAGAAATTCGCTCTTTGCGCGGCTTGCGGCTTCGGCGGCTTCCTTGGCTGTCTCCAGATCGAGCGTCCGCTCGTGTACTTTCTGCTCCAGCCCGCGGCCGATGTCCTCGATGGACGCCTGCCGTTTTGCGATCTCCCACATCTCCTGAACCCCTTGGAGGCACATCTTGACCAGAATCACGTCCTCAAAGATGACCCAACCGGCATGCTCGACCCAACGCCAGGGGCTTGCCGTCAGAATCCCGAATACCGATTGCGGGAAAAACACGCCGCGCACGGCGTGGTCCGCCGCCACCACCACCGTGGCCGGAATCAGAACACGCCAGTCTCGGTAAAACGCCAGGAACGCTAGCGACCCAAAGACGTGAAAATGGGTCTCGATGCGGCCGCCGGTCAGATGAATCAACAATGCCGACATCAGCATTTGGCAGATCGCAATCATGTGCCGGGTAAAGGGCTCGCCGGGGCGGGTCAGCGCGAGAGACACGGGAAGACTGGTTATCGCGCCGCCCAGAAAGATTGCCAGCCAAACATGCAAATGGATGCTGCTTGTTGTTCCTACCCAAGTGCGCGGCGGGATCCATAAGGCCGCGGCGATGCCGGCAACCCATTGCACGGTCATCAAGACAGAGAATAAGTGGCTGGTTTTGCTATAAATATCGTTTTGGTGCTCGCGCATCAGAACACAAGCGCGCTGCATAACGGCGTCTGGCGGCGTAGGATCGCATTTGGTGGGCTGCATTATTCTTCTCTCAAACCGCAGCCGAATACCGGTGTGCTGCGATGACTGGGATGATCGCCGCGCAGCAGCGCCATCACTGCGTCCACTCCAAAGTTATCGCCCACATGCCCCCGTGCCGCTGTAAGGCCGCCGTTGAATACAAGGTGTCCTCGCGGGTTGTACAAAAGTGTCTGGCCTGATGTGGAGGCGCCGAACCGGCGTGCCCAGGCGCCATCGCGGTCTTCGATCGCGTGGGCTCCCGGAATACTTTCGGCAGCCCGCCACAGATCGGATCTCACCCAATCCTTCAGCGCCGATGAGGGCGCGTAGAACAACACATAGATCTCCGGCCTCTCGGGTGCGTGCGAATGCAGCAGCGCCAATTCGCTAAGGCTAGCGCGCGAACAAGGGCACTGCGGATGAGCAAACAGAAACAAAGTGGCGCGGTCATGGGCGGATCGGATGGGCCAGTCGGCCGGCAGATTAGCCGGCGGGCTAGCTAGCCGCCCGGGAGCGCTGGAATAATGTCACAAATGTGGCGAGCCCAATTCCTACGGCAGGAACCCATAGCGTTGTGGCGGCCACGACAATGGCGTGCCGTTTTAAAAAACCAAGTAGGCGCATGGAGACAGTTGGCGGCTAATATCAAAGTCCGCTAACAATAATCAAACGGCAAATCGGCTCAACGTTGCTTTTTTCTACAGAGAATCGTTGAAGCCGACCGTTGGTATTACAACACGGCGGAATTCGGCGGGACAATAATAACCAAAGTGACAGGCGTCCGGTTAACCAGGGTAAATGTGGACGATGGCCACGTTGAGCGAACCAAAGGAAATCACGGCGCGGCAGGAGAGATGCTGTTGCCGCTCTCCCGCCGCCTTCCATTAGGACCGCGCTATCCCTTCGCGGTCTGGTGCGACTCCTGCTGCGTCATCTGCGGCTGTTTGTCCAGCACTCTGAGCCACTCTTCAACCTTCTTTTGCGCGTCCTCTCGCAGAATGCCGTATCGCTGTTGCAGTCTGCCGATCAATACCTCGCGCTTCCCGTCAATCTGATCGAGGTCGCTGTCGGTCAGGTTTCCCCATTGCTGTTTCGCCTGCCCGCGAAGCTGCTTCCACTTACCTTCAATCTGGTCCCAGTTCATACCAAACAGTTCTCCTTTTGTATGAAATCGGCCAATGATGATTTGGCCACTTGGGAGAAGTGCACCCAGTGTGCCAGAGACGTTAACACGTTACCTGTCAGTCCAGCGGTTAACGGCTGTCAGAAGTAGACGGCGCAAGAAGTACTCACCAGGCAAAGCTTGCACGGGTACGAAAAGTCACTGCAACGCGAAGAATAATACGTGACGAAAAAACACGAGCGGCTGGACAGTCAAGAGGAATATGGCGATATGCTCGGGATGACGCTTTTCGAAGCAGTTCCCATCTACCAGGCATTGGTCGCGCTCGGTCTTTTTTTCTTGTTCGGTCGGCTGTTAGCCGAAGCTGTGATGCCTACTTCAGGTGGTGTTTCGCCATCTTGTAGCGCATGCGGTCGCGGCTGATGCGCAACAGGCGCGCGGCTTGCGATTGATTCCCATTGGCCCGCTCCAGGGCCGATACCAGCAATCGCCGTTCCTGGTCTTCGAGCGAGAGGTCCTTCTCGGGTTCGGCTGCCACTGCCGGTAGCGTGTCGTCGCCGAATTGCGCTTTGTGGATGTTCTCCGGCAAATCGGCGACATCGATCACATCGCCCATCACCATCATGCAGGCGCTGCCCAGAACGTTCTCTAATTCCCGTACGTTACCCGGCCATGGGTACTGCGCGAGTAGAATCTGCGCGCGTTGCGTCAGGCCCTGGATGGGCTTCTGATACTGCTCGGAAAATTTCCGGACGAAATGATGCTCCAGAAGCGCCAGGTCTTCTCGCCGTTCAGTCAGTCGCGGCGTTCGGATTTCGACCATGGACAGCCGGTAGTACAGATCCTCGCGAAACCGGCTTTGCGCGATGAGAGATTTCAGGTCGTGATTCGTGGCAGCGATCACTCGCGCATCCACTTTGCGGGCCGTCAGCGAGCCCACGCGCTGGACCTCCTGGTTCTGCAACACGCGAAGCAGCTTGGCCTGCGTGTTCATCGGCATGTCGCCGATTTCGTCCAGAAACAGCGTGCCGTTATGGGCGTACTCGAATAGCCCCATTTTGTCCTGGTTCGCCCCGGTGAACGCGCCTTTCACATAGCCGAACAGCTCGCTTTCAAATAGCGTCTCCACCACCGCCGAGCAGTTACAGACCACGTAGCGGCCGCCCGAGACCGGACTGAGCTGATGCAGCGCGCGGGCCACCAGTTCCTTGCCTGTACCGGTCGCGCCCGTCACCAGCAGCGTCCGGTAGTGCGGCGCCACGCGGCGGATGCGCGCGAACAGTTCCCACATCACCGGACTGCGGCCCACCATACCTTCGAACTGACTCGAGGAAAGCAGTTCGCTATCCAAGCTGACCGCGCGCTGGCGCTGGCGGGCCTCCTCCATCAGCTTCCGTACGCGTTCCCGCAGAAGCGCTATGGAAACCGGCTTGTTGAGATAATCGCTGGCGCCTTTCTTGATGGCTTCCACTGCCGATTCGGTCGAGTAGTGGGCTGTCATCAGAATCACTTCGATGCTTGGATCGAAATCCACCACGCGCTCCAGCACCTCCATGCCACCCAGCTTCGGCATCACCAGGTCGAGCAGCACGATCTGTGGACGCTCGTGGAAAATGATGTCGAGGCCGTCTTCGGGATCGGTCGCGGTAAACACGCGTAGGCCTTGCTCCTCCGACAGTGCTTCGGTGATCAGCTCCAGGCTTTCGGGCGTGTCATCAATGGCTACAAGTTTGACGTGGTGCGCGGATTGCGAGGCCATAAACTCAACTCGACGATTGCTAAGTGTTGCTCCCCCTTTTTCCGAGCAGCTTGGCGACTTGCGCCCGGAAATCCGGGATTTCGATGGGCTTGGTAATGTAGCAGTTGAATCCGGCCGCCAGGGCGCGTTCGCGGTCCCCCTGCATGGCATAGGCGGTAAGTGCAGCCACCGGAAGCTGCGAAAGCCTGGGGTCCGCGCGAATTTCCCGGATCACCGCGTTGCCATCCATCACCGGCATTTGAATGTCGAGAAGCGCCAGATCGGGACGGTGCTCGCGTACTTTCGCTAGAGCCTCGCCTCCGTCGCCGGCTTCGATCACTTCGTATTGATCGTGTTCCAGGATCTCGCGGATCAGCTCGCGGCTGACGGCATTGTCATCAGCGATCAGGACTCTCTTCTTGTCCTCGTTGGCGGCGTTCACTGATCCTCCGTCCGGAAGCTGCTGTCGCGCGGCGAATCGTGTCCAGCAGGCGCTCTTTTGATACAGGCTTTACCAGATAATCCGTCGCGCCGACCGAAAGACCCTTCTTCCGTTCCTCGACAACAGAAACAATGATAACCGGAATGGCGGCAGTGGCGGGTATCTTCTTCAACTCGTCAAGGGTCTGCCAGCCGCTCTTGCCCGGCATCAGCAGATCCAGGGTGATGATATCGGGTTGCAGCCTGATCGCAGCCTGGACCGCTTCCGCGCCCGATCCGGCGGTGATCACGCGGTAGCCGGCTTCCTCCAGATGGCTCACCAGCAACTCCTGGGCGGCGCCTTCGTCTTCCGCTACTAAAATGAGCGGAGCTTCGCTGTCGTCGCCGGAAGCTGGTTCCTCGCCCTCTGCCGGTCTCAGCGGCAAAGTGAAGAAGAACCGGCTGCCCTTGCCTAGCTCGCTATCGACCCAGATGCTGCCGCCGTGCTGCTCGATCAGCCGCTTGGTGATGGCCAAGCCGAGCCCTGTGCCCTCGCGCACGCCCTTGGTGGTGGTTCCCACCTGATGGAAGCTTTCGAAAATCGCTTCCTGCTCGCCCGTGGGGATTCCGATCCCCGTGTCGGCCACGCAGAAGCGAACGGAGCGCCGTTCCTCCAAACCTTGGATCGAAACCTGACCGCCGGCCGCCGTAAACTTGAGCGCGTTGCTCAGCAGGTTATAGAGCACCTGCTTGAAACGAAGACGGTCCGCGTAAAGAGACAGGTCGCCCGCTACGCTGCTGCCAAATTGGATGTTCTTTGCCGTCGCAATGGGCCGTACGGTAGCGACCACTTCCGCCACCGCCTGTGAAAGTTCGAAATCTTCGTACTTCAGCTCCAGGTGGCCGGCCTCGATTTTGGAAAGATCGAGAATATCGTTGATCAGTTCGAGCAAGTGCCGCGAGCCCTGTTGAATGTGCCCGAGGAAGCGCTTTTGCTTGGGATTGAAGTTTGCGGCGCCTTGCTCCGCCAGCAGATCGGAGAAACCAATGATGGAGTTCAATGGCGTCCGCAGTTCATGACTCATGCTGGCGAGGAACTCGTCCTTCAGCCGATTGACGCGCTCCACTTCCCGGTTTCGCAGCTCCAGTTCTTTGTTGGTGGCGACCAGTTCAGCGGTCCGCTGCTCCAGGTGCTGATTGAGGATCTGGATCTGCTCTTCGGCGTGCTTGCGCTCGGTCACATCACGCACGACGCAGATCACGCGGCCGGTGCCATCGGAGTCGTACGGGCTGAGCGTGACATCCACCGCGAATTCGCTGCCGTCGGCGCGCCGCGCGTACAACTCCAGACCCGTCCCCATTGGCCGCATCACCGGCTGCTCGAAGAAGGTATCGCGATTCCCCGGGTGCCGGCCCCGAAAGCGGTCGGGTATAAGGAATTCGATACGATTCCCCAACAGCTCGGCGCGCGTGTATCCGAAAAGTCGCTCGGCTTGCAGGTTCACCAGCACGATCCGGCCTTGGCGGTCGACTTCGAGAATGGCATCCGGAGCGGCTTCCAGCAGTTTCCGGTAGCGCTTCTCCACATCAACTTCCGCCCGTGCGGCTTGCTCGCTTTCCCGCAGTTGCACGCTCTCCCGCTCTTCGCGCCTGCGATCGGTGGTATCGGCGAGCATCGTCATCATGCCGGTGATTTCACCCGTAGAGCCGCGCAGCGGCGCCGACCAAACACTGACATCGATCAACTTACCGTCTTTGCGGACGCGCGTGGTCTCGAAGCCCGACTGGCTGAGGCCTTGCATTCGCGACGCCACAAGCGACCTGTATTCCTGTTCCAGCGCCGGCGGAATCGTGGGGTTCTGGCGACCGACCGCCTCGCTTTCGCTCCAGCCGAAAATGCGCTCTGCGCTCGTGTTCCACATGCGAACCGTTCCATCGCCATCGAGCGCAATGATAGCTACAGGCGAGGCTTCCACAATTGCGTGCAGCCGTTGGAGCATCTCGGCCAGGTTTTCGCCGGAATGTTGACTCATGCGTGGGGGCGCGGAGATCCGCGCCAGAAAGAGATTCTTATTATCCCAGTTCTCGGGCACGGTTACCGCGCAGGTGCAGGCTGGTGGCCGGAACTCTAAGTCGTTGATTTCTAAAACTCAAGATCTAATCGGAAATAACTATGACGGGTGAGGTTACCCAGGTTGGGGGGACCTTCCTGCTGCACGTTGGGCGTCCTCACCACAAGCCATAGTGGCCGTTGCGCTTGGTCACCTCAACGGGAAGGCCAAAAAGCCGCGATAGCCGCTCGGAGGTCAGGATTTCCGGCTTGCTTCCATCGGCTGCGATCCGGCCGCGGTCCATCAACACGACGCGCTCGATTTCGGGAATGATGTCCGCGAGATGATGCGTAACCAATACAATGCCGATCCCCGACCGGGCGAGTTTCCCCATCACCACTTGCAACTCGTGCTGTGCGAACAGGTCCAATGAGGTGCTGGGTTCATCGAAGAGAAGCGCGCTCGGCTCATGCGCCAGCGCACGAGCCAGCAGCACGCGCCGGGCCTCGCCTGAGGACATTTCCGTCGTTAGCCGATCGGCGAGGTGCGCCGCCTCCAAGCGAGCCAGTGCACTGTCGGCCTTTTCCTGCATAGTCGGGGTGACATGGTGATGCGACCAGATGCCGACGCTGCTGAAGAAGCCGGACAGCACGACATCGCGACCGGTAACATCGCGATGAAAAGTCTCTGTGAGGTCGTTCGAAACGATGCCCAGCATGGAGCGGAGTTCGAAAACATTCCAGGTTTCCTGGCCCATGATTCGAAGGCCCGAGCCGGCCCGGATGAGCGGGTAACATTCTCGCGCTATCGTTTTGATGAGCGTGGACTTGCCACAACCGTTCGGCCCCAGAATGGCGACGTGCTCACCGACGCCGATGCGCAGCGTGACGCGGTCGAGCGCCAGGCGGCTCCCGCGAACGACGGAAACTTCCTGGAAGTCGATCAGAGCCGGGGCGACGGAAGACACGACTTCGAGTTTAGCTTGGACCCAACAGGCGGAGCGCAAGCGCTGTACCCCGCCGAAGGTTCGCTAGACGAGGCTTGGGCGGATCGCAAACCAGAACCATGTCACTTTGAGGCCGATGCACTGTTGCTTGCAGCTCCTCTTCGAGCGCACTGTCGCCGGTGAGCCTGGGCGAAAGGCGCTGCTCGATTTGCGTGGTCGCGTAACCCAGAGCAGTACGCTGCCAGCCGAGTTGCGGTGCGATGATGAAGCCGGACATCCATCCTTCGCCGGGTGTAAACGGCCGCTGGACGGCGAGAAGGGGCAAGACCGGACTCTTCGAAGCGATCGATAAAAACGGCAGGAGCGGATGGGCGAACGCCACGAGGCTGAATGATGCGGTGTAAGTAGAGAGCTCCAATAGGCCGCTGCCCCAGGCCGGCAGGCGCGAACTAAGCGACGCCTGAAGCGGGCCCGCGATGCTGAGCGGTCCCACCGGCCCGGAAATGGACCATGCGCGATGCTGGCGCTCGGTCAATCCCAGAGTGACGTCCGCCGGGCCGGTTGCCGGATCCGTGTGAATCGCAACCGCGGATTCGCCGATCGGATCGAACCAGCCGGTGCGATTGATGCGGGCGATGCTTTTCCGGAGCAGCGTGCGATCGAGCGGGGCGCCTTCGTCGAGCAGCATGTTACGTCGAATGGCGGAATCGCTGAATCGATGATTGCCGGTGAACTCGATACGGCCGACATCATAGGGCGGTCCTTCGGAGATATGAGCGGCTAAGGTTGCATCGAGCGTCGCTGAGAAATCAAGAACGCCGCGGCGTTCGGCATCGCGCCGCGCGGCCATCAAGCAGGAGCACAGATTTGCTGTTCCGGAATTCGGGTATCGCGGCCCGGATTGCACGAGGATATTGAGCTTGGCGGCTTTGCCGTTTATTTCGACATCACCGAGGCGGACGTTTGCATCGAGATAACCTCTGGACAGATACAACGAGCGGAGACGCACGAGATCGGCGTCGAGCGCCGGCTCATAATACGCAGGGAACAGCCGCCATCCTGCCCAAATGCCAGGAATTGGCGGCAACACACGCCGGATGCGCGCCGCGCGGAGCGCGCTACGAAGCTCGGGAATGCGAAGGCCCGGGTCGCCCTGGAACTCGACGCTTTTTAAGTCCACCGGCTGCCCCGCGTGAACGGTAAGCCGCAGGTCCGCCTGATCGAGCGAGACCGGCACAAGCGTCGTATCGACATTCGCGTGCAAATAGCCCTCGGCATTCAGGTGCTTCTGCGCTTCCATGGCGATTTCGTGCGCCCGGAGCGGGTTGATTGGCGTTCCGGCGGCGATTTTCGGATGGAGTCCGAAACTATTCGGCTCGATGTGGATCTCACGCAATTGCATTTGTCGCGCTTCTCGGACGCGAAACACGATCGCGCTTCCATCCGCATCGTCCTTGGACTCGACCTGGATGTCATCGAACCGTCCGGTGGCCCAAAGTTTTTGAACGTCCCTTTCCACAGCGCGCGCGTCGAATGGATGGCCCGCCTGGGTCGCCAGCGTCACGGGAAAGCGGGTGCCAGCAATCGCGACCGATTTGACTTCGGAAGCATTAGCTAAAGCCGCAAGTGCAATGCTAGTCGTTATGAAAAGCGCGCGAGCGAACTCCTGAGGCATAGGTGCGCCGCATCTCTCCAGGAAGTGCGGCGAATTTGCTCAAGCAAGCGGCGGTCCAATCAGTGTTGCCACTGAACCTGCTGGCCTTCACCGGGGAAGGGCCAGGTTTTGTTGTTCAAAAGCAGCTCCTTCTCGCGCTGATCCTTCGGTACCTGGTTGATTTTGAGGTTCTCGAAGAAGTGCACGCCGCTTTTGCCGGCGGTCGCGAGGTCGATGTCGCCATCGCCATCCAGATCCGCGATGACGAACTGCGTGCCCACTCCGGCGGTTCCGTTTATTGAAATGGGAATGCGCGTGAACTCACCGGTTTTGCGGTTGATTTTGTAGTAGTAGACGACTAGCGGCTCGTAGGAGCCGGGATCGCCGCCATCGTGGCCGCGATAGCGCTTGCCGGCCAGAAGCTCCATTTCTCCATCGCCATCGATGTCGGCGAGCGCGAGCGTGTGGACCTGCGAAAACGATTCGTCGATGGTGTGCCTCACCCAGCGGCGATTCGATGCATCGCCCTGCTGCTCGAGCCAGTACAGACCATAGCTGTGGCCGCGGCCGTAAATCAGGTCGAGCTTGCCGTCGTTATTCACGTCGTAACCAATGATGGGGAATCCGGTCTCGCCGAGATTCCATTCGGGGCGCCACTCCCACTTGTCGTGATCGGCGTCGATGTTTTTGAACCAGCCGTGAGGCATCAGGATATCGATTTTGCCGTCACCATCCACATCCGCCATACCGATGCCGTGGCCGTCCTGATCGCGTGTGCCGACGTGATGCACCTTGGGTTCGGGCCCGGAGAAATCCACCCACATGACTCCGGCGTGCCCGTAATGCGCCAGCGCCAGGTCCGGCTTGCCATCGCCGTTGATGTCGGCCATCCAGCCACCCTCGGTCTCAACCGTGTGCGCGATGAGGTGGCGCTGCCACATGACGTCGGGCTTCTTCGGGTTCTCGTACCACCAAAGGCCGTCGGTCATCCAGCCGACGGTGACGACATCGGGCGCGCCGTCGTGATTGACGTCGACGGTCCACTCGCCGCAATCGGATACGAATTCGCCGACCATTTCGACGGTGCGGTATTGGTGGCGCTTCCATTCGCCGCCGCGCGGGCCGGGATTCTCGTACCAGTAGGCGCCGCTCAGAATGTCGGGCCGGCCGTCACCGTTCATGTCGAGCGTGGTGATCCCTTCGGCGTGGTCGTCGCTGAGGCGATGGACGAAGAAGGTTGTTTGCGCGACATTTCCGGGACCGTTGCCGCGCGATTCGTTGAGCTGGGCGATGATGATGCCGGAAGGAATGCCGAGGGCTGCAAGGGTGAGGCAAATGGAGAGGGGTCGTTTCATAAAGAGGCCGTTTCTTCAACGTCGAGGCGCCGAGGCGCCGAGTTTCCAACTTTGTTTTTTCGGCGTGCTCGGCTCGGCGTTTCATCATATCGCTGTTCTCGTTACACTGTCATAAGGCCATGAGGATTTTCGTTACCGGCGCCACGGGGTTCATCGGATTCGCTGTCGCTACCAATTTGGCGCGCGCGGGCCACAAGGTCTATGGGCTGGCGCGCAGCGCGGAGAAGGCGCAGCGCCTGTCAGCCGCGGAAGTGCTTCCGGTCACCGGTGATATGAGCAAGCCCGAGACGTATCTGGAGGCCGCCAGCCGGTGTCAGGTGCTGATTCACTGCGCTGCCGAGTACACATCGAGATATATGGAGCTCGACCGGCTCACGGTTACGGGGCTGCTGAAATCGGCGCAGGCGAGCGGCCAGCCGCGGCTGTTCGTGTACACGGGCGGGTGCTGGGTGTATGGAAGCACCGGAGCTGCCGCGGCCGACGAATCGACGCCATTGAATCCGCCGGCGATGGTGAAGCCGCGCGTGGAAACCGAGACCCTGATTCTCGCCGCCAACGGCGGCCGGTTGCGCACTATCGTGATCCGGCCCGGCTGCGTGTATGGCGGCGCGGGCAGCCTCACGGCGTCCTGGTTTGAAAGCGCCGAGAAAGAAGGCGCGGCGCGGATCGTGGGTGACGGCAAGTTTCGCTGGGCCATGGTGCACTTGGGCGATCTGGCGGAAGCGTACCGGCTGGCAGCGGAATCGGCATTCGGCGGCGAAGTTTTCAATTTGACGGACCACAGCCGGTTCACGGTTCTGGAGTGCGCGGAGGCGGCGAGCGCGGCGGCGACGGGGGCGGGGAAGGTGGAGTCGATTCCCGTGGAACAGGCGGCGAAAACCATGGGGCCGATGGCGGAATGCCTCACGCTCGATCAGCACATCGATTCCTCCAAAGCAGCGCGATTACTGCGATGGCAGCCCCGGCACGGCGGCTTCGTGGACGATGTGGCACGGTATTACCGCTCGTGGAAGGCGGCGCAGGGCTGAGTCGGTAGTGCGCTAAGCCGCGTTGAACGACGACGCAACCGTCGATCGATGTAACGCAGGGCCAGGATCCGTGAGAAAATCAACTGCGATTTAACACAATGAGCGAAAAGAAACTGGACGGAAAAGTCGCGCTGATCACCGGCGCCAGCAAGGGCCTGGGAAAGGCGATGGCGATGGCGCTAGCTGGAGCCGGCGCCACCATCGCGCTGGTGTCGCGTAATCTCGAGCAGTTGAACGAGTCAGGCCGTGCAGTGAAGGAGGCGGGCGGCGACGCTCGTATTTTTCAAGCCGACGTTGCCGCCGAGGACCAGGTCCGCAAGCTCGAGCGTGACGTAGCCGGCGCTTTCGGCAAGATTCATATTCTCATCAATAACGCCGGCATCAATGTGCGCAAGCCCTTGGTTGACTTCACGCTCGAAGAATGGAATCGCGTAATCAACACCAACCTGACCAGCGTCTTCCTCATGTGCCGGTCCTTTGTGCCGCACATGAAGGGTTCCGGCTACGGCCGCATTATTAACATGGCCTCGACCATGAGCTGGGTATCGCTCCCCGGCCGCACCGCATATTCAGCCAGTAAGACCGCACTCCTCGGAGTCACGCGTGCTCTGGCGCTCGAACTCGCCGGCGACGGTATTACCGTAAACGCCATAAGCCCCGGCCCCTTCGCCACCGAGATGAACACAGCTCTCATGCAGAATCCCGAAGTCAATCAGCAATTCATTTCGAAAATTCCCGTCGGCCGCTGGGGCCGCGTCGAAGAAATCGGCCAGCTCGCTCTCTATCTCTGCTCGGAGGACTCCGGCTTCATCACCGGCACCGACATCCTGATCGACGGCGGCTGGTGCGCGCAATAGTATTTCCCGGCGCCTCGGCCTTTGAAATCGGCCTGACTGTAACCGTCGCTGATTTCCGCCGCGCTACACCAGCATCCCGATCGCTAGCCCCCGCAAATCCTCCAACAGCACATCCGGCTGGAGCGCCGCCAGTTCTTCACGTGTCGATATGCCCGTATGCACCGCGATCGATTGAATGCCGTTTGCCCGCGCCGCCAGAATATCGCTCGGCGCATCGCCGATGAGCGAAACTCGCGCGTTGCCCTCAATCCACTTCCGCCGGCGCGCGTGCTCAATGGCGTTGCGTGCCAGCGCCGCCCGGTCCGGCGCCGTCTCCGCGAACGCGCCGAAACGGAAGTAGTGCCGCAGCCCCGCGCACTCCATTTTCTTCCAGCCGATGCGCGTCAGATTGCCTGTCACGAGTCCCATGGGCACGCCGCGCCGCTCCAGGCCGTACAAAATCCGTCGCACGCCCGGACAGGTTTTCCTTCGAAGATCGGGGCAACTCCGCACGTAGATCGCCTGCGCGCGTCGCATGATCGCGGGCAGGTTGCTCCGGACGAAGGCAGCGGACTCGCCGGCATCGCGCAGCATCCGCGTCAATATGTCGGGATCGAGCATGCCGTGCACCGGGATGTGATCTGTGGTCGTGTCAAGCCCCGTCACCGCGCGCACGGCTTCCACCAGCGCTTCACGATGATGCGGGCCCGCGCGGCGCAGCAGCGTGCCGTCGATATCGAACAGAACCAGGGCCGAAGATTTTCTGCGGGTCACAGGCGTAGGCTCTTACAATAGCAATTGTGCACGACCCGAAATTCCGCCTCGGATTGATTCAAATGGCCTGCTCGCGCGACCCCGCCGAGAACTTCGCCAAGGCGGAGTGGCGCATCCGCGAAGCGGCCGGCCGCGGTGCGCAGATCATCTGCCTCCAGGAGCTGTTCCGTTCGCAATATTTTTGCCGCGAGGAAGATGCGCGCCTGTTCGATCTCGCGGAAACAATTCCCGGGCCATCGACGGAAGCGCTCTCGCGGCTCGCGCACGATCTGAACGTCGTGATCGTCGGCTCGCTATTCGAACGCCGCGCGCCTGGCGTCTATCACAATACCGCGGTGGTCATAGACGCGAGCGGCGCACTGCTCGGCCTCTACCGCAAGATGCACATCCCCGACGACCCGCTCTATTTCGAGAAGTTTTACTTCACACCGGGCGATCTGGGCTTCCGCAATTTCGATACGCGTTACGGTCGCGTGGCGGCGCTGGTCTGCTGGGACCAGTGGTATCCCGAAGCCGCTCGCCTCGCGGCGCTAGGCGGCGCCGAGGTCATCTTCTATCCCACCGCCATCGGCTGGCATCCCTCTGAGAAAGCCGAGAACGGCGCGGCCCAGCACGATGCCTGGCGCACCATTCAGCGCTCCCACGCCATTGCAAATGGAATCTACGTCGCCGTCGTCAACCGTGTGGGCTTCGAAGGCCCGCCCGATCACGGCCTGGAATTCTGGGGAGCCTCGTTCGTCGCCGATCCCTTCGGCCAGATGCTCGCCGAAGCCTCGCACGATCGCGAAGAGACGCTGATCATCGAGTGCGACCGCCGCCGCATCGACGAAGTCCGCCGCAATTGGCCTTTCTTGCGCGACCGCCGTATCGACGCCTACGGTGGCATCGTGAATCGGCTATTGGATCAGTAACGATTCACCGCAGAGGCGCTGAGACGCGGAGAAAACACCCTTCTTTATTTCTTTCTCGGCGCCTCTGCGTCTCTGCGGTGAAGTCGGGTTCCTAGAACGTGTACAGCGGCGTCCCCGCCACCGGTTCCGCCGGCACATCCCCCGCGCCTACCGGTTGCGCTTCCATCACCTGCCGGTAGTAGATCCCGCTATCGCCGAGGTAAACCTCCAGCTCCGAGGGCCGCGGTAGCGCTCCCTGAATCAGCGCCTCGGAAAGCGGATCTTCAATGTACTTTTGGAGCGCGCGCCGCAACGGACGCGCACCGTAGCTGCGGTCCCCACAGGTCTTCTCCAGAATGTACTTCGCCGCATCCGGGGTCAGCCGGATCTTGATCTGCTTGGCCACCAGGTTCCCGTTCACTTGGTCGACGAGAAGATTAATGATCTGGAGCAGATCCTCATCCGCCAGTGACGTGAACAGGATCACTTCGTCCAGCCGGTTCAGGAATTCCGGGTTGAACGCCTTCTTCACTTCGCTGCGCACCATGTCTTCCACCTTCGACGGGATTCCTTCCGTCGCCGGAGCCGAGAAGCCCAGGTGGCCGCGCTTCTCCAGGAACCGCGCGCCCAGGTTCGAAGTCATGATGATGATGGTGTTCTTGAAATCCACGGTGTTGCCGAGGCCGTCGGTCAACTGCCCGTCTTCAAACACCTGCAGGAGGATGTTATAAACGTCCGGATGCGCCTTCTCGATCTCATCCAGCAGGATGATCGAGTACGGCGACCGCTTCACGCGCTCGGTTAACTGCCCGCCTTCTTCGTAGCCCACATATCCGGGAGGCGACCCGATCAGCTTCGACACCGAGTGCTTCTCCATGAATTCCGACATATCGAAGCGGATGAGCGATTTTTCGCTGCCGAACAGGAACGCGGCCAGCGCCCGCGCTACTTCCGTCTTGCCTACGCCGGTTGGCCCGAGGAACAGGAACGATCCCGCCGGCCGTGCCGAGGCCTTCAGCCCCGCGCGCGAACGTCGAATCGCGCGAGCCAGCGCCGAAATTGCCTTCTCCTGGCTGATGATGCGCTTGTGCAGTTCGTCTTCAATGCGCAGCAGCTTGGTGATCTCTTCTTCTTTGATCGCGGTCATGGGCACGCCGGTCCAGCGCGCCACCACGTCTTCGATGTCATCCTTGGTCACGATGCCGGTCGAGGTGTCGTCGAGATTGTATTTCTCGCGCAACTGCCGCATGTTCTCGCGCTCTTTGCGCTCTTCGTCCGAGTAGAAGCGCGCCTTCTCGAACTCATGGTTCGCGATGGCGTTCTCCATCCGGTGCACGATGAACTTGATGCGCTTCTGAATGTCGGCCAGGTCCGCCGGCAGAGTCGTCTGCCGCAATTTCACACGCGCGCCCGCTTCATCGATCAGATCGATGGCCTTGTCCGGCAGAAAACGATCCGGAATATAGCGGCTCGATGTGTAGACCGCCGTTTCGATGGATTCGTCCGTGTAACCCACCGCGTGAAATTTCTCGTAGCGGTCTTTGATACCGAACAGAATCTTGATGGCGTCGGCTTCGGTCGGCGGCGGTACTTTCACCGCCTGAAAGCGGCGCTCGAGCGAGCGGTCTTTTTCGATGGACTTGCGATACTCACCCGGCGTGGTCGCGCCGATGCATTGGATTTCGCCGCGCGAAAGCGCCGGCTTCAAAATATTGGCGGCGTCGAGCGAACCTTCCGCCGACCCCGCGCCCACCAGCGTGTGGAGCTCATCGATGAAAATGATGGCGTTCTGATTCTCCATCAACTCTTTCATGATGGTCTTCAGCCGCTCTTCAAACTGGCCACGATACTTCGTGCCGGCAACGATGAGCGAAAGATCCAGTGCCAGAATCCGTTTTTCGGCCAGAAACGACGGCACATCGCCTTCCGCGATGCGCTGCGCCAGGCCCTCGACAATGGCTGTCTTTCCCACTCCCGGCTCGCCGATCAGCACCGGATTGTTCTTGGTGCGCCGGCACAGAATCTGCACCACGCGCTCGAGCTCGTAGTCGCGCCCGATCAGCGGGTCGAGCGAGCTGTCAATGGCCGCCTGCGTCAGGTCGCGGCTGAACTCGGCCAGCAGGGAACTCTCCTTGGGCCGGCTCGACGTGACTTTTTCCGAAGACGCCCGCGCCAGTTCCTCGCGAATGGCCGACAAGCGAAGTCCGCGCTCATGCAGAATCTCCGCCGCAAAGCACTTCTCTTCGCGCAACAGGCCGAGCAGCAAATGCTCCGTGCCGATATGCTTGTGGCTCAGCCTCTCCGCTTCTTCCGCGCCATAAGCCAGGACGCGCTTGCACTCGTGGCTCAACGGCAAATCGACTGAAGTGGATACTTTCTCCCGAATCGTGGTGTGACCCTCGATCTGCTTGCGAATCGATTCCACAGCCGCATGCGAGCGGAGAAAACGGTTCGCCAGGGTCTTGTCTTCGCGCAACAGGCCCAATAACAAGTGCTCGGTCTCGATGAACGGGCTGCCGAACTGGCTCGCCTCATACCGCGCGAAGAATATGACCCGTCTGGCCTTTTCCGTATAACGTTCAAACATACTGCGCAGCGCCCCCGCTTATAAAAAGCAACCTACTACTCAAGATACTACCCGCCCGCTGGCGGATGCATTTCATCTGGTAAACCTTCCGCCAGAGTTCCGCCCTCTAACCGCAAAACACGATCGCATCTCCGCGCGAACGACAGATTATGAGTAACCAAAATGGATGTGAGCTGATGGGATCGATGCAAGGCGCTCAGGAGATCGAAGATCATCTCTCCGGTCCTGAAATCCAGATTCCCGGTTGGCTCGTCGGCCAGCAGAACCGAAGGGTTTCCGACCAGGGCGCGCGCCAGTACGACTCTTTGCTGCTCGCCTCCGGACAATTCCCCCGCACGATGCCCAGCGCGTGCTCCAAGTCCTACCTCCTCCAGCCTCGCCGCTGCTGCCGAAGCCGCCCCGGCGTGTCGCTGCCCTCGGATCAAAAGCGGCATCATCACGTTCTCCAGTGCCGTAAATTCCGGCAAGAGATAGTGAATCTGCCAAACAAACCCAACTTCCCGGTTCCGGAAATCCGCTAGCTCGAATTCTCCGAGCTGCGATATATCCTTCGTTTTGTAGTATATCGTACCACTCGTTAACCTGTCCAGACCGCCCAATAGATGCAACAACGTAGACTTGCCCGCACCCGACTCGCCCACCAGCGCCAGCCGCTCACCCGGCGCCACGTCGAAGCTCACCTGATCCAGCACCACCTGTTCGTTCTCGCCCGAGCTATACCTTTTGCTGAGATCGCGGATTTGAAACAATGGGCCGCCACTACTCACCGTATGTTCTCCCTACAGTCGCGCTTCTAGAACTTTTTCTGAGCGCCCATCGGGTGCGCGATGACATCAGAACTTAGGATAGCGGGTTCCGCACGTTCAGGCTCGCCGGTGCCACGCGCACGAAATCTTGCACGTTCCAGGTGAGCAGGATGGAAGCGCCGGCCTGCGCGCAGCTATGAGCAATGATCGCGTCGTAAATCAATCCCCCGCCAAGACCGCGCCCGGAAATCGTATCTAACGCGAGCCAGCACGCGTTGGGATCGAGACCTACAATCTGAAAATTGCCCGTGAGATTCTCTTGCAGGCGCTCGTACGCCTCTCTCGGCGGGATGCGGATTTGAGCGGGAAGGCGGGTCAGCACCGAAAAACATTCCACTACCGCCTGCGACGGAGTGATGAGAATAGCCTTTTGCCGAATCAGTTCTTCCAAGGTGTGTGCAGTCGCCCCATGGTGCGGGTGCCAGGACGACATCAACGGCACCAGGCAACTGGAATCCACCCCGACTTTCATGTTTCGAATAATTGCCGCATGCGTTCCTCACGCGCCTCCTCAATCATCCTGCGCACTTGCTCGTTGGTCACCGGTGGGGTTCCGCGAGGTGCGCGCGCAACGATAAAAGAACCTTTCCGGACCCATTTCACGCGCTTGCCGATCGGTTCGATTTCCACCTTGCCGTCCCGATACTCAACCCGAAGCGCTCCCCCCGGCTTCAGGCCAGCCGCTTCGCGCACACTCTTGGGAATTACCACCCGCCCGACCGCATCTATGGTAGTGCGCATACCATAATCCTACCATTTCTATGCCATCAGGCTGTGCATGCCGTCACGAATCGCCTGAAGTATACATTGACCCTCCCTTGGACCTCGGGTATCCTTTGTGGAACGAGCTTCGGAGGTGGACAGATGCGGCGTTGGATTTCCTTCGCTTTCTTCGGTTTAATCCCCCTGTCAGGTTGGGCTGGCGATGCCCTGCCCCTTACATGCACGGCCAACGTTGCGGTTCCGCCGATCCTGCGCGCCGAGGGATTTACGGAGCAGACCGGCGATATCGTGCTCTCGTGCCGCGGAGGAATACCTACGCCGGCCAAGCAGCTGATCCCCACCGCCAGTGTCACCCTTACCCTGAACACCCAGGTCACCAGCCGGCTGATCAACCAAAACGGGCAGAGCGAAGCATTGCTGCTGATCGATGAGCCCGGCTCGACCGTGAACCCCGGCCCGATCAGCTTGTGTACGACACCCGGCGGCTGCCCGGTCATCTCCAATGGCACCGCACAAGGCAACTTCAACGGCACCGCGGGCCATCCCAACGCGTTCGCAGGAATTGTCTCCGCCAATGCCGTTACGTTTGAAAATGTCCCGATTTTAGCCCCGGTAACCAGCGGCGTCGCTCGGATCTACCGGATCACCAACGTACGCGCCAATGTTGCGGCATTGTCCGCTGGGGGAAACCAGGCCAGCATCGGCCAGTTTAACACGCCGTCGGTTCAGGCTTCTTTCATCGTGTTTACTTGGGACCACGGCCAAGCCTACAACATTAACGTCGTCAACGGCACGAGCCCAAGTAACCCCCATGGTCCACTGACCGTCGGCTTTCCTACCCAGGGCCCGAGCTTTCAACCTGGCTACAATCCCACAACTGTCACCACGGGTCAGATACCGTTCACGATCTATTTGGGTGCACAGGAGAACGGCTCAAACCTCTGGAAAGCGATCGGCCCAGATAGTACAGCCACCGATCCCTTCTTGGTTTCGCCGACGACCACCATCCCCGCCCCGACAGGCTTTGAAAGTGGGACGGTGATAACGAATCCATTTGGCGGCCCACCGATAGGTGCAGCCGACCACGGCACAGTTTTTGGGCTTTCGTTGATTGTTCCCGAGGGAGTCAGCGCATCGATTCCGGCACAGCTCCCATTAACCAGCGGCGCTAATGAGAATGCCGGGACCATACTTTGGAACGCAACCAACGCCGTACAGGCCGGCTCCAATATCACCGTCACCGCGGGACCCACCGGTTCCATCGAGTTTTTCGGCCTTGTCGCCCAGGCATCGGTGATTACAACCCAGAAGCAGTTCAATCTGCCAATCGCGATGGACGGCACTTTTTCTCAATTGCCGGTCAACGTTCAGGCCAGTCTTTTCTATGCGCCAGGTCTTTCAGCGACCAATACGCTCGCGTTCTCCAGCCAATCCTCTGGAATCCCCAATTTTAATGGGACGAACCTGGACGGCAGCCAGCTGCTAAATATCAACACCATCGCAAGCGTAGTCAGTTCGACCAGCGCAATAGATCCGCTGGAGTACTACCTTTTCGTCGACGGGCACGCCGTGCCCGTGAAGAGCATTCAGCTATCCTCCAGTTCTTCTCAAATCGCCCTTCCGCCCGCCATGGACATCAGCCTCGTCACCGCCGGCGCCGCGATCTCCAACATCTCGTTCACCAAGGACCCCAGCGCCACCTGGCTGAACGTGATCCTCAACCAGAACACCACACCCGCCTCCGCCAGCTTGAGCTTCAACCCCACGGCCAAGCCGTCGAATTATTCGACCACTCTTACGTTTACCGCCCCGAACTTGTCGACGCCGCTCCAGGTGCCGGTCGAATACACCAGCTCCTCCGCGCCCTGGTTCACCAAGTGGGGATTCGTCAACGCCGCCAGCAACGTCAGCAACGTCGTCGCGCCCGGCGAGATGTTCATGATTCTCGGCCATAACTTCGGCCCCGGCACGATTGCCAAAAGCAACCCCAGTTCGGGCAAAGCCCAGACCACTCTGGCCAAAACGCAGGTTCTGTTCGATGGCACGCCTGCGGCGCTCTATTCTGTGCAGAACACCTCCACGAATTCGTTCGTCAGCGGCTTCGCTCCCTTCGAGCTCGCTGGAAAAACCACCACGAACGTCAAGGTCGTCTACAATGGCGTCGCATCACCGCCCGTTACGCTGTACG
Source organism: Bryobacteraceae bacterium (assembly GCA_035297145.1). Classification (GTDB taxonomy): domain Bacteria; phylum Acidobacteriota; class Terriglobia; order Bryobacterales; family Bryobacteraceae; genus QHXW01. The sequence goes on from DATGZN010000113.1 coordinate 146,985, forward strand.
TTCTCGACGCTGTTCCCGGGCTTTTTACGGTCAATTCAAGCGGCACGGGTCAGGGCATGATCCTCAATTCCGATAACTCGGTGAACAGCGATTCGCACCGCGCACCGCGGGGCTCTGTCGTCACGGCTCTTGCTACCGGCGGCGGGTTAACCTCTCCGCTCAGCCACGACGGTGTGATCACCGGCTCGCCTGCTCCCAAACTCAACCTCGATGTGAAGGTTTATCTCGATGGCGCGCTTGTCCCCAGTTCCACCCGTTCCGAATCCGGCAACTACGATGAGATTGACACGATCAAGATCCGCATCCCTGCGACGGCCCGCCCGAATGCAGATCTTCCAGTAATGATTCAAATTGGTGATAAGGTGTCGCAGCCAGGTGTGACCGTCGCCGTGAAATAGTATGAACCTATTATTTCCCGAAATCGCAATAGGTTGGATAATGGCAGAACACTACCTCAATGAGGCGGGTCTTTTGGTGGACATGCGGTATTGCATTGCCTGCGACAGCTCTGTTCCTGCTGCACGGCGCCAGCGCTGCTCGCGAGCGCGAGGATCTGCTCTGGCACTATCGCAATCTCGGTAAAGCTTTTTACGAGAATCCGACCACACAGAAAGAAGCTGTTACAGAGTTTAAGAAAGCTCTGGATCTGGCTCCGGATTCCGCGCGCGAGCGCATCAATTACGGCTTAGCGCTGCTGCGAGCCGGGCAGACCAAAGACGGCCTCGCGGAACTCGCCCAGGCACAGAAGCAAGACCCCTCGATCCCGCACACCTGGTTCAACTTAGGCATTTCCTTCAAAAAAGAGGGCGACTACGAGCCGGCGATCCGGCAGCTCGAAGGCATGGCGAAACTCGTGCCGGACGAGCCGGTGACGCATTACAACCTCGGCGTTCTCTATAGGTTGGCGGGAAAGCCAGCCGAGGGCTTGCAACAGCTTGAAATCGCCGAGAAGCTCAATCCGAATCTCGCTGGGCCACATTTTCAGCTCTTTAACCAGTACCGGCAGGCGGGCCGCGCGGAGGACGCCGCGCGCGAATTGAAAATTTTCACGACCATCAAGGCCCGGACCGCCGGGGCGGCTGTTCCGGAGGACATGGAGTGGAGCTACTACGCGGAAATCTACGAAACCGTTGACCCGCAGCCAGCCGAGGCGCCGTCTGTACCGTTGACATTCGCGGACCACAAGCTCGATGGTCATTTCGATCCGGCGACGGCGGGTCTGGCCGCTCTGGATTTCGACGGCGACGGAAAGACGGATTTGATCGCATGGTCAGCCGAGGGCGTGCGGCTCTATAAGGATGGCGCAACGCCGGTCGCCAAGTCGGGCCTGGAAGATCTGACAAATGTGCGGGGAATTGCGCCGGGAGATTTCGATAACGACGGTTTGCCGGATCTGTGTGTGCTGACCGATACGGGCGCGCTGCTCTACCACAACAACAAGGGAGTCTTCGAAAAGCGTGCGACGCAGTTGCCGGCGGGGCCCTATGACAAAGCCATTTGGATTGACTACGACCACGATGGCGATCTCGATCTGCTGCTGCTGGGAGTGAGATCGGTTCTCATGCGCAACAACGGCGAAGCTGGCTTTAGCAACCAGACGGCGGATTTTCCGTTTGTGCAGGGTCATGCGATAGCGGGAGCGGTTTTTGCCTTGCGGCACGATACCGCGGCGAGCGATCTGGCGGTCGCATATCGCGACCACCCGGGAATACTGTATCGGGACAAACTCAACGGGAAATACGATGAGTTGCCGCTCGAGGCGATTCCGCAAGGCGCGTTAGATGTAATCGCGGAGGATTTCAATAACGACGGCTTCCCGGATCTGGCCGTGGTCCTGGGACCGGGCGTGGCGCTGGTGGAGAACCGCCAGGGATTTCTCATGCCCGGTGCAAAGCTTGTGGGCGAAGGGCCATCAGTCTTCGCGGATCTGGAGAATCGCGGAGTCCGGGATCTCGCAAGCATGGGTGCGATCGATCGTAATCGGGGGCAGGGGAAATTTGAGTCGCGGAATTGGCCGCGCGGTGTCGTCTTTGGCCCGGCAATTGTGGCAGCGAATCTCAATGGAGGCGGGCGCACGGACCTGGCAACTGTCACAGCGGACGGCAGCCTGCACGTCTTCGAGAACCAGACCCCCACGAAGAACAACTGGATGCGCGTCGCCATCGCCGGAGTAAAGAACCTGAAGCTTGCGCCAGGCGCGACGGTCGAAGTGAAAGCGGGTGCGAGTTATCAGAAACGGATTTATCAGGGCGTCCCGCTGGTGTTCGGCCTGGGCGGATACAAAGAAGCCGACACTGTGCGTATCACTTGGCCCAACGGCCTGATCCAAAACGAAACCAAGCAGCCGATTCTGACCGCGCTGAATATTCAGGAGTCACAGCGTCTTTCCGGCTCGTGTCCCATGATCTTCACCTGGAACGGGAAGCGGTTCCAGTTCATTACGGACGTGCTGGGCGTGGCGCCGCTGGGAGCGAGTTCGGGCGACGGCCAATATTTCCCGGTGGACCACAACGAGTATGTGCAGATCACCGGCGATGCGCTAGCTGAGCGCGACGGAAAGTACGAGATCCGCATCACAGAAGAGCTGCGCGAGGTTTCCTATCTGGACCGTGTACAGTTGATTGCGCTCGATCACCCGGCTGCTAGCGAAATTTTTACAAATGAAAAATTCAAATCGCCGCCATTTCCCGAGTTCCGGCTGTACGGCGTGAACCGGCGGGTTTATCCGGTGGCGGCGCGGGATTCGGAAGGGCGCGACGTGTTGCCGCGGTTGTTGAAGCGCGACCAGACCTATCCCGATGGATTCCGGCGCGGCTATAACGGCGTGGCGGAGCTGCATCACCTGGATCTGGATTTCGCCGGCGCGGCGCGCGATGGGCGTGCGGTACTGATTTTGAACGGATGGGTCGACTGGGCGGACGGCAGCACGTTTCTGCGGGCGGCGCAGGAGTCCAAGGCCGGGCTGATCCTCCCATATTTGCAAGTCAAGAACGCGCGCGGCGAGTGGCAGACGGTGATCGAAGACATGGGCATTCCGGCGGGCAAGCCGAAGACCATTGCGGTCGATTTGAGCGGCAAGTGGCTCTCGACATCGCGTGAAGTGCGCATCGTGACCAACCTGTGCGTGTATTGGGATGAAATCTTTTTGAGTGAGAATGCCGGCTCACCGGACGCGCGCCTGACGCCGGTGGAAGCGGAGTTTGCCGATTTGCGCTTCCGCGGCTTCTCGAAACCGAAGATCGATCCGGCCCGCAAGCAACCCGAAGCTTTCGACTATCAAACCTGGATGCCGGTATCGATGTGGAATCCCACGCCGGGGCTGTACACACGCTATGGCGATGTGCGTCCGCTCCTTAACGCCGTGGACGATCGGCTGGTCATCATGGGTTCCGGCGATGAGCTGTGCCTGCTGTTCCCGGCGAATGGCTTGCCCACGCTGCGGCCCGGTTGGAAGCGCGATTTCCTGCTGCTGGTAGATGGCTGGGCGAAGGATGGCGATTACAACACGGCGTTTTCGCAGTCGGTTGAGCCGCTGCCGTTCCACGCCATGCGCGCGTACCCGTATCCGGCTTCGCAGCATTTTCCGGACGACGCGGGGCACCGCGCGTATCGCGAGCAATACAACACGCGGCCGGCGTTGCGGCTGGTGCGGCCGATCGGGCCGGGCGTGCCCGGCCCCTACAGCGTAGCCAATGTAGGGGCGAGGCATGCCTCGCCCGAGTCGGCGGGTGACGCGAGATGACGCGCGAAAAACTCCTCCACTGGTCCGCCGTCCTCTTCATTGTTTTGCTCATCAACACGGCGTACGTCGCCGCACTGCCTTCGCCCACGATTTTCTACATGGCCAACGTGCTGCTGCACCTGGTTCTTGGCGTGGTTCTGACGGTGGCGCTGCTTTTCCTATTGCGGGATTTCCCATTTGCGGCGGGTTTCTTTCTGGCAGCCTCGGCTCTCGGAATCTATCTGGCGATCGCTGGCAACACGATGCCGCACCGCTGGGCCCTGTTCGCGCATATTCTGGCCGCCGTCGTCGGCCTCGCTGCTCTGATTCCCTTCGCCATGCGCCAGGCTCCGCGATTTCGCACCGCGTTTCAAGTGTCGCTCGCACTGCTGGTGCTCCTGCCGCTCGGGGCTAAGGTTTACCGGAAGGCGTTTCCAGATCCGGACGCGCAGATCCGCAACGGCCTGACAGTCCCGGTTTCCATGGACGGCGAAGGCGGGGGGCCGAAGTCGCCGTTCTTCCCATCTTCGGCGAAGACCAACGTCGGCGGCATCATTCCCGCCAACTTTTTCATGGATTCGGAGCGCTGCGGCGAATGCCATAAGGATATCTACCGGCAGTGGAAAAGCTCGATGCATCATTTTGCATCGTTCAATAACCAGTTCTACCGGAAGTCGATTGAGTACATGCAGTCGGTAGTGGGGACGCGACCGAGCAAGTGGTGCGCGGGCTGTCACGATCACGCGGTTTTCTTCAACGGACGCTTCGACCGGCCGATCAAGGAGCAAATCGACACGCCGGAAGCGCGCGCGGGCCTGGCTTGCACGTCGTGCCACTCGATCGTGCACGTCAACAGCACGATGGGGAACGGCGATTACACCATTCAGTATCCGCCGCTGCACGAGCTGGCCACGAGCCGTAACCCGTATCTGCACGCGATCGATACCTTCCTGACCTATCTCAATCCAGGGCCCCACAAGGCGTCTTTTCTGAAGCCGTTCATGCGTGGGGAATCGGCCGAGTTTTGCGCGGTCTGCCACAAGGTACATCTCGACGTTCCAGTAAATCAGTACCGCTGGTTCCGCGGCTTCAACGACTACGACAATTGGCAGGCGAGCGGCGTTTCGGGTCAGGGAGCGCGGTCGTTCTACTATCCGGCCAAGAGCCAGGTTTGCGCGGACTGCCACATGCCGCTTGTGCCGTCCCAGGACCCAGGCAACCACGACGGCATGGTGCATTCGCATCGTTTTCCGGCGGCTAACACAGCCGTTCCTTACGCCAATCACGACGATGAGCAACTGCAGGCGACGGAGAAATTTCTCAAATCAGGCTTCATCACGGTAGACATTTTTGCGGTCTCACCGGTGAAGGACTCCGGCACGCCCATGGTGCGACGCACGGGCGAAGGGCCGCAGGCGATGTCGGGCTTTGCCGTGGGTGAGGAAGCCGAACAGGCCTCGACGGGCGTGATCCGCGAGGTGGGCGAGATCGCCGCGCCCATCGACACGGCGGGAACAAAGCTCGCCCCGGAGAGCACAGCCCGCGTGGACGTGGTGGTGCGCACGCGTAAGATCGGCCATTTCTTTCCAGCGGGAACGGTGGACGCTTTTGATGTTTGGCTCGAGCTACAGGGCAGGGACGCCGATGGCCGTGTGATGTTCTGGAGCGGGCAGGTCGCGGACGGCGGGCGCGGGCCGGTTGAACCCGGTGCGCACTTCTATAAGTCGTACCAGCTCGACGGGGCAGGAAATCCGATCGACAAGCGCAACGCCTGGCAAGCTCGCAGCGTACTCTACGTGCGGCTGATTCCGCCTGGCGCGGCGGACGTAGCGCATTATCGCGTGCGCGTGCCGAAGGACGCCAAGGGACCGATCACATTCACGGCGAAGCTCAACTATCGCAAGTTCGCGTGGTATTACACGCACTTCGCTTATGCCGGACAACCGAAGTCCGGACAGGACGCCGCGCTGCTGAATGCCTCGCAGAACAGCCTGGAGTACTCGTTCGATAAGACAAACATTCCGAACGATGTTTCGGGTGAGATCAAGGACCGGGTGCCCAACATTCCGATTGTCACGCTGGCGGAGGCGAAGGCAGTTGTGGGGCTCGGTGAGACCAGTTGGACGCCAGTTGTCGCGAAGAAGGATCGTGAACGTTGGAATGACTGGGGCATCGGCCTGCTGCTGCAAGGCGACCTGAAGGGCGCGGAGTACGCATTCAAGAAGGTTACAGAAGCCGAGCCGGACTATGCAGACGGCTGGGTGAATGTGGCGCGCGCGCTAATTCAGGAAGGCGAAACCGACGCTGCCAAACCGTATATCGAGAAAGCGCTCGCCATCAATTCCAAACTGGGCCGCGTTTACTTTTTCAAAGCGATGATCCAGAAGACGGATGGCGACTACGACGGCGCATTGGCCTCGCTGCGAACGGCGGAATCGATGTATCCGCGCGACCGCGTGGTGCTGAACCAGATGGCGCGCATTTTGTTTTTGAAGCGGCAGTACGCGGATGCGCTGAAGGTGCTGGAGCGGGTCTGCGAGGTGGACCCTGAAGATTTGCAGATGCACTACACCATGATGCTTTGCTATCGCGGGCTGGGCGATCAGGAGAAGGCTGCGCACGAACAGCAGTTGTTCCAGCGATTCAAGGCGGAAGAATCGGCGCAATCCATCACGGCAATCCGGCGCCGCATAAGCCCGGAAGACAACAACGAGCGGCAGCAGATTCACGATCACGAAAGCGTGGTGCTCACGGGCGGCGGGCAATGAAGATCTTTGTAGGTATCGGCATTCTGGCAGTTGCGCTATTGCTCTATGCGGCGGAGACGAAACTACCGGATGCACCTATAGGGGCGGTTCACTTCACCGACATCACCAAACAGGCGGGCATTCACTTTACGCATAACAGCGGCAGGGCGGGGAAGAAGTTTCTGCCGGAGACGCTCGGCTCGGGCGTCGCGTTCTTTGACGCCGATGGCGATGGATGGCCCGACATTCTGCTGCTGAACTGCAAGGACTGGAAGCCGCGCGGGCGCAAAACCTTGAGCGCGCTTTACCGCAACAATCACGATGGAACCTTCACCGACATCACGGCCGGCTCCGGGCTGGACGTCGAGATGTACGCCATGGGCGTGGCCATCGGCGACTACGATAACGACGGGCGCGACGATGTCTACATCACGGCGCTCGATGGCGATCATCTGTTTCACAACGAGGGCGGCGGCAAGTTTCGCGATGTGACGGCAAGCTCTGGAATTCATAATGCGAATTTCGGCACGAGCGCGGCGTGGCTGGATTACGATCGCGACGGCAAGCTGGATCTGTTCGTCGCCAACTACGTGCAGTGGAAGCCGGATGGCGATCTGTGGTGTTCTCTCGATGGGGCGACGAAATCGTACTGCACGCCGGAATCGTACAAGGGGACATCGTGCAAGCTGTATCACAATCTGGGCGGCGGCAAGTTTGAGGACGTGAGCGTAAAAGCGGGCATTGCCGAGCCGACCAGCAAGTCGCTGGGCGTGACGGTGTTTGACTACAACAATGACGGCTGGCCGGATATCTTCGTCGCCAACGATACGCAACCCAACAAGCTGTATCGCAACAACAAGAACGGCACATTTACCGAAGAGGGCATGGCGGCGGGCGTGGCGTTCGGCGAGGATGGCGTGGCGCGCGGCGCGATGGGCACGGACGCCGCAGACTACGATCGCTCCGGCCGGGCGGATCTTCTCGTCGGCAATTTTTCCAACCAGATGCTGGGCCTCTATCACAACGAAGGTACGGGATTGTTCGTGGATGAAGCGCCATCGTCCGCGGTGGGCCGATCGAGCTTACTCACGCTGGCGTTTGGCGTTTTCTTCTTCGACTACGATCTGGATGGATATCCCGACATCTTTGCGGCCAACGGACATATCGAGGAAGAGATCGGGCGTGTGCAGCCGAAGGTGCAATACAGGGAGCCGCCGCTGCTGTTTCACAACCTGGGCAAGCGGCGATTCGAGAATGTGACGGCGTCGATGGGGGCGGAATTCAATCGCCCGATCGTGGCGCGCGGCGCGGCTTACGCCGACTTCGACCATGACGGCGACCTTGACGTCGTGATCACCACCAACCACGGCCCGGCGTATCTGTATCGCAACGACGGCGGCAATCGCAACAAGTGGCTTTGCGTGCGGCTGGTGGGCACCAAATCGAACCGCGATGGCATCGGCGCGGTGGTTCGCGTGGAAAGTGCGTCGGGCAAACAGTGGAGCACTGTGCACTCCGGCGGCAGCTACTGTTCGCAGAGCGACTTGGCGCTGACGTTCGGTCTCGGGAAAGATCCGGTGGTTACTGCGCTCGAGATCGAATGGCCCAGCGGGACGAAGCAGCGACTGGCGAATCTTGCGGCGAATCAGTTTCTGACGATCGAGGAGGACAAGGGAGTGGTGGCGAAGTCGGGGCCAGCGAGGTAAGGGGCGCAAAATCTGAGGACAAGCGTGAGGATCTCGGCACCGCATTTTCGAATTCTGTTCTTGATCCCGTCCCTTCTGCTGACGGCTGCTGATCCGGCTGAGGAGGTCCGAAAGGATATTCTCGCGGCATATCAACGGTCGCTCGACGCATTGCAGCGCGGCGACGCCGATGCGGCTCTCCAGATGGATACCGACGATTGGGTCAGCGTTATAGTCGGGCAGAAGCCGAGGACACATGTGGACCCTCGGCCTGGCACGGGCCGCCTCAGCCTAGATGGGCGTCCGCTGTTCTGAAACCCGTGGTTGTCAACTTGGTTGTCAAACAGGGAGCGATCCAGGGCATAAGCTTGACGCGCGCGGACCAGGGCTAAACGCTAGTGTAGTGCGGCTTGCAGAACGGGGATTATCTTCTTCATCGAGAAGACCGCTCCCTATGGTCGCGGCTCAGAAAAATCCCCGCAAGGTCGCAGAACTTGCTGAGCCGCGCGCGTAGCAAGCCGTTAACCCCTTAACCATAAATGCCGCGATTTCGGACGCACTACACAAGGATCCAGCCAATCGGGAATCACTACGATGATCTTGCGGAAGGGTACCGGAACAAATAGACCCAAAACGTGCGAAGATGTTTTTCGATATTCGGCAGAAACAATATTCCATGATTGCATGGCTGAACCATTACCAGCGCCCTTCCTGAAGTTTGAGGACGGAGACGGACGAGAGATTCAGCTGAACAACGGCAATGTCTGGAAAATCGGCCGCACCGAGCAGAACACCGTGATGCTGCCCGACGACATGGTCTCCCGAAACCACGCCATCATCCAGCAAATGGAGGGTGGGGAGTTTTTCCTCATCGACATGGGTAGCCGCAATGGATCGTTCGTCAATGGCCGCCGCGTCTCGGCGCCGGTTGCTCTGCGCGATGGCGACCGTCTGTCGTTTGGAGAAGCACGACTGAGTTTCCATAACCCGGCGCAAGCGGCAGCCGCCCGAGCCGCGGCCGGTGTTTCGACCGAAGCAGCGGCGCGCGGGGAAACCGTTGCATTATTCAAGCGGGACAATGTTTCCGTTCTGGTGGTGGATATCCGAGGATTCACCGTGTTGGCGCAGAAGATTGATGCCGAACTACTGAGCCGCCTGGTGAGCACGTGGTTCGCCGATGCCGACCGCATCATCCACCATCACGGCGGCATGGCACCGAAGCACATCGGCGATGCCGTGATGGCGATCTGGACGCACGGCGCGCTGGGGACCGAAGCCTTCGACATCCTGCGCATCCTGCGGGCTGTCGCGGAGATCGCACGGATGACGGGCAGGCTGCACGAGACGCTCAATTTGGCGGAACCGGTGCGCATCGGCGCGGGCCTGAATACGGGCGTGGCTACGTTGGGCAACACAGGCGGGGGAAGCGCCAGCGATTTTACGGCCATCGGCGACAGCGTGAATGTGGCCTTCCGGCTGGAATCCGCCAGCAAGGAGCTGGGCACCGATCTGGTGCTGGGGACCACCACGTTCGGTTACTTGCGTCTGTGGCCGCCGGCGGTCACGCACTTCCGCACTTCCGAGGCGAACTTGAAAGGCTATGACGCACCTGTCAAAACCTGGCACATCTCCTTCGCGGCATTAAGCGAATTTCTCGCGCAACAAGGCAAGGAAGGCGACGCCTAGCTCCGCCGCGCTCACGGGAGAATTCACCACTCGTAGCTACGGCCGATTTCCACGACAGAAATGCGCGGATCGCTCAGTTCGGTGAGCTGCCGGTGCACGGCTTCGCGATAGGCAGGTTTGATATGAACTACGCAGATCGAAACGTCCCGCTCCAGTTTCCTTAGGTCGGCGGCCAGCGAGCGCGGTGTGAAGTGCCGGGTGGCTGCGGCCAGATCTTCCATTTCGTTGGGGTAAGACACGTCCACAAAAACGGCTTTGACACGCTCCGAGCGGCTGACGGCACCCCAGATTTCATGTGTCACGTAGGTGTCGGACGTGATCACAAAGCCGGCATTCTGGCCTTCGACAACGAATCCGACGGTGGGAACCACGTGATTCACGCGGATCGGGGTCACTTGAAGGTTCTCCACCAGCACGGGTGTTCCAGGCTCAAGCGGACAGAACTCCAGCGCCGGACCGAGGCCGTTGAGCAATGGGATTTGCGCAAAGTCGGGCCAAATATCGCCATTGAACATAAAGCGGCGCAGCGCATCGATCACTTGCGGTGTGGCGTGGACGATGACGGGCGCGGTCAAGGCAGGGAATACTTCCGAGATGAAGATGGGGAGCGATGCCGTGTGATCGGCGTGAGCATGAGTGATCAGGATGTGGCGGATGCGGCGCATTTCCTCGGCAGTTAGAGCGAAGGCCAGGCTGCCGGCGTCGATGGCAACGGAATCATCCACCACAAACGTAGTGAGAAACTGGCGCTGCGCATCGGGTGCGGTGGAGCTGGGCAGAAGCCGGACTTGCATTCAATGCCCCATCTGCTTCTTTACCAACTGGAAGAACGGCCCAGGTGTGGCCGACAGCTCCTGGTAGGTTCCATGCTGGACCACCCGGCCCGAATCGATAACGTAGATTCGGTCCACATTCTGAATGGTACTCAGACGATGCGCCACAACGATGCGAGTGGTTTTTAGCTGGCCGAGGCTCTCTGTGACTGAGCGCTGCGTGCGGTTATCCAAGGCGCTGGTGGCTTCATCCAAGATGAGAACCGCTGGTTTCTGGACGAGCGCGCGGGCGATAAGGAGACGCTGCCGCTGCCCTCCGGAGAGGTTTGTTCCGCCTTCGGAAACGACGGTGTGCATGCCCATGGGCATGGCTTCAATATCGTCGGCGACCGCGGCGGCGCGCGCTGCCTCCCAGGCGTCATTCAAGGTGCAGAGGCTGCCGCAGACGATATTTTCGAAGATCGACTGCGAGATCAGCTTACTATCCTGGTTGACCACGCCGAACTGGCGGCGGACGGCGGATATGTCGAGACTGGAAAGATCCTGGCCATCGATGTAGACCGCGCCCGACGAGGGCACCTCGAACTGCAAGAGCAAATTCAATATTGTCGACTTGCCGCCTCCCGACGGGCCGACCAGCGCCACGCATTCGCCTGGCTCCACCTCGATATTGATGTCTTGCAGAGTGAGTGGGCCTCCGCCGTAGCGAAAATCGACGTGCTCGAACTGGATCCGCCCGGAAAGCCGGCCGGGGTGCGACTTGGTGTCCCGAACTTCGGGGGTCTCGTCGAGAATCGGCTTGGTCCGTTTCCAGACAGTGGCGGCACTGAGACCCGCGATGGTTTCACTGAGGTTCACCATGCCAGACATGAAGACGCCAAATGAGGCCGCGAACGCGAGATACGTGCCGATGGGAAGGGCAGGTCCATCGGCGCTTGGGGCAATCCAGGCGAGGATGAGCGCGGTGGCGACCGCCGGCAACGTCGTATTTAAAATGTGAATGCCGTCGCGGAGGCGCCTGGTTTGCAACGTAATCTTCTGCTTGTGGCCGTACGAGGTTCCCCAGCGCGCGAAGGCGCGCCGCTCGGCTCCCGCGACCCGCAGTTTTCCCACTGAGTTCACCAGCTGCACAACAAATCCGGACAGGAATCCATCCAGTTCCTGGCTGGCTGATTCCAGATGATAGAGCTTTCTGGCTGCCACAGCCGTCGTGACCAGAATCACCAGACCGGCGATGCAGGCGATGGCGGCGAGTGGCACGGAATAATAGAGCATCAGCGCGATGTTGAACAGCGACGCGATCCCGGCAAAAATGGCGGTGAGGGCGCCTAGCGTCAGTTGGCGGCGGATCCTGTCGACGGCGTCAGTTCGTACCCAGAGATCCCCCACGCTGAACTTTCTAAAGAATGCGGGGCTGAGCCGCAGGAGGCGGTCCCAGATCCCGCATTGGAGCGCTATGCTCATCCCGCTCTGAATCCTGACCAGGGCTATCGACTGGGCCAGACTGAAAAGCGCGGAGCCTAAAAACGCGACGGCCATTCCCAGAATGACTTGCCAGGCCAGACTGCGATCCGCGTCCGGAATCGCCTGCCCGAACAGAACGGAATTGGCAGCGGGCACCGCCATTCCGAGCAGACTAGCGGCGACGCTCGCGAACACCACCATGGCCAGATCGCGCTTGTACGGCCGGAGGGCGAATCGGGCCAGGTCGAGCAACCCGGTACTGGCTCCGAATTGCCGGTAGAAACTGAAAGCTCGCGAATCAAGCGAGGCTGCGGTTTCGCGATCGACCGGAACGGCCGACCCATCCAGCGGGTCGATCAGCTCGTAACCGCTGCCGCCCGACGGGCGCCGCCGGGGAATCAGGGCCACGGGGGCCTTTTCCTCGATCCGGTACCCGAGCAGCGGCCCGTTGTCGTGGCGCCACCAGTCTCCGCCGAGCAGGACGCGGCGGGTGCGAAAACCTGAAGCGTTCCCAATGGCCGCTACAGGATGCTCGCGAGGGCCCGGGTTCACAGGGGCGCGCACCTCGAGTCCAAGGCTCTCAGCGACCACGCGCGCCGCCGACAGGAGCGGTGACTCGGGAGGCGCGCTCGGCCGCTCCTTGGCGCCGGCGAGGTCAACCAGGGTGGCCGCACCCATGCGCCGCTCCAGCTGCCTTCGCTGCTCCAGGCGTAACCGGGCCTCGGATTGCTTCTGCGGTTCGATCTCCCGCGATGCGCGCAAAAGAACTCCGGAGAGCGCTTGCATCGTCTCTATCCGCAGCTCGCGCGCGGCCGTTTCGCGGCTGACGCGCTCCACCTCGAAAGGGCGAGGCGCACCGAGCCAGATTCCCGGCGCCATGGGAACGATGGATCCGGCGGAAATGTCCGCGCCGAGGGCGACTACGGATGCTGAACCGGAAACCAATCGAACCCAACCGGGCTGCGGATCGAGCCAATACAGCGCCTTCCCCGCCACAGCGGCCCCCGCGGCGGGCAGTGGCATGGGCTTCGCCTCTTCGGGAATCGCGAATACCGAGAGAACGCGCGCGACGTTGACGCACCACTTCTCGATCCCGTGAATATATTCCGCGTGCGCCACGAGTTCGCTTGCCATCAGTGGTACGACGGTGGCCGCCTCGGCGGGAACGGCAATGAGCGTGCGCTCTGGATCAATCGGAGCCACGGCGAACAGAATCTCGCCATCTCCGACGCGGAATAGAAACTGCCGGCGCCCACTCGCTCCATCTCCAGTCTCCACGGCGAAAAGAGCGAGCGATCCCGATTTTACATGCCAGGCCGGGAAGGTGCCGGACAAGGTGAGGGTCCCATCGCCGGACAGAGAGACCGGCTGCCTTCGCGGCCCCTGCTCGACGCCTGCCCTCAAAGCGCCACCTCCATCTTGCCCTCGGCCTCCAGCAAATGCGCGTACGCGCCCTGAGCGCGAATCAAATCGTCATGCCGGCCGCGTTCTACCACGCGACCGCGGTCGAGCACGATGATTTCGTCGCACTCACGAATCGTGCTGAGGCGGTGGGCCGCGATCAGGCAGGTACAGCCGCGGCGGCGCAGGCTCTGATCGATCAGGCGCTCGGTCTCCGCATCAAGGGCGCTGGTGGCCTCATCCAGAACCAGGATGGAAGGATTCAAAGCCAGCGCGCGCGCCAGCTCAAGCCTTTGCCGCTGGCCACCGCTCAGGTTCGCGGCGCCTTCGAGCAGGCGGCTGCCGTAACTCCCAGGCATGGCGGAAATCACATCGTGGACTAGCGCGTCGCGGCAGGCGTGCGTGATCGCTTCGGGGGGAAGGCTGCCGTCCCAGAGAGTGATGTTCTCGGTAACCGTGCCCTCGAACAGCGAGAAGTCCTGCTCCACTACGGCCAACGAGTTCGCCAGGACTTCGCGCGGCACGATGGCGCGCGGGTAATCGTCGAACAGGATCTCGCCGGTTGCCGGCTCGTAAAGGCCTGCAATCAGTTTCGTGATGGTGGACTTTCCCGAGCCACTGGCGCCGACAAATGCCACTCGTTCCCCTGGCTCGACGGTCACGGAAAGATCTTCAATCAGCGGCGCTCCCAGCGGATTGTAGCCGAACGAGACGTTGCGCAATTCCACGCGCCCAGTCAGCCGGTAGCCGCCCGGCCAGGAATCCGTTGCCTCGGCCAGCGACGGAGGCTCTGCTTCGACCGGATTTCTCAGTACGTCATCCAAGCGAGACAGATCGGTCTCCAGCAGTTGCATGACCGAACCGAGCGAAACAAGACTGTTCACCGGCAACAGAAAGCTGGCCATCAAGGCCTGAAAGCCGACGAGCTGGCCAATGGTCAATGCGCCGTTCATCACGCGAAATGCTCCGACTCCCAGAATCAGAATCGTCATCACGCCGGAGAGGAAGAAGGGCAACAGGCCGAGGTTTTGATTGAGCAAATCGATCTGCTGCCGGGTATTCATGAGCCTCGCGAAATGGCCTGCCCACTTCTCGAAGAAGTCGGATTCAAGTGCGCTGGCTTTGATGGTGCGGATGGTCTGCAGACCCGAAATCGCCACACCGCAAGTCTTCCCGCCAAGATGCGCCAGCTGGTTATTGCCGTCTACGCGCATCGTCCCGACCCATCGCAGCACCACGAAATTCAAGGCCGCAAAGATCACTCCGATTCCCGTCAATACCCGGTCAAACTGGAGCATCACTGAGAGGTAGAAGACCATCATGAAGCCGTCAATGATCGTGGTGGCCAGGCGGCCGGAGAGCACATCGGCGACGGAATCGTTCAGCGCGATTCGCCCGCTCAGCTCGCCCGCATAGCGCTGCGCGTAATAGGAAGATGGCAAATGCAGCAGATGCCAGATAAACCCGCTTGAGAGCACCGTCGCGAGTCTCTGCTGCAACCGGCGGAGCATGGCGCTCTCGATGCGAATCAGGACGCCCCGGAACAATGCCGTCAGCAGAATGCCGATAATGATCGGCCGGGCCCAGCCGCTGTAAGTCTGAATGAGTACTTTATCGATGAACACCTGCAGCAACGCCGGGTACGCCACACCGGGGAAGACCATGAGAAGCGCCGCGAACATGCACATCAGCAAGGCCCCTACCGACCCTCGCAGCCTTTCCCACAGGCTGGATGCCACGCTGAGCTTCCTGCCGCCGCGTTGAAACTCGGGTCCGGGCTCCATCGCCAGCACGACACCGGTGTAAGACTCGTCGAATTCGTCAAAGAGCATGGTCCGGCGGCCGGACGCCGGGTCGTTCAGGTACACCCTGCCTTTGCCGTATCCCTCGACCACAACAAAGTGGTTGAAGTTCCAAAAGACAATATATGGATATCGCAAGCTTCCGAGTCCCGGAATGTCTTTCTTGAATCCCTTTGCCTGAAGGCCGTGGGCCTTGGCAGCGGTGATGATATTGGAGGCTTTCGATCCGTCTCGCGACACGCCGCATTCACGCCGCAACTGCGCCAGTGGGATGTAGCGCCCATAATGGCCGAGCATGATGGCCAGCGAGGCGGCCCCGCATTCCGTGGCCTCCATCTGCAACAGAGCCGGTGTTCGGACGCGGCCGACCGGCAGAATCGGCTTGCGGTCCCTAGATGCCACTGGCTTCTCGCAGCGAGGGGACCACGTAGCTTGCGGGCGCGCGGCGCTCGAGGGTTACGCGGGCCGCCGTGGTGGTGCCCGGCGACATCTTGAGCTTCGGGCCTCGCGAGGAAGACCAGCGATATCCGCTAAAGGTGGATGGATCGTCCTGAAGCTGGGCTGTTACTTCGACCCACGAACCAGATCCGGTAAGCAGTCCCTGGACCATGTCGGCGTTGCCGACGGTATTGAGGGCGCCTTCTCTCGTCACCGGCAGCGGCGAAACGGAAACGACTTTTGCACTGATCCCCCCAAAACGGTTTCGTTCCACGTTGTCGGGTATCACCTGAACGGCCATTCCGGGCTGGATGTTTTTGCCATCTTTCGCCGGAAAGTAGGAGATGCTCAGCATGGCGGAATTTGGGTCCTGCATGTTCAGCGAGAGTAGGCGCGAACCGGATGTGAGCACCTGGCCTTCCGCGGCGAAAACCTCGGCCACTTTGCCGGAATAGCTGCTCACGATGTCCCCGTTCTTCTTGAGTTGCAGCTCGCCGGCCGAGATTCTGGTTTTCACATCCACAATCTGGTTGTGCCGGGCCGTGGAGGAATCGAGAGTCTGTCTCACCAGCGCGCTCAGTTGAGTCTCGAGCCCATGGAGTTGCCCGTCAATCTGCTGAAGCTGCGCCTTGAACGAGGAGATCTTTGAGTCATTTTCGCGATAGGCAACGTGGGCATTCGTGAAGTCAGGGCTGGCCTCAGCGATCAGGCCTTCCTTCGTCAGTTCCTCCGCCGTTTTGACGCGCTTCGCGAGAAGCGGTTCCACCGCTTCGGCATCCGCCAGGCCGCGTGCGAGATTGGTACGTTGGGCTTCGTAGAATCTCGTTTCCAGCTGGTTTTGCCGTTCCTGCAACTTCACCTGTTGTTCTTCGGAGGCGATTTTGACGCGGTCCTGCGATTCGAGTTCGGCAAGCAGGCGCTTGTCCTCCTCGATCCGGTGCTGTAATTCCGCCTGATCCAATCGCCCGATCACCTCGCCTTCCCGGATGGCGTCCCCGGCGCGTGCGCGAAACCAGGCCAGCCGCCCGCCGCTGACTGTCTCGATGCCCACCATGTGCCGCGGGCGCACCAGCACACCCCGGCCCGTGACCGTACTTGGGACACTGCCCAGCACGCTCCACGCGACTCCGGTGGCCATCAGCATCCCAATCGCCAGGAGCGGGATCCAGTCCTTGGCCGTAACTACAGTCATCAACTGATTAAGCTTGTCGGGCGATGAGAGTGTCTCCAGGGCTTCCGGCCGGAAGAGCTGTTTGTCGGGACCACCCATGAGTCAACCCCAAGGAAGTTAAATAGCCCGCAGGCGGCGTTGAAGAAGGTCGAATCGCGCGCCAGCGAGAGAAACATTGTCTAGTACTGCTGTGTCGATTTCATCGGCATAACTCGCCTCGTCTTCCAGTGTCTGGCCTGAGCCGTAACCCAGAAGGCCCACCGTGGAGCGAAGGCGGTCGGAAAGAAACACTGCCATGGCGCGATAAAAGCGCGCGGCGAAATGCGCGTCCTGGGAAAGTCGCGCCTCTAACTCGAGTCTCGGGATGGCGAGAACCGACGATGGCTCGACCGCCTGAACGGTGGCGGACGGCGGCCGCGAATCCACGAACGACATCTCGCCCACAATCTCGCCGGACCGCAGCCGCGCGACTTCCTTGTTTCCGGCGGCCCGCGCGACCACCGAAAGTACGCCCTCCAGAACGAGAAAGACCGAGGTCGCGGCCTTGCCCTCCTGAATCAGCACCTCACCTGGATTCAGATGCTGCTTCGCGCCGGCCGCGATCATCCATTCGACGTCTGCGTCGTTTAGAATCCCCAGGAAGAAGAGCGCCTTTCGCATGAGAGTCCCCCCAATGGATCGGTTGATTATGTCACAAAACGAGCGGAAGTCGACCCGCCAACGCATTCTGAGCGTGCACGGCGCAGGGGTAGGAATGACAAAAGTACTATCTATTTCAGGTGGTGATGGCAAGGGACACATTTTCGAACGGGCCGACACTGGGATCATCAATCCATCAGCCAATAAAATGGACCGCTGGCGCAGTATATTCCACCCGGCCAGCGGCAACCACACTTGTCTTCAAGCCAAACCGCGGCGGCGCCAGTGGACCCGACATCTAGCGCTTGGCCGTCGACTGGGGAGAAGCCTTCGGACGCAACGCGCCCGTCACGTCCACCAATCCCGGCCGTACTGGTACAAAACGGGCAATCCGGACTGATTTACTGCAACCGCCATCCTCTCGATCTTTTTGTTTCGGCTCTTCACTTGGCTCTGTCTAAGAAGGCGCGAACGGAAGGCCAAAATCGTAACCGCGTGCGTAAGAAAGTTGAATGAAATGCGGACCACCGCTCGGACAAAAACAGCCAGCGGTGCGAGACTTCGGAGGCGCGCATCGATGGGGCAGCCTCAGCATACTTGGCATATGCATGCCGATACTGGATGAGGAGTCATCAGGCGGGCTGTTATTTCGCAGGCGGCGCCAGAACCAGGACCGAGGGAACTCGTTCCGGGCAGGCCAGCCGCAGCAGACCGTAGCCGATCCCGGCGAGGCCAGTCATCAACCCCGGCGACCCCAGGGAAGCCTGCGTGTCGCAGAGGCATCCTCGCTCCGCGATCGTGGCCAGAGTCTCGGAGGCCAGCCGCTTCCCGGCTTCACTCCACCAGGAATCATCCACCCGCCGGGCGGCGTGAAGCAGAATGTCCAAATTGCCAAGGTCGCCGTGACAGACACAGTGGTTCACCCCAAAGTCCGATTCAACCGTTTTTCTGAGCGCGATCCGGATCTCCTCGCGAGTCTCGCGGTCGTCCATATACTGGAGACTGTCGATGCGCGCTACACCGATTCCGGGCGCGCCGTGGCACCATGCGACCACGAACCGCGGGTCGGCCTGATCTTCTTCCGCCCACCTGCGGTAATCCGGCCAGTTGGCCTCCTCCGCCACGAAGGTGCTCCGCTCGTAAGCAATAGCCGATCCGGCCGATTCGCGGAAACGCCCGTCCCCGCTCCACGCCGCGAGCTTGAGCAGGGCCCACGCGATTCCGGCGGCGCCATGGGAGAATCCGGTCAGCGGCTGCCTCGAATCGATCTCGGTTTTCCAGCCAACACCCGTGCCTTGTGGCTGCTGCTGTCGCAAAAGCCGCTCACCGCAAAGCACTGCGGCATTCAGCAGATGGTCGCTAGCGCTGATGCTGTTCAGAACCGCGAGCGCGGCGATCGCACCAGCCGAGCCGCCTATCACATCCAGTGTTTTATCCGCTTCGACCAAAGACGGCACGTCTGCCGCCAGCGCTTTCGCCTCGTCAATCAGCGAGGCATCCTCCCAAAGCACCGCCAGGTGTGCCAGCGTGTAGATAAGCCCTCCCAACCCCGAGAATGCGCCCAAGCTCCGGACCGGCACGCCGCCGGCTCGCCCGCGATCGAGATGCCTTCGAACCAGGTTGATCGACTTTCGGGCGATCTTGGAATAGGACTGGTCTCCGGTCAGCACTCCCAGATACGCGAGGAAAAAAGAGCATCCCGAAAGGCCGCTGTAGAAACCCGCATCCATCGGCTGCAGAGACCATGAAATCTCGCGCGATCCCACTGGCGTGAGACCGATCCAACTGGCGCAGCATTCGTTTTCCAGAACATCCCGGCAGAGCATGTCTCCAATCGCACGCGCCACATCGATCGCTTCCCGCTGGTCTGCCAGCTGCAGCTTGAGCGGTGCCTGGGCGCCTTCCCCGGCGGATGCGATAGCGCTGCGGATGAAACTTACCTGTCGCGCCAGATCTTCTTCTCCCAATCGGTTCAGCCCTTCCCGAACCAGCGCCATGGCCGGCTGCTCGAAGACTTCCGGGATCCGCTCGCCTTCGCTGGTCCACAGAGCACGGGAATTGGGGCGGGACGTGAACACCGGGACATCGCCGCCTTGCAGATCCCTCAGTTCCGCCGGGATGAGCCGGGTCAGGTGAGTGTGCTGCGCGGCGCCCAGCCATAGACTGTCGAGCACCTGGTCCCGGTCGATGGCGTTTCTCAGCCGGTCGGGGTGCTGGCAAGTTCTGAGCAATACGGCGTAGGTGGCGGTGTCTCGCGCGACAAACCGCACCTCGTCCTCCCCGAAGCGGCCCAGTATCCCTCCGGTCGCCTGGAGCTCGTCGCGGCGCTCTTCGATCAAACGGTATACCCATTGGAACCCTGTAACAAAGGCTTCGACATACTCTCCCGCGGCGACGTCCTGGCCCTCCAGTTTCGGACGATTCCCCACCACCTCCATCACCGCCGTTTTGTTGCGGACCAGCCGCATTTCGTCCGTTCCTGAGCTCTCCCAGGATGAGGTTCTCCCGGCCGGAAAATGTTGACCGCTCTTGGCGAACCCGCTCATGTCGATGCCTTCGTCTGCCTCGGACCCGTAGACCCGCTGGGGAAGCAGTTGGACCCGCATGACTGATAACTGGAAAGCTCTGATCGCGGGATCGTCCTTCTCCGCGACCACGGCATCAGCATGAAACAGAGCTTCGAGGTCCACCGGCACGGGAAATTCCGCGGCCGCGAGCAGATTCTCGCAATGCATGTCCCCGGCTCTCGTGACATGGAAGATGGCCAGATACCCACCGAGCCTCTGATAGAACCGCTCCACCTCGCCGCGGCTGGAACAAGGCTGGTGAGCCACAAATTCGGACCACCCGTAGCAGCCTCGGTCGATTGTTTTGAGAATGCGAAACGGAGTCTCAAAGCCGGCCTGGTTGACCCATTCGAGAAACTCCCCGAAATGGACGTCCACCGACTGGCTGTGAGGCTTGTACACCAGTTTGAAGCCAGTGGAGAACTCGAGAATCGCCACCGTCCGGCCGCGGCGATGGGTGTCGCCCGCTCCCGCTGCAATGGAGGTCAGGCTGCCCGGCTCCACGCCCGGAGCCAAGCTCGCCCGAATCAGATCCCAATCCTTGGCCAACCTCTCCAGCAGCTCCAAACTGGAATCCACCCAGTTCATGGTTGCGACGTAAAGCGAACGCAACAAGACCGGGTACTCCCGTGCGATCGACAACTGCACATCCATCTGGCGAAGGCGGTGGCAGAAGCTGTGGAACCGCTCTTCTGGGGTTTCGCCCTTTAGCACTCCTTGCAGGCGGGCGACGTTCAACTCGAGCGCCATCACCAAGTCCAGCGCCCCTTTGAGTGTCTTGAACAAGTGAGGCAGAACCAGGCGCTCCGCCGTCACCTTATCGAACGGAATACCCTTCGCCGGAAAGCGGCCCGCGCCCTCCCGAAATCGGCGCAGCCCTTCCTGAAACAGCGGGTAGGCGATCCACAGGAATCCGTTTGTTTTTTCCTCGGCGTATCGCAAAAACTCCTGGTCAAGGTCTAGGGGACGAGGCGTGAGATAGAGCCGCTCCAGATCCGGGACCCAATCGGGCGGTGACGCGATCAACTCGGAGTAGGCTTCCGGCGGCAGCTCGAGTATCGCCAGCAGGTCTTCCTTGGTCAGGCCATCCAGGCGAAGCCGTTTTTCAAAGTAATCGCCGTCCGGGAATGGGTCTTGCGATTTCCAGCGATCCAGGGTAGCGGCCGCGCGGCTGGTCTCCGCCTTCGACCCGATCCAGCCTTCCCCGGCTTGCCGGAGATACGACGCTCGCTCGGCCAGCGACAGCGCGGAGTACAGATGTTCGGTCAGCCCGAATGCCGGAGCCAGAGCTTGTTGTGCCATATGTCGACGTAACCTTCAGCCCATCACATTTTCCCGGGTGCCCTGCGCCGTATCCAGCATTTAGTTTCTTGAAGAGCGCGGAAGGGGAGCCTCAGCGCTCCGGTCATCATTCGCCCTACCGGTTACAACAAAGTCGGCGGCTTTTTGGTTTTAGCGGGGCACAGGGGTGGGTCCTCAGTTTTAGGGGGTGGGCACCATAATATCGACGCGTTGAGACCGCTGCCGCCGACGGTTTTGTTTAGGTCTTCATCGGATAACTCCCCGGTGCCGGCTGGATTCGGTGGCAGGCTCGCCAATTCCTCCGTGGTCAAGCTTTTGCGATATTCGGGGTCCTTCCAAGCTCGCGCTATATCGACCTTCATTTTCTTCTCGCCTCTCTTTCTGTGTTTCTGCGGGGCCGCTGTCTAATTTGGCCTCTGTGTAGTAACGCGCGAAAGGAACGCCAAAATCGTAACCGAGTGGATAAGAAAGTTGATTGAAACGCGGACCGCTGTTCGGAGTGAAAACCCGTCGGCACTAGACTTGGGGCTGTCCGGGGTGTAATGTATTGAAACTTACAGAGGCTTGGATGGATCTGCCTTCGACGCACGATGTCACCCAGCTACTCAAGGCCTGGACCACCGGAGACGAGCAGGCTCTGAAAAAGCTCACCCCTTTGGTGTATGAGGAATTGCACCGCATCGCCCGGCGTTGCATGGCAGGTGAACGACCCGGCCACACCCTGCAAACGACTGCGCTTGTCAACGAAGTCTACTTAGAGCTGGTTGACTGCGGAAAAGTCGATTGGAAGGACCGGGCGCATTTTTTTGGCGTGTCCGCGCAGATGATGCGGCGCATTCTGATCAATTTTGCCCGCTCGCGTGGTTACCAGAAAAGGGGTGGAGGTACGCCTCACCTTTCCTTGGACGAGGCGCCGTCGGTGGGCAGCGAACCCGATACGAACCTGGTGGCCTTGGACGATGCGTTGAACGCCCTGGCCGCCGTCGACGAGCGTAAAAGCAAGGTCGTAGAGCTGCGATTCTTTGGCGGATTGAGCATTGAGGAAACAGCCGAAGTATTGCGCGTTTCCGTCGACACCGTGGTGCGGGACTGGAGGCTGGCAAAGGTCTGGCTCCTCCGCGAGTTGAGCGAGGCGAACTAAACGTGGAGCCTGAACTCTGGCGTCGAGTCGAAGATTTGTATCACCGCGTTTTGGAGCTGGACGCGAGCAATCGCGAGGAATTCCTCAAAGATTCTTGCCGCGACGACGAAGTGCTGCGGCGCGAGTTGGAGTCACTCCTGGCTCACGAGAAAGCAGCCGAGCATTTCATTGAGTCGCCTGCGCTGGAGGTTATGGGCAAACTGGTCGCCAGCGAGCCAGGGATAACCGAAGGATCGAAAATCGGGGCGTACCGTATCGTCCGCGAGGTTGGACAGGGCGGTATGGCGGTGGTCTATCTGGGGGAGCGCGACGACCAGCACTATCGAAAGCGCGTGGCCATCAAGATGGTCAAACCGGGAATCGGCACCGAACAGGTCCTGCAACGTTTTCGCAACGAGCGGCAGACACTCGCGGCATTGGACCATTCCAACATCGTGAAGCTGCTGGATGGTGGCAGCACGGAGAGTGGGCTGCCTTATCTGGTGATGGAGTATGTGGAAGGCGTACCCATTGACCGGTATTGCGATCAAAACAAGCTCTCCATCGTCGACCGCCTGCGATTGTTCCGCGATGTCTGTTCGGCGGTGCAATACGCGCACCAGAATCTGGTCATTCATCGCGATCTGAAGCCCGGCAACATTCTGATCACTAAGGAAGGTCTTCCCCGGCTGCTGGACTTCGGCATTGCAAAACTCCTAAATCCGGAATGCTTCGAGACGCCGTTAGTTACCCGGATGGAGTGGCGCGCGATGACTCCGGATTACGCCAGTCCTGAGCAAGTACTTGGGGACCCGGTAACTAGCGCAACCGATATCTATTCGCTGGGCGTGTTGCTCTACGAAATTCTGACCGGCCGTCGCCCCTACCAGGTTGAAGGCAGTTCCCGGCGGGAAATTGAGCGCCAGGTTTCGGAGACTGAGCCGCTCCGTCCTAGCACACAAGTCAGCACGGACCACGAGCACTTGAAGGCCATCGCCCAAATGCGCGCGGCGGAGCCAAAACAACTGGTGAGCTTGCTGCGCGGCGATCTGGACTGGATCACGATGAAAGCGCTCGAGAAAGATCCGAGCCGCCGCTATGCCACAGCGTCCGAGTTTTCGGCCGACATAGGCAGGTATTTATCCCACGAGCCCGTGTTGGCCCGTCCCGCCAGTGCCGCCTATCGGGCCCGCAAATACGTCCGGCGCCATCCGGTCGGCGTCACCGTAGCCGCGGGATTGGTGCTGCTGCTGGCCGGGTTTGCGGGCATGCAATCTTTTCAGTTACGCCGCATCACGCGCGAGCGAGATCGTGCGAACCGGGTCACGGAATTCATGGAGGGCATGTTCAAAGTATCGAACCCGAGCGAAGCCCGCGGCAACAGCATCACCGCCCGGGAAATTCTGGATAAAGCTTCAAAGGATATCGACACGGGGCTGGTCCAGGACCCAGAACTCCAGGCACAGATGATGCACGTCATGGGAGACGTGTATCGGGAACTCGGACTCTTTCCCCGCTCGCAACTGCTCTATCAGCGCTCCGCTGACATCCGGCGCCGCGTCCTCGGGCCGGAGAATTTGGAAACGCTGCGGTCCATGGACAACCTGGGGTGGGTACTAAACCAGGAAGGGCACGCTCCCGAGGCGGAAAAGTTGCAACGCGAGACATCCGACATCAGGCGGCGCGTTTTTGGAATGCAGAATCCGAACACGCTGAAGTCAATCAGTAATCTGGCCTGGACCCTGGATCGGGAGGGGAATTACACCGAGGCGGAAAAATTGGAGCGAGAGGTGCTCGACATCCGGCGGCGCGTCCTCAAAACGGATAGCCAGGACACGCTGGCGATGATGAACAATTTGGCCGCCACTCTGGGCCACGAGGGTCACCTCGCCGAGGCGGAGAAGTTGAAGCGGGAAACATTGGATATGCGGCGCCGGCTCCTCGGGCCGGAACACCGCGAAACACTGACGGCGATGAATAACCTGGCGTACACTCTTCAACAGGAGGGCCACTACGCCGAAGCGGAGAAGTTGCAGCGCGAGACGCTCAACATTCAACGCCGTGTTCTCGGATCGGAACACCCGGATACGCTCAGGTCGGTGAACAATCTGGCGAACACGCTGGTCGCTGAAGGCCATCTCACCGAGGCGCAGCAACTGCAGCAGGAAGCGCTCGGCACAAAGCAGCGTGTCCTTGGACCGGAGCACCAGGACACGTTGTGGGCAATGAGAAGTCTGGCAGATACCCTTCAGCGAGAAGGCCACTATTCCGAAGGGGAGAAGTTGCAGCGGCAGACGCTTGAAATTCAGCGCCGCGTCCTCGGGCCGGATCGCCCGAACACACTGGAAACCATGAGTAGCCTGGCCGTCACTCTGAACGGGGAAGGCCAATACTCCGAGGCGGAGAACTTACAACGGCAGACGGTCGACACGATGCGCCGCGTGCTCGGAGCGGAGCATCCAAACACACTGGTTACAACCGACGAATTGGTCCGGACATTAGAGAAAGAAGGCCGTTACAACGAGGCAGAGAAGCTGGCGCGCCAGACGCTTGAAACTCAGCGCCGCGTCCTCGGACCGGAGCACCCGAACACTGCGAACACGGGTTACGATCTCGCTGTTGCCTTGGCGCACACCGGAAGGAATGATGAGGCAATCTCGGTTTTGCGCGAAGCCGTCAATCACGGGCTGGACCCCACGATGGATCTTGCCATAGCGTCGGATCCCGAACTCAAGCCGCTGCGCAAAGACCCGCGTTTTGAAGCGTTAGTGTCTGATGCTCAGCAGCGTGCCACAATACAAAAGCCCAACTAGAAGCCTTGAAGCCGGAATCCGGAGTCGGACAGACACGCAAACTCGATGAGAAGCTGCGTGCGCTCCACGACAGCGGTGGTTTTGAACTACTGGATTGCCGCACACCCCCGCAGGCTGCTAAAGTAGCGCTGCTATGGACGTGTTGGCTGCTACGCTTGTCGAGCCCGGAAGGTACGAATTGCGGGAATACCCGCTCCCGGACCCGCAGCCGGGCTGTGTTCTTGTGAAGATGCAGCTGTCCGGGATCTGTGGAACGGACAAGCACACCTACCAGGGCTACACGACGCAATACTCGGGTTCGGGCGACGGCAAGAAGATTCCTTTTCCGATTATCCAGGGGCACGAGAACGTGGGAACCGTGGCGGCCATCGGGGGTAATGGGCAGTATTTTGATTTCGAAGGCGTCCCGCTCAAGGTGGGGGACCGGGTCGTGGTCGGCGCAAACGTTTTTTGCGGTAAGTGCTACTACTGCACGCACGACTTTCCTTACTACTTCTGCCAAAACATGACGGATTACGGCAACAACTTGAGCGCCGCCGACCCGCCGCACATCTTTGGTGGCTGGTCGCAGTACATCTACATCGTCCCGGGAAGTTTTTTGGTGCGCGTGCCGGATGACCTGCCATCTGAAGTGGCCGTGCTCACCGAGGTGATCGCAGTGGCGGTGGGCCTCGACCGTGCCAAACAGATGTCGGCGTTTCCCAGCGATGCATTCCTGTTCGACGACACCGTGGTGGTGCTCGGCGTCGGTCCCTTAGGAATGTGTTTCCTCATGAAAGCACGGATGCTCGGGGCCGGCACCATCATCGCGGTCGATCTTTCGGATTACCGGTTGGAATTCGCAACACGGCTGGGCGCAGATTATGCCATCAATGCCGGGAAAACCAAGCTGTCTGAGCGCCTCGAAACCGTGCGTGATCTCTCCCACGGCCGCGGCGCGGATATGGTGATCGAGTGCGCCGGCGTGCCGCAAGCCATTCCCGAAGCGCTCGAGATGCTGCGCCTCGGCGGTTTGCTAGTGGAAGCCGGCAACTTTTCGGATTTGGGCGAGATCGGCATCAGCCCGCACCGTCACCTGTGTTCGAAGAGTGTTCGAATTTTGGGCGTCGGCGGCGAAGAGCCGGCAAGTTACGGCCCCAGCATGCGTCAGATGGCACGCTACATGAAGCATTACCCTCTGCGCGAGTTCGTCAGCCACCGGTATCCGCTGCGCGAGGTTGAGACCGCAGTCCAGAAAGCCATCGCACCCGATTCGATGAAGGTCGTGATCGAGCCGTGGGCTTGAGCATGCCTCACGCATCAAGTTTGTGTAGAATCACATAATTCACAAACGGAGGAAGATCCATGCCAAAACTTGCCATTACCGGAGGTGAGCCCGTCCGGAAAAAGCGGTTCGATCCCTGGCCGATGTACACCGGCGCTGAACGGTCCGCGCTCGAAGATGTCCTGACCAATCGCAACTGGGGCGGGCAACCGTTTCCCGGCAAGCATGGGGATGCCTTCGGCAAGAAGTTCGCATCATTCCATACGGCAAAATACGGACAATGTGTCAACACCGGCACTGTGGCGATCCAGGCAGCGCTAATGGCGGTCGGGATTCAACCGGGAGATGAAGTGCTGGTGCCGGCCTACACCTGGGAGGGTACGGTCGGGCCGGTCCTGCTGGTGAATGCCGTTCCGGTCTTCGTCGATGTTGACCCGGAAACTTACTGCATGGACGCGCGGATGATCGAGCAAGCGATTACGCCGAAGACCCGCGTGATTCTGCCGGTCCACCTGGGCATGCGATTCGCGGATCTTGATGCGATCATGCCGATCGCCCAGAAGCACAATTTGAAGGTCGTCGAAGATTGCGCGCACGTGCACGGTGGTATGTGGTGCGGCAAAGGAGCGGGCTCGATCGGCGACCTGGGGACATTCAGTTTCCAATCTAGCAAGCTGATTACGTGCGGAGAAGGCGGCGCGGTCATCACCAATAACCTCGAATACTTCGAGCGCGTGCAGTCGTACATCAACGCGGGGCGGGCGAGCGTAACAGACAAATTCAAGCACCGCATGGTCGGGTTCAATTACCGGCTGGGCGAGTTCCAGGCAGCCGTGCTTGGACCGCAACTGGAACGACTGCCGGAACAGCAAAAGATCAGACAGGCCAATTTTGATTACTTCGAATCCCGATTGCGGGGCACCTGCGGGCTGGGATTCCTGAAACCAGAGCCACGCATCACGCGCGCCGCCCCTTACTGTTACGTGCTGAAATATTTCGCGGAACAGGCGAAGAACATCCCGCGGGCGGCATTTGTTGCGGCGCTGCAACTGGAAGGCATTCCCTGCGACGGGCTTTTCTATGAGCCGGTTTACAAAAGCTCGCTGTTTCCGGTAAAGGCCAGCGACTTTCCAGCGCTCAGTTGGGGGCGTAACCAGCCACTCGACCTGCGGAACATGTATCGGTGTCCTGCCGCCGAGCGCGCCGCGTACCACGAGGCGATCTGGTTCCCGCATCACTTGTTTCTCGGCAGCCGCGAGGACATAGACAGCATCGTAGAGGCGATTTTCAAAGCTCTGGAGCATATAGAGGACTTGCGGGGCCTGGAACATCAGGCGATCAAGAATCAGGGGCTGAGCCGTGCCGACCGGGAGAGCTGACGTAAAGCCGGTCGGCTACGCGGTGGTCGGTTTGGGCGCGATCTCGCAACAGGCGGTGCTGCCCGCCTTCGCTCACAGTAAGAAGGCGAGCCTAATAGCGGTGGTCAGCGGCGATAAGAGCAAAGCTGAAAGGCTGGCCGGGCAGTTTCATGCCGAAAGGCATTACAGCTACGCAGAGTTCGGCGACTGCTTGAAAAATCCTGGCGTTGAAGCGGTATACGTTGCTACACCCCCGGGCGAGCATGAGATGTACACCGTTCAGGCTGCACGCGCCAAGAAGCACGTCCTCTGTGAGAAGCCGCTGGCTGCGACCGTGGATGAGAGCCGCCGCATGGTAAGCGCCTGCCGTAAAGCCGGCGTTCAACTCATGACGGCATACCGGAAATATTTCGAACCGGCGAGCGTGGCCTTGAAAAAGATCATCTCGACCGGAGATCTGGGGCGCGTGGACATCATTCATACGGCCTTCACCGAATTCCGCCCGGCGGGGGACAGCTCGCCCGACTGGCTCTTCCGGCGCAAACTAAGTGGCGGCGGACCCTTGATGGACTTGGGCATCTATTGCGTGAACACGAGCCGTTGGCTCGCTAGCGAAGACCCAGTCGAGGCGCGGGCGGTGAGGTGGTCTCGCGACCGGAAGCGCTTCAAGGAAGTGGAAGAAGGGATATCCTTTCGTCTGCGATTTCCCAGCGGCCTGGTGTTGCAAGGTACGTCCAGCTGGGGTTCCGTACTGATGTCCTTTATCCAGGTTCACGGAGAGAAGGGATGGGTGTCGCTCGCGCCGGCGTACGCGTTCGAAGACGACCGGCGATTGAGCGGTAAGATCGCTGGCAAGTCGATCGAACGAGAATTCACCGCCATCGACGAGTTCGCGCTGGAGCTGGACGCTTTCGCTGAGTGCATTCGCGAGAATCGGAAACCTGAGCCGGATGGCTTTCAGGGAATGCGGGACCTCGTCATCATAGATGCCATATATCGCGCGGCAAAGTCGGGACGGCCGGTTCCCATCCGATACCCGAGAGCATCATGACCAAGCTGGGCATGGGTGTGGTGGGAGTGGGCACTATGGGGAGGCGGCACGCCGAAAACATTCGCCGGCTGATTCCGGAAGCGCAATTGATCGCAGTGGCCGATGCGGACGCCGGGCGCGCCCGGCAAGTAGCAGCCGATTTGGAGATTGAGCACTACTACAACGGTGCTGAGTCGCTTGTTG
The DNA here is from genome assembly GCA_035297145.1 of Bryobacteraceae bacterium. Taxonomy (GTDB): domain Bacteria; phylum Acidobacteriota; class Terriglobia; order Bryobacterales; family Bryobacteraceae; genus QHXW01. The sequence continues at coordinate 176,170 of DATGZN010000113.1, forward strand.
AGCGAAAAGACATTCAGGCGGTTGCGATCGTCAGCCCTGCCAAATTTCATGCTGCGGCGATTAAGGCGTGCGCCGCGGCAGGAAAGGACATCTTCTGCGAGAAGCCGCTGACGCTAACGGTCGAAGAGGCGGATGACGTCTTGGCCGTCACCGCGAAAGCGGGAGTGCGGTTGCAGCCGGGGCACGTCCGTCGTTACGATCCGTCCCATGTCCGCGCGAAGAAACGCATTGAAGCCGGTGAGATCGGCGATCCCGTGATTTTCAAGTCGTTGGCGCGCGATCCCGAACCCCCTCCCGTCAGCTACCTGGCGAGCGGAGTGAACGGCATGTTCTTCCAGGATTCCGCTGTTCACGAATTCGACCTGGGACGCTGGATGATGAACGATGAGATCGCCGAGTTGCATGCCTATGGAGCAGTGCTCGTCTTCCCGGAAGCCGCGCAATTCAATGACATCGATACCGCAGTGGTAAACCTGAAGTTCTCGCGCGGCGCTCTCGGATCGGTGGAAAACTACATGCAGTCTCGCTACGGATATGACATTCGTACTGAGATTGTCGGCTCGAAAGGTACGATCATGCTCGGCTATCAGCAGCAGATCCCTGAGGTTGTGCTCACAGCCTCCGGGCGGCGGACGGATGTCGTGGATCATTTTCTGGTCCGGTTTGCCGACGGTTATCTGGATGAGATGCGGGATTTCGTGCGCGTCATCCTGGCTGATCGCGAGCCCCAGGTTGACGGTTTCGATGGGCGCCAGGCTGTTGCCGCGGCGGCCGCTGCCGAACGCTCCTACAGGGAAGCCCGTCCTGTTACCCTTCACAACCCGCCTCGGCCTCGACGCCCTTGAGCGGCGAACACCAGCACATCAAGCAGAAGTACGGCTTGGTGCGTGGCCTCGGTCTGCTGGAAGCCACAGCGACCAATATGACCAACATGGTCGGTTTTGGGCCGTTCATCACCATACCGCTGATCATTGCCACCATGGGCGGTCCGCAGTGCATGCTGGGGTGGCTCGCCGGCACAATTCTGTCGATCTGCGACGGCATGGTCTGGAGCGAGTTAGCCGCCGCCATGCCGGGATCAGGCGGAACCTATTTGTTTTTGAAAGAAGCCTTCAAAACCAGCCGGCTGGCCTCGCTCCTCCCTTTCCTGTTCATCTGGCAGTTTATGGCCAGCGGACCTCTCGAGGTGGCCTCCTCTTACATCGGTTTTGTGCAGTATTTGACTTACTTCATTCCCTCATTGGGCCCCTGGCAGAGCCGCCTCTTGATCGTGGCCATGGGTTTCCTGACGATTCTCCTGCTCTACCGCCAAATTCGTGCGATAGGCAAATTGATGCTGTTTCTGTGGGTGGGGATGCTGATGGCGGTGGTGCCGGTCATCGTAGGCGGCGTGATCCACGTCGTGCGATTCGGACCGGGACCCGCGTTTGATTTTCCGCCAGGCGCCTTTACCTTCTCCATGGGATTTGCGCTGGGATTGGGCCGGGCCATGCTGATTGCCATGTTTGATTTTCTGGGCTACTACAGCGTCTGCTACGTCGGCGGCGAGGTCCGGAACCCGGAACGCACGCTGCCCCGCGCGATCTTTTGCTCTGTGATCGCCGTTGCTCTGATGTATTCGCTGATGAACTTTTGCGTGATCTCCGTTGTGCCATGGCGCGAAGCCATGCAATCAAAGCTAATCATCTCGGAGTACATGCAGAGGCTCTACGGTGTCTGGGCGGCTCGCGTCATTACTATCTTGGTGCTTTGGAGTGCATATGTGTCGGCGGTCCCCGTCCTGCTGGGCTATAGCCGCATTCCCTACGCCGCCGCGTTGGATGGACATTTCTTCAAGCCATTCTCGCAGCTTCACGCCGCCGGTTTTCCATATCTTTCTCTGGTGGTGATAGGTATGCTCGCCATTGTCGCTGGCATGTTCAATTTGGAATGGGTGATATCGGCCATGTTGACGGGGCGAATCCTGATCCAATTCATTGCCCAGATATTCGCCGTCCATTATCTGCGCAAGCACCGAACCGACCTGGAACGGCCCTTCAAAGCGTGGCTTTATCCGGTGCCCAATGCGATTGCATTTCTCGGATGGAGTTATATATTCCTAACCTCGGGCTGGGGCTTCATTCTCTTCGGTGTCCTCACGCTCGCGGCAGGGGTCGCGGCGTTTTGGATATGGCGCAGAAGCGCCGGGTTGCCGGTGTTCCCAGCGCCCGAGGCCAACTCCTAACGTGCTAACGGTTACCTACCTACCCCCCCGTTTCTTCTCCCGCAGTTGATAATGCGGTCAACCCGGATCGTCTTGGGCACGGATTCGCTCTGCCCTCATGTCGATTCCAAGTCGTTACGCTCCACCTCTTGCGCTGGGACGCCGCCTGTGGGAATGAGCATTGTTGCACCTCGCCGCAGCACTCCGGGATTGTGTGAGTCGCGCCAATGCATGTAGGCAAAACCGGCTAGGAGTGAAACGAGAAACAGGTAGGGCGTCATATTGTAGGGCCAGGTGGGTTCCGGGTAGACGGTGACAAAGAGAACCGGCAGCTGGGCCAGCGTCGCGATCCATGGGATCACCACGTGTTGCCAAACCGTGAACTTGGCCGGCTGTTCCCGACGCATGTAAGGTGTCAAGGCCAGGTTCGCCATTGCATACACGACAATAACTGCAAGCGTTGCAATTGTTCCAAGGAAACCGAAGATGTAATCGGGCTGCAACAAGAATCCCACTAACAGCATTGCCGCAATACCGGATATCTGGACAAAAGCGATCGCGAACGTGGGCGTCCGGTGGGGCAGGGAGCGTGCCCGCCCGGCCCATGGTGTACATTACGCGTGACGCAGCATTGGTACAGGCAAGACCGACGCCCACGGCGCTGTTGATGATGGCAAGAACCACAAACCACCAGCCGGCGCCCCAGAGCGTGTGGCCAAGAACGTAGTAAGGATTGGAATTGGAGGCGAAGCCGGCCATGTTGCCCGTGCCCCAACGGCTGACGACTTGCCGCCGCCTGCGCAAGACTACGTCAAGGAATTTGCCGGAATCTATTTCGAGGCCATGAACCAATGGTTCGCGCTCTTGCGAATCGGTCAGACTGGTGATGTCCTCAGCCGGGTTATTCAAACGAAGCTGCCTTTCGGGAAGTTCGGCATCTATCTCAACGCTGGCCATCTGATTCATCTCGATGAGTGGGTCAGCTCGCCGATTTTTCCCGGGTCCATGGTTCCGATCCACTCCGGGATGGCTATGCAGGTCGATGTAATTCCGTCCTCTGCCACGTACTGCTCGACCCGCATGGAGGATGGCGTCGTGATTGCCGGCCGGGATCTGCAAGAAAAGCTGCGGCTGCACTATCCAGCCTGCTTTTCTCGATGCCTAGGCCGGCGGGAGTTCATGCGAAACACTCTGGGAATCGAGGTCAATGACGATGTCCTGCCGCTATCGAACATGCCGGCGATCGTGCCGCCTTATTTTCTCGGCCCAAACCGGATCCTGGTTCTGACGAACTGACATAAAGTCGGGCCGGAAAAAAGAGAACAGGAAGGATCCCGCGGTGGACACCTACCAGAGCCACGTATACAGAACGATGGTGACTACAACCAGCAGCGTAAGCTGCACGCGCCAATCGGAGAACCCGCGCAGGGCTTCAGGAGCGCTGCTCCAGTCGACCGTCAGCCGTTGCAACGTACCAGGATTCACGCGCGGCGTAAACGCCGAAACGGCGAATAGGATTCCGACAACCACAAGAGTTCCCCAAAGCCCCCGGTACGTGTAGTTCATAGTGAACTCCGTATGTAACCAGGGAAAGATCCGTCTTCCTGTGGATTCCCCGATTAACTGATCCCACACGAACATCATCGCCAGGATGCTGCCCCCCAGAACGGAAGCAACCGCGCCCTGCACCGTCACTCGTTTGCTCATGATCCCGAAAAAGATCGCCGGAGCCACCGGAATCGTTAGATAGATCGAAATGGTTTGCAGGTATTTGTAAAGACCGTCGGGAGTTTTGTAGATCAGGTACGCCGCGATAACCCCCAGAACAGTAGCCATAACAATGGCCATTCGCCCGAGTAATACCTGTTTGGGCTCGCTTGTGGCGGGCCGGAAATGAAGGACAAAATCTCGAACCACCAGCGTTGAGACAGAATTCATCACCGAGAGCGTGGAGCCGATCAGCGATGCCAGCAGCGCGGCCAGAACCAGACCGCGAATTCCATTGGGAAGCAGTTCGTTGAGCAGCGTGATGAACGTCGTTTTGGAATCGCGGCCCGGGAACAACGCCAACGCGATCACGCCAGGTAGCGCAAAGATGAATACCGGCGATACCTTCAAAAGAACTGTGAACATGGCGCCCCAGCGCGCCTGCAAGATGTCGCGCGCGCCCAGCACCCGCTGCACGTTCACCTGGTCCATGCCCCAATAAAACGTTCCGCCGTAAAATGCTCCAGCCACGATGCCCCAGAACGGATAATTCGGATCGGACGCGGGTTTTGCGATGTGAATCGCCTCCGGCACCTTCTGCGCGAGTCCGGCCCAACCGCCGGCCTTGTCCAGGCCCACCGCCAGCATCAGGCCGCAGCCCAGTATCATGATGCCGGTCTGAATGGAATCGGTGTACGCGACCGCTGTGAATCCGCCGATGATGGTGACCACCGCCGCAATCGCGCCCATCAAGGCGACTACCTCCATGATGTCCCACCCGATCAGCCCATGTAGCACGAGTGCCCCCGCGTACAGGTGAAACGCCATTTTGGTCATGATGGAAATCACCAGCATCAACGCCGAAAAGAACGCCCGCGCGGTGGCGTTGTAGCGCATCTCCAGGAATTCCGGAATTGTGTAAACCTTGTTGCGCAGGTAATACGGAAATAGAAACCCGGCTGCGATTCCCAAAGGAATGCAGGTGCACAGCTCCACTGTTCCCGCGCAGAGCCCATAGCGATAGGCATCCCCGGAAAGCCCCACCAGGTGTTCAGCGCCTATATTTGTCGCGTATAACGATGCGCCCACGATGGGCCACGTCAAGCTGCGGCCCGCCAGGAAGTACGTCGCACTGCTGTCGCTGGAGTGGCGGCGCACCGCCAGAGAAAGGCCGAATCCAATGCTGCCCACTAAAGCAATCAGACAAATGATCCAATCCAACGCGGTGAGCGAGAGACTCATTGAGCGGCCGGGATTATGTCGATCGGACCGGACTGCCAGCCGATTTTCGCGAGAACCACATAAACGACGAAACCGGTGATCGTGCTGTAGACCGTCGCGGGCGCCACGTACGCTTTCCATTCCGCCAGACCGGGAAGGAACGGTACAATGCCCACCAGAAAGCCCGCCGCCCATGCGCCATAGCCGGCGAAATTGATTCCCTGCCTCGGCCCTGCCCACTTCTTTCCCGACAGCAGATAATCCGCCAGAATGGCTCCGCACACCGGACCAAATGACGCGCCGATGATCTGGAAAAATGGCACCAGGTGCGACGCGACGCCGGTCGATGCCAAAATAACCGAAACCGTCACCCCGGCCATGATCACAGGCGTCCGGCGCAAGTTCGGCAGCATGGTTGAGAAGCTGTTTCCCATAATGAACGCGCAGAAACACGCGCCGGGCACGGAGGCAATCGCGTACAGAACGAAAATCGCGCGTGAAAGTGAGCCGCCGATCACGCCAATCAACCCATCGAAATTGTAAGAGGAAAGCTCGGGATGCGTGCTGTGCGCGCCAGCCATCGCGAACAGGGTCAGGCCGCCCGCATAGAGGATTGCTAATCCGATTCCTACCAGACCACCCAGCCGTACATCGCTGGCGTTCCGGTTCTCCATGCCGAAATCGGCGCCCGCGGCCCCGGCGGTGGCAAAGAAGCCTGTGACGATTTCAACCAGCAGGATGAAACCACCCAGCGAATCGTGCTGCTGCGGTGAGTAATTGGAAAATCCCGAATAGGTCCTCGAAAAGACAACCAGGAGCATCACAAACGGGATAATGTTGACGAACAAAGCCACTCGTCCCACATACCGTATGCCTTTGGCTGCGATCCAAGCCATCGAATACGCCCAGAGCACTGCAATGAGAATGTATGCCGCTGTACCTGCTTCCGCGTTTCTGCCCGCCGCCTTCAAAATGAATTTGGTCGACAAATCAGTCGATACGCTGTACCAGCCAGCCTGCAACGCGCCCATCAGTAAACCGGGAATCAGGTACCCGCCCTTCACGCCAAAGGTGGAACTGCCGACGATATAAAGCGGGAATCCTGTTTTCATGCCCAGCATCGCCGGGGCGTAGTAATAGAGTCCGAAGCACAGGACCGCGGCTGTGCAAAGAGCCGCGAGCGACCAGCCCAATCCCGCACGATTCAACGTCCCATCGGCTACCGCTTGGTAGAACCCGATCCACAAGAACACTCCGGCATATGTCGGCGCCGTGTTCGTATACCACGGGGCGCGGGACGCCGCCGGCCGCGGCGTAGCTTTCGCGATGTACTCTGGCGGCATAGATAAATCCGACAGCTTAATTCTTGCGCTGCGGCGGTTTCGTATCATATCATCGATCTGCAATACAGAACAAAGTTCTAAAAACTAGGAGACTCCAGCCCATGGAGCAGTCTCGTTTCAATCGCAGAGAGTTCACCCGCCGCGCGACGGGCACTGCCGCTCTGACGCTCGCCGCCCCCATTGCCGCGGCACAGAAGCCAGCTTCTCCTAACGACCGCATTCGCATGGGTTTCATAGGCGTGGGCGAAATGGGGTCCGGCGACCTCGCCGATCTGATGCGCACGGGCCAAATCGACGTTGTCGCGATCGCCGATCCCTACCAGCCCCATCTCGACGAGGCCCTCGAAAAAACCGACGGGAAAGCCAAAGGCTTCAAGGATTTCCGCCACGTTCTTGACATCAAGGAAATTGACGCGGTCTGCATTGCGACGCCCGATCACTGGCATGCCATCCCCATGATCATGGCCTGTGAAGCCGGCAAGGACGTTTACGTCGAAAAGCCCATCTCCCACACAATCCATGAAGGCAGAAGGATGGTTGACGCAGCCGAGCGTCACAACCGCATCGTTCAGGTCGGCACCCAGCAGCGCTCGGGTGCGCATTTTCAAAAAGCCGTCGAACTGGTCCGTTCCGGCAAAATCGGCAAAGTGATGCGCGTGGATTCCTGGATCAACTGGGATCGGCCCGTCGATTGGTTGGGAAACCCGCCCGATACGGATGCTCCCGCATGGCTGGATTGGGATCTTTGGCTCGGCCCCGCGCCGGTGCGCGCATTTAATCGCAACCGATGCATCGCGAACTTTCGTTGGTTCTGGGACTACGCGAATGGCATGCTGACCGACTGGGGCGTGCACCTGCTCGACGTCGTGCATTGGGGCATGGGCGTGGAATCGCCGCGCACCGCGACCTTCGCCGGCGGCAAGTATGTCACCGACAACAATACCGAGACGCCGGACACGTTCGAAGTGCTCTATGAATACCCAGCGTCACCGGTGAGCGGCAAAGAGTTCATCGTAACCTTCAGTTCCCGATTCACCAACTCACACGAGGACGGCGTCCACACGCACGGCATCGAGTTCTTCGGAACCGAAGGCACGCTACTGGTCGACCGCGGCGGGTTCACGCTGTGGCCGGAGGTGAATCGGCTGGACGAAGTCCCCGCCGAGCCTTTGATTCGCAGCGATACGTCCGCCCAGCACTATCCTCACGTTCTGAATTTCATCGAGTGTGTTCGGTCACGACATAAACCGCACTCGGACATCGCTACGATGCACCGGTCCACGGTTGCGCCGCTGCTAGGCGTGATCTCGCAGAAGGTGGGCCGCAAACTGGTTTGGGACGCCCAGCAGGAGCGTTGCGCCGGTGACGAGGAAGCCAATCGTTATCTGACCAAAGAGTATCGAAAACCCTGGAACGTTGCGTGAGAGAAACCATGAGAAAAATCAGCCGTAAGGAATTCCTCCAGTCCACTGCAGCCGGATTATTGTTCACTCGATCGCGAGCACAGGCCACGCCACTCGGCTTGCCCATCGGCATCCAGCCGTACACCGTACGTAATGACCTGAAGGCCGATTTCGAGGGCACGCTGCGCAAGATCGCCGCCATCGGCTACAAGGAAATCGAGGTCAGCGGAGGTGAAGGCTACGGCGATTTCTACGGCCACAAGCCGCCCGAACTGAAAAAAATCCTGGATGACGTGGGCCTGCGTGCGCCCAGTTGCCATTTCGGCGCACCGAAGGATGACGCCGGTTGGGCCCGCAACATTGAAGACGCCCATCAACTGGGTCTCGAGTACATGTTATCCACCACGCGCTCCGAGTGGCAGAAATCGCTTGATGGCTGGAAACGCACGGGCGACTGGTTCAATCACCTGGCCGAGCAGTGCCACAAGGCCGGTCTCGGCTTCGCCTATCACAATCACAATTTCGAATATCGTGTTTATAACGGCGTCGTAGGTTATGACGAGCTTCTTAACTCCTCGGACAAAGACCTGGTCAAAATGCAGATGGACTGCTTCTGGACCACTTTCGCCGGCAAAGATCCTGTTGAGTATCTCCAGAAATACCCCGGCCGTTTCGTCATGCTGCACATCAAGGATCTCAAACCGGGCTTCAAGCCCACCACCGATGGATTCAAGGGCAACCCTTTCACCGAGGTCGGCACCGGCGTCATCGACTGGAAGAAAATCTTCGCGGCCGCTGCCGGTGAGGGCGTAAAACATTACTACGTTGAGCAGGACAATTGGGACCGGCCATCTCTCGAGAGCGCGCGCATGAGTTTCGATTATCTAAACAAGCTCGCATGAAACTGGGTCTGTTCACCGCTCTATTCTCCGATCTCACGCTCGACGATGTGATCCGCCGCATCCAGCCGCTGGGTATCCAGGCGGTGGAACTGGCAGCCGGTAACTACGGCGCACCCGCGCACGTGCATCCGGATTGGATCAACCAGCCGGGTAAGCTCGCCGAACTCCGCGCGAAGTTGGACGATGCGGGTCTTATCATCAGTGCGCTCGGGTGCGGCGGCAACGTGCTGCATCCGACTCTTGGCCAGCAGCATGCCGAAACACAGCGCCGCACCATCCTATTGGCCGAGAAGCTGGGCGTCTCGACAGTCATCGACTTCTCCGGTTGCCCGGGCGACTCGGAGAATGCGAAGTACCCGAACTTCGTGACCGTGGCGTGGCCGCCCGACTACCCCGAGATTCTCAAGTGGCAGTGGGAAGAAAGAGTCTTTCCATTCTGGCGTGAGCGGGCGCAGTTCGCACGAGATCACGGCGTCCGCATCGCCCTCGAGATGCATCCTGGTTTCGTGGTTTACTCGCCCGAGACATTGCTCCGCCTTCGCGCGGACGCCGGATCCAATATCGGATGTAACTTCGACCCGAGCCACTTATTCTGGCAAGGCATCGACCCCTGTCTCGCCGTGCGAAAACTTGGCGAAGCCATTTTCCATGTGCACGCCAAAGATACGCGCATCTACGAATCCAACGCTCGCTTGAATGGCGTTCTCGATACCAAACCCTACGGCGATGAGGCCAATCGTTCCTGGATGTTTCGCACCGTAGGTTTCGGCCATGGCCCGGACTTCTGGAACGACTTCATCTCGACGCTCTCCATGATCGGATACGACGGTGTAATCTCGATCGAGCACGAGGACAGCCTGATGTCGGTGGAAGACGGCCTGGAGAAGGCCGCGACTTTTCTCAAACAGGTCCTCATCAATAAGAAACTCGCCAAAATGTGGTGGGCTTAGCCGATCATGGCTACCGACGTTGGAGTCGCACTACTTGGCACTGGCTTCATGGGCAAGGCCCATTCGAACGCCTTCCGGCAAGTCAGCCGGTTTTTTCCCGGCAAGCTCGAGCCGCGGATGCGCGTGATCTGCGGGACGAACGGGCCCAAAGCACAAGCCGCGGCAGAGCAATACGGCTGGGAGGAAGCCGACACCGACTGGCGCCGGGCCATTGAGCGTAAAGACATCGACATCATCGATATCTGCACGCCCAACCATCTGCATGCCGAGCAGATTATTGCTGCGGCCGCTGCCGGCAAGCACATCATCTGCGAAAAGCCGCTCGCGGCGTCGCTCGCCGAGGCTCGCGCAGCCGCTGACGCCGTCGACCGTGCCGGCGTGAAGAACATGCTGATGTTCAACTATCGCCGCGTCCCAGCGGTGGCGCAGGCACACCAGATGATCGAGGCTGGCCGGCTGGGGCGAATTTATCACTACCGCGGCGTTTACCTGCAGGACAATCTGGTTGATCCTCTCCGCCCGCTTTCCTGGCGCATGCAGAAGCAGTTTGCAGGCAGCGGCGCGCTAGGCGATATCGGATCGCACGCTGTCGACCTCGCCTTGTGGCTGAATGGTGACATCGAATCCGTCATCGGAATGTTGACAACGTTCATTAAGGAGCGGCCGTCCGGTGCGGCTCCAGGCGAAGTGACGGTCGATGATGACGCCAGCTTCCTCGCGCGGTTTCGCAATGGAAGTGTGGGAGTATTCTCCGCATCGCGCTTCTGCACCGGCAGGCGCAATGCCAATACCTTCGACATTTACGGCGGTGACGGAAGCCTTCGCTTCGATTTAGAGCGCTTGAACGAACTGGAATGGTACGATCGCACCGCACCCGTCGTCGATCGCGGCTTCCGGACTATGCCCATTCTTGAGCGCGATCATCCTTATGTCGCAGCATGGTGGCCGGTAGGTCATGCTCTCGGATGGGAGCATACCTTCGTCCATGCCATCCACGACTTTCTAACCTGCCTGGAGCAAAACCGCATGCCCGAACCGAACTTTCACGACGGCGTGAAGGTGCAAGCCGTTCTGGAGGCGGTTCAATTCTCGGCTCAAGCGGGGATGTGGCAGGCGCTATGAAAGCCATTCTCATCACCGAGCCTCCGCATTTCGAGGTGGCCAGCGTGCCGGACCCACCCTGCAATCCGGGGCAGGTCCTGATCCGGACCGCCTATTGCGGCATCTGCGGCACTGACCTCGAGATTCTGCGCGGTGGGATGCCCGCCGGTTTCGCGCGCTACCCGGTTGTGCCGGGACACGAATGGACCGGTGCGGTGCAAGAAGTTGGGTCCGGCGTGACCAACTTCCGTAAAGGTGATCGGGTTTCGGTGGAGGGTTATCTGCCTTGCGGCCAGTGCCCGCGGTGTATCGCCGGCGAATTCAATCTCTGCCCATGTCATGAGCAGATTGGAATGACACATAACGGCGGCCTCGCGGAGTTTGTGGTGGCGCCTGCGCAATCCTGCCATCTCGTGCCCGAGCACGTCGGTTTGGACGACGCATTGATGGTCGAGCCGGCGTCCACTGTAGTGCGCGCCATCGGCAGGGCTAATCCGCGCCCAAGAAGTAACGCGGCCGTGATTGGCTGCGGTCCCATCGGCTTGATCGCCGCACGGGTTTTGGCATTGTACCAACCAGCCAATTTGCTGGGCATTGATCTTGCTACCACCCAACAGGCTATGGCGATCCGGGCCGGTTTTCACGAATTCGTTACCGGCACCAACGTTCGGGAGTTGCGCGAGCGCAGCGGTTCCGACGGTTGGGACATCGTGGTTGTATGCGCCGGCGGCGCGAAACCTCTGGAGACGGCGATCCAGATGGCACGAACAGGCGGCACGATCGTGGCCATCGGCGGCTCGCCCGATTCTCATATCTTGCAGATAGCTGCGAACCTGTTCGTGACGCGCGACCTGCACATAGAAGGCATTCTCGGATACACGACAGAGTCGTGGATACGCACCTTGGATTGGCTGGCCTCGGGCAAACTCCGCGTCGGCGACCTCATCACACATCGCAGAACCATCAACCAATTCGATCAGGCACTCGCGCTGGTGGAATCGCGTAGCGAGCCCATTGGCAAGGTAGCTATTACATTTGTTTAATATTTCCGCATGTTATTCTGGAGTTCTGCAATACGACACGCCGTTGTCTAATCTGTTCCGCTATCCATTAGAGGAAGGAGTCTAAGGGTTGGCTCAGGCAAAGTACCCGGTCAAATCTCTCGCCAAAGCATTGAGACTCCTGGATGCTCTCGGGCACGCGGATAGCGGCGCCAGCATCGCATTCCTTAGTAAAGAACTGAAAATGGGAAAGAGCACGATCCATCGTTTGCTTGCCACTCTTCGCGAGTTCGATCTGGTGTGGTTTGATCCAAGCACGTCGAATTACGCGCTCGGCGCGCGCATCCTGCGATGGAGCGATCTGCTGGTGCGGCAGAATCTGGTTATCCGGCACGGCTGGGCAATCCTCCGCGAGCTCGTGCAAGCATGCCATGAGACGGCGAGCCTTGCAGTATTGGAAGGAACCGACGTCGTGTTCATCGCACGGTGCGAGTCCACGCAGCGCCTGCGCATGAGCGAGCAGGTGGGCGGCCGTAATCCGGCCCACTGCACCGCTTTAGGAAAAGCGATATTGGCCGCGCTGCCGGAAAAGGAATTCCTGAAAGTGTACGACGGGGCCGATGCCCTCAAAGCGGTGACGCCGAATTCCATTACATCGAGAGAGAAACTCTGGGATCACCTGCGGAAGGTGCAGCAGGAAGGCGTCGCATACGATTTCGAAGAGAATGTAGCGGGCGGAGTTTGCATAGGAACAGCGGTCAGAAACCATACGGGGAATGTGGTTGCGGGCATGAGCCTATCCCTTCCCACGCAGCGCTTGCGTGGCGACATTTTGATCACGCTAAAAGAACACCTGGTTCGGGCAGCCGGCCTTCTTTCCTCAGAATTGGGGTACACCGGGGATCGTCCAGAGGTCTCCGCTGCGTCTACGGGGCAGGGGCGGCGCCGCGCCGAACGCGTTCCGCAACCGACCTCCGTTTGAGCGCGCGAGATTATCGCCGGCCGTCGCGCTGAGCGGAGTGCAGCTCTAACCCTGCGGCAGGATTTGCGGCGAGCAGTTGGCGGATTCCGGCGAGACCGGATCGGCCGCTGTTGGCAAGAAAATGCAGGTCGCTGCCGAGTGTAAGGAGGCGAGCTCCGCGTTTCACATAACTCAGGCATTCGTCGGGAGTCCAAGTCGGCAATCCAAACGGCATAGAGTGAGCGCAGGCGCTGTCAATAAGCTGTCCCACTACCCGCTCCACTTCCGGATGATTAGTCCGAGTGCGCAAGTTCATGAAGCTGGCCAGATCCGATGGGCCGATGAAAATACCGTCAATTCCGCTCGTGGCGAGAATCGCGTCGATGTTGGCGACGGCTTGCGGGGTTTCGATCTGCACAATTAAGGAAATCTCGCCGTTAGCTGTGGCTGCGTATTGTTCCGCATCTTGAAAATAGCGGCTGGCCCGCGTCGGGCTGAAGCCGCGAGTTCCTAGCGGAGGATACCGGCAGAAGGTTACCGCCTGCGCGGCGTCCTCGCGGGTACTGACCATAGGCACCACGACCCCTTGCGCACCCAGATCCAGAGCTGTCTGAAAATGGTCGGGTGAATTGCTCGGCAGGCGAACGACGGGGACGCTCTGGCTCCCCTTCATAGCGACGAGAATCGTCCGCAGGCTCTCACGGCTGATGGGGAAATGCTCGGTATCGATCAGTAGCCAATCGAACCCCATGTCCGCCATTGCCTCCACCGAGTAGGGGTCGGTGAAGCCGATCCAGCTTCCGATTGCAGGTTGGCCGCTCTCTACGAGCGCCTTCAGGTTGTTGACCATTCGTGTCTGACGGCGTTGCCCTCTAAACGTAATCGGGACTGCGAGTTTTGTCAACAGGAATATCATTCTGAAAATGGTTCAAAAGATCCACAGAAAAAGCCTTGATTCTCTTCCTATTGCAGCTTACGTTCTGTATTACAGAACAGAATCTCGAAAATTCTATTGACTGGCCTAATGGATTCGTGTTATCTAGATCAACACACTGGGTCTAAAGTTCGTGAACGGGCGGACAACGTTGTCCGGAGAGGAGACGAATTCTTTGCAGACACAAGCCGCGGTACGCTCTTGGTCAACAATCCATCGCCTAGCCGTATTTGCATGCGGAGTTGGGTTATTGCTCTGGTCCAGCCATCTTGCTTACGGTCAGAACGGACGCGCCACAATTAATGGCACGGTGACGGATCCGAGTGGGGCTGTGATAGCCGGTGCCCATATTTCAGCTAAGAACCTCGAAACAAGCCAGATCACCACGGTGACCACGGGATCGGAGGGCAACTATTCGATGCCATTTCTGCCGATTGGGCGTTACGAGATCACGGCTTCGAATCCCGGGTTTGCCAGTGAAACCCGGACGGGCATTACGCTGTCGGCGGATCAAGCCGCCTCCGTGAATTTCACCCTGAAGACGGGTGAGGTGACGACATCGGTTGAAGTAAGTGCGGAGGCCGTCGAACTGGAGACAACAACCGGTGCTATCAGTCAGGTGGTCGACCAGAAAAGCATTGTCGAACTGCCGCTGGACGGGCGGAACCCGGCGGAACTGGTTTATGTTGCGCCCGGCGCGGTGAACGGCTACACGGCGGCAAACTCAATTGCCTTGCCCGGCTCCGGCAGCGGCTTCCCGAATTTTGGACAGGAGACCGCCGCCTCCGTGAATGGCAGCCGTATGGGCGGCGTTTTCTATATGTTGGATGGCGTTCCTCACATGGACAACTATTTCCAGAACGCCAATCCGTTTCCGAATCCCGATGCCACCCAGGAATTCCGGGTTCTTACTAATAACTTCGATGCGCAGTACGGGTATACGTCCGGCGCTGTAGTCAGCATTGCCACGCGATCGGGAACAAATCAATGGCACGGTGTGGGATTTGAGTTTCTCCGCAATAGCGATCTGAATGCCGCTGACTTCTTCACTCACGTCGCCAACCCGCTGAAGCGAAATCAGTTCGGCGGATCTATCGGCGGTCCCATCAAGCACGACAAGTGGTTCATTTTTGGAAACTATCAGTCGACGATCGAGCACTTGGCGATCGCCTCGAGTTCGCAGTTCGTGCCCAACAACAACATGCTGAATGGAGACTTCAGCCAGGTTCCGGTTACGTTGCACGACCCGCAAGGCGTTCCGTATCCGAATAACCAAATTCCGGTATCGCAGTTCAGCCCGTTCAGTCTCAAGTTAGAACAGGGTTTGCCGAAGACCGATGACGCCACCGGGAACGTCATATTGACGGGCCGTTTGCAGGTTAACCCCGCGCAGGAGTTCACCGTACGATCCGACTACTACATTAACGACAAGCAGCACGTCAGCGTCCGCTACTTCTTTGATAACTTCGCCCGTCCGGCATTCAACGGGAACGGTGACTACTTGAATTCAGACCGTTCGGCATTGGCCCGTGCCAACAACGGAGCCGTGGACTACACCTGGAGCATCCGACCCGACACGGTGAACGATTTTCGGCTCGGCTATAACCGGATCGACAGCGCGACCACTCCGGGACTGGTACAACCCGGCGGCAAACCTCTGAGCCCGGAGGCGCTGGGCGCGAACATCCCGCAGCCGGATCAAACCATCAGCGAACTGGGCCTGAACGGCGGCTTTTCGATCAGCCAGACTCCAGTCGTCCAGAATCGGCACAACTGGATCATTGGCGACACCATATCGCTGAACAAAGGACGCCACGCTATTGTGGCCGGCGTCAATGTGATGACTCAGTATTCCCTGGAGCAGGCTGGCTGGGGGGCCGATCCGCAGATGAACTTTTCGGGCGCAGTAACGGGAAGTTCATTCGCCGATTTCCTGCTGGGCGACATGAACAATTTCTCGCAATCCGGCGGTGAATACAACGAATTGCACGGCATCGAATTCGCCGGCTTCGCGCAGGACAGCATCAAACTGAAGCCAAACCTCACTGTTAATGTGGGTGTGCGCTGGGAGCCCCAGGATGCTCCCAAGTACACCGGGAACAAGCTTCCGTTCTTTTCGCCAGGGCAGACGAGCACCCGTTTTCCGAATGCACCTCAGGATCTGGTGTACGCCGGGGACGCGGGCGTGCCGGATGGCGGATGGAACACAGATTGGGGCGCCGTTCTGCCGCGTTTAAGCGTTGCCTGGCAGCCGAAAGCTTTACCGAATACCAGCATCCGGGCAGCTTTTGGCATTATGAGCCTGCCCTATGACTACTCGACATATAACCACATGGGAACGACGGCTCCGTTCAGTCCGCAATTCAGCATCAACTATAACCAGGTGGGGAGTTGCGTGCTCAACATCCTTGACCCGTATGCTTGCTATGCCCCCACGGGTTTCAAGCCGCCCTTCCCGCCGTTCTCCGGGCCGAAGTTCAGCCCGCCTTCGGATGTGTCGTTTGTCATCCCAGTAAGCATAGGAGCGGGTTTCACTCCGGGTTTCAAGATGCCGCGTGACCAAACGTGGAACTTCAGCATCGAGCACACCTTCACCGACTACCTGTTCCGGGTCGCGTACATCGGGTATGAGATTTACCATTTGCCGGTCCAGGAGCAACTAAGCCCGGGACTCGCTGCCACTCACGGGCAGACGACGCTACTGCCGAACTTCAGCAACGTTCAAGGCTACGTATCCTGGAACACGCAGTCGTACAACGCGCTGCAAATCTCAGCCGAGAAGCACTTCAGCCGAGGATTCCAGTTCATTTCAAACTTCACCTGGTCCAAGAATCTGGATTCAAGTTCCGTGGCTACAGCGGCAAACACGGGCCCAGTGTTTGATCCGTACAACCTGCGCAACAACCGCGGGCTCTCTGACCTGAGCGTACCGGCGATTTTTAACAACACATTCGTCTATCAGGAACCGTCTCTGAAGAACCTCGGACGGGTCGGCTCGTTTGTCTTGGGCGGCTGGGAGGTGGCTGGTATTTGGGTGATGAGCTCCGGCCTTCCGTTTAACATTATGGGTGGCAGTGGGAACAACAACTCCTACTCGAATATTGGCAGCGACCGAGCCAACATCGTTCCGGGTGCGTCTCTCGACGAGCATCAGGGATCGCTGAACCACTGGCTAAACCAATATTTCAACACGGCGGCGTTTGTGACCAATCCTCCCGGCACGTTTGGCAACTCCGCGAAGAACCTCATGAGAGGGCCGGCCAATAACAACGTCGACCTGCAGTTCTCGAAGAATTTCCCATTCCGGGAACGGTATCGTGTGCAGTTCCGGTGGGAGATGTTCAATGCCCTTAACCGTACCTGGTTCTATTTGCCGGATAACAACGTTGGAGATGGCGCGTTCGGCCAGATCACGAGCGACAACAATTTCCCACGGCTGATGCAGGCGGCATTGAAGTTCTACTTCTGACCTGCTCGGAGTTGAAGGCGAGGCGGCTGGCCGATCCGGCCGCCTGGCTCGTTTGTGGCATACTGAACCGGGATGTAGAATCGGTCGATGATGCGGTTGTTGGGTACCGTATTGCTATGGTTGCTTGCCGGCACTAAAGTTGATTCTCCACCCTTGTTCCGTGAAGTCCCACCTCATGAGAGCGGCATCAGCTGGGTCCACGACAACGGGCACTCAGAGCAGCGCTATCTTCCGGAGACCACAGGCGCCGGTGTGGCTATCTTCGATTACAACAATGATGGAAAGATGGACATCCTGCTGGTGAATTCGGGCCGGTCGAGCTTCTACAATCCTCGCGCTCCTTTGCATCATGCGCTTTACCGCAATAACGGTGACGGCACTTTCACGGACGTTACACAACAGGCAGGAATCACAGCGGACCTGTTCGGCCAGGGAGTGGCCATCGGCGACTACGATGGGGACGGGTGGCCGGACATTCTGATCACCGGAATTGGAAAACTGGTCCTCTATCACAACAACGGTAATGGAACGTTCACCGACGTGACCGCTGCGAGCGGGATTCAGCCGCTCAAATGGGGAACCAGCGCCGTGTGGTTCGACTACGACAATGACGGGAAGCTGGATTTGTTCATTGGACAGTTCGCCGATTACTCCGAGCAGAGGCTGTGCGGGCTGGCGGATTCCTATGCCGGTGGGGACGCGGCCAACGAAACGGCCGCCAAGCCGCAGACCTATTACTGCAGTCCTAAAATCTTCGAGCCGTTGCCTAGCCGCCTGTACCGGAATTTGGGAAACGGCAAGTTCCAGGACGTAAGTCAAACTACCGGCATCCAGGCGCGACCGGGAAAAGCGTGGGGCGCTGTGGCTACTGACATCAACGGCGACGGATACATGGACCTGTTCGTAGCCAACGATACGATGGCCAACTATCTTTGGGTGAACCGCGGCGGAGAGAAGTTCGAGGAAATCGGACTGGAGGCGGGCGTGGGCTATAGCGCGGACGGAATGACGCGGGCGGGAATGGGCGTGGCCGCGGCTGATTTCGACGGAGACGGGCGACCCGATCTTATCGTCGCGAATATCGATGCGCAGACCACCTCTCTATACCGCAACCTGGGCAATGAGATGTTTGAAGATATCAATCTAAAAACCGGGCTTGCGGCACTCACGCGAATGTTCAGCGGCTGGGGACTTGGCTTTCTTGACTACGACAACGGTGGATGGCCGGACTTGATTCTCTCTAACGGGCATCCGGACGATCTGGTGGAGCAGCGCAGCCGTGGAGTGACGTATCGCGAACCCATTTTGTTGCTACGCAACCTGTGCGGGGCGAAGCTGGAGAATGTGAGCGATTCGGCGGGCGAAGCTTTCCATAAAGATTATTCCGCGCGAGGCCTGGCCATTGGGGACTTGAACAACGACGGATACGCTGACATAGTGTTCACCGAAAATGGGGGCCCGCCGCACGTGCTGATGAACAACGCCGTGTCGAAAAATCATTGGCTGGGAATCCAGTTGAAACCGAAAACCGCGAATCCGGCGGCCGTTGGGGCCGTCATCCGGTGGAGCATTGGAAGCAAGGTGTTTTCCCGGTTGAAGAACGCGGGCGGCAGTTTTCTTTCCAGCAACGACCCGCGCGAAATCATCGGAACCGGGAAGGCGCAAATCGACTGGGTGGAAGTCCAGTGGCCGAGACCGAGCCATCGCGTGGA
The DNA here is from genome assembly GCA_035297145.1 of Bryobacteraceae bacterium. Taxonomy (GTDB): domain Bacteria; phylum Acidobacteriota; class Terriglobia; order Bryobacterales; family Bryobacteraceae; genus QHXW01. The sequence continues at coordinate 195,077 of DATGZN010000113.1, forward strand.
CCGCATTACTGCGCCGCGGATGGATCGTTATCTGACGGTTAGCGAAGGCGGAGGGATGCGACCGGACTAGCCCTGGGGCTGCCATGTTGGTGCCGATAATCGTCCTCATCGCGGCCCAGGCATCCGCCGACCCTGCGGTCCTGTGGCAAGAGGCCAAGGGATACCTCGACCACCAGCAGTATGCGGAGGCGCGGCGTGTGCTGACGCTTGCCGTGAAAGCGTCGCCCAATGACCCTGCATTTTGGTTCCATCTTGGCGTTAGCTGCGCCGAATTGAAGGATGTCGATGCAGCGATCAGCGCATTTGAAAAAGCGCGCGTCTTGGCGCCCAAGCGAGCCGAAGTCTACTTCAGTCTGGGCCTCGAATATTGGCACCGTGCCGACATCGGGAAAGCCAAAGAGTCGTACCGAACCGGACTGACCCTCGACCCGAAGAACACCCAGGCACTGCAGAATTATGCCCTCCTACTGATGAAGTCGGGCGAGCCTGGAGAAGCTATCGATCTGCTACTTAAGCTGAAGGCAGTTCCGGAACTTACGTTGCCTGCCCGGGTGTCGTTGATCGAATGCTACCTCAAGACCGCCGACCGGGAGCACGCGGACCAAGAGACCGACGACTTGCTGCGCTCCGGTGTGGCGGGGCCGGAAGAGGAAACCAAACTCGGCGCGCTCCTGCTCGAAGCGGGCGATGATCGAGCTGCCGAACGAGTATTGCGAGCCAGTTTGAGCCAGCGTCCGGATCAGGCGAAGGCGTGCGCAGCGCTCGGGGTGCTGCTGTTGAACAAAAGAAACTACGCCGAAGCCAGCGATTTCCTGGGACGGGTTGTACATCTGGCGCCGGACTCCGCAGAGTACGCCATGGCGTTTGCCGAAGCTCTCTTGCTATGGAACCGCCAAGACGAGGCGCTCGGGTTTCTAAAGGAAGTTGAACCGAAGTTCGGTCACTTGCCGGAATTCCAGTACAAACTGGCGCTCGCATATTTTGCTGAAACCAAGTTCTCGGAGGTGATAGATACACTCAACAAGCTGCTCCAAACAAATCCGCGACGCCAGGACCAGATTTACTATATGCTGGGCCACTCGTACGTTGCGACGGGCAAGCTTGGAGATGCTGAGAAAGCCTATCGAAGGGCGATCGAAATGAATCCGAAGATCCCGGCGTATTACGAAGAGTTCGCGACAGTTCTCCGCAGGGAAGGACCGGAACATCTGGATGAGGCTATCGTGGAACTCAAGCGCGGTGTTCAGTTCGATCCAACAAACCCGCGACTGGCCCTGCAGCTTGCGTTGTGCTACGAGTCGAAAGGCGATATAAATAGCGCTCTAAGGCTGGCCGAGGAGGCTGCCGGCAAGGAGCCGGACGTGTTGCCCGCCCACGTGGCACTTGCCCGGATTTACTTCCGCCTGGGAAAAAAAGTAGAGGGACAGAAGGAGAAGGAAACGATCGCGGAACTCGAGAAGAAGCAGCAGCAATCGCTCGTGCCAAATGCGAGCCAGCTACCGACCATCGATGGCCGCCTTCCCTAACCTGTTTAAGAGTTTTAGCCGGACCGCGCTGCTGGTTGTCTGCGTGGCTTTCGGCTTTCCGAAGGACGCTGAGGCCCAGGCGTCGAGCCCATTTCGGAACATCTCCCCCGACGTTCGATACGTTGGCTCCAAGGTGTGCAGCGGTTGTCATCCCAAGATTTTTTCCAGCTACATCAAAACCGGGATGGGCGGTTCGATGCTCCCGGCCGGCGACGTTTCGCTCCGAGACCGGCTGCCCGCGCCAGCAACCATATTTGATAAAGATAACGGCCAGTATATTGAGGTTTCTCGGCAGCAGGACGATCTATACCAGACTCATTATGCTCTAGACCGGGACGGCAAGGAAATTTTCCGCCAGACATTCAAAACAGCTTACGTCGTTGGAAGCGGCGAGAATGGCTTCGGATTTTTGATTCGACGTGATAACTACATGTTCGAGGCGCCGCTTTCCTATTACACGAAGTCGCGCAGGTGGAGCTTTTCGCCGGGGTACGAGATTCATAATTACGCATTCACCAGGCCGGTTGTGGAGGAGTGCATCGGATGTCACAGCGGGCGGCCTCAGCCAGTACCCGGTGGCCTCGCTCTCTATGGTGACCCGCCTTTTACCGAGTTGGCTGTGGGCTGCGAGAATTGCCATGGCCCCGGAGAGATTCACGTTCGGGAACGGCAGACGGACCATCCGCCTTCGGGGAAGATCGATACGAGCATTGTGAATCCGGCGCACCTGAACGGGTGGCTAGCGGATAACATTTGCATGAAATGCCATCAGGGCGGTGACCTTCGTGTGGAACAGCCGGGGAAGACGGGCCAGGACTTCCGGCCCGGCATGCCATTGGACAATGCCATCGCGATTTTCAAAGTGCCGCTGAGCCATGAGGCATCAGAGAAGCCGGTGCTTCTGGAGCATTACTTCTCTATGACGCTCAGCAAATGCTATCGCGCCAGTGCGGGCAGGCTGCGTTGCAGCACGTGCCATGACCCACATGGGCGGCCGTCCGGACAAGAGTCAGTCGCTCTTTACCGCTCCAAGTGTTTGAGATGCCACCAGCCGGAGAGTTGTACACTGCCAGGGGCTGACCGGCAAAGCAAAAGCGACGACTGCGCGTTCTGCCACATGCCCAAACGGACGGTGACGACGATTACGCATGCAGCGCTCACGGATCATACGATTGCCGCCCGCCCAGGACAACCGTATCCCGATGAGGCATTTGAATCCCGCGCGTTCGGCGAGACAGGGCTTTTGTATCTGACTGCGAAGCCGGGTGAATCTGCTTCCGCCATTCCGGACGTAACGTTGCTCCGGGCTTACCTTGGAGTCATCCACGAAGGGCACGAAGAATTCACGAGGAAGAAAGACGAGCTTCTCGAGCGGTTGGCCCGCAGACATCCCACAAACCCGGCCGTGCTCGGAGCAATGGCGAGAAGGGCGGCGGCGGAGAATACGCAGGAAGGCTTGCGGTCAGGTATTCGGTACCTGGCCGAAGCGGTCCGCGCGGGATCGACGGCGCCCGAGGACTTTCTCCTCCTCGGGGATCTGTATGGTCGTGATGCCAGGCACGAGGAGGCCATTCGAGTGTTGGAGAAGGGCAGAGAAGCAAACCCTTACTTCCGCGAGTTCTATGAAGCGGTTGCTGTTCAGGAGATAGAACTCGGGAAGTATGGGGACGCGCTCCAGACAATCCGCAAGGGGATAGATTTGTTTCCCGACGACACCACGCTCCGCCGGCTCGAGAAGAAGGTACAGGCCGCTACAATCGACGACACGACGTCGAAATAGACGTGGCATCCGCTGTATGAAGTTCGCATGCAAACGACGGTATAGACAGGAGACCCATGGCAGAAGAAAACAATAGGCGACGCCGAAGCGAAATCTGGTTCAATGATTTGGCGGAACCCGGAGAAACGGGCGTCTACATCGAACGGTACGGCAACTACGGCATCACGAGAAAAGAACTGCAGTCTGGGCGGCCTGTGATCGGCATCGCGCAATCTGGCGGCGATCTCACCCCGTGCAATCGCATTCATGTCAGCTTGGCAAGCCGCATGAAGGACGGGATTCGCGACGCCGGCGGCTTTCCGTTCGAGTTCCCGATCCATCCGCTGCAAGAAAGCTGCAGGCGCCCGACCGCGGCGCTCGATCGCAATCTCGCTTATCTAGGCTTAGTCGAGATTCTCTGCGGTTACCCTTTTGATGGCGTGGTGCTCATGACCGGATGTGACAAGACGACGCCGGCATGCCTGATGGCTGCGGCTACGGTCAACCTTCCGGCTATCGTCCTTTCCGGCGGGCCAATGATCAACAGCTACATCAATGGGAAGCTCGCGGGATCCGGCATGGCGCTGTGGGAAGCGCGCCGGCTTCTGGCCGCAGGTGTAATCGATGCCCAGGAGTTGCTGGACAGAATGGCAATGTCGGCTCCGAGCGCCGGCCATTGCAACACTATGGGCACGGCACTATCCATGAACTCGCTGGCAGAGGCGTTGGGAATGTCGCTGCCTGGTTGCGCCGCTATTCCAGCTCCGCATGCCGAGCGCGCGAAAATCGCGTACGAAACGGGGCGCCGGATTGTCGAGATGGTGGTCGCAGACCTGACGCCCAGCCGGGTGCTCACGCGCCATGCGTTCGAAAACGCGATCGCCGTCGCTTCCGCTATCGGCGCCTCCACCAACTGTCCACCGCACCTGATCGCCATTGCTCGCCACGCGGGAGTGTCGCTGGATGTGAACGATTGGGAGACTATTGGTCACGATCTCCCTCTGCTCGCAAACATTCAGCCAGCAGGTGAGTATCTTGGAGAGGACTTTCACCGCGCCGGCGGCGTGCCCGCCATCTTTGGGGAACTGATCCATGCGGGCCGCATTCACGGCGAAGCCTTGACCGTTAACGGCAAGACCGTTCTACAAAACTATGGCGATAAGCGCAGTCTGGATACCAGGGTGATCTTTCCTTACGACAGGCCCGTCAAGGATAAGGCCGGATTTCTGGTGGTCTCCGGGAATTTGTTCCAATCGGCGCTGGTGAAGACCTCGGTGATCAGTGAGGATTTCCGGCGGCGTTTTCTGTCGACGCCTGGGTCGGAGGACTGCTTCGTCTCGCGAGTGATTGTATTCGAGGGACCTGAGGACTATCGGCGCCGCATCGACGATCCATCGCTGGAGGTCGACGAGACGTCGATGCTGGTGGTCAGGGGAGCCGGACCCATCGCATATCCGGGATCGGCTGAGGTTGTTAACATGACTCCGCCGGGCGAGTTGGTGAGTCGCGGTGTCACGATGTTGCCTTGCATGGGTGATGGCCGCCAAAGCGGCACCTCCGATAGTCCTTCGATTCTCAACGCTTCGCCGGAAGCCGCGGTTGGAGGTAATCTGGCCATTCTCGAAACCGGCGACAGGGTGAGAGTCGACCTTCGGAAGCGCCGCGTGGATGTGCTCTTGAGTGATGAAGAAATCGAGCGCCGGCGGCGAGAGTGGAAGCCTCCCCAGCTCAAGAACGATTCGCCGTGGCAGGAACTTTATCGGCAGCACGTTGGCCAACTCGAGACCGGAGCATGCCTGGAGTTTGCCGTACGTTACAGCGACTTGCGAAAAGTAGTCCCACGGCACTCGCACTGAGCCACTTTCTGTAACCGGCCTTATCTTCACGTGGAGTCAGACGGCTTCGTTTGTCGCAAGGCCGGAGCCGCAACCTACCTGCCCCGGTGTCACTCTGTTTTCCAAAGCGCCGCCACCAGACTCTTCTTGACGCCGGTGGCGACTTCGGCAGGATAGGCTGCTAGCGAATCAACAACCAAAACGAGATTACGATCGCCCGGCCCGATCACGAGTTCAGCCCATTCCAATTGTACGAGGCGTATTGCACCACGCCGTCCACCTTGATTGGAGCGGTGCATTCCCACATGACCGCCTCCATTCCCGGACCCACCGGAGGAGAGCCGGGGTCATACGGATTCCGGAACCCCGCCTTGGTGATTTGTACCACCCATGTGTTGTGCAGCGTGACGACGTGACCAGAGGCCGTCTGGATCGTTACTTTGGTGAAACTCTTGCCAGAGGCCAACGCGGCTGCAAATTGCGGAGACAGCCAATCAACTGCACGGGTAACAGTTAGAAAACACTTCAACATGCGAATCTTCGCCCCCGAAGCCGGTACACTAACTCCGGAAACCGATCCGGAAAAGTCAGTCAAGCTTTCAAGGGAGAATGGAACCGCTTTGACCACGCCTGTTTTGTCGAACTCCAATGTGCAGCTCCTCTGGCGATACGCTCAATTCAACCGGAATTTCCATTTTGGCTCCCGGTTTCGGGATAAGGTATCACAGACCGTCAATGTTTTATCCTCGAAAGTGATTAGTCTTAGTACTTTTTCTGCGCAAGCTGTCTTTGGCTCGGCCAAGCGCCAATTCCGCCCGGCCCGAAGTTCTGCTGCCGGTTCCCATGCCCGGCGTAATACGTATTCCCGCAGTTCCGTCAATTGCATTTCGCATTTCTGATCTGTTGTAGAAACCCTTGCGTAGATTGCTGCCCTCATCGTTCCCCCGTTTGGGGCGGAATCGAGAGCAATCCAGACCGATCCCTAAGCGCAGTTCATCCGTTGAAGCGAATCCCAGCAGACCAAAGTTCTGGAATGAAACGGAATGAAACTGCTTGTTGGAAGGTCTGGAAGTTATTGAAAACTTGGTGGCCAGGGACGGAATCGAACCGCCGACGCCAGCCTTTTCAGGGCTGCGCTCTACCAACTGAGCTACCTGGCCGGGAAACTTGTAGTTTAGCAGACGGAGCGCTGCCGTCACACTTTCTCGAAGGCGGCGAGCGCTTCACCGGTGGCCTTCTCAACGTCGGCGTGCAAGCTATGGCCGTGCGCGTCCATGGTGACAATGGCGGCGAAGTCGCGCACGCGCAGGTGCCACATCGCTTCCGGAATTCCAAATTCCATCAGATGCACGCCGAGCACCTTCTCGACCGTCCGCGCGTAGTATTGTGCCGCGCCCCCGATGGCGTTTAGATATACCGCACCGGAATCCTTCAAAGCGGCCAACGTCTTGGCGCCCATTCCTCCCTTGCCCACCACGGCACGCACGCCATATCGGCGGATGATGTCCGCCTGGTACGGTTCCTCACGGCTGCTGGTGGTTGGACCCGCAGCCTTCACCGTCCACTCGTCCCCCTGCTTCAGCATTACTGGGCCGCAATGATAGAGCACTGCGCCGTGGAGATCGGCCGGCGGCGGATTTTTCATCAGGTGCGCATGCACGTTGTCGCGGCCCGTGAAAACCTCGCCGCGGATCAGCACCACGTCACCCACCTTCAGCGCACGCACGGCTTGTTCGGTGAGCGGTGGAGTAAGAATCACTTCGCGTCCGGTCAGTGGAAAGCCTTCGCCACGCGCCATGCGCTCCACCGGGCGATCGGGATCGCGGTAGAGCCACCCGGTGATGGCGCCGCTCGCGGCGTCAAGGCGCACTCCCAGCCGGCGGAAGGCCCAGCAATCGTATGCCACGGAAACAAAAAAGCTCGCGGGCAATCGGTTGGCGGCGCCGATTTTGCAGCCGATCAACGAAACTTTGCCGCCGAATCCCATAGCGCCCACGCCGAGCTGGTTGGCCTCGGCCATGATTTCGGCCTCGAGTTTTGCGAGTTGCGGGTTGGGATTCACATCGTCGAGCGTGCGGAACAGTTGCTGCTTGGCTAATTCGTAGCCGTGCGCTCGGTCGCTGCCGATGCACACGCCCAGCGCCCCGGGAGCGCAACCCTGTCCCTGCGCCTGCCACACCGCGTGCAGGATGCATTTGCGCACGCCTTCCAGATTGCGGTCGGCGCGGCCCAAGTGGTCGAGATCGCAGGGCACTGAGTACTGGATGTTTTTGTTCTCGCAGCCACCGCCCTTCAGAATCAGCTTCACTTCGATCTCATCTTGTTCCCACTGCTCGAAGTGCACCACCGGTGTTTCTTCGCCCAGGTTATTGCCGCTGTTTTTGCCCGTGATCGAATCCACGGAATTGGGACGCAGTTTGCCGCGTTTGGTGGCTTCCGCCACGGCCTCCTGAATGGCTTTGCGAATGCGGATCTGGTTGATGCCCACGGGCGTGTGCACGTAAAAGGTCGGCATGCCGGTGTCCTGGCAGATTGGCCCTTCATCGTCGCATGCCATGTCGATATTGCCGAGAATAATGTTCAGCGCCTGAGACGATTGCGTTCCGGCCGTTTCCTGTTCGCCCGCGAGCGACATTGCGGCACGCACATCCGGGGGCAGATTGGTGGAGGTCTCGGTGATCAGCTCAAGCAGACTGCTGGCTACGAATTCCATGGTGCTTCCGATTCATTCTAGCCCGAGCCGCGATGGCAATGTTCAGGATCGGCCGGTGCTAAAGTAGCATCCATGTCGCGTGTCACCTTGAAGCGGCTCACGTGGATTTTCCTGCGCATCGGCAATCTGACTTTCGGAGGCGGCGATCCGAGCATGGCGGCGCTGCAGTCGGAGCTCGTCCATTCGCGCGGATGGCTGAATGCGGAGCAGTACGCCCTCATCTACGGACTGGCGCGCATTACTCCGGGGACCAATCTACTGGCATTCTCCGCCGCGTCCGGATGGATGATCCTGGGCTGGGCCGGGGCGCTGTCGGCCGTGCTCTCGATGACCGTCCCGCCGGCCATTATCGTCGTCTTATTGACCGGGGGCTACGAGGCCTGGAACTCCAACGCCCTGGCCATGGCCGCGATAGGCGGTACTCTGGCGGCGGCCACGGGGATGATGGCGACGAGCGCATGGCAATTACTGGCCCCACAGATCGGTCGAGGCCGCCGGTTGCGCACACTGGTCATTTTTCTAGCGGCGCTAGTGGCATCGCTCCGATTTTCCATGTCACCCATCGCGGTGCTGGGCGTGGCTGCGCTGGTTGGTCTTGTCTGGCGCGGGCCCGCGGAACAATGAATCTGCTGGTCCTCTATCTACTGCTCCTCAAGGCGACGGTAACTTCGTTTAGCGGGCTGACGTCTTTGCCAGTGGTACGCCACGATCTGGTGGAGACCCGGCACGTACTGACGGACCGTCAACTGAATGCCGCCGTAGTGGCGGGCCGCACAGCGCCGGGGGCAAACGGGCTCTACATCGTCAGTGTCGGCTATTTCGTCGCGGGCGCTTCTGGAGCTGCGATGGGAACCCTGGCCGTAATGACGCCGGCGTTTCTGATCATTCCACTGCTCCGCTATCTCGGGGCGCGTGCCAACCGTCCGGCAGTGAAGAGCGCGATCCAGTGTGTGATGCTGGCGGCAGCAGGCCTGGTGGTTTCGTCGACGGTTCCGTTGGCGAGGGACGCCCTTACCGGTCCGCTAGCCGTCGGTATTGCGTTGGCGAGCTTTCTGTTCCTGGTATTGACTAGAAAAGACACGGTTTGGGTGGTATTAGGCTCGGCGTTGATCGGATTTCTCGCCAAGCTTTGATTTATTTTGGAACTCGGGACAGCCTCCGGTGCAATTTCTAGTAGAACCCGCTTCCGTTCGTCGAAACTGAGTCTGAATGAAGGTGTTAACGAATCTTGCGGATGACGAGCTGCTGCGGCTCGCCGGATCGGGCGCGGAAGATGCGTTTGCAACTCTCTATGAGCGGCGGCAGGCAGCCGTGTACCGGTTTGCTCTGCAGATGAGTGGAAGCTCTTCCATCGCGGAAGAGGTAACGCAGGACGTTTTTATGATGCTGCTGCGCGACAGCACTGGTTATGATGTGAGCCGCGGAGCGCTCGCGTCGTATTTGTACGGGATCGCGCGTCGCCTGGTGTGGCGCCGTTTGGCGCAGAGCCGGTCACACTTTCCGCTCGCCGTCGTGGAGAGTGAAAACGGCCGCACGCCGGAGCAGTTGGTCGCGTTGCCCTGTGTGGAACGCGACCTGGCGCGCGATGAAGCCGTCCACGCGTTGCGGCGGGCGGTTCTGGCGCTGCCGGCAGGCTATCGCGAGGCGGTTGTGCTTTGCGATTTGCATGAGATGAGCTACGCCGAAGCGGCGAACGTTCTGGGATGCGCGATTGGCACCGTGCGATCGCGCCTGCACAGGGCACGCGCGCTGTTGGCGGAACGGCTGGCAGCGCGAACTTCGAGCACAAGCAGGTGTCTGGTATGAACTGTACAGAGTTTGAAAATGTGGTGGTGGCCATCGTGCGCGATGAGGTGATCGACGCCGCGGCGCACCGGGAAGGTATGGCCCACGCGGATAGCTGCGCGCGATGCGCCCACCGGCTGGCCAGCGAAAGGATGCTGAGCGATGCGGTAGCGGCCGCAATCGCCGATGACGCGGCGAAACAAGCACCTCCCCACGTGAGCAAAATGCTGCTGGAAGGGTTCCGGGAGCGGAGGATCGCTGGTCAGCGGCGCCGCCGTGCATGGGTCAGGCGGAGCGTTATCGGAGCCGTGGCCGCAATGCTCCTGATCGGCAGTGCGCTCATGTTGCGCAAAACCGCGGAGCCACCGGTGGTGCGCGGCGCTGTGGCTGCGACTGTGGACGATGAGGCCACCGGTGCGGCGGAAACTGGCGATGAAGTCACGACCGACTTTATTCCGCTGAGTTATGATCCCGCGCCGACGGGCACGACAAGTGTGGTTCGCGTACAACTGCCGCGCGAGGCCCTGATTGCTTTCGGCCTTCCGGTAAACGAAGACCGCACCGAAGATCTGGTTCAGGCGGATCTTTTGCTGGATGAGGATGGCCTGACGCGGGCCGTCCGGTTCGTGGAGTGATTTTGCGCTATCTAACAATAACAATAAGGATGGAGTAAGAAGATGAAACTGCAAGTGAATGGCTGGTTGTTTACTTCTGTGGCTTTTGCTGTCTCTGCTAGCCTATGGGCGCAAGGACCTGGTGGTCCACCTCATCGCGGCAACATGGATTTCATCGCTCACGAGATGATGTCCAAGACCGTGAAAGGTGCGCCTTTCGCGGCCGACGCTGTCACCACGACGACGCAGGCTCTGCCGAACGGCACTCACATCAACCGCACGGCCACTGCGTCGCTCTATCGCGACAGTGATGGGCGCACGCGCCGTGAAGAGCAATCGCTGGCTGGCACAGGGGCGCTTTCCACATCGGCTCAGGGAAGGCCGACCGTGTTTATTCACGATCCGGTGGCGCAGGCCGCGTATGTCTTGAATCCGACGAAGAAGACTGCCCAGAAAATGGCGTTCACTCCTCATCAGGGTCGCGGCGCGAGTGCCGGAGCGGGTCAAGATGCCACGGCATCGGCCGAGCCGGAGACCGGCGCCCGAGGTCCGCAGCATTTTAGCGGATCCGTGAAGACGGAATCTCTCGGCAGCCAGGTCATCGATGGACTGACGGTGGAAGGCACGCGCCACACGCTCACCATTCCGGCCGGTACTATTGGCAATGACCAGCCGATTGAGAGTGTGACCGAGCGCTGGTATTCGCCAGACCTGCAAGTCGTGGTCAAGAGTGTGCGAACCGATCCGCGATTCGGCCAGACCGTCTATCAGCTATCCAACATCCGCCGGGGAGAGCAGCCGGCAACCCTATTTGAAGTTCCCTCGGACTTCACGGTCACTGCCGGCGGCCGCGGCCAGAGGGCTACCCAATAGGCAGATTGGGATCCAGGTCCGCGCGCAGTGCGTCGCGGACCTGCTTTTTTCCGTTGAGACCAAACTAAATCAAAACCAGTTCCTTCTGAATCTCGCCCGTGACGCGTGCGTCATGCTCGCCCACGAAAACATTGACCTCCGACCGCACTCCGAAGTCACTCAAATAGATTCCCGGCTCAATCGAAAAGCACGTCCACGGAACGATACGCCGCTCATCGTGTGTCTCCAGGTTGTCCATATTGGCGCCGTTACCGTGGATATCCTGACCGATCGAGTGCCCTGTGCGATGCGTGAACTGCTGCCCGAAGCCCTGGCCCGCAATATATGACCGCGCCGCATCGTCTACTTCGAATCCGCGCACCACCTGGCCTGCGCTCACTGCACTCTGCACACGCCCAATGGCGCGATCGCGCGCGTCACGCACGATCGTGAAAACGCGGCGGATCTGTTCCGGCGGTTCGGCGCCGCAATAGCCTGTCCAGGTGATGTCGTAAAACACCGAATCCGGCTGATCCAGTTTGGCCCACATGTCCAGCAGCACGAAGTCACCGCGCCGGATAGGCAGCGTCATTCCCGGTTGCGGCTCGTAATGCGGATTGGCGGCGTTCGCATTCACGCCCACGATGGGCCCATCGGGCGTAACCATGCCATGCCTGGCGAACTCCGCCAGCACAAACTTCTTGACCTCCAGCTCTTCAATCGATCCGCCATCGCGGGTCCGTTCGCCGATCAGCTTGAATGCTTCGCGCCGCACGCGATCCACACGCCGGCCCGCCTCCAGATGCGTTTCCAGCGCCCCGGGCGTCCATCGTGCTTCAAAGTGCTGGATCAGCTCCGCTGAACTCGCCACATCCACACCCAGCCCGCGCACCAGTTCGACCGTTCCCGCGTCGACCATGGCGACGTATGGAATCGCGCAGTTGGGTGAGTACTGCATGGCCACACGCCGCGCGCCACCCACAATGCGCCGGATGCCGTCCACCTGCTCGGTCCAACTCGAATACTGCACCTTCTCGCCTGGCAGTGCGTCGAGCATCTTCGATTCCACCCGATGCACCAGCCCTTTCGGCGCGCCGTCTGACGGAATGAAGTAATACCAGCGCCGAGTGACATGACCCGCGGGATGGAACCCGAGCACGCGGTAGGCCAGCGGATCGCGCAGGTGATGATCGAAGAACAACCAACCGTCGAGCTTCTCCTCGCGCAGTGCTTCCTGGATTTCCGCCACGTTCATCGCCCGGTCTCCTGATTCACTTCACGCCCGACATCAATCGCACCGTCGGCTTGATAAGCAACACCAATATCACCGCGGCGCCGACTCCAAAAACCGCGACCGTCCCGAACAGGCTGGGCAGCGACATCGATTCATATACCGATGCCGCTTTCCCCGCCAGATAGTCCCCGATGCTGATGGAAACGAACCACAGCCCCATCATGAATCCAGCCACGCGCGCCGGTGCGAGCTTGGTCATGGCGCTCAATCCCACCGGGCTTAGACAGAGTTCTCCGATCGTGTGCAGCAGGTAGGTGACGTTCAGCCACCACATGGAAACCAGCAACCCCCCACCAGCCTTCGATGCCCCCCAGGCCAGCACGGCGAAACCTGCCCCGCCGAACAGCAGCCCCAGTGAGAATTTTGCCGGGCTGGAGGGTTCTCGGTCGCTCATCCTCGTCCACAGCCAGGCGAATACCGGCGCCAGGAGCACAATGAAGGCCGGCTGCACGAATTGAAACCAGCTTGCGGGAAACTGGAAATCGAAAATGTGGCGATTGGTACTTCGCTCGGCAAAGAGGTTGAGTGATGAGCCGGCCTGTTCGAACATGGACCAGAACAGCGCCGAAGCGAGAAATAGAACCAGAATCGCGGCCGAGCGCTTCCGCTCCGTGGCCGACCAGCCGCGCCCGAAGATCAGCCAGGCGAACACGGCCACGGAAATGATCACCAGCACCACGCCTAGCGCATTCGAAATCATCTCCGCGGAGAACTCCACAACGCCCGTCGCTGCTAGCCCACCCACCAGTCCGACTAACGCCAGCCCGCCTATTACTCCCGCGAGCGCATTCCGCCTCTGGCGCTTCGCAGCTTCCGGACTTTCGGCCGCCGCCGGATGCAGCCCCGCCGCGCCCATATATTTACCGCCGAGCGCGAATTGAATGACGCCGGCGAGCATTCCGACTCCCGCCAGACCAAATCCCAATCGCCAACTGATCCGTTCCCCCACCCAGCCGCAAGGCAGGGGCGAGATCAACGCACCCAGATTGATGCCCATGTAGAAAATGGAAAATCCGGAATCACGGCGATGGTCGCCAGCCGCATAGAGTTGGCCCACAATGGTACTGACGTTCGGCTTCAAAAGGCCCGTGCCCAGCATCAGCAGCACAAGGCCCGCATAGAAAACCGATGTACTGGGCGCCATCAGGCAGAACTGCCCCGCCGCGATCAGAATGCCACCGTAGAGCACCGCGCGCCGCTGGCCCGTGATGCGATCCGCAACCCATCCGCCCGGCAGGCAGAGCAGATAGACCATCGCCGTGTACAGCCCATACACCGCTCCGCCTTTGGCGACACCGAAACCTAAGCCGCCGCGCGCCACCGGCGCCGTCATGAACAGAATCAGGAGCGCGCGCATCCCGTAGTAGCTGAAGCGCTCCCACATTTCGGTGAAGAACAGAGTGGCGAGACCGCGCGGATGGCCGAAAAAACTCCGGTCGGCGTGCGTGGCGTGTAAAGGTGGCGCGATGTCAGGCGGCGTTGCCATACGGAAACCGGCACCGCCAGTTTAACCGGTTGGTGCGCTGGATGCCAGCTTGCGCTCCAGTTGCTCTTGACTGATCCCGTCGATCTCCACCACTTTCATCCGGCTGGTCAATCCCGAGACAATGCGCACGCGCGATTTCGCCACGCCCGCGACATCCGCGAAGAACGCAATGCACGCGTCATTCGCTTTTCCGTCCACCGGCGGCGCGGCCACTTGCAGCCGGTACGCATTCTCCAGGCGCCCGGCTACGCGCGTCGCTTTGGCGCGTGGCTGCACCTTCACGGTAATGCGCGCTCGTGCGTCTTCTTTTCCCATGTCACCCGGGCCCTCAAATTCGCCACGCCTGCCAGCGCGCGCGCGTCCAACACGTCGAATGCCAAAACGTCGTCCAGCCAGTCGTGACTCGATCCGTCCGTTTTTTGCGTCGCGACGGTCAGCGTGTACGCCTGTGGTGCCAGCCAGCACTCGAATTGGAATTCCAGATCCAACTGGTCTCCCGCGTCGAATCGTCCCAGCTCGATCTGCTCCACACGCGTATTGGTTCCGTAGACCTCCATACCAATGCGGTTTCGGATCAGTATGCCCACCATCAGATCGGCTTTCGTCTCGTGAAAAACCGAACGCACGCGCACGCGAACGGTTTCGCCGCTGGTCACCGTGTTTATGGGAAAGCCGTTTATGTCCACGAGCTGCACGTCGACAATCTCGCTCGTACGGTCGCCGTGCCGGAAGCCTGCCCGAAGCCCCGCCTGCTCCGCCGGTTCGCGATCGGCACGCTGCCTTTCCAGCACCAGGCCGACATATTGATTGATCACATCACTCGGCTCGCCATGTGTGCGAATCTGCCCTTCCACCAGCAGCAGCGCCCGATCCGAAAGTTGCTTCACCAGCGCGAGATCGTGCGACACGAACAGCACCGTGATCTTTCGCTCGCGCAGCTCCTGAAACTTGCGCACGCACCGGTTGGCGAAAACAGCGTCACCCACGGCAAGGGCTTCGTCCACCACCAGGATATCCGGCTCCACATGAATCGCCGTTGCAAACGCCAGCCGCACGTACATCCCGCTCGAATACTCTTTCACCGGCCGGTCGAAGAATTCGCCGATGTCCGCGAATGCCGCGATCGAAGGCAGTGCCCGCTCGATCGCGCCGCGGCTGAGCCCCATAATCTCGCCATTGAGAAAGACGTTCTCGCGTCCCGTGAATTCCGGATTGAATCCCGCGCCCAGCTCCAATAGCGCCGCGATCCGGCCGGCCGTTACGACGCGTCCCGTGGTCGGTTGCAGAATGCCGCACACGATCTGCAACAGCGTGCTTTTTCCGCACCCGTTCGGCCCCACGATGCCGAGCGTCTGGCCCTTCTCGACCTGAAGACTGACATCGCGCAGCGCCCAGAACTCGTGATACAGCGCTCGGGATTGAAATGGAATCAGCTCGCGGATCCGGTCGGCCGGACGCGGATACTGCCGATACAGCTTGGAAACATTCTGAACCAGGACCATCAGGTCTAATTGATGACGATAGCGCGCGGGGAGGGGAATTGCCAACGATCGCCGCTGCGGCTGCTATCATGTGATGCCGTGCCGTACTCTCGAACCGTAGTCACTTGTTTGGTGATTGGCCTCTCTCTGCTCGGTTGTCGCGGGCAGCGCAAGAAGGTGATCGCCGTGGTCCCCAAGGCGACCTCTCACCTATTTTGGGTTTCGATCCACGCTGGCGCCGCGGCGGCCGGCAATGATCTCGGTGTCGAGGTGGATTGGAACGGTCCCGCAACCGAAACGGATTACAGCCGGCAGATCCAGATTGTCGACTCCATGATCGCCCGCCGCGTTGATGGCCTCGCGCTGGCGGCTCAGGATCGCACCGCGCTCGATGCCTCGCTCGACCGTGCCGCGCGCGAGGGAATCCCCGTCACTGTCTTTGATTCGGGCGTTGATTCCACCAACTACATGACCTTCGTCGCGACCAATAACTACGAGGCCGGGCAGATGGCCGCGCGCAAAATGGCCGAGCTGCTGAATCGCAAAGGATCGATCGCCATGGTCCAGCACGTGCCCGGAAGCAACTCGACCACGGAACGCGAGCACGGCTTTGAAGAAACCATGGCCAAGGAATTTCCGCACATTCAAATCGTGCAGAAGCAATACGGCATGTCGGATCGTTCCAAGGCCATGGCGGCGGCGGAAAATATTCTGACCGCCCATCCGAATCTGGATGGCATCTTCGCGTCCACCGAGCCGAGCTCCGTTGGAACGTCGCTGGCGCTTAAATCCCGCCACCTGGATGGAAAAATCAAGTTCGTCGCCTTCGACGCCACCGATAGCATGATCGAGGACCTGAAGGGAGGGACCATCGATGCACTGGTGGCGCAAGACCCATTCCGCATCGGCTACGAAGCGGTTCAGACACTCGTCGATAAACTGAACGGCAAAACGCCGCCCAAACGCATCGACCTCAGCGCGCACGTGATCGTGAAATCCGATCTGGAAAAGCCCGAAATCAAGTTGCTGCTGAATCCGGATGTGAAGAAGTATTTGCCGTGAGGTTCCGCCGTAGCGCAGGGGCGCGGTTTTTGCGAGCACCTGCGGGGTTTCTCTGACGGTGCTATGCGATTCCGTAAAGAGGAGCAGCCGCCTCCGGGCTCAGCACTCTTACTGGTGAGCGCGGAAAGCCTTTTGGATCGCGACTGACGATCGCTTCACATTTGGTTGATTCGGCGGCTGCGGCTGTAACCGCGTCTTCAAAATCAACCCAGCCAAACTGTAGTGCCCGGCGTAGCACCTGCATATCCACAGCCGCCACATCGAGGACTTGCAGGATCGATTCCACTGTGTTGCGAGCGACCGTACCACCTAGCTGGCCCTTCAAGATTAGTGGATCGTAGTCACCGCGTGACCTGCGAGTACACCCGCCACTTGGCCCTTCTCAACGGCTGCCCACACCGCCGAACTCGCAGCCGCATGCGGAGCGCCATCCAGAAAAATGTCGAGGATGACATTGATATCCAGAAGAATTCTCATCGGTACTTTCGGATTAAGTGCCGCTTGTAGTCTGACGGATCCGCGTTCTTGAGAATTCCCCGTATGGATCGAAGGACTGGAGTATCCGTCAGTGTCCCTTCCGTTCGTCTGGACACCAAATCCAGGTAGCTCTCTACCAGTGCGGAAACAGACACGCCGCGCGTGCGCGCATATCGCTTGGCGCGCTCAATCACGGAATCATCCACACTGAGAATCAGCGCACTACCTAGCGCCTTCTATCTAGAATCTGTAGTACTATCTATATAGGCTGACTTATGCCTCTCAGCATTAAACATCCCGAGGCTGACCGGCTCGCTCGGGAACTTGCCGCCAGAACCGGCGAAACCCTCACCGAAGCCGTCATGACTGCCCTGCGCGAGCGGCTCGACCGTCACTCCGGCCGCAAGCACCCCCTGCGCTTGCGCGACGAACTCAGGGCGATTCGCGAGCGCTGCGCGAAGTTGCCTGTGCTCGACAACCGGACACCCGACCAAATCCTCGGTTATGATGAGCGCGGCCTGCCGTATGGTCATTGATCCATCCGCCTTGCTCGCAATCTTCTTCGATGAACCCGACGCGCCGGCGTTCGAAGCAGCCATTGAAGCCGACCCCAACCGTCTGATCTCCGCGGCCTCGGTCCTGGAAACTGCCATCGTATTAGGCTCGCGCTACGGTGACACTGGCGAACGCGAGTTCGATCTGTTTCTGCACAAGGCCAAAGTACAAACGGTATCCGTCACCGAAGAGCAGGCGGAAGTTGGCAGGCTCGCTTACCGGACCTACGGCAAGGGACGACACCCGGCGGCTTTGAATTTTGGCGACTGCTTCTCCTACGCCTTATCCAAGACCTCCGGCGAGCCTCTTCTCTTCAAGGAGGGCGACTTCGCACAGACGGACATCGAGCGTGTCGCGCTGCCGCCCGCGTGAGGTCAGCTTGCTTACACCACGCCGCTCCCGTCTTTACGCCTGGTGGTACCTCACCATCGCTGTGGGCTTCCTGCTGCTCGCCATCAACAGAATGCTGGTCGGAGAAAAAACCTGGCTGATCGTTTTGCGAGTTGTCATCGCTGCCGGGTTCGCCGCGCTGGGCTACATGGAGCTGCGTGCCCACTCGCGCACCAAGTGAGTCACGCCTTTACGTCCTGCGCCCTGCCCTTCCATTCGCCGCCGCGGCCGGTCCAGTAGCGGATTGCAGAGTAGATGGTCGCGCCGGTATAGAACAAGGCCACTAGCGGCAGCGCCGGCGCCCACAGGGGAGACAGACTATAGAGCCGCAGCGACGGAACATATGCCGCTATCATAAGCGCCCATGCCAGCGCACCCAGTGCCATGACGAGCGGCCTCCCAGTGAATAGCAGGAGCGGCGGCAGCAGGTAGGTTAGGAACATCCCTGCGATTGTGCCGATGAGCAAAATTGCCGAATGGCGGAGTTGCCAGAACGCCGTGCGTGAAATCATGCGGCCGATCTCGCCGAAGGTGCCATAGCCGCGAATGCTGCGCGTTTCGCGAGTAACGCCCAGCCAGATCTTCCCCCCGGTGCTCTTGACCGCCTTGGCGAGCGCGCAATCATCGATCAGCTCGCCGCTAATGGCAGCGATACCGCCGATGCGCGCAAGGGCTGCCGAGCGAAGCAGAATGCATCCACCTGCGGCTCCCGCCGTCCGATGCCGCATGTTTTCCGTCCACGCCGGTGGATAGAGCATGAAGAAGAAAAACACAAACGCCGGGATGAGCGCCTTCTCCGCGAAGGTTTCCGCGCGCAGCTTCACCATCCACGAGACCAAGTCGTAGACGCCAGCTTCAGCCCGCGCCACTAACTGCGCCAAGCCCTGGGGCGAGTGAACGATATCGGCATCGCTGAACAGAACGTAATCCGGATGAAAGAACTCCGCCTGCTTGAGACCCTCGGCCAGCGCCCACAGCTTTCCAGTCCAGCCAGTGGCGAGCGCCGGCGCGGCGGTCACCGTCAACAGATCGGGCCGTGCGGATTTGCAAGCGATCTCGGCCGTGCAATCCGCGCTATGGTCATCCACCAGGAAAATGTGAAACGGACCGCCGAAGTTCTGTGCTGCAAGCGAGGCGATGACGCGGCCGATCGTTTCCGCTTCATTCCGCGCCGGAATCACAATCGCAACGCGGCGTGGCGCGGACGGCGGCAGCGCGGCTGCATCTTTCCGGAGCCGCCAAAACATCCCGCGAAACAGCACCAGATACAGCCAGATCAGCACCGCTCCGGCAGCTGCGGCGAGTTCAAGCACCGTCTACTTCGTGTAGGTCTTCTGGTACTTGTTCCGGCTGTTGTAGATCGTCATGTCGCCGTTCGAGTCGGCGGAGACTCGCAGCCAGTCACCGGAGTCATTCTTTTCGTCCACGTTGGCAATCATGGCCTCCGGCACATTGTGGTCGTGGCCGGCATCCACCGCGTAGTGCACCTGCCACAGGTCTTCGAGCCCGGGCGACGCATGCACCGTCTCCCAAGCCTCGGGCGATCCTCCTTTGTGCGGGCCGTTGTTCATGATGACCACGCGCGGATGCAGCGCCCGCACAATGGCCGGCGAGTTCGATTGGTCGAGGCCGTGATGCGTGGTCAGGTAGAGGTCAACCGTCCCGATCTTGTTGTTCGGGCAGACCAGCTCGTTCTCTTTGTTCCAGGTCAGGTCGCCCATATCGATCATGCGAAAGCTGCCGTACTGGATCAGAATCCCGACTGACTGCGCGTTCTCGCTGGCGTCCACTTCCTTGGGCTTGACGTTGGCGCATTCGGGGTTCGGCTGCCCGGCGCCGGAGAGCGCGCTCCCGACCGATGCCCCGGCCGCGGTCAGCACCGTCACATCCAGGCCTTTCACGGGAATCTTGTCGCCCGGCTTCACCTCCAGGTGGCTCCCGGCATCGCGCGCCTTCAGATACGCGTGGTAGATCCGGTCCGCCTCACCGCCGTGCTCGACGGATGCGCCGTGATCGATGAAGGTCTTCACATGCATCTTGGCCACAAGCTGGGGAACGCCGCCCACATGATCGGCGTGATAGTGGGTGATCAGGAGGTAATCGATCTCTTTCACCCCCGCCTTCTTGGCCGCGGCGGCGATGCGGAGGGCGTCGCGCGAGTTCAATCCAGGCCATCCTGTGTCCACCAGCAGAGATTGTTTCGAGGGCGGTACGATAAGCGTGGCCTGGCCGCCTTCCACGTCAACAAAATAGATCTCCAGCTCCTTGGCGGCGGACAGGATTTGGGCCCCGAACAACAGCAGGAAAGGTAAAATCAGACGATTGCGCATGGCGGCAATCGTATCACATGAGGTTGCCGGAACAACCGGTGGTAGCGTAACGTATGGAAGAATAGATGCCCTACTGCAGCAGTTGCGGCAACGCAGTAAACCAGGCGGACCAATACTGCGCCAAGTGCGGCCAAAGGCAGCCTGGCGCCGCGGTTCCCCCCGTGGACCCGCTGGCCGGCATCACGCCGCGCACGGCCTCCATCCTCTGCTACATTCCGGGCGTCGGCTGGATCGCTTCGGTGATCGTGCTCGCAGCCGACAAGTTCCGCAACGACAAAACCGTTCGCTTCCACGCCTTTCAGGGCCTCTACCTGTTCGTAGCCTGGCTGATCGTGGAATGGGTGCTCAGCCCCATTTTCCGCGAATTCCATGAACCCTTCTTCCGGATCGACAAGCTGCTCCATGTCCTGATCCTGTTTGTCTGGGTGTTCATGATCATCAAGACCAGCCACGAAGAGCGCTACGCCCTGCCCATCATCGGCGAGTTGGCGGAGCGGTCGGCGGCGGAGCATCAGACGCGGAGCTGAGTGCGGAGCGGCGCCGGAAAACCTCGGCGCACGAACCACCAAACGGTAGTGTCTACTGTTGGGGTGGTCCGTCTTGGACGCGTTCAGCAAGAAGTGGGAGCATTTGAAAGCAGCCTTGGCGCTACACTTTGCCCACTGCAATTTTTGCCGGTTTCACGGCACGATCAAGAAGACTCCGGCGATGGCGGCGGGGCTGACTGCGAGGCGATGGGAGTTGGGGGAACTGCTAGCCTAGTGTCTGCCTCGCTACCCAGCTCGCAAGAATTTAGCCAAAGAGTATACTGACTTCCACTCTTAATTTTCCCGATGACTGAGACTGTATCCCCACGCTGCAAGATTGAAAGACGTTGATTCATTTTTCTGCCGAACTTAGCGTAGACTGTTACACCACTTGGGCGGCGGGTCTCAAAAATGATGACGGCTCCAAAATCTGTGCTGCTGAGATCAGCTATTTTGCCGAACACCTTCATCCATTTACCTGTGTAATCTGCATTGAACAAGATTTCAGCCTGGATCGATGTATAATTTTCAAACAGCTTTGTTGGATCTTCTGGCACGAAATCCATAATTTGTCTATCGAAGAAATGCGCTGCTACCGCCTGCTTCCGCCAAGAGAGGAAAGAAGCTAAGATGAGCGTAGTCCCCAAGACTGGCCAAGCTATGTTTGTGGGCACAGACCTGCCAGTGATCAACCCCCATATGGCAAGTCCGGCGAAGATACTGCCTCCAGTCAAGAGAACCTTCCACTCATGCCATAGCGCACTGAGATATTGGAGGAAGTCCCGAAGCACTTTGGAAGCATACCCCAGAACCAAACGTTGAATGAATATTTAACCAACGCATCGGTGGACACTACCACCAACGGACCGTGTTATATTTATTCATTGAAGTGAATATTTAATCATGAATTATAGTGTCGGCATTGTCGGGTTTCGTGGGTACAGTGGGGTGGAGCTCGTCACCATCCTGCGCCGGCATCGGCATGTAGAAGCCCTGCTGATGGAGCATCGCAGCGACGTTGCGGGCGATAGCGGGTTGCGGAAACCCACGGGCCCGCGGCAGGTGGCGGCGACGGCCGAAGCGGTACGGGACGCGAAGATCGAAATCGTGTTTCTCGCCACGCCGGCGGAGGTTTCCATGGAGTTGGCGCCGGTGATGCTCGATGCCGGCGCGCGCGTCATCGATATTAGCGGTGCCTTCCGGCTTCGGACTGTCGAGAACTACGCCCGCTGGTATCACGAGCCGCACACGCAACCGGCGCTGCTGGCGGAAGCGGTCTACGGGCTGCCGGAGTTTTGCCGCGAGCGCATTCCCGACGCGCGCCTGGTGGCGAATCCAGGTTGCTACCCGACGGCGGCGAACCTGGCAATCCGGCCGCTCGTTGACGCCGGGGTGATCGACCGCAACGCCGGCATCGTCTGCGATGCGAAGTCGGGCGTGAGCGGCGCGGGACGCAAGCCGTCCCTTAAGACCAGCTTCTGCGAGGTCACGGAGAACTTTTCGGCGTACTCGATCTTCACACATCGCCATGTGCCGGAAGTGCTCATGGCTTCGGGCCTCGAAGAGCGCGAGCTGAGCTTCACGGCGCAACTGCTGCCGCTCGATCGCGGCATTCTCGAGACCATCTATTTCAGAACGGCGACAAGAACGACCGCGGACGACATCCTCGCGATCTACGAGAAGCGCTACCACGACGAGCCCTTCATTCGCCTTTACCAGGCGGGCCGCGTGCCGGACCTGCGCGCTGTGCAGCGGACCAACTTCTGTGACATCGGCGTGACGCTGGACGAGGCCACCGGCCGGGCCGTGGTAGTGAGCGCCATCGACAACCTCACCAAAGGCGCTGCCAGCCAAGCCGTGCAAAACATGAACCTGATGCTGGGATTGAAGGAAACGGAAGGCTTGCTGTGAAAGTGCTAATCAAGCTGGGCGGTACGCTCCTCGATTCGGCGGAGCTGCGTGCCAGCCTCGCGGCGCAGATCGCGGCTGTAGAGCGGCAGGGCATCGCGGTCACCGTTGTGCACGGCGGCGGCAAGCAGATGACGCGTTTCCTCGAAGAGCGCGGCGTTTCGAGCCACTTCGTTAATGGCCTGCGCGTGACCACTCCGGAAACCATGGACGCGGTGCTGAAGGTGCTGGCGGGCAGCGTGAATCAGGAACTGGTCACGGCGTTGATCGCAGCGGGTGCGCGTGCGGTTGGGCTGACGGGCATCGATGGCGGCTTGGTCGAGGCGGAGCAAATGGATCCCGCGTTGGGTATGGTGGGCCGCGTGGTGCGCGCCAACCCGGAGCTGCTCGATTTGCTCGTGGGCCACGGATTCCTCCCGGTGGTCGCCTGCGTGGCGGGCGCGCGCGACGGGCGTATGTACAACGTCAACGCCGACCAGATGGCTTCAGCTTGCGCCGCTGGCTGGAGCGCAAACCGGTTAATCTTTTTGACGGACATCGAAGGCGTGCTCGATGCATCGAAGCGCGTCCAGCCGACGCTAACCGCCGAGGATTGCGAGCGGCTGATCCGCGAGAGCGTGGCCACCGGAGGGATGCAGGCGAAACTCAACGCGGCAGTGGCGGCGATCGAGCACGGCGTGGACCAGGTTGAGATCGCACCCGGCGCTGCGCCCAACGTCCTCGGCCGTCTGTTTGCCGACGAGACCATGGGCACGCGCATCGTGCGCGCCCGCGAACGCGTGGTGTGCCATGATTAGCGCCTTGACCGCCGACTTTGTCCGCGAAGAGTCGCACGCAGTTGGGCCACTCGAACTCCGCAAGGCGAGGATGTCCGATATCCCGGATTTGCTCGACCTGATCAATGGCTACGCCGCCCGCGGTATCATGCTGCCGCGCACCGAGCTCGAAATCTCCGAGAGCATTCGCGATTTTTCGGTGGTACTCGCCGGCGGCGGTCTCGTCGGCTGCGGAGCGTTGCACTTCTACTCGCCGGTTGTTGGTGAGATTCGTTCGCTCGCGGTACGGGAAGACGCCAAGACTCATGGAGTCGGCCGCCAGTTAGTCGAAACACTTGTGAACGAAGCTACCGAATTTTCGTTGTCTTGCGTTTTTGCGTTTACTTACGTCGCGGATTTTTTTCGGAAATTGAGCTTCGACGAAGTGGAGCGCGGTGCCCTGCCGCTCAAAGTCTGGAAGGATTGTCTGCGCTGCCCCAAGTTCCAATCGTGCGACGAAATCGCCGTGATGCGGGTACTGAGACGTGATAAGTGGGTAGTTTTTCCACCCAAATGGGGGTACGGCACATCTCCTGGAAGAGGGGAGTGAGAGCATCATCTTTCCGATCATTCGCAAACAATAGTGCCGCGTGTTGTTTTTCACCATACATCTGCTCCCCCGCGCAAGCGTTATCCCCATCCTCAAATAAACGCACGAAATCCCTGAGAAATGTTTTTCCGTCCGGTGACTACTTCCCTATAATTGGGCAGCTAAACGAGTGTGTCCGGGAAAGGTGAAAGTCGCGCACTCACCGCAAAGGGGATAGTCCATGAAGGCACAGACTGTTGACGTAAAGATCTCGACGGGCCGCATACTTTGTTGCACGGTCTTCCGTCCGGGCGGAAAGAAACTGCTGGCCAAAGGACACGTGATTAGCGAGGACGACATCCGCATCCTCGAATCGGAAGGCATGGACAAGGTCTGGGTCACGGAGCTGGAGGACGGCGAGGTGGCCGAGGACGACGCGGTCTCGTTGGTGGCCGGCGACATGGGGTGCGGCTGCTACGAAATCCATCCGGCGGCCGGCGGCAGGGCCAACCTGATCGCCACAGAAAACTGCTGTGTCCTGGTAGACGACGAACTGCTGCGCCAGATCAACTGCACGGCGAGCGTGGTGATCGCGACCTCGCTCAACTTCAGTTTTGCAGTCGCCAGCCAGCGCATCGCCACGATAAAAAGCGCACCTTTCGCGGTGGCGCAGGATCAACTGGAGGCCATCGGCGGCATGCTGCGCGAACGCGGACCCATCATTCAGGCCCGGCCGGTGCGGAGTCCAACGATCGGCGTTTTGTACTGCGACCCGCTCAACGGCGAACGCGCGCGGCAGCTCTTCGAGAACATCACCAAGCAGCGCCTGGAGCACTTCGGGTTGAGTCCCAGCTTTGCGCTTTCCTGCGTGGAAGACGAAGGTTCGGTCAGCCGCTCGTTGCAGCACCTGTTGCGCTCCAAGCCCGCGTTGATCCTGATCGCCTCCACTACGGCGCCAGCTGGTCCGGAGGATGTGGTGGGCCGGGCCATGGTGCGTGTGGGTGCGCAGATCGAACGTTTTCTTGCCCCGGTTGAGCCGGGCAACCTGTTGCTCCTGGCTTACAAAGATGATGTCCCGATGATGTCCGCACCGGGCTGCTTCCGGTCGGCCAAACCCAACGTCGTCGACTTGATCCTGCCACCGCTGCTCGCGCGGTACCGGATTACGAGCTGGGAAGTCGGCTGCCTCGGCCACGGCGGGCTGCTGGGCTGAGAAACACGAACGACTTCACCGCAGAGACGCGAAGACGCTGAGGCAAAAACAGCTATGCGTCCCCATTTACGCTAGCGCCGCCTTGCAGTAATCCAGACACTTGCGCACTTCCGCCACCGTGTCGGCACCTTCGTATTCGTATTCGATGTTTGCCGGAATCTTGTATTTTTTGGTCTCCAGTAATTGAAGCACCGGTTTGATAGGAGTCTCGCCCTGTCCGAACGGCACGTTCGGGCCGTGGTTGCTTTTTCGATCCTTGATGTGCAGCGTCACGATGCGGTCGTGATGCTTGTTAATGAAATCGACCGGATCGTAGCCCGCGGCGAAGAAGTGGCCGATGTCCAGATTCACATTGATGTACTCGGAACGGCCGGCCATGGCCTTCTCAAATGACTCAGGCGTAGAGAATTCATTGGGATCCTTGGTGTCGTCGTGGCCATGAAATCCCACTTTGATTTTCGCTTTCCGGGCTTCGCGATCCACGCGGTCGACCACGGAGAGCGTCGCAGACGCGGTAATAATCCCCACGCCCAAAGCCTTCGCCATCTCGAAACCGCGAGCGATCTCCTCATTACTGTAATCGTCGCGGAAGCTGTAGTTGTAGGCATAGAGCAGGACGCCGGCATCATCGAACTTCTTGCGGATACCGTGGAAGTGGTCCATCGAAACGGTGGTGCGCCACGTGCGAAGCTCTCCACGGCTCATCTGCGGCTCCACGTGGCCATCGAACAGCTCGCATTCGCCGAGGCCTATCTCGGCCATGGCTTTGATCGCGTCATCGAGCGAGCGATCGCGAAAGCTGTAAGACTGCACGCCCAACTGCACACCGTGCACCTTGGAGTCGATGTTCGCTAGAGCCGATGCCGCCGGTAGCGCCGCCAGCGCAAGCTTTGAGAATTCTCTTCGTGAATACATAAGCCGGAGTGTACCTCACTCGGCGTCCACAGCGCAGCGGAAGCCCACCGCGGCCGAGCGGTCCTTGCCCGGCGACATGAGCAGGTATTTGCCGTGCTCCTGCAGTTTGTACGCTTGTGGGAAGTACCAGTGCGAACCCTGCGGCTGATAATAGCTGCCACCGCGCAGAATACCGGCGCGCGTGTGCTCGTCGACATACTCATCAGTCCACTGCCAAACGTTGCCGACCAGATCTTCCACACCGAATGGGCTCGCTGCGCGCGGATGAGCCGCCACGTCATCGGGTCCGCGCATCACGTGGCGCGTATCCGCCAACGGAACGGCTGAGGCGTCCCATTGTGTGCCCCAAGGATAGGTGCGACCGTCCGCACCTCCAGCCGCGTACTGCCATTCCCACTCGTGCGGAAGCCGCTTGCCCGCCCATTTCGCGTAAACGCGCGCGTCTTCGAGCGACACCCAGGTAACCGGTTTGTCGGCCCAGCCCTGCGGGTACGATCCGGAAGTCCAATCCTTCAAGAAATTGTGGTCGTCGCGCGGTTGGTAGTGAGTGGCATCCAGGAACTTCTTGAAGTCGGCATTCGTCACCGGATAGCGATCGATCCAGAACGATTTGATCTCCAAAGTCTTCAAGTGATGGCGGCGCGGCGAATCCTCCCAGGGATATTGCACGTCCACGCCGATATCGTTCTCGCCTTCGATCTCGATTCCGGAAACCCGAAACTCGAACTGCCCCGCCGGGACTTGCACCATTGCAGGCGGCGCGCTGCGTGCCGGCTTGGTAGGCTCGATACCCACAATCTGCTGCGGCAGGAAAGTCCACTCACGCGAATAAGTGGAAAGCGGCGTGCGCGCGAGCTGATGCATGCCCGCCAGGAATTTCTCGAGCGCCGCATCTGTCTCTGTGGCGGCCAGGACACCGCCGAAACCGTGCGGCTCCATCTCGAAGCTCAACACAGCGCGCCCATCGCGTAACTCGGGGTGAAGTTCCACGCCGTTCCAGACGTCGAAGTAACGGACGCCCGCGGCTTGCGGCAGCTCGATCTGCCGGCCCGAGAGACTGTATTCGTTGCGGTTCACCACCGTCCACAACGTGCGGCCATTGCGCGAGAACTTGCTTGCGAATGCGCCATATTGCAGGGTAGGCGTGTGCGGCTCCCAGTCCGCGCTTATCACGAGATCGGCGAATTCCCGCTCGACGCGGGCCGTACGGCGCAAAGCCTCGGCATCGCGCGGCGTGATCTGGTTCCAGATGCCCCAGATGTTCTCCCAGCTCTCGAAGCCCACTCCGTTGAAGTAAGCGTATTGCAGGTCGTCGGCTTTGTCGCGCCCCCAGCGCCGGCACACGTTCACCATGTGCCGCGGCTCCAGCCATTTGAACTTGCTGATGCTGGGGACGAAGGGATACTCCCAATAACCCCATGCCTGTTGATTCCAGGCCAGCCGCTCCTCATCGCCGCGATAAACCTCGGGCTCGAAAACCAGCGGATGCCCGGTGGCATCGGAGGCGTCGCGGAAAGCGCGCGGCATCCCGTTGAACGTGTCGCCGTTGACGCCGTCCGCTCCGATCTCCGCCATCAAACGCGCTGTCGCCACCCAGTTGGGAGCGCCTTCATCGCGAGTCCCCTGCTCCCAGGGCATTACCGGGAAAAACACACGCACGCCGCGCCGGTGGAAGTCGGCGACCATCTGTTTCAGGCCGGCAACGCCGCCGGGCATGTCGCGCGTAAGGTCGTACTGATTGCGATTGTCGATCCCTACATTCGGATACACCGGCCAGATCAATACGCTGTCGATTCCGCCGTAGCGTGTCTCGAGATCATCGAGGTAACGATCCACGGTGTACTTGCTGGCGACCGGATCGTAGAAGTAGCGCTCTTCTACCATCATCTGCGGCTGAATAAAGTCGCGTTGTGACCAGGCAAGCTCCGGACGATCGTATTCTTTGCCGTTGTAGCCGATGCGAATGCGCTTTTCGTCGCGCCAATGGCGGACGTCATCGAGCCAGGCCGCCCAGTCGGCGGGCGTAGGCGGGCCCGGAATCTGGTCGTTCTTGGGCGGGTAGCGCACGTCCTGGGCACACAGCGTCAGAGTGAAAACAAGAGCAGCGGCGGCTCGCATAGGAGAACCATAATAAACCCGGCTGAGGCAGCGTAGATTGCCGGAGCCGCCGAGCCGGCGTTAATCTAAAACCATGGCTGCCGGAACGCAGATTTCCATGAGCGAATATCTCGCGACGTGCTACAGTCCCGACTGCGACTACGTAGACGGAGAGGTTCTGGAGCGCAACGTGTGGGAATACGATCACGCCAAGTTGCAAAAGAAGCTGATTCTGTATTTCGGCAATCGCGAGGAGCAATGGCACGTGCACGTCGTTGCTGAACAGCGCGTGCAGGTTTCCCCGACGCGCTTTCGCGTGCCGGACGTTTGCGTGGTTGCCGGCGCCGAGCCGACCGAACAGATCTTCACGAAGCCGCCCATGCTTTGCATCGAGATCCTGTCCCCTGAAGACACCATGTCCCGCACACTGGACCGCGTCAACGACTTTCTGACGTTCGGCGTCAGTCACGTTTGGGTGCTCGATCCACGCACTAAGCGTGCTTACGACTACACAGCTAGCGGCATGCGGGAGGTGAAGGACGGCGTTCTGCGTACAGATGATCCGCAAATCACCGTTCCCTTGGTAGTGATCTTCAGTTAGGGGGCATTCATATCCGACGGTTTCGTCCGTCCAGAACCAAGCGACGGAATTGCCGGCGCCGCCGAACCGGAGCTAATCTAAAGTCATGGCTGCCGGAACGCAGATTTCCGTGAACGAATATCTCTCGACAAGCTACCGTCCCGACTGCGACTACGTAGACGGAGAGGTTCTGGAGCGCAATGTGGGAGAATTCGATCACAGCAGATTGCAAACCGTTTTGTCGGCGTATTTCTTCGTCCGGGAGAAGCAGTGGGGCATCACTGTGGTTTCCGAGCAACGCGTGCAAGTCTCACCGACCCGATTTCGCGTACCGGATCTGTGCGTGGTTGTAGGCGGGAAACCCGCTGAGCAGATCTTCACCAAGGCACCCATGCTTTGCATCGAGATTCTCTCGCCCGAAGACACCATGTCCCGCACGCTCGACCGCGTCAACGACTTTCTGACATTCGGTGGTAGCCACGTCTGGGTGCTCGATCCCCGAACCAAGCGCGCCTACGACTACACTGCTGCCGGCATGCGGGAGGCAAAGGACGGCGTCTTGCGCACCGACGATCCGCAAATCACCGTCCCCCTGGCGGAGATCTTCAGTTAACCGGCGGCGCGTCCGCCTTCGGTTCCAGCGCAATCTCCATCACTTCTTCGACTGTGTGGACAAAATGGAGCTTGATGTCACCGATCTGCTCGCTCTTGAGGTCTTCCTTCACGTTCACCTCGTTCTCGAACGGCATTATCACTTCGCGCACACCACTGCGCTTGGCCGCCAGCACCTTCTCTTTGATACCGCCGATGGGCAGCACCTGGCCGGTGAGCGTGATCTCTCCCGTCATCGCCAGGTTCGGCCGGATACGCCGCTCGGTGAGCATGGAGACCAGAGCCGCCGCCATGGTGATACCGGCCGAAGGCCCATCCTTGGGAATTGCACCGGCCGGAACATGGACGTGGATGTCACTGGACTTGAAGATCTCCGGGTCAATGCCGTAGCGTTCCGCGTTCGCCCGCACCCAGGTGAGCGCCGCCTGCACGGACTCCTGCATCACCGAACCCAACTGTCCAGTCATGATCAGGCCCTTACTGCCCCCCGGCATGCGGCCCGCTTCGATGAACAGTACATCGCCGCCCACCGGCGTCCACGCCAGCCCCACTGCCACTCCGGCACGCCGCGTGCGCTCCGCCACCTCCACATCCGGCCGAAATCGGGGCGCGCCTAGCAACTCCTCCACGCGTTCGGGCGTGATTTCACCGGTCCCTGGTTTGCCCTCGGCTATGCGCCGCGCGCGTTTACGGCATATCGTGCCGATTTCACGCTCGAGGCTGCGCACGCCCGCCTCGCGAGTGTAGCGCCGGATGATGTACCGGACCGCATCATCCGTAAATACGATACCGGTTTCCGAATCGAGGCCGTTCTCCTCCGTCTGCCGCGGAATGAGATACCGAAAGGCGATGACCACCTTCTCGTGTTCCGTATAGCCCTGCAGCTCGATGATTTCCATGCGGTCCCGCAGCGCCTCGGGAATTGTATCGAGAATGTTCGCGGTGGTGATGAACAGCACCTTCGATAGGTCGAAGGGCACGTCCAGATAGTTGTCACGAAACGTCGAGTTCTGTTCCGGATCCAGAACTTCCAGCAGCGCCGAGGCCGGATCGCCGCGGAAATCGCGTCCTAATTTATCCACCTCGTCCAGCATGAAAACCGGGTCTCGCGTACCCACGCGCCGGATTCCTTGAATAATTTGCCCGGGTAATGCCCCAATATAGGTGCGCCGATGGCCGCGAATTTCGGCTTCATCGTGCATGCCGCCCATCGAAATACGAGCGAATTTCCGCCCGACCGCACGCGCAATAGATTTCCCCAGAGAGGTCTTGCCCACGCCGGGAGGCCCGACGAAGCACAGGATGGGGCCCTTGAGCACGGGCTTGAGCTGCAGAACCGCCAGGTAGTCCAGAATGCGCTCTTTCACCTTCTCCAGATCGTAGTGATCTTCGTCCAGAATCTCGGCGGCGCGCTGTACATTCACTTTTTCCGCCGAAGTCACTGCCCAAGGCAGGCTCACCATCCATTCCAGGTAGGTGCGCGTGACGCCATATTCCGGTGAAGCCGGCGAAATGCGGGTCAGCCGGTTCAGTTCTTTCATGGCCTCGGTTTTCACTTCCTCGGTCATGCCGGCGGCTTCAATTTTCTTGCGTAACTCTTCCGCGTCACGGCCGCCCTCTTCGCCCTCGCCCAGCTCCTTTTGAATCGCCTTCAACTGCTCACGGAGATAAAATTCGCGCTGGGTTTGGGAAAGCTGGCCCTGTACCTGCGATTGGATCTTAGTGCGCAGCTCGATGAGCTCCATTTCGCGTGCCAGGTGCTTGTGGACGAAAGCCACCCTCGCGCGCACGTCCAGTTGTTCCAGCACCGCCTGCCGCTCGATATGGCTCAGGCCGGGCAGAACGCCCGCCACCAGATCCGCCAGACGGCCGAATTCATTGGTATTCCCGACGGCCGTTGCCAGATCGTCGGAAAGGTTGGGAGACGCCGCCACAATCTGATGAAAGATGCCGACCACGTCGCGGCGCAGCGCCTCCAGCTCCGGAGTCGGCTCGGGTTCCAACTCGGGCAGCCGTTCCACCTGCGCGCGCAGGTACGGATCGGTGCCGGTATACGCCAGTGTACGCATGCGCGAGACGCCTTCACAAAAAAGCAGGATCCCTTCCTTCATGCGCACGATCTTGTGAATCATCGCCACGGTTCCCACCTCGTAGAGGTCCTTTGGGCCGGGAGAATCCTCGCGAGGATCGATCTGAGACACCATCCCTAACAGCCGGTTTTCACCCAGCGAGGAAATGAGCGCCATCGAACTCGGACGTCCGACATTGATCGGCAGGAGCGAGTGCGGAAACAGAACTGTGTCGCGCACCGTCAGGATCGGCAGTTCTTCAATCGGTTCCGCGATCTGCATTTCAGGACTTTGCTCTTCAACTTTTTCTTCCACGGGCATACCTATATAGATGCTTGCAGGATTCAGTTGGGTACTGCATACGCGATCGGGCTCAATCGCCGCGCGGGTAACAGCCGAGGACGCGCAACAAATCAGCTAATTCTCGCAGATGGCCAAGAGCGTTCTGGCACACCGGGTCATTTACTTGTCCGATAAAGTCCAAATAGAAAAGGTACTCCCACGGCTTACCACGCAAAGGGCGCGACTCTATTTTGGCGAGATTCAGATCGCGCAGGGCAAATGCGCTCAGTGAGCGGAACAAGGATCCGGGGACGTTGCGCGTCGAGAAAACCACCGAGGTCTTCCACTGGGCGCCTTTGCGGGCGCGCACGATGGTCCTCCGCGCATCCGCCGGACGCCGCAGGGTGAAGAAACGGGTGAAGTTCCGCCGGTCGTCTTCGATCGAGCGGCGCAGGATTCTGGCCCCATAGATCTCCGCCGCGACCGACGACGCAATCGACGCCGCATCCCGCAGGCCCTCGGCCATCATCATTTTGACGCTTCCGGCAGTGTCGTAGAACGGAACCTTTTCCAGTTGCGGATGCGCGGCGAAGAAATCCAGACACTGGTTCAGCGCCACGGGATGCGAAAAGACGCGCCGGATTTTTCCGAACGTCACCCCCGGCGGCGCGATCAGATTGTGCACAATCCGGACGCTGGTCTCGCTCACGATCGGCAGGTCGAAGTGTAGCAGGTGATCGTAATTCTCGTGCACGGAACCGTGCAGCGTGTTTTCGATCGGAATCACCGCGGCCTGAACTTTTTTCTGATCGAGGGCGCGGAATACATCTTCGAATCGGGGACAAGGCAGCACCTCGATCGCGGGTCCCAACAGTTTTCGCGCGGCTTCCTCGCTGAATGCGCCGCGTTCCCCTTGGAACGCCACTAGCAGGCGGCGCCGTCCCGGTTTGCGCTTCACTCGCGCACCGCCGCGCCGTCCCATCGCTTCGCCGTCTCGCTCGGAAGGCCAAGCAGATCCAACACCCGATCGACGCTGTGGTCCACCAGGTCCAGAATCGTTTCCGGGTTGTGATAGAATCCGGGAACCGGAGGGGCGATGATCGCGCCCATTTCCGCCAGCGCTACCATCGTCCGCAGATGGCCCAGATGCAGGGGGCTCTCCCGCACCATGAGGATGAGCGGCCTGCGTTCTTTGAGAGCGACATCCGCCGCGCGTGTCAGCAGGTTCGCCGTTACCCCGTGGGCGATCGCGGACATCGTGTGGATTGAACAAGGGGCGATCACCATGCCGCCAGTGCGGAACGAACCACTGGCCAACCGCCCGGAGATATCCTCGAGTGGATAACTAAAATGCGCCAGGGATCGTAATTCCGCTGCTTTCTTTCCCAATTCGAGAAATAGAGTCTTCTCGCCGGAACGGCTGAGGATCAAATGCGTCTCCACATCCGGCTGAAGCCGGAGCTTTTCGAGCAACCGGAGGCCGTATATCGCCCCGCTCGCGCCGGAGACGCCAACTACAATTTTCAATTTTGGCCTCTCTGCTGAAATCATGTTCTGAATTCAGAACAGAATCGCTAACCGGAGGTTGCCCCTGGGGCTTCCCGTCGATATAATTCCCCCAATGGATCCTTGATCGATGAGGAGCATCGAGCCCCGGCGTCCAGAGACGGAATCATAGCATGGAAGAGGCCGGACAAAAGCTGAAGCGGGCGCGCGAGCGTCTGAATCTTCGGTATCGAGACGTGGAAGACGCCAGCAACCAGATTGCGGCGCGTCACAACAATGACGAGTTCGTCATCGCTCTGAGCCGGCTTTCCGATATCGAGAACAAAGGTACCGTTCCCACCATCTACCGGCTCTATTCGCTTTGCACCATTTACCGTCTCGATATCAACGAAGTGCTGGACTGGTACGGGGTCAACGTGTCGACTCTGGCGGCTGACTCCGCGGCCATCGAACTGCAGCGGACCCACCTGATCGGATTTGGCGCAAACGGCTTCGGTGAAACCCAGATGCCGCTGTCTCTCGATCCCGGCATCGATTTGCGCCGAACCACTTTCCTCAGCCGCATGATCCAACGCTGGGGCAAACTGCCGCTGGCGATGCTCAATACCATCGATATCAAGAACTTCCGCTACGCCTTCATCGGGTCAGAGGACTGGACCATGTACCCGCTTATCCAACCCGGCTCGCTCGTGCTCATCGACGATACCCACCGCAAGGTCGTGAATACCGGATGGGCCAACGAATACGAACGGCCCATCTATTTCTTCGAGCACCGCAAGGGCTTCGCGTGTGCCTGGTGCACGCTGCAGGAGAATCAACTCGTGCTGCAGCCCCATCCCGCCTCCATGTGTTATCCGGAAATATACAGCTATCCCACCGACATCGACGTTTTGGGCCAGGTGGTGGGAGTGGCTATGCGTCTGGATCAGGGGAAGCGACGGCGTAATCGTACCTGAGAAGTTCCAGCACGGTTTCCAGGTCCGTCATGAACAGGTTCCGCTCCACTTCGCGGGCATTGGCAGGAACGAAATTCCGGTAGGGCGAAAGGCGGATCCAAGTAGCCAGGATCGTCTTCTTATCTTCGTTCAACTCGTCTAAATAGTCTTCCAAATCCGTCTTCTGCTGCTCCAAATTGAAGCAAAGCCACTCGGAAAACGTCTGGCCATGGCTTTGGCGCAAGGTATGGTCGGTTTCGTCCGTGCCAAATAGCTGCTCCAGACCGTGATGATGATAAGCCCCTGTGTTTTGATCGCGAAGGGAGGCTAAGTAGATCAGGCGTCCGAACGTGGTGGGGATCTGGGATAACGTATTCCGCCAGAGATCCGAAGCGGCGCTGCGATCGAATTTCATTTCGGCTTGGTCTCGCTCCGAAGTTCCAAGTTTTCTTGATTGTACAACAAACTGTATGGACCTCCACGGATTCCGTACTCATTAGGCACTAGGAACAATAGCCAGAAGCTTGTTCCGTTGTCGTAAAAAATACGGGAACTGGCACTATTCCCTCCCCTTATCACCTAGGATAACGTTACCAGGCAGCATAACCGTTCACCAAGGAGAGAAATAGCTCATGATAAAGAAGATTGTGTACATTACGGTTCTCGCAATTTCATTTTTCGCCGCTTCGACGCAAAGCCGTGCCCACGATCCCTGGCCGGAGTGCTGGCCGTGCCCATTTGTCAGGTAGTGCGCACGCTGGCTTAAGCTGTTCTAGTTCAGTCACTTAAGCGTGCTCGGGGATGCCCTCCCGCGAGCCGCATCAAAGCCCAGCACCCCCACGCACCAGTGGGCCGCTATATTACTGCGTTTACAGTGCAAAATTCGATTGCATTTCACCCGAAATTCGGGTATTCTCGACTCGACGTGTTGGAGCACGTTCAGGCATGAACGTAATACTGATATCTGCTGCGGGTATTGGGGTTCTTCTCGGGCTGGCATTTCTGTTCCTGTTCAGGACGGTGATCGCTGGAAGACGGAGAGTGGCATTACCAGGAGATTTGGAGAACATCTTCGCACCTTCCCGTTACAAGCCTATGGAGCGCCTTCTTGATCCGGTGGATCATGAGTTTCTGGCTTCGCAGCCTTCCTATAGTCGGCGCATGGGCCGTCGGTTCCGTGCGAATCGGATCGCAGCATTCCGCAGTTACGCGCGTTGCCTGGGCAAAGATTTCTCCCGCGTGTCCAACGCGCTGAAAGCATTGATGATCCACGCTTCGGTAGACCGCTCCGCGTTGGCCGGCCTGCTGCTGAAGCAGCGGCTGATGTTCAGCTACGCCATGATGTCGCTTGAAGTGAAACTGGCGCTGCATAGCTTTGGCTTAAGCGCTCCGACCGTCGATGTGCGCGAACTGATCGGCACACTGGACGCGATGCGCGCGCAGCTTCGAGCTTTGGCCATGGTCGCC
The DNA here is from genome assembly GCA_035297145.1 of Bryobacteraceae bacterium. Taxonomy (GTDB): domain Bacteria; phylum Acidobacteriota; class Terriglobia; order Bryobacterales; family Bryobacteraceae; genus QHXW01. The sequence continues at coordinate 230,691 of DATGZN010000113.1, forward strand.
GAGCCAAGCGTCGCGTAAGAGTTTTCCTTCTCTTTCTGGGGCAGGCGCTCGCCTGCCCTTTTGTTTTATCCCTCCCTCTAAAGCCGTTTCAGGATCTCTTTGGCCTCGCGAAATTGAGGAAATCGCTTCTCGGCGTCGCGAAATTCACGCGTATGCACTCTTCTGCGGGCTCCTCGATGATCCACCGGATACCGCAAATGCAGCATTTCGTGAAACAAAACATATTCCAAAGCCAGTCTTGGAATGCCATTTGTATCGAAAATCCGGCTGATGATAATGGCATTGTGGGACGGATCGAAGTGGCCCAGCATGGAGCGCGATGGCTGGCGGCTCCAGCCAAGCAACGGCCTCCCCATCAAGCCGTCGAAGAAACGGGAATTCAGGTCCTCGAAGATCTGCTCCAGGTGGTGATGCGTACCCGCCGGTCCGGAGACGAACTTGCGGCCGCGAATCTGCCGGATAACGTGCATGCGCTGCCGGACATCCCGCCGGTTGAGGTACAGGCGGTAGCGATGCGTGTAGGTGCGGGCAATCGGGCGCCGGAAGAGCTTGCCCAACAAGATGTGCGCCAGCGCCTCGGTGACCGGAGCGGGTGCGCCTTCGAACAGATCCGCGACGCGTACGTGCAAGCCGTCGCCGGTCATGCGTAGGAAACTATCGGCGTTGGCAAATGGACGGAATTCCACGCGGATGGCGGGCAGCTTGGTTCGCGGCTTCAATTCGCGGAATACGCGGGCATAGATCTCGGCCGGCGATTCGAAGAACAGAGTAGTCTGCAACCCAGAAATCGCGGGGGTGTCCGCAAGACCCTCCAGGCGCGCTTGCATTTCTCTCGAATTTAACATATCAAGGTCATTTGCACCTTCATCATTCATTCATGAGGATCTGTGCGTAAAGTCAAAATCAGCGCGCTCGGCTGCTACGTGCCCGAGCGGGTGCTCACCAATCAAGATCTGGAGAAGATGGTCGAGACTACGGATGAGTGGATACTCACGCGCACCGGGATTGCGGAGCGTCACATTGCCGCTCCGGAGGTTGCGACTTCCGATCTCGCGGTGGAAGCAGCCCGGCGTGCGCTGGAGCAGCGCGGCCTCAATGCGGCGGAGCTGAATGCCATCCTGGTTTGCACGGTTACTCCGGACATGTTCTTCCCCTCAACCGCCTGCCTTGTGCAGGACCGGCTGGGCGCCAAAGGAGCGTGGGGATTCGACCTGATCGCGGCCTGCTCGGGCTTCATCTACGGCCTGACCACAGCGGCGCACCTGGTGGGCGCCGGCACGCATGAGAAGGTGCTGGTGATCGGCTCCGATACCATGAGCCGCATTATTGATTACACCGATCGCAATACCTGCATCCTGTTTGGCGACGGCGCGGGCGCCATGCTGGTGGAGCCGCTCGAACCGCACGAGGACCAGCGGTTGGGGTTCCTGGATTTTCTCGGCGAGATCGATGGATCGGGTGGCGACTACCTGAAGATGCCCGCGGGCGGCAGCCGCATGCCGGCCTCGGTCGAAAGCGTGGAGAAGCGGCTGCACTACGTGCATCAAGACGGCCAGCAGGTATTCAAGTATGCGGTACGCAAGATGTACGAAGTCTGCAACCAGATATTGGAACGCAACGGGCTTTCGGCGAAAGATGTTGCCGTGCTCATTCCGCATCAGGCCAATCGGCGCATCATCACCGCTACGGCGGAGCGATTAGGGCTGGCTTGCGACAAAGTGATCATCAATATCGACCGCTATGGCAACACCACAGCAGGCACCATTCCCCTGGCCACTCGCGATGCTATCGAAAGCGGCAGGTTGAAGAAAGGCGATCTGGTGCTCTTCTCAGTGGTGGGCGCGGGCTACACTGTGGGCGCGAGCCTTTGGCGCTGGGCATATTAAAGATTCACCGTATCTACTGCGCTCGAATCGAAACCGGGGCCGATTTCTCGCTCTCATTGGGGATCTGATCGAACGCCGAGACTGCGTACCGGTACGCCTTGCCGGCCTCAACGGTGTGATCGCTGTAGCTGGGCCCTTCCCGCGTCTCTCCGATTTTCGTGAAAGGCGCTTCGCCCTCGGCGCGGTAGATGTTGTAGCCCGCTAGATCAGGAGCAACGCTGCGATCCCACGCAAGTTCGACTCTTCCGGGTGACGCAATGGCGGCAAGGCCGGTGGGAACCGGGGGCGCCCAAGTATCTTTGGGCATGATGTCCACTTCCGGCGTTCGGTTGCTAGAGGCGCGAACGTCACCCGCGACGCGAAACGCCTCCACCGAGTAGTGATAGGTTTTCAGATATTCGATGGTTGTGTCCGTGTAAGTGCGGCGATCGGTTTCGGCGAGAGTGGCGGCGTTCTCGTCGCCATCCACGCGGCGGAAGATGCGATACATGGGAGCATCGCCCTGCCAGGTGAGGCGGACGCCTTCGGCAACGGCTTGCACATCGAGACCGGCCGGCGGCGCAAGGGGCGGAACCACTGACAGCGTAACCTGGTTGGACCACCCCGCAGTGCGGTCCTTGTCGCTGAGTATCCGGACCGCGATCACGACATCCTTACCGATCCAGGCGGCGGCCGGGACTTCGTACTTCACAGCGGGTTCCTCCGTGGGAATGTCGGTGAATCGCTTGGCGCTCGCCTCCCATGCGGGCAAATCGAAGGGGGTGCCGGCTGGGCCGATTCCCAGGTCCGCCGTCACCGGTTTTTGGATTACCAGGCTCTCGGTGGTCCGCGACGGCACCGTAAACTGGACCAGTATCTTGTCACCGTGCTCTGTGGCCGATAGATCCGGAACGCGCTGCGGGACGTGGAGCGCGGGCGGAAGGGGCTGTCCGATGGACCCGCAACCAGCTGAAAAGAGTGCAGCTGCGGCGGCCAGTACAATCCAGGCTCGCCACATCAGGGGAGAGTGAACCTCTGTTGGAAAGCTAGGACCGGCACGCCCCTAGGCTAGCACGGCTCGCAGTTCGCATCTGCTGTAGTACAATAGCCCTTATCACCAGTTCCACGATTGGACCTGTAACACAATCGAGTGCCGCAATAGTGCGTTAAGTTTGGACGGGTGGCCGAGTGGCTAATGGCAGCAGACTGTAAATCTGCCGCCCCTTGCGGGCTACGGAGGTTCGAATCCTCCCCCGTCCACCAGAAACTGGAAGGTTTGTAGGGCCGTTGTGGCCCCGGTTTTTGAGCCGTTGTAGCTCAGTTGGTAGAGCGTCCGTGGCGGAAGGTCACCAGGTCGTTCCCAATGGGCAGCGTGGCTTTTGGATTTTTGCCGTTGTAGCTCAGTTGGTAGAGCGTCCGTGACGGAAGGTCACCAGGTCGTTCCCCACGAGCAGCGTGGTTTTTGGATTTTTGCCGTTGTAGCTCAGTTGGTAGAGCGCGTCCTTGGTAAGGACGAGGTCACCAGTTCAATCCTGGTCAACGGCTCCAGGGTTTGAAGTGTTATGTGTACGTCCTGCGCAGCGTTCCGACAGGGCGTCATTACATTGGGTCGACCGCGGATGTGGCGAGACGTCTCAATGAGCACAATACGAAAAATGGCCGGTGGACAAGTTCCTACAAGCCGTGGACGCTGGTGGCCGTTGAGGAATTTGACAGTCGGAAAGAGGCAAGGGGAAGAGAGTCATTTCTAAAGAGCCGGGCAGGCATCGATGATCGCCTCCGGTTGTTTGATCGTCCTTAAACGGAGATTCTTAAATGGCAAAGGAAAAATTTGATCGTTCCAAGCCGCATGTGAACATCGGCACGATCGGGCACATCGATCACGGCAAGACCACGCTGACGGCGGCCATCACCAAGGTGCTGGCCAAGCACAATCCCAAGGTCAAGTTCCGCA
>DATGZN010000114.1:0-24938 GCA_035297145.1 Bryobacteraceae bacterium
GGCGGGTTGCTCTCCAGCAGAGCCCACCTCCGCTTCGCCAGCCACCCTCATTCTGTTACGATTACATCCGTTCGTCTACGAGGTATCAGCGAACGGCAATCCGTCCCTGATTTCCGTGTCTCACCCGAGGGGCGCGGCGCACTACACGTCCCCCGTTATGTTATTGATAGCGAGTAGGTTAATCTGTGTGACTTATCGTCCGATTAACACCTTGCAGTTCAGTGACTTATAGATGATCTCACTAACCCACTAATTCCCGAGACATTGACAAAGATCGAAAAACCTCGCTCCGCCAGCGGCGGGAGATGCGCAATGAGCGCAATTCTCGTGGAGTTACCTGAGTGGGAAGAGGTTGCTGCCGAGGCTGTCCCGGCTGAAGCTGTAGCGGTCGCTGCCGAAGTCGCGCCAGAGAAAGTAGCACATGCGGGCACCGCCGACAAAATCACCGACATTACCCAACTGCCGTCAATTTGGCACCTGGAGGCAACGGTCGAATGGCTGATCGAGGACATCCTCCCCCTCGGCAGCGTCAATCTCATCACTTCCGAGAGCGGCACTGGCAAGACGTGGGTGGCTTACGCGATTGCTGGGGCTGTGGCAAGGGGCGAGAGGTTCGCGGGACAGGCAGTGCGACAACGCCCGATACTTTACCTCGACGGTGAAAATCCGCTCTGCATAGCCAAACAGCGACTCTGGGATTTGGGAATCACGGAAACGCCAGATCTTCGCGTTTGGGGTGGATGGGTTGATCCGTCGCCACCCGGCCCGAACAGCGCCTTGCTCCGCCACTACGCCCGTGAGCACCAGCCACTCCTGATCTGGGACTCGCTCGTGCAATTCCACGACGGCGAGGAACAATCTGCCACCGAAACCAGGGCCTTCATGAACCACTTCCGCCAGCTTGCTCACCTCGGAGCAACCATTCTCATCCTGCATCACACCGGAAAAACTAGTACCTCTCAGGAGTACCGAGGCTCAAGTGATATCAAAGCCGCCGTCGATATGGCCTACGTGCTCGAAACCGAATCCACCCTCATGGGAGGAATCCACCGGCTCACGCTGCGAAACTTCAAGGCGCGTTACGCTCCGGGGAAGAACTTCGGGCTGGAGTTTATCCATCGCCGGGGCTTTGTGGCTTGCGAGGTGCCATATCCACCCACGGCCCCCGATCCCATGGAAACCGTCATCAACCTCGTCGCTGAAAATCCCGGCAAGAACCAGGGGGAGATCGTGGCGATGGCAAAGCAGGCCGGAATCAGCAAGCACCGAGTTGAGGCATGTCTGGAGAATAGCCCCTTCAACCGTCGGCCTGGAACCAGCAAGGCCATCCTGTACACGGTGACTCGAACTCCCGAACTCCCAGCCCCTAGGGAACGGGAGTACGGGAGATTACCCGCTCCTGCTGAGGAAGTAGCTTGAGGCTTACTACCTCGTGCAGGATGAGAATGCGGCTGGGGGAGATTGGCGTGCATGTGGCGGCTGAGAATGCGGTCAAGCCGATGGGCTTGGATGGTGTAGGTTATGGTTGCGTTCCTGCCGCTCGTGGTGTAAACTACACGGCCCTGGGGGATGGGACAATGAAACGTTCACTTTTATTGACTACTGGGATGTTAGCGCTGCCAATGCTCACTTGGGGATCGAGCTTTTCGGGCACCCTGATCAAGGGCGACATAAGCAACCCACTCTGTCCTGCAGATCTACCGTTTCAGAGAAGTGGCTCCGGGCCGCTAAGCAGCGGGTTGATTAGTACGGGAGCTTGCAGTTTTTCTGCCGGAGGCTTCACCATCACAGGCTCGGCAGCTGGCTTTGCAGATGCCGACCTATTCGGCAAGGCCTCTTTGATGTCTCTACGAGTGCATTCACGAGCGGCCTCGATGGCCACACACATACTGAGGCGGACTCCTTCGACACTATCACCCTGATTTCCCCCCTGATAAACTTCACGGGGAGCGTAACGGTAATCGCGGGAACCAGCTACGATCTGTTGGTCGGGGGTGTGGGCCCCAACGCACCCGCCAGCGCCACGATCAGTTTCCAAATCGGGAATATCGACGGTAACCCCCTGATGTTTGGGCCTAACGGGCATCACCAGTTGACGAGTGACGGCTCCGTAAAAGGACAAATAAATGATCAATTCACGATCCTGTCATGCCCATGCAGCTTCTCATTCGCAATAACATCAATGTCCGACGCATCGAACGGGTCAGCCGCGAAGGCCGCGGACGATCCATTCTTTGTCCAGTTACCGCCAGGGTGGACTTATACGCTGGCATCACAGCAGGCTGCTGCGATACCGGAGCCGACTTCCCTGGCATTGACACTTATCACGTTGGGCGTTGTCGGTATTGGCGTGATCCGCCACCGGACGAGGGCCCGCTAGCTTTCGACGCACCGGCCTATGCAGCCAATCCGACAGCATACTTGAGCCATTGACAAAGCCCGATCCCAGGCGCAGAATCATTTCGGGAAGTCTGAGGGGGCTTCCAGAGCCGTTAGCCGCCGATGCGGCGGGAGGTGACATATCGAACCAGGCAACGATGAGGGCGGTTGCACCTGATTCCAGAGGGCAAGCACCAAGAAGACCAACGAACGATCAGATTAGGCGTGCGTGGATGAAATAGCCTCCGCGCCAATAGCGCTTCTAAGCGATTGATGATCGGTGACGATGGTTTTCGAGTTCAGATGGAATCGATGGTGCGCCGCCCTTTTCTATTTAATGTCTCCGAGCCGAATTCACTCCACGATATGGGGGTGCGACGACCGCTCGTGCTCATCGAAGAGTTTCCGCCCTTCATCCAGGGCATTCTTGGCCGTGACTGCTAGCATTTCAGCTTCCGGTTTTTCTGGGTCGGTGCTGGCAAGCCGCTGATTGCGTCCGCAGGCGTTCCAGTATTTGACGACGAGATGCTCCAGCGCATCTTCCAGTTCCTTACATCGCTGGCAACCGCGCATACCAGTTGAGTGGAGGTTCAGGATTCTTGCCCCGGCATCCCCCACTCAAGCCGACTTTGCCGCCGCACCTCGTGGAGTCAGAAGCCCTAGGTGTTGGTCATCAAAATTTAGTTCGTGACTGCGTTTCACCGGCCGCGGAGCGTCGGGTGCTAAGCAGCCGGCGAAGATGGATGGACGAAAGACCAGTGTGGGACTCAGCAGGACGATTCTCGCCCTGGCGCTGGGCTCCGAACACCGGCCACAAATAAGGCACGCATTGACCGCATCCGGCGACGAGCTCAGACCACCGCCGGCGTATGTCGACACCCGTCCGTTACGCTGCTGCGGACCAAGTGTACCGGTGGTGCAGCCCGCCTATTCGCGGCAAGGCCCACACCCTGCTCGACGGAGATGGCTGCGACTCGACCAAGCGACCGGCCGGCGTCTCCTTATGGAGTCCGATGTGTGTCCTGTCCTCGTGATAGTAGCGGATGTACTCATGGCCGAGCCGCAGCAAATGTCTTTCGTTTAGCGGGATGATGTGATCCAGCATCTCACGGCGGCAGCTGCCAACCCATCTTTCCGCGACTCCGTTTTGCCAGGGACTTCGAACGCTTGTCCGAACGGCCTTGATCCCGCTCGCCTTCAAGAACTCGCGCACTTCGCCGCCGAACTTGCGGTCGCGGTCGAACAGGATATATCGGTATGGACATGGCAACGGCAGTGCCTCCCGCAACTGCTGTACAATCCAGTCGCTGGTTGGATGTGTCGTCGCATTGAAATGGAGAATCCGGCGCCGATGATGCTTGATGACGAAGAAGCAGTAAAGCACGCGGAAGGTCAATGTCGGAACCGTGAAGAAGTCAAATGCGGCTATCACCTCACGGTGGTTGTTCAAGAAGGCCAGCCAACGCTTCGCCTTCTCGTTGTCGGTGCGTCGCTTCAAACGGTGCAGATAACGCGAGACCGTTGGCTCCGAGATGTGGAAGCCGAGTTGGAGCAGTTCACCGTGGATACGTGGCGCGCCCCAGCCCGGATTGTCCGTCTTCATGCGACGGATCAACTGACGGATTTCCTCACTGATCCTAGGACGGCCGAGCCGCCGGGAACGCAGTCGCCAAAACAACCTGAACCCGGCGCGGTGCCAGGAGACAACGGTATCCGCCTTCACGATGAACAGGGCACTGGGCCAGCCTGTCCACAAGCGGCGGAGTGCCACCCAGAAGAAACGGTCCAAGCTGCCAAGCCGCGGCCGGGATTGCTTTCGTTTGAAGACCGTGAGTTGCTGGCGAAGAGCGGCGGCCTCCAGTCCGAGGCGATGTCGAGAGATAAAGAATGCCCGAAGGTAAGTGATTGTCATGAGAACGAGGGCGATCATCATTCTGATGGTACGCAATACGCAATACCGCATGTTACTCGGCGTTGGAAACTTGTTCATTCCATTCGCAGCAGAGTTTTGATGACCCACAGGCCTAGAGCGGAGTGAAAAGTATAAGGGTCATGCATTATGGCTCGATGTCCAACCACTTATCTAATGTTTCCGGGTCCCAAGCCAACCATTGCGTGGACCTGCCGTTCATCAACGCACCAGGAATTGCCGCTTGGTCAGATCCCTTAAGGGTCATCCCGCGAATACGCTTCCAGGTGTTCTCGCCTGAAATGTCCTCCTTCATTCCATAGAAGGTGTTAATCTCCCAGTCTACCCATTCGCTGGAATGTGTATTGTCACCAATGAGCACCACGAGCTTCGATGAGCGGTCCAACTTCCTAACGATCTCATCTCGCACTGGTTTTGAACGCGGGTCGCGGGGCGGATACTTAATTGGTTTTCCGCTTCTGTCGCGCACAGCGTCCTTGAGAGAATGGTCATGGAAGTCAAGCGGGTGGTTCGGATTGTTCTTCAAGAGCTTGAACCCACCAACTTGCTGCTGATCATCGTGATCGTAACTGACGAATACATTTGCAGCCATGTTGAAATGTTCCTTTCAAAACTTAGCCGCGCAGGGCAAAACGCGGCCCGAGACGTGACAACCCGATGAGGACAAGCTCAATCACGCGGTCGATAACCGGCGTGCGCAGCAATTCGTCGTTTTCCTCGACGGTAAGGCCGTTTGTCGCGGCAATCCTCTGCCTCCCCGCGTCCGTGAACTCACGCCACACCGCGATCCGGTCGATAGTTCGGTCGGCGCGCGTGGCGACATCTGTTTCATTGACCGGCGGCTGCTGGTACAAGCGTTCGATTGGAGTTGGCTCACAGAAATCGCCGGGCATGTTCTTCCCTTCGACAGCTTCCACGATCTGCTCGCTTGCTCCTCCCAGGACGCTGGCAAGATAGAGCGGCTTGTTCTGTTGAACTGCCAGGAGAGCCTCCTCGATGACGCCCGGATAGCGCCCTTGGGAGCCAGAGCGTCGGCCCCCGACGCAAAGTCTCACGTGGCACACGTCATTGAGTCTGTGACGAAGGAAAGTGAGACCACGGGCGCGAAGATATCCGTATAACGGAGAGTTCGGTCCCGCCGCGCGGGCGTCGGTATCAAATTGCCGCAGCTCCTCAGGCAGACCCGCGGATTCCACTTTAAGTGTTGAACGCAGTTGTTCCTGTTCCAATTCCGAAAGATGCGGAACATCGGGCCAGGGCAGTATGTTCCTCAGGAGCGGCTCGGCCTCGGCTTCCGCGTTATCGGGCGACAATGGAACGGGCGGCTGCGCTTGCAGCGCAAAACCGTGCACCGATTCCATTACTCCGTCCTCTCGCCAATCATGGCCGAAGGCCACGCTGGCTCCCTGGCCAACCAATGCTGCAACAAACTGCAATGTGACCCTATTCACCTGCCAGGAGGGAAAGCCGCGCGCAGCGCTATCGCCGCTTTCCGAAACTGAGAGGTTGACGACGAGGCCAGCAAGAGGGCGAGTCAGCGCAGTCATGGTCTGGCTCCTGAGGTTGCCGCAAGCGTGTTTGGCGTAACTAGACGCGCGCCAGCAGGCCCATAGGTGGAGACAAGGGCCTGAGCCGCCCCGTAAAGTCCCGCGCGCAACGGTGGATCGGGATAAAGAATCAATCGCGGCGTGGTGGCGGGTTCCGAGGAATCGGTCAACGAGCGGCAGGCCCGCAACAGCGCCGACATGCTCGGTGGAAAGGAAAATACTCGCAGTTCGAGCGGCGTGGGCAAGGTTCCGTTTTTCTTCATCTCCTCAACCCGACGGGAAAACAGCAAAAACCGCAGTCCCTCTCGAAGCGCCAGGAATAGAATCCGTAAGAGGTTTCCGTCCGGGATACGGACGGTGGGAACACGATCAAACGGCAACACACCAGCCGGGTGATTCAAGCCTGTGCGTGCTTCTACGAGCACCGCGGGCGTCGCGTATTCATCGGCCCAGAGCACCTCCTGCCTGCACCAGTGACGACCGTCATATACCTCAGTCCGGAGCATAATAAGCAGTGACGACCCTACGCCTCGCTCTAATTCGCGCTGCCAGTTGCGGCCAGCCGGCAGGTCGTCCACATCGTAAAAATCTTCCAGCCACCCCAGAACCTCGATCTGGTGTTTCAGGGCGTGGGCCAAGGGAAGCCCGTCAATCTTGGCGTGACTGATAAACAGTCTTAGGTGGCCCGGCTTCTGACCAGCGACGGGGGGCAGCGAGGCAGCCAGGAGTAGTCTGCATTCATGAAGAATGCGTAAGGCGAGCATCGCGGGCCGGATCGCGTGCTCGCCGAGACTAAAGGTTTGCAACAGCTGCAAGCTCCCCAGCTCGGGGCGTTTCTCGGAGAAGGCGCGGCCGATGCGCTCGTCCATCGCGACCGCAAGCATGGCGTGGCGCCCGGCGGAAGCGTCGGTGTGAGTCCAGCATTGGACGAGCCAATCCCAGAAGGAGGTTCCGCTCTTGTCGCACAATACCCGATCGACGAAGACCACAGTCAATGTGTGGCAAAAGGCGTCAAGCATGTCGCCTGCCGTCCGTGGGGGCGCATCCGAGAAGACCTCCGTCTGGATTCCCAGATCCTCGACCGTCGCCAGGTACTCTACGGCGTCTTTTCCGCCCTGCAGCGCGCCAAGCACAGTGTCCTCATAGCGCTTTACATCCAGGTCGTCCGGATGCCGGAATAAGATAATTTGCAATGGCGTGGCTGCGGGCATAGTTTTTGTACACCGCTGGTTTAGTTCGGATTCAACTCCTAAAATAGGCTCTGCGTCCGGGGAACGCAACAGGACAGCTTGGCACCAGCGCCACCCACTTCTTCTTCACAATAGCCTCAACTGTTCCGTTTCAATCGTTAAGTCGTACACGCAACGAACCTGCTGAATAAAGTCGCGTTGACCCCCGTAGCTGGGGTGCCTTACCTGGAGCACAGGACCGATGCCAGCCAGCTTCAACGCTGATTTTGTCGCGTCGTTGCCTATTGCCACCAACCTCCTGGGCCGCAACATAGCAACCAGTTCGGCCAAGACATCCTCACCGACCGCGCGTTCGGATGGCTTATGCGCCCTGTTTGTAAACGGTTTGCCCGGCTCATGAGGATGGAAGGGAAAGACATTCCAGAGAAACACATGGGCAGTCACGCAGGCCAGCATGCTCCAAATGACCGCTGCGGTCCTTTCTGCGACCATCGAACCCGTAGTTGCTCGATCGATCGAGATGTTCCAACGAGTCGCATGGATTGATAAATGAACATCATCAGTAAGCGCGAGACCCGTGCGCCGTCCACCCCGATATCCCAAATCACGCCCTATCCACAGCGCATCGATTTCCACAGTTGCCGCCGCGTTTAGCATGCCCAATAAAGCCCTGGCGCGGCGCTCCGGAGCGTCATCGAGATCATGAACATCGCATCTGTCGGAATAGGGGTTGAAGACGTTTTCGAACTTGAGGTTCTGGATGGTGCTCACAAACTCCTGCGGCTTCATTGCTTGTTTCCTTCCAGTGCTTTGTATTCGATCGTCCTCGCGGCACGGTCACACACGATTGTTCCGCCGAGGTTGGCTTTGACCTGCCTGAACACGTCGTAACCTCGGAGGATCGCGATTTCCCACAGACTCAAGGGACAGAGTTCTACCTCGTATCCGGCTACAAATTGCTTTACCGTCTTCAGAAGGTCAAACGAAACGCTGTTCTGGCCCTCAAAGTAATTCAGCTCCTTGGCGCGGGCGAATATCCAGGCAGTTAATCCCTCCTCAACCACAATGGCGCGGCCTCCGTCTTGCGCTTCAGACCAAGCCGCCAACGGCTTCGGCGCCTTCATTGACCCTTTCACGAACGCTTTGAGTCTCGGACGGGTTTTCTCATGACGTCCCAATAGCGCCCGATGTGGAGCAATAACGGACGCTATTCGAACGCAGTCTTGTGGCCAACGTCGCCGCGTCGGGCGGGACTGTCGAATGACACGCCACAAGTCAGCAACGGGCGTTATGTGGCAAGTTGCGAAAGCCGCCGGCCACGCGTGCTGAAGACGCGCGGTTTGAGGATTCTCCGAGTGGCTGACGATCCGACCTGAGCGGGTGAAAGCGTTACGGGGGCTACGCTACGATGGCAGATGAATGCTCAGGCTCACGCCGCGGTTCGTGCGACGCACCCTGCTCCCGGCAAGCTATCTCGTTTTTCTCGCGAGCATGCTGGTTTCAGGAATGATCTTCTACAAAGACAAGCCGTTCGATGCGAAGGCCGCAATCCTCTCCGACCTACAGTCGCCCGACGAAAACCCGCATGGCTACGGCGTGGCGGCGGTAGGCACGGCGCTCTTCGCTATTCTGCTGGCACCTGCGACGGTTGTGTTTTACCACTGCTTGCGGAAAGAGCATCCTAAGCTCTCGTTAGCGGGTGCCATTGCGTTCGCTGTGGGACTGACCTCGGCGGTCAGCCTCGGTATTCTCGCGCCATTCACCCATGGCTACTCACCCCTGCATGTCCAGTTAGCGTCGGCAGCCTTCATCGGCATCTGCGCTGGGGCTTGGTTCAACCTGCTCGCGGCACGGGCCGCGCCGGCTCTGCTCATTGCTCAGCTCGCAGCCCTTTTGCTCGTGATCTTCCTCTGCTATGGCCCGGTGGATTTCAACAATGACCGGCTACTCACCAGCTTGGCCTTCTGGGAGTGGGCTTTGTGCCTGGATTGCGGTGTGGCTTTGTGGGCGTTGGATCGAGGGTTGAGGGAATGCGGTAGCCAGGGGGATCTCGCTCGTAATTAAATCCCGTAAACGGGGTTCCGATGATTCCGCTCAACGTAGTTGACGAGTTATAAGCCCTTGCTCACTCGCCAACGCCACCGATCCTGTCCGGTTTACGCGGTACCCTCCCATAACTGCACCTGTGCAATCTCGTTTTGAGATCTGTTAACAGCGCGCGAACGGATTACATCGCCAACTTCCTGGCGATATCCATCCATAGTGGATTGCTCCAGTCTGGTCTGGGATCGGCGGCGGCGCGGGCAAAGGTCCAAAGCTGCAGTCGCTCCACATCCACCTCGGCAAGTTCGCCAAGACGCTTGACCATACCTCTGGGGTCCGCGTGAAGGCGGGCTTCGCAGTTATGCAGGTGCTGAACCACGTCATAGGGTCGATCACCGATGAATGGCTTCGGGTCGATCACAAGCCAAGGCTCTCGCTGGGACCGCAAGACATTTCCCGCGTGAAGATCGGTGGCAAGAAGTGTGTCTGCAGGTGCTGGCTTCCCGAGCGCCCGAAAGATTTGCAATCCTTCGTGCACCAAGCCAGCGTCCGGCCAGAACTGCGCTTGGTCGAGCGTTTCCTGGCGCCAGGCGTTTAACAGCTCTGACAAGTGCCTGAAGGCATGCGTGGCATTCAACGAAGTGGATCTTCGCCAAAGGCGATTCAGTAGAGCGGTGATTACCAGATCCTGTTTCTCCTCCGGCTCAGAACGAAGCATGTATCCGGGTAGGCTGCGCTCAAGCAGCATAGCGCCCAGCTCGTCGTCTGCTTCAAGCAGTTGCACAGTAGGGTCGCCGTTCCAGAATCGGAGCCCATGAATTTCGTCTGCACCTTCCATGTGGGGCATTCCTACTTTCAGGACGGTCGGCGTCCCATCTGCGCGAAGAACCGGCGCGACCCAGGAGCAGGTTACGTTCGCGTGATCGAAGGGCGCATCAATGCGCAGCGACCAGCGCCTCGTCAGTTCCTCCAACATGGCAGGTAAGCTGTGGAGCCATTCCTGCCGCTCGGGCAACTTGCGGCAGCTCGCGATGAGTTGTTCGGGAACGATCATTTACTACTCGCGAGACTGACACGGACGGCATAGCTTGGTCAAATTTGCGCCGGGTTTTGAAATTGAGCAACGGCGCCAATCGCGGTCGAATCAGGCGCCACTCGTCCTCTACCCGAATCGTGAATTCGTCGCCAACGGTCAGGGTTGTAGTGGTCCAAATCAAAAACTCGTTGTTTTCCATGCCCCGACGCGATGCATGTCATAATCGGCAAGCGAAAATGGGCGAACCGCGGACGTGGACTCTAGTGCCGTTCAAACACGAGGATCTGCGGGTCACTTCGCCCAGGTATGTGCGTGGTCATGGTCAACGTCTTGAGATCCGAGGAAAGCTGGATCTCCTGGGTGTCGGCGATTTTGCCGTCGCTCCCCTTGTCCGTCAGTTCGAGGGTGTGCTCGTCCAGACGGCGATAGTCTTTGCCATCGAATTTCACGTTTCTCGTGCTTCCTTCGGACGATATGGAAAGACCGTTTCCCTCGTACGGCCGGATCTGCATCACTAAAACGAAGTTCACGTCCACGCTCGTGCTCACCCACGTGCCCGCGAAACCGGATCCCCCTCCCTTTCTCTGAAACACATAGTCCACGGTGGAGGTTGACCCATTGGGTGAGATTGCGTTGAAGTTGTCGGTGAGCGTATTGCCGTCTTTGGAAAGCTTCCAGTTGGCGATGAGGAGCACGCGGCCGTCCTTCTTTTGGACGATCTTCCAGGCGTTGGGGCCCTGGGCGGTGGCGGACACGGTAGACCCATCATCGCGAGGCTGATCGGGCCCATCGACCACGGTCGTCTCAGGGCCCCTGCCGACGTCAACGAGGTACTTGTTGCCGCCGACGCTTTCCACCTTCATCTGGTCGGTGAGGTTGCTTTTGGATGGGTTGAGCTTCCAATCCCCGACAAAGGGGTCCTCGGCCGCCCTCAACGTACACGTCACGAGAAAAGCAAACAGCAGCAGTTGAATGCAGTGCCGGAACATGAGGCCTCCTTTTTACATGGCGCAATTCTGAACGCAAGTGACGCGCTTGTCCTCCGAAATGTTGTGGAACGGACAAGCGGGTTGCGAACCGGACTTCTTGTTCGTTGTCCCGGCGCCACGAAAGTTCGGAGCTGGACCCTCTCTAGCGATCTGCTCGAGGTAGCATTCCGCTTAACCTTGCGAACAGGTGCCGAAGCACGCCGGCTCGGAGCGGTTTACGCGGGACTCGGACCATGCGCGAGCCGTGTTGGTTGGAGGATCAACCTGTGGCGTTGGAGGCCACAGGTGATGAAACGAAAGCCGGGTCGTAAACAAAAGCGCCTCATTGGTAAAACCGTTCTGCGATTGCCAGACCTCGAAGTCGCGAAGTCAGCCGTCCTCAACAGCCTTTCCTGCCCGGACGCTCAGCGCGGCTATCGCCATGCCATTGACGAATTCGTGGAGTGGTACTGCTCGGAGCCGCGATTGTCGTTCTGCAAGACTGTAGTCGTCCGACGAGAAGCAACCGGCTAAAGATTCCGGAGCAGCACGTCCAGGATGGTTTGCACGAACGGGTGCGGCTGGGGGGTAAGGGGTTCGGCTTCGATCGAGTAGAGCCCTTTGTATCCAACCTCCTTCGAAATCTGAATCGCCCTGGCCGAGTCGAACAGATTCGGCATGTACTTAAAATGGCTGCTTGTGGCCATCGCATACATGACGCGCAAACCTGCCTCCCGCGCCGCGTTGTCCGGGAATGAGGCGACGTCGGGGTTGGCCCAAACCCCGGCGGCCCTGATCAAACGGACCTCGTCCTCCCAAGTATGCTCAGGCGGACGCGCAGGTGGCGCGGCTGCGGCGCTGTTTGGAGCTCCGCCCGCTGCAGTATTCGGAGCGCCGTCACGGCCGCCCCCGTTGCGCACCGTCGATGACACGTATCCTGGCGGGTCGTCGCGATTCTCCACGGTCACCATGACCTTCTTCGTATCCGCGTACGCCTTAATTGTCTTCAAGGTCTCGGCCGCAGTGGTACGCACATCCGGTGCGAGCGTGCCCTGGTTGATCATCACACGCGCAGCGGAGAGGAACACCGCACGGTCGATCCACTGGTTCGTCAGCTCGATCGTTTCCGACCGAACCGCCGGATCCGTGGTCGAAATGTTGTGCGCTCCGAGCTCCAGGACCAGTTGAGTCACCCGCGATTGGGCTTTCGTCAGCCGGTTCTTAAACTCTCCCAGGTAGTCGGGCTCGGTCGAGCGGAAGTGCGCTTGCTGGATCTCCAGATTATGGATTCCGTAGCGCTGCGCCATCTCGTCGGGAAAATCAAGGATATCGAGCGTTCTCTGCGGATCGTCCGGACCCGCAGCGCTCTTCATAATCAGATCGAAACTATAGCTCATGACCGCGACGCGATCCATTTTGGCTCGGCCCGCAGTCTGCCCCCACGCTCTGGCCGCTCCGGCGGCGACGGCCGAACTGATAAGAAACTCTCGACGTTTGATCATTTGCCCCTCTCACAACGAAATTGGCGATTGGGTAGTGCAATCGATCCGGTAGTTCCTGGATACGAATACTTCCAAAAAACGGCCTTCAGACCCCACGGCATCGACAGCCGTTAGCCGGAAGGCCTTGCCTATTCTACCGTCAGCGCCGCATCATACACATTCGTCACGCCCGAGCGGCAACCATCACAAGTGCTAAACCCAGATAAGCCGGATCGCGCCGGTCGTCGATACGCGCGAAGACCCGCCCCACCTCGCCCGGCTGAACAAGCGGGCAATGGTGTATGCTCTCGGGGCTGCCGGTCCCGTGGCTGGTGGACCTGCCCTCCGTAAAAGTTTGGCTGGTGCCGTCAGTGGTTGAGGGCCCCTCCGTCTCCGCAAAGGACTCGCCGCGCGTTTCACTCGCGCTACGATAGTTAGCGAAAAGCCCAAGTATCAAGCAAACGCGGTCTGACTCCCAAAACGGGATGGAAATGCCTCCCCTTAAGTCGGCTTGCGGACCCTGATTCCGCTGCTTTGGCCGTATCACGCGCCACTCGTACAATGCTCCGAGCCGGTCGGTACCGCCCCAGCCCCCCGGGACGGTGTATCGCTTTGCTGAAACGCCACCACAGAATCCACTTGAACGTGTAAGTCGCCAAACCGTCGAATGACAGGGTCGCGCTGCATAGCATTACGACGGTGTTATGTGCCATTATCGGCGTCTATTCCGCCGCGAACTGTGCTTGACTATGCGGGGCTGAATGAGGCGGCTGAACGGAATTTCCAGCCTTCGTCGGAAATTGAGCCTCGGTAATCTGCAGAAGATTTCGAAGGCGCTGGCGATCACGCTGTCGGAGTTGTTTACGACGGTTGAGAAACAGGCCGGGGGCAGGGTTGCGGTGCGGCGGCCGGAAAAACGATAGCCACTCGTGTCCAGGTAGGTCTCAACTCGCGGGAGTTAGTTCGGACAGAGCACGATCTTCAACTCGAAATGGAGCGAACGTTCATTTGCCCCCGGCCTTTGTGCTTGACTCGTTGGCATGGTAGTTCGGATACTGTGGCCTTTTTGGCTGGGGTACCGGTTTTTCCTTCAGCTCCTCTAAGACGACTTGCACCGCCATTTCCAACTGCGGATCATGTCCCTCTCGCACAACCTTCGGATCCAGTTCTACGTCAATGTCGGGTGCGATGCCGCGATTCTCAACGTCGAACTCACCATCTGGATTCCACACGGCGGCATTAGGTGCGGTTACACGCCCGCCGTCCATCAGCTCAGGGAAGCCGAAGATTCCAACCAGGCCGCCCCAAGTGCGTTTGCCCACGAGTTTACCCACGCCGAAACGATGGAAATACCACGGCATGGCATCGCCGCCGGAGCCCGCAAATTCATTGATGATCATCACTTTCGGTCCGAAAATGGCGCCTTGGGGCTGCACCAGATCGGCGCCATCGCGGAATGTGACGAGGCTCATCACCGGTCGCTTGAGATACTCGATGATATCGGTCGCCAGCGCGCCGCCGTGGTTGAAACGCTCGTCGATGATTGCCGCCTCCTTGCCCACCTGCGCAAAAAAGTAACGGTTGAAGGCGGTGTAGCCACCGAAACCCGTGTCTGGCATGTGCACGTACGCTACCCTGCCGTTAGTCATCTGGTCCACCTTGCGGCGATTATCTTCAATCCAGGCCAAGTGGCGCAGATTGCTTTCGTCGGGAATCGGCACCACCGTCACCTCCCGCGCCTTGGCCCCCGATGGATCGGAGCTGACCTTCAGAACCACCGACTTACCCGCAGTAGCCTCGAAGAAGCCGTAGATGTTGTCAGGCGGTCGCAGCTCACGCCCGTTCACAGCCAGCACATACTCACCCGCGACGACATTGACGCCGGGCTGCGTCAAGGGCGCTTTCAGATCGGGATTCCAATTCTCGCCGTTGTAGACGCGCGCGAAGCGATAGCGTCCATTCTCGATCTTGTAATCCGCGCCCAGCAGGCCCGTCTGCACTCTCTTGACTTCCGGCGAATCGCCGCCGCCAATGAACATGTGCCCTACGGTCATCTCGCCCAGCATTTCGGTGAACAGGTAATTGAGATCCCGCCGCGAGGCGATGTTCTTGAGATATGGCTCATAAGATTTCTCGGCCGTCTTCAAGTCGAGGCCGTGGTAGCCAGGATCGTAAAAGAAATCGCGTTCGATGCGCCAGACCTCGTGATACATCTCCTTCCATTCGGCGCGCGGATCTACGCGTACTTCGATGTTTTCGGTCTTAAGCGCGCCCTCATTTCCACCGGCGGGCGGGGGCGGAGGTCCCTTGCCGTCAGCCATTGGCTTGGGCGCGGTGATCAACCACTTGTCGCCCTGCTGGTATAGCATCTTCTCGCCGCTGAAGGAGATCTGAAACCCGCGAACTCCCTCAACCACGACATCCGATTTCCGTTTGCTCAGATCAAAACGGTGGATGGTGAATGTAGGCCCGCCTTCGAAACGCATCCCGCGAGGCGGCGCTTCAATGGCATAGAGTACGCCCGTTCTCCCAATTTGCAGACCGATATAGCGTCGCGGAGGCATGGGCAACGCCAGAATGCGCTGACCGATATTGTCAAAATCGATCTTCACATCAACTTTTTCGGGAGGCTTGGTCTTATCCTTTTCGTCCTTCTTCTCCTCATCCTTCTTCGCCTCTTCTTTCTTCTTCTCATTGGCCGCTTTTTCATCGTCGCTTTCGGGCGCCAGCGGCGACGTCAAATCCTTGGAGAGGACTAGGAGGTAGATGCTATGCGTTACCGGGCGGCTGAAGCTGTGAATGTCAGACTCCATGGATTCGCCCGAATCAGTACTCGCCGTGAAGTAAAGATACTTGCCGTCTTTATCGAACACCGGTGATCTAGCCTCACTCATTCCATCTGTGACCTGGGTGCTACGCGCATCGGAGAGCGAATAAAGACGGATCGCTCGCATGTGGCTGGCGAGGCCCTTCGAGTAAGCCAACCAATTGCTGTCCGAGGACCATGCAGGACTCATGTCGCTGCCGGCATAATAGTAATCCTTGTCTACCAAGACGGGACTCTTTTTGTCCAGGTCGATATACCAGACACCGACGTGATTGTCGAGGTACGCGATCTTCTTGCTATCCGGCGACCAGATGGGCGAGTTATAGAAGGCCGGTTTCTCACCCAGCTTGAATTTCCTGACTTCACCGAGACCGTTCTCATCCCGCAAGTGCAAGGCGTATTCACCCGATTCATCAGAAAAATAGGCGATACTATTGCCATCCGGCGACCATACCGGGCTGCGCTCGTTCGCATCCACGGTATTAGTAATGTTCCGTGGGTCTCCCTTTTCCGCAGGAACCGTGATGATATCTCCTCGCGCTGCGAACACCGCGCGCGCGCCATTGGGCGAAATATGGGGATCGCGTAGGCGCTTCGCAACATTCACAAAGTGCGGTCTCAGTTCAGTAATGTCACCGGCCAGGTGGACTTCCACCGGTTTGGTTTTTTCGGATTTCAAATCGTAAAGGCTGAGTGAGCCAAACTGCTCGTAGACGATCGCGCCCGGACCGGCCGAGGCGGACTTGAAATCCAGGCCGTGATTCTCGATGAGCTGCTTCACTTCTTTGCTCCGCGTGTCGTAGCAAAAGAGCGAAACTGGGCCGTTGCGGTCGGAGAGGAAATAAACTCTATCGCCAACCCACATAGGATTGAAGTCGTTCGAATTCTTGCGCGGAATTGGCACGATGCTCGAATCGCCCAGATCGGCGATCCAGATTTTTCTGGTTTGGCCGCCGCGATAGCGCTTCCAGGCGGCCTGCCACTGAAAAAGTGGTACGTACGCCACGTGGGAACCATCCGGCGAGTACGAACCATCGCCCGCGATCGGGAGAGGAAGCTCGTCGGGAAATCCGCCTTCGATCGGCATAGTGAACAGCCGTTGGCCATCGTTGGGCGTGTTCCGCCCCGAAGCAAACACCACCCGCTTGCCGTCCGGGGTCCAGCCGACCGCAATATCTTCACCAGGATGGTACGTCAGACGCTTCGGGATGCCGCCAGACGCCGGCATCACAAACACGTCGACATTGCCGTCGTACTCGCCGGTGAAGGCGATAAGGGTCCCGTCTGGCGAAAAGACAGGATCTGTTTCAACTCCAGGTCCGGTGGTGAGACGCGTGGCATCCCCGCCCTCCCGACGCACGCTCCACAGATCACCGGCATAAGAGAAAACGATCTGCGTGCGGCTCAATGCAGGTTTCTGCAAGAGAAGCTTTTCGGTTTCGGCGCCCGAAATCGAGGATACAAGAACAACCAGCGCAACGAATAGAAGGCGCATCATGGCCCTCCTCTTTAACGATCCAGTATACGTGACACACCATAGGGCGCTGTCACGGCGTGGTGATGAAAGAAGACGCTGCGCCCACGGCCCACGGTCGGCTCCTGACTGAGGATGGCCACCACGCGTTCGGCACTACCTTTGCCCGAGAACGCCCGATGTCCGGTCAGGAGACTCGAACAACACGCATCCGTACGCCCAGATGTCGGTTCGGCGGTCCACCTCCTCACCTCGGGCCTGCTCTGGGCTCATATAGCCGGGTGTGCCGACCGCGAGGCCCAGCTCGGTCTGCCCAGCGGTAACGGTGACGCTTTCGCCGGTGCGTACTGCCACAGACTTGGCCAGCCCGAAATCCAAAATCTTGACGACCCCTTCCGGCGTGACCTTAATGTTGGCGGGCTTGAGGTCGCGGTGGATGATCCCTTTTTCGTGCGCGGCTTCCAGCCCATCCGCGATCTGGCGCGCGTAATTCAGGGCGGTTTCGACAGCTAGCGGTCCAGCCGGGGTCTTGCCCTCGACCAATTCCATCACCAGGTAATCCGGACCGACGTCGTACAGCGTGCAGATGTGGGGGTGGTTAAGCGCCGCGATCGCGCGGACCTCGCGGTCGAATCTCTCACTGAAGCGCTCTGCCGAAATCTTGATGGCCACATCGCGACCAGTCCTTGGGTCGTGGGCCTTGTAGACTTGACCCATGCCGCCCGCACCGATGGACGCGAGGATCTCATAGGGTCCCAAACAAGTGCCGGGAGCCAGAGACATATGGTGTCCGACTGGGCGGACGATAGCTCTTGCTAACAGCCCATCCATCCAGCTATCCGGATCACTACCGTAACATACCGGTTACGAACCCTCGCCTAGAGTGCGTGACGTTCACCGGGACTCATAGTCGCTGCCGCCCACTGCTGCAGCGAGCCAGCGGATCCCCCCGCGCCGAGCATTCGTATGGCCCCCGTTATGAAGTATTATCGGACACTATTTCCGTCGCATCCCGAAGACTTCTGGTGGGATGCTATACCAGAATGGACTTCTGGTCTGCGTGGTGCACGTCACTCGTCGGCCGCGCGTTACCAGCAGGTATAGCCTCCATCGACTAGCACGATGGCGCCGGTCACGTAACTGGCGGCATCGCTGGCCAGGAAGAGCATGGTGTAGGCAATTTCCGACGGTTCCGCGAATCGATGCATCGGAGTCATCTCTTCCCATATCTTTACCCACTCCGCGTTACTGAGCCCGCGCTTGGTCATTTCCGTCAGTACGTAGCCGGGAGCAACGGCATTCACCCGGATTTTGTATGGCGCCAGTTCGACGGCGAGCGCCTTGACCATCTGGTGCACGGCCGCCTTGCTGGTGTTGTAGTGCGCTTGAGGCCGGGGTTTATCAATGATGAATCCGGAGTTCGATCCAATGGCCACGATGCTCCCGCCGCCGTGACGAGCCATTTGCTTGGCGAACGCCTGCGCGATGAAGAACTGGCCGTTCACATTGACGTTGATCACATTCGTCCATTCCTCCGGTGGAATCTCGAGAACGTCCGTGTTCGGATTGACTCCGATGCAATTGAAAAGCACGTCTACTTTGCCAAAATCAGCTTCGACTTTTTCAGCGACCTCCTTTGCTTGCATCGGGTCGCGCAGGTCCGCCTTGTAAAAATGCACCCTCTTGCCCGATGAACTACGCAGGTTTTGCGCGGCGGCTGTACCAATATCGTCCAGGATGTCAATAATCGCGATTTCCGCACCTACCGAAGCGCTCAACTCGGCCACTGCGTATCCAATGCCGCGTGCCCCGCCAGTGACGACGGCGATCTTTCTGCTCAGACCGAATTTGTCAATTGGTGTCATACAGAATCCTTAGGATTGGGAAATGTTCGAATCGTGAGTTACGGCTGTCGGCTGTCCAGGACGGTATAGGCTTCGGAACACGCGATAGCCATTCGCGTACAGTTCCCTATTCGCGAAGTTAGGCTCGACGAAGGTGTCCTTCTCGATGAATTTCGAAATGCCGCACCAGTCGCGCGTGAGACCGGCACCTATAGCAGCGGTCCAGGCTGCCCCCAGACACGAGCCGGGGTGACCGCGGAGGAGTTGTATCGGCGCGTGCAGGACGTCGGCCACGATCTGCATCCAGACTCTGCTGTTGGATCCTCCATCGGACGCGAAGTATCGCGTCGTCGCGTAGCCCACGTCATGAAACACCTCGATGTGGTGAGCCAGGGCGTAGGCGTAGCCTTCCAGCATCGCACGCCACAGATGGCCGATCGTGTGCGAGAGGGTAAGTCCCGAGAAGAGCGCACGGGCGAAAGGATCGTGAATCGGCGTTTTTTCGCCCAGGAAGTATGGCAAGACGGTCAGGCCATCTGCGCCTGCCGGGATTTCCGCAGCCTTGCGGTCCAGCCATTGATGGACGGAAATACCGGCGGTTTGCGCTGCTGCCCGTTCGCCTTTTGCAAAGGTGTTCACGAACCAGTTCAGGCCCGTTCCTCCGGTTGCCATGCACCCATTCGGCATGTATAAGCCGGGAACGAGATGATAGTCCAGATAGATGCGAGGGTCCGGCAGGGGCTGATCCGTCGCGAGCAGAATATCGACGGATCCACCAAACTTAAGAAGAACATCGCCTTTTCGAGTGATGCCCGCACCCAAGGCGGACGCAATGAGATCGGCTGCGCCGCCAACGACTAGTGTCCCTCCAAGCAGTCCCGTTTCCGCCGCCGCTTTGGTTGAGACGCGTCCGAGGATCTCGTGCGATTCCGACTTCCTCGGCAAAGCGGATCGCGGAATGTGCGCCAGACCCACTAGGTCGTCAGCGATGACGCCGCTCGCAACATCCACGAAGCCGCCTTCAAGGGCCCAGTTCTTCTCGACGGCCCGCTCCCCCGTGAGCCGCCAATTGATGTAGTCGTATGATCCGAACACCGTGGCGATCCTTCGGAACACATCCGGCTCATGTTTCTCGATCCACCGCAGTCTTGGGGCAACCAGTTGTTGATTCAGTCCGTTCCCGGCTCGCGCCACAAACGTTGCGGCGTCCACCTCCCGTTCGAGATCCTCAACTTCTGATCCGCAGCGTGCATCACTTTGTTGAATGCTTGGGCGAAGTAAGCATCCCACTTCGTCCAGCAGAATCACGGCGGGCAGCATTCCGGTAACGCCGATCGCTTGAATCTCTGAGGGACCGATTCCGCTCGCAAGGAGTTCCGCAATGATTTCCTTGACATTCGACCACCACTGTTGCGGATTTTCCTCTGCCCATCCGATTCTTTCGGAGTACAGGTCGACGGGGCGCTTCGCCAGGCCGGCTACTTCGCCCTCGGGGCGAATTGCGATGCCAATGGTCGAAGTCGTGCCGATATCAAGGCCGAGCACATAACTCATGTGAGTCGTTTGCTACTTTTCAAATCGGTGATGTTTTTTGCGTAAAAGGATGCTCCACCATTGAACACAGCTGAACCGGCTACGAGAACGGTTGCGCCCGCTGCTACGATCTGAGCGGCGTTTTCGATCGTCACTCCGCCGTCCACCTCGATTTCGATCGGCCGGTCGCCGATCATGGCCTTTACTCGACGAATCTTTTCGAGCATCGCTGGAATAAACTTCTGTCCGCCGAAGCCCGGGTTCACGCTCATGATCAGCACCAGATCGATGTCATCGAATAAATAGGTGAGAGCATTCTCGTGCGTCGACGGATTGAGAACGATTCCCACTTTCTTTCCCAACGTCCGAACCGTGGCCAGGGTTCGATGGACATGCGGTCCCAACTCTGCGTGAACGCTGATTCTGTCCGCGCCTGCCTGGGCGAACTCGGCCAAGTAGGCATCCGGATCATGGATCATCAGATGCACATCGAGAATCGCCGGCGTAGCGGCGCGAAGCGCGCGCACCATGTCCGGCCCAAAGCTGATGTTGGGAACGAACACGCCATCCATGATGTCGAGATGCAACCATGCCGCGCCCGCCGCGTAGACAGCGCTGGCCTCTGCGCTGAGCCGACCAAAATCGGCTGTCAAAACCGATGGCGCTATGATCAGGTCTTGCATATCACGGTTGCTTCGGTCTGGGGTGACGGCCACCGCACGGAAAAACCGAAGCTGCCATTAGAGCACAAAAGAACAAATTGGAAGTGCAGCCTTCCGGCATCTGTGTCGATTCTCCCGCGACCGCGAAGCATCTTTCCGTCGAACCGTCACAAACGCTGATATGATCGACATCTTGTCGGTACCCTCTGGAGTTCGTGAATGACAAATTTCAAACGCGTTTTCGGCGACAAGAAGCCGGTGATTGCGATGGTTCACCTTCTAGCCATGCCTGGAACTCCGTTGTACGACGAAGAAGGCGGCGTTGGGCGCATTGTCGCGGAAGCACGGAAGGATCTTGAGGCGCTCCTCGCGGCCGGGGTTGACGCGGTCATGTTCGGCAACGAGAATGACCGCCCCTACGAATTGAACGCGGATATGGCAACGACTGCAACCATGGCGTATGTGATCGGCCAGCTGCGCCCACTGATCAACGTTCCGTTTGGTGTCAACGTACTGTGGGATCCGATGAGTTCTATTGCATTGGCGGCCGCCACCGGGGCGTCCTTCATTCGCGAAATTTGCACCGGATTCTATGCGTCGGATATGGGCCCTTGGGCGGGGCGATCCGCCGAGCCGATGCGGTATCGCAACCGTCTCGCCTGTAAGGGTGTCGCCATGCTTTACAACCTGTCAGCCGAATTTGCACATTCGCTCGACCAACGTCCTCTTCCTGATCGCGCGCGCTCCGCGGTATTTTCGAGCGTCCCGGATGCGGTGCTAGTGTCGGGCGCGATTACAGGTGAAGCACCGCCCATGGCACAACTCGAAGCTGTGAAGCAAGCTTTGCCCACTACACCTGTGCTGGCCAATACTGGCGTACGCCATGAAACCGTAGCAGACGTGTTCCGGGTCGCCGACGGGTGCATCGTTGGTTCCTCGCTCAAGGTCGATGGCCACACTTGGAACAGCGTCGACCCGGAGCGAGCAAAGGAATTCATGCGTCTTGTAAATATCGCACGCAGTTAAGCGATATGTTAGGCGATGTGTTAACCGAGTGGCCAACCGAACCTACAATCCGGTCGTAACGCAAGTTGAAGCCGCACCGGCAGAAAAGCCGCACTTCCACCAGTCGATCGGACTGATTTCAGCCACCGCCATCAATATGAATTCGATGTGCGGGGTCGGTCCATTTATCACGATTCCCGCGATGGTCAGTGTCATGGGTGGCCCCCGCGCCCTGCTCGGCTGGATACTTGGATCAGTTGCCGCGATGGCCGATGGCCTAGTCTGGGCCGAACTAGGAGCGGCCATGCCGGGGGCTGGCGGCAGCTACCTATTCCTGCGCGAGGCGTTCCAGTATCGCAGCGGGAAACTGTTGCCGTTCCTTTTTGTGTGGACCGCAATCCTCTCACTTCCTCTGATTCTCAGTTGCGGCGTAATCGGCTTCTATCAGTACCTGGGAACATTTGTGCCAAATCTGTCGCCGGTCGAAAACCATGTGATTGGATTGGCCATGGTGGTGGCGGTCGTTGCGCTCCTTTACCGGAGGATTGAGTCCGTTCCAATCATTAACATCGTATTGTGGGGCGTTACACTCGCGGCGATGGGAGTGACGATCGCTGCATCCTTCAGTCATTTTGATGCGGGACGCGCCTTCGATTTTTCCCAGAGCTGGATGGGCAATGGCTCGTTTCTTACCGGCTTGGGCAGCGGTCTGGTCATTGCCCTCTATGACTACACGGGCTACGGCACGACGGCCTACATGGGCGCAGAACTCAAGAATCCAGGGCGAGTGATGCCGGGCTCGATTATTCTCTCGATTCTTGCCATCGGCGCTCTTTACCTTTCTATGCAGCTAGGCATTCTGGGTGCGGCACCGTGGCAGGAGGTGGCGAAGTCGACCAACGTCGCCTCGG
Source organism: Bryobacteraceae bacterium (assembly GCA_035297145.1). Lineage (GTDB taxonomy): Bacteria > Acidobacteriota > Terriglobia > Bryobacterales > Bryobacteraceae > QHXW01. The sequence goes on from DATGZN010000114.1 coordinate 22,831, forward strand.
CCGTGGTGGGCAAGTACTGGGGCCAAAAGGGCGCAATCCTGGTCAGCGTCCTCGTGATGATCGCAGCGGCGGCGTCTATTTTTACAGGGCTGCTCGGAAGTTCGCGCGTGCTGTTCAACGCTGCCAGAGATGGCGTGTTCTTCTCGTCTTTCGGCAAGCTACACCCGCGGCTCCACTTCCCGCACATAGCATTGCTCGTCATGGGGCTGATTGTCGCGATTGGTAGCTTTTTCCCGGTACCGGCCGTTATCAACATACTTACCGGCGTTACGGTCCTGATTCAGTCACTCGGGCAGGTAGTTGCGCTCACCGTGTTACGCAAGCGACAGCCATCCTTGCATCGGCCATACCGGCAGACATTTTATCCGCTGCCGAGCTTGACATCCCTGGTTGGCTGGAGTTATGCCTTCGTGGCACTGGACAAGCTTTCGATATTCCTTTCTTTTGCATGGGTGGCGTTCGGCTGCATCGCTTTTCTGATTTACGCAAGAGCCCGTAAGACCTGGCCTTGGGCGCCGCCAGAGGTGCGCGAAGAATTTCTAGAACGAACGCATGCAAACGCCGAAGCAGGGTAGTTATTCGGCGATTCGCCTAAGGCCGAGAAGGAAGCGTTAATTCGCATTAACGGACGCTATTTGACCCCGACCCACTTGGAGCTATTCGCCGGACGATATCGTATCCGCGGGTCAATGTGACTGGGGTGACTTTATCCATCTTCGGCGCATGGTTCCACATCGTCTGTGCCCACACGATGGGTGTGTCAATGCCTTTCATGTTCGCAAGGTCCGGTGCGAGGCCGTTCACCGTCCCCTGCGCCCCGTGGCAGCGTGCGCAACCTTTGGACACGAACAGGAGCGCGCCATGCCCCTCGTCGCCGGGCTCGTCGACGTAGTGCGCCGTGTACAGGAACGCGAACAGATTGGCCATGTCCTCGCGATCCAGGTCAGGGTAGGCGATTCCCTCCGCGCGCATACCTTCCCACATTCTCGGCGCGTGGTTCCACATGGCGCTCACAAGCTGAGCAAGGCTCGATTGCGGCGACCGGCTGAAACCCAGATCGGGCGCCGAGTTGGCGCCCATACCATTGACGGGGTGACAACGCGCGCACCCCTTCGTTTCGAAGAATAACTTGGCCCCCTGGTGCGGATCGCCAACCAGGAAACTGTTCCAACGCCCGCGGGAATTCCTGTAGTAGCCGTGAATCACCCCACCCGCCAGCAGAATCAGCGTACAGAGAGCCGACGCGCTACTTAACGTCAAACGATTCCGAAGGTTCATCTGGATCCTCCCCACGTCCTGAGATGGCCGCTTTGGTTCCTGATCGACGCGGTTTGCGTGAGTATTGAACCTTGCTTGTCCCTCCCAACCCGCGACACTGACGCTAGTTACCGGTTTCAGGAGGCCAGAAGCCGGACTCTGGTACTCACCTTGTACGAACACCTTCGGTTTTCCCGCTGCTTCACTCGGCTCGACTCGCTTTCCCAGCTTCGCCAGGCACCGCTCACCGCCCGAATCACTTCGTTCTGATCGAGCGGCGTCGTCAATACATCGTGCCCGCCCATGTTGAAGACTTCCGCCCAGAGACGTTCATCCGGTTCCGGAGAGGTCACAATCAATCGCGGAGCATCGGGCAGGTCCGCGATCTGACTCAGAAGATCTTGCCAGCTCCCGTCCGGGAGGCAACATTCGCAGATCACGACCGGCATCCGATCCTGGCACAGGATCATCAATGCGTCCCGATAGGTGCGGGCTTCGCGCAACGCCCAATTGCTTGCGCAAAAAGTCTGCTTCAGAAAAAGGTGATCTTTACTGTGGGGACTTACTGCCAGAAGCATGGTGGATGTCCGGGGCTCAGACACACCGAGAAATCCCCCCAGCTCTGACTGCGAAAGGCTTCCAGCGACGGGTGAAAAACTTGAACCGGTCACACTGATGGCCGGTTCTGGTGGCTTAATTAAGGGACAGGCATTGGAGTGCGCCCCCGGACTGAGACAGAGAAATCAGGGACAGTTCTACACTGAATGGAGAACTGAACCTGATGAAGAAGAGCCGAGTTTTTAGCCCGAAGTTCAAGGCGGCGGCCGTCCGGCGGATGCAAGCCGGGGAGA
>DATGZN010000115.1:0-106565 GCA_035297145.1 Bryobacteraceae bacterium
GGCATTGCCGTAAAACTGTCCGATGCCGCCGGACAACATCGTCCAATAGTCCTCGCGCCGTAACACCGCGGGAGTTCCGAAATCGGGCGGCTTTCCGACGTTTTCCAGATCGTAATGCGCCTCCACCAGGTAGGTCGGGGCCGGCGGTTTCTGGTTGTAACTGTGGAGCATCTGCATGTAGGTCGGCGAATAGGCGTAAGTGCTATTGAGATCGCTGAGCGGGATCCACGTCGGATCGTCAAATGACGAGCTATTGAACACGTTCAGTTCCACGGTCTGCAGCTGGTCCGGATCGACGGAATGGATACCCTTGGCCACAGCTTGCACCAGCGCGTCGTCAGTCGAATTCTTCCAGCTATTAAAATCATTGCCATTCAGCCAAAGAACATTGGCATAGCGTTCGTAACGTTTGCCGAGATATTGCCCATAAGCAAAGGCCGCGCTGGGACCGTTATTGCGCAGGGTCGGCAGCCACCCGATCGTTTCTATGGGATCCAGGAAGACGGCTTGATGGTGGCGAGCCGCGATCTCTACGATGTGGTCGAGACGCGCGAAGTACGCTTCATTGGGTTTGCTAAGGTCGTAGTGCTGGAAGTCTGTTCCCCCACGGACAAATCCCAAGAAGGGCCGTAATCCGTCGGGAGTCGTGGCATTGACGTTATCGGGATAGTCATGACCCGCACAGGTGACGTCGATCCAACCCGCCGTATTGAACCCATTCGTCTCGCGGTCGGCAAAATAGAATTCCGCATCCTGCTCGCTTAACCGTCCCATCAGTCCCTGCGGCGTATCGCCGGCGATGAGAAACGGTGCGTTCTTTTGATCAACGAGATATCGCCGGTTCGCGCTCACCTTGAGTGGAAAAACCGGCGCGCTCGAACCGGGCGAAGCACCGGCCTTTAACTTCGCGATGCCTGCCCCGGCCGCTGTAACTGTGAGCAGGATAACCACCGTCCAACTGATGCGGTAACGTTCGATAGTCATGTGTTATTCACCACCCCGGACAGCTTTCAGACCGCCGTGAGCCCGCCATCCACTGTGAAAATGCCTCCGACACAGTAGTTCGAGTCTTCCGAGGCCAGAAAAACCGCGATACCAGCCAGGTCCTCCGGGGTCCCTAACCTGCGGGCGGGTGCGATTTCGGCGAAATGCTGGCGCATCTTGGGGTCGGAAAGTTCAGTGGCATTCATGGGCGTGTCGATCGTACCGGGCACAATCGCGTTCACGCGGATGCCGTCCGGTGCATAGTCCGCCGCCATGGCCCGCATCAGACCGACCACGCCGCCCTTACTGGTGCTATACGCAGTTAGGCGCGTGAAGCCAAATATGCCGGTGGGCGAGGCCATGTGGATGATGGATCCGCCGCCCTGCCGGAGCATGGCCGGAATCACGTATTTCGAGCACAACCAATATCCGCGCAGATTCACCGCCATGGTGCGATCCCAAGTTTCGTTCGTCAGCTCGTGAGCGCGCGTTTCCTCGTGGATCAGCAGAATCCCGGCATTGTTGCACAAGACATCGATTCTGCCGTAGCGATCGAGGGTTTTTTGCGCCATGGATTTCACCTGCGCCTCGTTGGAGACGTCGGTTTCGATGAAGACCGCGCTGCCGCCGGCCTCACAAATGGCTCGCTCCGCGCCAGCCCCGTTCGCCGTGTCGATTTCCGCAACCACTACCGACGCTCCCTCACGGCCGAATCGTTCCGCAATTCCCCGTCCGATCCCCGCCCCCGCGCCGGTCACGATGGCGACTTTGTTCTTTAACCGCATGCTCCCCTCATTGTTCAATGTTGAAGACCCGTTCCACCTCGCCGTTGCGGATTCCGAACATCCGCCGGTGAAGATTGACGGTGCCGTCGTGATACTGCACCACCATTTCGATCTTGTCCCCTACCTCTACATCCACCGCCGGATCCTGGATTTCAATAGGCGCGTGCTCGGCGTGCAGAGCTTTGACCGTCAGGCCGGCGATCCCCTTCACCGACGGCAGCCCGCGTTCCCCGCTGATCACCTTGCACCCGGCGTCCACGACCAGCCGTTCTCGCGCCGTCTTGCTGATGACCGTAGCCAGAACGCTCAGAGCGACCTGGAAGTCCGAAACCACCGGAGCATACCACGTGTCCATCAGCAGATACGAACCCGCCTGGTTCTCGGTAACGCCTGGGAATGCGCCCGCAATCGAGTAGTCTCCCGTACCCCCGCAACTCACGATTCCAACCGGAATGCCCTGCGATTCGATCAGGTTTCGGGTTTGTACCAGAGCCTGCATGGCCTCGGTTACCACGCGCTGCTTCTCCGGACCCGGGGGCCGCGATTGCAAGTGCCCCTCGTAACCCATCACGCCACGAAATTTCAGACCCGACGCGACCACGAGTTTGGCCAGCGAAGCCGCCGCCTCCCCAGGCGGAACGCCGCAGCGTTTTAGCCCTAAGTCAACATCAACCACCACGTTGACATCGGCTTTCGAGTTTCGTGCGCATCGGGCCATGTCAGCGACGACCTTGGGATTATCGACCGCGACGATCACCGGAACTTCGCGGGAGAACTCCACAAATCGCGCCACCGGTTCGTCGCCGGCAATCTCGTTGGCGATCAAAATATCGCGGATCCCGAACTTCGCCAACCGCTCGGCCTGCCAAAGCCTGGCGCAAGTGATTCCGATGGCGCCGTGCTCCATCTGGCGAGCAGCCAATTCCAACACCCTATGGTTCTTAAAATGTGGGCGAAGCTTGGCCGGCCGGTTGCAAAAAAACCGTGCCATAGTTTCCAGGTTGCGCTCCATCAAGTCGAGGTCGACGAGGAGCGCGGGCGTTTCGATGTCCGTCTTTCTGAGCTTCGCCAAATCAGGCACTGAGCTTCCTCCGGAAACCGCCCGTCTGGACGGCCAGGTACAAGATACCTGCCACGGTCCACAGCGCCCCCAGCCGCATGGCCAGAGGCGAGATGCTGAGCCAGATGTAGAAGCAAATTACGAATCCAGCCAAGGGACATATGAGGTTAGCCCAGAGCCGGGAGATGCCTCGCTCGCCCCGTCGCACGAAGTAATGGCTCAACACCGAAAGGTTGACCGCCATGAATCCCAAACACGCTCCAAAATTGACCAATTCGGCGGCTTCGTCGAGATCCAGCAGCGCGGCGCCAATCGCGGCAATGGCACCCATCAACAGCACACTATAGATTGGTGTGCGCAGCACTGGATGCACGTAGCCGAACAGGCGGTGTGGCAACCGGCCGTCGCGCGCCATGCCAAACAAGAGGCGCGACGCGCTCGCCTGGCTGGTGATCCCACTGGCCCAGGCCTGAGCGATCACAAGGAAAGCAATTAAATAGAACAAGCCCGGCCCGCCGATTAGCCGCCCAATATCGGAAAAAGCCGTTTCGATGGGCGAGAACCGTGTATAATCCGGCCAGATCAGTTGGCCCAGATACGTTTGCAAGATGAAAACGGTCCCGGCCACGAAACACACCAGGACCGTCGCTCGCGCGATGTTTTTCTGGGGATCTTTAGCGTCCTCCGCTAACGTCGAGATCCCGTCGAAACCCAGAAACGACAGTACCGCGATAGGCGTGGCCGACATCACCGCAGCCAACGAAAAATGCGGAGCATCGTAGAACGGTTTCAACGATAGCAGCGTTCCCTCGCCTGTTCCGCCAACCAGCGCCCGCACCGCCGCCGCCACGAACCACACGATGGAGACCGCCAGAATGGCATTGAATGCTATGGTCGCCCGCGACGTCATCTCAATCCCGCAGAGGTTGATCCCGGTAACGGCGGCGGCAGTGATCACAACCCAAACGAGATACGGCACCGCGGGAACAAGTTTGTTTGATGTGACGGCGGCGATGATGACGCACAGCATGGGCATCAGCAAGTAGTCCAAAATCATGACCCAACCGGCCATGTAACCGGCGGCGGGATGGATCGCGCGCGACGCGTAGGCGTAAGTCGAACCGGCCTCGGGAAATGCCGTCGCCATACGCCCGTAACTCACGGCGGTGAAGCTGATCGCGAACATCGCGATGAGATAAACCAGCGCGAAATGACCCTGCGCTTTCACCGACCCGACACCGAAAAACGTGTACGGGGCGGTCGGCCCGACGAACGCCAATCCAAATAACACCAGAGCCCAGAGCGACAGCACGGGCCGAAAACTGCCGTGTGCGGCAGTCTCGGGGTGCACGGACTCAACGGGAGCTTTCATTGCTCTCTCAGCCGGCGATACCGGCCGGTTCCGGGGTCGCCTTTCGCTGCTGATCCACTTCGCTTTGTATGAACTTTACGGTGTCTTCTACAATTTCCAGCATGCGCTCGAAGTCCGTGGGCGGCGTGGTCAGAGGCGGCTTGAACTTCAACACGTTGCCGCCGATGCCGCCGAATTGCGTGATCAAACCACGGTCCAGCGCGAATTCCCAGGCTTTGCGGCAGGCGGCCGTGGCCGGCGCCTTGGTCTGGCGGTCTTCCACGAAATCGACGCCAATGAACAGGCCAGGGCCGCGGACATCGCCGATCACCTCGAATCGTCGCGCAAGGTGCCGGAAACACTCGGTCGCCTGAGCTCCTAGTGTGCGGGCCCGTTCGGCGAGGTTTTCCTTCTCTACAATGTCCAGCACGGCGAGGCCGGCGGCGGCCGAAAGCGGCTGGTTCATGAACGTGAGCATGTGCCAGCCGTCCAGCTCCAGGCCATTTGGAATCAAGTCTTTGCGGGTAATGAAGGCGCCAATAGGCACCCCGCCGCCCAGAGCCTTCCCGGCCACCAGGATGTCTGGCCGCACATCGAAAAGATCACAAGCCCAGGTTGTGCCGCAACGGCATAAACCGGTTTGAATCTCGTCGACGATTAGGAGAATTCCGCGCTCCCGGCAGACCTGCTGGATGCCGTGATAGTATTCCGCCGGGAAGACCACGTGGCCATTGGGCCCTTGCACGATTTCCATTACTAGCGCGGCAACCTGTCCGGAGCTGGCCCCATCCAGATCGGCTTCGAGCGCATGAACCGCGGCGCCACAGCCCTCGGAACCTTCGCCCAAAGGCGGGCGGTAAGCGTCCGCTGAGGGGATTTGGCGAAAAGTCGGCCACCGCACCGCGCCCGGCACCCATTTCCGCAGGTTCGGCATGCCGGTAAGACCCATGGTGGCAAGCGACATGCCGTGGTAGCTTCCAGTGAGCGACAATACCTCTGTGCGGCCGGTGGTGCGGATCGCGAATTTGATGGCCGCTTCGACTGCCTCGCCGCCGCCCACGCAGAGAAATGTCTTGCTTAACCCGGGTGGTGCTATCGCGGCCATCCGGGCGCAAAACTCGATCACCGGTATGCTGTCGTGGAGAATGTTGGTCGAAGGCAATTTCGCCATTTGCCTGGCGACGGCTTCGGCGACGGCTGGATGAGCGTGGCCGACCATGGCGGGCCCCGCCGAACCCGACATTGTGTCCAGATAGAGCTTGCCGTGGACATCCCACAACCGCGACCCTTGTGCGCGCTCGAAAATCAGCGACTTTTCCCGCCGGATGCCGTGCAGCACGTATTCGTTGGATAAGGCTTCGTAGTCCATACCGTTTCCGACCGTCCTTTGTAGCGCAAACGTAGGCCCAGTATCTATCAAAAAACCACAAATTTCTGTTGTAAGTCCGTGACAGCCCGCTGGCAGCGAGCGACTTATGCTTTTCCAACAAAACGAACGCGGAAGGTGATATACGCCCCTGCCGTCCCCCGACTAGCTTAGCTATTCTGTCTAGAAACCCATTGCTCCGCTTTCATCTGACAATTGTAGTTGGTGCGCTTGTATGTGCATGCAGGGCTCCCGCAGCCGGCCCGTACCCCGTCCGCATCGGCCCGGACCATCGCCATCTCGTCGACCAAAGTGGCAAGCCATTTCTGATCCAGGGTGACGCGCCCTGGTCCCTCATTTCGGGACTCACCACAGAGGAAGCGGAGCTATATCTCGACACGCGACGGCGCCAGGGGTTCAACTCGATCATCGTCAACCTGATTGAACATAAATTCCGCGGGCCGGTGAACCGGTATGGCGACGGCCCGTTCGCGACGCCCGGCGATTTCTCGAAGCCTAACGAGAAATACTTCGAGCACGCCGACAGGATCATACACATGGCCGCGGAGAGAGGCATGCAAGTGTTTCTCGCACCGATTTACCTGGGCTACATCGGGACCGATGAAGGCTGGATCGAAGAAACGCTGGCTAATGGCCCCGAGAAGTGTCGCGAATGGGGCCGCTACGTCGGCAAACGCTATCGGGATTTCGACAACCTGGTATGGCTGATCGGCGGCGACCGCAATCCCGACAAGGCGCGCGAAGACGTGGACGCGATTGTCGCCGGCATCAAGGAGTTCGATAACCGGCACGTGTTCACGGCGCACTGCCACCCGGAGAACTCGGCGATTGACCAGTACAGAAACGATGGCTGGCTGGAACTGAATAGCACCTACACTTACGGAATCGTCCATCGAATGTTGCTCGCCGACTACAATCGAAAACCGGCGATGCCGTTTTTTCTGACGGAATCAACGTACGAAGGCGAGCACAACGCTTCGGCGGTTCAAATCCGCAGGCAAGCATATTGGGCGATTCTGTGCGGCGCGACCGGGCAGTTCATGGGGAATCGTCCTGTGTGGCTGTTCGATCCGGGATGGCAGGCGGCGTTAAATTCCACCGGAGCACAAGACATGACACGGTGGGGAGAGCTGTTTCGCTCGCGGCCCTGGTACGAGCTCGTCCCCGACGAAAAGCACGAAGTAGTGGTCGACGGGCTGGGTGAGTTTCGAGGGCTGGATTATCTGGCTGCGGCGCGTGCGCCAGATGGCGGAACAGTGATCGCCTATATGCCGACGGCGCGAACTATTACCGTCGACATGTCAAAAGTGGCCGGAAAGCGTGCGAAAGGATCCTGGTTCAACCCGCGTACGGGCAAGTGGGATTCCGCCCAAGATTCCCACGCAGAGGGGAAGCGGCAATTTACTCCGCCCGGGGAAGGTGACTGGGTGCTTTTGCTGGAGCAGGTCAAGTAAGAGTAGCTTCAGCTTAGGCGGCCTTTCTCCCTGGTAGTAAACTCTTCCCATGGTCTTCGCCAAGCAGGCCTCCGGCATTTGCTTGAGAGAAGGGGATTTAGCAACACTGCGAGGTCCACTCCCCAAAGCCGGTGCTCAATTCGGAGCCTAAAGCGTGCATGCCATTGTTGGGTGGCCGACCGCCTGGTTAATGCAGTGTCGCGAGCAACGCGCGCGGGCCGTCCATGTGGCCTCCTGGCGGATCAGTTCGATAGACCAAATCCCAAGGCCCGTTATACAGATGGGACGGATTAAGCGGCGCACCAAGCACGACAACCAATCGAAGGCGGGCGCGTTCGGCGGCCGCCAGTGCGTTGATAATATGCAGCACGTTGTAGCCGCCGCCCGAAAATCCATAGAGCGCGGTAACAGTCGGGTCGCGACTAAACTCAGCCAAGGCCATTTGAGTTTGCGGACTGTTCGCGCCGGTCGCGCCCGCCACATCCAGCACTTGCCCGACATAGCCTTTGCGGCGCGCGTATTCGAGCGCAGACGGTTCGTCCAACGCTCCGCGCGGCCAATCACGTCCGGCAAAGTGCCCGGCAATGCCGCGTAAGATCAGCATCGTCTCAGACATTGCAAGCTCATCCTTCCAGCCTTTGCGGAGGGCGTCAACAGGGATATCTTACCAATCCCCCGTGTCTCGCCGGATGCGGCCATCCGCAGCCGGTCGAGCGCCCCTCGCCTGCCACGGGTCAAAACACGCCCGCGGAGTTGTTCATCGCGCCGAAGCTCTTGAAGATTTTGCGCACTTGCTACGGGAACAGAATCACACCTCGACCTTCTCGACAACGCCGCTGATACCTGTCGTGCACAGCCCATGCCACAAGCGATCAGGCACGGTCCAGACGGCGTTGTGGGAAGTTGAGCGCGCACTTTGACGTAGGACGCGCGATTCGTCGACATAATTCAGTCAGGCCCCTCTCGCTCTCACTCCGGCCGTACCAGCATCTTCACGTGCTTGTCTTTCTCGTGGAGCAGTCCGTGGTAGCCTTTGCCGACCAGGTCGTCGAGGCCGATGCGGTCGGTGATGAGCAAGTCGCCGCGGAAGCGGGGGTCGGTCATGATGCGGATGGTTTCGTCGTAGAGGCCGTAGCCGCTCATGCTGCCGGAGATCATTTTTTCGCGGAAGACCACGTCGGTCAGGTCGATGGCGGCGGGCTTTTCGAAAACGCCCATGATCACGAGGCGCCCACGCGTGCGGGTCACTTTGGCGGCCATGAGGACCGAGGCGGGCTGGCCGGCGCACTCCATGACCAGATCGAAGCCCTGGCCTTCGGTGATTTCCCGCGCGCGTTTCTCGGGATCTTCGCGCAGCGGATTGATCACCTCGTCGGCGCCGCAGAGTTTCGCGGCTTCAATGCGCCGTTCCGCCATCTCTATCGCGACCACTTGCTTCACGCCACGAAGGCGCGCAGCCATCAGAGCCATCAGGCCGATTGGCCCGGCGCCAACAATGGCTACGCGGTCCTCCGCACCCGGCTCACCCTGTGCGACGGCGCGCACAGTGGACGAGAACGGCTCAACTAGCGCGCCAATCTCGTCGGAAAGGGCCGGTGTCAGGTGATAGCACTGGTAGGCGTTCAGGTTCAGACGTTCGGCAAGTGCGCCGCCGGTCCAGGAAGTGCCGAGGAAGGCGACTTGATCGCACTGCGCCATCGAGCCCGTTCGGCACCAGCGGCACTTTCCGCAGCCGATGATGGGGCAAGCCGCGACGCGATCGCCGACCGCGAAATTCGTGACGCCCTCGCCGACGGCGGTGACTTCGGCGGACATCTCGTGGCCAATAATGACTGGCGCTTGCACGCCGGTTATGGGATGCGGGTGGTTGAGCGGAATGTAAAGCGGACCGCCTAGATATTCATGCAGGTCCGTACCGCAGATGCCGCACCACGCCACCTTGACCTGCACCTGGCCGGGCGGAGGCGCGGACGGTTCCTGCACTTTCTCGATGCGGACGTCCTGGCGTCCGTGCCAGACCGCGGCTTTCATTCGCTCTCTTTTTTCATGTAAAGCACAGAGGGGCCCATGAATGGCGTGGCGAAGGTTAGCTGCTTTCCGGCAGTGACACTGCCGCCGGGCGTGATGGCGCCTTCCTCGGGATGCATCCACTCCACGCGGAATCGTCCCTGGGCGTGCGAGAGATCCACATCAGCGCGATCGCCTTCGGGGAAATATACCAGGAACTCGCGCTCCGGATTCGCCAGGCAATACGTGGTTGATGTCAAGTCGTTCTGCGGCGTCATGGATGCTAGATCCATGCGGAGCGAATAGGCGCGTGTGTGGCCGATGGCTTTGCGCACGGGTTCCCAGGTCCAATCGTCACGCCGGTTGAGGTCGCGCAGCGGATAGCCGGGCCGTGGCCCCCAGTTCACTTCCGGGCACGGGCCGCCCGCGATCGGGTCCCAACTGTCCATGAGCAGCGTGTTGTGCCCGCGGACGAAGCTCTTCCACGCCCAGGCAACCGTGCCGCCGTGGCCCCAAAGGTGATCGGTATCGTTCACACTAACTTTCTTACCATCCCAGGCGGGCGGGCCGAATTGAAAATTGTGGCCAAAGGGCGAGACCCATTCCGCCGGGCTGGCCATCATCTCTTCCATGCGCTCGACGCCGGCACCGGTCAGGCCCACAGGGTGCCGCTTGCCCTTTTCGGTTTCGAGCTTATGCATGGTGTCAACCACCCACCAGTCCCAGTCTTTGCCGCCGCCTTCGTTGACGACTTCATAGAGCACATTGTCGAGATCGTCCACGGTATCGACGATCTTTTTCATGTAAGCTGCCTGCTGCTCGCGCACTTGCGGGTCTTCGAGGTCCGGCTGGCCGTCACCGTTGCGGTCGCCATTCACGCCGTTGATGTTGTTTTGAGAGTTATAAGGATGGCCCGACCAGGTTTGCTGCCCGCAATTGTGCGGCCGGTTGTAGCTGAAGCCCTGGAAGAGCTGGACGGCGCAGTAAATGCCTCGGTCGCGGCATTCAGTAACACGCGCACGCATACGGTCGAAATACGCGGGGTTGAATTTTTTGAGATCGAACTTGAGGCCGCCGTCGAGGGCGGTGCCGGGGCCAGTGCGCACATAGAGAGTGGGTTCGAACAGGATCTTGTCCGGTGTCCAGGGCGCCCAGGCGGATTGCTGCCATCCCCACAGGCGCATGAAGTTGTGGTTGTGGCCCAGCATCATGGCGAGGTAGGCCTGCCAGCCGAAGATGGGGACGGGCGCGACGCCGGTGTCCTGCAAGTTGGCCCAAGTGTGGGCACCGGTGAGGAAGATGGGCCGGCCGCTATCGTCGGTGAAATAGCGCGGGTTTTGCGGATGCACTCGCAGTGGTCCTGTCGCCGGGCGCACGATCTGCGCCTGAATGGGCTTCCAGGAACTCGCTGCCGCACCGCAAGCCGCCGCCGTTTTCAAGAAATCGCGCCGATGCATGATTGTTCTCTCCCTAAGCCAGTTGCCCGCCATCTACGAACAGCAACACGCCATTGATGTAGGCGGCATCCTCCGACGCCAGGAAAAGGGCTGGGCCGGCTACGTCCTCGGGCGTTCCCAAGCGGCCGAGCGGTATGAGACCCCTTTCCGGATCATATTTTTTCATTGCTTCCGGGTTGTTCAACAACGGTTCAGTCAGGCGGGTTTTGATGAACCCAGGACCGAGCGCGTTGGAGTTGATACCGTAAGGACCGAGCTCGCGTGCCAGGGTCTTGGCAAGAAGAAACACGCCTGATTTCGAGACATTGTAGTGCGCGAGGGTGGCCTCCGCATCCCAGCAGTTGGTAGACGCCATGAAAACCAGCTTGCCGCGCTTGCGGGCGACCATGTGGGGGGCAACGGCTTTGGAAACCAGGAACGCGCCACGCAGGTTCGTATCTATGGTGTCGTCCCAGGTCTCGGCGGAGATTTCCAGAAATGGAACGGAGGGAGCAATGCCGGCCACATACATCAGTATGTCGATTCGGTCGTGCCAGTCCAGAACCTGCTTTACCATGGTTTGAACCTGGCTGGAGTCGCGCACGTCGCAGGGCAACGACCGCGCATCGGATCCGGCGGCACAGATCTCGCGAACGGTAGTGTCGGCCGCGGGGCAGTCGACATCAGCAATTACAACGTGGGCGCCTTCCCCGCCTAAGCGCGTGGCAATCGCCTTTCCAATACCCTGAGCGCCGCCGACAACCAGCGCCACCTGGCCTGTGAAACGCGCCATTCCGTTCGAGTGCTGATCAGCCATCCCGTCTGTTTCCCTCTAGGTAAAGTATTAGCCGGCGTGCCGGCAGTCTGTAATGATCGCCTAAATTTTTGTTGCGGCACCACGCTCGGAGGGAGCCAGGCGCATGCCGTGGGATTTCAAAAGTCTTTCAGAGTATTCTTATATCCATCCTGGCCGGGTCCATAGGACGCTTGGTGGGTCTGGCGGGCCAGGCGAGGCATGCCTCGCCCCTACTGTCCTGATGGTGGGAGGGATTTGGGCGTTGAGGCTTAAGGGAAAAGTGGCCTTGGTGACGGGCGGGGCATCGGGCATTGGCAAGGCGACAGCCGAGTTGTTCGCCCGGGAGGGCGCGCGCGTGGCGGTTGCCGACTACAGCGGGGACGGACAGCATACGGCGCAAGCCATCAATGCGTCCGGCGGAGATGCGATATTTGCGCAGGTTGACGTGTCAGACACCGCGCAGGTCACCCGCATGGTGGAAGAGGTGCTCAGAACGTATGGACGCATCGACGTTCTGTTCAACGGCGCGGGAGTACTCCTTTATGGCACGGTACTTGATACCGACGAGCAGGCTTGGCATCGCGTGCTGTCTATCAATCTGACAGGAACGTATTTATGCTGCCGGGCGGTTTTGCCCCACATGATCCGGCACGGTGGTGGGTCGATCATAAATGTGGCATCGACGGTGGGCGCACATGATGCCTGCGCGAACGCCGTGGCTTACGTAACCTCCAAAGGTGGCGTGACGATGTTCACGAAAGCAATGGCGATCGACCATGCCAGGCAAGGGGTGCGCGTGAACGCGCTGGTTCCGGGCGCTACCGATACGCCCATGATTCGAAAGGCACTCTCGCCGGAAGCATTGGATGCGCTGGCGGCGTCACACCCGATCGGGCGTTTGGGGCGGCCCGAAGAACTGGCGAAGGCCGTGTTGTTTCTGGCCTCAGACGATGCCTCGTTCGTAACCGGGACTGCCATGTACGTGGATGGGGGACAAACAGCGAAGATCTGACCGTAGTTTTACGAGAGGAATTTCGCAAGAGTGATGAGTGTTTCCACGGGACAGGGAGCAAGTGTCGAGACTGTTGGCCGGCTGAAGCGGGTTCTTTCAGTCTGGGATCTGATTCTGTACGGGATCGTGGCGGTTACGCCGAGTGCTCCGGCCACGGTTTTCGGCCTCGCGGAGCTGCGGTCACATGGGCACGCGGTGGTTACCATTTTGGCGGCGATGGTGGCCATGGTACTGACGGCCATCAGCTACGGGAGGATGGCAGCACTCTATCCTTCGGCAGGTTCGGCTTACACATACGTGGGGCGCGGGCTGCATCCGTATTTGGGATTCGTTTCGGGCTGGGCCATGCTGCTGGATTACGTAGTCAGCCCGCTGTTCTGCGTGATTTATGGGAGCCTGGCTTTACAACGCGCGGTTCCGGCCCTGCCTTATCCAATTTGTGCCGCGCTTTTTGCCGGTGGCATCACGTATCTCAACCTGCGCGGGATACACTCCACGACGCGCGCCAACCAGGTATTGCTGGTATTTATGTTCGTGGTGTTGATTAGCTTTATCGTTCTTGCTGTACGCTACATGCTCGCGCGCTATGGATTGGCGAGCTTGTTTACGGTGAAGCCGTTCTATGACCCTCGAACCTTTAATGTACGGGACATCGCGGGGGCTACTTCATTCGCGGCGCTTACCTATCTGGGGTTCGATGCGGTGACCACGCTGGCCGAAGATGTGAAGAATCCACGCCGGAATGTGATGCTGGCTGCCGTATCGGTGTGCGCATTCACTGGCATATTCGGCGGGTTGCTGGTGTACCTGGGGCAACTCGTCTGGCCCGATTACAACACTTACTCCAATATAGAGACGGCATTCATAGAGGTCACGGGGCGCGTAGGGGGCGTATGGCTGTTCCAGGCCATGGCGATTCTGCTGGTGGTGGCGAACATCGGAGCAGGGATGACCACGCAGGTTGGTGCTGCGCGCCTGCTATTCGGCATGGGACGCGACGACGTGATTCCCCGGCGTTTCTTCGCGCACCTGCATCCGGTGCGTAATACTCCGAACCGCAACATCTGGCTGATCGGGATCCTGGCGTACGCGGGGGCGCTGGTGATGAGCTATGAGCTGACGGCGGAGATTCTAAACTTCGGAGCATTCCTGGGATTCATGGGAGTGAACCTGGCAGTGTTGTGGCAGTTCTGGGTGCGGCGGGCTGAGGGACAGTCAAGGGAATTTTTTGCCGATATCGTGCTGCCGGGCTTGGGATTCCTGTTTTGCACCGTGATTTGGTTGGGACTCGGCGCGCCCGCCAAGATCGCCGGCGGCATCTGGTTCGTGATCGGCCTTTTTGTCCTGGCCACGCACACGCGCGGCTTCCGGCAGGCGATTGTGTTGCCCGACCCTGCCAATTACGAATGAACTCGAGGAGATGCGCGGATGAAAATGAAAAAGTTCATCAATAAGCCCGAAAACATTGTGGCGGAACTGCTCGCAGGTTTCGCTCTCTCGCATCCTGGCCAGATCCGGCTGGTGGGCAGTAACCTGGTGGCGCGTGCTGTGCCAAAGGCCAAGGGTAAGGTGGGCGTGGTGACGTTGGGCGGTAGTGGGCATGAACCGGGCTTGAGCGGGTTCGTAGGGGAAGGGATGCTGGACATCAGCGTGGCGGGCGAGATCTTTGCCGCTCCCGGCGCGCCGCGTTGCCTCGAAGCGATCCGGTTGGCGAACAATGGCGCCGGTGTTCTGTTTATTGTGTTGAATCACGCTGGGGACGTGCTCTCCGCGAATCTCACCATGGAGATGGCTAAACGCGAGGGATTGAACGTCAAAATGACTCTGACTCACGAGGACATTTCCGGCGGAACGGATCCCGAAGACCGGCGGGGGCTGGTTGGGTTTCTGCCGGTATATAAGGTTGCGGGGGCCGCTGCCGAAGAAGGCCAGCCGCTCGACGCTTGTTGCGAGATCGCGGAGCGGATGGGGCGCAACATGCGGACGCTGGCCGTGGCGGTCGCGACGGCCACGCATCCCTCGACGGGCCAGCCGATATTCGAGCTCGGTGACGACGAAATGGAAATCGGCATGGGGCAGCACGGAGAAGCCGGCACAGGCCGCATGAAACTGAAGACCGCCGATGAGACCGCGGAGATCATGCTGGACATGCTGCTGAAGGATCTGGACGTCAAAGCCCGGGAAGAGTTGCTGGTCATCGTTAACGGCGCGGGCGCTACCACGCTCATGGAATTGTTCATCCTGTTCCGGCACGTCGATCAGGTCCTGAAGGCCAAAGGTATAAAACTTGCGCGCGCCAAAGTCGGCGAGTTCATCACCACGCAGGAGCAGGCGGGGTTTCAACTGATGATCGCGCGCTTGGATAACGAGTTAATTCGCCTGTGGGACGCGCCTAGTAATGCGCCGTATTTCGTGGTGCGATGACGAGTGGTATCAGCAAAGCCGATTTCGCGCGCATGATTGCGGGAGCGGCCGCGACCATCCGTTCGCAACATGCCGTGCTGAGCGAACTGGACTGCGCGGCCGGGGATGGCGATCATGGCGCGACCATGCTGCGCACGGTGGACAGGCTGGAGAAGGCGTTTGCGCCGGGAGGGCCGGAAGATCTGAAGACGTGCCTGAAGGATGCGGGCTGGAGTGTTCTGGGAGTGGATGGGGGGGCATCGAGTTCGCTGCTTGGCGTTTTCTTTGGTGGGATGGCGGATGCCGCGGCGAACGATATGACCGGGATGTTCGAGGCCGGTCTTGCGGCTTTGCGAAAGCAGACCAAAGCCCAGCCGGGGGATAAGACTATGATGGACGCCCTTGTACCGGCGATCCAGGCGCTGCGCGCGGCAGCGGATTCCGGAAAGAGCGTGCACGAGGCTCTGTTCGATGCGGCTGCCGCAGCCCGGGCGGGAGCGGAGGCGACGCGGAGCCTTACGGCACGCTATGGCCGGGCGAAATTTCTTGGTGAGAAGACGCTCGGGCATGCTGACCCAGGAGCCGTATCGATTAGCCTTCTGTTCGAAGGCTTCTATAAGGGATTTAGCAACTTGAAAGGGGAATCTGGCAATGCCTGATGTTGACGATGTGCAGGATGGGAAAGACTATCACATCGGGGTCCCGATGCAGTCGCACGCGTTTTTTCTAAAGGGGAGCAACTCGCTCGACTGGGGAATGAAGAATCGGCTGGCGCGCATTTTCAACCCGTCGACCGGCAAGACGGTGATGCTGGCGGTGGACCACGGCTATTTCCAAGGACCGACGACGGGTCTGGAGCGCATCGACATTGCCATTGTGCCGCTGGTTCCCTATGCGGATGCGCTCATGATCACGCGCGGCGCGCTGCGCACATCGATTCCCGCGGAAATGTCCAAGCCTGTGGTGCTGCGATCGAGCGGCGGGCAGAGCATCCTGAAGGAACTCTCGAACGAACTGGTGGCGGTGGATGTCGAAGACGCCGTGCGGCTCAACGCCTCGGCCATGGCGGTGCAAGTGTACATCGGAGGCCAGCACGAGCATCAGTCGATCGGCAATTTGGTCAAGGTAGTGGACGCGGGTAACAAGCACGGCATCCCGACGTTGGCGGTCACGGGTGTGGGCAAGGAACTGGTGCGCGATGCCAAGTACCTGGGCCTGGCGACCCGCATCTGCGCGGAGATGGGAGCGCACGTCGTCAAGACGTATTACTGCGAGAAGGGCTTCGCGCGCGTGGCCGCAGCGTGCCCGGTTCCGCTCGTCATCGCAGGCGGAAAGAAGCTGCCGGAGCTCGATGCGCTTCAGATGGCGTTTGAAGCGATCGACCAGGGCGCAGCCGGAGTGGACATGGGGCGCAATATCTTTCAATGTGAGGCACCCATCGCCATGATTCAGGCAGTTCGGGCTGTCGTGCATGATCAGGAAAAACCCGACAAAGCCTACGAGCTGTATCTTTCATTGAAAAGGGACGCCGCCAGGACCGGCTCCACGGTCCACCCGGTCCCCAACAGGAGCTAAGCATGCCGAAGATGGAAAAGACGCAGGTGGTTTGTGTGGCGGAGTTTCGCGCCAAGGAAGGCAAGACCGATGAGCTAATCGCCGCCATGCATCCGCTCATGCAGCCGACCCACAAGGAACCGGGCTGCATCCGATACGAACTCAACCAGCGCACTGATGATCCGCGGTGGATCACGTACATCGAAAAATGGAAAGACAAGAAAGTCTTCGATGAGCACTGCGCCATGCCGTATATCACGCACTTCTTCAACGATGTGCAGCCCGGTCTGGTGGAGAAGTTCGAGGTGAAGCTATATCAAGAGATTCTGCCGTAATCCCGGGCGGCGGAAAAGATTGACCAACAGGAGAGGGGGTGGAATAATGCCGGCGGTGCGGATTCCGAAGCAGCTATGCGAGGACCAAGTCCGCGTCGTGGAGCCGCAGATTAATGCAGAAGGCATCCACGTGTGGCCATTCGATCCCGCGTTTCCGATTGACGTGAGGTTCATGACCATTGGGCTCGGGAACAATGTCCGCAAGAACCGACACGACTACTTCGAGCTGGCGTACCTGTGCCGCGGGGCGGCTAGTCTGGAAATTCAGGATCGCTCCTTGCCGCTTCACGAGGGCGACCTTGCGGTGGTGGGCAGCACTTTGTACCACCGTTTCGAGTGCCGCTCCAATCCGCCAGTGACCTTGGCAGTTCTATTCTTCCAGCCGGACCTGATCCGCGCCGACGGAGGACCCGACAACGCCGAATATCTCACGCCGTTCCTGCTACAGGACCCGCATTTTCCGCATGTGGTTGCAGCGAATGCGTCGATCCCCGGACAAATCTTCGAGCTGATGCAGCGCATTCGCACCGAGCTTCCCGCAACCACGCCACGAGCGCGGCTGGCGGTGAAGACGTACCTGAAAATGATTCTCATCCTGTTGGTGAACCAGTACGCCAGCTATGCCGGGACAGTTGATACATTCCGGCGCCAGCAGCGCGCCCTGGAGCGTTTGCGCCCGCTATTCGAACACCTGGAAAAGCATTTTGACGAGCCAACGCAAGTCCAGGAGGCGGCGCGCATCTGCGGGATGAGTGAATCACATTTCATGAACTTCTTCAAGCGGGCGACCGGCCAGTCGTTCATGGCTTATCTGAATCATTGCCGGATCGAGCGGGCACAGGCGCTGTTAGCCATGACGGACAAGTCGGTTTCGGATATCAGCCAGGAGATGGGATTCTGCGATCAGAGCTATTTCGGTACTGTGTTCCGGAAACTGGTGGGAATGACACCGGCGGGCTATCGCGCCAAGTCGCGTGCGGACGGCGCCACGCGCCAGGGAGATCACGGTGAGGCGCCGTCCGGGTATTTGGTGCGCCGGACGTCGGCGGCAAGCAGTCTGAACGGCAGCCAATAGCCCACGCGGGCACGGCCACCGCGCGGAATCCTGACCGACTGAAGAGGCACTGAGAGGGCACGATGACGAAAACAATACCCACGCATGTTTCCAGGGCAGAATTCGACGAATTATTCCAGGCGGTCTGCAATTGGGGCCGATGGGGTGAGGACGACGAAAGAGGCACGCTGAATTACATTCAGCCGGAGCACGTCCGGCGGGCGGCCGGCCTGGTCCGCGTGGGCCGATCGGTCTCGATGGCAGTTCCCATTAACAAAGTGGCGGGGCCCGACAATCCTCACCCTGCAACTCACTACATGATTCGGAGCTATGACATTCCCGACTGTGGAGAGCCGCAATTCTCCACCGATTACATGGCGACCGAGTTTCATGGCGACTGCCACACCCATATCGACGCGCTGTGCCATGTCGGCATCAAGGGGAAGATCTATAACGGTAAGCCGACGAGCGCCGTGACCTCCCGGGGGCCGACGATTCAGGATATTACCGCTTACGCGAACGGGATCGTCAGCCGCGGGGTGCTGCTCGACATCCCCCGCCTGCGTGGCGTCAAGTGGCTGGAGCCGGGAGAGGCAGTGACCACAGCGGAATTGGAAGCGGCGGAGAAGGCGCAAGGTGTTCGGCTCGGCGAGGGAGACATCTTTCTTTTCCGCACCGGCCATCACCGGCGGCGGCTCGAACTGGGCCCATGGAATAACGGATACGATGGCGATGGAAAAGCCGGTCTGCATGTGGAGACCATCCGGTTGCTGCATGAGCGAAAAGTGGCTGCCTTCTTCCCGGATGGCGACGGCGAAACCGTTCCCAGCAATGTGGAGGGAGTCGCGTGCCCCATCCATGCTCTGCAAATTGCATCTATGGGGATGGCTTGCGCCGATAGCCTGCAATTCGAAGACCTGGTCAAAATCTGCGAGGCAGAACGGCGCTGGGAATTTCTGGTTATGGCTGCTCCGTTACGCTTACCCGGCGGCACGGGTTCGCTGTTCAACCCCATTGCCATTTTTTGAGGACAGGTTTGAAGACCATATTCCTCCATAACCCAAGACGGCTCCCGCTGGTCGCCGCGCTCATGCTGCTGGGATCAGTTTGGGCAATGTCGCAAGTACCTCTGGCGTTACCCAAAGTTCGCGGCGCGCGGCTCGCTCATTGTCCGGCGAATGCTTCCGGAAGTTCCTTATGTAATCATCGCGGCGGGCTTCGCCAGCGGGATCACCTACCTGAACGTGCGAGGAATCCGCGCGACCGCCCGGACTAACGATGTCCTGCTGGTGTTTATGGGGATCGTGCTGCTGGTTTTCATCGGGCCTGTCGTCCGCTACTTATTGGGCCATGAAGGCTGGGGAGGGCTATTCTCCAGCACTCCTTTTTATGATGCGCGAGAGTTCGATCTGAGGGCAGTCATTCACGCGACCTCTTTCGCGGCCCTCACCTGCATCGGATTCGACTCGGTAACTACCCTCGCTGACTCGGTTGGCCGTTAAACAAGTAATAGTGCGGATTGGAAGGGTGCAGTTTAATCGGTTCGGCCAATGCCTGCGCAACGAACAGCAGCGCAATACCCAGAGGACGGATCATCTTAGATACGAGAATCTCCTTTCTTCGAGCTCCGGCTAACACCTTTCCGGCAGACGGCCTGCCTGGATTGAGGAAGATTGAGTTTCATGAGTTTTGGCAGCCAACAGGGTTTACGGTTGAATCTCGAGGATGTGCTAATGCTGATCACTTATGGTAGGAGATCAAAAGAACTGATGGAATTCGGCGGTGCTAAGCCCGTTCTTTAGGCCGAGGATCAGGTTTCGCCGCGTTTCAAAGGCGACCTGCTGCGCGAGCAGGCCCACGACAGCGCCCAGGAGATGACCTGAGCGCAATAGCGCGAGGCTGGATACGGTGGACTTGTCGAAAATTTGGGACGGACCTCGCGCTGGCGCGTTGAAATAGTGTCCGATCTTCCTTATCGCCATTTGCGATTCGCGGAAGGCGGGTTGACTATCCTCCCCAATCGGGCCATGGATGTGTGCGGACGGGGGTTGCCATGCACATTCAGACCAAGTTCCTTCGGCTTCGTAAGCCAGTATCGCTGGGCGATTGTATCGATGATTGGCCGTGTGCTGGCTCGGGGGCTGGGACGGGTGCCGCGCGGCGGCCTGCCTGTCATCGTGTCGTTGGTCAGGCGTGATACATTCTTAACCTGGAGCGGGGGCTTCCCGCGAGGACGTGGAGGATTTATGGCTGACGAGGAATCTCGAGTATCCGCGAAGAAAGCGTCAGACGGGGCGACCCGGCGCGAGCTCTTCCAAATCGGAAATGCGCTGGTATGGCCCGTGCTGTTAGGCGCACCCGCGGCCAACGGCGCGACCACCGGCCCGCTCACACCCGGACCGGAGATTTACCAATCCATCGGTGTCGAGCCGGTCATCAATTGCCGCGGGACGTTCACCATCATCGGCGCATCCGTGGAAACCCCGGAGACCCGCGCGGCAATGGACTACGCGGCCCGGTATTTCGTGCAGTACGACGAGCTGGCCGAAGGCGTCGGACGGCGCCTGGCTGAGTTGACCGGCGCCGAGTGGGGGATGGTCTCGGCTGGTTGCGCCGCGGGGTTGAAACATGTGACCGCCGCGTGTGTCGCGGGCGGGAATCCTGAGAAATTGATCCGCATTCCGGATCTCACCGGCTTCGACAAGACCGAAGTAGTCATTCCGCGCAGTTCGCGCAGTGTCTACGATCACGCCGTACGCAATATCGGCGTCAAAATCATCGTTGTGGACACGGCGGAAGAACTCGCCGATGCGCTCAGCCCTCGCACCGCGATGGTTTACCTGACTGCCGGCGGGCCCACAGTTTCGGGGCCGCTTTCGCTCGAGAATGTGGTCACGCTGGCCAAGCCGAGAAACATTCCGGTTCTCGTGGACGCGGCAGCCGAGAATCTCACGATTCCCAACGTGCACCTTCAGCGCGGCGCAACGGTTGTGGCTTATAGCGGAGGCAAGGCGATCCGCGGTCCGCAGTGTTCGGGGCTCCTGCTGGGACGCAAGGATATCCTGATGTCGGCTTGGCAGGCGAGTTCGCCCCATCATGGACCGGGCCGCGACAACAAGGTCGGGCGCGAGGAAATGCTGGGTCTTCTGGCGGCCGTGGAAGCCTGGGTAAAGCGCGATCACGATGCCGAGTGGAAGAAGTGGCTTTCCTATCTGGACACGATCTCCAAGCGCGTATCGGCCGTTGACGGCATCGAGACGTCGGTTCGCGAGCCTGCGGGGCTTTCGAATCACAGCCCGACGCTGGTAGTCAGTTGGGATCCCGCTAAGCTGCATGTCACTGGCGAGGAAATAGCCGAAGAATTGGCACGCACGAAGCCCAGGATCGCACTCGGTGGCGGCGAAGGCGGCGGCCGGAACAGGCGCGAGCCCGATAACGGAAAGACCTCGATTTCGATAACCGCCTGGATGATGCAGCCGGGCGACGATAAGATCGTGGCCGACCGCATCCACGAGGTGCTCTCGATAAAGCGCAGCCCGCGGCCCGAGCCGGCTGCGCCGGAAACGAATCTCAGCGGACGCTGGGACGTCAACGTCGAGTTCTTCAGCAGCAAGAGCCAGCACGCACTGTTCTTGCAGCAGGACGGAGGCCGCGTCAACGGCTCGCACAAGAGCGACTTCTCCGTGCGCGATGTGCAAGGCACTATCGAGGGTGGCCAGATAAAACTTCGCAGTAACACCGCCGAGCGCGGCAGCGGAGATTCGATACCGTATATCTTCGCGGGTACCGTTTCCGGCGACGCCTTCTCCGGTACGCTCTACATGGGCGAATACCTCAACGCGAAGTTCACGGCGACGCGGCGGCCCTATGCGGCCGGATCGAGTGCCATCGTGCTGCCGGGCGGCCCGCCGCTCGCGAACTGACCGTCGGGTGCCACACTGGCGTAATTCAAATCACTGCCTGGACACTTCCAGCAGCAGGTTTTCGGTGAACTTCGTTTGCAGCCTGGGGCTTGATGCGTCCACGCTGCCCAGCTCTTTCTGGTTCACGTAATCGAATACGCGGTACGTGCCCTGTTCCAGCCCGCGCAAGTCCAGCGATCCTTCCCACGCCTGCGCTTCGCTCACGAAGAAGGCATAGTACATCTTGCCGTCCTTCGCAATCGCGTATCCTTCCGGCGAGTCGTACCCGATGGTGTAGAGGTTCATGAAGGTGCCTTTGGAGAGCATCATGGAGTTATAGATTGGAATCCACTGCTTCCAAATGGCTTCCTTGCGCGGCGTGAGGAACACGTCATCGAAACGGTTCCCGTAATCCGGCCAGGTGAACTTGGTGCCCAGCACGCCTCCCGTGCCCACGGTGGAGGCGAAATCCTCGCCGAGGTCCACCTCTCGGTTGGGATCGAATCGGATCTTGCTCAGTTCCACGTGATCGCCGTAGACCGCGGACCGCGGGCCGAGCAGCGCCTTGTAGAGCTTGATCCGGCGCCGCACCTGAATGGAGCCCACCGGATCGGCGGTCACTGCCTGATTCTCGAAGGGCAGCCATGCGAGGTTCGGCGTGGTCCCGCAGGGGCAGATCTGGGTCACGCTGTAGGGCTTCAATGCCTTGGACGTCTCCAGGATGATCTTGTACACGTCGGCCACGGCCCTCACCGAATCATCCGGGCTCTTGTGGTGGTGGGCGGGGTTGTAGCAGCGCGGGACGGAGAAGATATAGTCCATCTTGGAGCCGTCGAAGTCATAGTCGCGAATCAACCTCTCGGTCACCTTCCGGAAGTACGACTGCACCTCCGGGAGCGCTGGGCAGAGTGCCGCCAGGCTGTTGTTCCGCAGCCCGGCACGCTTGCCGGCGGCATCCTGGATCACCCACTCGGGGTGCTCCTGCGCCACCTTGGAGGGAGTTCCCCGGCGGCCCCGCCTTCCGCCCTGGCCGTCCGCCGCTTCTATGGGAGCCCACCAGACGGAGATGCGAATTCCGTTCTTGTGAAACTCGTCCACCATGCGCCGCACCGCGTCGCCCGCAAACGTTTTTGCGTTTGGTTCCCAATCGCCGGAAGCGTTGTACCAGCCGGCGTCGAGAGTGGCCCACTTGATCCCGAATTCCTTCAGCTTAGGGATGGTGCCCACCATTTGCTCCGGAGTCACGCTCCCCAGGTACCCCCAGCCGCACCAGTTGGCCTCGAAGGCGTCGCTTGGGGGTTGAGCGGGCACCCACGACTGGCGTTGCAGGATCGCCGACCACATGCTTAAGGGCTCGTAATAATCTCCGGAGAACACGGCGAGGAAGGTCCGCGGCGTTGCATAGCTCTCGCCGGGCTTCAAGCTTACGCCGGCGTCGATGCGCACGGAAGCCTCCACACGGCCATCGTCGCCCACCTGCACCGGAAGCGAGAGGGTCTCGGCGCGCGGTTCCACGTGGCCAATGGCCGTCCCGACCGCCCGCGTCCAGAACGCCACCACGGGAATGCCGCCGCCCATGCCGGACGGCGTGGCCACCCCAACCAGGTTCGGCTGCGAGAAGCCTTTCATGAGCAGGCTGACGTCATCGTTGCCCCACTTGAAGCTGGAGCCCTGGAACGACCACATCTGGAATGGGGACGCCTGGGGGTCTGTCATGGCGGCGTTGAGCCGGTGCCGCTGGAACGAGATCTGATCCAGCTTGATGGCCGACTTCCCCGCGTTCCGGTAGGTAATGGTCAGAAATGCCGCCTTGGAAAAGTCGTCGTAGACCTCCAGCGTTAGTACTTTCTCGAGGCCGCTGGCGCCGCTCTGCTTTGCCGTGACCTCGATGCGCTTGCCGCGCGGTCCTATCCCGCCGCGGATGTCGCTGATCTTCGCGTGGCGGAAATCAAGCGGGTCGAACCGAGCCGGCGCGCCGCCGCTTAATAGCAAGTCGCCGCCTGCCTCTCCCTGCGCCGGATCGTCCAGCGTAAGTTGCTGCCCGTTCTTGACCAAGCGCCCTGCAAGGTAGCCGGACGCCAGTAATTCGAACTCCGCCGCCGGCGTCTTCACCTGGATGGCACCCGCCGGGTTCACCGTAACATTGACTGCGGAAGCTCCGTGCGCGCGGGGTAGCGCGCAAGCCGCCAGTGCTGTCAGAATCACTATTCTCATTGAGTTGCCTTGCATTGTCGGTCTCCGCTACCGCGCGGCGGACCCTGTCGGTCTCGCGGAGGGCCTCCCAGCCGGGAAAGGTGGCCATAAAACGCGGGATAGCACGAGTGTATGCCAGTAACCGCCATAAATAAAGCCCGTGCGAAATAGTGGGAAATGGCATCCCTTTTCTCGGTTTAGGACTCGCAATGGTTCGCGCGACGTTTTGAAATGGTTTAGGCGATTGTAGACGGATCGCCGCATTCGGTCTGCAGTCGACTTGGACGCCTCGTCGACGCGCCTTCTGCTCGA
Organism: Bryobacteraceae bacterium; assembly: GCA_035297145.1. Classification (GTDB taxonomy): domain Bacteria; phylum Acidobacteriota; class Terriglobia; order Bryobacterales; family Bryobacteraceae; genus QHXW01. The sequence continues at coordinate 24,026 of DATGZN010000115.1, forward strand.
GTCAGCGAGTTCGTCGGGGGTATTGGTGCGCCTGTTATCAGGCAATATCGGCCACTATTTCAGGACCGCATCCCGCGTAGGCTTCCAGTCGGGACCCATGACATTTAGGGCGCATAGATGGTGCGAAGACTGGCGCGGGCAAGCCGGATGCGCGGGACAAAGACTACCCCTGCCCGTACGGCCAAATGCTAAGATCGGGATGTTCGGAGGTGCTTTGCAATCGGCGTCGCCCGCGCCAAAGGTGCCTCCAACCAGTTCTAAACAGCGAGTTCTCCTTCAAGCCTGTTGATTTCGTGCCGAAGCCACCGCTTGAGGACCTCCTCGGCCTCGGTGGCATCCAGAGTGGCGATCGTTCTGCTCTCCCCATCGAGCGGAATATGGTGACAAGGGACATCTTCGGTTTGGCGAGATTCCGGGACGTACTGCATGAGAATGCATTCAGCGCACGGATGAGTGCGTAACGGATCGCCGAAATTTAGGCAGGTCAGCGAGTCTTGGAAAGGAGATGTGGATTTATGTGGCGTACGGACCGAGCGACCATATCCGCCGTCCTCGACGAAGGCCAATTCGAATTTCAATTTCTCCAAAAGTTTGCGCTTCTCTTCAGGCATCGTTCTCTACCTATTGACAGTAAAAGTAACCTGGGCATGGCGACACACTAAACTCGTGGAGAGCGCCGATTCCGATGAATTTTAGGTGGCTTAAGCCCCATTCTGCTCCACCTCATCGCCTAGCCGAGGCTCGCGGACTCTTGCGCGGCCATCTATTTTGCCACTTCAAGCTTAGCGCCGTTTGTGAGGAGCACGCTACGCGCAACTCACAGAAAGCCTTGATTAAAGAATCTCCGTATGGTCTCCGAAAGATCGCCCGACGAAACTCAAAGCGGTTCTCACAATAGGGTGCTGCGCCTGCGATATTTGCCCGAACTCAAGTTTACGTGAACACCAGTTATCAAACGACTGCCAGTCCAGCGCCCTTCCAATGTCCTAACGACAAGCGTTGACACCGCACTCATCCGCCGACTAAAGTTGGGGCATGGAACAACAACCCGCTGTCAATCAGTCGCTCGGCAACCGACGGCTGGGCGATCAGGCATTCGGGCCCGCTTCAATCGCGGCAGAGAACGCCCGGTTCATGAGCCGTGTGTACGGCTGGATGACGGGTGGACTTTGTCTTACCGGCGCCGTGGCGTGGAACGTAGCGGGCAATCCGGACCTTGTACGAACGATTTTCGGCAACCGGCTGCTGTTCTGGAGTTTGATCATCGCCCAACTGGGGGCCGTCTTGGCGCTGTCGTGGCTCATTAACCGGATCAGCGCTCTAACCGCGACGCTCATCTATTTTCTATACGCGGGATTAACCGGACTCACGTTGTCCAGCATCTTTCTGGTCTTCACGGGCTCCAGCATCGCAGGAGTTTTCGGCGTCACGGCTTTCGGCTTTGCGGGCCTCAGCGGCGTCGGCTATGTGACCAAGCGGGACCTCGGCCCGGTGGGTTCCTTCTGCATGATGGGGTTATTCGGACTGGTCGGCTTCGGTCTGCTCTCCATGCTCTTCCCGTCGCTGATGACGGAAGGTGCCAGCTTCGTGTTCTCCATCGTCGGCATCATCGTGTTCGCGGGACTCACCGCCTACGATACACAGAAGATCAAAGGGATGAACGCTCCCGGCACCGAAGCAACCGACGCCGGACGCAAGAAAGCGATCTTCGGGGCGCTGAAACTGTATCTCGACTTCATCAACCTGTTCCTTAGCTTGCTGCGGCTGACGGGGCGCCGACGGTAGGTTGTCAGATTGGCTTAGCCTTTCCGACCGTTCATTTATTTCACCGCGAGAAAATCCATGCTCTCCGACGTCCCCGCAATCTCGTTCAAGGCATGAAAGTAAAGCCAGCCGACACTGACCTCCCTAAGGGCCTTGTAGTTTTCCTCGATCAGGTGATACCGCACAACCGTGATAAACTGGCCGACTTCGCCGAACTTATGATTACTCGTCGTTCCATTCTGAAAAGCGCGGCGCTCCCCCTGGCTGCACCGATGATCAATGTCGGCCGATTCGCCCTCTTCGCCCAGAGCAAAACTGATTACTCGTCGCGCACCCTGGAGTTGATTCGCAGGTCTACGGTGATCGATATGTTGGGTTTGCTCACATTGGACTTCGAGAAACTGTACGCATGGCAGCTGGAGCCGGAGAGTTTTCAGAGCACCGATTTTCAAAAGTTGAAGGACTCGGGCACCACGGTTTTTCATCCGGCCGTGGGACACCATGAGGGGGACATATACGCTGAATCCCTGAGAGACATGACGCTTTGGAACAACTTTGTTTCCCGGCACAGTGACTACTTCGTGCGTATCGACGGTCCGGCCGATCTCGCATATGTCAAGTCGGTGGGCAAGATCGGCATCCTGATCGGCGAGCAAAACTCTGAGCACTTTCGATCGGTCGGGGATGTGGATCTGTTCTACAGATTGGGCCAGCGGGTTTCCCTGCTGGCTTCTCGAGCGAACCGGATCGGAAGCGGTGCCGGCGACGAGGCAGATGGAGGTCTGAGTGACTATGGGGTGCGGATCGTCGAGCGCATGAACAAACTGGGAATGGCAGTGGACGTTTCGCACTGTGGTGATCGGACCACGCTAGATACCTTCGAAGCCTCCCAAAAACCTGTACTCATCACCCATTCGAATTGCCGCGCACTGGTCCCTAACCGTCATCGCTGTAAGACGGATGAGGTGATCAAGAAAATGGCGGTCAAGGGCGGGGTGATGGGGATCACCCTGATCCGCAGTTTTGTGCGCGCACGGGGACCGACTACGATCGAACACGCGCTGGATCATATCGATCGTGTGGGGAGGCTATGCGGAGTGGAACACATCGGCATTGGAACCGACGTCGACCTTGACGGGCGGGCCAAACTTCCGCGGGAAGAATTGAGGGCACGGCGAATCAATCCCGCAACAACAGACCTGGACCGAATCAACTATCGCAAGAAGATTTACGATCTAACTGAGGGTCTGGTCCGGCGCAAGTATACCGACAGGAACATCGAACTCATCCTGGGCGGAAATTTTCAGCGTGCACTCTGCCAGATCTGGACCGCATAAGCAGACAATCAAGGGCGCCAGCGCGTCTTTCCCCGCCTCTGTCCGACCCGACCGGCTTTCCCGACTCGATCGGATTGGGACCTTTCGGACCGAATGACGATCAGGCCAGAAGACTGCTCCTAGGTCTCGATTGAGACCTTCGCACGCCGCGGACGACTCGCGTCAATTTGCGATTCGACTCTTTTTCGGCTGCGAGTTCGGAATCACTCGGACAGGTGCAATCATTTTGTCGGCGCCGCATTAGCTTTCGCGCGCTCTTTTCGGTTTACGGCCTTCGCATCAGCCTTTTGCTGCGGATCGGGTGGACTTGCCTCATCATCGCCGTACTTGAGGACGACCACCTTCACTCGCTGACGCCCGAACTTTTTTGCTTCTGCCTGGCTGGGCATGTAGACGTCGATGTGGTGGCCGTCCACCTTCCCACCAGTATCTTCCACGATATAGTCGCCGGAATAACGGCCAGCGCCATAAATGCGGATGCGGCTATTTAGCGGCAAAACCTTCCGGTCGGCGGCCACAGTTCCTGGATGCGACCACATGCCGGAAGCGCCCGTGCCCTCCACTGAATACGCAGTGGCGATGAAGTAACGGATAGTGGGCCGTCGATGCATTCCAGATGAGGGCGGCGACGCCGAAACGATCGTCAGGAGTGCACAAGTGCCCAGAGTGACAAACGGTATTCGCAGAATGGGAGTCCCTCCCACAGGTTAGATGCAAGGACCAGCCAGATTGTGACACAAGGTAGGTCGTTACCGCTACCGGTTATACGACGTTGAGAATCCGCGGCGCGACCCGCGCTGAAGAGGATTCCGCTCTCGCGCAATCTGTCGTAGGGCCAGCGGAAGGAAAGCGTTAAGAAGTATTAGCGTCTAATTCGGTCGCGAGCCGTGCCCTCGCCCGTCCGTTTCCGGCCCGTTCACCGCATAAACAGCTGCTCTCGAACGACCGTGCGCCGATGCGCCACCGACGCATTAGCGAGGTCTCGAAACGGGATGTCAAACATTTGCTGGATGCTTACTCGGTCCGTAGTGCCACCATCGGCTGAACACTTGCCGCGCGCCAGGCGGGAAGCACTGAAGCTACCAGCGCTGCCACGCCGAGGAGCAATGTGGCGAGCATCAGCATGACGGGATCCCACGGCTCCACGCCGAATAGCTGAGATGCCATCAACTTGCCAGCCCCGATTGCCGCAGGAATGCCAAGCACAAGGCCGATCCCTACTTGCCAGAATGCGCCGCCAAGCACCATCCCTATGACCGACCCGCGATCCGCACCCAGCGCCATCCGCACACCTATTTCACTAGTCCGCCGCTCCACCAGGTACGCCAGCACTCCATACAACCCTACGGCCGACAGAACGAGCCCAAGGGCACCGAAGAGCGTTGTCAGGGTTGCAATCATGTTTTCCTGCTGGAAATCCGCGCTCACGATCTTTGTGTACGGGTCAACCCCGTAGAGCACCAAATTGGGGTCAACGCTGGCCAGCGCTTTGCGGACACGCTCTTCCAGACCCGGCAAGTTCCCCGGCGCCCAAATCACGATGTTGTATAGATAATGCGACCAGGTTTCGCCGCCCCGGTCAGCCGGGTCGTTCCATTGCACGGTTTGTGCTTCCGGTAACCAATACATGGGCCGCACGGGTTTTTTGTAATCGTACGTCATGTAGCGGATATCATTCGTCACTCCCACGATTTCGTACGTACCGGAATACTTGATCTTGTCCGGCCCGAAATGCTGCCCTATCGGGTTCTGGCCCGGGAAGAATCTCTTCGCAAAAGCCTGGTTGACTACCGCTACCTTGCGTGTCGCCCCAGTGTCCTGATCGCTGATGGGCCGGCCCAGCATGATCTTCGCGCCTATAGCCTCGAAGAAGCCCGGCATTACTCGCGCAAACCCGGAACCGGTGTCTTCTTTAGCGGGTGGCTCCGGCCTACCCTCGATGCGAATACCGTCGTTCCAGCTATCGCCCGTCATTGGCGCATAAAGCGCCGACGCCACCATCCGCACACCGGGAATCTGGAGCAGGCTATCGTCAATCTGGCGAAACATCGGCTCCATCTGCTCCGGCTTGTAGTTGCCTAGCATTGGATTGATCGATGCGATATATCGGCCCTGCGTCTCGAATCCGAAATTCTGATGCTCCAGGTTTCGCAGGCTCTGGCCCAGCAGAGCCGCTGCAGAGAGCAAAACCAGCGACACCGCGATCTGCGCGATTACCAATGATTTCTGTGCCCAGGAGCGGCCGGCGCCAACGGAGCGGCTGGCGCCCCGCAGCGCCTCCGCCGGGTCGGTATGTGAAGTCATCCATGCCGGAGCGATCCCAAAGAGAACTCCGGTCAGAACCGATACTCCCAGTGTGAATAGCAGGACTGGCCAGGACGGTGTCGCCTCGATTGGGACGTAACCATTCGAGCCACCACTCTCGAAGGCCAGGCTCAAAATCAGCCTGGTGCCGGCATACGCCACGCCAATACCCAAAACTGCTCCCATCATTGCCAGCAGCATGGATTCGACCAGTACCTTGCGGATGAGACGCCCGCGCGACGCACCCAACGCAACGCGTAGAGACGTTTGCGCGCGATCCTTCAACCCGCGCGCGAGCATCAGGTTTGCCAGATTGGCGCAGGCTACAAGCAGTACGCTTCCTGCTGCTATCAGCAGCAACTTCAGTCCATCTTCATATTGGTCGCGCATGGCGGCCACTCCCGCGCCGCCTGGAATGATGTGCAGTGTTTGCTGCGGCCAGAGCTGCTTCTCGCCGGGCTCCATGTCCGGCACATGGCTGGCCAACCAGTCATGGAATTCCACCTTCAGTTCCGCTTCGAGCGACTTGGGGTTAACTCCTGGACGCGCTCGTCCGATCAGGTCGAGAAAGTTGCCGTTCGGCCTCTTCAGTCGCGCTGTCTCGCCGTCGATCAATAGTTCTGTCGTTAGCGGTATCCAGAAATCCGGCATGCCCCAGTCTGCCAGCTTCGCCCCGTAAAACCCCGGCGCCGCCACGCCGATCACCGTGAACGGATGACCGTTTATCAGGTAACTGGCGCCAACCACGGAGGGGTCGGAGCCGTATTTCTCCTGCCAGACGTGGTAGCTCATGACCGCGACCGATGAGGCGCCCTCCCGGTCGTCCGCGTCAGTCATCATCCGCCCGATCCAGGGCTGCACGCCAAAAGTCCTGAAGAAATTGCCGGACACGAACTGGCCATTGCGGGTATCCGCCTGCGCGTTCGATCCCGCCCTGCGGACGCCCAGCGGTGCATTCCCGGCCTGAAGTGCAGCCAAATCGGTGAACTCGGGCGTGTGCGCGCGAAAGTTCTTGTATGCCTCCCACGAGAACAGCGAAAAATCTCCCTCATCGCCCTGGGTATATCCACCCCAGTTGCAACAGCGGATTTTATCCCCGATCCTCCACAACTCCTCTGGCCTGGTCACCGGCAGCGACTTCAGCATCACTTGGTGCACGAGGGTAAAGATCGCCGTCGTCGCTCCGATTCCCAGTGCTAGTGTCATCACCGCCGTGGTGGTGATGCCCGGCGCCTTACGCAGATGGCGCAGCGCCTCCCGCAAATCAGTCAACACTGGTCCCCCCAATCCTGGCCCTGATATTTGACATTCTGTCTGGCAGCCAACAGTTCTGGAAACGGTTCTTGTTTCTTGCCCACAAATGCGTAAGTCTTTGAGAGCAGATTGCTTTGCCAATCGCCAGCGCAGGCGGAAGCTACTTGTACCGCCTGAAAGACGGATAATCTCATCCCTCTTTATACTGTTCTTCCACGAAAAAGTTACGTGATGCCGCATCGCAACCGTACAAAACCGGGCCATTGCAAAGCCGCCCCCTGACTTCGTCGAGCTTAGGAATTCCCGGTTGACGAGTTGTCGCCTGCCCCTACTCACGCTTGTCGGGGTGTCGAAACGGCAATCTAGCGTTAATTCGCATTCACGGTAGCTATCTGCGGCCTGATAGCGCGAAAGGCGAATCACCCGACCGGCTGCTTCCAGGTTCGGCCGCGAAGGCAGGGCCGTATTGCGCAGCGCGAAGACCGGAAAAATTTGAGGAACGTGGATTGGTTGGCGGAGTCCATACCACTTCTAAAGTGACCGGCAGCAAACCTCCACCCGTCATGCCTAACTGAACGGCGGCAGCATGAGAAAGGTCGATGACCCGCGATTTCACGAATGGCCCGCGATCGTTGATCCGAACCACAACACTCCCCGCTCCATCGAGACGGTGAACCCGCACCCTGGTGCCGAAGGGAAACGTCCGGTGCGCGGCTGTCAGCTTCTCTTGATCGTAGATCTCTCCGCTCGCTGAACGTTGCCCATGGTAGGGCGCGCCATACCAGCTCGCGAAGCCGCTCTCGGACGGTCGCTGAATCAAAGGATCTCCTCTATCGTGTTCCCACAACTGGAGGTGAACCTATCGGCATCCATAGGTCCGCCGCACCCCACCGCTCCCTTCAAGTCGTCCTATCGAAAGTGCCACGGCCCGACCGCTCTTCTGCTCCCGGCCATTTCCCGCCGTGGCACTCCCGATACGACACTAACGACTTCCGAGGACCTATTTCCGCGACCGCAGTTTGACGGGAGCGATCAGGGCTAATGCCATGCTTCCGATGTGGACTTATGAAGAGGGCGTGAGACGCATTCTCGCGCGTTGAGAATACCCGAGGTAACGGACATTCCGAGCCTGGAGAAGGCCCGCGACAACAGTCTACGGGGTTGCTGGACGCATTTCGGACGCACTTCGGACGGGCTAACGGACTCTGGGGAGCGCCGAGTGCGCGAAGGTCCTGCATGACTTGCGCGGCAATCCGAAGCCGAGATTGAATCCGGACTGAGGTGTGCAGCGGAGGGAGGGGCGTTCGTCGAGATCGTGGTCTCAACTAATTGGCGAAAACCCTTGCATTTCGGCTGAAGCAGCAGGTGCATGCCGACGCACCTCTCTGGCCAACGGACGGTATAGATCGCGTCGAAAAACGTTAAAACTTTGGGCCGACTTTTATCGAAGCTTTTAGGGTTGACAACACCATTTTAATTGGGGACAATCGCGCCACCATGGCAGAGACCCACACGCTCAGTGTCCTTGGGCCAGGCATTGTCAAGCCAGGAATCCCCATCATCACCGGCCCTCCCCTGGGTTCCACCAACGGCCCTCCCATTAGCGCAACAAATCCGGTGGTCCTTGCGCGCCTGAGCTCGTTGCGGGCACTGCTGAAGACGATTGGAATCACAGACATCTCATCCCTGGGCACGTTGAATGTGGGCGCGATACCGTCCGGTAACGTGCTCGTTCAGGGCGGCCTGACGACACCACCCACGCCCGGCCGCCCCGTTCCTTCAACGGGGGCGGGGATAGGCCAGGGCGGGGTTCAGCCGGCGCCCGTCGTCCCTGTCTCTTTCAGCGGCGCTAGGCAGCTCTCCCGTCTCGCAGATGGTGCGCTTCAGGTACGTTCACTCGCGGGCACGGCAATACCGCTGCCCGCTCTACGGCTTCCCCAGTTTCAACACCACTCGCCGCCGCTCAGCATCTTCGATGCAATCTGGGTAGCAAAAACCATCAACCTGCTCGACGGCACTAACGTTATCATTCAACCGCCGGGCGCAGCAAACCTGTTGATCATCGCTGAGAGCATCGTCCTCGGGAGCGGCGTAAGTTTTTCGTGGCAGCAGCAACCCGCTTCATGGCAGCCTGCTACACCGAATGCCACAGCAGGAGTTGTTGTGCCGGCCCCCCCGGCACCAGGAGCACTAACCACCCGGGGCACTGGCACCCTAGGTACCGGCGGATCGGCGCTGGCAGCAGCCAATGGCGGCGACGGCGATTCTGGCGCTCCCGGCCCAGTCGTAGAAATCTGGACCCTCAGCATGAGCGGGGTTCTGAGTCTCGACCTAGTGGGGCAGGATGGTCAGCCAGGTGGCCGCGGCCAGGATGGCCAGCCAGGTGGCCCAGGGGGTCAAGGTGGGCCGTCGGACCCTGGTCTGTTTTGCACCTATGGACCTGGGTCGGGGGGGACAGGGGGAGCCGGCGGGCCCGGTGGCCAGGGCGGGAATGGCGGGGATGGGGGAAGTGGCGGGCAGTTCACTTTGTACGCTCCAGCCGCGTTCCAACAGACCTATGTAGGTGCGGGCCTCATCCTTCATACAGACGCGGGCGCTGGCGGCATCGGTGGCAGCGGAGGAGTGGCTGGGGCTGGAGGCGCAGGCGGTGCCCGCGGCGTTTGGGCAAACAAATTTTGCCAACAGGTTGGAAAGGGTTCAAGTAGTTCGACTGGTAGCGTCGGCCCTGCAGGTACCCCTGGAAGGACGGGCAACGTGGGAAACGCCGGAGCTGCTGGCACGCCCCAGACCCCCGCTCTCTTTAACGCGATTACCGCGCAGGATTTCATCACCGAGCTTACGGCGCCGCAGGTCGCCTCGCTATCAGCCAACTTCGGAAGCGTGGGCGACAGCATTACGCTTGTCGGAGGAAATCTTGAACCGACGGATGTCATCCTGGTCGACAACGTCGCGGCTGCGACCACAATCTCATCCAATACGACTGCCACCTTCGTCGTCCCGGACGTACAAGGAGGGCAAACCCAGGTCGTTCTTCAGCGCACCGATGGGGAGCTCTCTAATCCCGCCGCGTTTACCGTCCTCCCGAAAATCGCTTTGATTTCCTCCGATCGGGAGAAGCGAGGAGCGATTCTCTGGGGTTCCAATGCCACCATCGTCGGAAGCGGGTTCTCAGCAAGCTGCCGGGTCCAGATAAACCTCGCAGATACCCCGAGCACTTTTGTGGACCAGCACACACTCACTCTTCAGTTCACCCGACCGGGCGGCGACCCGCTAGTTTTCGCTGGAGCGACCGACCCCTTTGCGTCCACCGCCACCGTAGGGGTCCTGCTGCCGACCGGAGCGAACCAGAGCACGGTAACGGTTCCGGTCGCGATCTGCCGAATCGCTGCAATCGGTGACTCGGTGGTCTGGGGCCAGGGTCTCTCGCCCGCCCCTCCCTCGATGAAGTTTGTGGATTTGGTTCGAGACGCAATCTCCACCCACTTGGGCGACATCGACACGTTCGTCGACATGCGAGCTCATTCAGCAGCCGTCTTGGGAGCCGCCACTGGAGCTCCAGCCGCTTCGGGGGAGATCCCGGACGCGGCGCCCAATATCCCAGCCCAGCTCGCCGCCATTGGCGCCATCAAGAGCCCAAAAGATATCGACGTTGTGGTCGTGGACGGCGGCATCAACGACGTGGGAGTCGGCACCATCCTCAATCCGAATACTGGGACGGCAACCTTGACGGCAGCGACCACGGCGGCGTGCGGCACGGCGATGACGACGCTTCTCGGCACAATCATCGCGACATGTCCGAACGCTCAGATTGTCGTCACGGGCTACTACCCGATCCTTAGCCCATCGAGCAACGCGCTGCTCATTGGACTCATGGTGGCGCCTTTGTTCAATTTCTTCTTCCCGGGGATCGGTCTGGTTTTTGAAGCCGTTGAAATCAGCAACATCCTGAACAACTGCGCAACCTTCTTCCGCGTATCGTCCACAGCGTTAGGTGGTGCCGTCGCCGCAGCCAACGCAGCCGCAGCAACAGCCAAGCTCCCACCTCCCGCCGGGCTTCTATCGCTGCCAGGGCTTCCGCCTGTAACCTTCGCCGCCCCACCGTTCACGAACGACAACGCCGCCCTGGCGCCCTCGGCTTGGCTTTTTGGGATCAACGCCAATGGTAGCCCGCAGGATCCGGTCGCCGGCACCCGCAGGGCCGCCTGTGCCGTGGCGTTCCCCGGAGGCGGCGCTGTGCAGATCTTCTGTGACGACGCATCGGTGGGCCACCCCAACCAGCTCGGCGCGATCCAGTTCTCCGACGCGATCCTGAACGCGCTCTTCGGCACTCCTTGTGTGTTCACCTGCCGAGGGGGGACGTTTAACTCGACCCTCACCAAAGTTGTAGCAGTGCCCGGCTTCACGGGCGCATTGATCGTAAATGAGGTGCAGGGGCTTCTCATCATTCCGAGGCCGGGTTGGGCTATCCCGATCCCGGGGCTCACGGGACCAGCTACGCTCATCCAGACCGGACCGGCGCCATTCACACCCGGGCCTCTCGAAGGAAGCACCCAGGTGCTGTCAATTCCTGCGACGATCAGTGGTAACGTTGGCCTGTTATCGATCTCGGCGTCCAACCCGCTGACCACGGGCCTAGCAACGCCCCCGGGCCCCTCCCCGCCCGCGGGCCTACCCCCGGTGACGGGAGCAGGACTACCTAAAGGAGCTATCGGAACGATCACACTGGTCATGGCGGGAATCCTGGCCGGGGCCCCGGGGACGCCACCGTTCACACTGATTCTCCCGGGCACGCTCGCACCCGTCCCGGCCTGACAAGGCCTGGCCGCCGGAGCAGCCGATAGACCGATCGACGGTGGGATTGGTCGTGATGGATTCGGCCGCCGAGCACCCAGTGCCCGTCACGCAAGCGAACTTCCCGTCACATCAACCGGACCGAAAGCGGGGTCCGCCACTTTCTTGTGCCATCGGTGCCTGGCAGAATTTACGTTTCGCCCGACAAACGCCTTTCAGTCCTGATATGGAGCAATATCGGAATCTATCCGACGCGGTCTAGTGGCAAAATGCTCCGGCATCAAGGGGTATCGAATGAAGTGGGGCCGCGTATAATAGGCCCGTGCGACCGAGTCTCCTCTCCTTATTGACCTCCCTGGCCGGATCATTGATCCTGGCAGGATGCACGCCCAAGCCACCCGCCTCCCAGGTGTCGCCGTCCGCCTCCGCGGAAACCGTGATTTGGAGCCAGAACGGATGGTCCGACGCCGAGCGCGCCGAATACCACCATCTCGCCGAGGGCAGCGAGCTTACATCGTACGAGCTGCTTGCTCACCTCGTGAGCGTGAAGACTGGTAAGCCGTTTCTTGACAATATGGAACGCTTCGGTTTCATCCCTGATGCCACGAGCGCTGCGAATCCTCACGGGTTGCCCGTTGGGCTCACTACGGTCCACTCGCGCGACAAAAGCCACACTGGCCTTGAAATGGTCGGGTTCAACTGCGCCGCCTGCCATGTCGGCGAGGTGAGCTATCGAGGAAAAAGGGTGCGGATCGACGGCGCACCTTCGCTTGTTGACCTTCAGAGCTATCAGGTGGAACTGAAGGACTCGCTCGACGCCACGCTGCGCGATCCCACGAAGGCCGTCGCGCTGGCGATCGCCATCGTCCGTGATCCACACGCCGGCGACAGCCCGTCCTCCGTGGACACCACCAGCTACGAGGCCGATCCTGCCGCGAGGACCGCAGGCGACGTTGCTTCGGCCCCAACGGCAGACCCGAAGTTCCACAGCGTGTCCTCTCAGACGGCGGACGCCGCGGACACCTCCGCCACGCTACGGGGCCAGACCGCCTTGGCAAGTTTTCAGCGCGTCCTGGCTTTAGCGAAGGCCAGGCTCGCCTACCTCAAGAACGGCAAGCTGCTGGTGGGCGGCACAGAACCCGGGCCCGGCCGCATCGATGCATTTGGTGCAGCCCGCAATCTTCTGTTTCCGAAGAACGCCATACGGATGCAGTCGCCGGTCAGCTTTCCGTTCATCTGGGACGTTCCGGATACGACTCAGCAGCGCTCGGGCACGGAAGCCGTCTGGATCCACTACGATGGCAACACGAACTCGATCCTCGAGCGCAACATCGGACAGGCCCTCGGGATGGGCGCGGTGTTCGATCCAAAAACCTACGAATCCACGCTGCGGATTGCGAACCTGCATAGGCTAGAAGTGCTGACCCATAAGCTCAACGCGCCAAAATGGCCCGCCGATATTCTGGGAACAATCGACGAGGCGAAAGCGAAAGTCGGCGAGAAGATCTTCAGCGACAAGTGCCGCAACTGCCACGATAACCACATCTACGATTTGACGGACGTCGGAACAGATCCGCAACGGGCGAGCAGCTTCGGACAACCGGTAGCCGGAGGCGTGTCGTTCCCGACTGCAATTAGACCCATTCTCGATGGCCTGAAGGCTCGCGCTTTCGCCGATGATGGAGTCCCGCCGGCCGATCAGGCGACCATGGATGCCAACCCAGTGATCTGGCGCGCAACCGGTCAATACCTGGCTCGGCCCTTGACCGGCGTTTGGGCGACGGCGCCGTATCTGCATAATGGGTCAGTGCCAACCCTTTGGCATCTTCTGCACCCCGCTGAGCGGCCTGCGAAATTCATTGTGGGAAATCGTGAATATGATCCTGCGAAGCTCGGTTACGCAACCGACGGAAACGGCTGGACCTTTGATACTTCACAGCCAGGAAACAGTAACATCGGACACGCCGGCGATAAGTATGGCACCAACCTCACCGAGGATCAGAAGGCCGCGCTGCTTGAGTATCTAAAAACGATCTGACGGCCCGACTGGAGCGAGTTGAGCGGTCAACGTCTGCTCTTCGGGTGTGATCGTCGCGAGCGTCGACTGATCCGGTCAGTGAGGCCCGTGGCGCTATAGTGTGCGCACGTCGGTGGTCGTATGGCTCATAACGGTTCTCCAGGCAACGTCGTTGATGACGGCGGCCGATCTGATCGATGCCGCTGCTGCATCGGTAGCGAGGGCCCGATCCGTCTCGGGCCGGGAACGCACCAGCCAATAGAGCGCCACAATGTGCGTGATCATCAGCAGCGGCACGTAGATGATCGGGATGGCATATGTGGAGCCTAACTCCCCAGCCATCGCAGGAAGACCGATCTGAGTGGCGTGGTAATAGTCGACGAGTATATCGCCCGCCCCTACGAGATTGAAGGCGAAAACGAGCAGCCAAAAGAGCGGACGTACCCTCACGGTGACCAGCGCCAGGATGGCCAGCACCCCGGTTGCGAAGTCGCCATAGGCGGCGAAGGTGGCAAAGCCAGAGGGCAAATGCGGGCCAACGACGCCTGGAAGGATAAAGACAAGGCCGAAGAAGCGAAAGCTGTGTATAGTAGCGATTACGCGTTGCGCTTCAAGCCGGTTCATCGACCTGAGTCTTGGTAGGACGTACACACTGAAGCAAAGGAGCCACGCGACATAACCTAAAACGAGATGTATTTGGAAGAGAGTTTCTGGCGACATTTGGGCCTCCTGGCCGTATAGGATTACATATATCATCCTATGGATGCGGATTTTTTCTTCGGGCCAGAAGGCAGACTCCTGGCGCCATGAGATGATCGCCAGCATCCTATAATGAGCCCATGCGTTACCAGTCCGAACATAAAGCCGAAATCCATCAGAGGATTGTGAAAGACGGCTCGCGGCGTGTTCGCGCCGAAGGCATCACTGGCGCCGCGGTTTCAGCCGTGATGCGGGACGCCGGCCTGACGCACGGAGGCTTTTACAAGCACTTCGAAAGCAAGGACGAGCTGCTTATGGCGTCGTTGGGCGAGGCCTTCCAAGAAGTAGCCGAGCGTCTGGCTCACGCTGCCGAGCAGTCACGACCGGGGACGGCGTGGAAGGCGATCGTGAAGGCCTACCTGAGCCCGGAACATTGCGATCACGCCGACTGCGGGTGCCCGTTGGCGGCACTTGCGCCCGAGTTAGCGCGGGCCGACAAGGCGATGAAGGTCCCGATCGTCGCGGAGCTGATCAAATACAAGACTCGAATGCTTCCGTGGATGCCGGGCCGACGAACTGCCGACAAAGAGCGCGCATTCTTTTCGATCTTTTCAACGATGATCGGGGCAGTTGCAATCGCCCGAATACTACCAGATCAAACAGCACGAGCGAGAGTGCTCGCGAGCGCACGAGACTTTCTATTGCACGGTTTCTAAAGGCTGGTGAAATTGACTACGCGGTCATGAAGCTGCTCGAATTCTTTCCCCGGACTCGCCACATTCTCTCCGTTTAGTGTATTAGGAACCGAGAAACGCGCTGGGTTCCAGCGATCCACGCTGACGGCTATTCGCCAAGCCGCGGGAATGGCAGGGCGATGCGTCTGGTCACGACGGCGTTATCGCACATTGTCGGTAGCTATTTCTTGCCGCGTCCCGAAGACTCGTCCGCCCGAACCCGACCTCCAGTTTGTGAAGGTTGGCGCATATCCACGGATAGGGCGTTTTAAGTCAACTTGATCGGCCTGGCGAGCGCGTGGGGCATGACGCGCGCGGTTCTTCGTCGCCTTACCAGCAGGATCTACGTTGTTGGAATCGCTTGATGTCTCCTCCTGACTTATGATATTTGCTGGATTGACAATCCAAAGATCGCGCCGATCCCGGAGCTTGCATTGCAAATATCGTACGATCGAGTTCCCCCACAGTTAACTTGTGTTTTGCTCGCTATTGGTGTGCTGGCAGGGGGCGTCTGGCTACGGGGCGTGCAGGCGAGTCCTCGCAACGCGCCGAACTCGAAAACACAGCGCCGAATTCGCTTAGGGGCAGCGGAAGCTGGTTCCCTATACGCGATCACAGTGGCAGTAAAGAATCCTGCGCAGACACAGGGTGACCGGCAAGTACACGTCGAGATCGCGGACGTGCGCGGGATCGTGGCGGAGAAGTGGCTGCACACTGCCGATCTGGATTTCTATCTCACGCTCAGGCCCCGAGCCAGCGGCGCGGTAACGGTGGACCTTAGCGCGCCGGGCGCGGAACCCATACCGGAGATCGACACAGCGTTCCACCGGATCCCCATGAGGAGTGGGGAACCGTCCATCATCGCGGCGGCTCCGAACGACAAGTGGCAGGACGCCGAGCCATTCGAGTTGGGCAAGACTATTTTTGGGGCGGACGACGAGCGTCCTTATGCGCCGGCGCCTGGCGAGGACCACTATGCAGCGATGCTAAAGGGATTCCAATGGTTCCGCTTCACGTTCCACGGTAACCAACCAAGACTCGTATACTTTGCGCTCGACATCACGGACCGTGAAGTGCCGCTAGATGTGGACATCTTCCAGTTGGGCAAGAACCCAGCCGGCCAGCCGGATGTCGTGCCTTACACGGAGGGCGCGTCGATCTATCAGATCGAAGCGACCCAGAATTATCCAGGGCTTTATAAATTCCGTACTCGCATTCTGAAGCCTGGAGAAACGTACTACGTGCGCGTGGACGCCAACCACCCCGCCTACCAATTGCGCACTTACGACTATCCGGTGCCTCCCTATCGCGACCCTCACCAGGCAGTGCGGACAGGGATGGATTTTCTGGTCAACATGGGTGACTCGTGGTTGTCAAACACGCCACGTCGCGGGGCAGTGGCGCTGCGTACCGCCATGGTGCACTCTGACACGCAGCTTTGCATCGCGTGCCACCCGACGCAGTTCACGACACGCGGCTACCTGAGCGCTGTTGCTAACGGTTACCCGCCGACGCAGAGGCCGGCACTCGAGTTTCTGACAGATCGCATTTACAACAACCAGCGTCCGCTCTACGGCGAGCCCGGCGCCGATTGGGTTCGGGTCATTTATTCGGCGCGCACAGTGGCGAGCCGCCTGCCTGTGATTGAAAATCTGTTCGAACAGAACGTGACGCACGATCCACCGCGGCCGAGCTTCAACGTGCCCTACGGGAATTTTCTGAAGATTCATTACAAAGACCGGACGGCGATGCCAGGCGACGAGACGGACGGTTGCGAGCCAACGATCAGCCCGTTCGAGATCGCCACCCAGAGCTGGCAGACGTTCCAGATGCTCTACCAACAGACGGGCGACAAGCAGTGGCTTGCTGAGAGCGACAGCGTCGAGCGGCTTGCGGCGCCGTACCGGCCGAAGAACATGATCGATCTGAACTGGAAGATCCACTTCCTGGCAACGGTCGGGCGGGAGAAGTATAAGGTGCTGCTGGACCGATTGCTCGATCAGCTTTACAGCTTTCAGCAGCCCAGCGGCATGTGGCCCTATGCATTCGATAAGGAAGCAAAACCGGCGGACTTCATCTCGTATCATGCCGTCCTGGCCGCGGCGCTGGCTGGTAGAAGGCCGGAGACAGACAGCCATTTAGCTAACGCCGTGAGGGCGCTGCTCGAAGCGCAGCGGCCGGAGGGGAGTTGGGAAGGAGATCCGGTGTACCAGGGGTTCAACACGCCTTTTCGCGCCACGCAGTTCGCGGTGATGGCGCTATCCACCTTGTATCCGGGGCCGGATCAGAAGCCTGCCAAAGAGAAGGGCTGGGATGACGCATTCCCGACACCTACCGCGCGGCTGGCCAAGAACGATCTGCCGCTGCTCCTCTCGCAACTCGACCAATTGTGGGACCTTGCACCCGAGCCCGTCTTACGCGAAGTACGGGCGATTCTCGCGTCGAACGATCAGCCGCTGGCGCGCGAAGCGGCGGCGCGAGCTCTGGGGCACATGGCGGATCCCGACGCTGTAAAGACGCTGGTTGGCGCGCTTAGGGATTCGGACAAGATGGTGCAACGAACCGCCGGATGGGCGTTGCGCATGATCATTGA
The DNA here is from genome assembly GCA_035297145.1 of Bryobacteraceae bacterium. Classification (GTDB taxonomy): domain Bacteria; phylum Acidobacteriota; class Terriglobia; order Bryobacterales; family Bryobacteraceae; genus QHXW01. The sequence continues at coordinate 41,519 of DATGZN010000115.1, forward strand.
GCGCCGTCCCGAGGCGGCGGCAGGAGGGCGCGCCGAACTCGCGGCAGCGCTGGCTTCTTCGAATGCGCGAACGCGCTGGGGTGCGACTCAGGCGTTCAACCAACATTTCAAATATCTGGCTGACGACCCGCAATTGCGGGTCGCTCTGACACGCGACCTCGACGATCCCGTCCCGGCCGTCCGCCTGAACGCCGCGCGAGGGCTTTGGCAATGGTATTACTGGAAAGTCGATAATCATGACGCGCGCACCGGGATCATCGAAGCTCTCGCGGGAAGGCTGAATACCGAGACTGACCGTATGGTACGACGCGCGGTGCACGAAAGCCTGTACGATACGCTCGACGAGAATACCGGGTACCTTGGGGCATGGATCGAGGCTGCGGCCACCAAGGAAGATCAGAACAAGATCAACGACGGATATGAGGCCGTGGTACGCGATCAGGCGCAGGAGCTGGCTAAGGTCCTGCGTACCGCGACGCCGCTTGGACGCCAGGGTATTCTAGATGCGCTTTGGGACTTCCACGTACGGCATTACGCTCTACCGCAGCTCAAGGCAAACACGGTCGCGATCTCATTGCCGGCAGTGTTCACGAGATATGTTTCGGGAGTGCCGGAGTTGCACCAATCGGGCTACGAGTACCCGCCATATCGCGAGACAGCCGATTTCCGCTACGACGTCCATAACGGCTTTTACCAAACGCGCATAGGGAACGACAGCGACTTGATCCATTTCTTCCATAGCTCGGGGCCGGAACTCGAAGAAGCGTTGATCGCCTGCCTCCGCGGCGCCGACAGCGACACCAAGATCAACGTATTGAAGGCGGGCAGCACCCTGAGTGGAGCGGGCGACGAGCGTTTTGCCGAGGCTGCTTTGCAACTTGCCCTCGATCCGGACAAGCAGGTGCGGGATGCTGTCCGGTATGTGTACGAGAACGGCCAGCGCGGTGTGCTCAATATCAACTCCACAAGCGCGCCCGATCCGGCACTAGTCAAGACGATCACTGAGATTTTGAACCATGGCGATCCCGACGCCCAGGCGGTGGCGTTGCCGTTACTGAGTGGTCTGCCGGATAACTCGCCATGGACACAGCAGCCCGAAATTGTCTTGGCTCTCCGTTCCATGCTCGAGCGGACGCCACGCGTGAGAAACTACGCGCAGGTTCTGACCGCGGCAGCTTCCTTCCCTGCACTGATGCAGGACGTGCGGCTGCGTAACCAGACGCTTGCGGTGTTCCAGGATCCCGATGCGGACGTGCAGCGGGCCGGCATCCAGATCGCCCTTGCGCACTTCCTGGACGACGCGGGCATGGAGCCTGTGATCGCCAAGACCTTCGATCACTTGGGGAGTTCGCAGCGGGCCATCCTGATCGAGGAGGTAAACGATCCCAAGTTCATGCGGCGGCACCTCGGAGTTTCGGGTGGCGCGGTCTCGCAGGATCGCGCGTACTTCACCGGCAATGGCAAATATGTGTATAAAGACCCGGACTTTCTCGATAAGCCGGTGGTGTTCGACGCCGTGGTGGCCAGCCTGAGCGACCGGGACGCCAACGTCCGGGCCGCATCGCTGGACCTGCTGCGCAAAGTCAAAGGCATCGAACAGAATCCTCAGTTCCGATCCGCTTTGGAGCGATTGCGAAATGACCCCAACCAGAGACTGCAGCTCATTGCGACGAGAGTCCTGGAAGGCAAGAACCTGGACGAAGCGCTCGGGGACGTACAACCGGGATCCGTGCTCGATTTCGATTTCTTTGTTTCCAGGGTGGAACCGATTCTGGCCGCACCAGGCGCCGACGGCAAAGCCTGCGTGATGTGCCACGCCACGCACGTCATTTTCAAACTGCGGCTGCCGAACGCAGAGGGACAGTTCTCATCGCCGGACAGCGTGGCGAACTACAAATACGCTATGCGCGTGGTGGACATTGGCAGCCCGAACCACAGCCTCATCCTCATTAAGCCGACGCGGCCGACAGACTCAGCCGGCAACGTCGACGATTATCTGGCGACACACAATGGTGGTCAGCGCTGGCAGGGCAACGAATCGAGCTGGCAGTACAAGACAATTCTCCAATGGATTCGCGGTGCACGTTTGCAAGCGTCAAATCAGAGTAATCAGGCGAAGCATTGACGCGGCCCTACTCTTGGCTCCATCGCCATGAGGAGCACAGGCATGTGTGACTCCCGCGTGACTCCCCAACGAGGAGCGTTATGAAGTATTATCGGCGTCTATTGTGTCGCGAGCCGTGCCCTCACCCGTCCGTTTCCGGCCCGTTCACCGGCATAAATAGATGCTCTCGAACGACCGTGCGCCGATGCGCCACCGACGCATTAGCGGGGTCTCGAAACGGGACGTCAAACACGTGGCGACCGCGATTGGATGATGGACTGGAACCCGACTTCCGGACAGCGTGGCCGTTGTCCAATTTCCGAGCCCGTAATCCAGGGCACCACTCGTGGAGTCAGATCGAAGCGGCCGCGCTCGAACGACTCCGTTTATGTCCGTCCGCGGGGAACAGTGCTCGCTCCGAGAGTCTGGCTCGCAGGCCGGAGTGCCCAAGATGTGATCGCGAGACAGAGTAACGACAGCGGCGCGATGGAGTCCCCCCACTTGCCACATGCCCCGTGCGATGCAACAGCGCCCGACAGCTCAAAGACGATCCCGGCATACGCCCATTCTTTGAGCCTGAGCAATCCCGGAACCACGATGGTTACTGCTCCCGGGATCTTAAAGATGCCTATGATCGCCAGGATGTACACCGGGTATCCCAGGCTTGTGACAACTTGGGTTACAAACGGACCGCTAACAACGCCAGTCCGCCCGTGTGTCAGGTCTACTACGCCCCCCACGAATGTTTCGAGCGCGATGAGGGATGTCGTTGCCCAGTACAACATTGTCTTAGCTTTCAATTCGAATCCTCCCTTCGCTTGCGGAGTAGAGCCAGACTCTGGCAGTGTTAAGCCAAAATGCATGCGGCCATCAGTCGACGTCGAGCACACCGTTCAAGAAGCCAACCAGGTATTTCCACGCCAAGTAATAAGCGAGCATGGCGATCGCAACGCCGGCCGGGAAGATGGTCCAGGCGGAGCGCGAGATTTCGAAGCCAGCCAGGAACGCATTGCCGAGCGCGAGGGGGCCCGCGACCAGCGGAACCAGTGCGCCATGCAGGCCAAGCGGAATGCGCCAATGCTTACGCACCACAATGTACAGCATGTTCCACAACCCCCAGAGACCCGGCACGATGGCCAGCGGAAACACCAGGAAGCGCTCGATCGGGATGGGCACGTTATAGCCGAACCGCAACACAACAAAACAGGCCAGCATGAAGATCACCAGCACACTGGGCACGGTCACGCCAGCCATGTAGGCACGAAGATAGATGTGGCTCTTCATAACACAGTCCTCGTCTCAAAGTAGGTAGAGCACAGCGGGGATGGTCTCCGGGAACAGGAGCAGGCATAGGAGGAGCGTGGCGGCGAGAGCCCAGTCCCCCCAGGGAATCTGGACCGGAGGCCGATCTAGGCGCTGGCGCATTTCAGGCCAGAGATCGCGTTTCAGCTCGCGATCCGTCGGACCGGGCGCGGCGCGCTGCAGCAACTGTTTCAATGCTTCGTCTTGTTCATTCATGGACGCACTCCTCGTTTCTCCAGACTTTTCCTCAACAGCCGGGTTGCGCGAAAAACACGCGATTTGACACCGTTCGTCGAAATGCCGAGCGCATCGGCGATCTCGGCGTAAGGCCTCTCCTCGATCATGGCCAGCCTGGCAGTGACCCTGAGTTTCGCGGGCAATTCATCGAAGGCAGCCAACACCTTTGTGCAGACGTCGGCTGCAATGGCAGGGTCGGGCGTTCCAGTGCCCGGCGCGCGTATGGGAAAGCCATTATCGAGCGACCTCTCCAGGCGGCGTCTGCTCAGATGCTCCAACGCCAAGTTAGTGGCGATCCTACGAGCCCACGCACCGAACGACCTGCAGGGATCGAACCGGGCGCGGGCCCGATAGATCCGCCAGAACGTCTCGATCGTAAGGTCCTCAGCAGCGCCGGAATCGTGCACGATCCGGATGATCCATCCGTAGACCTCGCCCTGGTATTCCCGGAACAAGGCCTCGAATGCCTGGATATCGCCCCGGGTAAACCGTTCGAGTTCCGCCTCGACTATCCCCGTCATGTCCTACCATCATCCTTACCGGCGCGGGCCTCAGTAGGTTTCATTAATAGTTAATATCGTGCGTCACTTCGGCGCACCCCTGTTGAGATGCAATTCTCCGCCAAGTGGAGTTCGCCATGGGCGCCTGCGGCCAAGCATCGTCCGAATCGGGGAATTTGCAGAGCTGTAGCCGGCGTGTTGTCAGCAAACTGGACGTTGGCCGGATACGCCGATAGGACAGCGCATCCGGCCCCATCGCAGTCGCGATGCTAAGACTTCTGGTCCGTCAGTGTCACGGTGCACGACTTGCCCATGGAAACAGCGTTACGAAGAGAAAGGGAATCCGCGCGGTCGCGGGACCATACAAACCACACAATAGAACGGCTTAAGCCTACGGCTCTGTCAGGTGCTTACAAAGCGTCAAGGTAGTAAAGCGAATCCAGAAGCGCGACCCGCGCATTCCAGATTCTCCGATCGAGGGCGGCCCTGGGTTGCGGCGCTTTCCACCACGGACAGTTCCAGATCCTTTGGATCAGATCCCAGTAGCCATCGAAGGTCATGAGCGAAGCCGCGGACACGCCGAAGGCCGCTGCGATGCGGAACGGCTCTTGGAGTCGATGCAGATGAATAGATCGGGTCGCTTCATCGCCAGCAAACGCGAGGCTGTGGCCACCCCCGCCCGTTCCAGCTCGTAACGGATCGAGAACGCTTTGAATTGACGCGACCTTGCGATGGGACAATGGTTCAGAGCGGCGTCGACGTTGGCCGGGCTGTTATTGAGCCGTTTTTTGAACTCTCCGGCGCCAATCATACTGCCAAACCAGCCGGCCTCCCTGATGGTCCTTGGAAAAAAGTTAGTGCCGGTTTTTGAGCGATCCATTACTGCTTTGGTCGGATCGTCCGCAGTGCCCAAGCCGGGAGCTGCGGGCGATTCTACGCGTTGTTCGCGACCTTGGGACGCGTGAACCTGTACCCAAGGTCAAGCTCCAATCTACAGCTTATCGGGATTCGTGTGGCCGCAATTTTGGCATACTCATGGTATACAGGGCCTCAGAAATGGCGATTTTACGGCGTATACCCGTTGCCTTTTAAGCAAACGGTCGCGGGTTCGAGTCCCGCCCGGCTCACCAATTTGTCAAAAGCAGAGGCGTAGCGCAAAAACTCGCCCACTTCCTCGGCTGGCAGCTATTACTTCAGCTGCTCCGATTTCGGCGGTAAACAACTCCTCGAGGAGCCTACGGATGCTAGCCGACTCGTTCCTAATCTTGACCGTGAGAAGCCCTGGATCGGCCGCACAAGACCGGCGCAAGGTACTCAACTTTAGGATAGCCACCCGAACCACGGCGCAAACTCAGCGCATACGGGTTTATGGGCGTAGCTCTGGGGATTACCATAGCTGGAACGTGGCCCCCAGGCCATCGAATCCGCGTCAGAACTCAGTTGGTAGACATGAAGCAATTCACGAATGGAAAAAGTGACGCCGAGCCACCGACATCGGTTCAACTTCAACAATGGCTTGGAGCGCGGTTGGTCCTAACGGTCGCCTGGGTGATCCACTTAAAAAACTGTCGTCGGGCCATTGCGTTCGCGAACTGCCCATTACCGGTATCCCGACTGCGCTCGTGCTGGAGGAGGGGTCGAAATTTCAGCGGGTATTGATTACACGCCGCCGAGTAGTCAGAGAAGGACGTATTCACATCGTCCGGACGGCGCTCCGTTGAGCCCGGCTCACTTCAACGATGAGGAGCGTAAGAAAGAGCTTGCGCTGTGGGACGATCGGCACATCGAAAGCCGGTCATATGCGACGCTTGGAAAGCGGCCGTTTCAATTCGAACCGGGCCGCTTGGCGCCGCCCTGTGAGCTCGCGAAGCCGTGGACTTACCCCGAGATCGCAAAAGACACTCGGCTGAGCGCGCGCACGGACATCGTTTATCGCATATGCTACCGCGCGTGTGCCGGTGGCCCCCTCGAATGGCCGGCCCTCAGCGGCAAGGTAACCAGGCGGCTGAGCGTGTCTCCGCCGCCCGCGATCGAGCCGTGACAACGACGGCATCGTCAACACCGCTTCCATGCTCTGGCCCAGAGGCCAAAATGTGCTGGTTCCCGGCGACCACATGGACATCGTGGGGCAGTATCAACCGATCAAGGCCGCCCCCGGAGAGGGCCGGCGCTTTCAGGCTTACGATCTGTTGAAATCCAATTCGGGCTTTGGCGACAAGATCTTCAAGGAAGTCTGGAATGAGATCTTCGATTTCTGCGTGGGCCGCGCGTAGCATCCCGCTGATCGTTGCCCTGGGATGTGCAATCCTTAAACGCAAGGTATCCTTGTTACAATAGCGATTCAGTTTACGGGAATCGATAGGGCGCTTGGGAATCTTATGAACGGGGAAACTTACAGTATTCAGAGGCTGCTTTCGCTGCGAAAGTTGACGCGGGCGATCGCTGATCTGCTGCGCGCCGATTTGAAAGACTATTTGTCGGCCCTAGCTCCCTTGTTCCGCCCGAGGAACGTTTTGGGTGACTATGTTCAAGGAGCTTCGAAGGAAGGGACACGAGGGGCGGAGAAGACTGTCCTGGAGTTACAACGGCTTTACGCGACAATTGCCGGCGCGAAGCCATACCATCTCACGAACGAGTTGAAGACGCCCTTGGAAATCAGCAGTTCCATGCCCGAGATGATTCCGATGGAATACATCCACGTGGCAAAGGGTGACACAGGTAACAAGCCGGTGCTCATGACATCACCGCTAAAGTGGACTCTGATCTACCCGGACTATTCGCCCAAAAAACTGAAAGAGCTGCTGGCCACCCAGAATCCGACTAATGAAGAGATGCACCGGTTTGTCCTCCATTATCTGGTGCTGCACGTCATGATGACCAGCAACCCAGGCATTTCCAGACTCTTCGAGGGGCTGCGATTCCCCATCAGTTCGGGACGCTTGGCGGAATTCGGAGACCTGCCGCTGACGAATATCACCGCCTGTGTTTCGACCATCCGCCCGCCTGATAGTGTGATCATTGAAAGTACTGAAGTCTCCGGCCAGAACGCTTTTGAAGAGATCATTAATCTGGACGATTTGCGGAGTCTGGAAGATCCCCTGAAGAGCCAATTGGTCGAGTTAGCGCGGAGCCACGGAGTGGAACTCGTGATGTCCGTGGGCAACTAATCTCCATAGACTGCGCGGAGCTACCTCAATTCGTCCGGCAGCGGAATGGATACGTCACCTGTAGCCGCCCATTCAGTACCGCGGGTCAGCGTCGCCACGAATCCTGCAGTTTTCATGGCTTCCGCATCGTGACCCAGTGCGGTAACGAATACGCGCCCCTTGCCGTAATTCACCGTCCACAACATCGGTTGGTCCAGCCCGGATCCCGGAATCGGTTGCTTTTCGGCGGGCCCGTACCGCGAATGATCATCCCAGGCCGTGGCTAGCACATGGTAGGCGCCTATCGGCTGCCACTTCAGATTGGCGTACAACTCATCGTTCGACTGCGCAAAGGAAGCCTTCATGCCCCGCGTGACCGGGTGTTCCTTGTCCTTGATTTCCACGGTGAAATCGTGCCGCGCGGAGTGATGTCCGTTGTTCGGCCGCCAATTGCCGCCGCACATTTTTTCGTATTCGTCCCAACCATCGAACGCCGCCACTGCAAAGTGATAAACCACCAGCCCCTTGCCACCGCGCACGTAGCTCAGCAACGCGGTGTCGGCACGTTCGCCCCAGCGGAGGTCAGGTTGCTTCTTGTCATAGTAATTCAGGATGACGACGTCGTAAGGCGCCAGGGTCTCCTGGCCGGCGCCCCGGTATTCCTCAGTGACCCGCACCTCGAACCTCCCGGTATCCTCGAGCAACTTGCGCAGCACGGGCGTCGTCGCGCGCCAATCATGTCCGTTCTGCCCGGTGATGATCAACGCTTGGATCTTGTTGTGCGGCGCCTGGGCAGGTGCAAAGGAAATGGCGCCCAGCAATAGCGTACAGACTGTGCTTGGTTTCAAAACGGCCTCCTAAAGCTAGTGCAGGCTGAATCGCCCGGCATTCCTCGCCATTCGCGCGTTCTTGCCTACGACACAAGAATGCTGCAGAGGTTCCAGATGATCAGGGCCGCGTACCAGTAATTGATCCACCGAACCAGGTGCGTGCGGTGCAGCGCCACGCACAGCCCCGCCAGGCCAATGGCCATGATCTTCGATGCCGCCACCGCAAATCCAGGTCCGTAATGCATCAGCGACCGCACGAACGGGCTGGCTTCGGGCACTCCCAGTTTCAAACCCACCAGAGTGGTGAGAAAATCCAATATTTGCAGATAAATGAAAAATTTTACCGAAACTCTGACTTCTTCCTGTAGACCCGGCATCATAAATGAATGGCCCCTCGAATTACTTGACCCAGATTGCTCGCACTACCAAAAATGTAATCGACCCCAAGGCAATCGCCACCCCGTGCGGCATGCGCATGCCCTGCGCGCTCCTCACGTCCAGTTCCTCGCTGCTGTGGTAAGGCGCCCGACAATGCAGAATTTCGTTCAAAATCCAACCAATATTCCAGAATGTTTTCCGTATGCGTCCGGCAAAGAGGAGTACGATCAGCCCGAGCACGCCGCCAATCACCGCTGTCGCCACGAAGATTGCCAGCCAGTCGCCCCACCCGACAATCGAGCCGACCGCAGCCATCAACTTCGCGTCGCCCGCTCCCATGGCACGCAGGAGATATAGCGGAAAATAAATCAGCAGCGCTAGCCCCATGCCCAGTGCAGAGCTTGCGAGGCCTGTCAATCCGAATAGAAACGTGTTGAGCCCAAATCCCAACACCAGTCCGGTGAGCACCAGCCAGTTTGGGATCTTGCGATAGCGGAGATCGTAAATGGCAGCCGTCACGACGATTACTACCAGCACTGCCCGCACTACCAGCGGCAGATTAGTCAACATTCCGTTGAGTCCTCAATATACCTTAGTTAGCATCGCAAAGTTATCCAGGGAAATACACTAGAGATTTCTCCCGATGCCCCACAGAGCCGGCTTGCTCTCGCCCGTGTTCTCGGGTCTCCGCGCCTCCGCGGTGAAATTTCAGATAATAACCCTGTGGACCAAGCTCGCGAGTGGATCAGAAACGCTTCCAGCATCGCCGTTTTAACCGGGGCAGGCATCTCCGCCGAAAGCAGTGTCCCGACTTTCCGCGGTGACCAGGGCCTCTGGAAGGAGCATAAACCGGAGGACCTGGCCACTCCCGAGGCATTCCTGCGCGACCCGCGCCTCGTCTGGGAATGGTACGACTGGCGCCGCCAAGCCATCGCCAAGGTTGAGCCCAATCCCGCCCATCGCGCTCTGGTAGAGCTCGAATGCAAGAAACGGCGCTTCAATCTCATTACGCAGAACGTCGACGGCCTCCACGACCGCGCCGGCAGCGGCCGTATCCTCAAACTGCACGGCGACATCTGGCGCATGCGCTGCCTCGAGTGCCGAGCCGATTGGCCCGACCGCCGTGTTCCGCTCCCCAAACTGCCACCGCATTGCCGCTGTGGTGGGATGGCGCGTCCGGGCGTCGTATGGTTCGGAGAGTCGCTGCCTGACGGCATGTGGCTCGAAGCCGAGCACGCCGCAAGCGATGCCGAAGTCCTGCTCGTGGTCGGAACGTCCGCGCTGGTTTATCCTGCCGCCAGCCTGGTCACCGTGGCACGCATGGCGAAAGCGAAGATTATCGAGATCAATATCGACACGACGCCCATCTCAAATGAAGTGGATTGCTCCCTGCGCGGTCCCGCCGGCGAACTATTGCCGCGGCTCATCGCCTGACCCACGCCGTGCAACAGAATGCTGTGCAACAGAATATCGACCGCCTCCATGAAGATCGCACCTCGCAACGTTTGGTCCGCCGCCTGGCCCGGGCGTTGCGGCCGCCCGAGCCTCTCGTCAGGAACCCGCGCGAATTGCAAATCGATGCGCCTCTCGGCCGCTGGAACCTGTACATTGGCGGCGCCGGCTCGCGTGTCGATGGCTACGTGAACGTCGATTTGTTTCCGCTCCATGGCGTGAATGTTGTCGCCAACGCCGAGGCGCTGCCGTTTCGCACCGGGATTTTCCAGCGCGTGGAGTGCGACGCGGTGATCGAACACGTCGAGCGCCCCGAGCTCGTGATGAGCGAGATCACGCGCGTGCTCGCGCCCGGCGGCTTCACCCACATCGTCGTGCCGTTCTGTCATCCATTTCACGAATACCCGCGCGATTTCCGGCGCTTTACTCCCGACGGTTTGAAGCAGCTCGCCGGCCCGCTCCAGGTCGTGGCCGAGGGCTGGCGCACCGGGCCAACAGCGACGCTCCTGGTCTTCATCCTCGAATATGTAAAGCTCTGGTTGCCCTGGCGCCCCGCGCGCGTCGTCGCACACGGCCTGCTCGGCTGGCTGCTGTTTCCCTTCCGCTATCTCGATCTCATCCTGCTGCGCAGCCCGCGCGCCCGCCAGATCGGCAACCACTGCTACGTTTGGTTGCGGAAGGCAAACTAGTGGACCCGCCGTGCGCCAAATGAGGCGGCCATCTTCTTCTCCGCGACCTCAAAACCCGACCTTCAGCAGACCGGTCCACCGGCTCGCGCTTTGGGCGTTTCTTTTGGTTCGTCTCCGCGTCTCCGCGGTGAATTCGTCTACCCCTCGCGCAACGCCACCACCGGATCCAGGCGGCTTGCCCTTCTCGCCGGCAGATAGCAGGCCACAAATGCGATGGCCATCAGGCAAACCGCCGCTCCTACCACGCTGACTGGATCGCTCGCGCCGACGCCGTACAGCATGCCACTCAGCAAGCGTCCGATCAGCAGCGCCGCCACGAATCCAATCAGCACGCCCGACAGCACCAGCGACATCCCTTCTTTGAGAATCAGCCCGAGCACACTTGCCCGCGTGGCGCCCAGTGCCATGCGCAGCCCGATCTCCCGCTTTCGCTGATTCACGGAGTACGCCAGGATTCCATACAGTCCGATACTTGCCAGCCCCAACGCCAGCAGTCCGAAGACACTCAGCATTCCGACCCCGACTCTGGCCTGGAACAAGCCCCCGTCGACAATCTGGCTCCCTGTCCGGATATCGATCGCCAGAATCTGAGGCGCGGCTGCGCGAACTTCGTGCTGGACCGGAGGGAGAATCTCCTGCGGTGCTCCCTTACTGCGCACGTACAGAGTCATCGCGTCTGAATAATCCTGTTCCAGAGGCACATAAACGCAAAGTTGCGGCGCCTCTCCCCACGTGGAATAGTTGCCGGTTCTGGCCACCCCAACGATCTGCCGCCTCTGTTGTTCGCCAGGCAGCTGTATGCGCTTCCCTAACACTCGGCTTCCCGAATTTCCACCCGGCCAATAATCCGCGGCCAGTTTCTCATTGACGATGGCCACTGGCGCTGATGTCTCCTGGTCCAGATTCGAAAACGCGCGCCCGGCCTCGATCACCACACCCGCTGTCTCGAAATAGCCCACGTCGACGATGTTGACAATCGACCGGATCTTATCTGCCTGCGACCGCTGTTGCTGCCCTTCCACTTGCAGCCCGTTTACAGATCGCCCCCACAGCGGCAGGTTTGACGACCACGAGACGGTCTCAACGCCCGGAATTCTTGCCACCCGCTCGCGGACGTCCTTGTAGAACGCTTTCGCTTGCGCCTTTCCGTACCCTGCCTGTCCCGGGCTTGTCATCAGCACCGTAAGGTGCGCGGTCTGAAAACCCGGATCCATTTCGTACGCCCGCCCGATACTTCGCAGGAATAGTGCCGCCGTCACGAGTAACAGAAACGAAAACGCAACCTGACCCACGAGAAGAGCGTTGGCCACCGTAACCCTCCTACGGCTTCTCCCCGTCGTGCGTGCTTCTTCCTTCAAAGCCTCCGCTACGTTGGTGCGGGAAGCTTTGATAGCCGGAATGGCGCCAAAGACAAAACCCGTCGCCAGCGAAACGAACAGCGCAAAGGAAAGCACCGTCGCGTCGAGCTTCGGCGTCACAAAATTCGCGGCCCCCGGCAGCGTTCCGAACAGCGCTTGCAACCCCGCAAAAGCAACGAATATTCCCACGGCTCCGCTCAGCAATCCCAGCAGCACGCTCTCAGTGAGAAGTTGACGCACCAGTCTTCGACGGCTCGCACCCATCGCCACGCGAACCGCCATCTCCTGCCGCCGGGCCGCCGCGCGCGCGAGCAGGAGATTGGCCACGTTGGAACACGCGATCAGCAAGACAATCCCCACAACCATCAACATCGCAGCGCTGGCGAACACCATCTGCGTGGATGTTCCCATCGAGCTACCGAACAGGGCCTCGCGGATGGGCCGTACCGTGACCGTGTGGCCTTCGTTGGCTGTGGGATATTCACGCGCCAGTTCCGACGCGAGAGCCGCCATATTTGCTTGAGCCCGCACCTGGGTCACGCCCGGTTTGAGCCGCCCCACACCTTGAAAAATCGCCTTGCCGCGATCGCTCAATGCATTCTGCATTTCGTTGGGCAGAAACCGTTCCGCCATTGTGGCGGGGATCCACAAATCGGGACCGAAAATGGCATTCACTCCAATGAATCCGGGCGGCGCGACACCGATGACGGTGAAAACGATGCTATTGAGCCGCAGCGTCTTGCCCACAATATCCTCAGTGCCGCCAAACCGCGACTGCCAGGTTGCGTAGTTCATTACCGCAACAGCGTGCGTACCGGGAGTGGTGTCTTCCTCAGGCAAAAAGAACCGTCCCCTGACTGGCGTGAGGCCCAGGGTCGAGAAGTAGTTGCCCGTCACCAGCTCGCTGAACAGGCGTTGCGAATCGCCAGTGTCCTGCCAGGTCACCACGCGCGGCGATGTGTAACCCGCGAGCGAACCAAAGACTTGGTTCCTGGCCTGATAGTCCTTCAGATCCACATGCGAGATCGGAAACGCCGTACTCGATTTTGACGTGGTCTTGGCATCAGCCGCGGCAACTGCCTCCAATTCACCGGTGTCCCGAACCGGCAGAGGATTCAGGAACAGCGTGTTGATGACGGTGAACACGGTCGTGTTCGCGCCGATTCCCAACGCCAGCGTCAACACCGCGAACAGAACAAAGATGGGGCTCTTCCACATCGTGCGGACGGCGTAGCGAAGATCGCGCCAGAAATCCTCCATGATGTTACCCAGGCCCACATCGCCCGCCGGCACACGATCGCACTTCGGCATACGTTCATTCCTTTCCAGCCCTTCGGCCAGCGGATACATGTCATCCAACTCTGAAAGGGCATTCTGATATGCCTGCTCTTCACTTGCCCCGCCATTCAACGATTCGCGGTAGAGATCCTCGAGGTGTTGCGCGAGTTCCTCGACGAAATCCGCCTCGGCCCCCAACCTCAGACGTAACGGCGCCAGCCGTTCTCGAATCAAACTCTTCCAATCAGGCATGTTCAATTCCTGTGATGCGGCTGATGACGGCTACGAAATCGCGCCAGCTCTGCTGCTTCGAGCCCAGCGCCTTCCTGCCTTGCGGAGTTAGCTTGTAATATCGCCGCCTGCGCTGCTCCGCCTTCTCCACCCACCGGCCCTCGATCCATCCCTGCTTCTCCAGCCGATGCAGGAGCGGATAGAGCGAGGTCACGTGAAAGCGCAATGCCCCGCCAGACCGGATCTGGATCAATTTTGAGATGTCGTACCCGTGCCGGGACTGATCATCGAGCAACGACAACACTAGAAGCTCCGCGCTTCCTTTTTTCCATTCCGGGTCCGCCAGATTTTCATCCATATTGTTCGGTCTCATATATGTGACGCAAGCATATATACGTGGATTCCGGGAATTTGTTCCGCCGGGAAGCGGAATTTTCTGAAGTGGCACTGCGGAACCGTAAGCGCTGGAAAGCATTCAGGTTACGTAGATTGTCGTATGCAGACTCTCTCCATGCCTCGAGCCACCTTCGTTACCATAGAACCGTGTCTACCCGTCAACACGCCGGACCCGGACCCGCCGCTTCGGATGTTCCCGAGCCGTCGCTCGCTGAACGCGCCCGCACTCTGGCCTCGCTGGCCCGGATCGGCAGCCTGTCCACGCATTCGCGGAAGTTTCCAGGATTTCCCTTCGGCTCCATGATGCCCTATGCGGTTGACGATCTTGGCCGCCCCATCTTTTTCATCAGCAGCATGGCGATGCACACGCAAAATCTTCAGCAGGATGCGCGCGGTAGCATGTTGATTACCCAGCCGGACATTTCCGGCGATCCCTTGGGCGCCGCCCGATTGACCCTGTTGGGCAACGTTATTGAAGCTCCGGCGGTGGAGGTGCGAGACCTGTACTTGTCACGCCATGAGAACGCAAAATACTGGCAGGGCTACACCGATTTTGCGTATTACCGGCTGGACGTCGCGGGCGTGTATTTCATCGGCGGCTTTGGCGTCATGGGATGGATTTCGGCAGAGGATTACAGATGCGCCATGCCCGACCCTCTGGCCGAAGCCGCCTCGGGAATCATCCAGCACATGAATACGGATCACGCCGAAGCGCTCGTTCTGATCGCCCGCCGCTTTGGAGGCGAGGCCGCCGACGAGGCCGTCATGAGCGCAGTTGATCGCCTGGGTTTCCACCTCAAGCTGAGGTCCGGCGACAGGATGCACGGCCGGAGAGTAGCTTTTCTGCGGGAAGTGAGCAATACAGCTGACGCCAGAGCGGTGCTGGTGGAGATGGTCCGGCAGGCGCGATCGCCTGAGCCGGTTTAACAGGTCCAGTTTTCCTGTGTTATCTTGGCTGCCTAAAACGCATGAAACTCAATCTTGCACCACTTTGTGCGATGCTCGCGGCAACTGTAGTCGCGCAGTCACCCCCGGCGGCAACTCATAACACCGCCGCGCCGGCGATGGCTGAGACGCCGAATACCGATGTCTACTATCAGCTAGCGCCTGACGCGGTTCCAAAAGAAGGAGTTCCGAAAGGCGAAATTCGCGGCCCGTTCACGCTGCCGAGTCAGGCATATCCGGGGACGCAACATACCTATTGGATCTATGTTCCGGCGCAGTACGACCCGGCCTCGCCGGCCAGCCTGATGATTTATAACGATGGCCAGGCCTTTATGGCTCCGGAAGGCGACGTCCGTGCGCAGGTCGTGATGGACAACCTCATCTACCGGCGGGAGATTCCGGTTATGATCGCAGTTTTTATCAACCCGGGTCGGCGCCCCGATCAGCCGGAACCGACTTCCAGCAATTGGGGAGATCGCGACACGAATCGGCCGACGGAATACAACACGTTGGATGACAAGTATGCCAGAGTCATCGTGGATGAACTTCTGCCCGTGTTGTACAAGGACTACAACGTATCTAAGGAACCCGAGCGTCACGGGATCGGCGGCTCCAGTTCAGGAGCTATTGCCGCTTTCACAGTCGCTTGGGAGCGGCCGAACGATTTCCGCAAGGTGCTGAGCAATGTTGGCAGTTTCACCAACATTCGCGGCGGAAATGCCTATCCTGACATCATCCACAAAAGTGAAACCAAACCCTTGCGAATATTTCTGGTCGATGGCCGTAACGATAATCGTGGGCTGAGAGCGGATGGAACTTACGATCAGGCTCGCGACTGGTTCTACCAGAACGTTCGCATGCAGCAGGCCCTCACGGAAAAGGGCTACGAGGTGAACTACTCCTGGGGTATTCAGCGGCACGGTCAAAGCATGTTGCGGACCGTCTTCCCCGAAATGATGCGCTGGCTGTGGCGTGACCATGGTGTGTCGACCGATGTGCACGACACGGTGGAGCGATCGTTCAACGGCGCGAAGAAAACGCCATAGAGCGCGGCATTTGCCGTCAGATTGCAGAGTGACGGAGCACAAAAAGGAGGATTTCGATTCATGAGCGAGAAGACGGAGTTCAACGCCCACGTGCCGGGGTTAGTCGTCCTGATCACCGGCTGTCTTCTGATGCACTTCGAAGCCGCCGGAAACCTTGTCTAATTCCTCGGGCGAGATCTCGTCCGGCTTTCTGGCTTCCGTTTCGTTATGCTTCAGTACTTTCGGGTCATCTGGCATGAATGTTACCTCCTGGCTCAAATGATGCAGACCAAACAGGGAAATTGCCCAAGGTGAGGCAATATTCAGAGCGATGGACTATGTGACCGGCCAGAGTTGAAGAAACCAACGGCCGCCACCGACTCTAGGGGCAGAGAAACCGAGTAGCGGACGCACTCCAAGTTGCTAGCACGTCCGCCGGGGCGCAGATTCACCTGCCGAGCATCGCATTGAAGATCGATGTCGGAATTCTGAAAACGGTCCCTCCGGAAACCTCACTCAACTCTTCCTGCGAGATCTCATCCTTCTTGGTTTCGTCCGGCCGGCTTGTTTCACTGTCCTTCATCAGGTTCTGGTCATTTGGCATTGGGCCTCACCTCCTGATTAGAAATGAGGCAGATCGAGCCGAAAGATTGCCAAAGTCAAAAAAAATCTTTCAGAGAAAATGCGCCACGTGAGCGGCCCGGGTGGAAACGCGGCATCTGCGTCATCAATCTTCCGCACAATCCCTTGTATCCCGCACGTCCAGCCCGCATTTTGCCTGAGAGCCAACCAGAAACGCCTGCACTAGTGATTTGAGCACCTATGAAATTGCTACTCGCGGCGTCGAGTGTCTTCGTGTGTCTGGCCATGCTGCGCGCGGATCAGGGCGCAGAGATGGCGAACGCCAACCTGCCCGCGCAGAAGATCGGTTCCGACGATCTCATTGCCGTTGCCGTGTATGACTCGCCGGAGCTGACCCGGACAATCCGAGTCAGCCAGGAAGGACAGATCCGGCTGCCGATGCTGAGGCGCGCCATTCCTGCGGCAGGTTTGATGCCTCGGGAGTTGGAAGGCGCCATTGCCGACGCACTGAGCGCCGAGCAAATCCTCGTGGACCCGGTGGTCACGGTCACCGTAGTCGAATATCGCAGCCGGCCGGTTAGTGTTGCGGGTGCGGTGAAGCATCCGGTGACATTTCAGGCAGCGGGAAATATCAATTTGCTCGATGCGCTGACACGCGCTGACGGCCTGGCTCCGGAGGCGGGTTCCGAGATCCTGCTGACGCGCAGCGCGGCCGACGGGAAAACCACAACCGAGCACATCGCGGTCCGGGCGCTGCTGGAGGGTGAGCATCCCGAGCTCAACCGGCGCCTCGTGGGCGGCGAGGAAATCCGCGTGCCGGAAGCGGCCCGGATTTATGTACTAGGGAATATAAAAAATCCCGGTGCATTCACCCTGAAGGACGGCAAAGAGACCAGCGTCCTGAAACTACTGGCGCTGGCCGGCGGGTTAGCTCCGTTTTCCTCCAAGCAGGCCTATATCTATCGCCTAAAACCAGGGGCGCAGGACAAGGAAGAAATCCCCGTGCCGTTGAACCGGATCATTGCCCGCAAATCGCCCGATGTGACGCTGATGGCCGATGACATTTTCTATGTGCCCGATGACAAAGGGCGTCGGTTGAGCGCGTCGGCGCTGGAGAAGATTGTCGGATTCGGAGCCGCCACCACGTCCGGGCTGCTCATCTGGCGGTAGAGTATGCACCGTAATCTCCCCGCACCGATCGAAGATGTGCGGATGCCGGCGTACCCCAACTGGCCGCAGGCCCTGGAAGGTGATGCCGACGACGGCTCGCCGCCGTTCGCCCATCATCTCTGGGTCCTCCGGCGGCATCGTTGGAGGATCATGGCCTTCATCACCGCTTGCGAGCTGGCCACGCTGATCGTCTCCTCGCGAGTGACGCCGATTTATGAATCCACGGCGGTGATCGATATCGACCGGCAGGCGCCCGCGGGTGTTATCGGCGATGCCGCCATACGAGCCAGTGACAACGATTCCGATCAGTTCCTGGCCACGCAGATCCGGCTGATTGAAGCCGACGCCGTTCTTCGGCCGGTGGCTCAGAAATACAAGCTGCTGGAGCGCGAGCAGCAGTTTCGCGACTTGCCTCAGTTGAGTCCGGCGCAAGTGGAAGGGGCGCCCATCCTGCTCCGCCGTTTAAAAGTCTCGCGCCCACCCAATACTTATCTGCTGCTCATCAGTTACCGCTCGCCGGATGCGCACTTGGCGGCCGACGTGGCCAACGCTATCGCCAATTCATACTTGCAGCACGCCTACAATCTGCGCGTGCGCTCCTCCACCAATCTCGCGTCCTACATGGAGAGGGAGCTGGAAGAGCTGAAGGCCAAGATGGAATCCTCCACCGAGCGGCTCCTGAAGTTCGAGCGCGAACTAAACGTGATCAATCCCGAGGAGAAGACCAATATCCTCTCGGCGCGGCTTTTGCAATTGAACACCGAATACACCAACGCGCAGGCGGATCGCGTGCGCAAAGAAGCCGCCTTCAACTCAGTGCGCGGAGGCAGTTTCGCGGCAGCGCAGGTCTCGACGCAAGGGGACGCGCTGAAGAAATTACTGGAGCGGCAGAACGAAATGCAGGAGAAGTTCGCCGACGCGCAAACGCACTATGGGGTGAATCACCCCGAATACAAGAAAGCCGCCGGGCAGGTGGCCGAGATCGACCGGCAGCTTCAGGTGACCCGCGCCAATATCGCGCAACGGGTGGAATCGGAATTCGAAGAATCGGCGAACCGGGAACGCATGCTGGCGCGTGCGGTGGCGGATACCAAGGCGCAATTCGACCAGTTGAACGCGCACTCGTTTGAGTACCAGTCGCTCAAGCGCGAGGCGGAGGGTGACCGCAAAGTCTACGACGAGCTGGTGCGCAAGATCAAAGAAGCCAGCATCAACGCCAGTTTTCAAGACAGCTCGATCCGCATAGCCGACGCCGCGCGGCCCGGCATGAAGCCGGTTTTTCCGCGCCTTGGGCTGAACCTGCTCGTAGCGCTTCTGCTTTCGACGGTGATGGGCGCGGGTGCGGCCATCGTCAGCGATTCACTGGATAAAACTGTACGCGATCCCGACCTGGTGCCGCGGCTGCTGAACGCCGAAGTGATCGGCTCGCTGCCCATGGTGAAGCACTGGCGAACTCGGATCGGTTCCGTGGTTGCGGCGAACGGGAAGGGTTCGGGCCCTAGTGTGGCGCTGGCACGCGCCGACGAGGACCCGGTTTCGACAGCTTATGGCGAGGCGGTACGGGCACTGCGTAATTCGATTCTGCTTGCCGATTTCGACCGGCGTGTGCATTCCATCTTGATCACGAGCGCATCGCCGGGGGAAGGGAAGTCCACTATTGCGGCGCACCTGGCGCTCACGCACGCGGCACAACGGCAGAAGACGCTTTTAATCGACGGCGACATGCGCCGCCCGAGCGTACACCGGCGATTCCAGCTGCCCGGCTCCATCGGTTTATCCAACGTGCTGGTGTCGGGGCTGCCCTGGCGAGACGCAATTTTGACGCCAGTGGGCACCACGCACTTCGACATTCTGCCGGCCGGGCCGCCTTCGCACATTGCCGCTGACTTGCTGGGGCAAGGGCTGACCCAACTTTTGGACGAGGCGTCGCGCGAATACGACCTCATCATTCTGGATGCGCCGCCGCTGCTCGGCTTTGCCGAGCCGCTCGAAATGGCTACAGCGGTTGACGGAGTGGTGGTGGTGACGCGCGCTGGGCAAACGCCGCGTAAGGCTGCGGCCTCCGTCCTCGGAATCCTGGCGAGGCTGCGCGCCAATACGCTGGGTGTGGTCCTGAACGAAGTGCGTCAGGACACGAGCGAAAGCTATTACTATTACGCGCACTACGCCAAATATTACAAGCAGGGCAAGGGCGCGAAGGCCGGGGCGTGACGGGTAGGACATGAAGACGGTGATCTTGGCGGGGGGGCTCGGAACGCGTCTCGCGGAAGAGACGCAGATCAAACCGAAGCCCATGGTGGAGATTGGCGGCAAGCCAATGCTGTGGCATCTCATGAACATCTATGCCACGTACGGATTCGCCGAGTTCGTTGTCGCGCTGGGGTACAAGGGCGAGTGCATCAAAGACTACTTTCTGAATTTCTACGCGCTCAACAATGACCTGACTATTGATCTTTGCAACGGCGACACGGTCATGCACCATAAGCGCCAGCCTGGCTGGCGCGTGCACCTGGTGGATACGGGCCTCCATACCGATACCGGTGGGCGCATCAAGCGCCTCGGCGAGTGGATCGGGAACGAAACCTTCCTGCTCACCTACGGCGACTGCGTGGCCAACATCAACATCTGCGATCTGGTCGAGTTTCATCGGGCGCACGGCAAGCTCGCGACTGTTTCGGCAGTACGGCCTCCGGCGCGGTTTGGCGGATTGCGTTTGAATGGGGGCGGCCAGATCGTCGAGTTTACGGAAAAACCGCAGACGGGCGAAGGCTGGATAAACGGCGGCTTTTTCGTCCTCGAGCCGGGAGTGCTCGACTTCATCGCGGGCGACAAAACCATATGGGAGCGCGAGCCGCTGGAAGCACTGGCTCGCGAGAACGAATTGATGGCGTTCTACCACGAAGGTTTCTGGCAGCCCATGGACACGCTGCGGGAAAAAATGCTGCTGGAGAAGCTGTGGAGCTCGGGCCAGGCACCGTGGAGGGTATGGGCGTGAATCCGATTCTGGTGACAGGAGCTTCGGGATTCGTCGGTAGCCACTTGGTGCGGTCCCTGGTGCGTCAGGGCGTCGACGTGGTGAGCCTGTTCCACAAGAACCGAATCGAGCAGGATAAGCGGCACTTCCGCATCGACCTGCGGGATGGGGTTGCGCTCGAAAAACTTTTCCGCCAGTTTCGTTTTTCCGCTGTGATTCATCTTGCGGCTGCGGGCGTCGAGACGGAAGCAGAAACCTTAGAGAACGTGGCGGCGGTGAATGTGCTTGCGACCGCATCGCTGGCTCGCCTAGCCATGGCGCACGGCGTGGAACGCTTTGTGCATGTGGGCACCGGATTCGAATACCGCCCGCAGGCGCAGCCGATGGATGAATCCACACCGCTTGGCGCGCCCAATCTGTACGGGGCTTCGAAGGCAGCGGGGTGGATGCTGCTGGATGCTCTCTATCGCCTGGAGGGGTTGCCGCTGGTCACGTTCCGGCCGTTCAGTATTTATGGGCCGGGTGAGAGCGCGGCCAAGCTGGTGCCCTACACAATTCTGCAGGCGCAAGCGGGTGAGCCCATCCGACTGACGCTGGGCAGCCAGGTGCGTGATTACGTCTTTGTGGAGGACGTTGTAGACGCGCTCAGGCTGGGGCTCACCGCGCAGGCTGCCGTGGGGAAGGTTTACAACATCGGCACGGGCCCGGCCGAGGCGCGCAGCGTGCGGCGGATGGTCGAAGAGATCGTCGAGATGATGGGTGCGCCCGCTCGTCTCTGCTGGTTCGATCGCGCGACCCGCGGACGGTGCGATCCGCCGTTCCTGGTCTCCGATCCCACCAGAGCGCATGTCGAGCTGGGCTGGCGGCCGCGGGTGAGTCTCGCCGACGGACTAGCTCGCACCATCGAGTCGTACAAGGCCGCTGGAGTGAAGGAGCTGTCCGCGTGAAGTGGCTGATCACAGGCGGTGGAGGCTTCATCGGAACCAATGCGGCCGAGACGCTGGTGCGCGCGGGGGATCGCTGTGTGCTGGCCGACAACTTCCACCGCGCGGGCGCCAAGTACAACCAGGAATATTTGCGAGAGCACTTCGGCCTGGGCGTCGATTATCTGGATGTCCGGTTTCCCGACCAGGTCAACTCTTACTGGCAGGCGCACACCAACACGGACGTAGTGTTGCATCTGGCCGGCCAAGTGTCGCTGGTTGCGTCCATTGAGAATCCTCGCTACGACTTCGACACCAACGCGCTCGGCACTTTCAACGTCCTGGAAGCCACGCGGCGGTTCCTGCCCAAAGCCAAGCTGATCTACGCCAGCACCAATAAGGTCTACGGCGACCTGCGCGGCCTGGATGTCACCGAGGACGCCACGCGCTACCGCTTGCCTGATTTTCCGGAAGGCCTGGCCGAGAATCTGCCCATCGATTTGCATGGCGGATACTCGTGTTCCAAAGGCGCGGCCGATCAGTACGCTCTCGACTACCACCGCGTCTACGGGTTGAGCACCGTGGCGCTGCGGCAATCGAGTATTTACGGCGGCCGGCAGTACGCATCCGAAGACCAGGGTTGGGTCTCATATTTCGTACAAATGGGCGTGGAGCGACGCAAATTTCGCATTAGCGGCGACGGCAAGCAGGTGCGGGATTTGCTGCATGTCTCCGATTTGATCGAGTGCTATCGCGCCATCGCCAAGACGCCGCGTGAGAGCCTGGCGTTTGGGCAGGCGTTCAATATCGGCGGCGGTCCGCGCGCCAGCCTGTCGCTGGTCGAGCTGTTCACGCTGCTGGAATCTGAATATGCCTTCCCCATGAACTACACCGCAGGGCCGCCGCGGGCAGGGGATCAGAAGGTCTTCATTGCGGACATTCGCAAAGCCACCCAGTATCTCGGATGGAGGCCCTCGGTTGCGATCGATGAGGGCATGGAAGAGCTGGTCGAGTGGTCGAAAGGCAGGTGGGCGGCGTGAACGTACTGCGGAACGCCGTGCATGGGCTCATCGGCTTCGTAGCGCCCGCTGTCGTTGTGTTGGCAAGCTATCCGGTGCTCATTCGGCATCTGGGAACGACGGCGTTCGGCGTCTATCTTCTGGCGATGTCGATGGGCGGCGCCGTGATGCTGCTCGACCTCGGGTTCTCCGCCGCGACCCTGCGCTTTGTGGCGCAGGACCTGGCTGCGGGGCGCGCGAAAGCGGCGGCGGATGTCGTCGCCACCTCGCTAGTTTTCTACGGCGGAATAGGCGCCATAGGTGCCTTGATTATCGAGGCGCTGGCGCCACTCTGCCCGCACCTTTTCAAGATTGACGCACGCCTCGCGGCGGACGCGGTGCTGGTGTTCCGGCTGGCCGGCCTCCAGTTTGCGGCATATATGCCGGCGATGGTGTTTGTCTCGATCGCCAAAGCCGCCGGACGCTTCGATCGCGCCGCAATCTTCGTCTTTCTGTTCTCCCTCACGTGCTCTGGCTGCGCAACCCTCGCTGTCCTCGCTGGAGCCGGTCTGGTGCAAGCGATGACCGCGGTGGTGATCGCCAATTTCGCCGCACTGGCCGTAATCGCCTTCGACGGTCTACGTTTGTGCCGCGATTGCGGCATCCGGATGCGCCAGGCAAGGCCGGTAGCGTTTCGCCGCATGCTGGGTTTCGGCTGGGCCCTGACAGTAAATTCAATTGCCGGATTCTTCCTATACCAAATCCAGAGATTTCTCGTGGGTTTCGCCATGGGTCCGGCCGCTGTTTCGATTTACCAGGCCGCTGCGGTAGCGCCTTCCAAGCTGCACGCCGCCGTCAATGCCGCGAGCGAGGTGATGTTCCCCCTAGCGACCGTTTCGCGGGACAGGGCATCGCTGCGCCGGATGTATTTGCGCATGCTCGGCGCGAGCGCCCTGGCCGCTCTGGCCGGATTCGCCGGCTTGGTGGCTTTCGCCCGGCCCCTGCTGGCTCTGTGGCTCGGGGCGCAGATGGCGGCTTCCGTCGCACCGTTGATTCCGGTTTTTGGCCTGGCTTACTTCTTTCTGGCCTTATCCCCCGCACCTTTTCATTTGGTCAACGGCATGGGCCGTCCCGGCCTGAATACACTTTTCTACGTCGCCAACGCGCTCGTGAACGTGGCGCTGATCGGGGCGTTCGCTTTGCGCGGGCTGACGCTCATGAAGTTCGCCTGGGCATTTGCCGCATCGAACATCGTCACAAGCGTTTGCTACCAGCTCACCGTCGAGATGCTCATCTGGAAGCGCGACGCGCCGCTGCCGGCGGCGAGCCTTTCCGAGGCGGGCCTCTCGGAGGCGGGCCTCTCGGAGGCGGCCGTATGAGTGCACCGCTGGTCAGCATCATGGTTCCCGTCTACAACCGGCGCGCGCTGTTGGCGGACTGTCTCAAATCAGCGCTGGCGCAGACTTCCCGTGATCTAGAAGTTGTTGTCGTCGACAATGCCTCGACTGACGGGACCTGGGACTTGTGCCAGGAATTTGCGCGCGCCGATTCGCGCGTGCGCATCTTTCGCAATGCGGAGAACATCGGCCCCGTGCGCAACTGGCAGCGATGCTTCCGCGAAGCCCAAGGCCGCTACGGCAAGCTCTTGTTCTCCGACGATGTGCTCTCATCTTACTACTTGGAAAAAACGCTGCCGTTGATGCGCGATCCGCACGTGGCATTCGTGTTCACAATGGCTCTAATTGGGCCGGAACCGCAGGCCAGCCATCTGGCATATCGTTTCGATGCGCACACTGGCAGGTTTCCGCGCCATCAATACATCCGGAGCGCGCTGGTCGGCGGGAGTGTTCCGGTGTCACCCGGCGCGGCGCTGTTTCGTGTGAGCGATCTGCGTGGCAGCCTGCGCCTCAGCATCCCGTCCCCAACCATCGTTGATTTTGAGCAGCACGGAGCCGGCATCGACCTGTTGCTTTACCTGATGACTGCGGCGCGTTATGAGGAGATCGGTTACGTCGCCGAGCCGCTGGTGTTCTTCCGCGCCCATCAGGGGTCTATCACACATTCGGGCGACTTGCGGCTTGCCGACGCCTACCACCAGGCGCGGATCTGGTTTGCCGCGCACACACAAGGACGCTGGACGCTCGCGTCCACCCTGGCCGCAGCGTGGTTGAGTACGATGAGGCGGCACCGCCGGCCAGTCAGCCTGGCCTACATCACGGAGCGATTTCTGCCGCCTGCCGTGGAAAGTTGGAACGCATGAAGATAGGCGTTGTCACCATTTCCTACAACCAGGTGAGATACCTCGCGCAGGCTATCGCATCGGTAAACTTGTCGGACCCCGAGCGCCTGGAGTATGTCATCGTCGATCCCGGTTCGACGGATGGTTCCCGAAGAGTCATCGAAAGCTACCGGCGGCGGTTCAGCCGCGTGATTTTAGAACCGGACCAGGGCCCGCCCGATGGCTTGAACAAAGGCTTTGCCGCCACCAACGCGGACATCCTGGGCTATCTCAACTCCGACGACTGCTTTACGCCGGGGGCGCTGGATTACGTCCTGCGCTATTTCGAGAAGCACCCCGAAGTGGACGTGCTCTGCGGCGCCATCCGCATTATTGATGAGCAGGGCCGCCCGAGCATTCGCCGCCGGACGCCGGATCGCATCGACCTGCGCCGTTACGCCTACGAAAGCTGCTACTTCTGGCAGCAGGCTACGTTCTTTCGCCGCGAGGCATTCCTCAGAACCGGTGGATTCAACTTGTCGAGCCAGACAGCTTGGGATGGCGAGCTCGTGGTGGACATGGCACTGGCCGGCTGCCGGTTCGCTTATACCAACAAACTCCTGGGCGATTTTCGCATCTATGGCGACTCCATAACCGGCTCCGGCCGGCTGCGCGAGGCGCTGGGCCTCGATCGGATCCATCTGCGAGAGAAGATCATCGCCGCGGGTTTCGCGCCGGCATCCGATATGGAAGTGCGCGTAATGAAGACGTTGTACAAGTTTAACCTGCACCGCCACTGGTCGTACCTTTTCGCCGGCGAAGAGCTGGAGACAAACCGATGATCCAAACCGCCACCCGCGATGAGATCCTGGCTGGCGTCGTCCGATACCACGCCGCGGCGTTTCCCGACCGGACGTTCGTCCCCGGAGAGACGCTCGTGCCATGCGCCGGCCGCGCGTTCGATGCCGATGAGCTGGTGCACCTGGTGGACGCCGCCCTGGATTTCTGGCTGACCAGCGGGCGCTATGCCACACGCTTCGAGCATGAGTTCGCACACTTTGTGGGCGTCCGCCATGCCGTGCTCTGCAACTCCGGGTCATCGGCAAATCTGTTGGCAGTCGCGGCCCTGACTTCGCCCAAGCTGGGCGAGCGCCGTTTGCAGCCTGGCGATGAAGTCGTAACGGTGGCCGCTGCCTTCCCCACAACCGTGTTTCCGCTCGTGCAGTACGGCCTGGTGCCGGTCTTCGTGGATGTAGACTTGGGCACCTACAACGCCATCCCGGATCGGGTCGCCGAAGCCGTCACGCCACGCACGCGTGCAATTATGCTGGCGCACACGCTCGGCAACCCGTTCGATCTCGACCGTATCGTGGAAATCGCTCGCCGTCATGACTTGTGGCTGGTTGAAGACAATTGCGACGCGCTGGGGTCTACGTGGCGGGGACGGCACACAGGCACGTTCGGAGACTTGGCGACCGTCAGCTTTTATCCGGCCCACCACATCACCATGGGCGAGGGCGGCTGCGTGCTTACCGATCAGCCGTTGTTGAAAACGATCGTCGAATCCTTTCGCGACTGGGGCCGCGATTGCTGGTGCAATACCGGCGCCGACAACACCTGCGGCAAGCGCTTTGGCTGGCAGATAGGCGATCTGCCGCCCGGTTACGATCACAAATACGTTTACAGCCACGCGGGTTACAACCTCAAACTGACCGACATGCAGGCAGCCGTTGGCGTGGCACAACTGCGCAAGCTGCCAGCTTTCATCGAGGCTCGCAAACGCAACTGGACCCGGCTGCGCGAATCCCTCAGCGAGTTGGAGGAGTTCCTCATCCTGCCGCGCGCCGACGCATGCGCCGATCCGAGCTGGTTCGGCTTCGCGGTTACCCTGCGCGAGGACGCACCGTTCAGCCGCAATACCCTGGTGGAATTCCTGGAAAGCCGCCGCATCGCGACGCGTATGCTGTTCGCCGGCAATCTCACGCGCCAGCCGGCATTCCAGGGCGTGAACTACCGGGTCTCGGGCGACCTCGCGAACACCGACGCCGTTATGCGCCGGACGTTCTGGGTGGGCGTCTACCCGGGATTAACCGAACCCATGATGGATTGGATATCCGACTCATTTCATCAGTTTGCGCGGCAACCAGACCTCATGTCCGCCATGGCGGTACGATAGATGGCTGCTCAAGCAGCGCCGGCATTGTTGTTGCCTCGCCCGGTTTCAAGGGCTCGCCCCCGACGGTACCTGAGTCATTCGGTCGCCGCGGGCATCATCGGCCTGTGCACGCCGCTGCAACTGGAGTGGGGCGGAATTCTCTATGCCAGCGAAGCTCTGCTGGCTCTCGTGGCCGTCTGGGCGCTCGTCACACACCTAACGGACGCGCAGTTCTGGCGTCGGCCATTTACCCCCCTGATGCTCTCTCTCGGCGTGACCATCCTCGCTTACGTGATCACCGACCTGGTGCTAGGAACCGAAGCACAGAACCTGCTGCGCGGATGGGCTCGGCCGATTTTCCTCGGGACCAACCTCGCGGGCCTGTATTTTCTCTGCCGCCGCAACCCTTTCAACATCCTGATCTACGCAATCGCCGCGGCATCCGCTTCAATTGCATTTCTAGCCGTCAACGGCCGGCTGCTGGAAAACTGGAAGTTTGGCGCCTCGGCGCCTGTGACCATCCTCATTGCTTGCCTGGTCCCGCTGCTGATTCCACGCGGCGTCTTACTCGGCTCGGTCGCGCTCACGACGGTCGGCTTGTTACATCTGATGCTGGACTCGCGGGAGATCGGCGGGAACTGTCTGCTCGCAGGCGCCCTGCTCGCCGCGCGCTGCCTCTCGCTTCTGCGCTGGAAGTCGATTTCCTGGGTCCTGCTTGGAGCACTCGCATCCGTCGGCATCGGACTCTTTCTGTGGGCCTACGTTCTGACGGACGAGGAATATTCCCAACGCCGCCATTTCTCCAACGCCTGGCGAACCGCCTCCCTGGTTACAGCCGCGGGTGCAATCGCCGAGTCGCCTTGGTTGGGCAACGGCTCGCAAACCAACAATTTCGCGCTCCAATCCCGTTACGATTCCATCTTCGCCGACCGCACCGGCATCCGGTACCGCGGCCAGCAGACCGACACCTCGACTTTCTCGCCGCATTCTCAGATCCTACAAGCGTGGTTTGAAGCGGGCCTGTTCGGCACCGTGTTCTTTGTCTATCTGGGGGGAGCGGTAGCCGGGGCGCTGCACTTTTGCATTTTTCGCCGGCGGCTCGACGTGTTTTCCGTCCTGTTTGCCTTCTCGCTGATGCGGGCCATCTGGCATCTTCTGTTCAGTCCTTTCGCCGGCCTGGCGCGTCTCGATGTGGCCCTTGCAGGGGCCATCGTTTGCGTAATTGCCATCGAACGCCGCGCCGTTCCGCGGGGATTATGAGGAGCTGGCTCAAGCGCATTCTCGGCCATCTGGGCCTTGCGCCTGCTGCCTTCCGGTTCCGGGAACGCTGGCGCAGCCTGAGGCGCGGCAAGCGCCCGGCGCCATCCGCCGATGGTCTTCCGATCCCTCCCGCCAGGCTGATCGTGCTCGTCACCGGCTCCGCGGATGCGACATGGTACACCGAAGGCGGAAAGCTGGGCGCCGAGAGCATCTGCCGCACCCTCACCGATGCCGGCGTCCCAATCGCCCACTTCCAAAGCATTTTCGACTTCGGCTGCGGCTGCGGGCGCGTCATTCGTCATTGGCGTCCCCTGACCAGCGCCAGGCTGCATGGCGCCGACCAGAATCCGGATCTGGTCGCATGGTGCCGTCAAAACCTCGCGTTTGCGGAATTTCAGTCGAACACCCTAGAGCCGCGGCTCGATTATGCCGATCAAAAGTTTGAGTTCGCATATGCGCTCTCAGTTTTTACGCATATGCCGGAAGACTTACAGCAACCGTGGATGAGCGAGCTTTGGAGAATCCTGCGGCCGGGCGGATATCTCCTCATTACTACTCAGGGCGACGAGTACCTCCAGAAATTGACCGAGACCGAACGTGCCAATTACGGCGCGGGCCGGATCGTGGTCCGCTATCGCCAGGCGGCAGGCAGCAACCTTTGCAGCGTATATCACCCGGAACCGTATGTTCGCCAGCGCTTGCAGGGGAGGTTCTCGATGGTTCTCTCCCGGCCGAGGGGAGCGGCAGGGAACGGCAACCAGGACATCTATCTGTTGCGCAAACCCCAATGAGGATCTTGCAGTGCGTGGGCGACATCGACCCGGCTTTGGGCGGGAGCGTGGAAGCCGCGCGCCAGCTCTCCCATGCGCTCGGCCGCCTGGGCCACCGGCCGGAATTGGTCACGCTGCGCCTACCGCGCGAGGAATGGTCCGACGCCTGGCTGGGAGCTGTGCACTGCGCCGGTCCGGCTTCCACACGCTATCTCTACAGTCCGCGCCTTGCGGACTGGGTCGCACGCCACGCTTCGGAGTACGACGCCGTCGTTGTCCACGGCCTCTGGCGGTATACCAGCGTCGGCGCCTGGCGCGGTTTACGAGGCTGCAATGTCCCCTATTTCGTCTTCGCGCACGGCATGCTCGACCCGTATTTTAAGGACGCCTTCCCGTGGAAGCACATCCAGAAAAAAGTCTGCTGGCTGGCGGCGGAATCGCGCGTTGTCCGTGACGCTCGCGGGGTTCTCTTCACTTGCGAAGAGGAGCGTCTGCGGGCGCGCGTGACGTTCCGTCCGTACCAGTGTCGCGAGCGCGTGGTGGGCCTGGGGATCGCGCGGCCAACTGGCGATGCCGCGGCCCAGCGCATAGCGTTCATGGCTGCGCACCCGCAACTTCGTGGGACGCGAATCGTATTGTTGCTGGGCCGAATCCATCCAAAAAAAGGTTGTGACCTGCTGATTGAGGCGTTCGCTCACGTGGCACACCGCGATCCGCTGCTGCGGCTGGTGATCGCAGGCCCCGATGAGTGTGGCTGGCAGGCTCATCTGGAGGGTCTGGCCGCACAAATGGGCGTCGGCCCGCGCGTGACCTTCACGGGCCCGTTGTACGGCGAACTGAAATGGGGCGCCTTACAGTGCGCCGAGGTACTGGCGCTTCCTTCGCACACGGAAAACTTCGGTATCACGGTAGTCGAAGCGCTCGCGTGCGGAGTTCCCGTCCTGATTTCCAACGGGGTAAATATCTGGCGTGAGATCGACGCGGACGGAGCCGGATTGGTAGCGAATGCCGATGTCGCCGGCACGATCGGCCTGCTCGATCGCTGGCTCAGCCTTGCGCCGGCGGCACACCGCCAGATGAGAGAGAGCGCGCTCCGTTCGTTTGCCAAGCGCTTTGAGCTGGAACATTTCGCCAGGAATTTTGCGGCATGTCTGGGGGCGGCATGATGACTCCCGATGTG
Source organism: Bryobacteraceae bacterium (assembly GCA_035297145.1). Lineage (GTDB taxonomy): Bacteria > Acidobacteriota > Terriglobia > Bryobacterales > Bryobacteraceae > QHXW01. The sequence continues at coordinate 71,620 of DATGZN010000115.1, forward strand.
TCCATTGTTGTCGTCAGTCACAATCATCGCGTTGCGCTCGAAAAGTGTCTCGACTCGCTGCACGCCTTGCCCGATCGTGCGGCCTTCCAGGTGACGCTCATCGACAACACCGGCACGGACGGTGCGGCTGAATGGACACGCGAACACTACTCCGATGTCATCGTCCGGCGAAACGCCGTTTGCCACGGATTCGCCGCCAACGCCAACGCCGGCATTCGCCAGTCAGTCCGGTGCCCTTACGTGCTCCTGCTGAACCCCGACGTCATCTGCCTGCCGGGACTCCTTGACCGGCTGATCGCGTTCCTCGACGCGCATCCCGAGGCCGCGATCGCCGCGCCGCAACTGTTTTGTCCGGACGGCGCCTCTCAGCCCAACGTCCGGCGCTTCCCAACCCCCAGCGCACTGGCATTGCGCGCGCTGCGCGTGGACGCTCTTTGGAAAAGCCGGGCCGTCCGCTGCTATTTGATGCACGGCGAGAGCCCGGTCTCCACCGAGGTCGATTGGGTAACCGGTGCGGCCCTCATGGTACGCCGTACTGCCATCCAGGACGTCGGTTTGCTCGACGAGAACTACTTTCTGTACTGGGAAGATCTCGATTGGTGCTACCGCATGCGCCAGGCTGGATGGACTGTGCATCGCATCCCGGAAGCTCGCGCCATTCACGTCCAAGCGCGCGAGGGCGTTCGCCGGCCGTTCAGTCGCGCTGGCCGGTCGCAGTTGGCGGGCGCCGTCCGGTTCTTCCGTAAGTACGGATGGAACGCGGGCAGGGCGGCATAGATGGGCGCACAGGCGGCATTCCCGGGACTTTCAATTAGACACACCCCAGTTCTGCACCCTGTCGTCGGGATGCGCGCCCGGCCTTGGGCAACGTCGCTGGCCCTCTTCGTCGCGGATGTCCTCGCCATTTTCGCGGCGCGCGCGATCGCCGTTGCGCTATGGAATTGGTTTCGCCCCACAATCGGACTCGCGAACTTCCTCGGCTTCTGGGAGTCTTTCGGCCTCTTCGCGGCCACCTATGCCGCGCTGGGCCTGTATACCAGCGGCGCATTCGGCGCGGTGGAAGAGCTGCGGCGTGCCGTCGCGGGCGCGACATTCGTTTGTCTTGTGCTCACGGCCTCGCTGTTCTTTCTACAGCACACCGGCCCGTATTCACGAGGTCTTCTGATTCTCTCCGGGTGCTTTACCGCCGCGGCTGTGCCCTTGGTTCGTTCGCTGGTGCGCCACCTGTTCGCCCGGCGACATTGGTGGGGTGTCCCGGTGATCGTGCTCGGGGCAGGGGATGAGGCTGAAACGTTGATTGAACGCCTGCGCCGCCACCCCGAAATGGGCCTGCGCCCCGTGGCCTGCCTGAACGATGGACCAAGCGCTCTCGGAGAATGCGCCGGAATTCCCGTGGCCGGCCCGCTCTCCATGGCCCACGCGCTCGCCACCGCGCTTCGCGTTCACCACGCCTTAGTGGCGATGCCGGAAGTCGCCCGTGAAGACTTGCTGTGGATGCTCGATGATTGGAGCACCGTCTTTCGCCACGTGATTCTGATTCCCGACCTGTTCGGCGTCGCAAGTTTGTGGGTTTCCGCGCGGGATTTAGGCGGAGTTCTGGGGCTCGAGTTGCGCCAAAACCTGCTGGTTCCCCTCAACCGCTGGACCAAACGTGCTCTCGATATTGCCGGCGCGCTGCTCCTGGGGGTCATCTCTCTGCCGCTCATCGCCGCAGCCGCCCTGTGGATCAAACTGACCAGTCACGGCCCGCTGATCTACCGCCAGGAGCGCGAGGGCGAAGGCGGCCGCGGGCTTTGGATGCCCAAGCTGCGCACCATGCACATGGATGCCGAAGGCTTGCTGATGCGAGTGCTGTCGTCGTCCCCGCAGGCCCGCGCCGAATGGTCGCGCCGTTTCAAACTCAAGAAAGACCCGCGCATTCTACCCGGAGTCGGCCCGTTCTTGCGCCGTACCAGCCTCGATGAATTGCCCCAATTATGGAGCGTTCTGAAGGGAGAGATGAGTCTGGTGGGTCCGCGGCCGTTCCCGCCGTATCACCTCGATGGCTTTGGGCCGCGTTTCCGCGCTCTGCGCAATCGCGTCAAGCCCGGCCTGACCGGCCTATGGCAGGTTTCCGATCGTTCCGATGGCGACCTCGATGTGCAGGAAGCTCTCGACACGTACTACATCCGTAATTGGTCCCTCTGGCTGGACATCTATATTTTGGCGCGTACCGTCCGCGCCGTATTGTTCCCCAAAGGCGCTTATTAATAAAAGAAGCCCGCGCGCCTCGGCAGGGCTACGCGGGCTCGGACGCCGCGTCCTCCGGACCACGGCGAACTTCTTTCGGTTTTCTCAGCGACTCTGTGCCTCTGCGGTGAAGTGTTTTACTTAGGCCCCGTCGCCCCGTTGTGCTTTTTGTTATAAATCCGCGCGCTCTCCCGGTTTTGCTGCCGGTTGATTTGCGCCTTTTGCTTATTAGTCAGATTGCCGCCGTTCGCGGCGCGATCGTTGCGAACCTCGCGATTGATCTTGGATTCCTGCCCTTCCAACTTGGCGGTTTCCCCCGCCGTTAGCTGTCCTGATTTGATGCCCTGTGCGATACGGTCCTGCTGGTTCTCGCGCCGCGCACCGACTTCGTTGTTGCCGTAGTGCTGCGTGGCCGCATTGTGTTTGTCGTTGTAGATCTGGTTGCTCAGGTGATTCTGCTGCCGGTTGACCTGCGCCTTCTCGTTATTGGTCAGATTGCCGCCGTTCGCGGCGCGATCGTTGTGGATTTCCTTGTTCAGGTTGGCTTCCTTGTGCTCCAGGTTCGCGGTCTCGCCGGACGTCAATTGCCCGCTCTCGACGCCGTTGGCGATGCGATCCTGTTGATTTTCTTTGCGGTCCTTGATCTCCTGCGCGTAGACGCCGCTCGCCACAACCGCCGCCATTATCGTGCTCAATGCCAGTTTCCTCATTGTCTTCCTCCTCCTTGCCGTCTTTTTCAAATCTCGGAAGCATTGCTTCCTGGACAGTCAAAACCAGGTTGTGGGGGAGAGTTTCGGCGGGCGGGAGTTAAAATCCGTTAAGCGGAGTGGGGAGTAAGACAGGGAACGTTAACTAAAGGAGTGGTTTCAGAAGTGGGCTCTTATAGCGATAGTCGCCGCCAATTGGCTTGGAGACGACTATCTGAGGTGGCGACTATGTTCAGGGCCGATGAAGGCCGAAACGAATTCCTTGCGGGTCGCGGCAAGTAGAAAAACGGCCAAATCCAGGCTCTTCGGGACCCGGTTCGTCGGCCTCACCACCCAGTTCCCTCACCTGCGCAATCGCTTGTTCCAAATCGGGCACGCTGAAAAAAACCAGGATTCCCGGGGTCGGATCGTTTCCGTGCACCCCAACTTTGATTGAGGGAGTCTGGAACCAGCCCTCGGGACCGCCCCCCATGAGATGAAAATCCCAGCCGAACAATTGCCCCAGGAAAGCCCGGGCCTTACCGGCATCGCCTGCCCCGATCTCAACGTAAGAAAGTTCTGATCTCATTTCTCTTCCTCTCAGCAGCAGGATAACGAAAGACGGAACGCCGTGTCTTGAAAAATCCAGACGTCTACGAGTGAGTCCCCACGAATTTCTGGAGGGGAGTACCAAGTTACGCTCACGACGCCGGCTTCGTCCCCGCCATCAGCGCCAGCTCCAGCCACTTCCAATGACAATCGACGTCTTTGAAGCCGATCTCGCGCAGCCAGTTTAGTTGCGTCTCGAGATCCAGCAGCTTATTGGACGGATCTTCCTCACCCGGAGGAACCGCGAGCTCGGCCAGAAATCGCCGGTGCAGCTCTTCAGTGGGCGATGCCACATGCTCCAGATTGCAAAACACGCCGCCTGGCGTCAGGAGTTTGTAAATCTCCGCGTAAAGGGCTCGTTTCCGTTCATGCCGAAGATGGTGGATCGCAAAACTGGAGACGACCGCATCGAACGTGCCGAGTGAGGGCAGCGCCTGGTCCAGATCATGTGCCACGATCTGAACGTTGGGATCGGCGCCAAACCTTTCGCGAAGCTGCTCTAACATCGTCCGCGAAAAATCCACCGCGGCCGCTTCCGCCTGCGGCCGCGCCAGCTTTACCAGAGAAAGCAGGCGTCCGCCACCACTCCCCAAATCGAGCACACGCCCCAGCGGTCGCGGTAAACACGCCAGCAACACGGCTTCTCCCTCAGTGCGGTGCGGAATGGTATCGGCTCGCTTGAGGTAGTCGAGCGGTGTTCCGGCGTATCCCAGAGATTGATGTCGGAAGCCGCCACCGTGGAACTACACGCCCCAGCAGTAGTCTTCGACGGCGCGTTCGACTGAGTCATCCTGCTCAGTCAGCCGCATCAGTTCCAGCCGGATCGCATCCACCAGCGCGGACCAGCTCGCCTCGATCACATTGTCCGACACGCCAACGGTCGACCAACTCTTCCGATGGTCCGACCACTCGACCAGCACGCGTACCCGCGCCGCCGTCCCTTTCCGCGGTTCGAGCACGCGCACCTTGTAGTCGGTGAGCCGAACCTCGGAAATCCGCGGATAGAGAGACGACAGACATTTGCGCAGGCAGAGATCCAGCGCGTTCATCGGCCCGTGTCCGCTGGCCGTCGCAGAGTGCACGCCATCCTGCGCGCGAATGTTCACGGTAGCCGTCGATCGCGAACCCACCGCGCCGGACGATTTCGTGGTGACTTCGTAGTTCTCCACGTCGAAGAAATGCAAACCCGGATGCAGCGCTTCGCGCACCAGCAGCTCGAAGGTTCCCTCGGCGGCTTCGAGCTCGTAACCCATGTACTCCATTTCCTTGATGCGCTCCAGCAGCTCGCGCCTTGCGTCCTCGGTCAGACGGTCCGCCAAGCCGTGCTGCTTTAACTTGTACAGCACGTTGGCGCGCCCGGAAAGATCGCTTACCAGCACGCGCTGGCGATTTCCGATGGCCTCCGGTTGCACATGTTCGTACGTGGCGGAGTCTTTGAGCACCGCGCTCACATGCACGCCGCCTTTGTGGGCAAACGCGCTGTGCCCCACAAAAGCCTGATCACCGCGCAGCGGAAGGTTCGCAAGCTCCGCGATGAAGCGCGCCACGGTCGCGAGACTGGTCAGCCGCTCCGGACCGATGGTGGTGTGCCCCAGTTTCAATTCCAGGTTAGCGATGATCGAGCAGAGATTGGCGTTGCCACATCGCTCGCCATACCCGTTCATGCAACCCTGCACGTGCGTACAACCTTGCTCGATGGCCGCGAGCGAATTGGCCACCGCGACCTCGGAATCATTGTGCGTGTGAATGCCCATCACGCCGTCGAAGCGCCTACGAACCTCCGCCACAATTTCCGCCACGCGGCTGGTCAGCGTCCCGCCATTGGTGTCGCATAGCACCAGCACGTCTGCGCCGGCCGTTTGCGCGGCTTCCAGCGTCCGCAGCGCAAACGCGGCATTGGCGTGATAGCCGTCGAAGAAATGCTCGGCGTCGTACACGACTTCTTTGCCGTGCTCCTTCAGATACCGCACGGTATCGGAAATCAGCTTGAGGTTTTCTTGTTCCGTGATGCCGAGCGCTCGCTGCGTGTGCAACTCCCAGCTCTTGCCGAAAATCGAAACCACCGGCGTGCCCGCGGCGATGATCGCTGCGACATTCCGGTCCTGCTCCACCGGATTCTTGGCAAAGCGCGTTGAGCCGAACGCCGAGAGCTTGGCGTGGTGCAGCTTCAGCTCTTTGGCGCGCTCAAAAAATTCCTTGTCCTTGGGATTCGAACCGGGCCAGCCGCCCTCGATGTAATCAATGCCCAACTCATCGAGTTTCTGCGCGATGACCAGTTTGTCGTCTACGGAAAACGAAACCGATTCGCCTTGCGTGCCGTCGCGCAGCGTGGTGTCGAAAGTGAAGACCCTCATTTTTGCGCTGCCAGCGCCGGCTGCTCCTCCGGTACGCCCGCCTCCTTCTTCTTTTTCAGGAACGTCATCATTTCGCGCAGCTCGCGGCCGACTTCTTCCACCTTCTGATGCCGCGCCGCCTCGCGCATGGCGAGAAACTTCTTGCGCCCGCTCTTGTTTTCCGCGATCCATTGCCGCGCGAATTCACCCGACTGTATTTCGCTAAGGATCTTCCGCATCTCGGCCCGCGTCTGGTCGTTGACGATGCGCGGCCCCCGAGTGTAATCACCATACTCCGCGGTATCCGAAACCGAGTACCGCATGTAACTCAGGCCGCCTTCCTGGATCAAATCGACAATCAGCTTCAGTTCATGCAGGCACTCGAAGTAAGCGATCTCTGGCGCGTAACCGGCTTCCACCAAAGTCTCGAACCCCGCTTTGATCAACGCACTCGCGCCACCGCACAGCACCGCTTGCTCGCCGAACAGGTCGCTCTCGGTCTCTTCGCGGAACGTGGTCTCGATGACACCAGCTTTCAGACAGCCCAGCGCCAGCGCGTATGCCAGCGCGTTTTCGAGCGCCTTGCCCGAGGGGTTCTGATGCACCGCAACCAGCGCCGGAACGCCCACGCCCTCCGTGAACAGCTCGCGCACACGATGCCCCGGCGCTTTCGGAGCGATCATTGATACGTCAACATCGGCCGGCGGAATCACCTGCTTGAAATGAATGCAAAAACCGTGAGCGAACATCAACGTCTTGCCCTTGGTCATGTGCGGCGCGATTTCGTTGGTGTATAGGTCTGCCTGCAAATGGTCCGAAACCAGAATCATCACCACCTGGGCCGCCTTGGCTGCATCGGCAACCGTCATCACCTTCAGACCCGCGGTCTCCGCCTTCTTCCACGACTTGCTTCCGTTGTACAGGCCCACCACCACGTCTACTCCCGAATCCCGCAGGTTGAGCGCGTGCGCGTGTCCCTGGCTGCCGTAGCCGATAATGGCCACTGTCTTGCCTTTCAAGTTCGCGAGATTTCCGTCTTTTTCGTAATAACGCTTCGCCATTCAGTTCTCCTCGATCACTTCCACTGCCGTCTGGTCTTCTCGCCTGCCTCGCCCCGCGGGCACCGGCGGCTGGAGGCGCAGTTTCTTGGTTTCGAGCGACATCGCCAGCGCGCCCGAGCGCATCACTTCGATATCCCCGTAGCTGCGCATCACTTGTACAAATTCGTCGAGTTTCTCCGGATCGTCGGTCGCTTCGAGCGCAAATCCCTCGGTCGACGAATCGATGACGCGCGCGCCGAAGATCTCAGCTTCCTTGAGAATCGCCGTGCGCTGTTCGAGCGTCGCCCGCACACGAATCAACACCAGGTCGCGCACCACCGCTCGCGAATCCGTCAGATCCACGGCTTGCAGGACATTCACCAGCTTGTTCATCTGCTTGATCACCTGGGCGCGCAGCGTAGCGTCGACATCCACCACGATGGTCATGCGCGAAAGCTCCGGGTCGAGCGTCCGCGCCACGGTCAACGTTTCAATGTTGTAACCGCGTGCGGTCAGGACGCCGGTCACGCGCATCAACGCACCTGGCTTGTTTTCCAATAAGAGCGAAATCACTTGCAGCATAAATTCCCTTCAACTCGTCAGGGCCACCGGCTCCGGCGGTCCCATCACCATTTCGTGAACTGCGGCGCCGGCCGGGATCATGGGATACACGTTCTCGAAAGGCGACACTTTAACGTTGAGCAGATACGGTCCCGGCTCGCGAACCGCGGCCTCGAGCGCCGGCGCCAGCTCATGTGGCTTGTCGATGGTTCGCCCTTTGAACCCGTACGCTCCTGCGAGTTTTTCGGCGTCCGGGAAGCAATCCAGCTCCACCGCGCTCAGACGATTGTTGTAGAACAGCTCCTGCCACTGCCGGACCATCCCCAGATAGCCGTTGTTCATCACGACAATCTTCACCGGCAGGCCGTAGCTTGCCAGGGTGGACAATTCCGGGATGGACATCTGGAAGCCGCCATCGCCCACAATCGCGAACACCAGCTTGTCGGGCCGCGCGAACTGCGCGCCGATCGCCGATGGCAGCCCGAATCCCATCGACCCCAATCCGCCTGAGTTGATCCACAGCCGCGGCTCGCTGAACCGTACCAGTTGCGCTGCCCACATCTGATGCTGCCCCACATCCGAGCAAACGATCGCCTGTCCGCCCGAGAGCCTGTCGATCTCCGCCATCAGGTGCTGCGGCTTGATTTCCGTATCGGAATACGACGGCACGAGCGGATGTTCCTGCTTCCATGCCCGCACCTGCGCCCACCAAGCCTTCCGGTCAGCCGCATGCTTGGCTTTGCGCTCAGGCGTCGCTTCCGCCAGGATCTCGTTCAGCCTCTCGAGCACGCGCTTGACATCGCCCACGATGGGCAGATCCGGCGCCCGATTCTTGCCGATCTCCGCCGGATCGATGTCCACGTGGATCACCTTGGCATGCGGTGCGAACGCCGAAAGCCGCCCAGTCACGCGATCGTCAAAACGCACACCCAGCGCGATCATCACGTCGCAATTCGACATTCCCATGTTGGCCGCGTAGCTGCCGTGCATTCCCGGCATGCTCACAAAGTTCGGGTGCTCGGCCGGCATTCCGCCCAACCCCATCAGTGTGCACACTACCGGCAGATCCACAATCTCCGCCAGTTCACGCAGCTCCGTCGAAGCCCCGGCCGCAATGATGCCGCCACCCGCATAAACCCACGGGCGTTCCGCATCCCAAATCATCTGCGCCGCGCGCTTCACCTGTCCCGTATGGCCTTCGGTGAACACTTTGTAACCCGGAAGATGAATATTCGTGACCGGCGCGTAATGCCCCTGGGCCTGAAAAACGTCCTTCGGCACATCCACCAGCACCGGCCCCGGCCGCCCGCTCGATGCGATATAGAACGCTTCGTGCACGATCTGCGGCAGGTCGGCAAGGTTCTTCACCATGAAATTGTGCTTGGTGCACGATCGCGTGATGCCGAACGTATCCGCTTCCTGAAACGCGTCGCTCCCGATCAGTTTTGTCGGCACCTGTCCCGTAAGGGCCACAATCGGAATGGAATCCATCATCGAGTCCACCAGACCCGTGATCAGGTTGGTGGCGCCCGGGCCGGACGTCGCGCAACAAACGCCGACTTTCCCGGTCGCTCGCGCATAGCCTTCCGCCGCGAAGCACGCGTTTTCTTCGTGGCGCACCAGTATGTGGCGGATGTGGTGGTCGTACAGGGCGTCGTAGAAAGGCAGCGTGACGCCTCCGGGATAGCCGAAGAAGCAATCCACTCCTTCGCGAACCAGACATTCCAGCAGCATCTTGGCGCCGCTCATTAAATTCGACATATTCCTCTATGCCTCAAAAAAAAGTGCCTGCATAACAAAAAAGGCCATCAGCCGGTTTCTTGCTCCCCGCTGATGGCCTCGGTTAACCGAACCGGGCGGCCTCAAGCGGGGCCGGATACGATGACCAGAATAATAATGCTGACGATGAGAGATTCGGAGCGAACGGGCCGAGTTGTGGAGCCTTCCAACATTACTGAAGTCGAGTGTACCCCGGCGAGGATCGCAAATGCAAGAGGGTACAATTATAAATTATATTGGCAATTATCCCGTCACCACAAGTACACGCGCTAGAATTGAGACGTGACAGGCCGGAGCTAGACGCTGGGCGGAACAAACTCTGAGCGTTTTGGGACTTTCGAACGTTGACAAGTCCGGATTAGGGCCTTCGGGCTGTAGACGCCCGCCGGACCTGGACGCACAAGCATTTTGTCAAGCGAGGCCAATTCCTTAAGGATGCCTCGAAGGTTCTCTATTACCTCAGGCGTCGTCTGCTGTTTAGGGTCTGTCGCGAGTCGTCGAAGTGAGTTTGTGGCGGCTATTCTGTTTTTCCACGCCACGAAGTCACCAAGCTGACATGGCACCGCCTTTGGTTTTGGCAACTCTATCGGATCAAGATTGTGACGTGCGCAGAGTTTCTTGAGACCGCCCCATCCGGCATCGCCTTCCTCGAAGACGGATTGAATCCTGCGTTCAGATATTTTCTTCCCCTGTGCCCATTTTCTTAGCTGAAGAAGAACGCTGAAACCGGCGAGCGCAAATGGGGAATGGAAGGTTTCTTCTAGTAGATATTCTTGGTTCACTGCGCTCCATGCATCAAGTTCGACGGTCACCATGAACAGCCTATTCACATCGCGCTTGATTATTCCTCCCAGTCGCCTTAAGAAGTTTGCGCGTCGGGTTTTATCTCCCTTCCAACCCTTGTACTCTCCGAGGCTGGCAGCGAAATCCGTCGCGTGGAACTCTGTTATATTTTCGTCTTTGAGGACCTGCTCCCAGTCGCGCACGAAGCGTATCCATCTTTTTACGGGCGCGACGGCACCGGCGACAGTGAGTACGGGGTAAGGGTCGTTTCTGTGTCCAGTTGCACTGGCGTCAAAGTATGCTGCATAGAATAGCGCCATGAGATTCTCCTTGGAGTATCGCCCTAGCCAAATCACCCTCGCGATATGTTCCACCACCGAGTACATGGAGCCTTTTCCGTACAGCAGTTTCTTGGTACACTTCGGCTGTACGGCGTGAAGGCGTGCTAGCGCCCGAACGCGAACTAATATGGCGAGAAAGTCAAAGACCGTCGCTAAACCTAAATCCGAAGAGAAGACGCGCCCGCTTACGCGAGGGGAGTTTCACTCGCTGTTGGGGCGGGCGATCTTCCCTGCGGGCACTCCGAAACACGCTCCAAGATCAGCTTGAACATCGGGCGGTCCACGTTCCGCCGGTTGTAGCGAAACGCATATTCATCCAAATAGCTCTGCAAGAACTTCTGGCTTACGGCGTGATGAGTTCCGCCGATCCCGCGCTTAATCAAGCTCCAGAATCCCTCAACAGTGTTGGTATGAACGTCGCCCATGACGTACACGTGAGTGCTGTGATGAATACGCCTATGCTCGTAGCCGCGCTCCATCTTCTCGATACCGGAGTAGGCATGAAGCTCGTCGGTGTAGATGGTGCTCTTGGGCATCACGTGCTCGCGAACCATACCCATCAGCGTGCTCGCCTTTACGTCGCGAGTGGCACGGGCCACGATGCGGCCCTGGCCCTTGCGTTCAACGATGCCGACGATGGGAGTTTTCTTCGAATCGCCAGCGGGTGGACGCCCGATTCCGATCATTCGCTTGCCCGGTACGCGTTTGCCAGCGCGCCGCTTGCCGCCAAAGTAGGTCTCATCCATCTCGACCGTCGGTCCCTCCAGCCGCAGATCACCATCCACCATGAGCTTCCGAATCTGAGTGAACATGCGCCATGCAGTTTTGTAGGTGACGCCGATTTCACGCTGGATCTGCTTCGCCGAGATTCCGCAACGGGTGGTAGCCATCTGGAAGATGGCGTGAAACCAGTCCTTCAGCGGAGTAGTGGTCTTTTCGAAGATCGTTCCTGCCAGAGGATAGATGTGCTTGCCGCAATAGTCGCAAGCGTATGCGGTACGGCCCGAAACGCGGTGATGCTTGCGCTCCGCGCCCTGGCATTTCTCACTGTCGCATTTAGTGATGCCGTCCGGCCAGCGCCGCTCTTTCACGTACTCAAGGCACGCGTCTTCATCGCGGAATTCGCGGTCGAAATCGGCCAAGGTGTACTTCTGTGCTTTGGGTAGCGATTGCTCGCGAGCTATCGACTTTGAATCAAACTGCATAGCCTTATTCTAATCGGTTCTGTACTTGTTGTCAAGGGATAATTGCCATTATATTTATGCCGCGATTTAGCGCGAGCACTCCCGCCTAGCGCCGCAGCCGCGCCCAAAACGCACCCAGGCAGAATCCCAGCATCAGAACTCCGGCCAGCTTCCTCTTATCGTTCAATGCAATAAATCTCGTTCCGGCGTCCGTGACCTCCACCACGCCGATCGGCACCGCGTAGACTCCGCCTCCTGCGCCTTCGCCTTCCGGGGAATCTCCCTCGTGATGCTTGCGGCCCCTTCCGCCGCCGAAGCCATAGGCGATGCGGGCCACCGGGATAATGGTCTTGTCATTGGCGGAAATCGCCTCACCGTAAACGGCAGTGACGCTCGCGCTCCGGGTCAGCGGCTCGAACATGGATTCCAATTTGGGCGACATGGTAACCCTCCATCTCTCATGATGACTCACGCGCCATCCCGGTGCACCGTCTCAATGGAGAAAGCCGGCACGCACACGGCGATATATTCCGCTCCCTCCGCGTCCGGCGTGCTGTATCGCACCCATTCGCCTCTCGCCGCCAGCACCGCTTGTCCGGCATGCACATCCATCATTCCGCCCCGGTGCTCCACGCGCAATACCCCTCTCAGCACCACGGTGTACTCGTCAAACTCAGGTGTTTGCCCCGGTTCCTGCCAACCCGCCGGACTCCGCATTCGCGCCACGCTCACGCCCTCACTTTTTGAATTGACACGACCGATATACTCATCAATAAGCTTGGGCTTGTTGCCGGCTGCTTCAACCCGCGACGGGCGGGAAATCAAGGTAGGCATGGGGCTTCCGCGACAATGATAGCAGCCCTCGAAACCACTTGATCGAGAACGATCCCACGGCTATACTGGCATTTTCGCTGAGATTATGATGACAGCGAGAGACGATTTCGACCCACTGGCCCCGCAACGGGAGGCGGCGTTCTTCTACGGCCTGTTCCTGCGCGGCCACTCCGTGGAAACCCTGCGCCAGGACATTGACGTCCCCCCCGCGATGCTGGATAAATGGTTGAAAGCCAGGGACTTCGAGCAATCCTTCCGCGAATCTCTGCAGCGCGTTTATAGCTACCGCAAACAAGTCCTCGCCATCTTCGACGGCCTCGTCTGGAACGAGCAGAAACGCCCCCGCCTGCAGTGAAACAGCTCTCTGGTTCGCTGCGCAATTTGAACCCCCCGTTCTAACCTAACGCCTAGGTCGTTTCCCGCCGATTCTCTAAGTGTATGCCAGTTCCAATCATGAAAGATGCCTCGTACTCCTGGTTCTGGGAGTTATTCCGAGGCTTTTTTGGGTTCTGATACAGCCCGCTAAGCTGCTCATTTTTCTCGCGAAGCGTCGAGCGTTCTTCGCCTATACAGCCGAGCGCCCGGCGCTACCGGACGTGTTACGCGAGGTTCTGCAGGTGAGAGCAATCCACTTGCAGGACCACTCACAGGCTTAGAGACCTTACCCCAGGAAACCACAAGCGCTACTGCACTGACGGACGCGAACGGGCTTGGCCTTGTGCGAAAAAATGTCCATAAGTTCCGCGTCCGACCGACCGCCCCGCCCCGGCGAGCGCCCCGGAAGCCCTGCGTATATGTCTCCCGAGCAGGCCCTGGGATTGCCAGTGGACCACCGGACAGACCTGTACGCCCTCGGCCTGGTCCTGTACGAGATGGCCACCGGTAGCCTTCCATCCTCCGCTACGGCGTCATTCCTCTCACATGGACGGTTTGAGTGCCGCATCAAGAGCCCGGCTACCCTGAACCCCGAGGTTCCGGCCGCCCTTGACCGCGTCATCCTCAGGTGTCTCGAAGTGGACCCCGCCAAGCGTCCGCAGAGTGCAGTTGCAGTCTTGGAAGGTCTCAAAGCTCCCTGCTCCAGTGAGACACCGGTTGCAAAGGCCGCAAAAGGGCGGCTGAAGAACGTCGGGCTCGTGTTGGCTGTGGCAGGGTTGGCGCTAGGAGCTCTTGCGGTATCCTCTTTTTTCATTAACGGGAGAGTCAGCCGTGGCAGAAGCTCCCATGTCACGGCCGGACAACATGCGTCTTCAACCAAATTGGCCATCGTTCCTCTCCGCGTCATTGGGGACTCAAGCTCGCTGCGTGTCATTGCCGATACCCTGACCGAGGCCTTGTCGTCCCGAGCCACACAGTCAGGGCGGGTGCGCCTGATCATGGATGACGGTGCGGCTTCCGGAACGGACGCCGGGTGCCGGTCGCGCGCTGAGACTGCGATCAGCGGGTCGGTGCGCGCAGATCAGAACCAGATCCTGGCGACCATCCACGTGGCCGACTGTGCAACCGGTGAGGCAGATGGGCCGGCGAATTTCGCGCCAGCCCTCGAAGACTGGACGCGTTAGAAGAACAGATCTGGACGGCCATTGCCAACGCACTAGGATGGAACGCCGACCCTCAGCCCTTGCCGGCGGTGCTGCACGCTACCCAAAATATCGAGGCCTACAAACTCTACATGCAAGGGAAACTGCTGCTGCGCTTGCATCGAAATCGCTCAGGCGCAGAGCAGGCCGCTAGGTTGTTCGAGGAAGCTTCGAAACAGGACCCCGGTTATTTCTACCCCTTCGCCGGTCTCGCAGACGCAAATCTCGTCATCTTCAAAGATGCCCACGACACGGCATATTTAGAAAAAGCCAGGCAGTTTGCCCGTCGCGCCCAGGAACTCAGCCCGAACCGGCCCGAAGCGCAGATTGAGCTCGCCAAGATTCAAACCGCGACCGGCCAATATCGCGAAGCATTGGAATTGCTCCAGCGCGCGATAGAGAGGAATCCCGCCTCCGACGAGGCATATCGGGCGCTTGGCCGCGCAAGATTCCTCAGCGGGAATCCGCAAGAAGCGCTCGCTGCCTATCGAAAAGCCATTGACCTGGATACTCATTCCTGGCTCAATCATAATGCCCTGGGAGTAGTTTTGTTTTCCATCGGCCGGCTGGAAGAGGCGGAAGGGGCGTTTAAGAAAGCAATCGAACTCGAACCGCAGATTAGCGACAACTATACCGACCTGGGCAACACCTACCTGCAAGCGGGCAGGTTTCGGGAGTCCCTAAGTCTTTTTGAAAAAGCGATCGCGATGGAGGGCGACGCCGTTAACTACAGCAACCTCGGAACGGCGCTGTTTTACCTGGGGCAGTATCGCGAAGCGGTATCCGTCTTCGAGAAGGCTGTACAGGCGGATCCCAAATCCGAAGTGCTTATGGGAAACCTCGCTGACGCCTATCGCTGGTCCAACCAGAGGCGCAAAGCAATGGAGACTTACTTCCGTGCCGTGGCTTTGGGCGACGAAGCTCTCGGCGTGAATCCGGAAGATGCCGGTATTCGAGGCCGTATGGCCCTGTACTACGCCAAGATGGACGATTTTGAGGCTGCCCGCGCCTCAATCCTGGCAGCGCGCTCCCTCGATCCACGGAATCTCGACGCGCAGTACGATGGGGCAGTCGTTTCCACCTTGGGCTTCAACCTCGCAAGAGCCGAAGGCGAGCTGCGCTCGGCGATCAAAAATGGATACCCTCTGCCACTCGCGCTCAACGATCCCGAGCTGCGACCTTTGCCCCTGGACAGGATCTCGGACCTAGCCCCAGCGCATCGCGGGCGATGACTAGCCCAACTTACATCTAGCCCGCGCTCCGTCTGTTCACCGCCGCCGCGAACGCCTGGAAAAGTTTCATTTGGGTTTCGCTGCTAGCGGCCTGATCCTCCGAGTGCCACTGCACCGCCACCACGAATTCCTTGTCCGGCAATTCGATCCCTTCCACGATGCCGTCCTTAACCGACGATGCCGAAATCCGCAGCCCAGCCCCCACTTTGTCGATTGCCTGATGATGCCGCGAGTTGACCGGATGCTGCCCCTCGCCGAGAATCGCCGACAGCTTGGTATCTGCCGCCACGCGGACATCGTGCATGGGTCTCGCGGGATCCGTCCGCGGCCTTTCCGGCGGCCGATGCGGATCGCCCTTGAGATGCTGCACCAGCGTGCCGCCTTTGTACACGTTCAGCAATTGCAGGCCACGGCAGATCGCCAGCACCGGCAGATCCCGGTCCAGTGCTTCTCCCAGCAGACCCATCTCCATGCGGTCGCGCGCCGGGTTCGGTTTCTGGGTCTCGGGAGCCGGCTCCTGGCCATATTGCTTCGGATCGATGTCACACCCGCCAGTCAGTACTAAGCCATCCAATCCCACCAGTGACCGGGCGTCCTCTGCCGAAACCAGCACCGGTTCCAGGCCAGCCCGCCGCAACGCCGCCGCGTACGGCTCAGCCTTTTTCCGGTCGTCATACGTCACCACGACCTTGTTGGGCACTTTTGCTATTCTGGGTGCACCGGGTGAAAATCGCAAGCGGTCCGCGTTTTGCTACGGTGACAGCAGGCGGCCCCTTACGATCTGCCAGCCATGAAAATCTCCAGCGTCCGCTCGTTTCTGCTCTCCTATCCTTTCAAGGAGCCGTTGAAGCTCTCCTTCTACGGCGGCGAGCGCACCATCCTAAAACGCGACGCCATGCTCATCCGCATCGATACCGACAACGGCCTCACCGGTTATGCCCCCGGCCCCGGCAGCGAACGCGCACACGCCGCGATTCAGAACACCATCGCGCCATTCCTGTTCGGGCGCAAGCTCGCCGATCCCGATGCCCTGCGCGTCCAGTTCTTCGATGGCCCCGGCCAGAACCCGGAGATAGCCAAAGTCTACTGTGCGGTCGAAATCGCTCTTTACGATCTGGTCGCGAAATCCCTCGGCGCTCCGCTCTCTGAAACCATCGGCGGCCGCGTTCGCGATCGCATCCGCCTCTATGGCAGTGCCGGCATGTACATGCCGCCCGAACGTTACGCCGAAGAAGCGGTCGCCGTTGCCGATTTCGGTTTCCGCGCCTATAAAATGCGCCCCGGCCGCGGCCCGGACGAGGATCTCGAAACGGTTTGCCTGATGCGTAAAGCCGTCGGTCCCGACTTCGACCTTATGGTCGACGCCCACACCTGGTGGCGTATGGGTGACCGCAGCTACGATTTCTCCACCGTCACACAGCTCGCCAAAGAGATGGCTTCGCAGCGCGTGGCGTGGCTCGAAGAGCCGCTTCCTCCCGACGATCACCAAGCCTATCGCCGTCTCAAACAAGAAGATTTGCTGCCCATCGCCAGCGGCGAGCATGAGCCCAACGAGCTGCGTTACCTCGATCTCGTCCTTACCGGCTGCGTCGATTACGTCCAGATGGATGTGTGCTGCCAGGGCGGCTACGCCATGGCGCGCCGCCTGTTCAGCGAGATCGCGCACGAGGGCTTGAAGTTCGCCTTCCATAGCTGGGGCACCGCGCTGGAGGTGCTCGCCGCTGCGCACCTGGGCATCTGCTGGCCCGAGATGGTGGTCGAGTGGCTTGAGTACCCGTGCTACTCCAGTGAAATCCGCCCGGGCATGTATCCGTTCCCGCTCGCCGAAGAGATTTTCAAAGAGCCGCTGGAAATCGATCACGGCGATCTCATCGTGCCCCGCAAGCCCGGCCTTGGCGTCGAGATCAACGAATCCATCATCGACCGCTACCCGTGGATTCCCGGACCCTGGTCCTATTTCCGCATCGACTCGCCCCCCGAAACTCTCGCCGTTACCTCCGATCACAGCATCAAATGGGAAGGTAACGCGGCCGGATGAGGGCCCGGGAATTTCGCTACTATGACCTGCTGGTCCATATCTTCGTCGTCCTTCTTCTGATCTCGAATCTGGTAGGCCAGAAAATCACGGC
Organism: Bryobacteraceae bacterium; assembly: GCA_035297145.1. Lineage (GTDB taxonomy): Bacteria > Acidobacteriota > Terriglobia > Bryobacterales > Bryobacteraceae > QHXW01. Next base: position 88,937 of record DATGZN010000115.1, read on the forward strand.
GCTGGGACCGGTCCGCGTCGGCGGCGCGCAACTCCTTTTTCCCCTGACCTATATCTTCGGCGACGTTTTTACAGAGGTCTACGGCTACGGCGCATCGCGCCGCGCCATCTGGATCGGCTTCTTCGCATCCGGCCTGCTTTCGCTGATGTGCCTCTTCATGGTTTGGCTGCCGCCCGCTCCCGGCTGGAACAATCAGGAAGCGTATCGCACGGTGTTTTACCAGGTTCCGCGCATGGTCGCCGCCAGCCTCATCGCCTATTGGTGCGGCGAGTTTGCCAACTCCTTCGTGCTGGCGAAAATGAAGTTGTGGACCGATGGAAAATACCTCTGGACCCGCACCGTCGGTTCCACCGTCGTCGGCCAGGCTGTCGATACCATCGTTTTCATGACGCTGGCGTTTGGCGGTTCGCTCACGCCCGAGCTCATTGTCAGTCTGATCGTGTGGGGTTACCTGTTCAAAGTGGTCTACGAAGTACTGGCCACGCCGCTGACGTATAAGATTGTTAATTTCCTGAAGCGCCACGAAGGCGTCGACACCTTCGACCGCTCGACCAATTTCAATCCCTTCCGCCGCCCGCTCCAAGAGCCGGGAATAGAATAGAGGAATGTCAGACAACCTCATCATCGCCGGCCGCGAGTTCCGTTCGCGCCTCATCGTGGGCACCGGCAAATACCGCAGTTTTCCTGAAATGGCGCGCTGCCACGCCGCGTCCGGCGCCGAAATGGTGACCGTCGCCGTGCGCCGCGTCAACCTCACGGATAAATCCAAGGAGTCGCTTCTCGACTACATCGATCGTTCTAAGCTCTTCATCCTGCCGAACACGGCCGCGTGCTACACCGCCGACGACGCCATTCGCACGGCGCACCTCGCCCGTGAAGTCGGGCTTTCGAACTGGATCAAGCTGGAAGTAATCGGCGATCAGAAAACTCTTTTCCCCGATAACGAAGGCCTGCTCGAAGCCACACGCACGCTGGTAAAAGACGGCTTCGTGGTGCTCCCCTATACAAATGATGACGTCGTCAACGCCCGCAAGCTGGTCGACGCCGGTGCCGCCGCGGTTATGCCGCTCGCCGCTCCCATCGGCTCGGGGCTTGGTATCCAGAACGTCACCAACCTGCGCATTTTGCGCGAGGTGATCACGAGCGTCCCGCTAATTGTCGACGCCGGCGTAGGCACCGCCTCTGACGCTGCCATTGCCATGGAACTCGGCGCCGATGGCGTGCTCATGAACACCGCCATCGCCGAAGCCGAAGACGCCGAAAAAATGGCCCGTGCCATGAAACTGGCCGTAGAATCCGGCCGCCTAGCCTACGAATCCGGCCGCATGCCCAAGCGCCTCTACGCCAGCGCCAGCAGCCCGCTGGCGGGCGTGGTGGGAAGATAGAGCGTATGGAACTGGTGCTCAAGAACATCGAATCTCAGTCGCCATTCCGCATTAATCCGCACCGCCCGATCTGCCAGGACGAGTTTTACGATTTGTGCGTTGCCAACCCCGATGTTCGCATGGAGCTTACTGCGAAGGGAGAAATCATCGTTGTGCCGCCGACCGGAGGCGAAACTAGTAACCGTAATAACGAGCTCGCGAGACAACTCGGAAACTGGGCCCGGCGAGACGGACGCGGCCGTGCGTTCGATTCCAACGCTGAATACTTGTTGCCCGACGGTTCCGCTCTATCGCCCGATGCTTCCTGGATTGACCGCGAGCGCCTGGCATCTTTGACTCGGGAGCAGAAGCGTAAATTCCCGCCAGTGGTGCCCGACTTCATCGTGGAACTGGTCTCGCCCAGTGATCGCCTCTCAGCCGTGCGCAAAAAGATGGAAGCCTGGATGGCGAACGGCGTGAAACTCGGCTGGCTCCTCGACCCGGATCGCCATACTGCCCACATTTACCGTCCCCGCCGCGAACCCGAGAAGCTGATTGAACCGCCGGTGTTGAAAGGCGAAGGCCCCGTCGCGGGATTTGTCCTCGATCTGGCCGACATCTGGAATCCGGACATTTAGCCCGCTCCCGCATGCCTCTCGAGCGCCCGCATCTCATCGTGCTGGCAGGGCCGAACGGCGCCGGCAAGACGACTGCGTCTGTGGAACTGTTGCGTGGAACCTTGGGCGTCCATGAGTTTGTGAATGCCGATACTATCGCCAAGGGACTTTCGGAGTTCAACCCGGAGGGTGCAGCTATCGAAGCCGGTAGAGTAATGCTCCGCCGCCTGCACCATCTCACCGATCAGAGGCTCGACGTTGCTTTTGAAACCACCCTCGCCAGCCGCAGCTTGGCACCGTGGATTCGTGAGCTGATGCAAACGGGATATGCATTCTACCTGTTCTACTTCTTCCTTCCTTCGCCAGATCTTGCCGTTGAACGCGTAGCCGAGCGCGTCTCGTTGGGTGGACATCATGTGCCTCAAGAGGTGGTCCGAAGGAGGTACGAAGCTGGACTCCGGAATTTCTTCGGCATTTACCGAACGATGGCAACACGTTGGCGTTTCTTCGACAATTCCGTTCCGCACCAGCGTCGGCTGATAGCCGGTGGCGGAGCCGGCCGTGACGACCGGGTGCACGAAGTGGAAATGTGGACGGGCATTGAGCGACAATGGAATCGTGGCTGAGGTTCTAGCGCCCCAAATCGAAGAAGCAATCGACGACGATGTCGCAATCCAGGCGGCCTTGGATCGTGCCTTCCGCAAAGCCGTCCTCGAACACCGCCGCGCCGGCGTCCCGATGGTCTTTTGGGAAGATGGCAAGATCGTCCACGTCCCCGCCGACCAGGTCCCCCTCCCCGAAATCGAAGAGTAAGAACGATCGTCACTGCGGCACCTACTGATGCCGCAAAGACACCACCGCATCCACTCGGCACGCGCGCCGAGCCGGGATGTAACAGGCCACGAGCGCAACGCCGCACAGCACGACCGCCACAATCACAAAGGCGAGAGGATCGTGGCTGGTTACGCCGAACAGTTGACCGGCCATTGCTGCTGCGACGCGAGATGGAACTGTTTGACATCGCTTGCGATGCCGACGATCTGCAGCCAGCCGAATAGTGTTGCACGGCGGTTACCATTTTGGTAACTTTTTGCATCCGCTTTCCGACTGCATTTCCGTCCGGGTACAACTTTCGCGCCAGGATTCGATTCACGATCACCACCTGCCCCGAGCGGCCATCATCCGACGCGGTGAAATAGCGCCCGGCGAGAAGGGGAATCTGCATCGTCTGAAAGTATCCCGGAGTGATCATGTTCACAAACGTCCAGGGCTTTTGGGTCTCCGGCGGCTCGGGGCGGCCTTCGGCGGAGTAGGGTGTCGTCCAGCCCATGCATGCGCCTTCGAGAGGAGGACACCTGACGGCGTCGGCGGAGCGCACACCCGGAATCACACGCACGCGATCGAGGGCATCCGCGAAGAATTTCTTGTTGTATGCGTCGTTCATTTGCGGACCCGACAAGTTAACGTCGAGAGCCAGCAGGCCGTTCGGGGCAAAACCGGAATTCAGCGCGTACCCGGACACGTCGAGGTGGCATGGGTACTGAACGGCGTGGAGTTCGCCTATGCCCGTTTCGAAGTGACGGCCATCGAGTACAACGTCGCGGGTTGACTCGCGATTCCGATAGCCCGTCGCTGGACGATCCGACAGGACAATCCCAATCTTCAACTCACCGTCCGTACCTGCCGGTCAGTCCTCGACCCGATCCTTGGCCTTCGCGTCCTCAATAGTCTGCCATTGCATGCTGCATTATCCGGGATCCATGAGGCTCGCAGGCTCGCGCGAAAAACTCAGGGCACTGGTACCAGGAGGGCTTCGCTGGCGAATGCGGTGACTTTCTCTATCGTGCCCTCGAGAATATCCACTGCAAGCGCGGAATCCTGCCAGATGCTTTCTGCATGTCTCCACGCCCCTTCGCGGAAGTCCGCGAGGTTCCATGCCGCGATGAGATCTTCGAGGTGCGAGACGACAGGAAGCGGACCGCCAAGCAGCCGAACGTTGAGGGTCTTCTTGGCCGTCTCTATGAGGCCGTCCAGCGTAGCATTGAGCGCGGTGTAATCGTTGTACTGCGGTGTCCCGTGTCGCGGCACGGTGTTCCTGTCCTTGCACGTGGCGACGATGGCAAGTGGCAGGTCGTGGTTGATGTGGGCGTTCATGCCGGCCAGTGCGAACTGAATGCGGGCTATTTCGGTCTCGTCACGACGCGAAAACATGGCTTCCCAACTGCCGGGGCACGGCGCGCCGGTAAGCGCGGCGCGAAGCGCACTGAAGTACAGGGCCGCAAACTGCACATCGAGTTCCGCCAGCCACGGAGAGTCATTGAACCCCCCGGTGGCGACGCGATTTTCCACGGCCTGGGTCACGGTTAGGTAGAGCCAGTTGAACCATTTCAGGCCATCGCCGTCTACGCACGTCGCGTCTATCGTTTGCAGGACCTGCAGCACCCCTGGAATTGACTGCACCGTGGTTTGGACAGCGGCAGTGAGTTGCGCGTTGTAGGGGAACAACATTGCGGACTATTATAGGTGACAATCCGTGTAAGTAGAGGAACGTCCGCGTGATCAAGTGGACTGTGGAGACGCGCAAGGACAATCGGACTCACCTCGGATTTAAAGCGATAGTGCGTCCGCCGGATTCGAGGCCCTCAGCGACCGTTTCCCTGCATCAGCTGGCTTTCTCCTCCCGCGCGGAGTTGTAGAGCGCGCGGATGTAACCCATGCTGTACGACCAGGCAGATTGGCGGCCACCCGCCATCGTGGGTACGTGATCGGCGATGAGGTTGCCCCGGAAATCCACATCCACGAGCGTCTTCATCACCTTCCACATGTCGGTGTAACCATTATCGATGTACGTTTCGACGAAGTCGGGAATGGGAGCGGTCACGTTGCGGAAATGGATTTTCCAGAGTTTGCCCATTTTCGCGAAGGCTCGCGCTGCTTCGAAAACATTCTTGCCAGTGGCCTTTCCGCCCTCCATCCACGTTCCGCAGCACAGGCAGACTCCAATATTTGGCGAGTCGGCAATTTCTAGAGCCCGCATATATCCGTCGAACGTCCCGAAGATGTGCCGCGGGATGCCACCCAACTCGGGAACCGGAGGATCATCAGGATGGATTCCGATACGCACTCCTGCTTGCTCGGCAACCGGGGCAATCTGCCGGATGAAGTATGTGTAGTTGTCCCAGAGTTCCTCTTTCGAATACTTGCGTCCATGCGTGAGCGGCCCCTCGTAGACCTTGCCGTTCCAAAAGCCCTTCGCGGTGGCCAAGTGAAAAGACCGCGACTTGCCGCCGCCGCGTGTGGTTTCTGGCGGGCTCGACCAAATGCCATTCGCCATATGCGCGTATGTGATGTAGCCGATGCCAGCTTTGCCTGTGTCCCGAATATACTGTTTTAGCCACTCGATTTTCTGGTCGCGGCCGGGAAGGTTGAGCGTGATCTCCTCGATGTTGCGGTTGTCATCGTTGGATATGTTCCAGACCGTTAAGCCGGCCGCTTCGGCGCGCTTCTTGATCGCGAGAAAATTCTCAGGGTAGCGCGTCCTTTTCCGGTCTGAACGTTCAAGTAGTCCACTCCCACCTGCTCTATCCAGATCAGATCCTGATCGCTGACGCTTTCGTCGACCTGCATCGAAATCTTGATTCCGGGAGACAGCGGCTCCAGAGATCTGGCTCTCCCAATCGGAGCAAATGCGGTGGCGACAGCCGCCGCGGAGAAAACCCGTCGTGTCACTTCCATACTCAAATCCACTCCTGGTGAACGATGATACCGCTGGAGCCACAGGTTCCTGTTCCCATTGGGCAGCGCCCACCCGGGCGGCTAATCTCGCTCGCACGGAACAGTTGACGGCTGCTCTCTGCGGCCCGCGAAAGATCTTAACCGGCGACAATCGAGACGTGCGCCAACCGGAACAGTGATGCGATGGCCGCGTCAAAACGAAAGCGCCGTCCGAATAGCGAGCGGCGATGCTGATTTGATTTCACCACCAGTACGCTAGGTCTAGTCTATAATCTCACTAATATCGGACCAGAATGACTATGTCGTTGGCGGATCTAAGTACCATTGGCGAACGATTGGATGAGATTTCCGGGAAGCTCGGCGAATCCGCTGAGAAGAAAAAGGAGCTGAGCGGGAAATTGGCCGTATTTTCCGCGCTCGGCACCTTTATTCTCTACTTCTTCGGCTACCTCACGCTCCGATTTCACCTCACTGCCTTTGGTATCAGCACAGATCTGGCGGTACTCGACGAGCGATACTTGTTCGCCGGTGCGCAGTTCCTCGTTTATCTGGTGGCCACGATTCCCACGATGATTCTGCTCGCCTCGGTTCCCGCGCTCTTTCTGTTCGCGCTGCGCCGGACTTGGTGGAGCACCTTCCAGAAGCTCGCTGACCGGCCAAATCAGCTCCTGTTGGTTGCAGTAATCTTCTCCACGCTGTGGATTCAGTTTGTCGTTCGGCAGTGCTTCAACTTTTCGAATCTTCTGCTGGCCAGGACTCTGCCAGACCCGTGGTGGATGGCGCACTGGATTCTGCTCGACTCGGACGGGAGTTCCCAGCAGATCTATTTCGCGCTGTTGCTGGGCGCATGTCTCGCCACCCTCGGTCTATGGTGGCTGGCCAGGCAGCGCGAAGGTGCAAGATGGAGTCTCGGCACCGTGCTGGTTGCGGCTCTGGTCGTCATCCAGTTCCTCTTCATGCCCGTGACCTTCGGCGTGCTGATCGCAAACAAGGAGGCGCCGCAAGTCACGAGCCTGGACGGCAAGGATCCGTTGCCGCCGGGACGAAAGGCGTGGAGGATCTGGGAAGGCAAAGAGGGTGTTGTCTTTCTGGCCGCGTCCGCCGATCTCAAGTCTGCTCCCGAACAAAGGCGGACACTGATCACCATCGACAAGAAAGAAATCAAGAAGACCGAGATCGTGGGCTACGATCGAATTCTCAGCGTGCTGTTTGAGGCAGACCAATGACCAGGCTTCTCTCCGTGGCATTCCTGCTGGTGGTCGCCGCACATGCCGAAGACCCACGACTGGTCATCGAAAGCGGCGGGCACACGGCAACCATTAAGTCTGTAATGTTCACCCGAGACGGCAAGTATCTCGTCTCCGCTGGCGACGACAAAACAGTGCGCGTCTGGGACGTGACCACTGGGCGCGTTGCGCGGGTGCTGCGCGGCCAGATCGGCGATGGCAGCGAGGGCAAAATCTACGCGGTGGCGCTCTCGCCGGACAATCGCTACCTCGCTGTGGGGGGTTGGCTGGCGGCCAACACCGGCACAATTCGGATCCACGATTTTCAATCTGGCCGTGTGCTTGCTCTTCTGACGGGGCATGGGAACGTAATCGAAAGCTTGGCATTCTCGCCCGACAATCGTCATCTCGCGTCGGGAAGCTTCGATAATACGGTACGCGTAGGGGATGTCGAAACCAAGACTTCACGACAACTGAAACCCGCTTTCGAAGGTGCGGTATACGCAGTGGCCTTCTCGCCGGATGGAAAGCTACTGGTGGCAGGAAGTGATGATCGTACGTTGGGGCTCTGGGAAACGGCTACAGGTCGTTTGGTCCGTAGCATGACAGGTCACCAGGCAGAGGTCAAGTCGGTCCTGTTTTCTCCAGACGGCCAATACATTGTGTCCGGAGGGTACGACAAGTCAATCCGCCTGTGGAACGGACGTACTGGCGAATTCATACGAGAATTCGCCAAGGCGGAGACACAGATTCAGGGTCTGTCGTTCAGTCCGGACGGTACGCGGCTACTCGCCGGCGCCGTCAGCCACCCCTACACGTGCACGGCATACGATTTCCCAACTGGGAAACCTGTGACCCGTTTCACGAAGCACGACAATATCGTACTGGCAACCGCCATTTCCCCTGATGCCCGGACCGCCGCTACCGGAGGCGGCGATCGTAATGCGATTCTCTTGTGGGACATCGCGTCGGGCAAAGTTCAGCGCGAGTTGCGTGGCGCCGGGCAGCCCGTCAGGTCGGTCGCTTTTGCCAAGGACGGGCAATCGATCGCGTTTGGCAACATCTCCAATTACAACGGGCCCAACGATCGGGGGCCCTTGGAGCAATCCCTCCTGCTTCACGCGTCTGGAGAATTGCCTGTAAGCCTGGGAGGGCCGCCGCCATCCGGGGTAAACTTCATTCGCGCGCTAGATCGGGTAGGAAACCTCCAGTTCCAGACCAAGCCAGGAAAAGTCTGGCCCCGTGCCATTCTCGAGATCACCAAGGGCCAAGCCGCGATCCACAGTATCGAACGGGACTCCACGTCCGGCCAGTGGCATACGTGCTACTCGTTTACGCCAGAAGGTAAGTATTTCGCAAGCGGCGGCGCATATGGCTTTCTTACGCTGTACTCGACCGATTCCGGTAAGATTCTCGCGCAACTCGTGGGGCACACATCCGATGTCTGGGCGGTGGCCGTGTCGCTGGATGGGCGCACACTGGTATCTGGCTCTGACGATCAGACGGTCCGCTTGTGGGACATCCCGTCAGGGCGAAACCTGCTATCGGTATTCGTAGGCGAAGATCAGGAGTGGGTTGCCTGGACACCCGAGGGCTACTACACTTCCAGCGTTAACGGAGATAAATACATCGGTTGGCAGTTGAACCGGGGTGTGGATCAACCGGCCGAGTTCTATTCCGCAACGCAGTTTCAAAAGCAATTCTACCGGCCTGCTCTCATTGCGGAATATCTCAGAACCCATGACATCCGGGCGGCTCTCAAAAGTGTCCCTGAGCGTCCCAACGAGGCTCTGGCTGGCCCCGCGAGCGTAGCTGCCAGCCTTCCGCCCATGATTTCGATCTCCGCGCCGGAGCAGGACAGCACGGTCCGTGAGCCGGAATTGACGGTGAAGGCCGAAGCACTTTCGAACACCTTGCCCATCACCGATGTAAAGATTCTCCTGAACGGCGTCCAGGCCAACAACTCGAGCGGTTTATCCAAGGGTGATCCGCGCCGCCGCAGGGTTGAGGCTGTGGTGCAACTGGCGGAAGGCCAGAACGTCATTTCCGTAATCGCCGCCAACGAGAAGGCCATGTCCGATCCTGAGACGCGAAGAGTTCGCTACGAATCGGGTGCACCGGATCGCAATAAGCCGGCTCTCATCATGCTCGCTATCGGAATTTCTCACTACGAAAAGCCCGCCTGGAACCTGGGCTTCGGCCATGCTGATGCCTTGGCAATGCAACAGGTCTTCGAGAGCCAGAAGACCCTCGCCAAGGATCTGTTTCGGGAAGTGAAGACTCGTTTGATTCCGGAGACGCGAGCGAATCGGTTGGAGATTCTGGAGGGGCTTACATGGTTGAGCCACGAAGGCACGCAGAACGACATACGGATCCTGTTCCTTTCAGGCCATGGCGGACTGTTGGGCGAGAATTACTATTTCTTCTCTCGCGAGCACGATCTCCACGGGGATCCGGAGGCCGACGACGTATCCTGGAACGTGATTATGGATCGGCTCAATTCCGCCAGGAGCAAGGTCGTACTCTTCGTCGATACATGTCGTGCGGCGGCCGTGACCGGCGAGAAGCGACGGAACGACAAGACCTTTTCGCAAATCATCAAGGACTTGCAGAATCAGTACTACGGCGTGGTCACATTCGCCGCTTCGACTGACCAGGAGGAATCGGCGGAGCGCAAAGAATGGGGACATGGAGCTTTCACTTTGGCGCTACTGGAAGGTCTGCAAGGTAAGGCTGATCACAATCATGTCGGGGTGGTTCAGTGGCAGGAGTTAGGTGCGTGGATCGGGCAGCGCGTGCAAGAACTCACTGGCGGCAACCAACACGCAATCGTCAGTCCTGCCCCTAACCTCCCTTCGTTCGCTCTATTCCGGGTGCCCAAATGACAAACCGGCGTCTGTTTTTGGCGGCCCTCTGCGCGTCGGGCGCCCGCGCTTTTCAAGCCAAGAAAGAACAGCCGAAGAAGCAACCACCCAAGACGGAACCCCTCATCACGCGGATCCTGCGGCTGACCGGGATCTCGGCCACACCGCGCGGTCTGAAGGGTGTGGGTCAGCCCATGGCCGCGGACGTCTGGATAGTGTCAGCCGACGGCAGGAACAAGACTCAAGAAAAACTGACTTTCGATGGAGGGTATCGGTCTCCCGTCTTCACGCCGGATGACCAAAAGGTTCTCGCCATCCGGGGTCAGAATTTGGTCTGGGTTTCGCTGAACGATCATTCGACCACCGGAGCCGCTTCTGCACCGCCGGATCTGCTCCGCTTGGTTGGATTCGAACTGGGCGCGGCCAACAACCCTAGAGTTGTAGTGGTGACACAACGGTCGGTCGGTTTGTTCTCTCCCTGGGACGGAACCTTCGATATTTTGGATTCGGACACAGGCGACGAAGACTACATAAGAGGGGCGCTGGCTGGAGGATGGCTGAACTTTCAGGGCACTCTCGTGTCTGTAAACTCCACCGGACATAACTTAACGATAAGGAAGCAGAGTCAAGAACCGATCAGTCTTACCGAGGGCTCGAAGGCAACATACGCGGATCCGGCGCTGTCACACGACGGCGCGGCCATCGTGTTTCTCCGGGTCGAGAATCTCTAGCTTGGCTTCCCCGCCAACGCCGTAAGCTCTCGTTTCGCCTGGCGGACTTCGGGAATACCCGCGTCCGCGCTCTTCCAATTCTGCAGAAACTGCTCGTAGGCGGAGCGAGCTTCCTGCGCTTTGCCTTTTCGCTCGTAAGCCTGCGCCAGGTGATATTGCGCTAGAGGGTAATTCGGATTGCGGCGCAGAATCCGCTGGTACTCGAGGATGGCTTCATCCACGCGGGACAATTGGAGGTAGGCGTTGGCCAGACAATCCTCGTAAAGATCGATCCCCGAGCTCGGCGGCAAATGATGCAGCACCTGCTTGAAATGCGCAATGGCCTGTTCGGATTGCTGGTCCCGAAGTGCGAGCACGCCCAGGTAATAGTCGTAGCTCCGCAGTTCGCTTCTGGACCCTCGCCCCGGATACGGCACATTGCGAACCAGACTTGCCTTGAGCGCGGCCGCGTTTGCCGTTTCCCCGCGCTCCATGGCAATGAGCAGCGAATTCCACACAGCTCCCCGCTCCAACTTGAGCTCGTTGCGCGCGGCCTGTTCCGCCCGGCCGTAATCATGCTGGCTGGCGTAGACCTTGGCTATGCTGCCGTAGCCGATCGCTTTCGCCGTGTCGGACCTGGTCACTTGGACGTAGCGCTGGTACTGAGCAACCGCTTCTCGATAGCGTCCCTGCTGGAAGTAAACGTCGCCTAAATGAATGATTGCTGGCTCGAATTCCGGGTCCAGAGCCAGCGCGGCGTTGTACTCGGCCATGGCTCTCTCGTATTTTCCGGACTGCTGAAATGACATGCCCAGACTGTCGTGAGCGTTCGGTTCGTTGGGTGCGAGTTGCACGTAGCGCTCGTGCGCCGCGATGGCTTCGTCATACCGTCCCAGCCCCAGGAAACAGACGCCTAGCACGTTGTACAGGTCGCCGTAGTCCGGATCCACAGCCAGACCGCGGCGGACCACCGCGATTGTTTCTTCCGGTCGCTCCTCGGAGTAGAGAAGCCGCGCCAAGCGCGTATATGCCTCGGTTTCAAGAGGATATCGGTCGACAATTTTCTCCAGGATCTGTATGGCTTCGGAATATTCCTGCCGGGCGATCGCATCCCATGCCATCACGGAGAGCCGATCCTTTGCCGTCAAATGGTCGGATAACTGGATGGCTTTTTTGAGGAAAGGTTTGCCTTTATCGGGCAAAAAATCCGTTACCGAATAAGCGTATCCAATTCGGGCATATGCCATCGCGAACTGCGGATCCAATTGAATAGCCTTTCGTAGCAGGGCCATGGCCTCGGCGTTCTGAAACGCTTGCGCCTTGCTGACCCCGAGCGAATAGTACCGATAGGCTTCGATGTTCTTCGTCATTACATCGGCCAATCCGGCTTTCTGGCTGGCGTCGTTAGGCGCCGCTCCCAGGCGCGCGGCGAGCTTGGGCGCTTGCAGGTCAACCTGGGTCACGATGTCTGCGGGCTGGTCCACCACGAACTGATCCGCTGCCATCAGTTGTCCGTTGCCAGTGTCGAACAACCGTGTGTTGATCAGGAGCTTATCTCCCAGCGTCATGAAACTGCCGAGCAGCACTTCGTCGGCATGGCTCTTGCGCGCGATCTCGATGGCTTCGTCAAAGTGAATCTCGTTGGGATGCTTGCGGGTCGTGCGCTCGAGTAACAAGTGGAGCTGTTGCCGGCTCAGTACCGAAAGGCGATCAAAATGCGCCATGTCGGTGATGAACATGTCCGCCAGACCCTCGCTCAGCCAGTTCAATTCCGGCCGGGCGCTCTGGTTGTCAAAATACATAACCGCCAGCGTTTTCCTCGACGTCTGCAAACCGTGCGGCGCGCGATCATTCCCGAAGCGTCGGGCGAGTGTCCAGACCGTGACGGCCAGCGCGGCTGAAATCCCCAGAGCGAGCAGCATCCACCTCAACCATCGCGAGGCTCTGCCGCCGGCAGTCTCCTTAGGCGCCGGAGCACTGGTGGTTGCTTCCAGCTCCGCGACCGGCAGCTCCTCGGTCACCGCAGCGATAAAACGATAGCCAACTTTGGGAATGGTCTTGATGAATCGTGGACCGCGCGGGTCGTCACCTAAAGCCCTTCGAATCTCCGCAATGCATTGAACTACCGCATTGTCCGTGACGGCCGTATCGCGCCAGAAGTTTTCAATGAGCTCCTCTTTTCCGACGATGCGATCGCGCCGCTCTACCAGGTATGCCAATACGTGGAAGCACTGTTGACGGAGATATTGTTCCTGGCCATCGCGCTTCACACAGCCGAGCAGGCCATCAATGTCGACATCCTCGCAACGGTAAATACGCTGCGGTGATTTGCCCGCTGACACCCCTGCTGCTGGCCCGGCGCTATTTCCCTCAATTGGAGTAGAGACCCAACCCAGTCTCATTCCGGAAGGGGAACCACCCGCCAGGGCCCCGTCACCTCCCTGAAGCATGGAGTTGATTATACTCCAACTGCAATGTACAGAAACACACGTTACACACTCCCATATCTCTCTGGGCACAAAAGATTTCACTAGGATTTCACAGTTTCTTCACTACTAGATCTGTGCTATTGGCGCTAGATGATAGGTACTAGTTTTCGATCCGAATCCGAGTTGATAGGGAGTTCGAACAAACCATGAGGAAATTCTTCGCAGTCTGCCTGCTGATGTTGGCCGTATCGGCTGGGTTGTACGCTCAAACGCTCAGCGGAATCACGGGAACCGTTACTGACGCAACCGGCGCTGTGGTGCCGAACGCAAAAGTGACCGTTACCAATACGGCAACACAGGTTGCCAGCCACACGACAACCAGTTCGTCCGGAACTTACACGCTAACCGACTTAATTCCGGGAAATTACACCGTTCAGGTGGAAATCTCCGGCTTTCAGACCGCCGTACATACGGGCGTGCTGGTCGAGGTAGCACGTCAATCCGGCGTGGATGTGGCTCTGCAAACCGGCAATGTGACGCAGAGCGTTGAAGTTGTTGAAAATGTCATCACTTTGAACACCACACAGCCGGAACTAGGAACGACGATCGAGAACAAAGTGGTGCAAAACCTTCCGGTTGAGCTGGACGCGGGCGACGGGCGCGGCCGCCAGATTGACGCGTTTGTCTTTTTGGCGCCTGGTGTCACCGGCGGAACGTTCAGCAAGCGAATTAACGGCGGTGTGGATTTCGAGAGCGAGGTTGTTTTCAACGGCATACCGATGGCGCAATCGGAAACGCAGGGCTTTCAGACGATTTGGAACCCGCCGTTCGAGCAGGTGAATGAATTCAATGTGTTGCGATCCTCATTTTCGGCGCAATACGGATTGGCGCAAGGCGTGGTCACCTATAACACCGCCTCTGGAACCAACGACTTCCATGGCGATGTTTTCGAGATCCTCCGCAACAGCATGTTTGACGCGCGTGGCGCCTACAATTCCACGGTGCCAGTCGATCGAGAGAACAACTATGGATTCACGATCGGCGGGCCGGTCCTGATTCCCCGACTGTACAACGGCAAGAACCGGACTTTCTTCCATTTCAACGTGGAGTGGTATCGCCGGAATACGCCCGATCTCACCTTCATGTCCCTGCCAACGGCTGCAGAGAAGCAAGGGAATTTCAGCGCCACGGGCCTAACGATCTTCGACCCCACAACTGGAAAGCCATTTCCTAACGACTCAATTCCGCAGAACCGGTTCAGCCCGCTATCGGCCAGTTTGATTCCATTGATGCCAGATCCCACGGGTCCTGGGTATTCACAAAATTTCCAATCAAATATCGGCGTTACTCCCACGCGGCAAACCCCATGGGGCTTCAACATCGACCACGTGATTAATGACAAGCAATCGATCCACTGGAGCGAATGGCGTGATCCGTGGACCTCCACCGGTACGGAAACCAGTTCACACCTGAAAGGTCCTTTAGGGAGTTCCACCACCCAACCCGATTTGGGCACCGTGTTCATCCTGAACTACGCGAACTCCCTCACTCCACACCTTGTCATGACCGCGGGAGCGAGTTGGCTGGGGGAATTGAACAATCAAATCAGTATCAACAAGGGCGAAAACTTTGCAGCCGCGCCTGGTGCGCCGCAACTTTCGGACATCCACTTCAATGGTCCTCTGGCGCCAACCGACTTTGGGTCTCCCTGGATTGAATCGGTCAACAGGAAGCTGGGTTGGGTGATCGAGAACAACTACTTGTGGATCAAGGGAAAGCATCAGTTCAATATCGGCTGGGAGATGCGGCGTACTTACCAGGACGATAACGAGTGCCAGCGATGCGCGGGCAGCTTCAATTTTAGCAACGCGGAGACGGCAGACCCCAACAACATCGGCACTACAGGAAACGCGTTCGCTAGCTTCCTCTTAGGTAGCGTGGACAGCGCAAACCGATATGGGACGAACGAACTACGGCTGCGCAATTTCGACTTCTCACCCTACATTCAGGACGACATCAAGATCCGGCCAAATCTGACGATCAACGTCGGCGTCCGGTGGGACGTGATGGTGCCGTTCACTGAATTGAACAACCTGGTTGTTTATTTTGACTCCAAAGTACCGAACGCTGCCGCCGACAATCTGCCTGGTGCAGTGACGAAGCTGGGGAGCTGCGCCGGATGCGCTGGTGTGAACAGGGCGGCCATTCACTGGAACCACTTCAGCCCGCGAGTTGGTTTCTCGTACGGGCTGAACAACAAAACGGTGATCCAGGGAGGCTTTGCGCAGAATTATCTGGACGGCGGCGCCTACGAGTACGGGACGCACAAGGTTGCCGTCAATTACGGGAACCTGCTGGATGGTTCTTTCCAGCGCAACTCCACGGGAAGTACTACACCTGGATTCGGATCTTGGGACAGCAACATAATTCCACTTCCCGGCGCCGTTCCGTTCAGCCCAACTCTAGGTACGGGGGCCGGCGTGAATGCCTTTAACCTCAGCCAGGATGGGATCGCGCCGTACGTGCTTGCATGGAACCTCGGAATTCAACGCGAACTGCCATACAACATGTTCGTTTCGGCGGCGTACGTGGGGAACCGTGGAAATCGCTTGCCGGCCGCGTTGAATCCGATCAATCAGCTCGATCAGAAGTATCTAACGCTGGGCAGTACACTGGGATTGCCAGTTACCAGTGCGGCGGCGGTTGCGGCGGGCGTGAACGCTCCGTATGCAAATTTCGTCAATCAGTTCGGAAGCAGCGCTACCGTGTTGCAGGCGCTCATGCCCTACCCGCAGTACTCCAGCATCTTCAACAATTTCGATGACACCGGGTCTTCGCTCTACAACGCATTACAAGTGCAAGTAGAAAAGCGCTACACGACCGGGCTAAGTTTCCTGGTCTCGTACAACTTATCGAAGATGATGTCGAACACTAATTCTGGTTTCACTTCGTTCGCGGCCACAGATTACAACAAGAACAACCAGAAGTCCGAATGGACTATAGACAACAACGACCAGACCAATGCGATTAACATTGCCGCGACCTACGAACTGCCGATCGGCAAAGGCAAGCAGTTTTTGGGAAACCAGGGCATGGTGTCCAACATTCTCGGCGGTTGGCAAATTAGCCCGTTGCTTCAATATGCCACTGGATCTCCGCTATGGAGCGGCAGTCAATTCAGTGGCACTGGAGGCACGGTCGTCGCGCCGGGCGATCCACTTGGCAATGGCTGCGCGCCGTGCAACCGCGTGAATATCGTCCCAGGAGTTCAGCAGCAGTTCTCTTGGAGCAACGTTTACCAGAATATGCCCGTGCTCAACTCAGCGGCATTTACCGCACCCGGCGTTTGGACGCTGGGAACCGAACCCCGTGTGCTTCCGCTCCGGGCTCCCTGGAACTTGAACGAGAACGTTTCTCTCTCCAAGAGGTTCTCGCTAGGTACCGAAGGAAGAATTCGGGCGGAGTTGCGCTTCTCGTATTTCGACCTGCTCAACCGCGTGGTGTTTGGGAGTTTTCCGGGATCATTCTATCTGCTCGCTGATCCGAATTTCGGCAAGGCCATCAATAGCCAGGGCAACACGCAACGCCAAGGGCAGGCGCAGTTCCAAATTAGTTTCTAGCCTGTGAACAGGGCCGGGCAGTGCCCGACCCCTACGGCCCTGTTCTACACTCTAGTAGATGTTGGCGGTTGTCTTTCTTGGGGCCTTGTTGCTGCCAGCGGCTCCGGCGCCTCTCCCGCTCAAAGAGGCGTAGGCTCTCCTGGATCAGGGGAAATTGAGCGACGCCGAGAGCACTGTGCGCCGGTATTTGGACGCGAATGGGGATTCCGCGGACGCACACTACCTGCTGGCCTACGTCCTGTTCAAAGAACAAAAACCAAAAGAGTCGATCGAGGAATATATGGCGGGCGGACGGTATCGCGCGCCGGGCGCGCTCGAACTGAAGGTGATCGGCTGCGATTATTTCCTGATGGAAGATTACGGCACTGCCGACAAATGGCTGACCAAATCGATGGCCCAGCGGTTGCCAAGATTG
Organism: Bryobacteraceae bacterium; assembly: GCA_035297145.1. Classification (GTDB taxonomy): domain Bacteria; phylum Acidobacteriota; class Terriglobia; order Bryobacterales; family Bryobacteraceae; genus QHXW01. The sequence continues at coordinate 105,917 of DATGZN010000115.1, forward strand.
TGGAAGGCAGCAATCTGCCGCCGCTGGCTGGGTATTCCTGGCGCGCGCACCCGGCGAGCCTTGTGCTGGCACTGCGTGTCGGATGTCCATACTGCAGAGCCAGCATGGCTTTTTATGACCGGCTTGAACAAATGGAGAGGAGGGGGGCCACAGCTGCTCATCTCGTCGCCGTGTTCGGGGAAAAGCTTCAGCAGGTCACGGGCGAAATACCGGCGTCTATGAATAACCTTCAAACCCTCTCCGAGATCGATCTTCCGGGAATCGGTGTTCGGGGCACGCCGACGGTGTTGTTAGTTGACTCGAATGGCACCGTCAGGAGGATATGGCGCGGCATGCTCTCTCCCGACACCGAGAGGCAAGTTCTGCTGGCGATTCAGGCCGACCGGTCAGTTGACAGAGCCTCCCCTATCTCGTCAAGCAGACCAGAGGTTAGGAAACCTGCGAAAGCTGCCGGGGACTGCTGTTCCTTGTCGCCTTGAACTTACGGTCAGTTGAATAAGAAGGAGCCATGGCCCGTCCAGCCCTGCGTATCGAAGTCACAAGCAAGGACCAGAAGGCGTTGAGGAAACTGTTGAGCGGCGGTGTGCAGCAGGTGCGGGTCGTCCTGCGGGCCGTCGCGCTCTTGCAGTTGGCCCAAGGCGGTAGCGCG